>NZ_JACCIU010000001.1 GCF_019303535.1 Lactobacillus sp. Sy-1 | reverse complement strand
TTATTCCGGCATAGCTCAGTTGGTAGAGCACCTGACTGTTAATCAGGTTGTCGACGGTTCGAGCCCGCCTGCCGGAGTTATAATTTGATAGAGTGCTAACTTTGGTTAGCACTTTTCTGTTATATTTCATGCCGGCTTAGCTCAGCTGGTAGAGCATCGGTATCGTAAACCGAGGGTCACAGGTTCAAGTCCTGCAGCCGGCATAAATATAGCCACTTAGTTCATTAAATTGCAAAAAAATCATAATTTGCTATTGACTATTAGGCTGTATTTAGGTATTATATTAATTGTCGTTTGATACGATACTTCTACATTTCGGAGGGGTAGCGAAGTCTGGCTAAACGCGGCGGACTGTAAATCCGCTCCTTCGGGTTCGGTGGTTCGAATCCACTCCCCTCCATATTATTGGGCTATAGCCAAGTGGTAAGGCAACGGGTTTTGATCCCGTGATGCGCTGGTTCGAACCCAGCTAGCCCAATCTTAAAGCTGATTAACTAATATGTTAATCAGCTTTTTTAGTGCAGTTGTTTTATAATGGTGATAATAATTTAAATTAGAGGGGATTGATAACTTGAGTTCGCCTATTTATATTCAAATTCATAATGTCATTAAACGCAAAATTGAAGATAAAGAATGGTTAATCGGTGATCGGATTCCTTCTGAACGCGAGCTTGCTAGTTATTTTAACGTTAGCAGGATGACGTTGAGACAGGCTATACAGACACTAGTTGATGAAGGAATTTTAGAACAACATGTTGGCTCTGGAACTTTCGTTGCTAGTTCAAAGGTTCAAGAAAAAATGTCCGGAGTTACTAGTTTTACTGATATTATGGTCTCTCAGGGGAAACAGCCAGATAGCAAAACCATCTCTTATCACGTAATGGCACCATCACTTAGTGAAATGGAAAAGCTAAAGATCAATCAAGATGACAAGGTATTAAGAATGGAGAGAATTCGCTATGGTGATGGAGTGCCAATTTGCTTTGAAGTTGCTACCGTCCCCGAGCGAATTGTGGATGGGCTTAGTAAGTCAGATGTTACTAGTTCATTATATCGTGCCCTTGAAGAGAAAAAGGACCTGATTCCAAGAAAAGCGCATCAAACGGTCTCAGCGATGCTAGCTTCTGAACGAATTGCTAATTACCTGGATGTAAAGAAGGGTGATTCTATTCTACAGTTACGTCAAATTACCTATTTACAAAATGGATTACCATTTGAATACGTTCGGACACAGTACGTAGGGAAACGATTTGAATTTTATCTCGAAAAATAAAGTCGTAGTTGAACTTTTCATCAACTACGACTTTATTTTGATTTACGAACTAATTTTAAATACTTGGGAATGATCATTATCCTAGGTAAGCGACTAGGTTCCTTAATTAACCGATAGAGCCATTCTAAGTGGTGGTTAATCCAAAATTGCGGCGCCCGTTTTACATTGCCTGAGAGGACGTCAAAACTACCGCCTAATCCAATCCATAATCCGTTATTTAAGTGTCGATACTTCGCAATAAATGCTTCTTGTTTGGGAGACCCTAATGCTAAAAAGACCATATCAGGTTGTTGATCTTTAATTTCTGATGCGACTTCTTGATCCGATTTAAAATAGCCATCACGAATCCCGCTAATTTTAATGCCTGGATATTGTGATTTTAAAACAACCTTTAAATCGTTAATTACGTCGGGTTTTGCCCCTGCAAAATATGCGGACTTGTTATTTTGGCTTCCCCACTCTAGGAGAGCTTTAAAGATGTCAAATCCAGTAATGCGTTCCTGAATTGGTTGCCCGATCATTTCTGACGCTTTAATAATGCCAATTCCATCAGGAGTGACAAAGTCAGCACTTGATAAGATTGATTGATATTTGGGGTTTTGGTGGGCGTAGTAAGCAATTTCGGGATTTACGGTAGCGATAAAGGTGTTTTCTCTTTGGTTAATTCTAGCTTGAATAATTTGTAAAAAATAGGTAAAGTTAGTATTAATATATGAAACATTTAAAATTGAGGTCGTTTTTAGCTTATCGTTCAATAAAACCATCCTTTCAATGTATAATGTTAATTATAATTGATTGAATTTGTTTATCAAAGATTATTTTTGAGGTGTAAATACAGATGTCACTAAAAGACTATACAAATTTAACGCTTCATACTGATGATTATGAAATCAATATGATGCAGACTTATTTTTCTAAAAAAATGCAAAATCGCCGAGCGGTTTTTGAAGTCTTCTTTAGAAAGATGCCGTTTGAAAATGGTTATGCAGTTTTTGCTGGACTAGAGCATGTAATTGATTATATTAATAATCTTCATTTTACAGATGCTGATATTCAATACCTAAGTGGGCATGGTGAATACACTTCTGAATTTTTAGATTTCTTACGTAACTTTAAATTTAAGGGAACCATTCGATCCGCTCAGGAAGGTGATTTGGTTTTTAATAACGAACCAATCATGCAGGTGGAAGGTAGTCTTGCTGAATGTCAGTTAGTAGAAACTGCCATCTTAAATATCGTTAACTATCAAACGTTAATCGCTACGAAAGCATCCCGGATTAGACAGGCAGTTGGTAACGATTCGCTAATGGAATTTGGTTCTAGACGGGCTCAAGAAACATCCGCTGCCCTTTGGGGAACTAGAGCGGCATACATTGGGGGCTTTAATTCCACTTCTAACGTGTTAGCTGGTCAATCGTTTGGGATTCCAATCAGTGGGACCCATGCCCATTCACTAGTTGAAACCTTTGGACATGATTACGATGCGTTTAAGGCATATGCTGAAACCCACAAGAACTGCGTCTTTTTGGTGGATACCTATGACACACTTAAGAGTGGGGTTCCGAATGCGATTAGGGTCGCTAAGGAAATGGGCGATAAGATTAACTTTTCCGGGGTTAGAATTGATTCTGGTGATATGGCTTATCTTTCCAAGCGGATTCGTGAAATGTTAGATGCCGCCGGTTTTAAGGATACTAAGATTATTGCTTCAAACGACCTTGATGAGAATACGATTACTAGTTTAAAGATGCAAGATGCTAAGATTGATGTTTGGGGAGTCGGGACGAAGCTAATTACCGCCTTTGATCAACCAGCCCTCGGGGCAGTTTATAAGATGGTTTCCGTTGAACAGGCAGATGGAACCATGCGGGATACGATTAAAATTTCTAATAACGCTGCAAAGGTATCCACTCCCGGCAAAAAGCAGGTCTGGCGGATTAATAAGCATTCTGATGGAAAATCAGAAGGTGATTACGTGGCGTTAAGTGATGAGGATCCTAGAAACCAAGACAGCCTTTACATGTTCCATCCGCAGTTTACCTACATTAATAAGACCTTGACTGATTTTGAAGCAACCCCCATCCTAAAGCCAATCTTTGAAGATGGAAAACAAGTTTACAATGCGCCATCATTAGATCAGATTCAAGAACACGCAAGTCAGGCACTAGCTTCACTATGGCCTGAATACAAACGGCAGTTAAATCCACAGGATTATCCAGTGGACTTATCCAAGAAGTGTTGGGATAATAAGATGAATTTGATTGAACAGGTTCATGACTACGTTCAAAAACTAGACTACTAAATTTCAATTGGGGGGCAAAATAATGAGACCTTTACAAAAGAAAATTATTGCTGATTTAAAGGTAAAACCAGTGATTGATCCGCACCAAGAAATTAGAAATAGCGTTGAATTTTTAAAGGATTATCTTAAGCAAAATTCATTTTTAAAAACGCTAGTTCTAGGCATTTCTGGTGGGCAGGATTCTACATTAGCAGGTAAACTATCCCAAATGGCAATTAGTGAATTACGTACGGAGACTGGTAATGATGACTATCGATTCATTGCGGTTCGGCTTCCCTATGGTGAACAAGCTGATGAAGCTGATGCAATGGATGCAATTGAATACATGCAGGCAGACCAAACCGTGCGGGTCAACATTAAGCCAATGGCGGATGCTGCAGTAAGTGCAGTTGAAGGAGCTGGGTTCCCAGTTAGTGATTTTAATAAGGGGAACATTAAAGCTCGCGAACGAATGATTGCCCAATATGCAATTGCCGGAGAAACCGCTGGAGCAGTAGTTGGAACTGACCATGCTGCAGAAGCAGTCACTGGTTTTTACACTAAGTATGGTGATGGAGCCGCAGACATTACCCCATTATGGCGACTAGATAAGCGCCAGGGGAAAATGATGCTGGAAGCATTGGATGCGCCTAAGCATCTTTACACGAAGGTACCAACTGCTGACCTAGAAGATAATCGGCCGGCGTTGCCTGACGAAGCAGCCCTAGGGGTTCGTTATTCGGACATCGATGACTACCTTGAAGGCAAGGATGTTAGTCAAAAGGCTGCAGAAACAATTGAAAACTGGTATATTAAGACTGAACACAAACGGGAATTACCTGTAAATATCTATTCCACATTTTGGAAATAAAAGGAGTTAATAAATATGAAGGGCGCAAAAATGAGTAACTATGCACCAACTGTTTCACAATTAATTACGGAAACAGATAAGACTGGAGAAAAGCTTTCCAAGTACTATGAACCACTAAAAAAAGCATTGGATAAGGATGATTTATCCAAAATTAACCTAGCAGAAACTAAGGAAAAATTTCAAAATGGGACTACTTTTTATAAGGAAACCCTCCGCAAGTTGAAAGTTCTAGGAGTTCCAGCTAGAATTATTGGAAAGCACAAGTTATTGGTAGGTGCATACTCTGATTATGCTGATGCTTGCCAAGAAATGGTTGATAGTATCAACCCTGATGATAACACGGTCGATAAGGGAGCTTTCAAGGATTCTGAAGACGCTCAAAGCGATAGTGTTGCACGAGTAATTAAATACACCCAAAAAATTTTAGTGGGCTAATTAAGGCGGGGAAACCCGTTTTTTTAGTAACTGGATAATAATATTATCGCGTATTTTACATTAATAACTAAAGAGGAGATCTTATTATTGTCCAATCAAGAATTACAACGATTATGCGAGCAGATATCCAAAAAATATTTTGCTCGTTCTTTTAAGCACCGGATTTACTTTAATCCCCGGTTAAAAACAACTGGTGGCCGCTACTATTTAAAAACTCACGATATCGATATTAACCCTAAAATGCTGACTGTTTTTTCTAAGGCGGTTTTGGTGGGCGTAATTAAACACGAGCTTTGTCACTATCACTTACACTTGGCTGGCTTTAGTGGTCAACACCGGACAAAGGAGTTTAAACAACTCTTGGCTGCTGTGGGTGGATTGAAGTTTGCTCCCCGAGTTGATCAACCTAAGTACACCTATGAGTGTTTAAAATGTCATTATCAATACCGCCGCAACCGATTGGTGAATACGAGTAAGTTTGTTTGCGGGAAGTGTCGTGGTAAGTTAAAATTAATTGCAAAAAGATAATTAAGGAGTGATTTTCGCAGTGGGAAAAATTATTATTCGAGTTCCAGCAACTGTTTCTAACTTAGGACCAGGAATTAATTCGTTTGGTTTGGCGTTGCACCTCTATTACACTGTAATTGTTGAAGAAGAAACTGATTATTGGCGGGTTAACCACGCACTGGGCGAAAATATTCCTCATGATGAAAATAACTTAATTGTTCAAACAATTTTGAATTTAGATCCGAAAATTCATCCCCATCAACTAACGGTAATGTCCGATATTCCAGTAGAGCATGGCCTCGGTTCTAGTACCACTGCTGTGATTGTTGGAATAAAAATTGCAAATGCATTGGGGGACTTAAAACTTTCCATAGATGATCAAATGCAGATTGCGAATAAAATGGAGCGGCATTCAGAAAACGTAGCTGCTGGATTTTTAGGTGAATTAACGGTTTCACAGGTTCATAACGAAAAGCTGACCGCAATTAAAACTAAAATGCCAGACATCTCCGCATTAATGTTTATAATGCCCCGCGGAAAAGTGGGTAAAATTGAACTCCCCACGCAAATTGATAGCCAGACGGCATTAGCAAATAGTAACGACGCGAACCTACTATTAGCTGCGTTAATGACTGATAACTGGCCGGTTGCATCAACCCTAATTGAGGGCCGTTATTTTGGGGAACAGAACCTAAAACGCGATCAGGATAATTTAGATTTAATTCAGACTGCAGCCCATGCATTGGGCATTTATGGAACCTTTATTAGTGGAAGTGGTCCGGTCATTGTTTCCCTTGGCAAACGGGATGAACTAATCAAGCTCCGGGATCAGTTGAGAACTGATAAACGATTGGAAGGAAAGGTTCGCGTAATGGCTTTAGACCGTGAAGGGGCAACCGTTCGTGGAGAATAATTCTAAAAAAATAGTTGCTTATTCCGTGAAAATTTGATATATTTATATATGTTGATTTTCACATGCGGCCATGGCGGAATTGGCAGACGCGCAAGATTAAGGATCTTGTCGGGAGTTTTCCCGGTGGAGGTTCGAGTCCTCTTGGCCGCACTAATTAAAAAGCTGAAACGTAATTTTACGTTTTTGCACTGCACCCCTAAGTTTGTACAAAACTTAGGGGTGTTTTTGTATGGCTAAATATAGTCTAGCATCAGTTGTAACGTCGCTGTTGTCTATATCAAAATGATCTATAATTACATTAGTGTTTGTTGAATCGGTTAAATAACTAGATTGAATAAGACGCAAAGAATCCATATAAGAGGATGTCTAACTATATTGGTAGGAGGGGTTACATATGGTTAGATAAAGTTGAATGATTTGACAATCCTTTGGATAAATTTAAAGCCCACAGAATTGAACATTAGTGTCCTCTCCTCTGTGGGCTGTTTTATGATTAGTTGTGATGAATTTCTTCTTTTATCAGGGGTGTTGTACTTGGTTATAATCGTTTATTAAATAATTGGAATCAAAATTATTTAAGCATTATAAATGAGCTTTTTTTCTTCTTAATGTATTTTTTGCTAGCGAGTATCCTTTTACAAAATTATAAATTTCTATTGCTCTGTTATTGAATAACATATTAATTAAATAAATTAGTTTTACAGGGTAGTGCTTAAATTTGTTACGAATTTTATAATCATTTAATGCTTGATTATATCCTAATTGGAAATCTTTACTTTGATGGCGAAACATGTTGTAGTTTACACCTTGGGGGATTCCGCCAGAAAAATTATAATTCTCATAATTTTTCTTTGCAAAATCATAGTTTCCGTTTTCATAATTTTTTTTGACAAAGTCATGTAAATTCATACATACAACTCCTTAAGCAACACACATTTTAAAAAATTACCCGTACAGGACTCTAACCTATAATTCTGCTCTTATAAGCAGCGTCTTAAACAATTTGAACAACGAGTATGATATCATCCTAGCATAAAATAAAAATTAGTAAAGAGGAAGTATTGAAAATAAATCAACTTTATTTTTATTAATTTTAGCTAATCTGTTAAATAGAATACCTTTTTTATAAACATAATTAGAAAAGTGATCTATTATACAATTTATAATTATCGATAGTATGTCTCGGAAGAGTGACTGTTTAGATAACTTTCCCATGGAATCATTTTTACATATGATGAAAGCAGAAGTAATGGAAACTGCATACGAATCTAAGGATAATTATAATCAGACTAAAAAATAGGCAGGAAGTCCCCTATCCATTACCGGGAACTTTTCCGCCTAGGAAAAATAAAATATTAATGTATGAACTTTAGAGTGCACATCAGCTTCAGCTTTTTTTGTGGCCTTTTTATTTGTTAAAAAAGTGACACCGTGTTACCATTTAATCTGTAACAGATGTTTTATATATTAAAAGGAGTGGTTCACATGACAGATAAGATCAAAACAGCTGAAGGCCAACCATGGGCCGATAATAATCATTCGCAAACAGCTGGAAACCGTGGCCCTGTTTTAATGCAAGACTACCAACTATTAGAAAAATTAGCCCATTTTAATCGGGAAAGAATCCCAGAACGGGTTGTTCATGCCAAGGGTGCTGGGGCTAAGGGTGTCTTTAAGCTCACGCATGACATGAGTAAGTACACTAAAGCTGATTTATTTAACGGCAAACCAGGCAAGGAAACCCCAATGATTATTCGGTTTTCACAAGTGGCTGGTGAATCTGGTTACCCTGATACTGAACGGGACGTTCGGGGATTTGCATTAAAATTCTACACGAATGATGGAAATTACGATGTGGTAGGAAATAATACGCCAGTGTTCTTCGTTAACGATCCATTGAAGTTTCCAGACTTTATTCACTCTCAAAAGCGGGAACCAGACACCCACTTAAGAAGCCAAGATATGCAATGGGACTTCTGGGCGCACTCTCCTGAATCAGTTCACCAGGTTACCTACTTAATGGGTGATCGTGGGAATCCAGCTAGTTATCGCGAGATGAATGGTTATGGTAGCCACACTTATAAATGGGTGAACGCTAAGGGCGAAGCATTTTGGGTTAAATATCACTTTATGAGCGAACAAGGGGTAAAAAACATGTCCAACGAAACTGCAGCGAAAACAGCTTCCAAGGATACCGATTTCTTACTCCATGACCTCTACGATGCAATTGATAAGGGTGACTACCCTAAGTGGAAGGTAATGGTTCAAATCATTCCTTACGAAGAAGGGTTGAACTACAAGAAGGATATCTTTGATGTTACCAAAGTAGTAAACCATGCTGACTACCCACTTCAAGAAGTTGGGGAATTCACTTTAAATGAAAACCCAACGAACTACTTCGATGATGTTGAAGAAGCTGCCTTTTCACCTGCTAACTTAGTCCCTGGAATCGAAGCATCACCAGATAAACTACTGCAAGGCCGTTTATTTGCATATAAGGATGCAGAACGATACAGATTAGGGGCTAACTATGAACAACTACCAATTAATCGCCCTAAGAATGGCCGTCCTAAAAACTATGAACGGGATGGATTCATGGCTCAAGGTCAAGACAACGCCGTTAACTATGAACCAAATGGTGAAGGGGGCCCAGTTGAAGATCCCCATGCTAACATTAAGCCATTTAAGGTTGAAGGGGATGCTGGCAACTACAAGACCTATGATGTAGATTACTATTCAGATGCCGGAGCACTTTATCGGGTAATGACACCTGAAGAACAAGACCGTTTGGTTGATACAATTAAGGGGACCCTTGGAACCGTTAAAAGCCATGAAAATAAAGTCTTAGAAACCCGTCAGTTTTATAATGCTGATCATGAATATGGTCAACGAGTTGCTGAAGCGTTAGGCTTAGATATGGATGAAATTACCAAATAATTATTGATAAATAAAATACCGACCAGGGAAATTACCCTGATCGGTATTTTTTAATATCCAGTTGTGGTTGAACTAGAATTATATGTTTGTGAAGTAGTACCGTCTGTACTAGTCGACGTCCCATCCGTAGTCGTTCCCGTGCCGCTTCCATCATCATCGGTTGAACTTTGCGTTGATGATAAACTAGAAATTGAGCTTAGGTTTAAGTTTTTCCGGATGTAGTTTGAAACCCGTAATAGTTCGTTTTCGGGAGCTACTTGGTAATCAATTCCGTCAATAGTAGCATCCTCACCCTGGAGGGTATCTGATTTAATGTGGTGGGTTGCATCCCCGTAACGGGCCCGCATTGATACCATGTCGTTAAATGTAATGTCGGTTTTGAGGTTTCCATTAAGTGATTCTAGAATTTCCTTGTAACGAGGTAATGAAGAAATTTTCATTGCTTTAAGCACTAGCTTTTGAAGAACTTCTCGTTGCCGCTTTTGGCGACCGTAATCACCAGTTGGATCTTCGTGCCGCATTCTGGAATAATCAAGTGCTTGCTTACCATTTAAGGTCACTTTTTGGCCCTTCACCACGTTAGCATTACCATATTTAAACGTTAGTGGCGGGTTCACTTCGACTCCTCCAACTGCATTGACCATTTTTTCTAGACCGCCCATATTAATGATGGCGTAAAAATCAATTGGAACGTTTAGAAGGTTTTGAACCGTTTGAACGGCGGTTGATGGACCCCCAATCGTATAAGCGGCGTTAATCTTTTCGTATGGTTGGGAGTCACCAGGAACGGTAACCTTGGTATCACGAGGGATACTTGTGATTGAAATGTTTTCCTTCTTCGGGTTAACTGTAACAACCATCATCGTATCGGTCCGACCCATGTCATCACGACCCAATGCCCCGGTATCAGTCCCTAACAGGAGGACTGAGAAGGGTTTATCCTTATTAATTACTGAAGATACATTCCGTAGCTTGTGGGTGTCACCAGCTTCGAAAGTCTTATCAAAAGTTTTCTGAGCGCTATTATAAGCGTTATATAGGTAAATTAGCCCAGCTGTTAAGATAATCAATAAGATAATGATAAACGTCCATAATTTTTTATGAGTCCGTTTTTTAAAATGGGTTCGCTCCTCACGCCGTTTATAATCATTATTTTCGTTTGAATTGTTCATATTTTACTTACCCCATTATATATTTTGGTTTCGATTTTAAACAATATGTTTGCATTATAAGAAAAATCGAGTTGAATCACAACCGAGATTGCCATATTTAACATCAATTTAATATTTAACATTCAAGCAGGATAAAAAATATTAGCTAATTTTATGCTATAATTCAAATTATAATTCTAACTTACATTTAAAGATTGGATGTGGTTTTATTTGGCAGTTTTTGAGAATAGTATTTCTGGAATCGTTGTGATTCTACTAATGATTTTGTTGGGATTCTTCCTAGCAAAGCGGGGTTGGTTTGATGATAAATCAACTAAGCTTATTGCTAAGATTGTTACCCAGGTTGCCTTACCAGCTTACATGATCAGTACAATTACTAGTAAGTTTACGGCCAAAACCCTTTTACATACGTTACCGGACTTGAGATTTCCAGTAATCTCAATGTTAATTTTATTTGGAATTTCAGTGGCGGTTGCAAGGGCGTTACGGATTGCTAAGTACCACCGGGGCCTTTTTGAATCAATGTTTTTTAATTCCAACACTGTTTTCGTTGGGCTCCCAGTTAACCTAGCGTTATTTGGGGACCGAAGCCTGCCATACGTGCTAGTTTACTACATGGCTAACACGACGTTCTTTTGGACGCTTGGGGTCTATTTAATTCAACGGGATGGGGACGCTGATAGTAAATTTAATTTAAAGCAAACCCTAAGGAAAGTTTTCTCGCCACCATTGCTTGGCTTTATTGTTGCTGTAATTATGGTTTTATTGGACATTCCGAAAATTCAAATTGTTCACCCCATTTTGAAATCATTCTTAGAGAGTTGTGACTACGTCGGTGGCCTAACTACGCCACTATCGATGCTCTTTATTGGAATCGCTGTTTCAAAGGTCAGCATTCAAGACGTTAAGTTTAACCGGCTTAACTGGGGAATTTTATTAGGTCGGTTCATTATGGCTCCCTTGCTAATGACATTGCTTGTAACGTTTACTTCGATGCCCATTTTAATGAAGCAGGTGTTTATTTTACAATCAGCAATGCCAGTAATGACGAATGCACCGGTAGTTTCTAAACTATACAATGCCGATGATAAGTACGCATCGTTAATGGTAACTGAAACAACGTTGTTGAGCTTAATTGTGATTCCAATTTTAATGACGTTGGTCCAAAAGTTTTAGATTAATCAATATTAGATAAGGAAGCGACTTTGTTTTGCGAAAGACTCTTTTGTATGTTTTAATTTCAACTTTCATGTTTAGTTCGATGGAAATTGCGCTAAAGAGTGTGCAGGGTGTTTTTTCACCAATTCAGTTAAATTTGATTCGATTTTTTATTGGGGGGTTAGTGTTACTCCCGATTGCAATCAAGCATAATCATGATAATGATCAGCAGTTTACCAAGAAGGATTTTTTAGTATTTGCATTAACTGGTTTTCTATGTGTGATCGTAAGTATGACACTTTATCAACTGGCAATTGAGCATGATGAAGCAGCAACGGTTGCCGTATTATTCAGTTGTAATCCGGTATTTGCATTGTTATTTGCGTTTATAATTTTACGAGAACGAATTGGTCGCTTGAATTTGATTTCAATGCTATTATCAATAGTGGGATTATTAGTAATTGTTAACCCCACTAAACTTACGAATCCGTTGGGAATTTCACTAGCGGTGGGCTCTGCAGTTACCTTCGGGCTCTATAGTATCGTATCACGCTGGTCTTCAGTGGTAAGTGGGTTTGATGGACTAACAATGACTTGTTACACGTTTATTGCTGGCTCGATTGAATTGTTTGGGTTAACTTTAATTTCTAAAATTCCATTCGTTTCAAACGGTCTAAAAGCTGCTAGTTTCACAAGACCGTTTGCTGATATTCCAGTGCTACAGAATGTTAGTCCCCATTATTTTTGGATTTTACTATTTATTTGTGTTTGTGTTACCGGAGGCGGATTTGCATTTTACTTTTTAGCCATGGATCGTGGTGGAGTTTCAATGGCGTCACTGGTCTTCTTCATCAAGCCAGGGCTTGCCCCCATCTTAGCGTTATTGATATTACATGAAACGCTGTCCATTAACACAATCATTGGGATTATCATTATTTTGATTAGCTCGGTCATTACCTTTATGGGTAACCAGACTAAAACGAATCGTTCTGAAATGAAGGATGCTATTGAATAACTAACATGGAAAGTGTGGGATTAATGGTGCTTTTAACTTTAATGCGGCATGGGGAAAGTTTAGCCAATGCTAATAATGTTTTTACCGGATGGAATGACGTTCCATTGACCGATAATGGAATTGCTCAAGCCCATGTTGCTGGTCAGAAGATTAGAGCAACTGGGACTTTGTTCAGTGATGTTCACACTTCCTTTTTAATTCGAGCAATTGACACCACCAATATTGTTTTAGATGAGATTGAACAAGCGTTTATTGATGAACACAAGTCATGGCGGCTAAATGAACGGCACTATGGAGCCCTTCGGGGGCAAAATAAGCAGGCTGTTAAGCAACGGGTAGGGGAAGCCCAGTTTGTGCAGTGGCGGCGTAGCTTTGATGCGGTCCCACCACTCTTAAAACAGCGGGACCATGATTACCGTTACGAACGACTAGGGGTGTTAGAACCGCTAGGAGAGAGTCTCAAAATGGCGTATGAACGCATTATGCCTTACTGGGTGGATTCGATTGCGCCCCGATTGTTGGATAACCATAACCAACTGGTGATTGCCCATGGGAGTACACTACGAGCGTTAATTAAGTATCTAGAAAGAATTGACGATCAATCGATTGATAAGGTTGAGGTTCTCAATGGGGCCCCGATTCAATATGAATTGGATGGGCAACTGAACATTGTTAATAAACAAATCCTATAGATAATAAGGGTCACCTACCAGTTTAACTGGCGGGTGGCCCTTTTACCTGTAAATAAAAACTAGGCGGAGCTAACCGAGCAAGTCTCGATTATTTCCGCCTAGCAGGAAAACGATTTTAATTTCAGTTATTAAGCAAGAGTTCCCATTGGATCCCATGGATCTAAGACGATTGGGTCTTTTTCTTGGGCCTTCTTTAATTCATCTGAAAGGTATTTCTTATTGATAACAACTTGGTAAGCGAACTTTCTGAACCATGATTCACTCATTACGAAGTAACCATCAGTTCCAACTTTCTTACCCCAACTGTTTTCAACCTTCCACTTAGTTGGCTTGCCGTCAACTAAATCCACTCCGGTAATAACCATTGCATGGTCCATTACACTTTCACCGTAGTCTAATTGTTCAGCCTTAGTTAAGCTAAGGTCGGTATCAAATAGTTCGGCTCTGGAGTAAAGCTTGTCGTCCATGATTCCTTGTTGACGGTCGGAAGCTTGGCCAACATCACTACCAAACCAAACAGTTTCACCATTCTTAAGTTGCTTAACAGCTAGTTTTTCAAAGTCATCGATTGAAAGGTTTAAATGCTTAACTTGTCTTCCACCAACAACGTTTCCTAACAATTCAACAGTGTATGTTTGCTTGTAAGGCTTGTCGTCAGTAGGGGAGTTAATGATTGAAACGTAGTCTTCCAAATCAAGCTTGATGTATTTTTCGTAGAATTTCTTAGGAGTAAGGTCCTTAGCGATATGGTAGTTGTTATCCTTATCCCGGTATTCAAAATCAAACTTCTTAACTGGTTCACCTAAGGCGTATACTAATACGCGGTAGATTTCGTTAAGCATTTGATCCTTCTTTTCGGCAATTTTATCTTTTGCGGCACCGTCGTTAACGAGGTTTCTCAAAATCATTGCATCTCTTCTAAGCTTTAAGTTTAAAACGCTGTTTAGATCAGCAGAGTTATTACTGTTAAAGGTTTCAGACATTGCTGATTGAGGAACAACCCCGTATTTTTCAACTAAGGCACAAAGCATATCCCATTGGCCACCATCTTGTTGTGGAGCGGCAAGTAAGAAGGATACTTTTCTAGAAGTCCGTTTCTTATCAGCGGTGTTTAGAATGTTTTCTAAGAAGAAGTTTGACTTTTCAAACTTGTCCCAGAAGTTAATGTAGTTTTGGGATAGCTCAAAATTACCCTTTAGGTTGAATTCATTTGCAACCTTGTGACGAAGAGTATTTAAGGCAGCGAACGTCCAACAACGACCACTGCGCTTTTGGTTAGCAACGTCGCCGGTTTCTAGTTCAATTGAGAAAACGGGCTTGTTGGCAACTTCTGAACTGTAGTTAGCGCTGACTGCATTAACCCCTTGGTGTGAAACAGCACGTTCAATAACCTTTGCATCTTTACGTTTTTCTAAATCAGATTGATAGTTTTTGATATCATCTGAATGGATACTTTTACTCATTCGATTCACTCCCTAATTTAATATCAAGCAATATCCATATTGTACAACAAAAAAATGATAAATAAAAAACAAAACCACGCAGCTTTGCTTTTTATTTATCATTTCTTATCTAGCTTGAATCGTTTGGGGACCATCTGGGTGGCCGACAATAATTGTATTTACTAGGTCTAAGAACAATCCATGTTCAACAACCCCGGTCATATCCTTTAGGTTTCTAGCCAGCTTATGAGGATCACCAATTTTACCCAGTCCGAGGTCAATAATATAGTTTTTTGAATGGGTTAAGATAAACCGATTCCCATCCATTCTAAACTTGGGGTTATAGCCGCGCTTTTTAAACTTTTTGAATAGTTGTTGACTTCCATATGGAATTACCTCAACTGGAAGTGGGAATGAACCAAGCTGTTTGGTTAACTTGGATTCATCAACGATCCAAATGTTTTTCCGGGAGTTAATTGCCACGATTTTTTCCCTAAGATGGGCAATGCCACCACCCTTGATTCCCTGGTAGTTTGCATCGATTTGGTCAGCGCCATCAATGGTTAGGTCAATGTGATCAACTTGGTCAATATCCTTAATGATAATGCCCAATTGAGTTGCTCGTTTAGCGGTTCGATTTGAGGTAGGAACTCCAATGATGTTTAGGTGTTCGTTTTTAACACGTTCCCCTAACGCCTCGACCAGATACTTTACAGTTGAACCAGTTCCTAACCCAACGGTCATCCCATCTTCAACGTATTTCACAGCTTCAATCCCAACTATTTTTTTTAAATCGTCTTGGTTCATCTCGTCTGCCCCTCTAGAATTTAATAAGTGCACTGTCAACTTCAAGAACTATATTAATCAATCGATTAAATTCCAACACATTTATTCGTTAACAATAATTGTCTCAAAAAATCATTCAATAAGCAATTTAAGATTTAACATTTATTGATAATTGCCTAAAACTTTTAGCAAAATCTAATTAATTTGAATTATTTTACGTAAATGATTGGTGGGTACTGATTTAAAAATCAGATGATAGTATAATCTGGTTATTAATTCTAATTAGGGACGTGAAATGATGAATCGTGGATTTCAAATTGTAACCAAATATAAGAATCAGGGGCTAAGTTTACCATTTCGGGCTACCAAACAAGCTGCTGGGTATGACTTTGCCAGCGCTGAGGATTTTACGCTGCCATCGATTTGGAAACTCAACTTCTTAAAGGTATTGTGGGCCATCCGGCATTCACAAGCGGTTAGTGATGAACAGTTGGATGATGCTAAGCAGATTTTGAAGCCATACTTAGTACCCACTGGAATCAAGGCCTATATGAATGATAATGAAGTGTTAATCATTGCTAACCGTTCCAGCAATCCGCTTAAGCGGGGAATGTACCTCCCAAATGGGATTGGGGTTATTGATGCCGATTACTATGATAATCCTAATAATGAGGGAGAAATTTTTGTTCAAATGATTAATTTTGGCCTGGTTGATCGTAAAATCAAAAAGGGTGAACGAATCGCCCAGGGAATCTTTATGCCATTCTTAGTGGCTGATAGTGATGACCAAAGTCAAGCTCAGCAACGGGCTGGTGGCTTTGGATCATCTGGTAAATAGGAAGGGATGTTTATGTGGCAAAGGTAAAGACCCAATACGTTTGTGATAACTGCGGCTACATTTCACCGCGCTTTTTAGGTCGGTGCCCGAATTGCGGGAGGTGGAATACGTTAGTGGAAGAGATTGTAAAGCCACAATCAGGGACTACTAGCAGTGCTAAAAAAATTTCGCCAAGCCGGACTGATTTTGACGGTAGTGCCACTAAGCCAGAGTTAGTTGGTCAGATCAAGTCCCACACTGAAATGCGGGTTAAGACTAACTCAGAAGAATTTAATCGTGTTTTAGGGGGCGGCATCGTTCCGGGTTCGCTAATTTTAATTGGTGGGGACCCTGGGATTGGTAAATCAACGTTGTTATTGCAAATTTCAGGCGAACTGAGCAGCACTGGCCATAAGATGCTCTACGTTTCTGGTGAAGAAAGTGCTAATCAGATTAAGCTAAGAGCCGATCGATTGGGCGTAGCTAGTGACCAGCTCTACATTTATCCAGAAACTGATATGGATGCAATTCGGCATTCGATTGAGGAGTTAAAACCAGCTGCGGTTGTGATTGATTCGGTCCAAACGGTTGAAGAACCAGCAATTCAGTCCGCAATTGGTTCGGTGGCTCAGGTGCGCGGCATTACGTCCGACTTAATGAACATTGCTAAGTCCAAGGGAATTACGATCTTTGTTGTCGGCCACGTTACCAAGGGCGGAGCCTTAGCGGGACCGAAGACTTTGGAACACATGGTAGATACGGTGCTTTACTTTGAAGGTGACATGCACCATTCCTACCGGTTATTGCGGGCGGTAAAGAATCGGTTTGGATCAACCAATGAGTTAGGCGTTTTTGAAATGCGTGAAGGTGGTTTAAAGGAAGTTCGGAATCCATCCGAGATTTTTCTAGAGGAACGGTTGCGGGATGCCACTGGATCGGCCATCGTGGTTTCGATGGAGGGGACTCGGCCCATCCTAGTTGAAATTCAGGCACTAATTACCCCGTCCATCTTCGGCAACGCCCAGCGAACGGCATCGGGGCTGGATCGCAATCGGGTGTCGTTAATCATGGCGGTCCTGGAAAAACGGGCTGGATTGATGTTACAAAATCAAGATGCTTACTTGAAAGCTGCTGGTGGTGTAAAATTAAATGAACCAGCCATTGATTTAGCAATGGCAGTGAGCATTGCCTCTAGTTACAAGGATCTCGGGACCGAGCCATCCGAATGCTACATTGGTGAAATTGGATTGACCGGTGAAATTAGACGGGTCACTAGGATTGAACAGCGGGTGGCAGAAGCCCAGAAGTTAGGATTCAAACGGGTGCTAGTGCCTAAAAATAACCTTAGTGGATGGACACCTCCCACTGGGATTCAGGTAGTTGGGGTAGCAACTCTCCGCGAGGCCCTTTCGGTGGCCCTGCAAAAATAAGGGTGAGTAATAGTCAGGCAAAAAGTTAAGAATATGTTATAATTAATAACGATTTTAGTAAAAGAGGGGAATAGAATTGGCTAAGAATTCGATTCGAGTTAGATACGCACCAAGTCCTACTGGACACTTACACATTGGAAATGCTAGAACTGCAATTTTCAATTATCTTTTTGCCCGTCATAATAAGGGTAAGTTCATTATCAGAATTGAAGATACTGATACAAAACGAAACGTTGCTGACGGGGAAATTAGTCAGTTAGATAATTTAAAGTGGTTAGGGTTAGATTGGGATGAAGGTCCTGATAAGCCTGGTGACTTCGGACCATACCGTCAATCAGAACGGCGTTCCATTTACGAACCACTAATTCAAAAATTATTGGATGAAGGCAAGGCCTATGAATCATACCGGACGGAAGAAGAATTAGCTGCTGACCGGGAAGAACAAAAGGCCCGTGGTGTGATGCCCCACTACGAATATGAATTTGAGGGCATGACCGAAGATGAAAAGAACCAAAAGATTGCTGACGCTAAGGCTAAGGGTCTCAAGCCAGTAATTCGGTTTAAGGTGCCAAAGAACCACGACTACAAGTGGGACGATATGGTTAAGGGACCGTTATCATTTAATTCCGACAGTATTGGTGGGGACTTCGTAATTGCTAAGCGGGACGGAATGCCAACCTACAACTTTGCCGTTGTAGTGGATGACCACTTAATGGAAATCAGCCACGTCTTTAGAGGGGATGACCACGTTTCAAACACCCCTAAGCAATTAATGATTTACGATGCTTTTGGTTGGGATGCACCTAAGTTCGGCCACATGAGTTTAATTACCAGCGCTGATTCCGGTAAGAAGTTAAGTAAGCGGGATGAATCCATCATCCAATTTATTGAACAATACCGTGACTTGGGATACCTTCCTGATGCAATGTTTAACTTCATTACCCTATTGGGTTGGTCTCCAGTGGGAGAAGATGAAATCTTCTCCAAACAACAATTCATTAAGATGTACGACTACACGCGGTTGAGTAAGTCACCCGCTAAGTTTGATAACAAAAAGTTGGAATGGATCAATAACCAATACGTTAAATCAAGCGACGAAGATGTTGTGATGGATCTAGCACTGCGCCAATTAATTGCAAAGGGCAACATTCCTGCCAATCCAGATGCTAAGACGGTGGAATGGGCTCGAAAGTTAATTAATGTCTACAAACAACAAATGAGTTACATGGCTCAAATCAACGAAATGGCTGATGTCTTTTTCCACGAACCAGATCAAGTATCTGGAGACGCGCTTGAAGAAATTAGTAACGATACCGCTCCAGTGGTATTAGAGGAATTTGCTAAGCGGGCCAAGGAATTAGATATCTTTGACAAGGTTGAAATTCTAAAAACAATCAAGGCGGTTCAAAAGGACACTAAGATTAAGGGTCGGAAGCTATGGATGCCAATCCGAATTGCCGTTACCCATGAAATGAGTGGTCCTGAATTACCAGAATCAATTGAATTAATTGGTCGGGACAAGGCACTTGAACACATTGAACAAACATTAAAGCAAATTAATTAATTAAAAAAGGGTTTCATTAACGGTAAATTATCGTTAACGAACCCTTTTTTATTGTTAATTATTGATTAGTTTATGCTAAAATGAAAATACTATTAAATATGTTAGATTGGGGTGTAGGGTGTGTTAAAAATTTACAATACATTAACTCAAGCAAAAGAAACATTTGAACCAATTCATCCAGGAGTAGTGAATATGTACGTCTGTGGACCCACCGTCTATAACTACATCCACATTGGTAACGCACGCAGTGTCGTTGCCTTTGATACAATTCGGCGTTACCTAGAATACTGTGGCTATCAAGTAAATTACGTTTCTAATTTTACCGATGTTGACGATAAGATGATTAACGTTGCCAAAAAAGAGGGGATTACGGTTCCTGAGCTAGCTGATAAGTTCATTGCTGCTTTTATGGAGGATACCAGGGCATTAAACGTTGAACCAGCAACTAAGCATCCCCGTGCAACCGAAAACATTCCAGAAATTATTGAATTCGTTAAGGCCCTAGTCGATAAGGGTTATGCATACGTTGTTGATGGGAACGTTTACTATCGAGCTCGGAAGTTTAAAAGCTATGGACTATTGGCTCACGAAAGTATTGATGAATTAGAGGCTGGTGCTAGCCAACACGTTAGTGACGAAGAGACCGCCCAAAAGGAAGATCCAATTGATTTTGCCCTTTGGAAGATCCAAAAAGGTGATGAAATTGCATGGGACTCACCATGGGGAAAGGGACGTCCGGGTTGGCATATTGAATGTTCAGTAATGTCCACTAAGTACCTGGGTGAAACAATCGATATCCATGGTGGTGGAATTGATTTGGAATTTCCCCACCACGAAAATGAACGAGCCCAAAGTCAAGCTAAGACTGGCAAGCAGTTTGTTAACTACTGGATGCACAATGGGTTTGTAACCGTTGGTGATGATAACGAAAAGATGAGTAAGTCATTAGGGAATTTCGTTACCGTTCATGACTTAGTTAAGACTACTGATCCCAAGGTAGTGCGTTTCTTGATGTCAACAACTCAATACCGGCGGCCAATTAATTACAACCCAACGAACTTAAATACGGCGGCTGCTAATCTAAAGAAGATTCAAACGGCGTATACAAACCTAACCTACCGTTTGAAGGATGCTGATGAATATAATGATCCTAAGGTTGATCAAGAAATTAGACAAATTCAAGCCGACTTTCAAGATGCGATGGACGATGATTTCAACGCTCAAAATGGAATTGACAAGGTCTATGAACTTGCTAAGCTGGGGAACGTTTATTCAGAACGACCATTAGTCTTTAAGGATACCGTCAAGTTAATTTTACAACGTCTCCGTCAGTTAGCCGGAATCTTTGGAATTCAATTTGAAGTGGCTAAATTAGACGATCAAAAGGTCGAAGCATTAATTCAAGAACGAAATCAAGCGCGTAAGGATCGTAACTTTGAACGGAGCGATCAAATTAGAGAAGAACTCAAAGCGCAGGGAATTGTGCTAGAAGATACAGCACAGGGAACCCGATTTAGAAGGGAATCATAATGACAGATAATAACGTCGATTATAATCAATTAAATGGAATTGTACTTGCTTATCTAGGGGACTCCGTTTATGAGGTTTATATTCGCAAGCACCTCCTAACACTAGGGATTACTAAACCGAATCGCCTTCAAAAAGTGGCAACAAAGTACGTTTCTGCAAAGGCCCAGGCAGCGTTGATTAATCTAATGGAAGCCGATGGAATCCTTTCTGATGAAGAACAGGCCGTGTTTAAGCGAGGCCGGAATGCGAAAAGCTACACCCATGCCAAAAACACTAGTGTTGTTACCTATCGAATTTCAACTGGATTTGAAGCGTTAATGGGCTACCTATCATTAAGTAACCAGTTGGATCGACTGAATTACTTAGCGAATTGGTGTATAGAACAGGTTGATAACGGGAGAATTGTTCATGAAAAGTAATGATGATTTTGTAATTGGTCGCCACCCTGCAGTTGCGGCATTAAGAAGTAAGCAGGAAATTAACAAGGTGTTTCTTCAAGATGGCATTAAAAAAACAGATTCAGTTGTTAGCGAAATTATTAAACTGGCTAAGGGTCGTCATCTGATCGTCTCAATGGTGCCAAAGGCCAAGCTGGATTTACTTTCAGATCACCAGAACCACCAAGGAGTGATTCTAGCAATTGCTTCTTATAAATACGCAACAATTGACGATTTGTTTGAAAATGCAGCTAAAAAGGGAACGGATCCGTTTTTTGTGATTTTGGATAGTATTGAGGATCCTCATAATCTGGGCTCAATTATGAGAACTGCTGACGCTGCTGGGGTTTCTGGAATTATCATTCCAAAGCACCGGGCGGTTGGCTTAACTTCAACGGTTGCCAAAACATCTGCTGGAGCAATCGAACGGGTTCCAGTGGCACGGGTAACTAATTTAGTACAAACTGTAAATGAATTGAAGGACCGCAACGTTTGGATTTTTGGAACCGATGTTAATGGCACAGACTATCGGAAGTGGAATGGAAATGGCGCGGTTGCTTTGATTATTGGAAACGAGGGAAAGGGAATTGCACCCCTTTTGAAGAAACAGGTTGATGAAATGTTGACCATTCCAATGGTTGGGCAATTGCAAAGTTTAAACGCCAGTGTAGCTGCTGGACTACTAATGTATCAATGTTTTAACTCCAGAAATCCATTATCATAAAGTAATGGAGTTGAATGTATATGAAAGAGGAGTTGTTATTGGTTGATGCTTATAATGTTATTGGGAGTTGGCCAGAATTAAACGAACTGAAGTTGGATAATCGATTACCAGAAGCACGTGATGAATTATTACGAATTTTATCAGAATACAAGAAGTATCGAAAAATTAATATGGTAATAATTTTTGATGCGATGTACGTGCCGGGAATGGCCAAAAAAGATAAGCATTATAACCTAGATGTGGTTTGGACCAGTAAGGATGAAACCGCAGATAGCTATATTGAATCCTTAGCCCGTAAAAAGCAATCCCGATTTACACAGGTAATTGTAGTAACCAGTGATCAAGCTGAACAGTGGACTGTCTTTT
This sequence comes from Lactobacillus sp. Sy-1, assembly GCF_019303535.1. Taxonomy (GTDB): domain Bacteria; phylum Bacillota; class Bacilli; order Lactobacillales; family Lactobacillaceae; genus Nicoliella. The sequence goes on along the minus strand of NZ_JACCIU010000001.1, from coordinate 1,542,789 downwards.
CAGCTGGGGCGTTAAGACTATCATCTCGCGACTTGTTACAAGATGTGAAGCGGGCAAAAAAGGAAATCACGCGCCATGTTCATAGTTATAAGAACCTCGGTAGTGGTCGCAATTCACCGTTTTCAGACCAGCAGTTAAACAAACTGGCACGGCTTCGGGATCACCTTTCTGGTAAATAATGGGATTAAGTAAATATTAATCTATTAATATTTTAAAATTGGTCCATTTGTTAAGAATAAACGTTCGCTTGTTGACAACCAACCTTTTTGCTAAATTGATCTTAAGTTTAGAAAAGGAGTTGTCCGAAGTGACTATTAATCACGAAATGATTACCCAAGAAACGAATTTAATTCGTGCGATTCAATCCGGGGATGAGAGCGCTATTGCGGTTCTTTTTAAGAAGTATACCCCCGTTGTTAATAAGATTTGGCGTCAGTATTTCATTAATGGAATGGAACGGGAAGATTGGCACCAAGAGGCAATGATTGTGTTAATAAGAATTATTGAACAATACGATTGTGATCGAGGGGTCAGCTTCGGAAGCTTCTATCGACAGGCCTTAAAAAATCGCTTTTTTGATTTGATTCGGCGTAAAAATGCTAAAAAACGCTTACCCGATAGTGCAGTTAGTTCATTCGATGCGTTTGAGAATTTCTATTCCGATACTGTAATGGATTTGAGTGCTGTTTGTCCTGAAAAAATCATCTTGCAAAACGAGCAAATTGAGGTGGTTTTAGGGCGGCTATCGATTCTAGAGCGCGGAATTTTACTGGAAATGTTTAAAACCACTACGATTCGTGAAATTGCAATTAAATATAATTGTTCAGAAAGTAAAATTGTAAATGCGTTTGAACGTTGCAAGCGCAAATTTAACCAATACCGCGACGAAATGAATGGTTAGCGATGTTTGACTAGCAAAGTTTAACATGCTAATATTTAAATGATTACGTAGGGGGTATTCCTATGTCAAAAAACAAATTAGTATTAGCATGTTCAGTGTGTGGGGCTCGGAACTACGTTACCGATGATAACCCAAACCGAACTGAAAGATTAGAAGTTAAGAAATTCTGCAAGCATTGCGGAAAGCATACTTTGCATCGAGAGACACGCTAGTAGGAGGATCTTATGCGATTCATTAATTTTTTAAAGAGCGTTGTACAAGAAATGAAAATTGTTGTTTGGCCTAATGCTAAACAAACCCGGGAAGATACTTCAACTGTTTTAGGGGTTGCGGTTCTTTTCTCGATTTTCTTTGCGGTTGTTGATAGTTTAGTTCAGATACTATTAAAACTCTTATAAAATATGAAAAACCTACAATGTGAGGTTTTTTTATTTTGGAATTTTTTTGCATAATTAAGTCTGATTAGTTATTATGATATAATATTCTTGATATATTGTCGGATTAAAGATAAAGGAGCAATCTGGAATGGTAGAATCAGCAGAAAAGCAATGGTATGTTCTACATACTTACTCTGGTTATGAAAACCGTGTTAAAGCTAACATTGAATCACGTAAGGAATCAATGGGGATGTCTAATTATATTTTTAGAGTTGTCGTTCCCGAACAAGAAGAACACGAAGTTAAAAATGGAAAAGATAAGATTAAAATGGATAAGACGTTCCCTGGATACGTTTTAATTCAAATGGTTATGACTGACGAATCTTGGTACGTTGTTCGAAACACTCCAGGAGTAACTGGTTTTATCGGTTCTCACGGACAAGGGAGTAAGCCTACGCCACTACTTCCAGAAGAAGTAGAATTAATCTTAAGCCGCTTGGATCAAGCTCCTGAAACCAAGGAAATTGATGCTAAGGTTGGGGATACCGTTACGATTATTGATGGTGCTTTTTCAGGATTATCTGGAAAAATCATTGAAATTGATAATGAAAAAGCCAAGCTCAAGGTTGATATTGATATGTTTGGTCGAGAAACTAGTGCTGAATTAGACTTTAATCAAGTTAAACCAATTGAATAAAAGTTTGAAACAGAATTAGTTTTGTGTTATATTTACTTTTGTATGTTTTTGCATATGTTGAAAGTGGGAGGAGAAATTTCTATCTCCATTTACCACACACGGACTTAAGGAGGTATGTCTCGTGGCTAAAAAAGTAGCTAATGTAGTTAAATTACAAATTCCTGCGGGTAAAGCAACACCCGCTCCTCCAGTTGGACCTGCTTTAGGTCAAGCTGGAATTAACATCATGGGATTCACTAAGGACTTTAATGCCCGTACCGCTGATCAAGCTGGTACTATCATCCCAGTTGTTATTACTGTTTTCGATGACCGTTCATTTGAATTCATCACTAAGACTCCACCAGCTTCTGTATTATTAAAGAAGGCTGCTGGAATTCAAAAGGGTTCTGGTGAACCTAACACTAACAAGGTAGCAGAAGTTACCAAGGATCAAGTGAAGGAAATCGCCGAAACTAAGATGAAAGATCTTAACGCAGCTGATGTAGAAGCCGCAATGCGTATGGTCGAAGGTACTGCACGCAGTATGGGGATCACTGTTAAGTAATTTCATTCATACTGTGGGTAGGCCCCGATACTCTAATCAATGTTAGGGTGTCAAGTGGGAGGTTTATCCGTTATAACCACAATTGCAAGGAGGAAAATACACATGGCTCGTAATAGAGGTAAAAAATACCAAGATGCACTTAAGCAAGTAGACCGCGAAAAGGCTTACTCTGTTGAAGATGCAGTTAACTTGGTTAAGAAAATTGATTTTGCAAACTTTGACGCAAGTGTCGAAGTTGCATTTAACTTAAATGTTGATACTAAGCAAGCTGACCAACAATTGCGTGGTGCTACTGTGCTACCAAATGGTACTGGTAAGGATCAAACGGTTGTTGTATTTGCTAAGGGTGACAAGGCTGCTGCTGCTAAGGAAGCTGGCGCTGACTTTGTTGGTGATGCTGATTTAGCTGAAAAGATTCAAGACGGTTGGTTAGACTTTGACGTCGCAATCGCTACTCCTGATATGATGGCTCAAGTTGGTCGTCTTGGTCGGGTTCTTGGACCTAAAGGTTTAATGCCAAACCCTAAGACTGGTACTGTTACGATGGACGTTGCTAAGGCTGTTAATGATGCCAAAGCAGGTCAAGTTACTTACCGTACTGACCGTGACGGAAACGTTGCTGTTTTAGTTGGTAAAGTATCATTCGATGCTGACAAGCTAGTTGGTAACTTAAAAGAAATTGAGAACATTATTGCTAAGAACCGCCCTGCTTCAGTGCGTGGAACTTACATTAAGAACATTTCAATCGCTTCAACATTTGGCCCTGGGGTTAAGGTTGACGTTGAATCATTCTAGATTATTAATTTAGGATCAAAATAAAAAATCCTCATATTGACTGCGATTATCACTTGTGGTATAGTTAGTCTGTTATATAAATCTACCTAAGACTCAGGTGGCATTTGCCTTAAACATCCTGCCGAGGAATTCGATTCTCTCTATGTCTGGGTAGGCGTGGGGATTTTTTTATTTAAATCCCAAAAAACTTTGGGAGGTGAAAATGGATGCGTAAAGATGTTTTAGCTGCTAAGGAAGAATTAGTAGCAGAATTTACAAAGAAATTGCAAGATGCTAACTCTGCGATCGTTGTTAACTATCGTGGGTTAGACGTTGCTGACGTTACCGATTTACGTAAGCAATTACGTGATGCTGACGTTTCATTTAACGTTATTAAAAACAACGTTATCAGCCGTGCTGCTGAAAAGGCAGGTTATGACGAATTAAAGGATATCTTTAAGGGACCTACTGCAGTTGCCTTCTCTAACGAAGATCCAATTGCTCCCGCAAAGATTTTGAAGAACTTTGCTGACAATAATGACGCACTTGTTATCAAGGGTGGTATGATTGAAAAGAAGGTTGCTTCATTAGATGAAATTAATGAATTCGCTTCATTACCAAGTCGTGACGAATTACTTGCTACTCTTGCTAACGTATTGCAAGCTCCTATTCGGAACGTTGCTTACGGTGTTAAGGCAATTGCTGACAGTAAAGACGACGATAGTGCCGCTTAAAAATTAAAATTTATCCAAAATGGAGGAAAATAAAATGGCTTTTGATAAAGAAAATATTATTGCTCAACTTAAAGATGCTTCAATTACTGACTTAAACGACTTAGTTAAGTCAATCGAAGATGAATTTGGTGTTTCAGCTGCTGCTCCAGTTGCAGCTGCTGGTGCTGCTGGTGGCGCTGGTGCCGCTAAGGATTCATTCGACGTTGAATTAACTTCAGCTGGTAGTGCTAAGATCAAGGTTATCAAGGCAGTTCGTGAAATCACTGGTGCTGGCTTGAAGGACGCTAAGGACATGGTTGATGGCGCTCCTGCAGTTGTTAAGGAAGGCGCTTCAGAAGAAGAAGCTAACAAGCTCAAGGAACAACTTGAAGCTGCTGGTGCTACTGTTACCCTTAAGTAATTTTAGTATTAAGCTTAAAGCGTGTGGCATTTATGATGCCATGCGCTTTTTTGCTTTTTTGTTGGAATGAAATTTAGATATGGAGGGCACTTCCGTTGAAATCTTTATATCAAGGAACCAAAGACTTCTTTTTTAAGCACCTAAAGGTTATCCGGATTCTATTTATTTTCTCAGTTTTGATTTTTTCAATTCGTGAATTTGGTAAAATTATTTCTGAAGTTAACGGTAGTCAAGTCAAGGCTAGTTTTGAAAGTCAGTCGCCCGTAGCATTGATCATTATGCTAGTGTTGGGATTAGTCGCAGTGCTACCCATGTTAATTTATGATTTCACGATTGTAAAATTCCTACCTGGAAAGTTTAATCCATTCTACATTCTAAAAACAGGTTGGATTACGAATTCATTTACCAACATTTTAGGGCTAGGTGGTTTAATTGGGGCTAGTCTGCGAGCAAACTTCTATAATGAAAATGCCAAACCAAAGGAAATTTTATATGCAATTTCTAAGATTGCCCTATTCCTATTAGCTGGACTTTCCACTTATTGTTGGATCTCGTTAATCATGATATTTGGGTTCGATATGGATGGAATCTTATCGAATTACTGGCCCTTCCTATTTGCTGGTGCTTTGTACTTTCCAATTGTTTTCATTATTACACGGGTAAATAACTCCGCCTTTTTTGAAGATTTAACCCTAAGGCGAGAAGTAACCCTGATCTTAGGATCTTGCTTAGAGTGGGGGAGCTGTGCCGGATTATTCATCATTATCGGTTCTTTAATGCACGTGGATGTTAATATGGCATCTGTATTCCCGCTATTTATTATTGCTAATGTAATGGGAGTAATTGGAATGACCCCCGGTGGACTAGGTGGGTTTGACTTAACCATTACCACCGGATTGATTCTATTAGGGGTTGATAAGCCGCAAACGTTAGTATGGCTAGCACTATACAGAATCTTCTATTATGTAATTCCGTTTATTATCGCACTGATTCTTTTTATTCATGATTACGGAAAACGCATCAATGAATTTTTAGATGATATTCCAAAAACGGTTTTCCAAAGAACCGCACAATTATTAATGACGTGTTTCCTTTACTTTTCAGGAATTATGTTGTTACTTTCGATTACGTTGCCGAACGTGGTACTAGTAAATAGTTTTTACCTCTCATTTGAGCCGTATACATTTTACTTCCTAAACCAACTCTCCACGATTATCGTTGCTTTTATCCTAATCGGATTGGCCCGTGGTTATGGATCACGGGTTTACCGCGCTTTTTGGCCAACGTTAGTGGTATTACTAATTGCAATCTGTAATACCCTTTGGAAGGAAAGTTTTCCAGTTAACATGTCGATTCTATCGATTGTCTTATTGCTATTACTATGGGCTTCCAAGGGTTCGCTATACCGCTCCCGTTTATCATATTCATGGGGTCAAAGAATCATGGATGTAATTATCTTTACATTCACGTTCACTGCTTATACGTTTCTTGGGGTATACAATCGATTCCATCATAACTTCCGGCACGGTCCGTTTAAGGGCTTCTTCCAACAGCCCAATGCATACCTATTCCCATCGCAACAGGTTTGGTTTGCTGGTTTCTTAGGGCTGCTAGCTGCTTCGTTGATTCTAGTAATTATCTATCGTTACTTCTCAACGAAGGAGAATGACTGGTTAGACCAGCCATTTAATGCTGAACGGATTCGAAGCATCATTGATGAGTTTGGGGGCAACGAAGTTAGCCACCTGGCATTTGTTCGTGATAAACAAATTTACTTTTATTCTGAAGATGATCAAGACCAAGTCTTCTTCATGTTCAAACGAAAAGCAAATAAACTAGTAATCATGGGTGAACCAGTGGGAAATAAGACTAAGTTTTCTAACGCAATCGATCAGTTCATGATTGATGCCGATAAGATTGGTCTTTCACTGGTATTCTATGAAGTTGGTGAGAAGTTCACCATGATTCTGCATGAAAAGGGATTTGACTTCACCAAGGCCGGTGAAGAGGGAATGGTTGAACTCAGCAAGTTTACGCTAGTTGGGAAAAAGCACCGTGGTGAACGGGCGTTAATGCATAAATTTGAACGGGATGGGTATGAATTTTCAATTGTGAACCCACCTTTCGATGATCAATTTATGGATGAATTAAAAACCATCTCTGATCAATGGCTAAATGGTAATTCTGAAAAGGGCTTTTCACTTGGTTACTTTGATCCATATTACTTAAACCAGGCCCCAATTGCGATTATGAAGAATAAAGACGGGCGGGTGGTAGCATTTGCTAACATTATGCCGACTGGTGAACATGAAGTGACATCAATTGATTTGATGCGTTCTAGTGATGATGCACCTTCCGGAATCATGGATGGAATCTTCATTAACCTTTTCCAATATTCACTGGAAAATAAGTACCAATACTTTAATTTAGGAATGGCACCACTTTCAAATGTGGGCCGCTCACGATTTAGTTTTATTGACGAAAAGATTGCAAACTTAGTTTATAAGTATGGCCAATCTTTCTATAGTTTCCAAGGGTTAAGATCCTATAAGGAAAAATACGTTAACGTTTGGGTTCCCCGTTACATTGTTTATCGGCGAAAGAGTTCGCTGATCTTTACAATGCTTCAAATTCTGTTACTAGTTAACGAACGGGTGGGCGATGAACGGCCCCGGGGACCATTTAAGATTATTTCACAGTTCTCATCTAAATAAACCAAAACGACGGAGTTAAATTTTAATTCCGCCGTTTTTTTATGCAATAAAAAAATGCTCCCCAGAGGGAACACTTTTAGCAACTATTTTTTAGGCCGCCCAATGTTATAATCATCATTATTCATTGCTTCTACTTGTCCTAAGCGGTATCCATTTCCAACTTGGGAGAAGAAGTCATGGTTAGCAGTTGAAGTGGAAATTCCATTCATTACGATTGGATTAACGTCATCTGCAGTATCTGGGAACATTGGATCTTGTCCCAGGTTCATGAGGGCTTTATTAGCATTGTAACGGGTGAATGTAAGGACTTCATCAGACCAACCAACTTGGTCGTAAAGAACGTGAACATACTTTTCTTCGTTTGCGTATAGCTCATAAAGAAAATCGTACATCCAGCTCTTGATAGATTCCTTTTCAGCATCAGGAAGTTGGTTAAATGCTAATTGGAACTTGTAACCAATGTAGGTACCGTGAACTGATTCATCCCGTAAAATTAACTTGATAATTTCAGCCACGTTCGGTAACTTGTTATTACCAAGGTACCAAAGGGGAGTGAAGAATCCAGAATAGAATAGGAACGTTTCGAGAAACACGCTTGAAACCTTTTTCTTTAGTGGATGGCTATCATCATGGTAAAGGGTGTAAATCTGCTTCGTCTTATTTTGCAAGAATTCTTCACTGTCACTCCATTCAAAGATCTCCTTAATTTCTTCATTGGTGTTTAAAGTGGAAAAAATGGATGAGTAACTTTTCGCATGAACTGATTCCATAAATTGAATGTTATTCAAAACTGCGGTTTCGTGAGGGGTCCGAACGTCCTGGCGTAGGGCGGCCATTCCGTCTTGGGACTGCAATGTATCTAGTAGTGTAAGCCCACCAAAAACGTGGCTAACGACCCACTTATGATCTTCATCTAGACTTCGCCAGTCATGAAGATCATTTGAAAGGGGGATTCTGGTGTCTAACCAAAATTGTTCGGTTAGTTTTTCCCAGGTCGCCTTATCGATTTCATCGTTAATGGCGTTCCAATTAATTGCTTTATAATTTTCCATGAAGCTCTCCTATCAATTTAAGAATATTTTCAGATTGTAAACTATTAATAATATAACTAATAAATAGTAATTAAACAACCATCTATTAAATAATCTTAAATAACACAGCTTTCACATTGACTAGCACCAACTTCTTGTTGGTCGTCAGTGAAGGTTCTAACGTAGTATAGCGACTTGATACCCTTGTAGTAGGCGTAGTTTCTCAAGATGTTTAGGTCCCGAGTAGACATTTTATCGGTCCGGCCGTTCTTCCATTCGTATAGTCCTTCTGGAATGGTGGAACGCATGAATAGGGTTAAACTCATGCTTTGATCGATATGTTCTTGGGCCGCTGCATATACGTCGATTACTTTACGCATGTCAATGTCATAAGCTGATTTGTAGTACTTAATCGTATCGTTGGAAAGGTATGGTGCAGGATAGTAAATCTTACCAATTTTTGATTCATACCGTTCTTCGATTCTACTGATAATTGGGTGTAAACTGGCGGTCGTATCATTAATGTATGAAATCGAACCATTTGGAGCAACCGCTAGTCTGTTTTGGTGGTAAAGGCCATCCTTCATGATGGCGGCTTTTAGTGCTGCCCAGTCATCAGTTCCTGGAACAAAGATTCCATCAAACAGGTTCTTTACCTTATCGGATTTTGGTCCCCAATCCTTTGTAACGTACTTATCAAAGTAAGTCCCGTCAGCGTACTTACTCTTTTCAAAGTTATGGAATGTGTGGTTGCGTTCCTTTGCAATTTGGTTAGAAACCTTTAGGGTCCAGTAGTTTAAGAGCATAAAGTAAACGCTGGTAAATTCAATTGATTCGGGAGCACCGTATTCAATGTGGTTCTTAGCTAGGAAGCTGTGGAGTCCCATAGCTCCTAATCCAATCGTATGGGCAAGCTTATTACCGTTTTGAATTGAAGGGACTACGTCAATGTCTGAATGGTCGGTAACGAATGTTAATGCTCTTACCATTGCTTCGATGGACTTACCAAAGTCTGGGCTTTCCATCATGTTGACCATGTTAGTGGAACCTAAGTTACATGAAATGTCGGTTCCTAGTTTAACGTATTCCTGCTTGTTGTTAACGGTGGATGGTTCTTGCACCTGCATAATTTCTGAACAGAGGTTACTCATAACGATCTTACCGTCAATTGGGTTAGCCCGGTTGGCAGTGTCGATGTTAATAATGTATGGGTAACCGGATTCTTGTTGGAGCTTACTGATTTCAGTTTCTAACTCCCGAGCCTTGATCTTAGTCTTCTTGATTTCAGGATTATTAACCATATTGTCATATTCCTTAGAAAGGTCAACGTATGAGAATGGTTCACCATAAATTCTTTCAACGTCGTATGGACTGAATAGGTACATATCTTCGTCGTTGCGAACTAGTTCATAGAACTTATCAGGAACCGTTACCCCTAGTGAAAGGGTCTTAACCCGAATTTTTTCATCTGCATTTTCCTTTTTAGCGGATAGAAATGAGATAATGTCGGGATGGAAAACACTTAAATAAACCACTCCGGCACCTTGTCTTTGGCCTAATTGGTTGGAGTATGAAAAACTATCTTCCAAGAGTTTCATAACTGGAACCACTCCACTAGCGGCCCCTTCAATATGCTTGATTGGGTCACCAGCAGCTCTAAGGTTGGAAAGGTTAATTCCCACTCCACCACCGATTCTAGAGAGTTGGAGGGCGGAATTAATGGTTCTTCCGATGGTATTCATGTCATCGGTGGTTTGAATTAGGAAACAAGAAACCAATTCACCACGCCGCTTCCGCCCGGCATTCAAGAAGCTAGGGGTGGCTGGTTGGTAACGTTGATTGATAATTTCGTTAGCAAGGCTCATTGCTAGTTCTTCATTTCCGTCAGCAAAGTAAAGGGCGTTTACGGCTGCGCGATCAATGAAGTTTTCTAAGTAGTATTCATTATCGTCAGTCTTGAGAGCGTATTGGGCATAGAATTTATATGCAGCCATAAAGGTCTTGAAATGAAAATCTTGGGCTTTTAAGTAGTCGTATAGCTTTTCAATAAAGCTGAAGTGATACTTCTTAATAAAGCCTTCTTCAATGTAATCATTGTCAATTAGATATTGGTAACGCTCCTTTAGTGAAGCAAATTGCTTAGTGTTGGGTTGGACGTTTTCCGATAGAAAGGCAGCCAGTGCCTCCTTATCCTTATCTAATTGTATTTGGCCATTTACAGGGATGTTAATTTCATTATTTAAATCGTAGTAAGTAACATCCTTTAAATTTGATAGTCCCATTATTTCTCCACTCTTCCTCTCAAAGTTTGCTAAAATAAAAGTGGCGAAGTCTTTACAGACATCGCCATTGTAGTAGAATTATTTAAGCTTATGCTAGCACTGATAATTTGTTTAATTGATCAGGTCTAAAACCGCTAAAGGCATCAATTCCATCCGCCTTAACAACAGGCATTGCCATAAATCCTTCTGATTTTAATGTGTCAATGTATTCTGGTTGCTCATTAATGTTAATTTCATTAAACTCAATATCGTGTTCTTGTAAGAATCGTTTTGTCATCTTGCATTGCATGCAGTTATTTTTTGAGTATAGGGTAATTTGTGCCATAAGCGTGACCTCCAACAGATAATTTTGATTTCGATATATCAATTAAGCACTTGCTTAATTGATAATTAACATGATTTAATTCTACACGCTTAGAAAATAAATTCAATGAAAAATACCACACATAGTGTTTGTTAATTCGTGTAACACTATATGTGGTATCATGATAATGTGTGAAACAATTTTTTTAATGGCATTTTAACTTGCAAATCGATTAAAAGATAGAAACGGATGATAAAAATGACTGAATATTATTATACACCAAATCCCGACGTGAAACACCAAGAACAGAGTTGGAATTTTGATTTACTCGGGAATCAATTTACATTCACTACCGATAACGGAGTGTTTTCTAAGCGAACCGTAGACTATGGTTCACGGGTCCTGATTAGTAACGTGGCAATTAGCGAGCTTCCTGCTGGACCAGTCCTAGATTTAGGGTGTGGTTATGGCCCCATTGGCCTAGCGTTAGCTAAAAAACATCCGGACCGTCAGTTTACGATGGTTGATGTAAATAATTTGGCCCTGCATTTGGCTGATTTAAACGCCCGTCAAAACCACGTGGATAACGTAACGATCCAAAATTCAGACGGTTATCAATCCATTACAGATCATTTTGCAGCAATCATTACCAATCCGCCAGTTCGCGCTGGTAAGGAGGTAGTTGATAACATGATTACTGGCGCGTATGAGCACTTAATTGATTTAGGGCGACTGACCGTCGTGCTACAAAAAAAGCAGGGGGCGCCTTCCGCAAAGAAGTTAATGACGACCACCTTTGGCAACTGTAAAGTTTTAAAGCGTGATAAGGGCTACTACATCTTGGAAAGTACAAAAAGGGCATAGTAAAGGAGCGTTCAAATGGATAGTCAACAAATTGATGATGGAATGCGCCAGGCGCTATTTCAGGCTCAGATTGCCTATCGCATCCACGAAGTTCCCATAGGAGCGGTCGTGATTCAAAACGGCAGGGTAATTGGGACCGGCTACAACCTCCGGGAGCTATCGGAAGACGCAACTGGCCACGCTGAGATATTTGCGATTCAAGAGGCTTGTCGAGCGATTGGCAGCTGGCGGTTAGAAGATTGCGATCTCTATGTCACCGTTGAACCGTGCCTAATGTGTGCTGGGGCGATTCTAAATGCCCGGATTAAAAACCTTTATTATGGATCGGTCAATCAAAAGGGAGGGGTCGTTAATAGCCTCTACCAAGTATTAAATGATCAACGATTTAACCACCAGGTAAACGTAACGGGTGGGGTGTTGGCTGCTGAATCCAAACAGATAATGCAGTCCTTCTTTAAAGCGGCACGCCGCCGTAAGAAATTAGCGCGTCGGTCTGGACAAGCTAAGTAAAATAAGTTAAGATAGTATCTGCCGTTAGGCCTTGAAGCAAGGATGTGCTAACGAACCGTGTCAGATCCGGAAGGAAGCAGCACTAAGTTTCCTACGTTCTGTGCTTCTCGTACATAGAATACAATCTCTTAGTCTTTATTAGGCTAGGAGCTTTTTTATTTTTAACTGTCGTTGATGATAGAAATTAGGGTGGTTTCCATCTATAATTAATACTAGTTGATTTTTGAGTGCAATCGTTATTAGGAGGAAGAGCAGATGAGCTATCAAGCATTGTACCGGGTTTGGCGGCCCCAAAAGTTTGCGGACTTAGTTGGCCAGCCGGTTATTACTGAAACGTTAAAGAACACCATTATTACCGATCAAATTAGCCATGCGTACCTCTTTGCTGGTCCCCGGGGGACCGGGAAGACATCTGCTGCTAAAATCTTTGCGAAGGCGGTTAACTGTCCAAATGTAAAAGATGGGGAACCGTGTAATGAATGCAAAATCTGTCAGGCGATTACTAACGGGACTTTAAACGACGTAATTGAAATTGATGCTGCTTCTAATAATGGGGTGGATGAAATTCGAGACATCCGGGATAAGGCCAAGTATGCTCCAACGGAAGCAACCTATAAGGTGTACATTATTGATGAAGTGCACATGCTCTCGACAGGAGCGTTTAACGCCCTCCTAAAGACATTGGAAGAACCACCAGCAAACGTTATTTTTATTTTAGCAACGACTGAGCCCCACAAGTTACCAGCGACCATTATTTCACGAACCCAGCGGTTTGATTTTAGACGCATTCAACCCAGAGACATTTTAGAACGCATGGAGTACATTCTAAACCAAAAGGACGTGCAGTACGATGACCGGGCGTTACGGGTAATTGCGAAGGCGGCTGAAGGGGGAATGCGGGATGCTTTGAGCATTCTGGATCAGACGATGTCGTATGGTGATGACGTTGTTACCTATGAAAATGCACTGCAAGTTACGGGGAGTGTTACGACTTCGTTACTATTTGAGTACGTCAGTCAGGTCTTTAATCAGGATGTGAAGGCTGCATTGGTCTCCGTTCGCAAAATTATGGATGCAGGGAAAGACGCTAGTCAATTTATCGAGGATTTAATTAGTTACTACCAAAACATCTTATTGTATAAACAAGCACCGGAAATGGTACTAGAACAAGAATTAGGGATTGTTGATGACCAGTTCAAACAGTTATCAACCGATGCTAATGCTGATGTAATCTATCAAATCATCGAAACCCTAAATAATATCCAACAACAAATGCGTTATACACTCCATCCGGATGTTTATTTGGAGGTACTAACGGTTAAAATTGCAACGATTGGGAACCACCAGGGAATTAGTGAGGGTGCTGATAGTCAGGTGATTCAGAACTTGGCGAGTCAAATTGACGATCTAAAGCAACAAATTAACTCCCTTAAGCAGGGGCGGGCTCAATCGGTCCAATCCACTCCGGTTGCCGAACGACCATCGGATGTAAAACCAGCTTCACCAGTAAGCAGACCGGCTGCTAAACAAGCCCAGCCAACGAACCGTTCGGAACGGGTCAACCTCAGCAAGATTTACCCGATCTTGGATCACGCCACTAGAAAGGACCTCAACCGCATTCAAGGAGCTTGGGATGAGCTGGTCCAAAATTTAGATGTTGTTCACAGATCTTTAATGAATATTACGAAACCAGTTGCTGCCAGCGATAGTGGGGTTGTGGTATCATTTAGTTACAACATTTTTTACCAAAAGGCAATTAATGACCGTGAGTTGATTGATGCTGTTGGCAATGGATTAGACCGCATTATTGGCTACACCCCGGACCTGACGTTCGTGCCAGAGGAGCAGTGGCAAAAGATTCGCAATGACTATCTGATTCATAAACGGACGCACCGTCAATCAGATAGTGATCAAAACACCGCGCCCCAAAGTGCTGACCAAGGTCCCAAGACTGACCATGGTGATACACCAGATTCGATGGCTGACGACCACGCGGTAGCTAAAAGTGCCGCTCCAGAGGTTGTGACTAAGGCCACTGAATTATTTGGAAATGATATTGTAGATGTTAAAAACGATTAGATAAAGGAAGTTGATAATAATGATGAACGGAATGAACATGAACAAGATGCTTAAGCAAGTTAAAAAGATGCAAAAACAAATGGGCGAAGAACAAGCCGAATTAAACAAGCAAGAATTTATGGGTGCCGCTCCAGATGACATGGTCAAGGTTACCTTTACTGGTGATCGTAAGATGGTTGACATGCAAATTAACCACGAAGTAATCGACCCAGAAGATCCAGACATGCTATCGGATTTAGTTTTAGCTGCCGTTAACGACGCCCTTGCTAAGATTGATGAAGCTACTCAAAGCACCCTTGGTAAGTACACCAATGGGATGCCAGGAATGTAAAATAAAGAAGGAATTTAAATGCAGTACCCAGAACCAATTGCAAAGTTGATCGATAGCTATATGCACCTACCAGGAATTGGCCGGAAAACAGCCGTTAGATTGGCTTACTTTACGGTGAATATGGATAAGAACGATATTGCTAACTTTGCTGAAGCGTTGACCGAAACTAAGGATAAGCTACGTTATTGCTCGATCTGTGGGAACTTAACTGATGAAGACCCGTGTGAAATATGCCAAGACCCCACTAGGAATCAGTCAGAAATTTTGGTGGTTGAACAGCCGAAGGACATTATGGTAATGGAACGAATGAAGGATTATCACGGTCTATACCACGTACTGGGGGGTGTTTTATCCCCAATGGATGGGAAGGGCCCGGATGAATTAAACGTTCGTTCATTAATTAAACGGTTGCAGGCTAATGAAGCGGTTAATGAAGTTATCATTGCCACTAATGCGACGCCGGAAGGAGAAGCCACTGCGATGTATCTATCCAAGTTAATTAAGCCGGCTGGCATTAAGGTAACTAGGCTGGCACATGGCTTATCTGTCGGTAGTGATATTGAATATGCTGATGAAATGACTTTATTTAAAGCCGTTCAAGGTCGAACTGAGATTTAGGAGCGAAGGATTTATGTTTGGTAGAAAGACGAATGCCCAAAAGAATAAGGCCCTCTACGATCAGGAACTACTAGATTCCATCGATGATGCCAAGTCCGAATGGGACCGAGCACAAGAAACACAAAATGCAATTTCGGAAGTGGACGGCGAGATTATTGCTCAAACCCAACTTGCCCGTTGCAAGTATCTATATTTATATCGAGAAGCTAGATTCCGGAAGGTGCACAACAATCGGATTCAGTCATCGGTTTTTGACTATTAATGGGATTTTAAAATCATGATGGTGGTTTTAAATCCCTTTTATTTTGCGAATAAACTTTGAATACAGTACAATTATAGTAGAAAATAAAAAGGATATTTACCAATGAATAAAAATTTTATTACGTTTGAGGGCTCTGATGGAGCTGGAAAGACCACTGTATTAAAGCGGGTTTTTGAAACATTGAATGGTTCATTAGAAACGCCAGTGATCCTCACTCGTGAACCTGGAGGGAACCGCATTTCTGAAATGATTAGAAATGTGATTTTAGACCGTAATAATGAGGAAATGGATCCTAAAACAGAGGCGCTTTTATATGCTGCTGCTAGGCGTCAGCACCTAGTGGAGACCGTTTTACCAGCCCTCAATGCTGGAAAATTGGTGCTGAGTGATCGGTATTTAGATAGTTCAATTGCCTATCAGGGTGGTGGCCGTCAAATCGGTTACCAAGCGGTTTATGACATGAATCAATTTGCGACTGCTGGTTTGATGCCGGGCCTTACAATTTACTTTGACGTGCCAGTTGAAGTGGGATTGGAACGGATTGCTAAGCACAGAAGCGTTGATGAAGTGGACCGATTGGACGTCGAAACCAAGGCGTTTCATAATCGGGTCCATGCTGCTTACCAGCAATTAGTCCATGATAATCCGGATCGGATTGTAAGCGTTGATGCAACTAAGTCGATTGATGAAGTTTGCACAAAGGTACTAACAATTTTAGATGATTACCTAAATAGGAGTGTTAAATAATGAAATTATTGATTGCAGTTATTCAGGATAAGGATACTAGTGAATTACAAGATGCGTTTATTAAGAACAACATTCGAGCAACTAAGTTATCAACTACCGGTGGGTTTTTGAAGTCTGGAAACACCACTTACATGATTGGAATTGATGACGAAAAGGTGCAAAAGACCCTTGATATTATCAAGAATATTTCCCGGACGCGAAAGAAGTACATGACCCCACCAGTTAATTTGGATGGTGGTGCTAATGAAGGTTCATATCCAGTTAAGATTCAAGTCGGTGGTGCAACCGTCATGATCTTACCAATGGATGCATTCCATCAATTCTAATGCCAAAGTTAGTTGCGAACCCCGTTATTCATGATGCAGATGCTAAGCAACCACAATTAGTTGACCATTTTGCCCACGTGATTAGCAATCATGATCTGACCCACGCCTACCTGTTTAGTGGGGAGCCCGGTGCGGGTAAGCTCGCGGTTGCACTTCAGGTAACCATGGCGTTATTTTGTGTTAATCCGCATGCCGGAAAGCCTTGTGGCCAATGCAATGAGTGTGTGCGAATTGCGAATCGGCAACATCCAGACGTGGTGATTGTCGAACCAGATGGTGCTAGCATTAAAATTGACCAGGTTCGAATGTTAAAGGCTGAATTTTCGAAGAGTGCAGTGGAGGGCAATCAAAAGGCATTCATCATTGATGGGGCTGACTTGATGACTACTGAAGCTGCAAATAGCCTGTTAAAATTCATTGAGGAACCGGTTGGAAACGTGGTTTCGTTCCTGCTAACGAGTAATAAGACGCAGGTGCTCCCAACCATTGTTTCCAGAACTCAGTTAGTTGAATTTCCTGCGCTTGCACCAGCGATTTTTGCAAAGGAATTAGCTGCAAATGGAATTGAACAATCCTACTTTAATCTGATTATGAAAATGACGAATAACATTGATACCGTTAAGGAATGGTTTGAAAATGATTGGTTTGTGAAGCTACAAACTGCAGTTAGTCAATGGTTTATTGAATTGAATAAGCGGACCCCAATCGCATTTACGATGGTGCAAACTGATATTATGCCATTGGTTAACAATCAAGCTGCTAAGCGGGTTGTCCTCGATATGTTGATTGAAGTCTGGCGGGATGTTTTGGATGTTAAATTCAACGCAGTT
The DNA here is from genome assembly GCF_019303535.1 of Lactobacillus sp. Sy-1. GTDB lineage: Bacteria > Bacillota > Bacilli > Lactobacillales > Lactobacillaceae > Nicoliella. Next base: position 1,525,464 of record NZ_JACCIU010000001.1, on the reverse strand, counting down.
GATGATCACGAGCTAAACTTCCCCCAAATCACGAACCAGATTCACCAGATTGCATTTCAGATTCCAAAATTAAAATTACTCAATATAATTGAATTGATGCTTAAGAATAATAGTGATTTAGCGGCCAACATCAACTTCCAAAGCCTATTGGAAGCATCAACGCTAATGGCACTTGATGAGTTGGAATAAACAATTAATAAGGGTGAAATTAACATTGAATAATAAAGAATTATATACTGGTTTTAAAAATATGGAGTCACAGACGAAGTTAATGTTGACCCGTTTTTCTGAACTTCGTGAGGCAATGAACGAGGTTTTAGAGAAAAATTCAGAACTAGAAATTGAAAACCAACATTTAAGAGAACTTTTGGAATCCCGCTCAAAGGAAGATCACAATCCAAAAACGCAGCCCCAAAAGACCCAAAAGCATAGTGAATCCCGCAAAACATTAGAAAAACTATTTAATGCTGGATTTCATGTTTGTAACCAATTTTATGGGAAACCCCGTGAAAATGGTGAAGGGTGCATGTTCTGTGATGAAATTATCAATCGAAAATAAGAAAGTTAGGGATTAAATTGCAAGTTCAACACAGTTTTGCTAAGCATGACACCGGAACCCTGTATTTAGTTCCGACGCCAATTGGCAATTTAGAAGATATGACATTTAGAGCGGTGAAGGTACTTCGTGAAGTGGACTTAATTGCTGCCGAAGACACCCGGAACACCCAAAAGTTATTGAACCATTTTGAAATTGATACTAAGGAAATTAGCTTTCATGAGCATAATACCCAGGAACGGATTCCAGAACTAATTCAAAAGTTGCAATCAGGATTAACGATTGCCCAAGCTAGTGATGCGGGGATGCCGTCCATCAGCGATCCTGGGCACGAACTAGTGGTTGCATGTATTGAGGCCAACATTCCGGTGGTTCCCCTCCCAGGAGCGAATGCGGGACTAACCGGGTTGATTGCGTCTGGTTTAGCCCCCCAACCGTTTTATTTTTACGGATTTTTGGATCGGAAGCCTAGCGAACAAATGGCTGAATTAGCTGAATTAAATCGCCATCAAGAAACCATTATTCTATATGAAGCGCCCCATCGGTTGAAAAAAACGCTTAAGAACATGGTGAAAGCGTTTGGTGAAAATCGGAAAGCGGTTTTATGTCGCGAAATTACAAAACGATACGAAGACTTCCACCGGGGAACCCTAGCCGAGCTTTTGAACTGGGCTGAGACGAACCGGATTTTAGGTGAATTTGTAATTATCGTGGAGGGCAACGCTCATTTTGAACCTGAAAACGATGCTAACGATGAACTGGCGGGGCTGACCATTCCTGAACAAGTCGAGTACTTCATTGGCCAAGGTGATAAACCAAATGCTGCAATTAAACAGGTTGCAAAGCTGCATAAAATAAAGAAACAAGTAGTCTATAACCTCTATCATCACATTGAAAAGGAGGATTGATGACCTATCACAGATAAATATAGTGAGCGCCATCGGGTCACCTATTACGAAACGGATAACCAAAATCGGGTTACGATTCCAATGTTGATCAATATGGCAATCATGGTTTCTCAAGATCAAAATAATGCCCTTGCATTAACCGACGAGTTTATTTTATCGTTCGGAGTGACCTGGGTGGTGATTCAATACGACCTCGATATTGACCACCTTCCAAAGACTGATGAACACATTACGCTCCAGACTCAATCCACTTCATATAATAAATTCTTCGCATTTCGTGAATTTTGGATTTTAGATGAAGCCGGCCGGCAATGTGCATACATTAAGAGCTTATGGGTGGCAATGAACGTAGAACAACGGCGACTGGCACCCATTCCCCACGAAATTGTTGATCCGTACCAATCTAAAGCGGTGAAAATGACGCCGCACTTAAAGAGGCCCAAAAAGATTGATACGGTAACCACCAGTCATCAATACCGAACGCGGTATAGCGATATTGATACTAATATCCACGTTAATAATACTCGGTATTTAGATTGGATGATTGATTTATTACCATACGAATTTTTGGTTAGTCACTTTCCGGCCCACATTAATCTAAAGTATGATAACGAAGTCCGTTACGGAACGATGATTGAAAGTAACTACGAACGAACGACCGTTGATGATCAAATTGTTACGAAACATGAAATTCATAACAACGGAAAGATAGCGGCAGTTGCTAATTTTACGTGGCAGAATGATAGCGAGGTAGATTAAAATCTAGTTCGCTTTTTTTATTATCATTAGATGGTATATAATTGAGTTCATAAACATTAATGACAAATAGGGAGATTATTATATGAAGGTTTTAGCATTAGATGCTTCCAATCGCCCCCTAAGCATTGCCGTCTTAGAGGATCGACAAATTCTAGCAACCACGACCACGACGACCCACCAAAAACACGCGCAGTTTCTGCTCCCCATTATTGATGGGCTGATGAAGGACTGTGGACTGAAACCAGCTGATTTAGACCGGGTGGTAGTCGCATATGGTCCCGGTTCATACACTGGAATCCGAATTGCAACGGCGACGGCGAAGGTCCTAGCTTTTACGCTGGGCATTCAGTTAGTGGGCGTTTCAAGTTTACAAACCCTCGCATTAAACTTCACCCGCGAAAGGCAATTAATTAGCCCAATGTTCGATGCGCGGAATCAAAATTTATTTGCGGGATTATACCGAATTAAGGATGGGAAACCAACGGTTGTCATTCCTGATCAACACGTTGAACTATCCCGGTGGTTGACCAAACTCGCAAGCTATAAGGATGAATCGATTATTGGGGTGGGGGATGCTGACCACTTTCCAGACCAGCTCCCCGCTAACTTTACAATGGCTGAAAACTTGAATAAGTTGCCCCAAGCAGCTAATCTCGGGTTATTTGGGCAAACCTTACCTGCCGTTCAAGACATTGATTCATTCGTTCCCAACTACCTAAGATTGACCAAAGCAGAAGCCGACTGGCAAAAATTACACCCGGAAGAGGATTCAAGTTCATATGTTGAAAAAGTTTAAGAGATGGTACCGCAATTTATTTTTGAAGAGTGATCAGGTATTTCGTGAGCAGCAAATTGCGGTTAAAAATCACATTATTGAAATTAAAGATGTTAAATACTTTATTGGGAAGGCCATGGTTACTGATATTCCAGAACTACTAAAGATTGAAAAATCAGTTTATGATGGGAAAACGCCTTGGAACTATACCGCCATGCTGCGTGAACTTAAGCGGGACCAAGATCGGCTATATTTAGTAATTAGGTATCAAGATCAACTAGTGGCGTTTATTGGTTGTGCCATGTTTGAAAAAAATAAGGAGTGCCATATCACCAATTTAGCGGTGCAAAAGGAATTTCAACACCGGGGATTGGCGTACTACCTGTTGACCGTTATTATTAAAAAGGCCCGGCGAATTGAATATTCTAAGATCACCCTAGAGGTACGGAGCAGTAATTATAGTGCGCAACACCTTTACTCAGACTTAGGGTTTAAACGAACTGGAATCAAGAATAACTACTATGTAGACAACCAAGAAGATGCAATCGACATGACACTAGACATTAGTGAAATCGATGATAGCCCAAATAACTACGGATTATAAAGCGGGGGAATGATTTTGAAACGAAATTTAATGATGGCGTTTGAATCCAGCTGTGATGAAACCAGTGTGGCAATTATTGAAAATGGCGCAAAGATTCTTTCCAACGTTGTGGCAACTCAAATTAAAAGCCATAAACGGTTTGGCGGCGTGGTGCCAGAAGTGGCCAGCCGGCACCATATTGAAGAAATTACGATTTGTATTCGGGATGCAATGCAAGAAGCTAACGTAACGTATGATGATTTAGATGCGGTAGCGGTTACCTATGGTCCTGGCTTAGTGGGAGCCCTGTTGATTGGGGTCACGGCAGCCAAGATGGTGGCCTGGGCCCACCAATTACCGCTAATTCCAGTCAACCACTTGGCTGGGCATATCTATGCAGCGCGGTTTGTGGAACCAATTGAGTTCCCCGCCCTTGCGCTGGTCGTTTCCGGTGGGCATACCGAATTGGTTTACATGCCCAAGGAGGGTGAATTTCAAATTATTGGGGAAACCCGTGATGACGCTGCCGGTGAAGCCTACGATAAGGTGGGCCGGGTGATGGGGATTAATTATCCCGCTGGGCCAACGGTCGATGCCATGGCTGCAAAGGGAAATGATACCTTTGATTTTCCCCGGGCAATGGATAAGGATGCCAATTACGACTTCAGCTTTAGCGGGTTGAAGAGTGCGTTCATTAACACCTACCACCATGCTGAACAGGTTGGCAATAAGTTAAACCATGACGACCTTGCGACTAGTTTTCAAAATGCGGTGGTGGACGTATTAGTGGATAAGACGTTACGGGCACTTAAAAACTACCCGGTAAAGCAGTTGATCCTAGCAGGGGGAGTTGCTGCTAATAATGGCCTTCGAACTAGGTTATCTGCTGCAATCGATCAATTACCAGCGACGCAGCTAATCATGGCCCCCCGCAAACTATGTGGGGACAACGCTGCAATGATTGGTGCCGCTGGGTACGTCTTATTTAAGGAGGGTCACTTTGCGGGGCTCGATTTAAATGCCGATCCGAGCCTCGAATTTGACTGGGCCCCGGATGTGATTCAATAAAAAAGAAGCTAACCCAACTAGCGTATCAATTACGCCCGTGGGGTTAGCTTCTTTATTTAGCTTGGAGGGTTTCTAATTCTAGACTGAGGTTCGTCCATTGGTTAGACAACTCATCATTTTGCTGATTAATGGTGTCTAGTTCCTTTTGCAAATCACTCAATTCACCAATTTTTTGTTCAACGGCTAATTGGGCCATTTCAGCCTCAATTTCGGAGTGCCGCTTACTAATCGAAGCCATTTTGGTTTCGATTTCACTAATTTGGCGTTCCAATTTCCGCTTTTGTTTTTGGGTTTCCTTACTCTTTTGGTAGTCAACCTTACCTTGTGAACGGACTGGTTGAACTGTTTCGGGATGCTCAGCGGCTTGCTTTTGAGCCTCGTGTTGTTCCTGGGCAAGCTGATCTTCCTTTTTTTCTACATAGTAATCGTAGTTCCCCAGGTATTTTTCTGAACCGGTCGGGGTGATTTCGATAATTTCACTCGCGACCTGGTTAATAAAGTACCGGTCATGGGAAACAAATAGGATCGTGCCTTCAAATAACTTTAGGGCGTTTTCCAACACTTCCCGGCTTTCAATATCCAAGTGGTTAGTGGGTTCGTCTAGCATTAAGAAGTTATCGTGTTCCATTGCTAGCTTGGTCAGCATCAACCGGGCCTTTTCCCCACCGGAGAGGTTGCCAACAATCTTTTCAACGTCGGTTCCAGAGAATAAGAAACTCCCTAAAATGGTTCTGATGCGCCCCTCAGAAGTGGTTGGGTATTCATCCCAAATCTCATTTAAGACGGTTTTATCACCGTGCAATGAAGCTTGCTTTTGGTCGTAGTAACCAATGGTAACGCCCGTTCCAAACGAAACCGTTCCGGCTAACTTGGGGAGGCGGCCTAGAATTGTTTTCAACAGGGTGGATTTACCAACCCCGTTCGGACCAATAATTGCAATTGACTGGTGCTTTTTTTCATCAATATTAATGTGATCGGCTAACACCTGACCATCGTATCCAACGGCTAGGTCGCGAACCGTCAATACGATGTTACCACTTGGTTTATCCTCAGAGAATCTAAACTGGGCAACCTTATTATTATCGATTGGCTTGGCTAGCTTTTGCATCTTATCTAACTGTTTGCGCCGCGCTTGGGCGCGATTAGTGGTGGATGCACGAACGATGTTTTTATCAATGAATTCCTGCATCTTCTTGATTTCTGCTTGTTGTTTTTCGTAGGCATGCATTCGTTCGGCATAGCGCGCTTGCTTTTGCTTCACAAAGCTAGAATAATCCCCCTTGTAATAGGTCAACGTTCCGTTATCAAGGTCGTAGATTTCATTAACCAGCTTATCCATGAAATAGCGGTCATGGGAGATGATTAATAGGGAGCCCGGGTAGTTCTGTACGTAACCTTCAAGCCAGGTAATCGTCTCAACGTCCAAGTGGTTAGTGGGTTCGTCTAGGATTAAAAGGTCTCGTTTTTCCAGCAATAACTTTGCCAGGGCCAGTTGGGTTTGTTGGCCTCCAGAAAGTGAATTAACCGCTTGGTCATAGTAGTCAGGACCAAACCCAAACCCGTTTAGCACGGCTTTAATTTCCGCCTTATAGCTGTACCCGTGGTTAGCGGTAAAGTTAGCTTGAATCGTATCGTATGACTTTGTCACTTCCGCTAGTTTATCAGGATCACGATTGATGCGTTCGTCGCTCATCTGAAGTTCAAGGGCGTGCATTTTGTGTTCAGTTTTGATTAATTCTGCAAAAACACTCAGCATTTCATCCCAAACGTTCTTATCAGAATGAAGTCCGGTATTTTGAGAAAGGTAGCCGATGGTAAGGCCGTTTTTTTCGGTAATCGTGCCTTCATCAACACTTTCTTCACCAATGATCATTTTAACCAGGGTGGATTTACCAGCTCCGTTGCGTCCAACTAGACCAATCCGCGCATGATTTTCCACGTTCATACTAACATTTGTGAAAATTGGCACACCATCGAATCTTTTTGTAACGTTATTTACTTGTAAAATTTGCAAGTCCTCACCCCTTTACATTATAGTAGTTTAAGGGTTATTTTATCATAATTTAAATCTAATATAAAATTATGAAACTCAATATAATTGATTAATATTTCACAAAGTCTAATTTTGTGATAGAATAATCTGTAAACGAATTTTTAATGATTAACTTTCCGGAAGGAGAAGCTCTATGGCAGAAAATAAGATTCCACGAGCAACCGCGAAAAGATTGCCAATTTATTATCGCTATCTCACAATACTACATGATTCCAACGTTGAACGAATTTCTTCAAATAAATTTGCGGATGCAATCCAGGTTGATTCTGCTACGATTAGAAGGGACTTTTCTTATTTTGGTGCGTTAGGAAAGCGGGGGTATGGATACGACGTTGAAAACCTCCTTAATTTCTTTAAGCGGATTTTAAACGAAGATCGTTTAACTAACGTTGCATTGGTTGGGGTCGGGAATTTTGGGCAGGCCCTCTTGAACTTCAACTTTCACCGCGACAGCAATGTTAGAATTTCAGCTGCTTTTGATACCAAGGAGCGGATGATTAATACGATTCAAAACGGGGTGCCAGTCTATTCATATGAAGAGTTAATCCAGCAACTAAAGGATCAACAAATTAAGGTTGTAATTTTAACCGTGCCTTCGAAAGTTGCTCAAGAGGTTTGTGAAAATGCCATTAAGGGTGGGGCGGAAGGGTTCCTTAATTTTACCCAGGTGCGACTATCGACTCCAGAAAACGTAACCGTGCAAAATGTTGACTTAACCAATGAATTGCAAACCTTAATCTATTTTATTGAGCACTATGTTAAATAACTTTTTAAGATTATGGTAATCAATTCGAATCACAACGCAAAATAATCGATTTATTAAATTAAATCCATTAAAATGTTTATGCAAGCTAATTGCATGGGCATTTTTTTATTTGCCGACAATGAGCAAAATGGTTGCAATTGAAATTAAAAGAATATATATTAAAGATAACAATTAGCACTAGCTTAGTGCAAGTGCTAAAATTATGGAAACTTAATTGGAGGGATTCATGTGTTAAAGCCATTAGGTGATCGTGTTATCGTTGAAGTCGAGGAAGAAAAAGAAAAAACGGTTGGTGGAATTGTCCTAGCAAGTAATGCTAAGGAAAAGCCCCAGACTGGAAAGGTAGTCGCAGTGGGAGCAGGTCGTGTTCTTGATAACGGAACGACCGTTGCACCAGAAGTTAAGGAAGGCGACACCGTTTTATTTGATAAATATTCCGGAACTTCAGTTGACTATGCTGGCCAATCCTACCTAGTTTTACATGAAAAGGATTTAGTTGCAGTGGTTGACTAATTTATAAATTAAAACATTAAATTGAATCATTAAAAAATATAAAATAAAATTTTATGAGGTGATAATTGATGGCTAAGGAAGTTAAATTTTCAGAAGACGCTAGAAAATCATTGCTTAACGGGGTTGATAAGCTAGCTAATACAGTTAAGACTACTTTAGGACCAAAGGGACGCAACGTTGTGCTTGAAGAAGGCGCCGGCAACCCTAATATTACGAACGATGGGGTAACAATTGCGAAGGCAATTGAATTACCAGACCACTTTGAAAACATGGGAGCTAAGTTAGTTGCCGAAGTTGCTTCAAAGACTAATGACATTGCTGGTGATGGGACGACCACTGCCACTGTTTTGACTCAAGCAATCGTTAACGAAGGATTAAAGAACGTTACCGCTGGTGCCAATCCAGTTGGTGTTCGGCGCGGAATTGAACTAGCTACAAAGGTTGCAGTAGAAGCGCTTCACAAGATGTCACACGAAGTTAAGAACAAGAATGACATTGCACAAATTGCTTCTATTTCATCCGCTAACAAGCAAGTTGGTTCATTGATTGCTGATGCAATGGAAAAGGTTGGTAATGATGGAGTAATTACCATTGAAGACTCTAGAGGAGTTGATACTAGCCTAGACGTTGTTGAAGGGATGCAATTTGATCGTGGTTACATGTCACAATACATGGTGACTGATAACGACAAGATGGAAGCTAACTTAGACAACCCATACATCTTAATTACTGATAAGAAGATTAACAACATTCAAGATATTCTCCCGGTTCTGCAATCAGTTGTTGAACAAGGCCGTTCACTATTGATCATTGCTGATGATATTGGTGGTGAAGCACTTCCTACATTGGTATTGAACAAGATGCGGGGCACATTCAACGTCGTTGCTGTTAAGGCCCCTGGTTTTGGTGATCGTCGTAAGGATCAACTACAAGACATCGCTACCTTAACTGGCGCAACCTTAATTACTGATGACTTAGGATTGAACCTAAAGGATGCTACGCTGGATCAACTAGGACAATCCGCTAAGGTTAACGTTACTAAGGATAGCACCACCATCGTTCAAGGTGCCGGTGACAAGGCTAAGATTGCTGATCGCGTTAGTGAAATTAAGACGCAAATCGAAAAGACTTCATCTGACTTTGACCGTGACAAGTTAAAGGAACGCCTTGCTAAGTTAGCTGGTGGAGTTGCTGTAGTTCGGGTTGGTGCTGCTACCGAAACCGAATTAAAGGAACGCAAGTACAGAATTGAAGATGCCTTGAACGCTACCCGGGCTGCCGTTGAAGAAGGATACGTTCCTGGTGGTGGAACTGCTTACATTAATATTCTTAAGGATATTGATGCCATCGAAGCTGAAGGGGACGAAAACACCGGAGTTCAAATCGTTCGGCGCGCCCTAGAAGCACCAGTAAGACAAATCGCTCACAATGCCGGGGTTGATGGCTCTGTGATTGTTGATCACTTAAGAGACCAAAAGCCAGGAATTGGTTACAACGCAGCTGATGGCACTTACGAAGACATGATTAAGGCTGGGGTTATTGACCCAACCAAGGTTAGTCGTTCAGCCCTCCAAAACGCTGCTTCCGTTTCAGCATTACTATTAACCACTGAAGCAGTGGTTGCTAACGAACCAAAAGATGATAATAATACCCCAATGCCTCCACAACCAGGCATGGGCGGCATGATGTAATTTGAGCTAACGCTTGCCAAAAAAGAACCGCTTTTTAGCGGCTCTTTTTTTATATCGTCAATTCAGTATGAAATATTTAACAAATTGTAGTAAAATTAAGAATTGCATAAACAAATTTATATTATCTTAAAAAATGAAGATTTAAAAAGTGAGGTCATTTTCATGTGGCGTTATCTAAAACGATTAATAATTGGAAAGCCATTGAAATCAACCGATGAAGGTGGTCAATCCCTAAATAAGTTTAAGGGGCTGGCGCTACTATCTTCAGATGCGCTTTCATCAGTTGCTTATGGAACCGAACAAATTACAGCGGTATTGCTTACGCTTTCGGTTGCAGCATTGGTTTATCAAATTTGGATTGCAGCATTGGTATTAGTCCTATTGTTTGCAATTACGTTATCGTACCAACAAATTATCTATGCCTACCCATCTGGGGGTGGGGCGTACCTAGTTGCTAGTGAAAACTGGGGGCGCACGGCTGGATTAGTAGCCGGGGGTTCCCTGTTAGTTGACTATATGTTAACCGTGGCGGTTTCCACTACGTCTGGGACGGAGGCGATTGTTTCCGCAATTCCGGGCCTTTATAATTATCGCGTCTTAATTTCATGCTTGATCGTAGTCTTCATTATGTTGTTGAATCTACGGGGAATGCGGGAATCAGCGTCGATTCTAACCGTTCCGGTTTATTTATTTATCCTAATGATTTTTATAATGATCATTTGGGGTGGCTATAACATTTTAACTGGTCAGATTACATACCATGCTGCAAGCGCAGTTGGTGCTCCCGTGCAGGGAATGACATTGTTACTATTCTTTAAGGCCTTTTCTTCTGGATCATCTTCGTTAACCGGAGTGGAAGCGATTAGTAATTCGGTTCCGAACTTCAAGAAACCAAAGGAAAAGATGGCCTCCCATACGCTTGCAATCATGGCCATTATCCTGGGAGTCTTCTTCGGCGGAATTACCCTCTTGAGTTATTACATGGGGATTCAGCCGAACGCCCACGTGACCGTGCTTTCCCAAATTGGGGCCGGCGTGTTTGGTCATGGCGGATTTATGTTCTATGTCCTTCAGCTGTCTACCGCAATGATTTTGGCGGTGGCTGCTAATACTGGATTTTCAGCCTTTCCAATCTTGGCCTATAATTTGGCGCGGGATAAGTTCTTACCACATGCGTACCTGGACAAGGGTGATCGGCTTGGTTATTCAAATGGAATTATTTCGTTAGCAATCGGGGCGTTGATTCTAATTATCATGTTCAAGGGAGAAACCAACCTCCTGGTACCACTGTATTCAATTGGGGTCTTCATTCCGTTTACCCTTTCCCAATCTGGAATGATTATTCACTGGCGGAAGCACCGGGAAGGGGCCTGGGTTTTCAAGGCCACGATCAACTTTATCGGGGCGCTGATTTCCGCAATCCTGGTCTTCTTCTTGCTAGTCCTTCACTTTGTGAACGTTTGGCCATACTTCATCGTGATGCCACTCTTAATTTTGTTATTCTACAGAATTAATGAACATTACCGGAAGGTGAGCACCCAGCTAGAAGTGAGCCATGAGGCAGAGGCAATTCCTGAATCATTTAGCGGGGCAACGGTGGTGGTATTGATTAGTGATGTTACCACCATGACGACGAATGCAATTGCATATGCAAAATCAATTAGTGATGACATTATTGCAATGCACGTGTCCTTTGATTCTAATCCGAAACGGGAAGAAAAGGTTGGCAATGACTTTAAGAAGGCGTTTCCAGAAATTCGCTTTGTTAACATTCACTCGTCATACCGTTCGATCGTGAATCCGACCCTGCGGTTCTGTGATGTCATTGCTAAACGCGCTGAACACGAGGGCAATACCACGACCGTGTTAGTTCCGCAGTTCGTACCGAAGCACCATTGGCAACAAATTCTGCACAACCAGAGTGGATTGCGGTTGCGGGCTGCTTTAAACTCACGTCAAAACATCATTGTTAGTACCTATAATTACCATTTAGAATAAAACTAATTAAAGAGTTATTGCATATTACAATTGTGATAACTCTTTTTGATTGGGTTGTTTTTGGATTGTGAGATTTGTATAATTAAATTTAATATGTTTTTTATAAGGGAGGTGTGGCATTGAAGCTAAAAATAATTGTTTGCTTATTTGCAACGATGTTACTATCCGCAATTCTAACGCCGTTCGTGCGCAAGCTAGCGTTTAAATTAGGCGCCGAAGATGATCCAAATAAACGGCGGGTCAACAAGATTCCAATGCCAACACTGGGCGGGCTATCCATTTTTGCGTCTTACACGTTTGCGACGGTTGGATTAATGCGTAATTTAATTCCAGGCCCCCAGTTATGGGGGATTTTAGGTGGCGAAATTCTAATTATTTTAACTGGGATGTTAGATGATATTTATACCTTAAGGCCCCGCCAAAAGGTACTGGGGATTACGATGGCATCGTTATTTGTTTATTTCTTTGGGCATGTCCGGATGACCATGTTAACGATTCCAATTTTAGGCTCCTTTCACCTAGGGTGGTTGAGCCTGCCAATTACTTGGATTTGGATCTTAGCAATCACGAACGCTGTTAATTTAATTGACGGATTAGATGGGTTAGCCACTGGAGTGGCAATTATTGCATTATCAACAATGGGAATTACTGGAATGTTCTTTTTGAACGTCGGAAATACATACGTATCGATTATGATATTTACCTTGGTGGTCGCATGTATTGGGTTTCTTCCGTATAATTTCTTTCCAGCCAGAATTTACCTGGGGGATACGGGATCGCTGTTTATTGGGTTTATGATTGCGGTATTCTCACTTAACGGGTTAAAGAATGCAACCTTCATTACCGTGATTATTCCGGTAATTATCCTCGGGGTGCCGATTACCGATACGGTCTACGCAATCCTCAGACGATTGTTAAACCGGCAACCAATTTCACATGCTGATAAGCATCATTTGCACCACCGGCTGATGCAAATGGGATTAACCCATCGGCAAACGGTTTTAGTAATCTATGGAATCGCAATGATTTTTTCATTTATTTCCTTGTTATACCCAATTTCTAATTTGTGGGGCATTGTGTTGCTCACAATTGCGACGTTGATTGGACTAGAGTTGTTTGTGGAATCAATCGGGCTGGTTGGTAAGAACCGCCAACCACTCTTAAAATGGATTAAACAGGTGGTCAAGAGTACCACGAGTAAAAATAATCACTAAAAAAAGGATCTACCGCCCTCATTATTTGAGTTCGATGGATCCTTTTTTATAACGATCTTTTCCTTGGTGGTAATCAACTTCAAAGTATTCTTGGTCACCGGGAGTAATCTTGGCGCGGTCGTTTAAGAGTTCCACGATTTGTTTTTCAAAGTGGTCCACTTCATCGGCCGGAACGGCTACGATAACGTCAACATCGGCACCGTATTGAATATCATCAATGTAAACTGCTTCTAGGTTTAAAAAGTATTTTAACTGCTCTAGTAATGAATATTCAATTTGAATGCTAATCTTAGTTTGTAGGATTCGTTCCACCACTCCGATATGGTTAATTGCCTCCGTGGTTGCATTACTGTAAGCCCGAATTAAACCACCAGCACCGAGTTTAATGCCCCCAAAATAACGGGTAACGACAACCGCAACGTCGTGAAGTTGCTTTAACTTGATTGCATCCAAAATGGGCAATCCAGCGGTACCCGATGGTTCACCATTGTCGCTTTTTCTTTGAATGTGGTCATCTTGGCCGACCATGTATGCGTAACAATTATGGGTGGCTGATTTATTCTCTTCGGTAATCTGGTCAACGAAGGCCTTGGCCTCTTCTTCGGTTTTAACCCGCTTCACACTACCGATAAATCGGGATTTCTTAATGATGATTTCATTAGCACCACTACTTTTAACGGTTAAATAGGTTTGTTCTTTTTCCATTTGTGACACTCCTTTGCATGTTTTTTACGTAATTAATCACTAGGTGATAATTATGATTACGAAATTAAATGAACTTTATGGACGGCAAATTAATTTATCTGAGATTGATACTGCGCTTTTGACAGACCCGAGGTTAAAGCACCGTCCCGCAATTAAGCGGGGGCATAACCAGATTGAATGTCAAAGATGTGGTCTAAAGACCAGCATTCAAAGGGCGCAACTACCGAATGATCAATTTTATTGTCCCGAGTGTATTAATCTAGGGCGGATGGTTAGTAATTGTGAATTGGGGTTTGTGGATGAGCCGAATGATTTTAGCCCATTGGAGCAACCACTTACTTGGACGGGGCAGCTAACTGCTGATCAGCTGGCTTGCTCTAATTCAATTATTGACCACTTTAAAAAGCGGCAACCCCACTTACTATGGGCGGTTACGGGGGCTGGGAAAACGGAGATGCTATTTCCGGGAATTGAGTGGGCGTTACAAAATAACCTCCGGGTTGCAATTGCTTCACCACGAGTGGATGTGTGCATCGAACTGTTCCCCAGAATTCAAGCAGCATTTTCGCATACACCTATGATTTTATTACATGGACGCCAAACTGAAAAGTATCAATACTCACAATTAACGATTTGTACGACCCACCAACTGCTTCGCTTTTACAGGGCCTTTGATATTTTGATTATTGATGAAGTTGATTCATTTCCATACGCCCAAGACGAAGGACTCCACTATGCAGCAATGAATGCAACTAAGAAATCGGGAACCCAGTTGTATCTAACGGCAACGCCTAGCGAAGACTTATTAAGGCGGGTTAATAACCATCAACTATCGATTAGTTACCTGCCCCTGCGGTTTCATCGCCACCTATTACCGCAAATTAAGTTACACTTTGCACCGTTTTGGCGGAATAAACTAGCCAAGCATAAGCTCCCGAACCGCTTAATTCAAATGGTTCGGGATAAGGTTGCAAAACAGCAACGGTTCTTACTTTTCGTGCCCCACGTTCGTGATTTAAAACCAATTAGTGAAATTGTGGCCATGAGATTAGATCAGCACGTGAAGCTAATGACAGTCCATTCAGAGGATGAACACCGGTTGGAAAAGGTGGCGGCCATGCGAGCGGGGGAGCTAGATTTCTTAGTCACTACCACTATTTTAGAACGTGGAGTTACGTTTCCCGGAATCGATGTAATTGTTTTAGGGGCAGATGAGGAAATTTTTTCAACGGCTGCGTTGGTCCAAATTGCGGGGCGGGTTGGCAGAAAGCAGGATCGGCCGTTTGGGGACGTTGATTTTGTGATTCATAGTAACGCTAAAAACGTGGCGGGGGCAATCGGCCAGATCGCCCACATGAATCGGTTAGGAGCGGTGAAAATTAAAAATGGCTAAGTGCTTACTATGTCAAAATTTTTTGAATGATCAGGTAACCATCGGGTGGTTGATTAACTTTAAACCAGCCCCTAGACCGGTAATATGCAATCAGTGCCAGCAGCGGTTTGTACCAATTGGGTTCGAACGGAGTTGTAAGAGTTGCGGAAAGCCGCATCAAGACCAGAAATACTGTCATGACTGCCTGGATTGGCAAGCTAAATCAAGCTTAATATTTGAGAATCACCCCCTATATGAATATAATTTAGCAATGAAGGATTTTATGCATCGCTATAAGTTTGTTGGCGACTATCAACTCAGAAACGTTTTTTTAGAGCAGATGAGCAACTACGCACTCGCAACTAAGCGATTAGTGGTCCCAATTCCGTTGACCCCGGGAACGCTTCAGAAACGGGCTTTTAATCAGACCCTGGGTTTGTTGTCAGTTCCGACTTTCCAGTGTTTAGAAACCAAGGGACTGCACAAGCAAACTGATCAATCTAAACGGGGCCGGGAGCAACGAAAGGCGATGAAGCAGCCGTTTAAGCTGGTTGCAGAATTGGCTGACCAGGTTGTTGGTCAGGATGTTTTAATTGTTGATGATGTTTATACGACTGGCACTACGATTCGCTTTGCCGCCCAGTTACTAGTTGAAAGCGGTGCAAAATCGGTGCGGGGGCTCACGTTAGCACGATAATTGAATCGATTTGGTGTTTATCGTTTTAAAAAGCGTCCGAAAATGTTAGAATGGATAAGATAAATAAATAATGGATAAAATTGGGGTAAAATTCCCCACTTAAATAAAACCGAGAAAGATTTTAAGAAAGGAAATTGATTTAATGCCTAATATTGTTAAAAAATGGGTAGAAAGCGACAAACGTGATATTAAGCGCCTTAGTAAAATTGCCGATAAAGTCGGTGAATGGTCTAGAAAATATCGTAAGTTAACTGATGAAGAATTAAAAGCTAAAACCCCGGAATTTAAAAAACGTTACCAAAATGGTGAAACGCTAGATGAATTATTGCCAGAAGGATTCGGAGTTGCTAGAGAAGCAGCTCGTCGGGTACTTGGCCTTAATCCATTCCACGTTCAAATCATGGGGGGGATTGTACTTCACGAAGGAAATATTTCTGAAATGAAGACCGGTGAAGGGAAGACCCTTACTTGTACGATGCCCGTTTATTTAAATGCCATTTCTGGAGATGGGGTTCACGTTATTACCGTTAATGAATACCTTTCAGAACGGGATGCTACTGAAATGGGTGAGCTTTATAACTGGTTAGGATTAACCGTTGGGGTTAATTCATCAGACAAGTCACCTGAAGAAAAGCGGGAAGCCTATGCTGCCGATATCACTTATTCTACTAATGGTGAAATTGGATTCGATTACCTCCGTGATAACATGGTGGTTTATAAAGAAGACATGGTTCAACGGCCACTAAACTTCGCCGTTGTCGATGAAGTGGACTCCATCCTAATTGATGAAGCAAGAACACCATTGATTATTTCTGGTCAAGCAACCGCTTCCTCCGAACTCTATAACTCCGCTGACCAATTTGTGAAGACCTTGACTAAGGACAAGGATTACAAAATTGACCTTGAAAGTAAGACGATTGCATTAACTGATCAAGGGATTGGTAAGGCTGATAAGTTCTTTAATTTGAAGAACTTATTTGATACTGAAAATACCGCCCTTACCCACCATATTGATGAAGCATTACGGGCTAATTACATTATGTTAGTGGACAAGGATTATGTGGTTCAAGATGGGACCGTTCAAATCGTTGATTCATTTACAGGACGGATCATGGAAGGCCGGCGTTTCTCCGATGGATTGCATCAAGCAATCGAAGCTAAGGAAGGCGTTGAAATTCAACAGGAAAGTAAGACGATGGCCAATATCACTTACCAAAACCTTTTCCGGATGTACAAAAAGCTTTCAGGAATGACTGGGACCGCCAGAACTGAAATTGAAGAATTCCGTGAAATTTATAATATGGAAGTTATTTCAATTCCAACTAATAAGCCGGTTGTCCGGTTAGACGAACCCGACGTTTTATATCCTGATTTAAACTCCAAGTTTGAAGCCGTAATTCAAAGAATTAAGAAGTTGCATAAGGCTGGTCAACCAGTATTGGTCGGGACCGTTGCCGTTGAAACTTCTGAATACCTTTCTAAGCGCCTTGACGACGAAAAAATCCCACACGTGGTTTTGAATGCTAAAAACCATGCTAAGGAAGCTGAAATCGTTAAGAACGCTGGTCAAAAGGGTGCTGTTACGATTGCGACCAATATGGCTGGACGGGGAACTGATATTAAATTAGGGCCTGGTGTCGTTAAGTTAGGTGGACTTGCGGTTATTGGGACCGAACGACATGAATCACGGCGGATTGATAACCAACTTCGTGGACGTTCTGGACGGCAAGGGGACCCTGGTTTATCACAATTCTACCTTTCACTTGAAGATGACTTGATGCGGCGGTTTGGTTCTGATCGAATCAAGAACTTACTACAACACCTTAAAATTGATGGTGATAGCGCTGCAATTAAGAGTCGGATGATTTCTAAGCAAGTTGAATCAGCTCAAAAACGGGTTGAAGGAAATAACTACGATTCCCGGAAGAACGTGCTTCAATACGATGATGTTATGAGACAACAACGGGATGTTATGTATAAAGAACGTTACGAAATCATTGAAGAAGATAAGTCACTAGGCTGGGTTCTACTTCCAATGTTCGAAAGAACCATTAACCACGTGGTTGACCTGCATACACAAGGTAACGAGGACAACTGGGACTTACAAACAATTCTTGATTTCGCAATTAGTGCCTTGATTAATCCTGATAAGATTAGCTTATCTGACTTAAAGAACAAGTCGAGTGAGGAAATTAAGAACTACTTGAATAACATTGCTAAACAGAACTACAAGGAAAAGGAATCGGAACTTTCAGATCCTTCCCAACTACTTGAATTTGAAAAGGTTGTGCTACTACGGGTGGTTGATTCACACTGGACCGACCATATTGATGCGATGGACCAATTAAGACAATCAATTGGGCTTCGTGGTTACGGTCAGTTAAATCCATTGGTTGAATACCAACGTGAAGGGTACCGGATGTTTGAAGAAATGATTGCGGATATCGATTACGATACCACTAGATTATTTATGAAGGCAGAAATTAGACAAAACCTTGAAAGATAATTCCAATTAAGTGCGAAGTGGCTGAAAACGTCCTTCGCCTTTTTTGTATTTAAAGCCAAAGGAGTCAAATTAAATGGAACTAAACGAAGCAAAGAATAAAGTTGAAGCGATTCAAAAAGCCATTACTGGCTTTAGGGGGTCCCTTTGACTTAGATGCATTAAATGAAAGCATCCAACTCAACGAGCATAAAATGGCGGAACCTGACTTTTGGAATGACCAAGCACAGGCCAAAAAAATCATTGATGAAACCAATCAAATGAAACAAAAGTACGACCGCTACCATAACTTAGCAGAGGCAGCTGCAGATTTAGCTGTTAACTTAGAGTTACTAGAAGAAGAAAATGATCCTGAATTAATGGCTGAGTTTGAAGCTAATTTGGACCAGGTAGATAAACAGTTAAAGGATTACCGATTGAACCTCTTACTATCGGGACCCTACGACCATAATAACGCCATCGTTGAAATTCATCCTGGAGCGGGGGGCACAGAATCACAGGATTGGGGTTCAATGCTGTTTAGAATGTACACCCGCTGGGCTGATCAACACCACTTTAAGGTTGAAGTATTGAACTATCAAGCCGGGGATGTTGCCGGAATTGATACGGTGACCTTCATGGTGATTGGAACCAACGCGTACGGCCTCCTTCGTTCTGAAAAGGGTGTTCACCGACTCGTCCGCATCTCACCATTCGATTCAGCTGGGCGGCGGCATACATCGTTTGCATCGGTGGATGTAATGCCAGAATTAGATGATAGTGTTAATATTGAAATTAATCCAGCTGACCTGCGGATTGACTACTTCAGAGCCAGTGGAGCTGGGGGTCAACACGTTAATAAAACTTCATCTGCGGTGCGAATTACCCACGAACCGACTGGAATCGTGGTTTCTAGTCAGGCACAACGTTCCCAATTGCAGAATCGTGAAACAGCGATGAATATGTTAAAATCAAAGTTGTATGAACGTGAAGAAGAGAAGAAAGCTGAAAAGAAGGCCCAAATCGAAGGGGAACAAATGGATATTGGTTGGGGCTCACAGATTCGTTCCTACGTCTTCCATCCATACACGATGGTGAAGGACCACCGCACTAATTATGAGACAGGAAATGGCCAAGCGGTGATGGATGGGGATTTAGATCCGTTCATTAACGCCTATCTTCAGTGGAAGTTAAGCCAGAAAAACCCTGATTAATTAATAAAGGACGAATGATATTATGCAAACTAAAATATTGATTGCGTTAGTAATCTTAATTCTCCAACCAGTTCTATGGGTCGGGGTGCTTCGAACCTATTTGATTTCAAAAAATCGGATTCAAGAAACGCGGAGTCAATTTCGCAACGCTATTTATCCTCGGCATTTTGAAATTTGGCAGTTCGTTATTAATTTCATCATTCTAGGCATTTTGGGCTCTGTGGTAACTGTAATTGTGGGACCAGTAGTTTCTGTATTATGGCTACTAATTTACCAAGTGCTACTACTAATTAACTTAGCAGTGGTGCCAGGAGCGTTGTTCTCCGTTGAAATCATGGTGATTTCGGCCATTGGTGCAATGCTAATTAGCTTGGATGGCTTTATTAATCAATTTTTGAATCCTAAGCTATTATCTGACTATGGAATTAATTTAACTGCTCCACATGAATTTAATTACGTCTTATTGGTGAGTTTATTTCTATTTGGGTTGGCAGTCATCGTTGCCAAAGATGGTGGAAAGTTTAATGTGCCAATCATTGAACGAAACGAACGGCAAACGCGAATTGCGGGGTACCCGTTTAGAAGCATTAACGTGGCTCCATTGTTGCTGTTTGTTCCTGGTGATTGGATTCACAGTCTTTTCCAATACTGGCCAGTGTTTACATTGAATGGTCATTCATTGGCGTTCCTACTGGTTCCAATTGGATTTGGATTTCGAATGACCGTCTTTAAGAGGCAGCCTCGGGAAGTGTTTAAACAACTAGCGAGCCAGTTAACAAAGCTAGCAATTTTGGGACTAGCACTAGCGGTGGCTAGTTACTTCTTCCCAGTTGCTGCAATACCATCCATTGCTGGACTATTACTAGTCTTTTGGTGGCTATTAATGCATGCAAAATCTGTCGATAAAGCAGCTGGCGACTGGTACTCTGAGGTGATTAATGGGGTCCGGGTAATTGGGGTTGAGCCTGATACACCGGCAGATAAAATGAATCTGGTAATTGGTGACGTTATCTTAGAGGTTAATAATACCGCAGTCACGAATGAAGATGAATTTTATCAGGCGCTCCTTAAGCAGTCTACTTACTGTCGCCTAAAGCTAAAAACCAGAAAGGGCCAGTTAGCAATTGCTGAAACCGCAATCTTTAGTAATGCGCCCCATGAGATTGGAGTAATCTTGTTCAAGGGTGAGAGGGAAAGCGAAAGCGAAAGTTAAAGATATTATTAGTGTCTATGCTTAAATATAGACACTTTTTTTGGATATGATAATATTGGTTTAAAAGGAATCAAAGTCGAGAGGAACCTATTACATGAAAGTAAAAAAACTAACTAAATCTAGAAATAATCGAATTTTAACTGGGGTACTGGGAGGAGTTGCTGAGTACTTTGGGCTGAATGCGCGCTACCTAAGAATCGGTTACTTTATCTTTACACTGATTTTCATTCACTCCTTAATCCCCATTTTATTGTACGTTGCAATGACGGTCTTCATTCCTAATGACTATGGGAATAAAAGTTCAGCTAATGGAATGTTTAGTGGCCGCTTTAATCATTATGGTTCTAATCCTGATGACCGTAGTCGACATGACCGTAAAATTCTGCACGACGTTGAGGAAAAAGATGATTCTAAGAGGGGCTAAACTAAATGAGTTTTTTTAAGCAAATTCTGTTAAACATGCTAGTTTTCATCGCACTGGCTGGGTTTTTACAAACCTCAGGCGTATTTTACGTTTCAGGGGTAATGTCAGCGCTAGGAGCAGCATTGGTGCTTTCGATATTAAATGCACTGGTTAAGCCGTTCATCACAATTTTATCTTTGCCAATTAATATCTTGACCCTGGGTTTATTCAGCATTGTGATTAACGGGTTGATGCTAGAATTTACTTCGCTGCTAGTTGGTAACGAAAGCTTTCACTTTTCATCCTTTGGTAGTGCAATGTTAGTTGCTTTAATTTTATCCATCTGTAATGCCGTTTTCGCTGACCACTATTCGCGTAAAAACAATAAATAAAGTGTATCGAAAGTGCATATCGTGATAAAATTAATGTGTTATTTGCTAATAATGATCGGGGGAATTTAATTGGCTGAACTGGTAACTGTCAAGGACCTTGTTGATAATACACGGTTAAGCGTTGCATACGGAGAAAAATACTTAGATCGGTTGATTACAACCAGCGATATTTCACGGCCTGGTTTGGAATTGACTGGCTATTTTAATTACTATCCTGCAAAACGAATTCAGCTTTTGGGGATTACTGAGACCTCCTTTGCAAAGGGAATGGCTAGTGATGACCTCTATGATGTTATGAAAAAAATGTGTCAACCCGAGACCCCTGCATTTGTCATTTCGACCCAGTTGGATCCGCCTGAAGAATTATTGGAAGCTGCTGAAGGGGAGCACATTCCAGTCCTATGTTCTAAGCTAACCACTTCACGGGTGCTTAGTAACATGACCAACTATCTGGAAGCCAAGCTAGCTGAACGGATGTCAATTCACGGGGAGTTAGTTGATATCTACGGACTGGGGGTTTTAATTACCGGTGATTCAGGGGTTGGAAAGAGTGAAACTGCCTTAGAATTAATTAAACGGGGTCATCGGCTAATCGCTGATGATCGAGTAGAAGTTTACCAACAAGATGAACAAACCTTAATTGGTCAGGCTCCACGGATTTTACGCCATTTGCTAGAAATTCGGGGGATTGGGATTATCGATGCGATGAACCTATTTGGAGCCGGAGCGGTTAGAAGTGATACCAGGGTTGATTTAATCGTGCATCTATCCAACTGGTCAAGGGATACCCCGTTTGATCGATTGGGAAATGATAATGAAACCCAGCGCTTCTTCGATGTTGATGTTCCGAAAATTAAAATTCCAGTTAAAATCGGGCGAAACTTAGCGGTATTGATTGAAGCAGCGGCCATGAATTTTCGGGCGCGCTCGATGGGATATGACGCTACGAAGGTTTTTGATGATAATCTGAAGAGTTTGATTAAGGAAAACTCAATCCGCGATTCAAAAGAACAATCTCGTAAAAAGGAAATTGAATCAGCAAATCAACGGGCCATTCATAACCCTGCTGACGATAAGGATAAATAGTTGAAGGGAATGAATTATAATCAAATTAGCATTGAACCCAATCGCAATTAAACTGGGTGGTCTACAGGTCCATTGGTACGGGATTTTTATTGCTAGTGCTGTGATATTGGCCGTATACCTATCGGTTCGCGAAGGGAAGAAACGGGGCATTAAGCCAGATGATATTTACGACATGTTGCTCTGGGCGTTGCCATTTTCAATTATTAGTGCGCGGCTGTACTACGTGATTTTTCAGTGGGGTTACTATCAAAATCACATTGATGAAATCATCCGAATTTGGGATGGGGGGATCGCTATTTACGGTTCCTTAATTGGTGCAGCAATTGTAATTATTATCTTTTGTCGAAGCCGCATGATTCCGGTGTGGTTGATGTTGGACGTAATTTCGCCAACCGTTTTACTGAGCCAGGGAATTGGTCGGTGGGGGAACTTCATGAACCAAGAGGCGTTTGGCCAGGTTACTAGCCTCGCGTTTTTACAACATCTACACCTGCCACAGTTCATTATCAATCAAATGTACATTAGTGGAATGTATCGTCAACCAACCTTCCTGTATGAGTCGCTTTGGAGCTTCTTAGGGGTGGCGGTATTATTATCACTACGTCACGTTCCACATTTCTTCAAGCGTGGCGAGGTCTTCCTCAGCTATGTAATGTGGTATTCATTTGGCCGGTTCTTTATCGAGGGCATGCGGACGGATAGTTTGATGATTGGGAGCGTTCGGGTCTCACAGTGGCTTTCAATCGTGCTATTCGTTGCAGCACTGGGAATAATGATTTATCGGCGCCGCAAGATTCCAGATGCTAGTTGGTATTTGGATGGCTCTAAAAAACTACTAAAATAAAGGATAAGTGAAAATAATGACAGAAAAAATTGCAGTGTTAGGTGCCGGTTCATGGGGGAGCATGCTGGCTAATATTTTAGCTCAAAACGGAAATGACGTTAGACTATGGTCATACAAACCCAGTCAAGTCGAAGAATTAAACACCCAACACACCAATTCAAAGTACTTAAAGAACTTTACATTCTCAGATTCACTAGTCGCATATTCAGATATGAAGGCGGCCTTAGCTGGGGTCGATGACGTTTTATTTGTGGTTCCGGCCCAAGTAACCCGCTCGGTTGCAAAGCAGGTAAATCCACTATTGAGTGAATTGGGCATTAAACCAAATTTAATTCACGCCAGCAAGGGAATTGAAGAGAAAACATATAAGCGAATGTCAGAGGTACTATCTGAGGAAATTGCCCCAGAAAATCGTCACTCCATTTCCGTTATCTCAGGGCCTAGTCAGGCCGAAGACGTTGCCCGGGGTGATATTACCCTGGTAACGGTCGCTAGCGAAAACCTTCAGGATGCTGAACACATTCAATCACTATTCATGAACGACACCTTCCGGGTTTATACCAATGACGATATCATTGGGGTTGAAATTGGCGCCGCCTTGAAAAACATTATCGCCCTAGGGGCAGGAGCACTAGTTGGTCTGGGCTACGGTGATAACGCAAAGGCGTCCTTAATTACCCGGGGCTTAGCTGAAATCTCTCGGCTGGGGACTTCATTTGGTGCAAACCCACTTACGTTCATTGGGTTATCCGGGGTGGGTGATCTAATCGTTACCGCAACTAGTTCTGATTCCAGAAATTGGCGGGCTGGAAACCAGCTAGGGAAGGGTCAATCACTTCCTGAAATCGTAGAAAATATGGGAATGGTAATTGAAGGGGTTGCAACAACCCGGGCTGCTTACGAGCTAGCTAAGCAACGGGGCGTTGAAATGCCAATTACATCTGCTATCTACCACGTTTTATATGATAACGCCGATATTAAAGAATCAATTGCCAAGTTGATGCAAAGACAGGGTCGTTCAGAATTATCATAATACTAAATTAGACGTAATAATTACTAGGAGTTTTGAAAATGAAAAAAATTAGAAAAGCAATCATTCCCGCAGCGGGATTGGGAACTAGATTCTTACCTGAAACTAAAGCCGTACCAAAGGAAATGCTACCAGTAGTCGATACCCCAACGATTCAATTAATCGTGGAAGAAGCAATGGCTTCTGGAATTACCGATATTTTGATTATTATTGGGCGGAACAAGCGAAACATCGAAGACCATTTTGATTCCAATCCTGAATTGGAATCTAACCTAATTAAAAAGCATAAGGATAAGATGCTAAAGGCGGTTCAAGAAACGAACGGCTTAAACATCTACTTCATTCGCCAAAATCACCCAGATGGTTTAGGGGATGCGGTTTCCACTGCTAAGAGTTTCGTAGGCGACGAACCATTCGTAATTATGCTAGGTGATGACATTGCCAAGGCCGACGAACCACTAACGAAGCAATTAATCAATTGCTACGAAGAAACTGGAGAATCAACCCTAGCCGTTATGCGGGTGCCCCACGAAGACACTGCTAAATACGGTGTGATTGCTCCAACTAAGGAAATTAAGCCTGGTCTATACGACGTTGATAGCTTTGTTGAAAAACCAGATCCAAAGGACGCCCCAAGTGACCTTGCAATTATTGGTCGGTACCTCTTAACACCAAACATCTTTGATATTTTGGAGGATACTAAGCCTGGTAAGGGTGGCGAAATCCAATTAACTGATGCAATTGATACCTTGAATAAGTCCCATAAAGTTTACGCACATGAATTAGTTGGTTCTCGATACGATACCGGAAACAAGTTTGGTTGGTTAAAGACAAACATCGAATACGGACTTGAACATCCAGAAGTAAAGGATGAACTTCGGGAATACATTAAGCAACTAGGTCAAAAACTAACTGAAGAAGACCAAAAATAATTCTTTGGGTACAAACTATTAGACAAAGATACTTATTAATAGTAAGCTATGTACATTGATTATTTTAAGTGAGGAGTGTTCAACCGATGGAAAGTTACGATGTAATTGTAATTGGTGCTGGACCAAGTGGAATGACTAGTGCCCTATATGCTTCTAGAGCAAACTTATCAGTGCTAATGATTGATCGGGGGATTTATGGTGGTCAAATGAACAACACCGCCGAAATTGAAAATTACCCCGGATTCAAGTCAATTCTTGGCCCAGATTTAGCCAAGAACATGTACGAAGGTTCAATTAACTTTGGGGCTAAGTATGGCTATGGAACCGTAGAATCAATTGAAGAACAGGGTGATGTTAAGATCGTCCACACTGATAACGGTGACTATGAAGCAAAAGCCGTGATCATCGGAACTGGTTCTCAATACCGGAAATTAGGGGTGCCAGGTGAAGATGAATACGGTGGCCGTGGGGTTTCTTACTGTGCTGTCTGTGACGGTGCGTTCTTCAAGAATAAGGAAGTTGTAGTTGTTGGTGGGGGCGATTCTGCAATTCAAGAAGCCCTTTACCTAGCTCAGTTAGTATCTAAGATTACGATTGTTCACCGTCGGGACCAATTAAGAGCCCAAAAGGTGCTGCAAGACCAAGCGTTTGCTAACGACAAGATTAACTTCGTTTGGAATACTAACGCTACTGAAATCGTTGGCGATGGTGGGAAGGTAACCGGTGTGAAGACGGTTAATAACCAAACCCAAGAAACGAGTGAAATCCCAGCTAGTGGGGTGTTCATCTACGTTGGAAACCTACCAATTACCGGTGCTTTTGAAGACCTAAACATCACTGATGATAAGGGTTGGATCAAGACCAATGATAGAATGGAAACCGCTAAGCCAGGGATTTTTGCAATTGGTGACGTGCGGGCGAAGGAATTAAGACAGGTGGTTACTGCCGTTGGTGACGGTGGAATTGCTGGGCAAAACGCCTTTCATTACATTCAAAATATGTAAAGTGTTTATTCTTTCAAAAATAGATGACCGTGTTAAAATAAAAATAACGAGTGGGGGAGGGTACCTTCCCCACTTTTTATTACGCAAAAATATTAATAGATTAATATTGAACAATTAAAGGGGGATAATTAGATGGCAACCATTAATCGAATTATGAATAATAAATTCGACTTAGTTTCAGATTACCAGCCAACTGGTGACCAACCAAAGGCAATTCAAGAGCTGACGGAAGGGGTCAAAAAGGGTGATAAAGAGCAAATCTTGTTAGGGGCAACTGGAACTGGGAAGACGTTTACTATTTCTAATGTGATTAAAAACTTAAACAAACCAACCTTGGTTTTATCCCATAATAAAACCCTAGCGGGGCAACTATACAGTGAATTGAAGCGCTTTTTCCCGCACAATGCAGTTGAATACTTCGTTAGTTACTATGATTACTACCAACCAGAAGCATACGTGCCATCTAGTGACACGTACATTGAAAAGGACTCGTCAATTAATGATGAAATTGATCAATTGCGCCACGCTGCCACGAGTGCGTTGCTAGAGCGAAATGATGTTATCGTAGTGGCATCCGTTTCCGCAATTTTTGGATTAGGAAGTCCTAAGGAGTACTTTGACCACACGATTCCGTTAAAGGTTGGTCAAGAAATCGACCGGGATACGTTACTCCGGGAACTGGTTAACATTCAATTCGACCGGAACGACATTGACTTTCAACGGGGGCGGTTCCGGGTCCGGGGGGACGTAGTAGAAGTCTTCCCAGCATCTGGGAGTAAGTATGCCTACCGAATTGAATTTTTTGGGGATGAAATCGATCGAATTAGGGAGATTGACACCCTAACTGGTGAGATTATCAGTGATAAGGAAAAAATTGTGATTTTCCCAGCCACCCACTTTCTCGCGGATGACCAAATTATGGATCACGCCCTGGATGGAATCCAAAAGGAATTAGACACCCAACACGCTAAATTAGAGGGGGAAGGGAAGTTGCTAGAAGCGCAACGGCTAAAGCAACGGACCACCTACGATATTGAAATGATGCGCGAAATGGGCTATACCAATGGGATTGAAAATTATTCCCGGTTTATGGACGGTCGCAAGCCCGGTGAACCACCATACACATTGATGGACTTCTTCCCGAAGGACTTTTTAATGGTCATTGACGAATCCCACCAGACAATTCCGCAGGTCGGTGGAATGTACAATGGTGATAAGGCGCGGAAGGAGCGGTTAATTGAATATGGATTTAGACTACCTAGTGCGATGGATAACCGGCCCCTTAAGATGCCCGAATTTGAAGACCATATCCACCAAGTGATCTACATGTCCGCAACCCCAGGCCCATACGAATTAAAGAATGCGGATCAAGTTGTTCAACAAATCATTCGACCAACCGGCCTACTGGATCCAATCGTCAAGGTAAGGCCAATTATGGGACAAATGGATGACCTCGTGGGTGAAATTAACAAGCGGATTGAGCGGAACGAACGGACCTTCGTGACGACTTTGACCAAGAAGATGTCTGAAGATTTGACTGACTACCTTAAGGATCTGGGAATTAAGGTGCGCTACCTTCACAGTGACATTAAAACGCTAGAACGGACCAAGATTATTCATGACTTACGGGCCGGGAAATTTGATGTGCTGGTAGGGATTAACCTACTGCGGGAGGGAATTGACGTGCCCGAAGTATCGTTAGTAGCGATCTTAGATGCCGATAAGGAAGGTTTCTTAAGAAATGAACGTTCGTTGATTCAAACGATTGGGCGGGCTGCCCGAAACGAAAATGGAGAAGTTATCATGTACGCTGATGCGATGACCGACTCGATGAAAAAGGCAATTGATGAAACGAAACGGCGGCGTGAAATTCAAGAGCAGTATAACCATGAACATGGCATTACGCCACACACCATTAAAAAGGCCATTTCACCAGTAATTTCTGTCAGCGGCGATAAGATTGAAGAAGAAAATGCTGATACTAATAATGAAATCATCGAAACGGACTTTAAGAAGATGACGAAGCAAGAAAAGAAGGCAATGATCAGTCGGCTCGAAGATGAAATGCAGAACGCTTCAAAGCGGCTTGACTTTGAACACGCTGCTAATCTTCGGGACACAATCATTGAACTACAAGCAAAAATGTAAGGAGTGGGGTTAGTTGCTAAATGATAAAATTATTATTCGTGGGGCGCGTGAGCATAACCTAAAGAACATTAACGTTACGATTCCTAAGAATAAGTTGACCGTAATGACCGGTCTTTCTGGATCCGGGAAAAGTTCCTTGGCGTTTGACACCTTGTATGCGGAGGGCCAACGGCGTTATGTTGAAAGCCTTTCTTCGTACGCTCGTCAATTTTTAGGCCAGATGGATAAACCCGATGTGGATTCAATTGAGGGGCTAAGTCCCGCAATTTCAATTGACCAGAAAACAACCTCCCATAACCCCCGTTCGACGGTCGGTACGGTTACGGAAATTAATGATTACTTTCGGTTGCTTTGGGCGCGGGTCGGAACCCCGATTTGTCCTAACGATGGCACTAAAATTACTAGTCAATCGATTGACCAAATGATGGGGGAACTATTAAACCTTCCCGAACGAACGAAGCTCCAGATCCTAGCGCCAGTGGTGCGGGATAAGAAGGGCCAACATAAGGAACTGCTTAAAAAGATTAAGCGGGAAGGGTTCGTGCGCATCCAAATTGATGGAGAAGTGCGCGATTTAGATGATCAAATTGAACTAGATAAGAATAAACGCCATACCATTAACGTGGTAATCGACCGGATCATCATTAAGGACGGCATCAATTCCCGGTTATCAGATTCATTGGAAGCGGCTCTGCGATTAAGTGACGGCTACGCAATTGCTGATTTCATGGGGGCTCGTGACAACCTAGTCTTTTCTGAACACTATTCGTGTCCATTTTGTGGCTTTACGGTGGGGAAGTTGGAACCACGGCTCTTTTCGTTTAATTCCCCACTTGGGGCCTGTCCAGACTGTGATGGGTTAGGGGTTAAACTAGAAGTTGACAAGGACTTGGTAATCCCAGACCGCAGTAAAACGTTATCTCAGGGGGCATTAGCACCTTGGAATCCAATTAGTTCTGAATACTATCCCAACATGTTGAAGCAGGCCTGTGAACAGTTTGGCATTGACATGAATACACCGTTTAACAAGCTTCCCAAGAAGCAACGTGACTTGGTGTTGTTTGGCTCTGGAAAGCAACAGTTCCACTTTAACTTTGAAAGTAACTTCGGTGGGACCCGGGATCTCGATATGCCATTTGAAGGGGTTATGAACAACATTAACCGGCGTTTCAACAATACGAATAGCGAATTTACCCGGAAAACGATGCGCGAATACATGACTGAGTTGACTTGCCAGACCTGTCATGGGTACCGATTGAACGAACGGGCCCTCTGTGTAAAAATTAATGATCAAAACATTAGCCAGGTAGCGGCGATTGACGTTCAGAAGGAATTGAATTACTTTAGCGCCCTTAAATTTGGCGAAAAGGATTCGGTGATTGCCAAACCAATTATCAAGGAAATTATTGACCGTTTAACGTTCCTCAAAAACGTCGGGCTGGATTACCTAACGCTAGCCCGGTCTGCCGGAACCCTTTCTGGAGGTGAATCACAGCGAATTCGCCTAGCAACTCAAATTGGCTCTAACCTTTCAGGTGTGTTATACGTATTGGATGAACCATCAATTGGACTCCACCAACGGGATAACAACCGGTTAATTAAATCACTTCAATCAATGCGGGACTTGGGAAACACCCTCGTAGTTGTGGAGCATGATAAAGATACGATGGAAGATGCTGACTACATTGTGGATATCGGTCCTGGAGCTGGTCAAAACGGTGGAAAAGTGATGGCGGTTGGAACCCCCGCTGAAGTTGCAAAGAACCCCAAGTCGTTGACTGGTCAATATTTATCCGGGAAGAAGTTTATTCCAGTTCCGTTAAACCGGCGGACTGGTAACGGCAAGAAGATTACCATTACCGGGGCCCAGGAAAATAACCTAAAGAACGTTACGGTAAGCTTTCCACTGGGTGAGTTTATCGTTGTTTCCGGGGTCTCTGGATCGGGAAAGTCAACGCTAGTGAACATGATTTTAAAACGGGCGCTAGCACAAAAGTTAAACCATAACTCCACCCGACCGGGAAAGTACAAGTCAATTCGGGGCTACAAGAACATTGAAAAATTGGTTAGTATTGACCAAAGCCCAATTGGACGGACTCCCCGGAGTAACCCAGCCACTTATACCGGCGTATTTGATGATATCCGCGATTTATTTGCTGAGACCAACGAAGCTAAACTACGCGGGTACAAAAAGGGCCGCTTTAGTTTTAACGTAAAGGGCGGCCGGTGTGAAACCTGTCATGGGGATGGAATCCTTAAAATTGAAATGAACTTTCTACCAGACGTTTACGTTCCCTGTGAAGTTTGTCATGGGAAGCGTTATAATGCGGAAACCCTGGAGGTAGAATACAAGGGGAAAAACATCGCCGACGTATTAGACATGACGGTCAGCGAGGCCCTGGACTTCTTTAAAGCAATTCCAAAGATTACCAGGAAGCTAAAGACGATCGATGAAGTCGGTCTGGGCTACGTTAAGTTAGGGCAATCCGCCACCACGCTTTCTGGTGGGGAAGCCCAGCGGATGAAGTTATCAGCTGAACTCTATAAAAAATCGAACGGGAAGAACTTCTACATCTTAGATGAACCAACGATCGGGCTGCACACCGATGATATCGGTAGACTGTTAAACATTTTACATGAATTAGTTGATAAGGGAAACACCGTGTTGATTATTGAACACAGTCTAGACGTGATTAAAACTGCTGATTATCTGATCGACCTTGGTCCTGAAGGTGGGGACGGCGGTGGTCAAATCATTGCTACGGGAACTCCCGAAGAGGTATGTAAGGTAAAGGATAGCTACACTGGCCAGTATTTAAAGCCGGTCCTTGAGGAAGATACTGCACGGACCCAAAAGTTAAATAAGTGATAAGAAAAAGCCGAATGTTCGTCTTTTTGTTAGTGAGTTCATAAAAGAAACACCAGGTATGTTATAATATTAGAGACGTCCTTTAACGGGCTTAAAATAAACTTAACAAACCGAAAATAATTACCTGAATTCAAAAATAAGGAGCGTAATCAGAATGCCACAGATAAAGTCGCACCAACCCCGTATCGTTGTTATTGGTGGGGGGACTGGCGTTCCCGTGATTCTAAAGGCGCTTAAGGACACGGACGTTGACATTACCGCAATTGTCACCGTTGCTGATGATGGTGGATCATCTGGAATCCTCAGAAATTACATTAACGTGGTCCCACCAGGCGACATTCGCAACGTCATCGTAGCGCTATCTGATGCTGATCCTGAATTTTTAGATCTTTTTCAATATCGCTTTAAGGGAACTGACAAATTTTTAGCGGGGCATGCAATTGGGAACCTCTTGATTACCGCCCTATCAGAAATGAAGGGCAACATCTTCCAAGGGGTTCAAGACCTTACTAGAATTATGAGCGTTAAGGGGCATATTTATCCTGCCAGTGATGATTTAATTACCCTTCACGCAGAGTTTACAGACGGAACCAAATTAGCGGGTGAGTCTGAAATTACCAAGGCTAATAAAATGATTGAACGGGTATGGGTGGATCGTGACGATCAAAAGGGCGCTCCTAAGGCGGCGCAACCAGTGGTCGATGCGATTCTAAATGCCGATCAAATCGTATTAGGACCGGGGAGTTTATTTACTAGTATTCTACCGAACCTAATGATTCCAGAAGTTCATGATGCAATTTTACACACGAGTGCTGAAATTGTGTATATTTGTAATATCATGACGCAAAATGGTGAGACCAATGGATTTACTGATTCTAACCACGTGGCCGTTTTAAATCGCCATTTTGGCCAAAATATTGTTGATGCAGTAATGGTTAACAATAAGCGGGTTCCGGTAAATTACATTCGGCGGAATGAAGATGAAACCTCTAATCAGGTGACTCATGATCAAGCGGGCCTTGAACGGCAGCATTGTAAGGTCATTGCATCTGATTTCTTAAAACTACACAATCACGGAGCATATCATAACGGCGTAGCGGTTTCGAACGAGCTACTAAAGTTAATTGAAAATAATTAATGGATAACGAATGGAGTGACTAAAATGTCGTATGCTAGTCAAGTCAAAAAGGAATTGACGACGCTGAAGGTGCATAAAAAGAATGCCAAGGCCGAGTTAATGGCATTGATTAGAATGAATGGCTCTTTAACAATCGTTAACCATGATTTAATTTTGAACGTTCAGACTGAAAATCCCGCCATCGCGCGGCGGATTTATCGGTTATTATTGGAATTTTATGATGTTGAGAGTAATTTAATCGTGCGGAAACGCATGAAACTAAAGAAAAATAACGTTTACGTGGTGCGAATTACCACGAATACTAAGGAAATTTTGGATGATTTAGGCATTTTAAATGGCTATGAATTGGTGGAGACAGTTCCAGATTCACTATTGGCCAATGATTCGCAGGTTCGTTCATACCTCCGGGGCGCGTTTTTGGCTAGTGGTTCGGTTAATAACCCCGAAACATCGCGTTACCATCTGGAAATTTACTCTTTGTATGAAGACCATAATGAAATGATTACCCAGATGATGAATCGCTACCACTTGGAAGCCAAGACCACCAGTCGGCGCAGCGGCTTTATTACCTACTTAAAGGGCGCCGAAAAAATTGCGGACTTCTTACAGTTAATTGGAGCCACGAATTCGATGCTGCACTTTGAAGATATCCGCATTGTAAGGGATATGCGTAATTCGGTGAACCGCCTGGTCAATTGTGAAAATGCCAATATGAACAAGGTGGCAAATGCAGCGACGAAACAAATCGCAAGCATCAATTTTATTGCTGAAACGGTTGGGTTGGACCAACTACCAGATAAATTACGGGAAGTTGCTGAAATTCGGTTAGAAAATAAGGAAGTGACCCTAAAGGAACTAGGAGAACTAGTGCCTAGTGGGACCATTTCGAAGTCCGGAATTAACCACCGGTTGAAAAAGATTAACGACTTTGCTGAAAAGATCCGGGCGCAAACTGAAGAACGGATTGTAGCCATTAGCAATGATTAATAATTTGATACATTTCGAAAGCATCCTTTGCTTAAAATTAAAGGGTGCTTTTTATTTTGAAATCACGGATAATAGACATTAAGGATATCAATTTTTTATTTTAATTATTTATGATAAGCGGAGGAATTGTAAATGGAAACTGGATTTCAAAAGATTGAAGCAAACCTTAAAACCGACCGCCATACGGTCAAATCATGGCTGATTTTTGCACTGGTACTATTTGTGATTGCGTTACTATCCAATCTCTTTATTTACGGTGGTGGGAGTAGTAATTCGATTGGAATGCCTAATGGGAATTCGTGGTTAGTTGCACTATCAGCGGGCGTGCGGATTCTGATTATTTACCTAGGATTATCATTAATTCCGGTGCCATGGATTACTAAGGCGCTCTGTTTTATTAGCACTGCATTGGTACTGAGTGGCTTTGCCGGGACCATTATGGGCTTTTCGTTTCCTAATCTGGGTGGGTTTTTAATTTGGGTTGGCTTCCGGATAAACTACGCCTGGCTGATTTTTATGCTGGCAACGATTGCAGTTCAAACCATCAATAATCGTAAATATCAATCGACAGGTAATTACCTAGGGGATTGGTTTTCTGCCCTTAAGGGCGGACTAACTGATCACTGGGTGCCAACGGTGATTTCAATGGGGATTTACGTTGTCCTAATGGCAATTACCAGCGTTGCAATCAATTAATAACAAAACCGACTCGAAACTTACCGAGCCGGTTTTTTGTCCAAAAAATGGGTGGTCAACTATAGTTCGTAGCTAACCACCCATTAAAATTTAATTTCACCCTTATTAGAATGAGTTAATTATTTTTTAGTATCTTTATCTTGTTCGCTTTTACTAGTCATGATGCCATCTAGTAATCCATACTTAACCGCTTCTTCAGCAGTCAAGTAGTTATCCCGATCGGTATCCCGGTTAACCTTAGCAACCGTTTGACCAGAATTAGCAGCCAAAATCTTGTTTAACATCTTCCGTGCACTCAAAATGGATTCGGCAGCGATTTCAATATCACTTTGCTTCCCTTGGGCACCACCAGATGGTTGGTGAATCATAACTTGGGCGTGTGGTAATGCAAAACGCTTCCCCTTAGTACCAGATGAAGCAAGCACACTGGCCATTGAAGCAGCCATTCCCATAACGATAACTTGAATGTCTGACTTAACGAAGTTCATCGTATCGTAGATTGCCATTCCAGATGTAATCACACCACCTGGTGAGTTAATGTATAGGTAAATATCCTTATCAGAATCTTGAGCGTCCAAGAATAGTAATTGAGCGATGATTGAGTTGGCCATGTCATCTTCGATTGGACCAGATAACATAATAATCCGGTCTTTTAATAACCGTGAGTAAATGTCATAGGCTCTTTCGCCATTGGCGGATTGCTCAATCACAGTTGGGATTAAGTTCATTATAATTGTCCCCCTAAATATTGATTTAATAATTTTAAAATTTAAACTATATAAATTCTATCTTAATAGTCAGTGAAGGTCAAAACATTTGCCCACCATGAATGGTAGTCCTAATTAATGCTATTTTTTTAAACCGAATTAGCATCCTTATGAATCAACGATCAGTTGTACTAGTACCGTTCCGCCTCGATTTCAGCGGGAAACGTTAACAACTAAGACCATTAAATAGCGAGATCATTTTTAATTACTTGTGTAATAACGATAATGAGATAAACAATCCAATTGTAGCAACAATTGTTGCCACCACTAGCCAACCAAATCCGCCTTGTGGTTGATTATGGGCAATTACTGGTAATAGTGTCAATAACTTATGGTTAGCATTAGCTTGGATGATGATCCATGCATCCGCTAGATATAAAATAATGGTAATAAAGCCGATTATTAATGGAATTATTTTGCTCAATTTAGGGCACCTCATAAAAATATTACTTATAACTATTGCTAAAATTATTTTTTCCCGATTTTTTTAAACGTAATGCTGAATGGGGGTTGAACGGCGCTTCGATGGTAGCGTGCAATGATGGCAGTCATTAAGCGCCAGCAAATGAACCAATAAAAACCGTTAACAGCATGGCTGCTAACGGTTTTTTACTTAGTGCGCCTGGGGGGAATCGAACCCTCATCTCAAGAACCGGAATCTTACGTGCTATCCATTACACTACAGGCGCATTGATTTATCTATCAATCAAACAATATAAAACTATAGCGTAAAACAGTCTAAAATGCAAGGGGGATTATCAGAAATTTAATCAATAAGCGCTATGTTTTGCAAATTATGAAAGCGGTTGATATACTGCCCTTAAAGATAATTATTACTTAGTGTTTGTTTTTCAAGCTCCCGCGGTTCAAAAAAGATTATTGAGCACCAGGGCTGACACTAGCAGCAAAAAGTGGTAATATACTGTTGTACTGCTTTAAAATAATATTTATCTTATTATTTCCTAAAGGAGGAAAATTCAGTATGACTGTAAAAATTGGTATTAATGGTTTTGGACGGATTGGACGTTTAGCTTTCAAGCGGATCCACGAACTTAACTCAAGCGACATCGAAGTTGTAGCAATTAACGATTTAACTACTCCATCAATGTTAGCTTACTTATTAAAGTATGACTCAACTCACGGTAAGTTCCCAGGTAAGGTTTCTTCAACTGACACTGGTATCGTAGTTGATGGTAAGGAATACCCTGTATACGCTGAAAAGGATGCTTCACAAATTCCTTGGGTAAAGAACAATGGTGTTGACTATGTTCTTGAATGTACAGGTTTCTACACTTCAGCAGAAAAGTCACAAGCTCACTTGGACGCTGGCGCAAAGCGTGTTTTAATTTCAGCACCTGCTGGTCAAATTAAGACTGTTGTTCCTGGTGTTAACTTGGATTCACTTAATGCTGACGACAAGATCGTTTCTGCTGGTTCATGTACTACTAGTAGTATTGCACCATCAGCTTACTTCTTGAACAAGGAATTCGGTATCAAGGTTGGTACCATGACTACTATTCATGCCTTCACTTCCACTCAAGCTATCTTGGATGGTCCTAGAGGTAAGAAGATGAGAAATAACCGTACTGCTAGTGCAAATACGATTCCTCATTCAACTGGTGCCGCTAAGGCTCTTGGTTTAGTTGTTCCTGAATTACAAGGTAAGCTAAACGGTGTTGCTCAACGTGTTCCATTAGTAGATGGTTCATTAACTGAATTAACTGCTATCTTGGACAAGAAGGTTACTGCTGACGAAGTTAACGCAGCAATCAAGAAGCACACTGAAGGAAACGATGCATTCGGTTACGCTGAAGATCCAATCGTTTCAAGCGATATCATTGGTGATACCCACGGATCCGTATTCGACCCTACCCAAACTGATGTAACTACTGTTGGCGATGACCAATTAGTTAAGGTTTGGACTTGGTACGATAACGAATGGGGCTTCACTTGTAACATGGTTCGTACTTTATTGAAGTTTGCTCAACTATAAAAAGCAGTTTTAACTAATTAAATAAATTAAAACTAATAAAGGTGGGGGAGGTTTACTCTCCCACCTTTTTATTTATATCCTTAACATTTAAATGTGGCTAGCCTTTTGTTTTGAGATTAGGGGTTAAATGCTGTATCATTAAGGGTGTTAAGTTACTATCTATTTAGGAGGTATCTAAATTGGCTAAATTAACTGTTTCTGATTTAGATTTAAAAGATAAAAAAGTATTAATGCGTCTTGATTTCAACGTTCCAATTAAGAACGGTGTGATTGGTGACGATAATAGAATTGTTGCCGCTCTTCCAACTATTAACTACGTGATTGATCATGGTGGTAAGGCAATTATCTTCTCTCACCTTGGCAGAATTAAGAGTGAAGAAGACAAAAAGGAACTTTCACTTCGTCCAGTTGCCGAACGGCTTTCTAACCTATTGAACAAGCCAGTAACTTTCGTTCCAGCTACTGAAGGTCCTCAATTAGAAGATGCTATCAATAAGTTGAACGACGGCGATGTTTTATTAGTTGAAAACACTCGTTTTGAAGACGTTGTAAATGGTGAATATGTAAAGCGTGAATCCGGTAACGATCCAAAGCTTGGTGAATACTGGGCTTCACTTGGGGATGTATTCGTAAACGATGCATTCGGAACTGCTCACCGTGCCCACGCTTCAAACGTTGGAATTGCTAAGGCAATGGAAGCTGCTGGTAAGCCAGCTGCTGTTGGATTCTTAATGGAAAAGGAAATTAAGTACCTTGGAAATGCTGTTAACGATCCAAAGCGCCCATTTGTTGCCATCTTAGGTGGTGCAAAGGTTTCTGATAAGATTACCGTTATCGATAACTTATTGGATAAGGCTGATAAGGTGATTATCGGTGGTGGAATGACTTATACTTTCTACGCTGCTAAGGGAATCAAAATTGGTAGTTCATTAGTTGAAAAAGATAAAATCGATTTAGCTAAGCAAATTTTGCAAAAGGCTGGCGATAAGTTAGTATTACCCGTTGATAACGTGGTAGCTGACAAGTTTGCTAATGATGCAAAGACTGAAATTGTTGAAGGTGACATTCCTGATGGAATGATGGCTCTAGATATCGGTCCTAAGTCAATTCAAGAATTTGAAAGCGTTCTAAGAGATGCTAAGACTGTTGTTTGGAACGGACCAATGGGTGTGTTCGAAATGAGCAACTTTGCTAAGGGAACCTTAGCAGTTGGTGATTTCTTAGCTAACCTTAAAGATGCGACTACAATCGTCGGTGGTGGTGATTCCACTGCTGCTGTTAAGCAATTAGGAATCGCTGATAAGTTAACCCACGTTTCAACTGGTGGGGGTGCTTCACTTACTTACCTTGAAGGTAAGACCCTTCCAGGAATTGCTGCTATTTCTGACAAGTAATTAGCTAGTTCATAATTGAGAAGTCGTACTTTTAGTACGGCTTCTTTTTGCTTACATATGTTTTCATTAAGTTTCCGCATTCAGTGGGGGGACCAAGTAGATTTATAGTAAAATTAGATGGGTACGAATTCAATCGTTCGTGCCAATATCCTGATAAGGGGGAGCTTTTTAATGGTTGCCAATAAACGAATCCCATTCATTGGGGCCAATTGGAAGATGTATTTAATGCCGAACCAGGTAATTCCATACATTGAAGCCATCAAGCACAATATTCCACGGCCAAGTGAGGCTCAGGTAATGATTGCTGCTTCGCCACTGTACCTATGGCCACTACTGGAACACGCTAAGCAATCCGACGTGATCATCGGGGCTGAAAATTGCGATTACCATGATACCGGTGCTTATACTGGTGAGGTAAGTCCGAAGGCCCTTGCTGAAGCGGGCGTTACCTACTCAATCGCTGGTCATTCTGAACGCCGGCACTACTTCGATGAAGATGATGAAGTGGTTAATAAAAAAGTGCATGCACTACTTAGAAATAACATCAAACCAATTGTATGTTGTGATGAAACATTGGTCCGCACTGAAACTCACGATGGCGTTCACTGGGTGGTCAGCCAAGTGATTGCAGCGTTTAAGGATGTTTCAGATAAGGATGCTTTGAAGATGATGATCGCATACGAGCCCCGGTGGGCAATTGGAACTGGAATTACCGCTAGTGCTGCGGAAGCAGAAGAGGGTTGTGCATTGATAAGACAAACCATCAGCCGGATTTATTCACCAGCAATTGCTGATGCGGTCCGGGTCCTGTACGGGGGGAGTGTTACGCCTAAAAATGTAAAGGCGTTGATGGAACAACCCGATATCGATGGAGTTTTAGTTGGGAGCGCTAGTTTAGACCCGAATGAATTCCTAAACTTAATTCATTATTAATTTTTCGAATAATTAGCTATTAATTATTGGTTTTAAAAATCAAAAAATGGTATCATAAAAGTGTAAATGATGAGTAGATTTTATATTTATTCAGTTTTAAGGGGGCGTTGAACAGTCCCTAGTAAAATGTCTCATTTTTGCGATAAGCTTTGCATTTCAAAGCAGTTCACATTTATCACCCGCCGTTTTGAACGGTGGAAAATTAACTTTCACTTAAGGAGAGAATACAATGTCAATTATTTCCGATATTTTTGCTCGCGAAGTCTTAGACTCACGTGGTAACCCTACTGTTGAAGTAGAATTATATACTGAAGCCGGTGCTTTTGGCCGTGGAATCGTTCCATCTGGTGCCTCAACTGGTGAACATGAAGCTGTTGAATTACGTGATGGCGACAAGAACCGTTACATGGGTAAGGGTGTTCTTAAAGCTGTTGACAATGTTAACAACATCATTGCAAAGGAAATCGTTGGTTACGATGTAACTGACCAATTAGCTATTGACGAAGCTATGATTAAGCTTGACGGTACTCCTAATAAGGGTAAGTTAGGTGCTAACGCTATTTTAGGAGTTTCATTAGCTGCTGCTCGTGCTGCTGCTGACGAATTAGGCGTTCCATTATACAACTACTTTGGTGGTTTTAATGCTCACTTGCTTCCAACTCCTATGATGAACGTTATTAATGGTGGTAAGCATGCTAATAATAAGGTTGACTTCCAAGAATTCATGATTATGCCCGTTGGTGCTAAGAGTGTTAAGGAAGCTATCCGGATGGGTTCAGAAACTTTCCATAACCTAAAGAACATCTTAAACGACCGTGGTTACTCCACTGCCGTTGGTGATGAAGGTGGAT
This sequence comes from Lactobacillus sp. Sy-1, assembly GCF_019303535.1. Classification (GTDB taxonomy): domain Bacteria; phylum Bacillota; class Bacilli; order Lactobacillales; family Lactobacillaceae; genus Nicoliella. The sequence continues at coordinate 1,485,430 of NZ_JACCIU010000001.1, read as the reverse complement.
TTGCTCCTGACCTACAAAACAACGAAGAACCATTCGAAATCTTAGTAGAAGCAATTACTAAGGCTGGTTACAAGCCAGGTAAGGACATTGCAATTGCCTTTGACTGTGCTTCATCAGAATTCTACGATCCAAAGACTAAGAAGTACAACTTAGTTGGTGATGGTAAGTCATACTCAGCTGATGAATTTGTTACTTTACTTGAAAGCTTGGTAGATAAGTACCCAATCGTTTCAATCGAAGATCCATTGGATGAAAACGAATGGGAAGACTGGCAAATGGCTACCCGCCGTTTAGGTAAGAAGGTTCAATTAGTTGGTGATGATTTATTCGTTACTAACACTGATTACCTAGCTAAGGGAATTAAGATGGGTGTTGCTAACTCCATCTTAATCAAGCTTAACCAAATTGGTACTTTAACTGAAACTGTTCGTGCCGTTGAAATGGCTAAGGAAGCTGGCTACACTGCTATCATCTCACACCGTTCTGGTGAAACTGAAGATACTACTATCTCAGACTTAGTTGTTGCGCTTAACGCTGGTCAAATTAAGACTGGTTCAATGAGCCGTGGCGAACGGATTGCTAAGTACAACCAATTAATGAGAATCGAAGACCAATTAGGAAACGTTTCCGAATACAAGGGTATTCACTCATTCTACAACTTAAGCGAACAAGCTCGCGAAAACATCATTAACAAGTAATTCCATTACTTGTTAATCGAAAGCTTTGGAACCTAGTTCCAAAGCTTTTTTGTTGTGTTATGATAATTAATATCACGATGTGGGGGCTTAATTAGCAAATGCAAAGATTAAATTGGAAACAAATTGCGTATTTATGGGATGGAGCAATCATTGGGCTTGCTGTGGGTGCGGTGGTCAGTCTCTTTCGATGGTTAATTGAAACCGATTTAAACTGGGTCAAGGAACTTTATCAGTGGACGCATGCTAATCACTGGGGAATGGTTATAATTTTAATGATCAACCTCATAATTTGTTTTATTGTGGGGCGGCTCATTCAAGCCACCCCTGATATCAAGGGTTCTGGAATTCCACAGGTGGAAGGTCAATTAGCTAATCAACTGGATTACCCGTTCTGGCCGGTTCTTTGGAAAAAGTTCATCGGCGGGGTGTTAGCAATCGGTAGTGGCCTGTTTTTAGGGCGTGAGGGACCTTCGATTCAGCTGGGGTCCACTACTGCCCAGGGGGTTGCCAAACTGCAGGGGTTGAACGGTAGCGCTCGGCGGGTGGCGATTGCAGCCGGTGCAGCGGCAGGACTAGCTGCTGCTTTCAATGCACCAATTGCAAGTTCGCTATTTGTGTTGGAGGAAATTTACCACGAGTTTCCGTTGCGCGTCTGGCCCACAACGATATGTGCATCAATCGCTGCAAACCTGGTTTCGACTGAACTATTTGGATTAACCCCGGTGTTGCATATTGAATACGCCCACCCGTTCCCATTGAATCAGTACTGGATTTTAATTGTGTTGGGGATTTTACTAGGGTTGAGTGGAATTATTTATCAACAAACCACCCTGCACCTAGACCGCTTTTATCGTCTTTTTAATTGGATGCCAAGTCAATATTTAGTGGTGGTGCCATTATTGCTAGTGATTCCAATTGGCTATTTCATTCCTGATACGCTAGGTGGGGGGAATGGCTTAATTCTATCGGTAGCTCATTCAGTTCCTGGTTTGGGAATCCTGTTGGTTTATTTACTAGTTCGATTTATCTTTTCTGCCATTTCCTATGGTTCAGGGGTTCCTGGTGGCATTTTTCTCCCGATTTTAACGTTGGGAGCACTATTGGGAGCGCTTTATGGTCAGGGTCTGGTTGTTTTACATTTAATGCCTGCTGGATTGGTAATTAACCTAATTATCATTGCAATGGCAGCGTATTTTGCTTGTATCACCAAATCACCGTTTACTGCAATTTTACTGATTACTGAAATGGTGGGGACAGTAACCCACTTGATGTCGCTTGCGGTGGTATCTTTGATCGCCTATGCGGTGGTTGACTTATTGAACGGGAAACCAATCTACAGTCAAATGCTTACTAACCTTTTAAAAACCAAGGCTAAAAACTAGTTGAATTGGAAAGAGTTACTTAGATATGTTAAAATGTTGAATAGTAGATTGAGCCTTGAAGAAAATAGGAGGCATTATTTTGTATAACTTTTTGATGGTAATTTTTTGGATCATTAGTATTTTGATTATTATTGCGGTACTAATGCAACCAGCTAAAACTAACGATGCAATGTCATCACTTACTGGTGGTGCTGACGACTTATTCGCTAAGTCAAAGCCACGTGGATTTGAAGCATTTATGCAACGAGTAACTACGGTTCTCGGTATCTTATTCTTTGTTGATGCACTTGCATTGGTTTGGATCTCATCACATTAATTAGGAAACCTTCTGTTTGATTGCGGAAGGTTTTTTATTATATTAAGGTTATTGAATTACTTTAAAATTAAATAATGTTAGAATATAAAGTAGTTAATAACCGAAATTAAAATCGATTGAAATCGAAATCTATAAATAATAATGAGGAAGATATTTTGGAAGATAATAAATTAAAAGATGAAATTGAAGCGGTCCTTAAGCAGAATGCCAAGACCAGCTTTGAAGTTAGTGAAATTTCTGATGAGTTAGGGTACCACGGCTCGGAAGCCTTTAAACTGATTATTCAGGAACTAGCTAGACTGGAACGAGAAGAAAAAGCCCTTGTTACTGAAGAGGGGAAATTTACCGTTAACCCGAAGTCAATGAAGCCCCAGGGGATTTTTCACGCTAACGCAAAGGGATTTGGATTCGTGGACTTTGATGAAACTGAATCGGACGCCTTCATTGCGCCTGACTATACGATGCATGCAATGAACGGCGATACCGTTGAAATTGAAATCCTAAAACCAGCTGCGCCTGGCTCTGATCAAGGGCCCCAAGCAAAGGTCACTAAGATTTTGGAACATAATTACACTCAAGTAGTTGGTGAATTTATTCAAACTGGTGATGACAACGGCTACTACGGTCAGGTCCAATTAAAGGATAAAAAGATCATGAACTACAAGTTCTACATTACCGAAGTGGGACTAAAGCCCACTGCAGGGGAAGTAGTAACTGCAGAGATTACCGAATACCCTAATGACGACCATCCAGATTCCATGGTCGGAATTGCAAAGCAGGTGATCGGAAGTGTCGATGATCCTGGAATCGACATCCTACAAATTGTCTATGCCCATGATATTCCAGCCCAATTTCCAGAGGACGTCCTTCAAGAAGCAGATGCGATTCCAGATCACGTTTTAGATTCAGAACTAGCGGGTCGTGAAGATATCACGGATCAAAATCTAGTTACTATCGATGGTGAAGCATCAAAGGATTTGGATGATGCGGTTACTGCTTGGAAACTACCGAATGGGAACTTTCATTTAGGGGTACACATTGCTGACGTTAGTCACTATGTGAAACCAGGTAGCTTACTTGATGAGGAAGCCTACAAGCGGGGGACTTCAGTTTACTTGACCGACCGGGTGATTCCAATGTTACCACGCCGATTATCGAACGGAATTTGTTCGTTAAATGAAGGGGTGATTCGGTTATGTATGAGTTGTGATATGGAAATCACACCAGCTGGAAACGTTGTTAAGCATCGGATTCACCCTAGCTTTATGCGTTCGAAAGCCCGGATGACTTATACCGCCGTTAATAAAATTCTAGAATCAAAGGATCCCCAAACAATGCAAGAATACGCAGAGTTAGTGCCAATGTTTGAAACAATGGGCGAACTCCATAAGATTCTTTACAAGCACAGAAAACAACGGGGTGCAATTGACTTTGACGATCGGGAAGCAGAAATCATCGTTGATGAAAAAGGGCACCCAATTGATATTAAGCTTCGGGTGCGGGGAACGGCTGAAAAGATGATTGAATCCTTTATGTTGGCCGCAAACGAAACGGTTGCCCAACACTACAGCGAAAAGCACGCTCCATTTATCTACCGGGTGCATGAAACGCCCGATGCGGACCGTGTAAAGAAGTTCTTTGAATTCTTAACCGCCTTTGGGATTAACGTTAAGGGTGATCCTGCTAAGCTTAAACCAAAGATGCTCCAAAACATCCTAAAGAAGGTTGCTGGCAAGCCCGAAGAAGCCGTTGTTTCAGTGATGATGCTACGGAGTCTTAAGCAAGCCCGGTATTCTGATCAATCACTTGGTCACTTTGGTCTGGGAGCTGAATTCTATACCCACTTTACTTCGCCAATTCGGCGGTATCCAGATACGACTGTTCACCGTTTAATTCACCATTACGAAGAAAATGGAATTAATAAGGAAAGTAAGGCTAAGTACGGGGGCCTCTTGGAAGAAATTGCGTCCCATTCTTCTAAGTGTGAACGGCGTTCAATTGATGCTGAACGGGATACTGATTCAATGAAGAAAGCTGAATACATGGCTGATCACATCGGTGAAGAATTTGAAGCGACGGTTAGCTCCGTGCTTAAATTTGGGATGTTCATTGCATTACCAAATACCGTTGAGGGATTGGTTCACATTAGTCGGATGAAGGATGACTACTACGAATACGTTGAAAAATTCCTAGCATTAGTTGGTCGGCGGACGAAGCGGACCTATAAGATTGGGCAAAACGTCAAGGTGAAGGTAATTGGTGCTGATCCAGCCCAAAGTACCGTTGACTTTGAAATTGTTAATCCAGAGGATACCCCAACCAGTGATTTACTACCTAAACAAAGTCACGGTCGCGGGAACGGCAACCGGCGCTCTAACAATAACCGCAATGGCAACCGGAATCGTAACGGTGGTGGTAACCGTAATGGGAACCATGGCAATAATCACAATCGATCAAACAATAGTCATTCCAATGGTAATCACCGTGGTAACGGTCAGCACAATAATAATCACCGTTCCCACTAATCAAGCAAGGTGAGGTGAAAAGCGATGGCTAAAAAGAAACGTCAACCAAATAACGATAATTTAATGGCGCAAAACCGGAAGGCCCGTCATGACTATACGATTGAAAGTACAATGGAAGCCGGCATGGTCCTAAAAGGAACTGAAATTAAGTCGATTCGGGACCGACGCGTTAATTTAAAGGACGGATTCGTTCGAATTCGGAACCATGAGGCGTACCTCGAAAACGTGCACATTAGCGAGTATGCAGAGGGAAATCAGTTTAATCACGACCCCTTACGGAATCGAAAGTTGTTGTTACACAAAAAGGAAATTACCCGCTTGTTGAATGACACGAAGGCTAAGGGAATCACAATTGTGCCCCTAAAACTCTACATTAAAAATGGCTTTGCCAAGGTGTTAATTGGGGTTGCTAAGGGGAAACATGAATATGATAAGCGTGAGACACTGAAGAAGCGCGATCAAAACCGTCAGATTGATCGTGTTTTGAAACACTATTAAAAAGCGATTCTTAAGTTTTTTGAGAACCGCTTTTTGTGGTTAATGATGTTAATCAAAATTTGAAAATTTACTGGAGGGCGGACAATGAAGCAGTTTATTCATAATGACTGGTGGCCGGTTTTAAAGCCAGAATTTGAGAAGACTTACTACCAAAACCTACGGCGCTTTTTGGTGGATGAATATAATCACTACCAAATTCATCCGGCAATGAACCAAATTTTCGAAGCTTTTAATTGGACCCCGTTTAGTAAGGTGAAGGTCGTTATTTTGGGTCAAGATCCATACCATGAACCCAACCAAGCAGTCGGACTCAGTTTTTCCGTAATGCCGGGGGTGCAAATTCCACCTTCCTTACAAAATATCTATAAGGAACTTGATAATGACCTCGGGATTAAGCCGGTGAACCATGGCTTTTTAGAGCAGTGGGCTAAACAAGGGGTGTTACTTTTGAACTCCGTTTTAACCGTTAGAAACGGGGCCGCCTTTTCGCATAAGGGGAAGGGCTGGGAGGAACTAACTGATGCCGCAATTCGTAAGCTATCCGAGCGTAAACAACCAGTCGTGTTCATTCTTTGGGGCCGTGCGGCTCGCGATAAGGTTAAGCTGATTAATACCAACACCAATATCGTATTAGAATCAGCACATCCTAGTCCGCTTTCTGCTCATCGGGGGTTCTTTGGTTCGCGACCATTTTCCAAAACCAATGAGGCGCTAGTTGCAATGGGGGAAACCCCCATCAATTGGCAACTACCTGAACACGTTAACGTTGATCAAGCACGGGCGGATTTAAATGCCCAGTAATGGAGGATTAAAAATGGATTTATTTGAAAGTTTAAAGCAAAAGGTCAGCCAAGACCAAAAAACAATCGTATTTCCAGAGGGAAACGATATTCGCATTATCGAAGCAACCAGCCGACTAGCTACTGATGGAGTTGTAAAACCAATTTTATTAGGCGATCCAACCGAAATTAAAAAAGTAGCAGTTGAAGCCAGTGTGGACTTAACTGGGGTAACCCTATTTGACTACCAAAACCTCCCCGTTGATGAAGCAGCTGAATATGTAACCGCATTAGTTGAACGGCGGAATGGAAAAACCGATGCAGAAACTGCTAAGAAGTGGTTAGCCGATCCTAATTACTTTGGGACGATGATGGTGTACTTAGCTAAGGCTGATGGAATGGTTTCTGGTGCGGCTCATCCGACTGGTGATACGGTACGTCCAGCGCTACAAATCATCAAAACTAAACCCGGAATTAAATTAGTGAGTGGCTGCTTTATCATGATGAAGGGGGACCAACGCTACGTTTTTGCTGACTGTGCCATTAACATCGAATTAGATGCCGCTGGAATGGCTGATGTTGCGCTAGAAAGTGCTGAAACTGCCAAGCAATTTGGCATTGATCCTAAGGTAGCAATGCTTAGCTTTTCAACCAAGGGGTCAGCCCGTGGTCCAATGGTTAAGAAGGTTCAAGAAGCTACTGAGCTAGTGCACGCTAAACAACCAGCACTAGCTGTTGATGGAGAATTACAATTTGATGCAGCCTTTGTCCCTGCAGTAGGGGCTAAAAAGGCACCAGATTCTAAGGTTGCGGGACAGGCAAACGTTTTTGTATTCCCAGAACTCCAATCCGGAAATATCGGTTATAAGATTGCCCAACGTTTCGGTGGCTTTGAAGCTCTTGGTCCAATCTTACAAGGGTTAAACAAGCCCGTATCAGATTTATCACGAGGATGTAACGCTGAGGATGTTTATAAGGTTGCCATTATCAACGCCCTTCAAGCTATGGACTAGGATAAGGGGGTGGATTAGATTTGAAAACGATCACTGTTGACACTCCTGAAGCAACGATGAAACTTGGCAGGGCAATTGCTTCGCATCTAAAGCCAGCGGACCTCATCTTATTGGATGGGGACTTAGGCGCTGGTAAGACTACCTTTACCAAGGGGTTAGCTGCGGGCTTAGGAATCAAACGCAACGTTAAAAGCCCAACGTTTACAATCATTCGTGAGTATCAAGACGGTCGCTTACCGCTTTATCACATGGATGCTTACCGCCTAGATGACGGGAGCGGTGATGAGTTAGGCCTTGATGAGTATTTTAATGGGGATGGCGTAAACGTTGTTGAATGGTCTAAGTTCGTTGCAAACGAATTGCCAGATAACTACCTGCGCATTGTTTTTAAACGCAATGATGACTTGGAAGACAACGCCAGGACGCTGACGTTCGATCCCCATGGAAATCATTTTGCAACCATTTTAAAGGAAAGCATTGATGAAGATGGCAAATAACGAAGAGCAAGTTTCAATTGGACTGGCTACCGGCGAAGACGCTGCGGCAGTCTTAAAATTAATGAACCAACTAATCACCGAATCAGATACATTTACGATTGATCCGGGGCTGGCCGAGTTGTCAGTTACTCAGGAACAACGTGAAATTATGTTAGTTAACCAGACTCGCAGCAATGTAATTTTAGTGGCCCGTTTAGGAGCTGACATTATTGGAATTGTTACCGTTCAACAACTAAATGATTCGCAAGATGGTGAGTTAGGGGTTGCGGTTTTGAAACAATTTTGGAACCACGGGTTAGGAACCGCTTTAGTCGATGAGGCCCTTAACTGGGGAACGTCCTTTAGTAACCTTAATCAGATAGTACTAACGGTGGAAAACCGTAATCAAGCTGCAGTTCATGTTTACCACCAGCTAGGGTTCATTGATAATCCCGGTCGGCGCATTATTCCAGTCCCTGGCAATGAAAAGTCAACCACTGAGATGACCTATAATTTAAAGTAAAAAGCTAATCGCCGTGTGGCGACTAGCTTTTTTTACTTAATGACCTGGACGAACGGTTTTAATTGATCGTCACCAAATTGGCGTTGTTCGTAGCGCAGGATGTTAGCACAGGCCAGACTATCATCCAATGCATTGTGGTGGTGATTTAATTCGATGTTTAAATTTTGGCAGATGGTGTTTAGCTTGTGATTGGTAAATTCAGGAAATAGAGCTCGACTTACCGCTAGGGTATCTAATGTTAAGTACTGCGGTTGGACTAGATGGTAACGTTCTAGGCTTTTTTTCAAGACACTATTATCAAATCTAGCATTATGGGCAACGATGAGTCGATTTGGGGCGAAAAATAGCTTGATTTTGTCCCAAACCGCTGGAAATGTCGGCGCATCTACAACGTCAGATTCATGGATCCCGTGAACCTGAACGTTACGCCAGAAAAACGGGACTTCAGGGTTGATTAACGTGTAAAATTCACTGGCAATTTCGTTATTACGGACAACCGTTAGGGCAAGTGAGCATGCACTCGCACGGCTACCTGCTGCGGTTTCAAAATCAATTGCGACAAAATTCATAATTAGAATTCCTTTCTATTATTTTTATAAACGGTTATTCATAATTGAGAGCTTATTTCATGGTAAAATTATAGTATATCGATTTAAGAAGGACGATTTCAATGAATAATTTTAACCCAAAAATAAAAGATTTAACCATTAAAACCAACGAACCGCTTTCCAATTATACGTTTACAAAGACTGGGGGCAACGCCGATTACCTCGCACTGCCCGATAATGAAGAACAATTGAGCCAGCTACTAGCAGTGGCTAATGATTCCGGGATTGCAATTACGGTGCTAGGCAACTCCAGTAACTTAATCGTGAGCGATCAAGGGATTCGCGGTTTAACGGTCATTTTGACCCACCTAACAGCGATTAAGGTATCTGGAAACAACATTAGTGCTGAAGCAGGGGCAGCGTTAATTGATGTAGCAATTGCCGCTCAAGAACATGGCCTTTCTGGCCTAGAGTTCGCTGCTGGGATTCCCGGCAGCGTCGGTGGGGCCGTCTACATGAACGCGGGTGCCTATGGTGGCCAAACTGCAGATGTAATTAACTACGCAAAAGTAGTTGGATTTGATGGAGATGTAAAAACATTAACCAACTCCGATTTAGAGTTTGACTACCGCCACAGTGTGATTCAAAACGGGCACAATGCCGTTTTAGCTGCTGAATTTGAGCTAACTCCTGGCGATCCTAATTTAATCTTAGCTAAAATGGACCACTTTAACGCCCTGAGGGCTTCAAAGCAGCCCCTTGAGCTACCATCCTGTGGAAGCGTGTTTAAGCGTCCTAAGGATCATTTTGCTGGCAAGCTGATTCATGATGCTGGGCTCCAAGGCTACCGTTTTGGTGGGGCCGAAGTATCAACTAAGCATGCCGGGTTTATTGTTAATGTGGGTGGAGCAACTGCCACCGATTATATCAACGTTATTCGTCACGTTCAAGAAACAGTATATCAAAATAGTGGGATTCATTTAGAAACCGAAGTAAAGATCATTGGTGCCAAATAATCTTATAGAATTGGAGATGATTTTATAAATGGTGATTATCGAGTTAATCATTCTATTAGTTGTACTACTGTTAATTTCAACGGTAATTGGACATTATTTACCGTTGATTCCGGGAAGCTTAATTCAAATTGGATTAGGGCTATTACTGTCAATATTTACTAACTTCCAGATTAATTTTGAAACGGAGTGGTTCTTGCTCCTCTTTATCGCCCCATTACTATTTAACGATGGAAAACGATTTCCAAAACGAGAGCTGTGGCAGCTCAAGCTCCCGATTTTTGTTAACGCGATTGCATTAGTGGTCATTACCATGGTGGTAGGGGGTGTGATTATTAACTGGCTAATTCCAGAGATGCCATTCGCGGTTTGTTTTGCGTTGGCGGCGATCCTATCACCAACCGACCCAGTAGCGGTTCAATCGATTGCCAAACGCTCCAACCTCCCCAGTAACATTTTGCACTTGGTCAGTGGGGAAAGTCTGATCAATGACGCCAGTGGACTAATTTGTTTTAAGTATGCGTTGGCAGCTACGTTAACTGGTCAGTTCATGCTCAGCAATGCAGTTGGTGACTTTTTCTATATTAGTATTGTAGGGCTGTTTGTTGGAATTGTGATGATGTACCTATTGGTTCAAGTCCGTGATCACCTCTATAATCACGGCGTTAATAACATCGTCTTTTTCACCGTGGCGTACTTAGTGACACCGTTTGTAATTTATTTTGTCAGTGAAGATTGGCTGCATGCATCTGGGGTAATTGCGGTGGTAGCTGCCGGAATTACCCTCCATCTAAAAGACTTAAGGGGAACCGCAGTGAATCCAGAGCTAACGTTAGTTACTGAAAAAACCTGGAATACCATTATTTATATTTTAAATGGAATTATCTTCATATTGCTTGGCTTTTCGCTTCCCCAGGCAATGGGGAAGAGTATTCAAACCATTCAGCTGGGGACGATTGAGCCCATTATCTATTCAGTGCTTGTTTGGTTGTTATTACTGGCGATTCGAATTGGTTGGACGATTGTTTATAAGTTATTTGCTACCAATTGGGATTTTAAATCCATTAACCTAAGAATTGCCACTCTATCAGGATTATCTGGAGTCCGAGGTGCTGTTACAATGGTCGGGGTACTATCAATTCCACTACTAACCCCGGCTGGCAAACCGTTTCCAGAGCGGCCAATGGTTCTCTTTATTGCTGCAAGTGTGATTATTTTAAGTTTAATTAGTGCAATTGTTTTCATTCCACTTTTAACTGATAATCAGCCGGTTGAAATTGATGATGATCAGTCAATTTCAGAGGAACGCGCCCAAATTCAGATGGTCCAAAGTGCGATTAATGAAATTCAAAGAAGTCAAAATGAGCATAATCAGCAGGCTGCTTTTGATTTGATTTTTCAATACCAACTAATGCTTAGGAAGTTAAATCACGACGTACGCTCCAATCGGGTTAACGACTTCAGTTTTAACAACGAATTAGCGTTGCGTAGAATTGCGTTTAGTGGTGAACGGAAGGCCGCGCTTAAGATGTATGAAGAAGGGGTCATTAAAAAGGATGAGTATGGAGCCGTAATCCAGATTATTAACAGAAGGGAAACGGCGATGTTTGATTCAATTGGGATGAATAAATCTAGTTCTAACATTATTAACGATATTAAGAGTTTCATTTCTGGAATGAAGAAGTTTTTCCTCTCAAGCCGTCGCTTTAAGCATCATCAAGATGAAGCGCTACGGCGTAAATGGGCAATGATAATTGAGACCATAAGCCAATCGGCAATTCAAGAGATTCGTAACTACTTAAAGCGTAATGACATTGATGCTAGTTCATTTGAACCCCAAATGGTTGATCATATAATTGGATTTTATCGGAATCGGATTAATCGTGTTAATTCCGCTAATAATGACGACTATGAACAACAATATGATAATTTGCAGGTAAAGGGCTTTGGGGCTCAGCGCCTTGAAATTCAACACCTGCTAGAAACTAAGCAAATTAACCAATTGACTTCCAACGACTTAAGACAACACATTAACTACCTAGAAAATATTATGATGGCTAGTCCAGCTTCTGATGAAGATTAAATAAATAAGCGTCCACGAATCTTAGATTCCGTGAACGCTTATTTTGCTTTTTGATTAATCATAATGACCCAGTAAATAACAAGTTGAACTGCCATCATAGTTCCGGTAAACATCAACATTTCTGGTGTCCACATCTTAATTAGTGGCGTGATGAATAACCGGGGACTCAGTAATAAGTAAAGGGTGTGGAGCCGAAGAAATCGCCCGATAAAAACACCCACTGAGGCGGTAAAGGTAAAGCAAATAACGAGGAGGGCATATACCCACTTAGAATTCAAATGGAGCTTATTCATTAGGGAGTTCATGGTAGTTGATAGCGACCAAGCGCCGATAAATGCACACACGATGGCGCTAATTACTAACAACATGAAGTTAATCCACATCGGATCGGAGAGACGGAGTAGCCCGGTTGTCTTATCGTATGGATTTAATAGCGAAAGGTGAAATAAATCCGTTAAAATATATGGAGCATTGGGATAAAATAATATCCAAATAATTAATAATGGCCAGTATAAAATACTCTCTTTAATAAGCTTTGAATTTAAATTAAGCCCAATTTCAATTGGAATGTACGCTAAGAACGTATTTAATAATAGGAAATTAAATGGTTGCCTAACGAACCATCCCACAATGACAAACCAAACGATGAAAAAGATGCGAATTTGCCAATTCTTGGAAAGATGCAATCGAAACCCTCCTTTTTAATCAATTGTATTTTATTTAATTCTAACAAAAATGAACTAACTTTAGAACGATGTTTAAAAATAAGTTCTTAATAACGTGATATAATAAACCTAGTGTTAATATTTGGAGGTTATATGATGAGTAACTTTTGGAATAATTTGTTTACTCTTGGCCATTTTAGCAGTTTAATTGATATTTTAGTAGTTTGGTTCATTACATATGAATTAATCATCCTGCTACGTGGTACAAAGGCAGTTCAATTATTCAGAGGAATTATCGTGATTGCGATAATTAAAATTCTGAGTGTGCTACTGGGGCTTGGAACCGTTTCTTGGATGGTTGACCAGGTAATTAATTGGGGATTCATTGCAATTATCGTGATTTTCCAGCCAGAAATTAGACGGGGGCTAGAACACCTCGGTCGGGGATCATTAATATTCCATTCTAAGAACCAAAATGAAGAAACCGAGCAAATGATTGATAGCTTAGATAAAGCAATTCAATATATGTCTAAAAGACGAATTGGAGCACTAATTACAATTCAAATGGAAACGGGGCTAGAAGACTACATCGAAACTGGGATTGACTTAGATGCCCACATTTCAGGAGCCCTATTAATCAATACTTTTATTCCTAACACCCCCCTTCATGATGGTGCTGTGATTATTAGAAATCATAGAATTGCGGTGGCTGCTGCATATCTACCACTATCACAAAGTACGATGATTCCTAAGGAACTAGGAACGCGACACCGGGCAGCAGTTGGAATATCTGAAGTTACCGATGCATTGACGATCGTAATTTCAGAGGAAACTGGTGAAGTTTCAATTACTAAGGATAATGAGTTACTAAGGGGAATGACGCAAAAGGATTACTTGAAGTTTCTTCATGACCAATTAATTGAAAAGCAACAAGTGAGTCATAATATCTTTACAGCGATTGGGAGTTGGATCAGTAACCTTAGTAAAAGTGGAAAGGGGAATTAGGAATGCGAAAATTCTTCAATAGCACATTCTTCTACTTGATTCTTTCTTTTATTTTTGCAATTTTACTATATGCGTATGCTAATCAAGATAAGCTCAATTTTACCAGTGATAATAATAGTAATATTACCAAGTTAGCATCAACAAAAAAGGCGAGTGTGTCTGCTAATTTACAATTAAACGTTAATAGCAGTAAGTATTTTGTAACTGGATATCCAGATAAAGTAAATGTCTCCTTAAGTGGCCCGACTGCATTGGTGACGACTACCACTAATACCCAGAATTTCCATATCTATGCTGATTTAAGTAAGTTAGGAGTTGGGAAGCATCGGGTTAAGCTTTCGCAGGATGGTTTAAACTCGGAGTTAAATTATAAGATTAATCCATCCTATATCACCGTTAATATTCAGCCCCGGCAAACGGTTTCACTACCTGTTAGTGCTAGTTATGATAAAAATATGATTGCTTCCGGCTACCATGTTGGTAAGGTGGTAGTCTCTGACGCAAAGGTAAAGGCAACTGGGGCTTCAAGTGAGATTAGTAAAGCGGTTAGGGTAATTGCTAAACTCAACCTATCCCAAAATACTAATAATACGGTTAATTCGCAGGCGATTTTAGAAGCTGTAGATCGGAAGGGCAATACCGTGAACGTGATTTTAACCCCTGCCACTACCAATGTGTACCTACCAATTAGTAGCGGTAACTTTAAGGAGTTACCAATTAAATACAGGGTGGATAATAAGGCCTCTAATAAGACCTATACGATTACATCCAGCACCAAGAAGGTTAAGGTCTTTGGGACCTCCAGTGAGTTAGATGGTTTGAACGACGTTACCGTGGCAGTGGACGTTAGTCGAATCACTTCCAATCAAACGAAGACCGTTCAGCTTGATAAATCGCTGAACAAGGTCAGTGGCTTTAACCCAAACAAGATCAAAGTAAGTATTGAAGTAAAAGATAAGTAGGAAATGAGGAATAGATAATGAAATATTTTGGAACCGATGGAGTTAGAGGAGTTGCTAACCGCGACCTAAGTCCTGAGTTAGCTTTTAAGTGTGGGCGTGCTGGTGGCTATATTCTTACTAAGCATTCTGACAGTAAGATGCCCCAGGTGCTAGTTGCCCGCGATACTAGAATTTCAGGTCAAATGTTAGAAGAAGCGTTAATTGCAGGATTACTATCAACTGGAATTGAAGTGCTCCGTTTGGGGGTAATTACCACTCCCGGAGTTGCATATTTGGTCCGGACGCAAGATGCTGCTGCCGGGGTCATGATTACCGCTTCCCATAATCCAGCTGAATACAACGGAATTAAGTTCTTTGGTTCTGATGGATATAAGCTTTCAGATGAATTAGAAGAAGAGATTGAAGCCATCTTAGAAGAAGATCACGATGATTTACCACGTCCTTCAGCTGAAGGATTAGGAACTGAGGATGACTTCTCTGAAGGGGCCCAAAAGTACATTCGTTTCTTGAATCAAACGGTCTCTGATGACATTGCTGGAATGCATATTTGTGTTGATGCGGCTAATGGTTCCACTAGTAACTTAGTTTCACGCCTCTATGCCGATGCAGGGGTTGAATTTGATACGATGGCTACTCAACCAAATGGAATTAACATTAACGATAACGTTGGTTCGACCCATCCAGAACAACTTCAAAAAATGGTGGTTGAAAAGGGAGCCGAAGTTGGCTTTGCGTTTGACGGTGATGGTGATCGTTGTATTGCGGTTGATGAAGAAGGAAACTTGGTTAATGGTGATAAGATCATGTTTATTTGCGGTAAGTACATGTCCGAACATGGCCGTTTAAAGCAGGATACGATTGTTACAACGGTAATGAGTAACCTTGGGATGTACAAGGCCATGGAAGCAAATGGAATGAAGAGCAAGCAGACCAAGGTGGGGGACCGTTATGTAGTGGAAGAAATGAACGCTGGCGGCTATAATCTTGGTGGTGAACAGTCTGGTCATATCGTATTTTTAGACTTCAACACGACTGGTGATGGAATGTTGACCAGTTTACAATTACTCCATGTAATTAAGGCTACCGGGAAGAAACTATCAGAACTTGCAGCGGAAATGAAGACTTATCCCCAAAGTTTGATCAATGTTAAGGTCGCTGACAAGAATTCTGCACTGGATAATCCTTCCGTGAAATCCGTAATTGAAAACGTAGAACATGAGATGAACGGTGACGGTCGGGTGTTAGTAAGACCTAGTGGGACCGAACCACTCCTCCGGGTAATGGTTGAAGCATCCACCCAGGAACTATGTCAAAGTCACGCTGAGAAGATTGCAAAAGTGGTTGAAAAAGAATGTGGTGTAAAGTAAGATTATAAATTATTAATGAATACTAAAAGCTCGCTTAGCGGGCTTTTTTATTCGCCATTTATATTTAATTTATATATACCAATCTTAATTTTTAAATTGTTGACATATCGCTATAAGCGTTGTAAAGTATCTACTTGAACGATTGAATACGATATTAATTATTGTCTATACCAATTTAATTTAAAAATAAAAAGGGGCTTAAAAATATGTGTGGAATTGTTGGAGTAACCGGTAATGATAATGCCGTTAAACTTCTCATTCATGGACTTGAAAAACTAGAATACCGGGGGTATGATTCTGCCGGAATCTACGTTAACGATCAAGACGGGAAGGATTACCTAGTAAAGCGCAAGGGTGCAATTTCCGAACTAAAGGCTGCAATTACTCCTGAAGTTCACGGAAGCACTGGAATTGGTCACACGCGTTGGGCCACCCATGGTGGCGTAACCGTTGAAAACGCCCATCCGCAATTTTCACAGGATGACCGTTTCTACTTGGTTCACAACGGAGTGATCGAAAACTACAAGGAATTAAAGAATCAATACCTTTCAGACGTTAACTTCACTAGTCAGACCGACACTGAAGTCGTAGTTCAACTAGTTGATCACTTTGTTACTAAGGAAGGAATGGCAACCAAGGATGCCTTCTTAAAGACGATTTCACTCCTTAAGGATGGGGCTTCCTATGCATTCCTATTAATGGACCGTGAACAACCAGATACGTTGTTCGTAGCTAAGAATAAGAGTCCACTTTTAATTGGACTTGCTGATGGTTTTAACGTGGTTTGTTCTGACTCCGTTGCCATGTTGAACGTTACGCATGAATTCCTGGAACTAAAGGATGGGGAAGTAGTTACTGTTAAGCCCCATTCAGTCGACATTGAAGACCGGGAAGGCAACCACATTGAAAGAAAGCCTTTCCACGTCGATACTGATGCTTCCGAAGCTGATAAGGGGATCTATCCTTTCTACATGCTAAAGGAAATCAACGAACAGCCAAACGTTTTAAGAAAGCTATCCCAAAAGTACCTTTCTGACGATGGTGATTCCAAGGTTGATTCTAAGATTTTAGATGCAATGAAGGCTGCTGATCGGCTCTACATTGTGGGAGCCGGAACTAGTTACCATGCTGGATTAGTTGGAAAGAACCTCTTCGAAAAATTAGTGGGGATTCCAACTGAAGTGGAAGTGGCTTCTGAATTTGCGTACGATGATCCATTGTACTCTGAAAAGCCATTCTTCATCTTCCTGAGCCAAAGTGGTGAAACCGCTGATAGTCGGGTGGTTCTCCAAAACGTTACAAAGCAAGGATTCCCAACCCTAACGATTACTAACGTTCAAAATTCAACCCTTTCTCGGGAAGCTGATTACACGTTACTACTTGATGCGGGTCCAGAAATTTCGGTTGCATCAACTAAGGCTTATACCGCTCAAATCGCATTGGAAGCAATCCTTGCTAAGTCATTGGGTGAATCATTAGGCCTTAAGCGGGCAATTGACTTTAACCTCAGACAACAATTAGGGGTGGTTGCTACTGGAATGCAAGCTGTAATTGATGAAAAGGAAAAGCTTGATGAAGTTGCTAAGAAGTACTTCGTTAAAGCTACCAAGGCCTTTTACATTGGCCGGGGAATTGATTACTACGTTTCATTAGAAGCTGCCTTGAAGTTAAAGGAAATTTCCTACATTATTGCTGAAGGATTTGCTTCTGGTGAATTAAAGCATGGGACCATTGCCTTGATTGAAGAGGGTACTCCAGTAATTGCAATTGTGACCCAAGCTAAGACCGCTGGTTTAACTAGAAATAATCTTGAAGAAACTAAGTCCAGAGGTGCAAAGACCTTCACGATTTCCACCGAAGCCCTTGCTGAAGATGGTGATGAAATGGTCTTACAAGATGTTGATGAAATGTTAACGCCATTGTTAAGTGTTGTGCCAGCTCAACTACTAGCCTACTACACTAGTTTAAACAAGGGATTGAACGTTGACCGTCCTCGGAACCTAGCAAAGAGTGTAACTGTCGAATAGTTTAAAATTTAGCAGTTAGGGATTGAATTGTGTTAGACTAATAATAGTTGTTCTCTAGATTAGAGGTGTTTACACAATGAAATATACTAAAAAACGTAAAGCTAGTAAAAACGATCATCGTAAGCAGGCGACCTGGGAAAAATTTAAGAACCAACAAAACAAATTAAACGCTAGTCGTCGTGGTGTTAAAAATAGATAAGTAATTTAAAATCCTTAAGGTTATTTTTAATCTTAAGGATTTTTTTTGCAATTTCTTAAACTGATTATGTTATTCTATTCATTAAATAAGAAATTAAAGAGAGGCAGATCTAGATAATGAGTCACAAACTTAGGATAATGTTCATTGGGGTATTTACCCTAGTACTTAGTGTTAATTTTATGGGGGTTCATACTGCAAAAGCAGATACCGCTTCGGACTTTATTAGCAAACTGTCGCCAGTTGTTAAGACCGTTGCTAAAAAGTATAATTTATATCCATCATTAATGCTGGCTCAAGCGGCCTTAGAAAGTAGCTACGGACAAAGTTCCCTTGCTACAAATGATTATAATTACTTTGGGATTAAGGGTAGCTATAATGGTCAATCTGATACCTTAAAGACGGCTGAGTATGATAGTAGTGGTAATATTTACTACGTTAATTCTAGTTTTAGGAAGTATCCCAATGCGCAGAGCTCGTTAGAGGATTATGCTAATTTAATTCGAAACGGACTGGTTGGTGCTTCGAATTTTTATTCTGGGACCTGGAAGGAAAATGCCAAGTCAGTAAATGATGCCGCAACTGCTTTGGTTGGTAAATATGCAACTGATCCTAACTATGCCAATAAGTTGATTAGTATCATTAATAAGTATAATTTAACGAGTTTGGATAGTGGGATTACCGAGCAAAGTAATACCGTTGCTAACGGAGATACTAACACTACAACTAGTGGCACGACGACAGTTAGTACAACCACTAATAATACAACAACTGCTGCCAGTGATAACGTTAAAGTGAGCTACTATGATGGTGATGGCAATGAACAGGTGCCGTTATCGAGTGGATTTAAAAAACAGGTTCTTTATGATCAAATTAGTGGGACTGCTAGTAACGTAAAGAGTTATAACTGGAAGAGTAGCTTAAAAGCGGGATCCTTAGTTTATGCTGATCGAGTTGGTTACGTTAAGGGAAATTCTGGAAATCAGACGTGGTATCGAATTCGTTTTACTAACGAGAGCAACGCTAAAAGGTACTGGGTCAAATCTCAATCGCTAAAGTTTCCAACTGTAAAATACTTTAAATTTGCCCCAACCGTTACCGCTAATTTGCTTAGTAAGCGGGTTGCTTACGACCACGTTTACGGAAGTAATACGCTTTCAAGTAAGATTACCGACCCAGATATTGCCAGTCGGGTAAAATACACCGCGAATATGATTGGGATTTCCGGAAGTAAGAATAACGCTCAGGTATGGATTCGCTATAAGTTAAGTAGTGGCAAGAATGCCTGGATTCAAATTAAGCGGGTAAGTGGAATTCAAACGCTACCTGTGAGTGTTAGCAAGCGGCTAAGTGCTCAGTACGGTAAATACGCCCTATATAATGGAATTCCGGGGACCAGTGGCGTTCAAGAACAAAGTTGGAATACAGTCTCAGAATCATCTATCTCAACCGTTAATGTCGATTCAATTGCAGTTGACGCTAACACTAAAACGATCTGGGCTGAAATTAAAATTGGCAATCAAAAGTATTGGATCAATAATAACGCTTTATATTAATTAACCTTTCAGAGTCGGATTATGTTTGTTATAATGTTACTTTGTTGTATATCAAGTTAACGAAATTAAATTTAGGAAGTATTAAAATGGCTGAAGAACAATACAAAATTAAGGTTCAAAATGTAACCAAGGAATATGATTTATTTAAGACCCAAACTGATAAGCTAAAGTCTTTCTTCTCAATCAATAATAAAAACGTACCGCACTTCTGGTCGTTAATGGGGGTTTCATTTACGGTTAAACCGGGTGAAGCACTTGGGATTATTGGAGTGAATGGTTCTGGTAAATCAACAATTTCAAACATTATTTCTGGAATCATTCCCCAAACCACTGGACAGGTGGATGTGAAGGGTGATACTTCCATCGTTGCGATTAATTCTGGACTTAAGAAGAACTTGACTGGTCGGGAAAATATCCGGCTAAAATCATTGATGCAGGGGTTGACCAACCAAGAAATCGATGCAATGATGGACGACATTATTTCATTTGCTGATATTGGGGACTTCGTTGACCAACCGGTTAAGAGTTATTCTAGTGGGATGAAGTCGCGGCTAGGGTTTGCGATTGCCGTTCACATTAAACCCGATATTTTAATCATTGACGAAGCCCTATCAGTTGGAGATGATACCTTCTACCAAAAGTGTGTCGATAAGATTTCAGACTTCCGAAAAGAAGGCAAGACGATTGTATTCGTTAGTCATGCACTCAAACAAGTGGAATTACTTTGTGATCGGGTGGCTTGGATTAACTATGGAAAGTTAAAGCAAATCGGCCCAACGGAAGAGGTCATTAGTGAATACCGGAAGTTTACGACTTGGTTCAAGAAGTTAACCAAGAAGGAAAAAAAGCAGTTTGAAAAGAAGCAAAAGGACATTCAAAAAACCTTTGATATCAATGCTTATGAAAAAGAAGTAGTAAACGAAACTGAAGCCGCTAATCCGAGTGATAAGAATGTTCCAAGTGAAATTAATCACCGTTTTTATGGTTCAGTATTGAGTGAAAAGATGACATGGTCCGCCAAGTTGATGACATTCTTAGTTGCTGTCGCAGTTATCTTTTTCTGTTTGGTCAATGTTTCTGGCCACCCAATTAGTCACATTGTGGAGAAACCAGCGAGCCTATTTAAGCCGACTAAGGTGTTAGAAGTTCCGAATAATCGGACCCATACAACAAAAATTGTCTACAAGAAAACTCATGATAAGAAGTAAGCAAAGTGAATAGGGGCGCATTAATTGGCTGATGATGAATATAAGAGTCATGAAACTCTGACCCTGATTGAAGAAATCACCCGGTTAGATGGTTCTAAATACATTGAAATTAGCAATATGGTTCAAAATGGGCGGGCAGAATTAGCTGCCGAACGGAAGTTGATTCAAGAAGTTCGGATTATTCAACTGAACATTCCGCATTCAATCCACGTGGCTAAGTATGAGGACTATATTAATAAAAGTTATTCAATGCCGACTGAACATTTCGATCGCTTTACGGAGTGGAAGAAACCACCTGCAATGCAGGCGGAAATTGCTGCAATCCTAAAGGAAAATCACGTCGGATAGTTAATAAAAAAAACGAATCAATTAACCTTTAGTGAGGTCGATTGATTCGTTTTTTAGTTCGAAAAAAGGGCAGTCATTTAAGTTGACTGCCCTCTTGAATATGTGTCTGATAAATTAGTAGGTGCGAAAGAGAAATAGATATACCAATCATCAGTAGACTGAAATTATGTATTCATTTTACTATCTTTAAACTTCTTAAGATAAACTTATCATTTACAATATATATAATAACAAATCGTCCCATAAATATCAATGGCAATTACCTGAAAATTGTAATTTTTTTCACAAAGCGTCAATAAGTCTGATTTGACAACTTTAAAAAATTCGGGATATAATAAAATAAATAAATATAAATCGGTTGGAGCACGTGCTTTCAAGAATGGTTCTGTTTTGGGTTGGCAGAACGTTTTTGGAGTTCGTGCTTTTTTGTTTGGATTTTAGGAGGGCGTAAAATGACGTTTCTATTTGATGTAATTTTAATTTTAATTAGTGCTTTTCTGGGTGGTCAATTGGCTAGACGCTTCAATGTTCCAGTCGTGGTGGGTCAATTAATTGCTGGGCTGATTATTGGTCCCGGGGGGCTTAATTTGGTCCACTTAACCCCTTCAATACAAGCATTAGCAAACTTAGGGGTGATTATCTTGATGTTTTTAGCGGGTTTGAATAGCGATATTCAATTGTTAAGACGGTATTTAAAGCCGAGCTTGGTAATTGCAACGTTAGGGATTCTGGTGCCAATGGGACTGACCAGTTGGTTTGGAACCCTAATTGGTTGGCCAGTCAAGGACGCCCTCTTTTTAGGGGTTATTTTTAGCGCCACTTCGGTGTCAATTACGGTGGCGGTTTTAAGGGAAATGAACCAATTAAGGAGTCGGGAAGGGACTACAATACTAGGGGCAGCGGTGGCTGATGATGTCCTGACTGTCATTCTATTGGGCTTAACCGTTACTTTGACTGGGGAGCGGCTAAGTGGACAAATTACGGCAGGATTGAACAGTTTGCTAGTGATCACTATGCAGGCGCTGTTCTTTGTAGTCGTATTTTTGGCGGCTAAATATGTGATTCCTAAATTATTGAACCTAGCGGGGGCAATTGAGACCCCATATGCAGTTACGTTAGTTGCATTAATAGTTGGATTAGTTTTTGCTGAAGCTGCTGAACTAATTGGATTAAGTGCAATTACCGGTTCCTTTTTTGCCGGATTAGCAATTAGTCAACACCCAGTCCAAAAGCGCGTTGATAATCAGATAAGTGCGCTGGGCTACCTCTTGTTAATCCCCATTTTCTTCATTAGCATTGGATTAGAAATGAAGGGGGCGGGAGTCATTCAACAGTTGCCATTATTTCTAGCATTAACCATTTTGGCTGTTATTACAAAATTAATTGGGGCTGGATTTGGCGCACACTTAATGGGATTTAAATGGCAGAGTAGTTTTATGATTGGGGCCGGAATGGTTTCCCGTGGGGAAGTGGCATTGATTATTGCTCAAATTATATACGTTAATAAATTGCTATCAATTGACCAATATTCAGCAATTATTGGAGCTGTAATTGCTTCCACTATTATTTCACCGTTTATCCTAAAGATGAGTCATAAATTGCTTAAAGCACACTAAAAAAGGATGCCCATAGGCATCCTTTTTTAATATTAATCCCTAGTATTCCGAGTTTCTCTAGAATGAATTGGATGTAAAATCCGCTTTTGAACTAGGTATTGATCATGTTGCATGTTAAAGAATAGTGGTGAAATCTCTTGTACGGTATTACTGAACTCTAATCCATACCAACTAACTGGTGAAGCAGTGATGTTTTGAAGGAAAATTCTTCCAGAAATCAACTGCTTATCCAACTGACTAACCTCCGTATTTAGGGCTAGGTCTGACGGCCGTTCGTTAATCAAGATAAACTTGAAATCCCCAACGGTCCGGTTTTTAATGGTGGAATAGTGTTGAACTTGTTTTTCAATAACGCCTTGTTCGATTAAGTTGTTAACGATTTGGTGGAGGTAAACACTAACCGTTTGGGGTTTTCTAAATCCAAGGTAGAGTTGAACATCCACTACGTTATCAGTTTCTAACATATCGACGGTGTAGTTACTTTCGTATGGAGAACTAGTTTCGTTCACGGTCACGAACCAGTAAACTTTGGCTCTTTTCGGTTCCTTATCTAAAATCGAATATATTGTATTCCGCTTGATTTGGTAATCCTTCTTAATCTTAGTCATGTAGACTAGGTTAGAAGTGTAATATGGAATCGTACTATCCTTGCTAAGGGCGCTTAGCTGATCACGGAAGGTAAGGAGTGATACGTACTCACTTTCTCTTTCGTAGTGATCACGCCGCTTGTTTCCGAAGAACCAGATAATCATTACGTAAAGAATGGCCATCATAATGAAGAAGGTTACGTAGCCACCCTTAACGAATTTAACTAAACTAGCCAGGAAGAAGATCGATTCAATTACCGCAAAGAATGAAGCAATCGAATAAGCTAAAATCCGATTAATTTTAGAAGCTAGGAACTCAAACAGTAGAATCGTGGTTGAAAGCATCGTAATTGTAATTGCCAATCCGTATGCGGCTTCCATTTTTTCAGAACTACCGAAGAACCAAACTACAAATAGGGTCACCCCACATAAAATCCAGTTAACGGTGGCGATGTAGATTTGGCTTCGAACGTTACTAGGGTGCTTAATGATGAAGCGGGGTAGGAAACGTAATCCGATGGCTTCATCCACTAACGTATACGACCCAGTAATTAACGCTTGTGAGGCGATGATAGCAGCTAGGGTTGCAATGATGATTGCAAATGGCCGAACTTCATTTGATAGCATTGCATAGAATGGATTGATACTTTCCACTGCTGCATATGCAGGATCCTTAGCATGGGTGATTACCCATGCTCCCTGACCGAAGTAGTTTAAAATTAATGCTAGGTAAACTAGTGGCCATGTAAAGTAAATGTTTTTCTTACCAACGTGTCCCATATCAGAGTACAGCGCTTCAGCACCGGTAGTTGCTAGGAAGATACTTCCTAAAATGAAGATTCCAGCTTTATTACCGGGACTAAATAGCACTTCAAATGCATAGTAGGGGTTCAAAGCTTTGATAATTTCAGGATACTGAGCGGTATTTATTAATCCGGCAACGGCCAGAAAACCAAACCAAAGAACCATGATGGGTCCGAATGACTTTCCAATCGTTCCGGTCCCGAACCGCTGAATTAGGAATAATCCCAACAGAACACAGGTAGTAATAATCAACACATCTGATTGTGAATTACTAAAGTGAATTCCTGCGATAGTTTGATTTTTTAACCCTTCAATTGAAGACGTAACGGTAACGGCTGGGGTTAACGTTCCATCAGCAAGCAGGGCGGCCCCACCAATCAATGCTGGCCAAACTAGCCATTTGGCTCTTTTTCTAACTAATGCGTATAGCGCAAAAATGCCACCTTCATGGTTATTATCTGCCCGCATTGTGATAATCACGTACTTAACAGTAGTGATTATCATTAACGTCCAAAAAATTAATGATATTGCTCCAATGATGTAATCAGGGGTGGTATCAGCCATCTTTCCTTGATCACCAATGATTGCATTCATTACGTAAAGTGGCGATGTACCGATATCACCGTAAACAATCCCAATGGCAATTAAAGTTCCCGCCAGGGTTAGTTTATTTAAGTTAGCCTTCATGACTAAGCCTCCATAAAATTTGGTTATTTAGCTCAATATCGATTAAGATAAGTAGGTGAGCTTTTTTAAAGAATATGAAAAGATTATCACTAATTTGTGCTTTTTGAAAGGAAAATTTAGACTTTTGTTTAATCATTTTAAAAAAATATTCACAGATAAGTTATTAATAATTTCGTTTGCCGTCTTATTACTGGTTAATCTGGTTGGTAGAATGCGCATCACAGATATTGATTGGGCAACGATTGGCACCCTTTTTTCTTTGATGGTCGTAATTCAATTAATGAACGGTTTAAATATTTTACGGGTAATTAGTGACCGTTTGATTAAAGTGGTTAAGAATAGCCGCCAGTTTGCGCAGTTAATGGTAGTAGTTGCATTTATCGGGGCCATGGGAATGACTAATGACGTAGCGATTATTTCCATTCTCCCGCTATACCTATTTACTGCTAACCAGTACCGATTGCCAATTCTAATGCCGGCAACGTTAATCACGATTGCGGCTAACTTAGGAAGTGTCCTCACTCCGTTTGGAAATCCGCAAAACCTATTTTTATTTAGTGATTACCACTTTAGTGGAGCCAATTTCTTTGTAATTACCACTCCGATTGTGTTGGTTAGTTTAATTTTAACGCTCCTATTAACGTTATGGATTCCTAAAAATGCACTGGTGATCAATGAAAAGTCCGTTCAACTTGGTGGCACCATTCCATTATTGGTAACGAGCCTCTTGGCAGTAGTGGTTTTAGCAGGGGTGTTCAACTGGCTGCCAATTCCACTGACTGTTATTGCTGCCATTATCGTGGCCTGGCTAATTGATCGCCACCAGCTTTGGAATGTTGACTATTCATTATTATTAACATTTGCCTGTTTCTTTTTAATTGCTGGGATTTTGAGTCGGAATGAATTTATTAATGAGCATTTAGCAGCACTAATGCGAAATGCGACCGGAACCTACTTAACGGGAATCGGGGTCAGTCAAATAATTAGTAACGTTCCGGCTGCAGTTTTGTTATCTAACTTTACCGGAAATGGCGCTGCTTTATTATTAGGGGTCAACGTGGGGGGCCTAGGGACCTTAGTGGCCTCACTAGCCAACCTTTTAGCATTAAAGCAGGTCTCAACATTCAATAAAGCGGCAACCGTTAAGTTCATTCAGTTATTTACGTTATTAAACGTGATTTTATTGATTATTTTAGGATTTATTGGCTGGTTAATGCTTATAATTTGATATTAGTAATTTCAATGTGAGATAATAATAATATTAATAGTCTGAAGCGAAAGGATCGTGAAAAAGATGTACGATGATTTAAATGGAAAGGTTGCTGTAATTACCGGAGGTTCTAAGGGAATTGGGAAGGCAATTGCAGAACGGCTAGCGAAAGAACACATGAAGTTAGTTGTTAACTATAATTCAGATTCAAAGGGTGCAGATGACACTGTTGAACTAATTAAGAACAATGGTGGCGATGCAGTTGCTGTTAAGGCCAACGTTGCCAATGAAGCAGACGTTCAAAAGATGTTAGACACTGCCATTGAAAATTTTGGTGGATTAGACCTATGGATTAATAACGCCGGACTTGAGAATCGTGTTCATACCCATGAAATGTCATTAAAAGATTGGAATAAGGTTATTAGCGTGAACCTGACCGGGACCTTCTTAGGATCTCGAGCTGCACTTAAGTACTGGATTGATAATAATCAGACTGGTAACATTATTAATATGTCATCCGTCCATGATCAAATTCCATGGCCAACGTTTTCTCACTACGCTGCCTCAAAGGGTGGGGTAAAGATGTTTACTGAAACCATTGCCTTAGAATATGCTAAGCGTGGAATTCGGGTTAATGCAATTGCACCAGGGGCAATTAATACCCCAATTAATGCTGAAAAGTTTGCTGATCCTGAACAATTGAACGATACGAAGCAATTAGTTCCAATGGACCGGATTGGAAAGCCAGAAGAAGTGTCTGCTACTGCTGCATGGTTAGCCTCGACTGAATCTGGTTATATTACCGGTGATACCATCTATGTTGATGGTGGAATGACCCTCTATCCTGATTTTGAAGAAGGTAAGGGTTAAAATTTAATTTTGAATTTAAATCGTTGGAGTCACACTGTTGGTGTGGCTCCTTTGTTTTTGTTGATTGTTGTTGATATAATATTATCGTTGTGCCTGTAGCAGCACTAATCACTGAGGAAAGTAGTGAATAAACAATGCAAAACTATATTTTTGACTTTGACTTAACACTGATTGATTCCGGAAGGGTAAACGTCCTCTCCACCCAATCAGCATTTGATAAAATGGGGTGGCCAAAGCCATCTGCTGATGCCGTTAGCTACTATACTGGGATTCCGATTGAGACGTCCTTTCCTAAGATGGCTCCGCAAAACGCTAGTCAGGCTGATTTACAAAAGTTGATTAAGGTATTCGTGAAGGAGTATGAAAAATTAGAACCGGGGAATTTACAGCTATTTCCGGGAATTAAGGAAGTTTTAGCTAAGCTCCGTGCTGATGGTAAACAACTATTCGTAGCCACTAGTAACCGCAGCGAAGTTGTAATTAGAAACATGAAGGCGCTCGGCGTTTTACAGTATTTTACTGAAATTGTTGGTTTTGACATGGTTGAAAAAGCTAAACCAGCTCCTGATACGGTACTGAAGATTATCGCTGATCATCATTTGAAAAAGGATGAGACGATTATGATTGGGGATGCAACCTTTGACCTGGAAATGGGGAAGAACGCTGGTGTACACACTGCCGGGGTAATTTGGGGGGCTCATGATACTGAGGCCCTTAAAATGGTTCATCCAGACTACCTATTAGATCAGGTGCCCCAACTATTGGATATTAAATAAGCTTGGCCATGGAAATTTCCGGACCAAGCTTTTTAAGATTAAATGGCGTTATTACCGATGGTTTTAGGAACCAGTAGCGTTTCAATAAGGGGATAGAGCATTAGAGCTGCTAAAAACACGAACCCTAGTTGATATGCGGTACTAGTGGCGGTAACGGTTGCAATCATGCTAACGACTACCGTTGTTAACGAAACCCCTAATCCCTGTGAAAGGGTTTGGGAAACGGCATTGATGGTATTAGCACTGGTCCGGTCCTTGAATCCAATATCTGCAAACGAAAGAGCGTTGTATGCAGTTAGAGCAAGCGAACGGCCCACTCCGTTAATGAATCCTAAGATCATTACTAGTGTGGCAATCGAACTAGCGGTTACGAACGCGAATCCTAGTGATGAAACCAGGATAATTATTACTGATAATAAAATTGCGGGTCTAAAATGTATTTTCTTTACCAACTGATTGGCAAATGTTTTAGCCACAATGTTACCCAAAAAGATAAAAATCACGTAAAATGATGCCCGAATCGGTGAATAGTGTAAAATGGTTTGAAGGTAGAGGGTCAGGAGATATGGCATTGACCCCAATGAAAGCCATAGGAACGATCCACCAGTTTGAAAAATCCGAAACGACGTCACCTTTAATGATTTAACGGAGAACAGTGGATTTTGGCTGTGGACAAGGTGGAATCCTGCGATAATGGTAACGATAATTCCCACTAGCACCAGGATGCCAGCCCGGCTCCATTCACTTTGGCCGTGGGTGGCAATTTCAGCCCCCACTAAAATTAACCCGGATGCAATTGCTAATTCCAAAAATCCAATTAGGTCAAACTTAGCTTCCGGATGTTTTTCATTATGTGGGATCAGTTTAATTCCGAACAAGATGCTGATTAACCCAATTGGGAGGTTAATCAAGAATATCCAACGCCATGACAGATAATTAACGATTAATCCTCCAATTACCGGAGCAATCGATGGAGCAATTAGTGCTGGCCAGATTAGATAGGTGGTAACTGCTAATAGCTTATCTGCAGGTGCTTTTTGCAACACGATTAGCCTAGAGGTCGGCACCATTAGTGATGCTGCAACCCCTTGAAAGAACCTACTAATTAAGACGAATGCAAATCCAGGAGCAATTGCATTTGTAAAGGAACTTGCGGTAAATAAGAATACCGCAATCATCCAGGTAGTTTTTTGGCCATAGCGATTGGCAATCCAGCCGCTGAGGGGGATGAAAATGGCCATCGTAATTAGGTATACACTGACCACTAACGAAATGGTGGCAGAACTAACTGCCAGGTCCTGACTCATTTTAGGGAGGGCCGTTGTAACGATGGTGGAATCCATAATTTGCATAAACAAACTAGATGCCATCAGTAGAGCTAATTTACGGTTGATAATATCAGCCTTCCTTCTTAATAATATAACTTATTCATGATAACACTAAGAATGTTATAAGGGTAGTTGGTAGATGAATGTTGTACCGAAATAATATGTTAAACTTATCATAATTAATTAATAAGGGAGGATTAATAAAATGGGTTCTGTTTTTAAAATATTGTTGATTATATTTTTAATTTTATTTGTGGTTACCCTACTAGGAGCTTTAATTCAAGGGATCCGGACTAAGAATCAATCTAGTAAACGATTTGGGTTATCTGCATTAATAATGGCAATTTTAGCAGTTGGTAGCTTTTGGGGAGCGAGTGCTGCTAGCCACGGAAATCAAAATAGTGCTAGTAGCTCTCAATCAACAACTAAAAGCAGTTCAAGTACAGATACTAGTTCATCAGCCTCAAATGAAACTGATTCTAAAACTAGTTCCAGTTCTAGCGCTAGTTCTCATTCCCACTCAAAAAAGACTACTGAACAACAAAAAGCGAAAGCTTCATCAGCAAGTAGTCAGCGCAAGCAAAATCAGCGGGATCAACAATTTGAAGCTAGTGATATGCGGCGACGCGATATGGAAAACCGACGGCAAGAAAGAATGTTTGCTAAACGGGGAACTGATAAAAAGGGCTACGAAAAGAAGATCAAGGGAATTCCGGCCCAATCTTCGCACGTAGTTGAAAAGGTTACCTATCAAGATGGTAAGACAGTTGCAATCATCTCTAGCGACTTAACGATGGGCAACCGGCGGGAAAATGAACACAATGCCTTTACCGTTTGGAACGGAATTAAGCGCTTAGCGTTCTTATACCGTGTGAAGACTAACGTAATTATCAAAGATCATAAAGGTAAAGAGATTGCTAATACTAATAATAATCGGTTTAATTATCTAGAGTAATAATGATATAATCAATATCAATAAATATATGCGAGGTGCTATAGATGGATCCACAAGTAATTGACTTATTTAAAGACTACTATGTAAAAAATGAAACCCTAATGAGTAAATTTGAAGATAATGACGATATCGCGAAATTAAATGATGCAATGGCTTCACTCAATAAAGAATTTGTCGACCAATACTTCGTAAAAACCGGTGAACGGGTCGATCCAGATAAGATTTCTGATTTAATTGCAAATACAATTGCTAAGGAAGACGATGAAGATAATTCGTCTAAGTAATTAATAAAGCATAGCACTTTTGGCTACGCTTTTTTTATTTTTAGGATTTAAATTATTCTTTATTTGGGGTTAAGATGATAGACTGTTAGTTGGAATTAATTTTAATTGAAAGAAGTGAATTGAATGTTTGGGGATAGAAAGCAATTTAACCCATTTTCATTATTTGTAGGAATTTTATCAATTATTTTAGCATTAGTAATTGTTAAGAATCCATTGAGTTCCACGTTTTCATTAATTTATATGATTGCAATTTTATTAATTATTGACGGATTTTCCCGTTGGAGTGATATCAAAGCAATTCGCACTTATAATAAGACCTGGCTGTACGTTGGTGCAGGTTACGATATCTTTTTGGGAGTAGTAATGTTCTTTGCGCCATGGGTCGGAGTAGTTCTAATTTGGTTCTTACTTGCCGTCTCGGTTATTTTTAATTCAGGGTTGGAAATTTGGTTAAATCAGCGTGCCTTTAGTGATCATAATGGTGGTTATTGGTTTAACCTAGTATTAGGTGTCCTTGGTGTCATTGCTGGAATTATTATTCTATTTAACCCTTACTTAGCACTATCGATTACCTTATTTACGATTTCATTTTTCTTAATGTTCTACGGGGTCATCAAAATTATTCGTTCAGTTTAATAACCCTAAAAAAACTGGTTCCAGTTCAAATACTGGGACCAGTTTTTTTAGTTAGATTGAGTTAGTATTTCGAACCAATAAAAAGTACATCATATTCATTTGTTCTAAGACGCCACCGATTTCCGTGAGGGTTTTAAATGGAAAGATGATTTTTGGAACCGATGAATCGTGGTCAATAAACGGCTTGGTATGATTGGATTGATAATATTGATCGATTGAATCCTTGTAGATGCGGTTCGCAATAATTGGATCAATGTCGCTACCGTGTTGATCACGGTAAATGACATTGATTACCTTATACGCATCTCCGTCATCAGAGAGGACAATAAACTCATTGTTAGACCTTAACGTTAGGGCTTCTTGAAACCCAAAGTCGGCGTCCATATCATTCCAGATCGTTAGATTAATGATTCCAGTCTGTAAATCAGTATAAAAGGTCCCATGAATGGTTTCAAAGTGTCCCTTCAACCGTTTTTGAACCTGCTTGGTAATTACGTTAAATTCTACCTGATCGGTAAATGTTAATGGTTTTTTTCGCAAGGCAAAACGCTCCTTTAAAACGATTTTAAATGAATTTAAGTCGGCTTAATCAAGTTAATTACTTGGATTGAATTAGACTTAATGCGCCACTTTGTCTTAATAACTTAATAATGCCAAGGGTTAAAAAGTCACTAACTACAAAAATTGAGATGAACCGGACACAGAATAAAAGGGTCAGTAGTCCCAAGTTCAAAAACCGGTAGCCATCAAATAACCAGCTATATCCAAACGTGGAAACAGTGGTCAATAAACTAGTGAGTGCCAACGTAAAGTGGTTGTACTTCCGATATCCGGTAATCAAGAATCCTAGTTCGGTTCCAATTCCATCAAAGATTCCGCTAACGGCATCCATGATTCCACCCTTATCACCAATAAAGGTTTCAATGATTGATGACAGAAATTGACCGAAGAATGCTGAACCGGGCATTTGAAATAGACATCCAATTAAAGTCCCCGCTAGGATCCATGGACCCTGAGTAAGATCATTTGCCATTGGAGCAAGCCCGAATGGAGTAAGAATTGCTGAACAGAAGGTATATAGAAAACTAATTAACCAGTAGATAACCCCACAAATCAATGCTGTTAAGGTCATTAGGATGATTGTTTTAAGGTTCCACTTAGATTTCATATTTAAAACGCCCCTTAATTGAAATTAAATATTACACAATAATCATACTGGTAAATCCGAACTTAATCAATTATTAATTTATTAATTGCTAATTAAAGCGAATTAAAACCTAATCAAATAAACATTTAGTGCTTTTTTATAGCTGCATTTTCATTGGTATACATCCACAAACGTTGATAAAACAACATTTATAATGGAATTTTCAAATTGGTATTGTCTTTAATCAAAATTTAATGTATAATTCATTGAAATTAAATGAAAGTAGGTTTATCTTATGGCAAAGAGTACCAAGTTAGGTTTTTGGAGTATCGTCTTGATGGGAATTAACATCATCATCGGTTCAGGAATTTTCTTGATACCCGGAACAGGGGTAAAATTATTTGGACCAGCTAGTATTTTAGTCCTTATTTTTGATGCGATGCTCATTTTTATGGTTGGGCTTTGTTTTGCAGAGTGTGCAAGCCACTTTAGTGAAAATGGTGGGGCGTATGTATATACTAGAAAGGCATTCGGTAATTTTTGGGGGTATGAGGTTGGAATTGCTACCTGGGCCACTAGAATTGTTGCTGAGGCCACGATCTATGCAGGATTAATCACTGCACTGAGTGGGGTTTTCCCTCAATTACAGAATCCAGGACCAAAGTATGCACTGATTACGGTGATTGGATTAGCGTTGATTACGATCAACATAATGGGAATTAAAATTTCAAAGGTGTTCAACAACATCCTCACGGTTTCTAAGTTACTTCCATTACTGTTATTAATTGGCGTTGGCATTTTTTTCCTCAAGCCAACCAACTTTCAGCCATTCTTCCCACCTGAAGTAACCCACATGTCAAACTTTTCAACTGCTGCGGTAACGTTATTCTACGTTTTCGTTGGGTTTGAAGGGTTGGTAGTAGTTGCCGGTGAAATGAAGAACACTAAGCGGAATTTACCATTAGCGCTGTTAGTAGTTTTACTATCTGTTACAATTATTTATTCACTAATTTTTGCAGTTTCAATCGGGGTATTGGGTTCTAACCTATCAAACACTCCCGTTCCACTCCAGGCGGTTTTCTCAGCAATTGCTGGTCCAACTGGAAAGTGGATTATCGTAGTCGGTTCAATTCTCTCAATGGGGGCGATTGTGGTTGGTTCATCCTTTGTAACCCCGCGGGCTGGGGTTGCGCTTGCTAATCACGAAATGATGCCTGCTTTCATTAAAAAGACTAACAAACGAGATGCTCCATATGTTGCAATCATCATCTCTACCTGTTTAGTAATGTTAATTGCTTATTCTGGTACGTTCGTGGTATTAGCGCAAATTGCATCGGTTGCTAGATTTGTTCAATACATCCCCACTTGTTTATCGGTCATTCGGTTCAGAAAGATTATCGATCACGATCCAAATGCGTTTAAGGTGCCGTTCGGGATTGTAATTCCGGTTGTAGCGACTCTAGTTTCACTATGGTTACTAATCAATGCTAAGCATGAACAATTATTACTAGCAATTGGATTTTTATTACTGGTTTCACCTTTCTATCTATTAACTAATGTGCGTAAAAACCGCGCTGCTAATAATCACGAAACTGAGTAGAACACGTTTGCATTTTTGGGTAACTAGTGTTTAAATATTATCACTGTAAATTAATTTAATTGAGGTGAATAATAATATGGCACTCACTTATTTAAGAAAAGCAGATATGAATGATTTTGAAGCAATTTGGTCAATTGTGGAATCCGCGAAACAATTTTTGAAGGAACAAGATATCGATCAGTGGCAAACTCCTGACTACCCTAATAAGAAAGTAATTACTGACTTGATTAATCAACAAATGTACTATGTGTTAATTACCGATGGGCAAGTTTCTGGAACGGCTTATATTGTTTTAGGGCATGACGTTAACTACGATTATTTGACTGATTCTACGTTAGATGAAAGTTATGGTGATAACCACATGACGATCCATATGATTTCAGTATCAGATAAATTCCGTGGCCGCCATTTAACTTCCTATCTAATGAGTGATTTTATTACATTAGCTAAGGCTCATGATTTACATGATATTAGAATCGATACGCATGTTGATAATCAAATTATGCAACACACGATTGAAAAAACGGGCTTTGAAAAGCATGGAATGATCAGGCAACCACTATATACTGGTTATGCTTATCAGTTAATTATTTAAATCTTGATTATTTTAATATTAAAGTAGGCATTGATTTGAG
Organism: Lactobacillus sp. Sy-1; assembly: GCF_019303535.1. Taxonomy (GTDB): domain Bacteria; phylum Bacillota; class Bacilli; order Lactobacillales; family Lactobacillaceae; genus Nicoliella. Next base: position 1,451,107 of record NZ_JACCIU010000001.1, on the reverse strand, counting down.
GCTTAACCTAAAACAATGTCTATTTATTTTGATAAAATATCAGTTTAAAATTTTGATTTTGTTGTACACAAAGTATACGATTAGAAATAGAAAGATTTATATCATTATAAGTAATACATAAATATATATATTAAAAATTGTTTGGATATAATTGAAATGAAACATGGTGATATTTATGATGAATAATAAAAATGGCAATTTTAAAAAATTAAATGAAAAGAAGCTACTTAGAAAGGTAAAGAAGCAATGGGTTGTTGTTTCAATCGCATTCTTTGGAATCGTTGGGACCAGTGCTTTTCAGCCCCATCAAATTGATGTAAAAGCAGACTCTAACATAAGTAGTACCGTTATCAACGACAGTAATAGTCAAAGGCAAAGTAGCGCTACGGAAGCAAGTAGTGAATTGACGGCTTCAAGTTCTGCTAACGTTAATTCATCAGCTAATGTGAGTGATAATATTTCTGATGCCAATTTGAACGATCGGAATGCTGACAATGCAACAACTTCCAGTTCAAGCAATGATTCCAGTAGCGATACAACAAGTCCTAGTTCAAACAGTGCTTCCGGTAACAATACAGCAAGTCCTAGTTCCAGCAACACTTCTAGTAACGATACAACAAGCGCTAGTTCCAGCAATGCTTCTAATAACGATACGACAAGTGACTTAGAAGTTGAAAACAAATTGGGTACTGATCAATCTAACGGGACTGATGCCAATTCTGCAGCTATCGCTTCCGCTGCTAGCGCCTCTGTTGCTTCATCGCAACGGGCAGCGGTGCAATCAATCGCTTCTTACGTTGATCAGGCTGCAGCTGCAATCTCAGCAGTCAATTCATCGGCAAACGCTGCTTTAAGTAGTAATCAAAGTACTACTGGTAGTTTTATAAACCAGCAGTCATCTGCTAGTCAAACTGCTGATAGCCTTAGCCAAAAAATTAACTCAATTGTAAATGATCAGCAGGTGCTTAATAGTCTGGCATCAGCTAATCCTAGTGATTCGGATTTAACCAAAGATATCAGTGCCCTTAGTGATGCTTATTCCGCTGCTAAGACCACCCTTCAAAATATTGATGCGTTAGCTAGCCAACTCGCTAATTATTCAAAATCGGCTAGTGACTTTCAAAATGCTGCATCTGCAAATGCAACTTCAATTAGTAGTGCTTCAGTGGTTGCCAGTCAACAATCATCAAATGTGGCTAGCATTTCAGCCAGCTCAATTTCAGCTAGTGAACTAAGTGCGGCTCAAGAAACCGCAAACTCCGTTCAATCAGCTAGTATCGATGCCAGTGTTGCGGCCAGTAATTTTGACTCTAACTCAGCTCAATTTTCTGGAGTCGACGTTAGTTTTAATTCGGCTTTAAATAGCTTAAGCGTTGCTGTTGATTCGTTTAATGCCAGTGTTGATGCATCCGATAAGATTGCAAGCAGCGCAACCGTTAATCAGTCCACAATCGTTAATAGCATGGCCCAATCTGCGGCTAGCTCAGCAGCAGCGGCTGGAAAATCCGCATCTACAGCGGCTCAATCAGTTAGTGTGGCAAACCAAACAGCTAGTGCCAATGTTTCAATGAATACGCAGTTGTTAAGCAGTGCGAATGCTTCATTAAGTTTAGCAAGTAGCGCACTGGCTTCACTTAGTTCGTTGGCTTCAAACAATGCCAATGATATTCACGTTAGCAGTGCATTGGCTTCGGCTCAAGCTGCCTATCAATCAGCAAGTCAGGCCTACAATTCAGCAGCCACTTACTCAGCTGCTGAAAGTAGCTTTGCTGGTGAATTGAACAGTTTGAATGCTTCAGCCCAATCCTTAGTTTCACAGACTAATTCGGCCTATACCTCAGCTCAATCAGCTAGCACAGCAGTCTCACAGGCTGCTAGTGCCAGTGATTTTAGTGCGGCGTTTAATATGGTGAAAAGTGTAATTGCACAAGCGAATTCAGTAACTAGTTTGGCTAATCAAACCAGTCAAACTAGTGCATCGGCGGTTCAAGCGACTCAATCCGCAGGGAGTTTAAGCACTGCTGCGCAGTCTGCAGCTAGTGATGTTGCAAATCAGTCGAGTGCAGTTACTAGCTACCTAGCTAGTGCTAACGATTACGTTAACCAAAGTAATTCAGTAGTTATGAATTCCATTTCGAGTAATAATAATAGTTCGATTGCTAGCATGAGTGCATCGAATAGTGTCGCAAATAGTAATAATGTTGCTACAAGTATTTTTGTTAGCAACATCAATTCATACTCATCCGCAGCTAATTCCGAAAACGTTATATTATCGAATGCTGGGAGTCTTGTTAATAGTTTGAACTTTTATAACTTCCAAAATTCAGCTGTCTCTAGCGCTTCATCAGCCATTTTCTCAATGGCAACCCAAACCTCCATTGCTAATTTTGACCTAACTCAAAAACAAAGTACTGCTAATAGTGCTAATCAGGTCCTATCAAAGAATTTAAATTTGGCAAACTCAGCGGCAATGATCGCTCAATCATATTCTGCAGTTGTGGATAGTTTGAGTGCGTTTGTTAGTTCTGTAACTGCTAACCATGGGAATGCTTCTGAAACAGCTTCTGCTATTTCAACCGCGGCTTCATATGCAATAAACATTACCGCTGCAGCTTCCGTTGCCAATTCATATGCTACTACTATTAGTTCTGCTGAGGTGGTTGCTAGTGAGGCTAATTCATTAGCCAGTGCTGATCAATCAAGTATTGCTAGCCTCGCACAGTCAGCCAGTGATGCAGCTTCGTTAGCAAGCAGTGTTATTAAATCCGGAACTGACAGCGCTAGTAGCATGGCCGCTAGCGTTAGTTTTAGTGCAGCAACTACCAATTCCATTGCTAATGGCGCCCTTAGTGGTGCGGAAACTAACCTTAGCTCAGCCACAAATGGAACGAGTGCAATTACATCCGTTACCCAAAGTACGAGTTCATTAGCGAGTGCCGTTAACTCAATTAATAACTTGGTGACGAGAAGTAGTTTTAATAATTCAGCGAACAAGAATATTAACAGTGATGCAATCATTGCAAGCAGTGCTAATCTGGCTGCAAGTGCTGCCAATGCTACTGTGCTTAGTGCCGGTAGTAATGCCCAATTACAAAGTAGCCAGGTAACGATAAATATTTCAGCGGCTTCTTCGGCTGCATCAGTTGCCAATTCATATACTTCATTAGTCAATAGTTACCAAGGTCTAACTAAAACGGCATCTGCTGCTCAAAATAGTGCGTTAGCATCCTCATATGCTAATATAGCATCTCAAATGGCCAACCTAGCTAGTTCTGCTACCGTAAGTGCGACGGGCTTTTCTAGCGCTGCTAGTCAGGCAGCTAATCAAATTAGCAACTACCTATCAATTGCCAACAGTGCGAATTCAGTTGCCACTTCCGCTCTAGCTACCATTAATTCTGCTAGTTCTAACATTACCAGTGAAATCAATTCAATTGCTTCGGCACAATCGACAACCACTGCGATTGCAAGTAGTGCTGGGGAGCTTACCAATAGTGCCGCTAACGATAATTACTGGATTGGAAAGAATTCCAGTGGGACTAGTTCAAACTCATCAAATGATGCCATTGCTTCTGATGTTGCTAGTTCAAACACCATTGTTGCATCTAGTGGTGCAGATAAAGCGTCTTGGGCAAGTAGTATCGTTCCTGATAATTCTGACATCAAAAGTGACGCGAGCGTTGCAAGTAGTGAAAATCAACAGGCTTCACATGCCAATAGCGTTATTAACAGTGTTCATGCTTATGCGAACCAAGCTCAATCGGATGCGACATCATATTCCAATCAAGCAACGACGTTATTTAGTGATATTAATAGCTATAACGCGATTGCTTACTCTGCATCTGCCACTGCAATGAGTTTTGCAAGTTTAGGGGAAACTAGTAGCGCGAACCAATACATTGCTTCCGCCAGTACAGCATTGGCTTCCTTAAGCGCTTATTATGCACTTCTTAGTACTGCTAATTCGGTAGTTTCATCTGCTAGTGCTGCCCTAGATAGTTTAAATGCAACCATCAATTCTTACTCTGCAATCGCTACTGATGCTCGGAATACCGCCAGTTCTGCCGCCAGTGATGCGTTAAGTCGGTTGGCAGCATTAACTGGGTCTTCCGGTGGTTTTGGTGATCGGGGAAGTATTGTTGCTTCTAACGCTGCTAGTCAAGCCATTGCGAATAGTTCTGTTGCGATTTCAGCTGCTAATAAGGCTGGCTGGGATAGCAGTACGATTCAAAATAATATTAATTCTAATATTAGTAGTAATGTTTCATTAATTAGTAGCGCTAATTCGATGGCTATTTCCCAGGCATCATTATATCCAGATAATAGTAAAATTTCTGCAGTGGTTGCGGCTAATACTGCCTTATCATTACAGGCAAGTGCTGATTCTGCTTCTGCAGATTCAGCAAGTTTGAGCGCTTCTATTGCTAAATCTGCAGCTGATTCTTTCAGTATTATTGCCATTAGTAATGCAGTTCTTACTAGTATAGCTAATTCGAAAGTTGCTTACGATATTTCAATGTTTAAATCTGCTTCTGTGGCTAATGATAGTGCCGCAATTCAACAGTGGATTGATAATACCTGGAGTGATACCAACACGGCTGATAGTTATCAAGTTTTAACTAGTAATGCGACCAACAGTGCGTTAGCTCAACAAACGATTGCTGATAATGCCAGTAATGCGGTTCAAAGTTATGCTGATTCAATTGGTTCGTTGAAAAACGCGATTGCTTATAACGCAAGTGTGGCGGTCGATGCCGGAATTGCTGAGTCTGCTTACCATGTTGCCGTTGCCAATGCCAACACTGCAAATACTGGAACGGTCTCTGCTTCCAGTGCTAATAGTGCGGCTAGTGCGGCTCAAAATGCACTAAGCTCGGCAAATGAAAATGCAATTTCTGCCTCCAATACCAAATATTCAGTTGATTCTGCGATTGCTGACATTAATAGTGCCGCTAATTCTGAAAGTGGCCTTGGTGGCAATCAGGTCAGTAGTGAAGGCTCAGCCGCAACTAGTTATTCAACGGTAGCTTCTTCCAATGCTTCGGCCGCACTAGCAGCTGCCAGTGATGCAGACCATTACAACGCATTAGCTAGTTCTGCTGCAATAGCCGCTAAGAATGCAGAGTCACTACTAACTGGATATCGAAACGATGCCACTTCTAAGGCTAATGCTACTTATGGCATGACCGGGATTAATGGTGAATATCCTAATGCTATCCAAGCTCAAATTAACGCTACCAACACTTCCAATGATGCGAGTGTGGCAGTAGTGGAACGTTCAATTCTGGATAGTGCTAATTCAGTAGCAGCGAGTTATGCTAGTTTAGCCCAAACGGCGGCTAGTTCTGCAAGCAGTTATAATGACAACGCCAGCACTGCCAACTCCAACGCGATTGTGGAGGCGAACCGCGCAGTTACTAATTTATACTCGTTGCAAGCTTCTTCCAATGCCGTACAGGTATCAAGTGCATATTCTAATGCACGATCAGCTTCTCAATCAGCTCAATCAGTCAGCAGTACTGCTGACGTCATTGCCAATCGCTTAAGTGCTGTTTACGCCAGTGCTTCTGCCGCCTTGCAAAGCGCTCAGGATATTTACAACAATGAAGGTGGCAGCAATGATCGAGGAAGTGTCTGGATTTCTAGTGCGGTTAGTCAAGCTAGCTCCGCAGCTTCAGTCGCTAGCTTAGCGTTCTCTAATGCTCAAGCGGCATCCATTAATGCAAGCATTGCCTATTCAAGTGCATCTAGTGTTGAGGTTGTGATTGCTAGTCAAAATTCAATTGCAGTTTCTGCTAATAGCATTGCCCAAAGCGCTTCAGCTACCTCTGACCGGAGTGTCGGTAGTTATGCTGCATCACTTGCCTTTGCTGCATCCTCACAAGCCGCGCTTAACAGTAATATCGCACGGGTTGCGTTATCATCTGCGCAAAGTGATAGTACGCGGACTAGTTCTGCGGCTTCCGCTGGAAATGAAATGGATTCGATTGCTGAATCTAACTATTCAGCTGCTTCTGAATTCCACCAAGCCCATCAATCAGCTAATTCGGCTTCTGATTCAGCAACGACTGCGAATAGCGATGCTCAAACGACTTCCCAAGCTAACAGTGTAGCGGGAAGTGTTAATGGTGCGGTTAATAGCCTATCAAATGCCGGAAGCGTCTCTTCGAGTGCAATTACCGCCGCTTCAAATGGAGTGGACTCCAATGTAGTTACGTTCAATTCTTTGAACATTCATAACCACGTTGATTCTTCAGTTTCCAGTTGGAGTGAAACGGTTAGCTCCGCTGCAACCGTATTGAGTTCTGCTACTTCAGCTGCTAGTTCAGCGACAACGGCCCTCAGTAGCGATAGTGCGGGAGCTAGTATCCAGGCTAGCATCGCAAGTAGCGCTAATTCAGTTGCTAGTTTGAACGCTTCGTTGGCCAATAGTTACTATAACTTGGCATCGTCCTTTGCTACTAATGGGGATGGTAGTTTGTCAGGATCACTAGCCTCCAGTTTGGCTAGTTCCGCTTACTCAACGGCATCGATCAGTACCTCGATTGCTAACTCTGAATCTGCAATTGCAACCTCGGCATCTGCTTCAGCTAATGATTACTATAATAATGCCAGTGTCCAAGCAGATGTTTTAAGTGTGGCTAATTATAATGCAATTAGTGCTTCAACTGCCGCAAGGACAGCGACTGTTTCTGCGGTAAGCTATGTAACCAGTGAAATGAGTAGTGCATCTACTACCGCAAGTACCGCAAGTGATACCGCAAGTTCTGCTAGTTCTCAAGCTAGCTCAGCTAATTCTGGTGCCCAAATTGATTCAGCAATTGTTGATACTGATAATAACAAGACGGCTGAAACGAACAAGGGGCTCTCTAGTTCAACCAGTAGCGCAAGTAGTAGTCGGGATGATGCTAACTCGGTTGCTAGTTCAGCGATTTCAATGGCTTCTGGGCACGCAGGAGCATACAGTAATAGTGATCTTAATCGCTATGTTTCCAACGCTAATGATAACTACAGTGTGGCCGTTAGTAATAGCATTATCGCTTCTTTAGCAGTTACTACTGCTAGCTTAGCTAATTCAGTTGCTAATGAACATGCTAATAAGGCTTCAGTTGAAGCTTCTCAGGCTGCTAGTGAACAAACGAGTGCTAATGGTCTATGGAGTGCGACTAACTCTAACAACAGTGATAATAGTAATGCACCAAGTGCGATGTCGAGTGCTTCCGCTGCCGCAAATGCAGCAACGTTAGCTAGTTCGTATAATAGTGCAGCGCTTTCTGATTCAGCATTGGTTAGCGGAGTACGGGCAAGTGCTTCCATTGCTTTGAGTACTGCAATTATTGCTAGTAATGCTGCTTTAACGGCGGCATCATTAGCTAAGTGGAATGCTAGCATGGCATTAGCGAACCTGTATTCCCAGGAAGCTGCTAGTCATACTTCAGTTGCAAATTCTGACATTGCATCCATTAGTTATTATAATTCTGCCACAACTAGTGAAGCAATTTTGACTAGTGGCTTAACATCCAATACCATTTTCAACAACGATAGTGCCAATAGTTATAACGGTGGTGCTCAGTATAGTGCCAGCGCCTATCCTAATACGCGGGCTTCAGAAGCAGTCAAAAGCATTGCTTATGAAGCTGGGGTTGCCACTTGGGTTGCCGGTAGTGCCGTTAGCAATGCACTAATTGCTAAGTCGATTGCCTATTCTGCTGCTTCAGTTGCTTCTTCTGCAAACATCATTGCCCAGTCACTCAGTTCGGATGCAGCTAGTGAGAGTTCGGCTGCCACTAGTGCTTCAGCTGCTGGGGAACCGAGCATAGCTAGTTCGGTTGCCGTTGCGGCATCAACGACCGCAAGTCTAGCTGAATCTGCTTCAAAAGTGGCTTCCAGTGCACTATCAATTGCAGACGTTCAATCATCAAGTGCCGGTGCAGATTGGTATTTTGCAAGTTCTGCAAATACGTATACAGAATCTGCATCAATCTTTATCAGTAATGCCATTGCCGCAAATAGTTTTGCTGATGTTGCATCCAATAACGCTAACTCTGCTTCAGCTGATAGTGAAGCAGCAGCATCCAATAACCAATCAATAGTTGATCGTAGCGCATCCGTAACTAACACCAGCAACGCGATTAATGATTTGAACTCGTCTGCTAATAGCTATAGTACAGCAGTTTCTACAATGACGAGCGCTGTTGACAGTCTTGCTGGTTACAACTCGGGGTTACCATCATTTAGTTCTCAAATGGTATCAGCAAGTTCTGCTAAGGCAGCTGCTTCTTCAGCGAATGCATCAATTAGTGGAATTAATAGCTCAGTGGCTAGTGATATGAGCAACTATTCCAACGCAGTGAATGCTGCTAGCTCTGCTACCATTGCAGCATCAGATGCTGCTTCTAGAGCTGCTTCCTACTATAGTCAAGCATCGTTGTATGCTAACTCGTCATCAGCTTCGAACGGATCGTTAGTTCCATTTGTAGATCCATCTTCCGCATATTTCTTTGAGTCTGAAGCTAAAGCACAAATGGAAATTGCTAGTGCTAACAATTCAACGGCTGCTAGCGCGAACGCTGTTACTAGTGCTATTAGTAACCAAATGGTTTCTTACCAATCAGAAATTGCTACTCAAACAGTACAACTATCAACAGCATCGGAGACGGCTAGTCAAGCTTCATATGCGGCATCGTCAATTGTTTCATCCACCGTTGCAAGTGCTAGCACGGTAACTAGTTCACGTTCGAGTACGGCCCAAAGTTATCAAGTATCTTCAGCTAATGATTCATCAGCTTCCATCGCTTACAGTGTAACTATCTCTGTTTACCCTGCCATTTCTAGTTATGCTAGCACCACTAATTCAGCCAATATCGAAACCGCTTCGTTGGCAAGTTCATATGCCAGCAACGCAACCATTGGTGGATTGTTATCTTCATTTGCATCCAATACTAGTTTCGATAATTCGATTGCTTCCAATGCATTAAGTGATGCAGCAGTACAACTTAACAGTGCATCGGTTGCTTATAGTATTGCATCCAGTGCAACTTCAGTCGTTACTCAGGATTCCATTGCGCTGTCAAATGCTAAGAGTAAACTGGCTGCTGATAGTGCTTCAATTGCAACGGCAGAAGCCGAAAAGAACGGACCATTGGCAATTTCTGCTGCTAATGATGCGGTTACTCAACAGTCCTTTGCATCATCTGCTGAAAGTGAATCAAGTAGCATGGCTTCAATTGCTAATACAAATAATAATTTGGCAGTTTCATATCAAAAAGCGGCTTTAAATGACTATGCAACCGCAAGTGCAAAGGCAAATGATGCCGTGATTAACAACGCCCGTGCGAACATTACCGTTGATTCGTATGAAACTAGTGTTGTCCACAGTGCAACGGTCATTTCAAGTAGTACCACTAGTTTAAATACGACCACCACTAGTGAAGCGAAGGGGAGCTTAGATTCCATTTATGTAACGGTAAGTAGTAATGCTACTGATAACCAAACCACCTTTAGTCAGGCAAGCGCCCAAGCTAGTCAGGCAATCAGTAATTCTGCCACCCGGATCAGTAGCTATAACTCTAATCAAATGTCAATTGCAGCTAGTGCTTCCAGTGTAAATAGCACGGCAAGTACTGATGCTAGTCAACAAAGTGTGAATGCTTCAACAGCCTTGAGTACTGCTAACTCAGCTTCAATAGTTGCAAGTACTGCTGAATCCAATGCTAGCGTTGCCGCATCTACAGCTGCTTCTTATCTTAGTTCGGCTAACTCGCCATCGATCACTAGTGACGCAGCAATTTCACTAAAGAACAGTGCTAGTTCTTTGATTGCATCTGCGCAAGGTGACCAATCAACGGCTGCGAGTGCCGCTTCTGTCGCTACCAGTGCATTTAGTAGTGCGAGTGCGGCTTCAATTGCGGTTGACACCGATAACCAAACAATTGCGCAAGCAAAAACATCTCTCAACAGCGCAAGCGTTGCAATTAGTAACGCCATCGTTGCAAATAGCTATGCTAATGCTGCTTCGAATACAGCATCTACTGCTAATGCTAACGTGGTTCAGGCTCAATCTGCTGCGAGTGCCATCCATTCGAAATCCGCAACTGCAAGTATTGAATCTAACGCTATCAATAACGCGTCTGCTGCAGTGCAAAGTCAATCCGCATCGGTTTCAAATGCGGTATCGGTAATTGCCACTTTAAATTCCGATAATAGTAGTTACGCTTCAGTTTCGACTGCGTTTAGTGTAACTAGCAGTGCAAATGCCGCTTATATTAACGATGTAAGTACCGCTAATTCAGTAGTTAGCCTAGCTAGTTCAATTGCTAACCAGATTGCAAAACTTTCTGCCGCTACTGATACTAACGTTACCAGCGCAGAGTCGTACAATAGTAGCGTTCAGTCTGACGCAATTGTGGCATCTTCTGCTGCCGCGGTAAATGGTGATTCTAATGCTGCCTCTAGTGCAAGTAGTGCTGCCGTTGAACCAGCTAGTGGGGTTAGTGCTCAAACCAATAGCGCCAGTTCAAATGCAGCGGTTGTGCAATCGTTAATGAATCAGTTAGCAGCTGCTCAATCAGCCGCTCAGGCTGAAATTAGTGATGCTAGTAATCAAGCCAGCAGCGCTAGCTCTGCAGCTAGTTTTGCTACTAGCTACGTTAGCTCAGTGGTTTCTGCAGCTAGTTCTACTGCTAATTCTGCCAACTCAGCTGCATCATCAAGCACATCCAGTGCTGATTCAGATGCAAGCGGAGCCAGCGAAAACGCAAGTGATACTAGTGATGCCCAAGTATCAGCATCATCTTCTGCTAGTTTAGCTGCTAGTCGGGCTAATAATGCGGTTGATACTAACAGCCATGCCCAGACCATTTCCGCCGGAAGTAATTCCGAAATTGCTAGTGCTAAGGCTAGTGCATTTTCATACGCTTCGGATGCCGTCTCAAAAGCAACTGAAGCTAGCTCTGCAGCAAGTAATGCGAACAACTTTGTAAGCAGTGCCAATAGTAACGCTACTGCTGCAAGTTCTTACGCCGCCCAAGCTGCAGCGGAAGCATCCCTAGCCACCTCCTACTTAAATAATACCAGCAGTGCGGTTGCCGATAAGAGTGATGGCCCAACTGCGCAAACCAATGCTAGTTTAGCATCCGCTGCTGCAGTATCCGCCGCTTCATTTGTAGCTCAGGCTAGCGCTCACTCGAGTGCGGCAGCTGAGAATCTAAAGTCAGCAAACAGTCTATCCTCATTAGCCAGCTCTGATGCACAAATCACCAGTGCTGATGCTGATGGAGCGACAATTGCTTCTGCTCATGCTGCCATTACTTCAGATTCGATTGCCATTAGCCAGGCGAGTGCTTCTGCCGCAAACAATTCACAGGCTGCAAGTAACGCTACCGGCACGGTTGATTCGGTTGTCGCTGCATCTAATAACGAATTTGTATCAAATCAATCGGCAGTAATTAGTTCTGCTAATTCAGTAATTGCATCGATTACCGCCTCAATTAACGCAGATCAAAGTTCAATTGCCTCCGCTAAGGCGGTAACAAGTAGTGCAACTAACAGTAGTTCTGCCGATGCATCACGGGCAAGTAGCGCTCAGAGTCAAACTGTTAGCTTAAATCCTGATGTTGCTAGCATGGCTATTCAGATTGCTAGCGCCGCTTCTGTTGCAGCTAGTGCTGCTAGTGCAGCAATTTCATACAACGATAGCAACGCCAGCTCACGGGCTAGTGTAGCCGCTACTAGTGCAACCAGCGATGCTAATTCAGCCAGTGCCGCAGCTACTGTGGCTAGTGCAGATGTTCCAGTGAATACTGCATCTAGTTCATCTGTCACTAAGGACACTAATAATACCAGCGCGATTGCTAGTGAAACTGCTGAGACCGCTAAGAATGATCCAAATAGCTCATTGCTTAGCAGCGCCGCTTCAGATGCTAGTTCGGCAGCAGCCTACAACCAAACATTGTCGGATGAGGTAACTACTGCTTCCACCGTTGCTTCCAATGCTGCTACGTCGCTTAACTCCGCTAGTCAATTGATGAGCAGCTATGCGAGTCTTGCCGCTAGTGAAAGTGCGGCTGCAGCATCAGCTTCCGCTGCTCAAAATGTTTCAGCAGCGGTTAGTGCAGCATCAGCTGCTGAATCGTACGCCCGTTCCGCAAGTAGCGAAGCGTCATTAGTTTCATCTGCATCGATTACTGCTAGTTCAGCATCCGCAGCAATTTCATCGCTATCGAATGAAATTAAATCGGCTAGTTCAATTGCTGCTGCTGCAAGTAGTGCTGCTTCATCTGCGGTTGTTTCTTCAGCATCCACAATCATTGCGTCAATTATTATTAACATGAACAGTTATCATGCTGATCAGGCAAGCGATGCGGTTGCTAAAGCTGACAGTGCTGCAGTCGATGCAATGCACTCAGCAATGGCTGTTCCTGGATCCATTGCATCGTCAGCTAATGCAGATACGGGTTCAATTGCTAGTCAGTATGCAAGGAATGATACAATTGCCAATTCACTTGCCAGCTTGGCAGCCGTAACTAGTTCGGATAACAGCAGCGCAGCTTCTGCTTTATCTGATGCTGGGACGCAAAGTTCCGTGGCATCCAGTGCCTACTCAGTCGCAGCTAGTGCGGTGATTACAACCCAAAGTAATTCAGCCGAAATTGAAACTGCAAAGGCTAAATTCTCATCTGCATCTTCAGCAATCGATAGTGCCTTGAAGGTTCCTGGAGCACCAAGTGTTGCTCAGTATCTTTCTGAAGCTATTGCTGCGTCATCAGCAGCATCCGCCGCTGTTGTTAATGCAGCCCAAAATAGTAATGCCGCTTTGGTTGCCACTTCCAGTGCCAACAGTGCCAGTCAAAAAGCTGTTAGTGAATCATCAGTTGCTAACGCTATGGCTACCGATGCCGTTGTTAACAACGATCGCGCCCATACGGTAGTTCACTCATACGATGCTAGCGTTGCCCAAAGTGCTGCTAATAGTAATGCGACCGTAACCAGCTCGAACACGACTGCGACGAACGATGATAATGCTAGCGTTGTTACAACAGCTAGTTCCGCAGCAGTGACGTCAGCATCGAATAGTGATACGAATAGTGCTGCTAATAAACAGGCTAATAGCTATGTCAATACTAGAATTAGTAGTTATAACGCTAACCAAATTTCGGCCGCAAGTGTTGCACTTTCAGCTGCTACTTCAGCAACAACGGTGATGAATGCTGCTAGTGCAGATGCCTCAGCTGCCCAAAGTGCCGCCAATAGTGCGTCATCTGCAGTACTGATCCAATCATCAATCGCTATTTCCGCATCTGCAAAGGCTAGTGCTGACCTGAGTCAGGCTGATCAATCTAATGATATTGCCGCAACTGCTTCATTGCGAAGTGATGCTAGTTCGATGGCTGTCATTGCTCAATCCGCTAGTTCCGCAATTGTTCCACAATCTTCAATCGCTGCTAGTGCTGCTGCTAAGGCATCTTCAGCTAAGAACACCGCTGCATCAGCAGCCGGGGTCATTGCTAGTGCCGCCATGACGATTAGTAGCGCGAGCGTTGCCATTAGGACTGCTGCAATTGCCAATAGTGATGCTGATTCAGCTGCTAGTGTGGCGAAGGAAACTAGTGCTAATGCTAATTCTGCTGAATTGGCTAGTGCTAGTGCCAGTGCAACCTCAGTCGTTGCTGGTACAGTTACTGGTCAAATCAAACGGTCCTCAGCTGCTATTAGTAGTCAGAATTCAGAAATTAGTGCTGCTAATTCGTTGGTCAATAGCCTTAGTGGGTTCAACAGCGTTTACATTAGTGGACAGATGAGTTCAATGAGTAGTGCAAAAGCTGCATTTGATACGGCTAGTTCAATCGCTAGTTCAGCCGTATCCGCAGCAAGCACAATTGAAAGTCAGCTTGCATCCCTTGCTACTGTCGCCAGTCAAAACGCATCGAATGCGGCTGTCAACGGTAGTGCTGCCAACGCAGCTTACAGTTCTGCATCTAGTTATGCATCAACGGCAGGGGATGCCAGTGATGCTGCTAACGAATTAAAGGCGGCCCAATCAGCATCAAATGCCGCTGTAAGTGAGAATGCAGCTGCCCAATCAGCATCGAATGCAATTGCAGCCCTTAAGGCGCAACTGGATAGCTTGAATGACTCAACCACTAGTGCATCACAAACCGCCAGTGCGAATGTAGTCGCAGCTTCCACAGCTGCTAGTCATGCAGCTAGTATCGTTGCTTCCGTGATTGCCAGTGCCGAAGCAGTTGCTAATTCCGCTAGTTCCGTAACGTCAGGTGCTGAAAAGATTGCTGCGCCAGCCGCTAGTGCTAACGCTTCGATTGCGACTGCCGCTCAAAGGAATGCGGTATCATACGCTAACGTTACATCTGCGAAGGCTTTAGAAGCGGGTTCAGCTAATGACCATGCCCAAACGATTCACACTAGTAACTCAGAAATTGATAGTGCTAAAGCTAGGGCGGCTTTAGATGCTGCCGACGCAGTTGCTAAGTCATCCGATGTAATCATAGCTGCTAGTGAAGCAACTAGCATCATAAATAACGCCGTTAGTGATGCTGCCGCTGCTAATTCTTTCTCTAATAATGCGTCTGCTGACGCATCCACTGCTAACTCTGCATCTAGTGCTGCGAGTTCGTACGCTGCAATTAGTAATGCTCCAGCAGCAGTTTCTGCAGCCCAAGCGGCTGCTTCAGCTGCCGCGGGTGCCAGTGCTGCTGCATCGAATGCGGCTGTTCATTCGAACGCCGTTCAATCTGAAAATGCTTTGGCATCCTCAGCTGAGAGCCGTGCTAAGAGCGACGCAGATATTGCTAGTGCTGATGCTAATGATGCTCAGGTTCAATATGATCGGGCGAAGGTCATTTCTGATTCGATTGCAATCAGTCAAGCTAGTTCGGCTACTAATGACGCCGCTAGTTCTGCTGATTCTGCAACTTCGGCTGCTAATTCAGCAAATTCGGCATCTACCAATAGTGTCGTTTCTAGTTACGCTAGTTTTGCTAGTTCAGCTAACAGTGCGGTTAATTCGTATTCTGCAATAATTAGCTCTGCCAATAGCGCCATCAGTAGTGCAAAGGTCGTTGTTTCAAGCGCATCGTCAGCTAGGGTTGCGGATAACGCTCAATCTGCAACCAATCGCTTAACTAGTACGGTTGCTAGTGCAGAAACCGCTGCTTCAATCGCTGCTTCTGAAGGCAGTATCGCAGCTAGTCAGGCCATCTCATACAACGATAGTCAGGCCAGCGTGCGGGCTAGTTCCGCTTCTGCAAACGTACACAGTGGTTCTGCAATCGTTAGTTCTCAAGCCAGCGAAGCTAGTACCGCGGTTAATACCAACTCGGCAACGATTAGTTCTGCTAACTCAGAAATTAATAATACCGATAAGGTTGCTAGTGAAACGGCTTCAACCGCTCGCAACGATTCAGGCGATCCAGCCATTTCCAAGGCTGCTACTGATGCCAGTTCTGCAGCTGCTTACAACCACTCCCTTGCCAGTGACATGAGCAGCACGGCACAGGTTGCCAAGGGTGCATCAAGCGTTCTTAGTTCCGCAACCCAAGCAATGAGTAGTTACGCACAACTAGTTTCTAGCGCTAGTGCTGCTGCTTCAAGTGCCTCAGCCGCTAATAACGTTTCTGGAGCAGTTAGCGCTGCATCAGTTGCCGAATCGATTGCCAGTGAGGCAAGTAGTACCGCTGCAGTGGCTTCGTCCGCTGCCGTAGTTGCTAGTGCTGCTTCTGCCACAATTTCGTCATTAGCTAAATTAGTTAAATCCGCTAGTTCAGTTGCTGATAGTGCAAGTAGTCAGGCTTCAAGTGCATCAACTGCGGATTCACAATCAGCCTCCGCCAGTGCGAGTGCATCAGCCTCAGCTAGTGCATCCGCTAGTGCGAGCGCCTCGGCTTCAGCTTCGGCAAGTGCATCCGCTTCAACTAGTGCCTCAGCGTCGATTTCTCATAGTGCCTCGGCTTCAGCGAGTGCCAGTGCTTCTGCCTCCGCCAGTGCGAGTGCTTCTAATTCAGCCAGCGCTTCAGAATCCGCTGTCCAATCATCGGCTGCGGATAGTGCCTCGGCAAGTTCTGCGGCGCCTTCTGCTTCTGCTAGCTTCTCTTCAGCAGTTATCTCGTCTGCTGTTTCTAATAGCCATAGTAGTCATAGCAGTCATGCTAGTCACTCTTCGTCATCATCAGCTACGTCTCACCAGAATGGGAAGCATAGTACCGGATATGATACTGATAATCACACCGGAAAAGATGGTCAAAAGACTGATAATGGCAAGCACAATCATACCGGAGGGAATCCTTCTAAGAAACGTCCTCAGCGGCGTGGCTACTCCACGATTAATAACCGGCAAAACTACATCAAGCAACACCGTGCTGATGTAAGGGGAACCCGCAATAATAACAGTATTAAGGGCAAGCTACCACAGACTGGTGAAAATCAATCTGATGAGTACAACCTACTAGGATTAGTTACGTTAGGATTATCTGGAATGTTCCTATCCGCATACAAGCGTAAGAAACGGAGGTAGTTAACTCCGAATCACAATTAAAAGGATGACCATTTACAAGTTGGTCATCCTTTTAATTTGGCCTGATATTAATCGTAAATCAATAGCAGCCCTAGGATCAATGTTGACCCTGGGGCTGCTATTTTGATTGTTATTAAGTTAATTGATTTGATGGATTAATATGTGATTAAGACTATGTGAAGGTGAAGCTATGATATGGGATGGTGCTTGAAGCTATGTGGTGAAACTATGTCGTGAATTTATGTGATGAACCTGATTGAGCGAAGCGCTAATTAATCATTAGCTAGGGCAGAAACGCCTCGTCTAACCCGCACAAGATGCCATACAACTCCGATAACGGCACCGACTAGTGCTGGAACCACCCAGTCCATTCCAACGTTGGCAAATGGTAACACACTGTGTTGGAACTTTGCAACCGCAAGGGCAAACCCACTTTGACTAACGACTGGTGGGAATGCAGCTAACATATCGAATATGGCGGGAACAACGGTGAACAATACGACCATTCCGTAAACAACGGGGTCGCGCTTGAAGAGTGGTGAAGTAACGGAAAGTAAGATTAGGACCATTGAGAATGGGTATAGGAACATTAACATTGGAGTGGACCAAAGGATGATTTGATCTAACCCTAAGTTAGCGGTTAAGAACGATACTAAACAGATAAATGTTAACCAAGTATGGTAACTAAACTTTGGAAAATGCTTGTGGAAATCTTGAGCAAACGCTGCGACTAGTCCAACGGCAGTGGTTAAACAAGTTAGGGTGATTAATGCTGCTAATGCGGCTTGACCAGCACTCCCAAAGTAGTGGTGCATGATTTGGGCGAACGTTCCACCACCATCGGGGCCGAGCTTGTAGTCGTTAAGACTAGTTGCTCCTAACCAGATGAGGACTACGTAGATGAGTCCTTCAACGGCAACGGATAACACCCCAGCATTAGCAGTGACCTTGGCATTGCTACCAGGCTTGGTCTTACCCAGTTGCCGAACGGCTTGAACAACGGTAACCCCAAACGCTAATCCGGCGAGGGCGTCCATCGTGTTGTAACCTTCCAAGAACCCGTTTAAAAATCCGTTTTGCTTGTAGGGCGTGGTAACTGCTTGTAATCCGGCATTTCCCATCGGCGTTAAGAAGGCCACAAAGAAGATTGCAAATAACATTAACAAGAAGAGTGGATTTAAAACCTTCCCAACCTTATCCATGATTGATGATTCGCGGTATGAAATGAAGAACGCAAGGCCAAAGAATGCGGCGGAGAATACTAGTAGCCCCACTGTTTCGTACTTAGCTGGGAGAAATGGTGCAACCCCAACTGTGAATGGAACGGATGCAGTTCTGGGGGTTCCAAAGAGCGGCCCGATGGTAGCATGGATCAAAACCATGAAGGTAACCGCAAAAGCGGGACCAAGGGGACGGCCAATGTCGTAAACCCCCTCTGAGCGAGTAATGCTGATTGCTAAAACTGATAGTAATGGTAGCACAACCCCGGTACATAAGAACCCGAGGGTGGCAACCACCCAATTAGCTCCTGACATCTGGCCCAAATGAATTGGGAAAATCAGGTTTCCGGCTCCAAAGAAAAGTGCGAACAGTAGCGAACTGACGGTTAAGTATTGTTTCCGCGTTAGCGGATTCGGATTTAAATCTGTTTCTTGCATATTTACATTCCTCCAAAAGTGTTTTAACGTAAGCAATTAATAATTTACTAATCTGAATCTGACTAATGTCACTTTCCAATTGAACCACCCCCTTAAATTACAATAAAAAAACACCCCTATTCAAAAGAATAAGGGTGCTCACACACGGTACCACCTTAATTACAAGCCGCCTTAAAAAGACGGACTTGTCGCTAACTACGTACTAACATACGCTAACGCTGTAATGGGCGTACCCAATGTAGATTACTAAATCTTCGTCACATTGCTCGAAAGTGATTTTTCATCGTGAATATGAATGCTCCCTTTCACCTAACGGAGCTCGCTGCTTTCGCCATCACGATTACTTTTCTTTCTCAAAGCATCTCGTTTATTTGTAATTATCTTAGCTGGAATCAAATTAAAAGTCAATCCTTTTTTGAGAAAAAATTAAAAATTAGATTAAAAAAGGCTGAGGATAAATCCTCAACCTTACCAACTTATCTAATAAAACTGGTCATAATGCCACCAATTAACACCATTGCAACTCCACTGACGGTGTATAAAAGTGATTTACCAGTCTTATGTTCATGTAAAATGACCAGTCCCCCAAATGTTGAAACCACAACACACATTTGAGAAAGGGTAAACCCGGTGGAAACCCCATTAAGGGTAATTGAAATTAAGTATCCCGCAGTCCCAATTCCAGAATTAAACCCGGTAAGAACGTTCCTGAAGGTTTCTTTTTTAAATAGTGGCTTTTGATCCCGGTAGTCTTTGATTAATAGTGAGAAGATGATTGCGCCCGCAAACATCCCTAATGATTGGGGCGGGAAGGTGGTCCAACCATCAGCTCCGGTGATTTTAGGGAAGGTGGAACAAGCGGTGTAACCAATTCCAGAACCAACGATTAACTCGATGAGGCTCTTAGTGAACTCCCGCTTGCTAATCGAATTGCCACCAGTTTCACCGTTACCAGTTCTGGTGGTTAATACGACTCCAATGACCACTAGAATAACGGCTGAAAAACCAATTCCCTTGGCAACGCTGCTTTCCCAACTGCCAAAAAACAATACCCCAATGATGTTGACTCCGACTAATTGAAGGCCGGTAACGATTGGGGTGGTGGTGGAAACCCCTAACTTACGAAATGCATTGTACTGGGTTAGTTGGCCCAACGACCAACAGGCTCCACCGATGAAACACCAAAAGAAGTCTTCAAAAGTAACATTTGGCTTTTTAACTAGCCAGATTAAGATTCCAACGATTAAGGCACCGTAAGTTGTCCCCAATAATTGTTGGATTGGCTTGCCACCCATAAAGTGAACCCACAGGGGGGTAATTCCCCA
Source organism: Lactobacillus sp. Sy-1 (assembly GCF_019303535.1). GTDB lineage: Bacteria > Bacillota > Bacilli > Lactobacillales > Lactobacillaceae > Nicoliella. The sequence goes on along the minus strand of NZ_JACCIU010000001.1, from coordinate 1,431,596 downwards.
TAATAATGCGGGAATTAATCCAATTAGAATATCCAAAATATTTCCTTCTATCTATAAAAAATTAGTTGCGCCGTTTATTATACTCCAACATTGCCTGGCCGGTAACTGATTTTCTGGATTTAATCGAATCAATTGGGCGGCCTGAATATAGGATTTCCCCGCCATAGCGACCAGCCTTTGGTCCCACGTCAATTAACCAGTCTGCAGAACTGATGACTTCGATGTTGTGTTCAACAATGATAAGGGTATTATTAGCTGCGACTAATTCCTTAAATAGCTTAATGATGGTGCCTACGTTAAACATGTGGAGTCCAGCGGTTGGTTCATCTAGGAGGTAGATTTGGCCGGTCTGGTTTAATTGTAGGGCGAGCTTCAACCGTTGAAGCTCCCCACCCGACAAGGTATCCAGGGATTGGCCGAGGGAAAGGTAGTCTAACCCGACCCGTTGCATATTGATCAGTGGTTTTTCAATCTTTGGGGTGGCCTTAAAGAATGGAATTGCTTTTGCAATTGAAAGGTTTAGGACCTGACTAATGTCTAAGTCTTGATACTTATATTGCAGGGCTTCGTCATTGTAACGCTTACCACCACAGGCCTCACAGGTCTGGATGACCGGATCCATGAAGGCCATGTTGGTAATTACAACGCCCTTTCCCTTACAAACGGGGCACTTCCCCTTTCCGTTATAGCTAAAGAGGGTCCTCGAAACGTGGTTCGCGTCCCCAAATAATTTCCGAATTTCATTTAAAATATCCAGGTAGGTAGCAGGGGTGGCCCGAATGTTAGCCCCAACCGCATCTTGAGATAAATCGATGTATGGTTCGGTTAACTTGTCTTTGACCGCCTGCATCAAAGAACTTTTACCAGAACCAGCAACTCCTGAAATAACGGTTTCAACGCCCAGTGGAATTTTGACGCTAACGTCCTTAAGGTTATGGATTGAAACGTGGTTCAAATCAAGGGTCTTTTGGAATTCTCGCGGATGTTCGTTAAACTGTAACTTAGCCCGGAGGCATTTACCGGTCAGGGTATCTGACTTTAGAAGTTCATCGAACGAACCGTCAAAAGTGATGTGACCACCATCTGCCCCAGCCTTTGGACCAATTTCAACCACATATTGAGCAATCGGAATTAACTCAGGATTGTGTTCAACGATCAGGACTGTATTGCCATTATCCCGTAGCTTGGTAAGGGCCCGTTTGATCAATTGAATATCCTTTGGATGTAAACCAACACTGGGTTCATCTAAAATGTAGACCATGTCCACTAGGGAGCTATTCATGAACTTAGCAATTTTGATTCGTTGCGTTTCACCACCCGATAGGGTCTCGGTATTTCGGTCTAACGTTAAGTAGCCGAGCCCGAGGTCAATTAACGATGAAATTTTAGTTGCTAGTTCCCGAATGATTCCTTGAACTAACGGAGTTTGAATTGACTTTAAGAATTCCAAACCGTGAATTAAATCCATCTGTAAGACATCGGCGATGTTTTTATCGTTAATCTTACACTCCAAAACTGGCTTTCTCAGTTTAGTTCCATGACAAACTGGACATGCGTGGTGGTCGACCACTTCTTGGATGGCCTTTTGGTGGTGCTTACCCTCAGCACTGTTAATGATTGAACGCTTGATTCTAGGAATCAATCCCTCATAGAGAATGCTGTTGCGCCAAATCTTGGGGGCGTCCTTGAGCTTTTGTTGGGGCGCGTACAATAATAAGTCTAACTCTTTCTTTGAGTAATCTTTGATTGGTTTATCATTATCAAATAACCCGGTGTGCGCATAGCGGTTCCATCGCCACGTGTGGGGACCAAAGCTAACAAAGGTAATTGCTCCTTCGTTCAGCGACTTATCGTAGTCCAAAATTTTATCGGGGTTAATGTCGTCTACGTACCCCAAGCCCTGACAGTTGGGACACATTCCTTGGGGGAGGTTAAACGAAAAGGTATCCGAATACCCAACCCATGGTTTGCCGGCTCTGGAAAAGAGCAGCCGCATTAACGAGTAGATTCCCGTGTATGTAGCAAGCGTGGAGCGGGGATTCTTCCCAATCTTTTTTTGTTGAATGACAATCGCAACGGGAAGATTATCAATTCGATCAACGTGGGGTTGACCATATTTAGGCAGGTACTGCTGGGTAAAACTAGGGAACGTTTCGTTCAACTCCCGTCTGGAGTTAGCGGCGATCGTATCGAACACTAGTGATGATTTTCCAGCTCCTGATAGTCCGGTAAAAACGGTAATGGCGTGCTTATGAATCTTTAAACTAATGTCCTTAAGGTTATTCTGATGGGCATTATGAACAATGATGTATTGACTTTCAGCCATGATGGATCCTCCTAATTTAATTGATGGTTTAATCTTATAATTAATCATGGGTTCGGGGCAAAGATAATGAACTAAAAGCTAATTCAGCGTAAAATAGGTTATCCAAGGGGGAAAACGAGATGGAAACTGATATTCGACAAGACGTCCGCAATAAGATTCAATCTGGGAACTTTGACTGCGCTAAGGAGCTCACGCTTTCGATGTTTAGCGGTAAGCATAAAATGTACATCCTATGGGAACTACGGAATGGAGATGAGATTCACTTTAACCAATTCACCCGAATCATTCCCAACGTGAGTCGCAAGGTTTTAACCAATCAATTAAACGAGTTAATTCAAGATAGCATCATCGAAAAACGTGACTATAGTGAGGGCAAGGTGAAACGGGCGAGTTATAAACTCACTGCAATCGGGGCTAGTTTAATTCCAATTCTAACCATGATGTATGATTGGGGCGAAAAAAGAATTGACCAACTAAGGATTGACCCGGTTTATCAAACCAAGAATTTTCACCCAGACGTCTAGGTGGTTACCTAAAAGTAACTAATTGTTAGTAAGTAATTCATCTGATATTCTAATGTTAAATCAAAATTAATGGAGGAATTAATCAAATGAAATTACAACTAGCAATTGACTTAGAAGACGTGGATGGCGCAATTGAATTAATCAAAAAGACTAAGGATAGTGTCGACGTATTTGAATACGGGACCCCGTTAGTGATTAACTTTGGTCTTGAAGGCCTCAAGAAGATTCGTGCAACCTTCCCAGATATCACATTACTAGCTGATGTTAAGATCATGGATGTGGCATCTTATGAAGTGAGCCAAGCCTTTAAGTACGGTGCTGATATTACCACCATTTTAGCCGCTGCTGAAGACCAATCCATCAAGGATGCCGTTGAAGAAGCCCACAAGGATGGCAAGGAATTACTTGTTGATATGATTGGAATTCAAGACGTTGCTAAGCGGGCCCGTGAAATCGATGCCATGGGCGCTGATTACATTGCTACCCATACTGGTTATGATTTACAAGCATTGGGTCAAACCCCATTCGAAACGTTCCGGACGATTAAGGAAAACGTTAAGAACACAAAGACTGCTGTTGCTGGTGGAATTAAGATTGATACTGCTGAACAAATTATTGCAGAAAAGCCAGACCTATTAATCGTTGGTGGTGGGATTGCTACCGTTGATGATCCAACCCAGGCCGCTCGTGAAATCAAGGCCATGATTGAAAAGGGTGCGTAAAATTGGCAACTAGTTCATGGCAAACGGTAGTGGGCGAATTATCATCCGCTGACGTGTCCGTTAGTCCAGCTGCCCTAGCGTTAGTTCATTCCGCAAACCGGGTTTTCGTAGCCGGAGCAGGTCGCTCTGGGCTGGCGATTCAAGCGTTTGCAATGCGGCTTGGTCAACTGGGCAAGCCGGTCACCGTTGTGGGTGAGACCACGGCGCCCGCATTTACCGCTGCTGATTTATTGATTGTCGCATCGGGATCCGCTAGTACGCCCTCGATTGTGGCACTGGTCGAAAAGGCAACCAAACTGGGTGGACAGGGTTGGCTACTAACCGCCACTGCTGATAGCGATTTAGCCCGACTAGTGAATCACACGACCCTGCTACCAGGGAAGGGAAAGTTCACGAACCGGACCAACACGGTTCAGCCGATGGGATCGCTATTTGAACAGGCGGTGTGGCTGTTTGGGGATGCCTTTACCCTAGCTTACATGCACCAATATCAAATTACTGAATCTGAAATGCAAAAAAACCATGCTAATTTAGAATAACTACTGAATCCGTTGATTGTGAAATTGACGGATTTTATTATTAAAGGGTTAAGGATAAGCATATTTAAGCACCTCACAATCATTCCTTGTTATAATATATTTATAAGTAAAGGAATGATTATTAATGTACAAAGAAAAGGTAATTGAAAAAGTAGAAGAAGATTTTATGGACAAGCTCTACAACCAACAAAAGCCAAACACTGATAGTAGAATCGCCGTGACCCTGGCAAATGAAGAGTTTATTAATTTAGCAAAGGGAATTCATGCTGAATACGAAGATGATATTAGTCGTGAGGACTACGTTGCAGAGCTCGTTAAATTAGACTGTAACCATCCTAAGGGAATTTTTAACTTCGCAATTAACGTCGAAGAATACGGATATGTAGTGCCGGACTTTAAACAAAGTGCTGATAACACCAATTTGATGTTAACGCAATTTGGGGAAGCCCGTTACGGAACCCTTAAATTTGATAAGGGTGAATAATTAAAGCTAGCTTGATCTTAAATGGTCATTGGTTAGGACAAGGGCCGCATTCGCGGTCCTTTTTTATTACAACGATAGGGGGACTAGTGATGAAATCAATCGATTGGAATGGGGTTCAGATTCCAGCAATTGGGATGGGAACCTGGCACATGGGTAGTGATCAAAAGACCTACGCCCAGCAAAAGGCCACTCTTCAATATGGAATTGAACATGGAGCAACGGTGATTGATACTGCTGAACAATATGGTGAGGGAGATTCAGAACGCTTAGTGGGGGATGCGATTAGTGATTTTGACCGAAATCAATTATTCGTGATTTCTAAGTTTTATCCGTTTCACGCCGAACGTCAGCAGATGGAAAAAGCACTTGATAACAGTTTGCAACGCTTAGGGACTGATTATCTGGATCTTTATTTATACCATTGGCCGGGCAGGACTCCACTTGCTGAAGTGGTTGCGAACATGGAAGCAATGCAGCAAAGTGGCAAAATTAAGCACTGGGGCGTTTCAAACTTTGACCTCAGTGATATGCAATCGCTCTGGTCAGTCCCAGAGGGACAGAATGTGGCTGCTAACGAAGACTTGTACAACATTGGTTCGCGGGGGATTGATTATGACTTATTACCATGGCAACGGGATCACCAGATTCCGTTGATTGCTTATGCTCCAGTCGATGAAGCTGATAGTCGGGGACTCGACATCACTAAGCAACGGGCCTTGGTTGAAGTTGCTAATCGGCATTCTGCAACGCCCTTTCAAATTATGCTAGCGTGGTCAATTCGTGATGGCCAAACGATTGCGATTCCCCAAACCAGCAGCGAACAACACATGCAGGAAAATATTGATGCTGCTAAAATTGGGTTGACTAATGATGATTTGCAGTTGCTTGATTCAGCATTTCCCAAGCCCACTAGCAAACAATCACTTGATATCATTTAGGGGGAATTAAATGTTTAATATTGACCATGTGGATCACTTTGTTTTGACGGTTCAAGATATTGAAAAGAGTTGTCAATTTTACCATGAAGTTCTGGGAATGGAAGTGGTTGAATTTGCAAACGGTAATCGAAGGGCACTACGGTTCGGGTCAATGAAGATTAACCTTCATCAGACTGACCATGAGTTTGAACCAAAGGCGGCCGTTCCGACACCGGGGTCGGGCGACTTCTGTTTGATTACCAAAACAGCAATCAAGGATGTTATTGCGACTTTGAAGCAAAAACAAATTCCAATTATTGAAGGCCCAGAAACCAAGCATGGCGCCATGGGACCGATTGAATCAATCTATTTAAGGGATCCGGATAATAACTTAGTTGAAATTGCAAATTACAAACAATAATAAATTAAAATAACAGTCCTTACTTTTGTGAGGACTGTTGTTTTTTTTGAATGATTTATTTTGACGAATCAATTTTACATATAAAACATATATTTTTTACAATAAAAAGATTTACTTTTTTATTTTTATTGATTATACTTTAGCCAAACTAAAAAAGGATGTGACTGTCAATGTTAGTTAATAAGAATAAATATCGGAAGACTCAAGCGAAAAAAGTTTTACATAAGGTAAAGAAGCAGTGGATGATTATGGGCACGACTGCGTTAGCATTCTTAGCGGCCGGGGCAGCACCAGAGGTATTGGATAACCACAGCGTTAGCTTTGGGGTGGTGGCGAAGGCGGATACGGCTTCGCCAGCAACTAATGCGCCAGCAGCTACTACCTCAAGTAGTACCCCAACATCTGTCTCTACTAATGATGCTGGAAAGTTGCCAGCAACTAATAACGTTTCAGTTACTACTTCTGTTCCAACGGTGGCAACTAGCGTTACATCAAGCGTGAGTGTTAGTTCAGCTGAAGTTTCTACGACTACTACCACTGTAACTTCAAATGGAACCAAAACCACTAGTACCAGTACTACCACTACCACTTATGATTCTAAGGGGAGTAGCACCTCAACAACTAGTTCCAGTTCTAGTGCTACCTCTGATCCTTCATCAGATTCCAAATCAGTATCAACCACTAATTTAAGTTCTTACGATGCAACTGTATCTTTTGGTGAAACCGGCTCAGCTGGATCCAGTGCTAGTTACACCTATCATGCGGTGGCAAGCGCACCTTCATCAACTTATTCATATTCAGTTCCTACTTCTAATGGAGGAAGTTCCAATTCAAGCTTTAACTACGCGGTTGCTGTAACCTACGCAAACGATAGTAATGGTAATTCACCATTAACGTCTTCAGCAGCTAGCGAAGTGACAAGCTTGGTTTACTACTATAATGATTCAGTTAATAACCAAGTGACTTCATATAGTGTTCCAAGTGGCTCTGTAAGTAGCTTTGTGCTCTTTGCTAACGGCTTTTCAGTTGCTGCTTCTGATGGTAAATCTAGTGCAGCATCTGCATTACTATTTAGCTTACCATCTGACTTTCAAAGTTATAACTTTAAGAAGGGCGATGTGCTAAGGGTATCGTATGAACTTCCAAGTACAAGTTCAGCATTTAACGCTAGTTACTTAAACTCTGTAGATGATGCTACTACTCAATCATCCGTTAACTCATATTCAGTATCCACATCAGTAGCCCCATATTCAGCTACTGCATTTAGTGTTCCAGTTCAAGTTAGTTTTGCAACGACAAGTGGTAGCTCAGTTAGTGGTGCTACTAATGGTTACTTAACTGGTTCTAACTTCTACCCTGGAAACTCATTCGTACTTAGCCCTAGTTCGTTTGCTGGATATACCTATAGCGGTGCCAGTGCAGTCAGCGGAAACGTTGCAACTTCGGCCGGACAATTATTTGGAACATTGCCAGATAGTAGTTCAAAGAATAATACGGGTGTTAGTGGTCTTGTTCTTTATTACAAATCGGACACACCAACTAATGCTGGAACTAGCACTAGCACCAGCACTAGTACTTCAAATGAAACCTATGCTGCATCTACCTATGTAACTACGCCAGCTTCATCTACAACTACTACCTATGTAGTGGTTAGTTCCTCTGTATCAAATAGTGCAACCGCATCAAGTAGTGCATCCGCATCTTCGACGGCTTCTTCCGCAGCAAGTAGTGCATCTGCATCAAGCACTGCTGAAAGTAGTTCTAGCGCATCAGTAGTTTCTAGCTCTGATAGTAGTAGTGACTCATCGGCTGCTTCAGATGACAATGATACCGATACTGATAATGACACTGACAGCAGTGCAGACAGTAGTGCCGATGATGACACTAGTGATACTGATACTAATGATACCGATACTAATGATACCGGAGACACCACTGATACTGATGACAATGGAACTGGAAGTACTGCTACTACAAAGTCTGAAAGTAGCGATAAAGCAGGGGTTGCTACAACCACTCAAAAGAGTCAAAAAGCTTCATTTAAAAATGATGAATCTAAATTACCACAAACTGGTGAAAATAATTTCGCTAAGGGGGCCGCACTAGTTGGCCTAGCAGCAATCGCAGTTTCTGGATTACTATTTGGCCTTTATAAACGGCAAAAGTAAACTAATCTAAAGTTAATAAAAGTGGCCTTCTGATTTAATTCGGAAGGCCATTTTTATTTGGACTCATTATCTAAATATATGATTTGTTAATCCAATAAATGTTAATTTATGAAACTTTGGTGGCACATATCGATCGTTAATTTGATTAGATTGCGGTTCATAAAGTTTTACTTTTTTTTAAAAATAATTACAATTAATTGTGTAAAGGACGTGATATAAAATGATGGTTAATAAGTTCAAATATCGGAAAACAAAAGAAAGAAAAGTGTTACATAAGGTCAAAAAACAGTGGGTGGTTTTAGGTACTGCTGCACTAACGTTCTTAGCTGCTGAGACGGCACCGCAAGTGCTAGCAAACCACAGCTTAGTGGGGACTGAAGTGGTAGCAAAGGCCGCCACGAATGAACCCGAAAGTGCGACACCTTCTGTTTCAGACACTAATGCTATGCAAAACACTGCTAACTCTGGGACAGCTAGTGCTGCTAATGATTCTTCAACTACTACGGATTCAAAGTCGACAACTTCTAGTACTAATAGTTCAAGTGATACAACTTCTGCAAGTGCTAGTAATGATTCAAATACTTCAGGCGCGAATTCCAATGCTTCGGGATCAGATTCAAAGACTGATGCTGCCTCAAGTGGTGATAACTCCACCACGTCAAGTAGCGCTAATTCAACTGATTCCAGTTCAACCACTAGTGCGAACGATAGCAAGAGTGGGGATGAATCTACAACGAGTTCTACTTCCACGAATGCAAATGCTGACACCCAAAGTAGTGCGGCCACTCAGTTAGGCGCAACTGAGGATGGATTAGATTATCGGATGGGGCTAGATAGTACTCCAAACTCGAATGAAGCGACGAATGTGTCGTTGGTTGATAGTGCTCCTGCTGTTCTTTTTGGTGGTTCTACTTCTACTTCTACTTCTACTAGCGTAAATGATGATGATGGCTATACGAAATATAATGCTTCCTTTGTTTCGACAAACCAATATAAAAGTAGTGCTTATAACGCATATTTGACGATTAAAACTCAAACTATTAATTCAAATGGTTCAAGTTACTCATTTACAAATGCAATTGCATTCTCTAATAATAGTAGTTCATATTTTGAAGGTGACGTTTTAAGTAATATTTCTAACCTAACAATCAACTATGATGCAAATAACGGTAATAAAAATAGTCTCTCTATTTCTAATGATCAGTTAAGTAATTATGTTAGTTATATTAGTTCTACTTCTGATAGTAGTTTACAGTATCCAGTTAATAGTTCTAGTCTTTTTACAAGCAATGTATCAGCGATTCTCTTTAATTTACCTAGTGAATATTTAGATAATTTGGCAGTCGGGGGAACTTTATCTTTATCATTTGATGTTAATAATAAAGCACTTAATCCAAAATATATATCATCTTCAAACGAATCCGGTATGAGTTCACTTTTGATTAAAACTAGTTATAATACATTAAATGCTCCAATAAAGTTTAACTATCAGTATAATGGTGGTTCATTAACTAATAATCTTCCTACCTCTCAGTATCTAACTGGGGATAATATTTATCCAGGGAATACTTTTTCCGTTGCTGTACCATCTGTTGCTGGATATAAATTTGCTAGTGCTTCAGCTAATAATAATAACTTTGATAATATTAGTACTTCGACGACAGATTCTGGATCTTCTTATATTAACGGAACCTTTAATGCTTCATATAATGATTCTGGTGCTTACTATGCTCAGGGGGTAACGCTTACTTATGACCTTGATTCTTCTGTAACCGACACGTTTACCTACTACGATGCAGATAACAACAACTCGCAAGTATCTTCTGCCACCGTCAGTGGTTCTCCAGCATCTTCCTACAGCGTCGCAGTCCCTGCTGGTTATGAATTCGCAGATAGTAAATTCTCTAACTTCTCGTTTGGGACTTCAAACGCTAGTTACAATGTTTACCTTAAGCACCAAATCTTGCCATACTCTGATGGGACAAGTGGGGTTGATAGTGCCACTGAATCACAAACTTACACCAGAACGGTCAACTTTGTTGATGAAAAGGGTAGTACCGTAAGTGCGGCCTCATCATCAGCAGTGAACTTCACCAGAACGGCAACTTCATATGATGCGGTAACCCATAGCGTAACTAGCTATGGTAATTGGACTCCAGACAGTGCCAATTTCTCAGCAGCGCCAACTTCAATTGAGGGGTATACTTTGTCATCTGCAGATACATCCAGTGCTGATGCAACCACTGTCACTCCTGATGCTAACGGAAGTTCAACTTCTGTCTCAGTGACATTACACTACGTTAAGAATGCCACTCCTGCAGCCAGTAGCGTAACTGATACATTTACCTACTACGATGCCTCAACTGGCTCACAAGTGGGTTCAGCCTACTCAACTTCAGGTGAACCAAATAGCAATGTTGACACCAGTACCGTTAAATTAAACGTACCAAGCGGCTATGAATATGACTCAAGCAACGCTTCCAATGCATATCTAAATACATCGTTAGCATTTGGTAGCAGTGATAACAGTGGCTACAAGGTATACGTCACTGCTGAAGCTAAATCGACTACTGATACCTTCGTTTACGTTGATTCAGCAACTAAGGCAACCGTTGGATCATTTACTGCAACCGGAACCCAGGGAAGCTCGCTGGCTTCATCCGCAGTATCCGCTGCCGTGCCAGCTGGCTATGAACTAACCAGTGGGGCACTATCCAGTTCATACACATTGGGATCATCTAATGCAACCTACACTGTTTACGTTACCAAGCCAAGTGCTGCCCCTTCATCATCAACTAGCAGTTCCTCGTCATCAACCAGCAGTTCCTCAACTTCAACTGCTACGAGTAGTGTAGCCACTCCTACTTACGTAGTCAGCTATGTGCCTAGTTCGACAACGGTATTGGTTAGTTTGGTGAGTGCTAGCTCAGTTGCTAGTTCCAGTGCCTCAGTTGTAACTAGCTCTGCTTCTTCATCTTCATCAGTGGTTTCATCTTCTACTGCTCCATCATCATCTGCTTCCCGGAGCGTGGTTGCTAGTTACGCTCCTGTGACGATTCTCGTAACCAGTGATGATTCAGACAAGGGAACTACAACTAGTTCCAAGTCCAATAAGAAGACTACCACCAGCAAAAAGAAACCAGGTGGTACCACTTCAATTAAGGGTGCAAGGGATAAGTTTGCTAAGGAACAAGCTAAGAAGAAAAAGGCTAAACAGGAAGTTCAAGAAAAGAAGACTGCCAAGAAATACAGTGGCTATAAGGATGCTAATAAGCATGGTAAGCACGTTCAGGGTGCTAAAGCTAAATTTGGTCACCACTTCAAGGCTGTAAACAAATCTAAGCATTACCGTGTTAATGCTAGATACAATAAGGCTAAGTTACCACAAACTAGTGAAAATAGCGTTGCAAAACAAGCTTCATTAGTTGGGTTAACTGCACTTGCATTTTCTGGATTACTATTCGGATTATACAAGCGTCAAAAATAATTAACTAATTTAAAAGCACATCCATTCAATATTAATTTACTGAATGGGTGTTTTTTTGTGCCTTTTGGTGTCATTTGTTTTACAAATATTATAAAATCATATATAACAAAGTATGAAAGGATTGTGAATTAATTATGGCTAATAAAATGAGATATCGTAAAGTAAATGAAAAGAAAATATTACATAAAGTAAAGAAACAATGGGTTGTAATGGGAACTGCCGCTTTAGCATTACTAGCAGCTGGAGTTGCTCCAGAAGCTGCTCATGCTGATTCTAACAATTCTAGTTCTAATGGAGTCACAACTAATAGTGATAGCAACGCTACGATTGAGTCCACGAATCCGTCAAATGATGAGACTCCTCAATCAACGACTGCAAGTAGTGATGCAAGTGTACAATCTACTGCATCCAGTAGTGACACGCAAAGTGGTAGCGATTCCGCACAATCTACTGCCTCAAGTAGTGATACGCAAAGCAGTAGCGTTTCTGCTCAATCTGTTAGTGCTGATAGCGATACGCAAAGCAGTAATGACACCCAATCATTAACCACTGACAGTAGTGATACTCAAGCCAGTGATGATGATGGACTTTCCTACAAATTAGGGGCTGTTGAAACTACTGCTAGTGCTAGTTCTAGACCAACTGCTTCTACGGCAAGTAATATTTCACTAGTTGCAAGTAAACCCGCTAGCGCTAATACCTTGAGTGCGGTTCCATATATGTCAACTGATAGCAGTAATAACGTTAAGATTGGTTTCTCAGTTAGTGGTGATAATTCAGCTACTTACCATGCAACCGTTCAAACTTTTAATGACGGTCGTTTTAACGTTCCCACTGTAATTGAATATGCCTTAAGCAATGGGGTTGCACCAATTACAGGCATTAAAAACTTAGTTCAATACCGTGAAGTAGATGGATCGATTACGTCTTCTGCCGTAGATTCCGCTAGCTATGCCACCTTTGTTGCTAGTGCTTCATCAACTTCAAGTACCCCAGCATTGTTAGCAAGTAATGGTTCAGCAGTTACATCATTTGCAATTTTAACACTAAAGAATGGACCTTTATCAACCAGTAACAACGCTTACTATGGTGGCGACGATTTATGGTGGTCATTTGATCTAGTTACTAATTCAGCATTTAATGGGACTTCAACTCCCGGATACTTGGTTGCTGCTGGAACGACTTCATTGGTTCCAACTCAAATTAACTATCTTGACAATAATGGTAGTTCAGTCGCCAGTGCCCAGTACGTTACTGGTGATAATATTTATTCTGGAAACTCATATTCAGTTGCGATTGCAGCGCCTAGTGGATACACCCCTTACAGTGCTAGCAACAATGTTGGTGGTTCTGTTTCGATCTCAGGAGACACCACAAATAACACGTCACTTTCATTTTTAGCTACTGGTAGCAGCGTTCCAACAATCAATGTTTATTATAGTGCAAATCCTACCTCATCCAGTAGCTCTAGTAATAGTTCAGCAAGTTCTACTAACAGTTCTACTTCAACAAGCACTAGTACTTCTAGTAGTTCTACCAGCAGTTCTACTTCAACAAGTACCAGTACTTCCAGTAGCTCTACCAGTAGCACTTCGTCCTCATCCACAAGTTCGTCATCCAGTAGCTCATCCACGAGTTCTGCTACGACTTCTAGTTCGAGCTCATCAGCTAGTTCTAGTGCCAGCTCGTCATCTGCCAGCACTAATTCTTATGCTGTTTACACTTACAACTCATCCAGTTTACCAAGTGGTTTAAATGCTTCTGATTTGACCCGGGTATTCTACAAGTCATTTAGCTTGTACAATAACTCTGGTCAGGTTCTTAAGCAGGTTTCAGTCCCAGTTACTTACTATCGTTCCGCCGTTTATGAAAATGGATCGTTCAAGGGGTATGCACTCGACCGGAGTACTACCGCTACTGATAACACTCCAGTTGATTCAACGGGGAGTAACGATGCTGAATGGTTCACTAATGCTACTTCAGTTACGCAAAGTGACTTAATTAACAGATTTGGGAGTAATTATCAATTTGATATTCTAAGTAATTGGCAAGCAATTGTTAATGATTTAACTAATAACACAAATTCACTATTTGCTTACAAATCGGTAACTTATGCTAATGATAGTGCTTCAAGCAGCAGTGCCACATCAGCTAGCTCCTCAGCAACTTCTAGTGCCACTAGTTCATCAAGTACTACCAGCAGCTCCACTAGTTCATCAGATGCTTCAAGTACCACTAGTGATGCAACCGCTGCTACTAGTTCATCCGATGCAACTAGCACTTCAGATGACGCTAGTTCAGATAGTGCCACTGATACTACTAGTACGAGTGATGATGACACCACCGGTTCATCATCTGCCGATGATAGTACTACCACTAGTGATGATGATGCATCTGATTCTACCAATTCTAATGGCTCCACAAAGGTATTAGGAGCTAATAGTAAGCTTAAGAATGGTGATAGCTCTGATGACTCAGGTACTAATTCAAGCTCCACTAGTTCCAAGACTAGCTCAACAGATGGTACAGGAACCAGTGCTACCTCTAAGAATGGTAGTAGCAAAGACGCCAGTGCTTCTAAATCTAACAAGAAGAGTAAGTTACCACAAACCGGTGAAAATAATGACGTTCAAGCAGAAATTTTACTTGGGATGATCATGCTTTCATTCGCTGGAATCTTTGGTGGCCTTTACAGACGGAAAAGAAACTAATTAACATTCATTTTTAAAGGGTCGGCTCGATTTAATTCGGGGCGGCTTTTTATTTTGAGAACATTCTAGTTGCGATTTAACAGAAGCTATAATATACTTATTTTAAAGTTGAATAGCATATTCTTCGGGGCAGGGTGAAATTCCCGACCGACGGTGATAGGCAGTGAATGTCTAAAGTCCGTGACCTAGTTAGGGTTCCTAGCTAGTTGACTCAGTGCAAATCTGAGACCGACAGTGATAGTCTGGATGGGAGAAGAATTTAATCGGACACAATGAGTGGATGCTTTTTGTGTCATTAAAATTGGATTTAAAGGCCCTGTAGAATACTTTCTACAGGGCTTTTTTTGGGTCTAAAGGGGGAATAAAGAGCTTGAACGATGAACAAATAATGCGCTTAGCGATTACAGAAGCCGAAAAGGGCCGTTACCACACCTATCGCAATCCGTTGGTGGGGGCTGTAATCGTTAACGATAATCAAATCATAGCGACTGGCTATCACAGACGTTATGGTGATAAGCATGCTGAACGAATGGCAATTGATAACTGTAAAACCCCCGAAAAACTAAAAAATTCAACTTTATACGTCACTCTTGAACCGTGTGCGCACTTTGGTAAACAGCCACCGTGTGTAAATGCAGTGATTGAAAGTGGCATTCAAAAAGTGGTCGTGGGTCAGTTCGATCCGAACCCACTTGTGCATGGAAAGGGAATTCAAATTCTTAAGGACCATGGGATTGAAGTGGTCGGACCTGTCTTGGAATCAGCAAGCCGGGCGTTAAATGAACACTACAATTTCTTTTATCAACACCACCGGCCGTTCGTTACATTAAAGCAGGCAATTAGCATGAACGGCCAGATCACCGCTGCTCCTGACCAACGGACAGCGGTGACCGCAAACGAAGTGAATCAATTAGTTCATCACGAACGAATGGATTACCAAGCAATTTTAGTGGGAGCGCAGACCGTGATGGTTGATGACCCATTATTGTTACCAAGTGGTGAGGTTGATTTCCCACCCACCAGAATCATTCTAGATCGTGGTGGACGATTAAAAAATTATTTAGAGAATCAAATTTTTAAAACGGCCGGGCCAGTAGTGATTTTTTCAGATCAGCTGGCTGACGTTACGCTACCTGAACACGTGCAGGTGGTTAAACCAGCCGATTTTGAAATTAAAACAAT
The DNA here is from genome assembly GCF_019303535.1 of Lactobacillus sp. Sy-1. Classification (GTDB taxonomy): domain Bacteria; phylum Bacillota; class Bacilli; order Lactobacillales; family Lactobacillaceae; genus Nicoliella. The sequence goes on along the minus strand of NZ_JACCIU010000001.1, from coordinate 1,416,115 downwards.
TACTAAGACAATTGGTGAATTAGGCATCCAATCGATCTACGTTGAAGGGGGCCAACACGTTAACTCTCAGTTTTTAAATGCTGGTGAATACGATGAAATGATTACCTACGTTGCGCCGAAGTTATTTCCAAAAGCGGGATTACCAATGGTGCATTTAGATCATTCCGTTGCCCTCCGGTTTAAAAGCGTTGAGCAGGTAGGACCTGATTTACGAATTGTTAGCGAGCAGGTGAAATAATGTTTACTGGATTAATTCATGGAACTGGGACGGTACAAAGGTTTAACCGAACTGGCGATAGCGTTAAATTAACGATTAGAGTTAATGATTCACAAATATTAGATGGGTACCGAATTGGCGACAGCCTGGCGGTGGATGGCATTTGTCTAACCGCAACCAATGTGGTAGCAGACCAGTTTGACTTAGATGTAATGCCCGCAACCTTTAATAAAACAACGATGAATAATTGGCGAATCGGGAAAGTCGTCAATTTAGAACGGGCGTTGCTAGTGAGCGAACGCTTTGAGGGCCACATTGTATCTGGGCATGTCGATGGAGTGGGGCGCCTCTTAAAAAGAATGCCGCTGGGAAATGCAATTCTTTACCAATTTACGTTTCCAGCTGAATTAGCATACGGAATCGTTGCACAGGGTTCGATTGCTATTAACGGCATTAGCCTGACGATTCAAAAGTGCACTCCGGCCACTTTTACGGTATCACTAATTCCACATACGGCTGATAATACCAATCTTGCAACGGTGTTAAATGGTGAATTTGTAAATCTGGAAACTGATATTTTAAGTAAGTATGTTAACCGAATCATGGGATAGAAGGGTTGGTTGTAATAATGACAAATGTAAAACAAGCAATTGAGGACCTCAAGAACGGTAAGTTAATTGTGCTGATTGATGATGATGACCGTGAGGCTGAGGGGGATTTGGTCGGACTGGCTAAAGATGCCACTCCTGAAAACATCAACTTCGTGATTAAAAACGCACGGGGATTGATTTGTGTGCCAGTTACTGGTGATAAGGCTGACCGTTTAAACTTTAAACCAATGGCTGCTGATGGCAGTGAAGATGCTTTTGGCACCGCCTTCTTAACCGGGGTTGACCATAAACAAACCACGACCGGCATTTCTGCCTATGATCGAAGCATTACAATCCAAGCAATTGGTAGTGACACCGCCCAGCCGAATGATTTTTACAAGCCCGGACACGTTTTTCCGCTTCGGGCCCGGCAAAACGGTTTAGCGGAACGACAGGGCCATACTGAAGCATCGATTGAGTTAGCGCAACTAGCAGGAACCGACGCTGCATACATCTGTGAAATTGTTGATGATGATGGACACATGGCTAGAAAACACCGGTTGTTCCAGAAGGCAACTGAATGGGGGTTAACCGCAATTACGATTGCTGACTTAATTAGCTACCTGCACCAAGACGTAGTTGAACCAACCGTGACGGTTAATTTACCCAATCAGTATGGCGATTTTAAGCTAAGCCTATTCAATAAGTATGATGGCAAGGACCACCTCGCATTAACTTACGGTGATTTAAGTCAACCTAGCGATAAGGTTCCGTTGATCCGGGTTCATTCTGAATGTTTAACTGGAGATGTCTTGGGTTCACACCGGTGTGATTGTGGGGAACAGTTAGATCAAGCGATGAAGGAAATTGCTGACTACGGTTACGGTGCGGTGATTTATCTGCGGCAGGAAGGGCGTGGAATTGGGTTAGCCAATAAGTTAATGGCTTACCAATTACAAGAAGCCGGCCTGGATACGGTGGATGCGAACCTCGAACTTGGATTTGAGGCGGACGAACGGAATTACGACGTTGCGGCAAAAATCTTAAAATTCTTTGGATGGGACCAAGTTAAGTTATTAACCAATAATCCAGAAAAGGACTCCCAATTGGAAGCCGACGGGATTCAAATTGTGGAACGACTCCCGCTAATCGTTAACGTCTATCCAGAAAATAAAAACTACTTAAAAACAAAGCGGGAACGCTTTAACCACGCACTATAAAGGAGATTAAACAATGAATATTCATGAAGGACAATTTGAAGGTAAAAACAAGAAGGTCGCAATTGTAATCGCTCGGTTTAATGACGCGATTACTTCGAATCTATTGGGTGGGGCCCGCGATAACCTATTACGACATGGCGTTGCCGACCAAGATATTTATGTTTACTGGGTTCCAGGAGCATTTGAAATTCCATTTGCAACCAAAAAGGTGGTCAGCTTAGGTCAATACGACGGAATAATTACGCTCGGGGCGGTTATTAGGGGGGCAACCAGCCACTACGAATTGGTAAGCGGTGAAGTGGCCAAGGGCGTTGCTCAAATTGAGTTAAACTCACCAATTCCAGTGATGTTTGGAGTCTTAACCACTGAAAACATTGAACAAGCAGTTGAAAGATCTGGAACTAAGGCTGGGAATAAGGGGTACGATGCAGCTCAAGGATTGTTAGAAATGATTTCATTGAATGAAAATAGTTTTAAGGCCTAAAAATATTTCCAATTGGGGTTATTTAGTATCAATTCATTTCACTTTTGGATTATAATAAAATTAAAATTTAATTTAAGAAGTGATTAATTATCAAATTTTATTCGTATCAATACTTAACCCAAAATTCACACCTATTGGATTACTTATTCATTGGAGTTGGATTATTAATTAGTGCCATTATTATTATAATTGGAATTAAATATTCTAAGGATCGCACTAACCTTAAATTTCGCAACATTTTAATTGTGATGTTTGCCTTTGCGGCAGCCGTGATCTGCCTAGAGATTGGTAAACTACAAAATCAGGCATCTACACAAAGTGATGCAACCCAAATTGCACGAATCATGCAAAAAATTAGTAAGGAAAAAGATGTTCCGCTCTCTGAGATTTATTCTAGTTCGCCAACGATTAGTAAGCAGCTAGTCTTAAAGGTGCATGATAAGTACTACGAAGTGGATATTAATTCAACTACGGACGTTTATTCAACGAAGAAGGTACATCCATTTGCGAATAAAATTGAGTATGTCCAGCGGGGCGGATTGAACCTCAGCATTAGCGGAAGCCAGTATATTAATATTGCTGGAAAGCTTCTGATTGGTTTCTTAATGTTGGTATTTCAAATTAACCTGTCTGGAAAGGGCAATCTGGACCCTTCAAATGCTGTCGATGAACTCCAAAACTATGTATTAGGGGGAATTGTCGGTGGGACCGTCTTTAACCTCAGTATTTCAATTCTAGAGTTCATCGTTATTGTGCTGATTTGGACGATGATTATCTTTAGCAGTAAGGTTTTGATTAATTCGAGTGATTTCTTCAAGAACCTGATGAACGGAAGTCCGAAGGTCTTGATCAACAAGGGCCGGATTGACGTTGCGACCGCATTGCGGAGTGGCGTTTCAGCTAGTGATTTGGTATTTAAGCTCAATAATTCCGGGGTTACTGACCTCCAGCAGGTTAGTAAGGTCACCTTGGAACAAAACGGTGAGTTAAACATTAATAACTACCATGATACGACCACTAATCTACCAGTGATCACTGATGGGAACGTTAATGACGATGTCTTGGAACACATCAATAAGAGTCAGGAATGGTTAATGAACCTGTTAAAGCAACAACATCATGACATTAAAGATGTTTACCTAGGGCAAATTTTAAATGGCGATTTAGTGCTAACTTTGTATCCGAAGCAAAGCGCTACGTTGACTCAGTTCCTGCCAAATGAAATTATTCATTTGAAGGATGTGCTAACGGGGCATAAACAATAATTTGAAATGATGGTTATCCACATGTGGATAACCATCATTTTTAGTTATTACCAAAAAAATACATTCATTTTACTTTATTTATAAGTAAGAATGATAATCTTTTAGTGTGATAAACTTTTCTACTAAAAGAAGGAAGCGTGGATAAATTGCCATATAAAATAATTCAAATTAGCGATTCGCACCTCCATAATAGCAATGGTGTGAAGGAAATGCTCCAACAATTTAGTCCGAATGATAAATTACAGTTAGTATTTGATGATATTTATAAGCACCGCCTAGACTATAATGCATCACTGATTGTCATAACAGGTGATTTAATTCATGAAGGAAATAAACTAGATTACAAGCGTTTACGGAAGTATTTAAATAAGCAACGGGATCGGATTGGGGTGCCCATCTTTGTTACATTAGGAAATCATGACCGCACGGATGCATTTTTTACTGGCTATTTGAATGAACCGGCCCAAAACCATTATTACTATAAAGTGGGCTTGGCAGATTACGATATCTACTGCTTAGATACAACGTTTAAGGATTTACCACAGGGCTACTTAGACCGGCAGCAATTGGACTGGGTGAAAAAAGAACTCGCTGCTTCTGACAAACCGGCATTGATGTTTATGCACCATCCATCTGCGGGGGTGGTGTTGGACAACATGAACTTTAGTATCCTGCAAAATAGTGAGGAGCTCTATGATGTAATTCGCGGTCACCGAATTTTAGGGATATTTAGCGGACACGTTCATTTTCCAGCTTCATTCGTTAGGGATGGCGTTTTAAACGTAGTTTGCGATTCTACGGCTTACCACATTGACTGTCGAAATGACCATGATCATCTATACAAGGATTCTACTAGTTATAACATTATTAATATCGATCATGATAATGTAGGGGTTAGCAGCGTGTCATTAGTTAGTGATAATCGTTTTTCTGATAATGTGAATGGGCACATGAAGATTGCCAATACCAACTTTGTAGATCGGAAAATGTTTTCGAAGGCTTAAAAAAAGGATTCCATCGCGGAATCCCTTTTTAGTTATGATTCAATTTCTGTTTGTTGCTTTAGCTTTTGGTTCCATACATACCAACCAAAGAATGAGTTCACGTTGCAGGCAATAAATAGCATAATCATGATGGGGTTGAAACTAACCGTCCATAAAATAATCTCAAGGGTGTTACCGATAATCCAAAGGATGAACTGGCTACTACTGAACCGGCAAATTAACAGGATTTGGGCGATGACTTGAACAACCGTGCTGAGGGCATCAATCCATGGATGCGGATCCAAAGTCGGCGTGATTAGAGGGACCCGTTGTAAAAACATTGCTAGGATGACCCAACTAATTAGTACCGCAATCGTTAGTAACACCCAGCCCCGAGCCGAAAGTTCCTTGACTTGGACTTCGTTTTTATCACCAATCGGATGTTCAATATTTCGTTTATTCCAGGAATAAATGCCAATGAACTGGGAGATAAAGAAGTATGTATAGAGATAGACTTCACCATACAAGTGAGCGTTGAATGAAACGTAAACGTAGGTGATGTTGTTTAACATTCCCCAAAAGAAGTTCGTCATGTTCCCGTCTGAATCCAACACCACGCTCATGATGTTGGTGACCCCCGAAAATAAACTGACGATTCCAATGATGGTGAGGTCTGGGGCAATTGAAATCCGGTGATTATTGAAAATCAAAAACCATGAACAAACTTGCAGGATGAGCAGCACTACTAATTCAATTAACAGTGGTTTACGCATGTTTTTAATTGCCGAAACTAACTGATTTGGATGACTAGCTAACTGCCAACCAGACTTAAAAATATCCCATTTAGAACTTGTTACCATTACCAACACTTCCAATTTATGATGAATTTTTATGAATTTAAATAAGTGTATTCCTGATGTGGTAGGGTTGTCAATGAAATAATATACAGTATAAATGAACGGAAAGTCTGAATTGGAAGCAAAAACTGCTAATTAATTGTGAAAACAATGATTCAGATTAGTTAATATTACCATTGTATGGTCTGAATAATCCCCGGTAGTCCTGCTTACCAGTCGTTTTATTTTCATATGACCATATTGAAATTTGCTTGCTATTATGAACTTTGATTAAAACAGTTTCACCATCATCATGATTAAGAGTACTGTGTAATTCGTAGGATAGGCTCTTCTTATTATTATGGCTCTCTCCACCAGCGGTAACTTTGTAATAACCATGACCTATTGATTGATAGTGTGGGTAAATTGAAGCATCAACACCAGCATTTCCACCATTACCAACAAATTTTTTACTCTTGGTGTAGATAGCAGTAACAGGGTTAAAACCAGCTGTTTTGGACAACGGAGTGAATACTCGCGTGTAGTAATATTTGTTGGTCCGATACTTGGCAGGGGCCTTTATAAAGTCACTCCGCCAGGACGTAGATTTGCTAATTACCGGTGGAACACCAGTCTTCCAAGTTGCAGCATTAGCCTTAGTGGTGGTTAATAACGATAGGGTGCTAGCCATTAATAATAGAGTAGCAATTGATAAAGTAAGGTTTCTGAATTTCATATTGATTCCTCCTGAAATAATTTAAATACATTTTAAATGTAGAATCTGATTATGAAAATGTCAACCACCATTTGTTAAACAATGATAAAATAAATATATTAATAATTTTACATATAATGATAAGCATATATTCAAACTAAGGATTAGCTTGGCTACCGATTATACTTTATGTGGAGGAGATTAAATGAGTGACTATCCAATTATTAAACGGGTTAGGTATAATAAAAATGGACTATCCGAATTAAATCAGGAACTTATTAATGATCCAGACGCTTACCGGGTTATTTTTAGGTTTCCTACGGTCTACATCATTATTGACAAGGTAAATTCTGGCTACCATGCGTACGTTGGAGAAACTAATGATATTGATAGAAGAACGAACCAGCATTTGGTTGAACAACGGGATGATTTTATTGAACTGAATCAGGATAATACTAATTTACTTGTAATTGGTCATAATCATTTTAATAAGTCGCTAACTTTAGATATTGAAAATAGAATGATGATGTATTTACTGAGTTCGAATCAAATTAAACGCCTAAATAACCGAAGAACTAATGATCAAGATGAGTACTATACATCTAATGAATTAAATCCAATTTTTTCCAAAATTTGGCGTCAGCTTCACCGTATGGATGGGGATATCTTTCCAGCTGAAGAAACGATTAAACTATCAGCCCTATTTAAATCCTCTCCATTTCATAAACTAAAGCCTGGACAATATTTAGCGGCTACTCGGATTGAAAAGCAAATCAATGATAGATTGACTCAATTCAATGATAAGCAAGATTCCGGGACCCTCATTTTAGTTGAAGGGGCTGCAGGAACTGGAAAGACTGTTTTATTAAGTCAAATTTTTAATAACTTAAATAAAACCCAACAAGAAAGTAACCATGATCATCCTAAGGCGTACCTGTTAGTAAATCACAAGGAACAGCAGCATGTTTATCGTCGAATTGCCGAGAAATTAGGGTTAAACAAATTAGATCCTGATATTGCTAATAATCCGTCTAATTTTATTAATAAACATCCGTTAGGAAGCCCTAAGGTAGATGTGGTATTAGTAGATGAGGCCCACTTATTGTGGACGCAAAGCATTCAAGCGTACCGGGGAAATAACCAATTAAATGAACTATTGCAGCGTGCAAAGGTAGTGGTTGCGGTTTTTGATCCACACCAAATTTTGACCACCACTGGTTACGTTAGTAACGAAACCATTCAAAAAATAGAGACAAAAGCTCTTGCTAATAACAATTTAATCAAGTTAAGTAGTCAAATTAGGATGCAGGCATCAAACGATACCATCAAATGGATTGATGATTTAATTTTTAACCGAGAAGTGAACCCAATCCCCGAAGATAGTAGCTATGACTTAGAAATTGCTGCTGATGCTAAAAGCGTATATAGAGCAATTAAAAGCCATAATTCTAAGGATGAAAATGAGAACAATGGCTTGTCTAGAATGATTGCAACTTTTGATTGGGACTATAAACAAAAGAAAAAACCAGATGGGAGTAACTGGCTAGTCAGAGCTGGAAATCTATCACTACCCTGGAATTTACAATTATCTAAGAAACGGAGGGTGTCTAAACTACCATGGGTTGAACAACCACAGACGATTGATGAAATTGGTTCTACATTTACGATTCAAGGATTTGATCTTAACTATGCCGGATTGATTATTGGGCCCTCCGTTAAATACCGCAATGGTAAAATTATTTTTGATTCAAAGAGTAGTAAGAATTCTAAAGCAACAAATCGACGTTCAATTAACGGTAAAAAAGTCGATGTATCTGAAGAGCTGTTACAAAACGAATTAAACGTTTTGATGAAACGTGGGGTTCATGGTCTTTACATCTATGCGGTGGATGAAGAATTAAGGGCAGCGTTATTAAGGGCATCTGCTGGTAAGCATATTTTGAAATAATTATTTTAGGTGAATGAAATGAGGAGAAATTTTGTAGCAAAAGAATTTAAGATAAAAAAGGGTGATGGGAAGCTAATTCCCTACCATGATAAAATTACTAATCGCGATGAGCTTAAATTGGTTACTGGGGATATTATCTATGTTTATCATGGGAATAAAAACATTTATGTTGGCCAAACTAAACACTTTAAGGCTCGGCATGCTGAACATTTAAAGGAACCTAATCATAGGTATGTTGATGGTAAATACCTAGAGGTAATGATTGATTTTGGGAAACTTATTAATCAGCAGTCACTAGATGATATTGAAAAGCAATTAATTACTTATGTTACATCCGACTATGATGGGGCCAATATGATAATTGATAATAACACTAGTGGAAACACTTCAGAATCATATTCAGGCAAGGACGACGTGTTTTTTAACATTGTAAAGCCGTTTTGGCAAATTCTATACGAACGAGGATATGTTCGACATCAGTCATTAACTGATGTACAGAAATCCATCTTATTTAAGTATTCACCATTTAACTCTTTGCCCAAAGATAAAGTTAGTATCATTAATAGGATTGCTAATGATCCTGGAAATTACTTAATTCAAGGGCTTGCTGGTACTGGAAAGACAGTTATTTTAACTAACTTAGCTGCTTTAATTAATAAAAAATTTCCCGATTCCAAAATTGGGATTGTCGTTAAAAGTAATTGGATAGATACTGGACAAAAAATATTTAAATCGTATAACGTGAATAACATTGAAGTATTAAGTGCCTTGACATTGATTCGTTCTCAGCGGCATTATGATTTTATAATTGTTGATGAATCCCATCGTTTGCGAAGGTATTATTCTAAGGGACAACACATGACGATGGATATTTTTAAGGATGCTAATGGGAACTATGATAAAGATACGAATGAATTAAAATTATTAGGTGAATTAACTAATAATTTAATTTTGATGTATGATCCTTCCCAACAAATTAGGCCAAATGATATTCCCAAGTTAGATTATGATAAGTACACTAGAACCCATCATTTTAAAAAGATTACTCTTAAAACAGAATATCGAATTAATGTTTCTAATCAATCTTGTAATCAATATACTAGTGAAGACTTTATGAATGGAATTTTAACATTTTTACAAATTGATAGTTTACCCTTTAATAAGGGGATTTTTACTGAATATTTAAAGGGTGATCAACCTAATTATGATTGTTACTTTGGAGTGGTTAACTCCATTTCTGAATTGTTCGAATATTTAGATTACAATGAAAACTATGAACCGGGGACTCAAAATAGAGTGATGGCAGGTTACACTAGAAAATGGATTAGTAAGAAGGATAAGACTCAATATGACTGGGTTGAATCTGACAATTCAAAATGGCGTTGGAATTCAGGAAATAAGAATTGGCTAAACAAGAAAAACTCTAGAAATGAAATAGGTTCGATTCATGCTGTTCAGGGAATTGATTTAAACTATGCTGGAGTGATTATTTCTAATGATATTACTGTTACTAATAATGGGAAGATCATTGCTTTAAAAGATAATTATTTGGATACTAATGGAAAATTCAAGAAGGATGATTTTGATGAAACTGGTTTTAATAGTTTTATCAAGAATATTTATTATGTACTATTAACGAGGGGAATTAACGGAGTTAGAATTTATTTTGAAGATGAAAAATTAAGAGATTATTTTGAGCGATTCATGGGGATTAAGTAATTTACACACAAAAGGGTTAACTCCAAAATTAGTTGGAATTAACCCTTTTTAATATCTCTACTGCAACTTCAATCCCATCGTCAAAATCAACGACCGCGCGCCCAGAAGTTCATTAATTCCATACAGAAGTGAATTTAAATAGTTTTCTGACTTCAAGTTCAACGTCTCAAACGTTTCGTTAAAATAAAAGCGGTCATCTAACGCTAAGGGGAGCGATTCCTTAAAGGCCTGCATGTCGAAAAAGGTGTTTTTATACTCCCGCAATGATTTTAGAAATTGAACCGTAGTGGGAGCATCATCGTGAACCGCAATTTCTGAAATGATAAAGTTGCTTCCGTGGAAGTAAATGGCGATTTCAGTATTCGTGACGTTATCCTTGCGAACATCATTAAAATACGGGAACATCCGTTGCGAGAATTTAAAAATGGTGGCGTCAATCTTTGTATATTCATCAACTTGAAGATTAAACATGCCACATCCATCGTATGTGTATCCAATGATGGTGTCTTCTTGAAGGCGGTTATTAATAAAGCTTAATTGTTCTGGTTTTAAAAACAATTGGCATCATTTCCTTCCATTTAATTTTATAGTACCGATGCCATTAGTGCGATTCGCAAACTTAAAATGGCGTTGATGCCATCAACCAGGCTGGCGTTATCCACCAGTGACTTTTGGGTGATTAGGTTACCGTTATCATCGACAGAATAGCTATGATTAACAATTGGTTCAATTGCATTACACATCGTTTTAAATTCTTCCACACTAACCGTCCGATTGAGCATCTTGCAGATGGTTTCGTATGTACTATCAAATTGGTAATAATCGGAGCTAGCATCTAGCACGATTACATGGCTTTTATCCATCTGAATCAAGAATACAGCCGTATGTGCATAATGATCCTTTTGAGAATTGAACGGGAATGTCTTTTGCTCCATTTCAACCAAGTAGGCTGGCAGTGATGTGTTTTTATATTCGTAGGTGGTTTCAGAACAAAATAGGTACTCATAACCAGGGACGAGGTGTTTCTTAAGCTCACTGAGGGCGTTTGAAATACTTTCATCATTTAAATCCATTTTAGCGATTACCCCCTTGTTAAAAAATAGTAAAAAACAGCTTTATTATATTAATTGGTGGCAGTTGTGTCAATTAATGTATTCGGGATGCAATATAAAAAACCCAGAAAGGAGGGCGATTCCTTTCTGGGGCTTGATTATTTTTTAGTTCCCTAAATGGTTTACAGCATAGGTAGCTTCACTTTCCGTAAACTTTTCACCATAGCTAGACATTAATTGATCTTTGATTGCTTCTTTAGACATCTTCATATCTTTTTGGTATGATTGCGCCTTGGCAAGTGCGTTTTGATTCCAATTAGCATTTATGTTTTCAATTGCGTAATTGGCAGCCTTTGCACTAAACTTTTCACCGTATTTTGAAGTGAGTTGGTCGTATAGACCGGCTTTGGATAGGTGCATATCCTCTGAATAATCTTCGGCCCGGTCTAAAGCATTCTGGTATTCAACTGGAACACTACTCTTGGTACTACTGCTGTTGGAAGCAGAATTGCCATCGTCATTAACGGCATCTGAATCATCATCCGATTCATCGTCTAAATCATCAGTAACGTCGTCATCACTATCATCGCTTGAATCAACATCCGCATCTGATACCGAATCCTCGTCAGAACGATCTTCATCGGTGCTGTCATCATCATCATCGTGATCCACCTGGGAACTAGCTGCTTCTTGAGAACTGCTAGCTTCATTATCCCGATCGCGACCACCAACAATTGCGCCAATGCTGAACATTGAGATTGAGACTACTACCAGCCATAACCACCATGCCTGGTACCATTTTTTTCTTTTCATTATTTTCCTCCAAAATATGATTAACAATACTATTAATCATACTATACTTTAAGTTCAAAAGTAAATAGGGGAATGATATCATAAATGGGCCTATCAATATTAAATGCTACTATTAATATAATTTAATGATTTGAAGCAAACTAAAAGGATGCAAAGGGGGAACGATGCATCCTGCTAGTGGGTTGTAGATAAAGTAAAGGGTGATTTTAATTTATAAATGAGTGTGATTTCTATGAATTTAAATTATTGTCCTGAATTAATCTAAATTTGACTTCGCTGAATCATTTATTAGCAGATGGAACATATCTAATCATTAATCTCCACCATTATTGGCATTGGCCTGATGGAATGATTGACTAGCAAACTCACCAACTGTAGCAACTGAAGCAGTGACGACCATTGAGGATAGTAACTTACTTAGTTGTTTCCAAAAAGATTCACTATGATGATTTTCTTTCATAATAAAACCTCCAATTCGTTCAGTACCAAAAGCAACATATAATTAAAATCTAATTATAAAATGATTATAACACAGTCTTGTAATTTTAATGTAAATTAAACGTTTTCTTTTTGTAAAAATATTTGACTCTGAGTTAACTCCAACCAATATAATATTAAAAAGATAACAGAGAGGTGGTTATTTGAATTTAACAATTACGCAGTTAAGTAATCGGTTGAACGTACCGATGGATACAATTAGATACTATGAGCGAATCGGGATTTTAACCAATGTCCCCCGTAGCGCAAATGGCAATCGTTACTATGATGATCGTTTGCAGGATCGAATTGAGATGATTTTATGTCTACGGAATGCTGGAATTAGCATTAAATCGTTAAAGCGATACATTGAGTTATTCCAAAACGGGAGTGACACTTTGGAACAGCGAGAACAGTTACTGAAGGATCAACGCCAAACGTTATTGAAAAAGCAGCGTGATATCAATGAATCGCTTCGTGAAATTAACAAAACGATTAGACTCTATCAAAGTGGTTTTATCAGGGAAAATGAAGCGGATTTAAGCGACAGAAAGAAGAGGAAATTATTAATGAATACAATCGACGCAATTTTACAACGGAAATCAATCCGTAAATTTAATGACCGACCAGTTTCAGATGATGATCTTAAGCGCATTATTGATGTAGCTAAGCATGCACCATCTTGGATCAATGCCCAATCAGTACGGGTAACGGTTGTTAGAGGAGCGCGCCTTGAAGAAATTAGAAAGCAACATGCAGAATTGAATAATGACGAAAATGTTCACACAAGTTCGGTAATTAGTTATGACGGAATGGATAAGTGGGATGAACGCTCCCAGAAGAACATGATGGGCTGGGTAGCAAATGCTCAAAAACAGTTGGGTGAGAGCTGGATGAAGACGGCTGGTCAGCAGTCAAACCGTTTATTTGACGCTCAAGCAATTGTCTACCTCTCACTACCAGTGAACTACTCAGAGTGGTCATTGATTGACATGGGGTTATTGGCCCAAAGCATTATGTTAGCCGCTTTTGACCTCGGCATTGATTCAATTCCAGCGTTTGAATTTATTAAGTATCCAGCTCAACTAGCTAAGCATTTGGAACTGCCTGAAGGGGAGTTACCAATCTTTGCGGTTGGATTGGGATATCGAGATGCTGAGTTTGAATTAAATCAATTAAGTGCTGATCGAATGAAGTCAGAAGACACTTTTAGGTTACTATAAAATAAAAAATTGCCCCTGGAATTAATTTCCGGGGGCAATTTTTATTATTTATGATGGTGTGTAGCTGCATCGCTGTATTTATAATTTTTGGTGCCGCTATTATCATTTTAAAATATTTTGGATATTATTTTAGGTAGTTTTTAATGTCTAAGAACGTCTTTGGAACGTACTTACGATAGTTCACTAATGATGAACTCCCCTTTAGGCCAAAATATTTATCAAAAAATTTATGATGGCTTACATAGTAGCTAATTGGCTTAACTTCGTGATTTTTAAAGTACCGAACTAGTAGTTTTTGTTCGCCAGGGGCCCGCTTCTTAACTCGCTGGTAAGTTTTAGCTGTGTATGGCGGATTACCATAGTCACGATTTGAAAGGGCCTCTAGAATGACAGTTGGAACTGCAATGGTTGGGTAGTACTTACCTGGATTCTTTGTTTCCCGTGGATCAGCAACCCCACCAAGATTAACCCTAAGTGAATCAGGAATAAATTTCACTAGTTTCCGATTAGCAGAAATGTATCGGTAGTTACGGGTGGAAAATGGGCTTTCATTACGGACCTTAAAACGGTATTTTCCATTGTTAACGATAACCTTATTAACTATGAATGTATCACCATATGGAGCAGGGTAAATTGGTAATCCATTTATTTTTTTAGATTCACCAATGATAGCATTTTTTCTAACCATCAAGAAGTGGTATCCCTTTGGAACCTTAGTATAGTAATCACTTGAATTTTTAGCATCAAAGTAGTTTGGATTTTTAGCATTTTTAATAACATTAGAAAAATCAGTGTAACCACCGTCAATATATGTAGCTAGGATGCTATTGTCTGCACGTGCTTCATGGTTAGTAAAATGATAGCTAACAAAAATCGTAAAAACAACTAAGAATATCCAATTATAATTTTTCACAAAATCACTCCAAACGAATTTAGTTTGTGGGAATAATTTTTATTTAAACCATTTCTTTTGACTTTGATCGAATACAAAGTAGAAGGTCTTACTAGTTGGCTTCCAATGATACTTACCAGTAACCACGTACCCGCCACCGGTACTCATGACCCAGTCACTCACTGATAAATGGGTGCCCTTTTTAATCTTGCCAGCCTTGGTGAAGTGATTATCAGCTTCATCCTTACCCACCCGTACTTTATAGACACTTACGGTTTTAGTAGTTTTCACCTGGTGGTTAGCTGTACTAGCGTAACCATAGCCAGTGGCTGCTCTTGCAACGCTCGGATATGTAAGACTACCAAATAACAATGCAGCAATAATTACTGCGCTAGTCCTTATTTTCATATTATTCACCTCCCTTAAAAATTATAACATGTTATCAAAAAAAAGTGTTGAATCCCAAATAATTATGGCATTCAACACTTTTAATTAGACCTTCACAACGATCTTACCAACGTTTTTCTTATCTAGCATGAACTGTTGGGCCGCTTTAGCATCCTGTAAATCGAACACTTCACTTACTACTGGCTTAATTTTTCCAGCAGTAAAGAGGGGGCTGGTTTTATCAATGAAGTCGGCAATTAACTTTTCCTTATACTCGGTAGAACGGGGAGCAAGCAGTGTGCCTGTAATGCTGACCCGCTTGATCATGATGTAACGGAGGTTAACGTGGTCGACGATACTACCACTTAAGTCACCAATTAAAACGATGTGACCATCGGTAGCCACTGCATTGAGGTTACCTTGGAAATAATCCGCACCGATAAAGTCGAGGATTAAGTCTACTCCTTTGTGATCGGTAATTTGATCCACTTCAGTTTCAAAATCCTCATTTTCATAATCAATTGCGTAGTCCGCACCGTTTTGCTTGCAGACCGCGGTTTTAGCCTTACTAGAAGTCGTGATCACGGTGGCATTCTTTAACGCCTTAGCCAGTTGGATGGCTGCGGTTCCCACTCCACTAGCCCCGGCATGAATCAACACCGTTTGGTGATCTTGTAAGTTCCCAATCCAAAAGAGGGTTTGATAAGCAGTGATGTAGCTTTCAGGGAGGCTAGCACCTTGCGAATAACTAAAGTCGTCAGGCAGTGGAATTACCCGGCCGGCCGGAACAGAAACGAATTCGGCGTAACCACCTTCGTCAACCAGTGCAGCTACCCGTTGACCAACTTTGAGATTGGAGTTAGATTCAATCACTTCACCAGCAACCTCTAGTCCAAAAATGGTGTCATCAGCTTTGCGTTTCCCATTTGCCCATGCCAAATCAACGTGGTTTACGCCGGTGGCATGGACCTTAATCAACACGTTGCCCTCTGGAACGGCTGGATTTGGAACATCAACGATTGGATTAGCTTGTTTTAAACTGTGAATAGTAACTGCTTTCATGGTGTTAACTCCTTTACTAAATAATATTTTACTTTTAAAATACATTAGCTTTTTGCAGGGGGATTGTCAAATCATTAGTATAAAAAAAGCTAGTTAAAAATATCCATGTTTTTAATTTTAGTGAGCGTGGTGATAAATTGTTCTGCTTCGGATTTCGATAGTTCTGCCATAATTGCACTAATTTTAGCTTGGATTTGTTTTCGTAATTTTATTTGAACCTTTGCAATTTCAAGGCCGCTCGGGGTCAGTTCCAGGATAATATCCTTGGTGTTTTGTGGCGTAGAGTAGCGCTTGATGACTGCACGTTCGTTTAATTTTTTAATTGCGCGTGAAATCGTTGGCTGTGAAAGATGCAGGAGTTCTGGCAACTGTTTGGCATAGATGCGATGCGACTTGTTAACTGCCGCAATGACGTTCATATCCCGCGTGGTAAGGCTATTGATGTGTTCCGCAATTGCTGGATTAGGAGCGTGTTGTTTCAGCCATTGCTTTTCGTTGTCGTCCTTTGAATCCTGAGTAATTAGTTGGCCGATAATTTTCATTACCTGTTCTGAGTTATTCATAAGTAATCCTTTCTTTTTATTCATGTGAATAAAAACTTGCTTTTTGATAATCTAATGATATACTGAAAATATATTCATGTGAATATAAAACTAATAACGAAATCAATTTAATTATTAGAAGCATGCAACTATAAGCATAATTTAGCATTTAAAATGACTATTTAATTCAAATTAGTGGAGGAATTAATATGACTAAAATCAACGTTATTCTGGGGAGTTCCCGAAATGTATCCCTGGGAAAGAATTTATTGAACTATTTAAAGGCCCATCAAGGTGAATATGAACAAGCAACCGGCGCCCAATTTAACTTTCTAGAAGTGGGGAGCTACGATTTACCATTTTTCTATGAAGATTTTGCACCGCTAAATAACCCTGATCGCCATTTAAAGCCAAATGAACAAAAGTGGTTGGATGATATGAATGCCGCTGATGGATATGTTTTCTTAACGCCTGAATATAACCATTCGTTTCCAGCGGTATTGAAGAATGCGGTTGACTACATTGCTGGTGAAGTTAATGGCAAGCCAGCCGTAATTGTTTCTTATTCTAGTAACGGTCGTGGAGGCCAGTTCGGGGGCCTTGAATTAGGACCGGTATTAACGCGACTGGGGGTATTTATATTGCCACCCCAAGTGTTAATTGGTAGCGTGCAAGATAACTTTGCAGCAGACGGGGCCGTTCTGCCAGACGCACCATCGGGAGCATACTATGGAAAGAAACTCTTGCAAACTGCTAAACGAATTGTCTTTTACACTAATTTATTCAAAGACCACCCGTTTGATGCAAATAAATAATGAGACTAAAAAGTGATCCGTAATTAACCAATTACGGATCACTTTTTGATTAGAATAGTTTTATAATTACGACTCCACAAAACATGACCACAATCCCAGCATATTGAATTATCGTGATGTGCTTCTTAGTTGCTCCCATGATTCCAAAACGGTCAAAAACGACCCCACCGAATAGGTTACCCAGAAGGGTTAAGATGACGGCAGTGCCAGCACCAATGACGGGACTGAGGTAGGCGTTGGACATTACGTAGATGGCTCCTAGGGCGCCACCAATCCAGATCCACCAGGGATGACCACTTCCGAAGGCATTTTTAACTTTAAAGTAACCGTGGTCGGTAATTCCAGCGATAATGAATAAGATTACAGTACCAACCAAAAATGAAATTAAGGCGGCATGACCAGACGACCCCAAGATTACGCCTAAATGACCGTTAATTGGGGTTTGAGAAGCTTGAAACATTCCCGCTAGCAACCCAACAAGTTGCCAAATATGCTTTCCCCGTTGGGATTCTGTTTGTTCGTGTTTCTTGATTACAATCATAAAGATGCCGGCGAGGAGAACGATGATCCCCAATAGCCGCATTAGGGTAAATGGTTGAACCGGGGCTTTAAATAACCCAAAGTTATCAATGATCATCCCCATCAAGATCTGACCTAAAATGGGCATCACAACGGTTTGTACCGCCCCTAGATATGGGAAAATCACGATGTTAGCGGTCAATCCAATGACTCCTAAAGCACCACCCAACCAAATCCACGCTGGTTGGGTGGTAAATACGTTAGGTGCAATTAAGATTGAATTTCCTTGGACCAGGTTAGCAATTAATAAGGCGACGGTTCCGATCGTGAACGACACCATGGACGCTAGAAATGGTGATCCCTGCATGGTGTTTTTGAGCTTAGTATTAATGGAAGTTTGGACCGGCAGAACCAGTCCCGCAATGATTCCAATTAAAAATGGCAATTGTAAAATCTCCTTAATATTATGAACTAACTATTATCTTACCCCATTTCCTTTAAACTTACTTAACATTAGGGACGTTATTTTTGAATTATAATCCCCCGTGCTTTAATATAATTATGAATTAAATCTAAAAGTTAAAAATATAAAAACGAGAGGATTTGGTGTTATGCGTTTAAACGAAGTTTATATTGATCGAGTTAAGGGGCGGGAAGTATTTGATTCCCGTGGAAATCCAACGGTTGAAGCAGACGTGATTTTAACTGATGGAACGGTAGGAAGAGCTGAAGTTCCATCCGGAGCTTCTACTGGTGAAAACGAAGCAATTGAACTACGTGATGGTGGAAAACGGTTATTAGGAAAGGGTGTCACTAAGGCCGTTGCCCACGTTAATAATGAAATCAATAACGCATTGCATGGCGTGAGTCCATTTGACCAACGTCAAGTTGACCAAATCATGATTGAATTAGATGGGACGCCTAATAAAGCGAAGTTAGGGGCCAATGCAATTCTAGGAGTGTCAATGGCGACCGCACGGGCTGCTGCTGAATACTTCAACGAACCATTATTCCGCTACCTGGGTGGAGTTGACATTGAGTTACCACAATCATTTCATAATGTAATTAACGGTGGTGAACATGCTGATAATGATATCGATGCTCAAGAATTCATGATTACTCCACTTAAGAAGAGTTCTTTCCGTGATGGAATCAATAAGATTGCTGATGTTTACCATATCTTAAAGAAAGTTTTGGAAAGCGAAGGCTTTGAAACTGGGGTTGGTGATGAAGGTGGTTTTGCACCTAACATGAAGCATACCGAAGAAGCTGTTGAAGCGCTATATAAGGCAATTAAGGAAGCTGGATACGTACCAGGCGAAGACATTGGAATTGCAATGGACTTTGCAGCATCATACTTCTACGATAAGGACAGCGGTAACTACAACTTTGAAGGCAAGACGTATACCCCTGAACAATTTATTGATTACGTAAGCGACTTGATTGATAAGTACCCCGCAATTATGTCGGTGGAAGACCCAATGGATGAAAATTCATGGGATGATTTCGTAACCGCTACGAAACGTTTGGGAGACCGGGTTCAAATCGTTGATGACGACTTAATCGTTACGAACCCTAAATTCATTCGGAAAGCCATTAAGATGGGTGCTGGAAATACGTTCTTAATTAAGTTGAACCAAATCGGAACGGTTTCAGAAACCCTTGAAGCAGTTCGGCTCGCCCGAAAGAACGGTTTTAGAACCATGATTAGCCACCGCTCCGGTGAAACTGGTGATACGTTTGTTGCTGATTTTGCAGTTGCTGTTGATGGTGGGGAATTAAAGGCTGGTGCAATGGCGCGTTCAGAACGGGTTGAAAAGTACAACGACATTTTGAGAATTGAAGAAGAAATGCATAACTTAACACCAGTTGCTCACTATCCAAATAACGTTGATTTAGATTAATCATTAAATCGTTTTAAAACCTCAGAATGATGATTCTGGGGTTTTTTATTGTGTTTTAAGGCTGAACCCACTAAAATAGTAGAACAACACTTTTTTAGGGAGGGGTTGAAATGGATAATCAGTCGGGACTAGCGTTGTCTGATAAAGAATCTAACTTACAAATTCTTAAGGCAATTGCTAGTAATGGATTAGGAGCGTTTAGCTTCGGGATTTTTGAATACGGGATTAGTTTTATGTTGTTACACGCAACTAAATCACCGCTCAGTTTTGGAATGGGACTGATCGTAGCACCGTTAATGAGTTTACTATTCTTCATCCCAATCGGTAATTTCGTTGATACGCACAATCACAAGCGAATTATCTTTTGGGGTTTTTTACTACGGTTGATTGGGTTTGCGTTACTAGCCATTGCATTACCGCATTTTCACGGAATTGGGTTGTTGATTCCGGTCGGAATCTTCATTGCGGTCGATTCACTATTGGTAAACATTCGCAATACTGCCTACATGGCGTCAATTAAGCAGTTGGTTAATACCAGCCAGGTTGCCAAGTTGACTTCGTTGAATACGGCTTGCTCTTCAGCATCGCGAATCTTGTCGCCCATTTTCGGGGTAATTCTATATTCATTGATTAGTGTGGAAGGCCTGATTGTTGTTGAAATGGTGGCAACAATGATTGCACTAGCGATTATGATGTCGTTACAGTTCTACGATAACGAACCGATTGAAAAAACAGCGCAAAATGCTTCACAGCTAGAGCAGTTTAAAGAAACCATTCACTATATGAAGAAGCGGCCGTTCATTCGGGACACGATTATCGCTGAAATCGTGGTGAACTTCTTCTTTACCGCAATCGTTACCGGGAGTCCGTTTATCATCGTAAATGAACTGCACATGAGTAACCAAACGGTCGCGTTCGTTGAAACCGGCTATTCGATTGGTTATTTATTGGGGAGCCTAGTGACCAGCTTATTGAAGCGGCAACGCCACTTTGCTGCCAAGGTATTGGTGTCAATGGTTACCGTCGGCTTTGCGTTATTTGGGTTGGGGGTCTTATTTGCATCCCACCCCAGTTCATTGATGGTTTGTATCTTTGGACTCTTGTTAGCGTTGCTAATGGACTTTGCATTTGCTATTTTTGACTTGGCAATTGAAATTCGATTGCAAAGTACCGTTCACACCAGAATTTTAGGGCGGGTGAGTTCCACCCTCTATACTGCTAGTTTTGCGATTATGCCGGTGGGGACGTTAGTTTATACGTTCCTGTTTGACGTTTTTAAAAACGGGAGTTACGTCATGGTCGTTAGTGGAGTTTTAATGATCATTTATGCCTGTGTTAGTATCCCAATGTTTGTGCGTGATATTAAAAGAGACGATCAATTTCTCACCAAACGCGCCAAATAATGATATTATATAGGTATTATTTAATAGGAGTGAAAAGCTGTGAAAAAATTAGTTATGCCATTTTTAATGTGTCTAAGACGCGAAAAATTCAAGCCCGACGAAGTGTTTACCGGAACTGATGACTTAGAAGGTCTCACAATTGAACTTGCTGGGGTGAATAAGACGAACGAAGAACTGATTAAGGATCCTGCTGATGATGACGAATTAAGATTTGAAATCACTGCTGGTGACGATGAAGTTAGTTCGACCGTTTTCTACATGAGTCAGGTGTTTGAAACTAAGATTAACTTTGAATGGGCCGATAAGAAATTTGAAATTAGCTTTAAATAATAAAAACGGGTGTCCATCGGACAGCCGTTTTTATTATTTATACGGAGGAATGAAATGAAACTAAAAAAGATCACTAACTCGGCACGGTCAGCTTATTTGGCGGACCTGCACCGGTTCGATGGTTTAAATCTCACACCATCCACCCGGGTTGCGGACCTATTATCAGCAATTTTTTATCAAGGGTTAGCTAGCTTTTACGTTGGGAGAACCTACACCCATGATGACGTAGTCAACCAATCATTTACTGCTGATCGGGAATTGTTCGGGGTTGCTACAAACACTGCAATTACCCCAATTGCGAATCAGTTTGTGAACCATTATGATATCTACTTAACTAATTCCGTGAATGATAATTTTGTGATTGCGGGTGGGAAAAGAAACTATTTTATTGTGCGGGCTAAGTAATTAGAGCACTTTAAAAATCTGCGCAATATTTTCCGTAAGGAGTTCCTCGTAATCGGGCTTGTAAAATTGGGGATTGGTATTCTGCATTAGTGCAACGTGGTTACCATCATCGTGAGTAACCGGATAAATAGCGGCCATCATGGTAAGCAGTGAATATTTAATGCGTTCAATTTCACTGTGCTTCATGGTGGTGGTTACCAATTTAATTTGTGTTTCGATGATATTCATAAAGCGAAAAATTTGTTGCTTGAATGCTAAAAATGGTTCCTCACGAATGTTATCTTCGATGATGGAAAAGTTGATGGCCAAAAGCTTCATCATTAAATCCCGCTTTAAGATGTTACTTACTAATGCGGTTTGTAATTCAGCCAGTGTGGTGGGCTTTAGGGCCGCTAATTCATCATTGAACGCTGAAAATTCTATTTCCAAGATGTTAGAAAGAATTTCTTCTGGAAATTGATAATACTTATAAATTGAGGGTCTGGATAGTTTAGTAAGCTTTGCGATATTCGAAAAGGTTACTGATTTGAAGGACTCTTTTTCAATGATTTGTTTAGCCGAATTCATAATATTTAACTGGCGGCTATTAACTTGGGCTGCTGATCTGGCACGTTGAAATGAAATAGTAAAAACCTCGCTTTTTAGCTGACAATATGTTTATTAATAATTGACAACTTGTCAGTTAATGATATAATTTAGCTTGTGATTAAGGATGGTGATTAATATTAATCGAAAGTTGAAGTTATCAAACATAATTATTTATCTGATTGGATTAAATATCCTAGCGATTGGAACGGTCCTGTTTAAATCCGGACGACTAGGGGTGAGTGCCTTAGTATCAGTTCCGCAGATTATATCGTTACTCCTGCCAATTACTTTAGGGCAGGCAACCACTTATTTTTTTATTATTCTCATTATAATCGAATTACTACTAATTCGAAAAATAAAGTTACAAATTCTTTTACAACTAGTTCTGGCATTTATTTTCGGAAGTTTAGTTGATTTTTACGGAATTACATTGGGAATGGAGCGGCTGTTGCCAGTTAATTTTACCCTAAAAGCACTGGTGACGTTGGCGGCAATTGTATGCACGTCGGTGGGGATTTTTATGATGGTTAAAATGGATCTAATCTTAATTCCACCTGATGGACTGGTGCACGTTATTAGTGGACTGTCTAAACGTCAATTTGGGATGATTAAATTTTGCTTTGACCTATCAACGATTGTAATTTCACTGGTGTTAAGCTTTGTGTTCTTTGATCACATTGAAGCAATTGGCATCGGCACGGTTGCGGCGGTCCTACTAGTGGGGCAGTTGATTAACGTTTGGGAAAGATTAGTTCGAAGGGTGAACTTAAATTTCCGTTCTTAATTGGATGTGTTAATATAAATGCTAAGAATGGATTCAATCTTTGATTTAATTGACTAACTATTCTAAAATAATTAACCAGTTCATTTAGTAATCTTATTAACTGAACTGATTAAGGGAGTTGATTTAAATGAAAATCAAACGGATGGTTGTTGCTGCGCTATCATCAGCATTGATACTGGGCGGATTTGGCGTTACAGCTTTAACGGTGCCTACTAGTACTACTGCTAATGCAGCCAGTACCAAAAAGTACGTTAAGACATTCCCAAAAACAATGAGATCATCTTGGTACACTTATAGTAAGAAGACTGGTTATACCCAAATCAAGATTACTAGTAATAAATTGACGGTGACTAAGAATGGGAAGCAAAAAGCTAATCTGACCTTAAACGAATATCAGGCCCACAATGCTAAGAACATCACTAAGGCCCAAGAAAATTGGCTTTATGCATGGAATAGCGCCGGCTGGCTAGAAACTTATGGCTGGGGTCAAGAATACGGAGCCGGGAGTTACTTCCAGGTGAAGCAGGTTAAGAAGAATAACCAGTTAACAGTGCGCTCCACTCAAGAAAACGTTAATAGTGGAGAATACTACCAAACTAAGCAATTAGCTAAGCAAAATCAAACTAAAAACTCGAGTGGTTCTAAAATCAATCTTTTGACGTAGCTACAAAAGCATGGACGAATTATTTTCAGTCCATGCTTTTACTTACCATTTATAGGAGAGCGAATTATTATGAATACAGTCACATTTCGAGATGTGAAAACCAATGATTTAAATGCATTAATGGAAATTGAACGTGCGGGATTCAGTCCGGCAGAAGCCTCTACGGTTGAAGCAATGCAGAGTCGTATCGCAAACGTTCCGGATACGTTTATTGTGGCTCAACGGGCTGATCAAATTGTCGGCTTCGTAGTTGGGGCAGCTTATAATCAACGCTACTTAAACGATTCACTATATGAGAAGTCGATTCCTAATCAACCGGACGACCAGTATCAAACCATCTTGAGCATTGCAGTGGCACCTAGTGAACGTGGCAACGGAATTGCTAGTGAGCTGTTGAATCAAATTCAGTTGGTTGCTGAACGTGCCGGGCGCAAAGCAATTACTTTGACCTGTTTGGAACGGTTAATTCCGTTTTACGAACGGAACGGGTACGTGAATGAGGGAGAGTCTAGTTCATCACACGCTAATGAAGTTTGGTACAACATGGTCAAGACAATTTAATCATTCCGAAATGGGTAGGTACAATTCCGTTTCCCTTGCAAAATTATAATCGAAATCAATTAATATTTGATGCGCAGATTGCTTCCACGCCAGTTCATTAACGGGGTGGATTTTTTTAACGGATTCAACGTATTTTTTAACGGGACTCTCAATGATTTTTCTGATGATTCTCATCGAGTTCATATCTGCTTCATCGAGCATGAAATTGTTGATGGAGTAATTCTGACCCAATTCCGCCATTAATTCAATCTCGCCCTGAGTGCCAAAGAACTTTGAACGGTAGCTCTTTTTATATTCTTCATCGGTTAGGACCACCACGTAAGAATTAGTCGACTCATTATCTTTATGGTAATAATTTGGAATTAAGTAGATATTATCGTAAGTCTCAAAACGCTTCTCTTTGGTGCGAATCGTTGTTTTTAGGGTTGCTAGATATTCACCAGCTTTATATTCGTCACAGCGTTTCTTTTCCGCTGGAATTTGGCTAACGTTAAATCGAATGTCATCTGGTGAATACATTAAAAACCGATTTAGATCCACTTCTAAAAACATGCAAAGGGCACTTAAATCTTGAAAGCTAACAGCAGCGTTAATGTCACAGCTCAATAGCTTATTAATGGTGGAATTGGGTAAGCCAGTTCCTTCTGTGACATCCTTAGTTGATAGGTGCTGTGCTTTCATTAATTGTTTTAATCGATTTGATATCAAAATAATCCCCCACTTGATTTATTAACTTAATTTTACTCCAAATTGTTGGCCATTCAATTTGGAATAATAACTTAGAAATTAAAAATCCCGCTGGCATCAAATTCCAGTGGGATTTTTAAATATATACTAATTCTGTTTATCCAATCGTTGCGCGCTTCGTTTCTGGTCCAAAGAGGCCCACTACTAGGGCAGCAATTAAAGCGATTGCTGCAATTACGGTGAAGAGGGTCGTTTGACCAAATGACGTCATCAACCAAAGTACGATGTAGGGCGAGAGGGTTGTTAATAACTTGGCAACTCCATTTGCGTAACCAGTTCCCCTGAACCTAAAGCTAGTGGGGAATAATTCTGGGGCGTAAACTGAAATCGTACTAGCCATTGATAGATACATAATCATGGTTAGAATGAAACCATTAATTAAGATTCCAGCGTTGGTGCTTTGGAAAGCATAGCAGATGCCGGCAATGGCGGTAAGGATAAATCCAGGAACGATTGTCCGCTTGCGGCCGATTTTATCAACCAATAGCATTCCAATCATTGCGCCTAGTGGAGCCCCGGTCATCATGAGGGTTGCGAACCACATGGAGTGAACGATGTTTAAGCCCTTTCCTAAGAGCAGGGTTGGGACCCATGAAGTAAACATGTATTGGCAAAGTAAGGTTGCTGAAACGGCAATGATGGCAATGAATAGTCCCCGACTACGGCTTGCTTTGGCAGAATCATCAGTTTTAATTGCTTGGTGATCATAGTAGCCATTTTGTTCTAGTTTTTGAATGATGGCCTTTGCTTCTGCTTCTCGATTATGTATCATTAACCATCTTGGTGATTCTGGGAGGTGTCTACGTAAGAATGACAACAGGATTGCAAATGTCCCTAATGCGATGAACATTGAGCGCCAACCGAAGTTAGTGATTAAAATGGTGGAGAGGAGGAAGCCAAATGGAGCGCCTAGGTTCGCAAATACGGATGCGGACCCACTCCAACGGCCACGGTTCTTAACCGGTGCGAATTCACTGATCATGGCAAAACCAGTAACAACTTCTGCGCCCAATCCAATTGCGGAGATGAAGCGCATTGCAATTAGAAAGTAAATGTTGGGTGAGAATGCGGCAAGGAAGGTTGCTGCCCCAAACAATAGCAGGTTCCATTGAAATGTTTTGCGCCGACCAAGGTAGTCACCTAGGTATCCGGAAATAATTGATCCGATAAATAAGCCTAAAAATCCGGATGAGAGGAAGAGCGAACCCTGTGAAATGGTCGCAAACTTGTTAGCAACAATGGTTGAGTTGATATTACTCGCCATGTAAACATCAGAGCTATCTAATAGTAGCCCGGCACCAACGAGCATGAAAACTTTGAAGAACAGTGGTGATTCCTTAGCGGTGTTCATTCGTTGGTTTAAGGTTAATTCTTTGCTACTCATCATAATAAATCATCCTTTCGTGGTTACAATCCAATTTCGTTAATCATTGCCGCCATTGGTTGAGCGGAGTATCGTTTCTCGAGGTCATTAAGGGAATCCAGCCCCACTAGTTGATTGAAGTCGTTGAACGTTACCATGTGCTGCTTAGTTTTATCGGTCCGCCCAAGGTCGTGGAGCTCCTTTAAAACGGCTTTGTCCGCGTATGCATTTGCGTAGGTAAGGGCAGTGGGATGGACAACGAAGCTGTAGCCCATGGCTTCTAGCTCTTCAATTGGTAGCATCGGGGTAGCACCATCCTCAATCATGTTGGCCATTAACGGGGTATCGGGAAATTCAGCGGCAATGGTTGCTAATTCCGCCTTACTTTGGGGCGCTTCAATGAATACCATGTCGGCTCCCGAATGTTGATAAAGTTTGCTGCGGTCAATTGCGTTCTGTAATCCGTTCATTTGGCGTGCATCCGTTCGAGACATAATTAGGAAGTCGTCATGGCGACGGGCAGCGGAAGCCATTTTAATTTTGGCAGCTAATTCGGCTGCGGGGACCACGCTCTTGCCGGCCATGTGTCCACAACGCTTCGGCCAGACTTGGTCTTCCAAGAAGATCCCGGCAGCACCAGCGGCTTCATAGCAGCGGACCGTTCGAGCAACGTTTTCAATGTCGCCGTATCCGGTATCGCCATCAACGAAGACGGGGATGTTAACCGCATCGATGATTTCCTTGAGCTTTTGGAGCATTTGACCGAAGTCTAAGATGCCCCGGTCTGGCAAGCCCAGGGTGCTAGCTGACGTTGCATAACCAGCAACAAAGACGGCTTTGAAACCAGTCTGTTCAGCAATCTTAGCTGCCAGAGCATCGGGGGCGACTGCCATGCTCAATATTTTGGAATCGTAAATTAAATGTTTGAATGCTGCTCGTTTTTCACTGTAGTCACGCATGTTGATCACTCCTTGTCGATTAGTCTAAGATGGATTGGTTTTGATAATCAAAGTGGTGGAATTTGATTCCTTCATATGTCGGGAAGTCGGCACTTTGATCAATTAATATGTCGTGAATTCCTAATGCTTGCGCTAGTTGAATTCGTTGTTTTGCTTCGGTGGTGCGATATTCGGCTAAGCAGTCAAGTTTGAGCCAAATGGCAGAATATTTGGAACTATGTGAGTCGAGAGCGGCTTTTAATTTACCGGCTAGCTCGGGAAGGGTTTCATGAATTTGTTTGTTGGTGGAGCTATGTGATGGATGTTTTTGGTCGTTGATTAAAATTATGTCGGCACCGTGGTTTTCCATTGCTTTAACTGAATAGAAGGTATTAAGTGGATTGCCAAATCCAGCTTGCCCATCGATGATGAATGGTTTATCCGTTAAAATTCTTAGATAGTCGAAGTATCTGAGCATTTCGGAAAGGGATAGTAACCCCTCGTTATGTTCACCCAGTAATTGATATGATAGGGCGCTTCCCGATAATAAGAAGGCTTCGCTATCTTCGTTGTTTAAGACTTCGGGTGCTGATAAAACTGACTTTGCCTTTGCAATTGCTAACACTGATTTTGATTTCATAATCACCACGTCCTTTAGAATTAATAATTTTTAGCAAACAAAAAATCCGTACAGGCTATTAAGTAGCTGTACGGATTATAAATTCCCTTAAAACGATCGATTTTCAGAATTTATCCACACAGCTCTTATTACATGACCTGTGCGGATTTTGATTTTGACTATGCTAAAATAGTCCTCATCTTCGGCTTGCTCAGATCATGATCGTTAACGACTGACACGACGACTTGAACTGAGACGACGACTGAAGCTGCGGAGGCATTCATTTTTGAAATTGATTTATGAATTTGATTTAACATAGTAAAAACCTCTTTTCTGATTTGTTGAAATTGATTATATTCCAGTTAGAAAATAATTGCAATATAATTATAAATAAATAATAAAAATATTTTTTGAAAATAATTGACTTAGGGTGGTGGCTGGTTGAAAATAAGCTTATGAATTAATAATTTACATAGATTGGAATGGTTTAGATGTTAGTATCAACTACTGAAAATATTGGCAAGAAGTACGAAGTAATTGGTGAAGTCTTTGGTATGACAACGCAATCGCGGAACATCGGAAGTAACATGGCCGCTGGCGTTAAGAATTTATTTGGTGGTGAAATTAAGGGATACACTAAGATGTTAGAAGATGCTCGGGACGAATCGGTTCAACGATTGAAGGATAATGCTGAAAAGATGGGTGCGGATGCAGTCGTAGTGATGCGGTTTGATTCTGGATCGATTGGAAATGATATGCAGACGGTGGCGGCGTATGGGACGGCGGTTAAGTTTGTGGAATAGCGATTTATTAATTTGATTATTTTCAGCTATTTAATTTGGATTGTGATTGCTAATTTAAGTGTAGCTATTTATGCGCTAAAAGTCCTTTCGTCTTTTTGATAAGGGACTTTTTTGTTTAAGGAGTTAACTCGAAAACATGTCCAAGTAACTAATTAACACTTTGGATTGATTAAGGGTCTTGAATTATTTTTTTACTTTGAACGCGATTTTATTTTGAGGGTAGTTTCTTATTCATTGGAGGATAGAAATGGGAATGACTGGTAAAAGACGTGGTTTAATTAGTACCTGGCAATTATTGTTAACTACTATGGCTGTAACGATATTGATTTTATTTACTGGTTACACAAAAGCGGAATCAAGTCCTAACCTAGTTAGGGGCGTTTTAATTGATGTCTCAAGAATGCAACTTACACCCAAAACGGTAGAAGCAAATCTAAATGAAATTAAGCATCAGGGAGGTAATCTAGTAATTCTGCATTTAAGTGATAATCAAAAAATTATGGTTGAAAATCATTTTTTAGGTTTAAAGGCAGACGACAAACGATGGTCATTACAACAATTGAAGCAGGTAATTAGCTTTGGGAAACGTCAGGGCGTGCAAGTGGTGCCAGAAATTGATTTACCAGGGCATAGTCAAGAGTGGATTAAATTAATAAAGCGGCACACAACGGTTTCGCAACAAAAGAAATTACTTTACGATGATACACAGTTTAATATCAATAATTCGGAAACGGTTGAATACTTAATGCGTTTAACGGATGAATATTTGAAGTTAACCCCCAAAAGAAACTATTTTAGTTTTGGTGGAGATGAATATGCAATTGGTAATAGTGAATATAATCAAATGCAGGCGGTTAATTTTGATAATCAGTTGAATCAGTTTGTAAAACAAAATGGATTGAAATTAATGCTTTATAACGATTCATTTAACAGTAGTTTATTGAGTCACTATGATAAAGATATTACAATTAATTATTGGTCATATTATGATCCGTGGTCGCCCACGCAACGCCAGTTAGAAGATAAAAATAATCATGCCACCATGCCACAGTTAACTAATAATGATTTTAATGTTATAAATATGAATGGCGAAAGTAATTATGTTAGTGGTAGTAAGAAGGGGATGAATAATTTTTCATTGAATTATTTTAGGAACCGCTTAAATTCTTGGTCGGTTCAAACATGGAATCCCACTCTTGATCAAAATGATAATAGTAAGAACTTGATTGGTTCCACAATGGCATTTTGGGGTAATCCTAATTTATCGATGAATGTCAGTAACGCTCAATTTTTGCAGCGAGCTGAATTGTTTGAAAAGGTGTTTTTGCATAAATTGAGGGAATCTAACCATTGAGATAGGTTAGATAGAAAACCGTAACTATTTGGTTGGAGCTATCGTTGCGTAATTATGAAGCACTTAAAATATTGTTAAGAGGTTTGAATCAGTTGGTAACGGTATTAATATGGTGAATTTGGTTGAGTTCATTTGCATGAATCCATTTAGATAGGAAAAGGAGTTAGTTGCTCACTATTAAGTGAACAGCTAACTCCTTTTTAATTGTAATTATCTTTGTTTAATTAGATTTTGAATCTTTTGGGTAATCTTGATCAATTGGGCGTTAATCTTTTTTGATTGTTGCTTACCCTTGGCCTTCTTAAGTTGTTGTTTTAACTTATTAAGTTGACCTTGGAACTTTTTAATTTGACTGTTAATAGCATTCTGTTTCGACTTTGCTTGTTGCTTAGCTTTTGTCTGCTGCTTAGCTTTAGATTTGTTAACATCTTTAATTATCTGTTTACGATTTCCAGAACTATGGGTATCAACGCTAGCTTTGCTATTAACTTGACTTGTACTTGAATGTTGGGTTGCAGAATTAGATGGCTGCGGAGTTAATGAATGATTATCTGATTGGGCTTCGTTATTTGATGGAGCTGGATTGGTAACGTTTGTTTGATTTTGGTTATTTGTAGAATCATTAGGATTTGGTTGGTTTGTAGTATTCATGAAGTTGTTATTTAGTTGATATTGGTTGTTCATGAAATTATCAGGATTGGAGTGATTTTGTAACGAAGTAGCTGGATTGCTGTGAGAAGTCCATTCGTTACTAGTATTTTGGTAAACATAAGATGCAGGGGCTGAGGAACTTTGATAGTCGAAATCATCATACTCTGAATATGAACTAACAGCGGATCTAGGTTGGTAATTGAATTCGGAATGGTTTGTAGATGAGTTATTCTCTACACTACTACTTTGACTATTGACTTTAGACTCACTTTGTAATTTATTTTTGATTTGATCGAGTTGGTTAGTGATTTCTACCTCTTCAGCTTTTCTACCATCTGAATAGACCTCGACAGCACTATGAGGAATAAAGCTGTATATACCACCACGTTCTAGATAAAATCTATTAGCATCAATCCCACCCGCTTCATTTAGATTTTGGATCGTTTGTGAATCTCTGTTATAAAGATTTTCTAAAATTTTTAATTTGAAAAGAGCAGTATAAGCTGCGGAGTATTTCTCACTATCACTAGCGCCTGGATTATTAGCTCTTTCGGCAGCGCTTTGCGCCTCTTCATTAAACTTCATTGCATCAGATAAATCTCCACTTAGCATATAAGGGAAATCACTAAGGCCGTGAATTTTACTATTATAGCTATCGGCAGCACTAGCCGCACTATTAGCAACATTACCATAGCCATTATTATTAATATCAATCGTGTTTGCTGATGAAATGACGGGATGTTCAAAAGACCACGCTGTAGTTGTGTAAATTGAAGAGATTGCAATTATGGCAAACGTAATTTTTTTGCTTTTCTTAAAGAATTGTTTTCTAATTGGATTCATATAAGGATACCACCTAATAATTATTTTTTGATATTTTAAACAGATAGTACTATTATATCAAATTATACTTGTAGTTTTTATTATAAAATTGAATCAAAAGATGTAATTGAACCATAAATTAACTTTTGTAATGATATTTTTACATTAAAAAGCCTTAAATCCAGGTGTTTATAATCCTTATTTGCAAAGTTAATAATTTTAAAAATTACATTGATGTTACAAAAGTATAATTTTTAAATAAGAACAATCAGCAAAAAAACAAACTTTTTTGATGCTAAAATTAATATTTATTAGTTTTAAATTGAAAAATAGTGAATAAAAAGCATTAATTAAGTAATGTTATTCATTTTTTGCATTGAAACAAGTTATTACCATTAATTTTTATACCTTTTGAATATTTGATGATAAATTTACAAGCCAATGATAATATTGTTTTTGGCTATGAAAAGTGATTTAAATTTGATTCGATACTCATATCTAAAAATAAATTATTTTAGGAGTGTCAATGACATGTTCAAACATAAAGTTTTAACTTTGGTCTCAGGACTTT
The DNA here is from genome assembly GCF_019303535.1 of Lactobacillus sp. Sy-1. Taxonomy (GTDB): domain Bacteria; phylum Bacillota; class Bacilli; order Lactobacillales; family Lactobacillaceae; genus Nicoliella. The sequence goes on along the minus strand of NZ_JACCIU010000001.1, from coordinate 1,383,849 downwards.
CTATCGCTATGACTCTTGCAGGTTGTTCCAGTAGTAGTTCTCAAGGAGGTAAAACTTCTAATAATGAACAAACAATTATTTCGGAATGCATCTAATTTAGATTTAGGGTTTCTACACATTCCGCTTCCAGAGTACAAACTTGCGGCTCAAAAATATTATTTCTGGAGTCAATGATGAAGCAGTATGCTCGTCTGAAATAAACTCTGGCTTTTTATATAGTGTCTTAAGAAAGGGAAACGTTAAGGCACTATTTACTGGTCATGATCATGATAATAACTTTACTGCTCAATATAATGGGGTTTACCTGGATTATGGTAATGTAACCGGGTATAACTGTTACGGATCGCTTGATCGTGGAGTTAGAGTGATTGAATTAAGTGAGCATGATTTTCAGACTAGAATATTGAAGTTTGATGATTAAATTGATTCTAGTAAAATAAAGCCCTCATTCTTTGAACTTTACGTTCGTTGAATGAGGGTTTTGTGGTTAAAGACTTAGTAGTGAACAAATTGGACGTTATCAGTTTTTAATTCTAAAACAGACCTTTCCTATACCTCTGATTCTTGGTAATCTGATCACTAATTGGTTGCCAAATTTGGACCTGGTACTTATTATTTTGGGAACTCATTATTCGCTGAGCCCGTTTGGCGTAACCCACCATTGAGTATTTTTCGCCATACCGCCTGTGGGTGAGGTACATTTTAGTGGCAATCCTTTTTTGTGGAATGTTATGGGATAGGATTTGCCGATCCTTATTGATGCGGGTCTTAACTAGCAGCTGCTTAAATTCCGAATTTTCACAATCCACAATTGCGTTTTTAAACCAGACCTTGTGAAAGTGAACGTTCCAATCGAAACTTTTTTGGTTTTCGAACTTGAACCGATCGACTTGTGATTTGCGGATGTGGCGCAACATTTTCTTACTTTTATAGTGGAACTTATAAATTGATTTAGGACGCATTCTAACAACTTTGCCGTTGAATAAGAAACCCAGGTAGTCAAACCATGCGGGGTGGAACTGGTGATCGAACTTGCGGTTAATCCCGTCAACTGAACGGTAGCTAAACACCTTAGTTTTATGCGTTTCAATCGTCAACTTGGTCGCGGTGCTACAAACTGTCTTAACGGTAGTGATAAAATCATCTAGTGCGGCTTCTGTTTGATGGGCGGCCTTAGGAATAACGATCACGAAGTCATCGGAGTAGCGGCGGTAGATTCCGCCAGCTGCGGCAACTAGTTGGTTAATCTTGGCATCTAATTCAACCATGTAGATGTTTGCGAGGACGGCGCTGATGGCGGTACCTTGGGGGATGCCTAGTTGGTTTGGACCGTACAATTTTACCTGTCCAGAATGCAGCAAGGTGCCTAGCTCCTGGTGACTTTTGGTGTAGTAATCACTTTTGTTACGCTCAGGAAAAACTACCTTCATAGCGGGTTCTAGCTCGGTTTTTTTGACATACCGGTACTTGGTCAATGATTTAAAAATTGCCGCCCAATCGGCTGGTAATTTCGTGACGTTTAGAACCTTACAAAGGTTCTTGCGTAAAATTGAATGCCTAATGTTGTCGAAAAAATGCTTGAAGTCGCCCTTGATGATCCAACAGTCATCCAGGTTCACGATTGCATCAAAAATTTCCTTGGCGGCGGTGATGTTAGACCCCTTAAGTCGTTTCCGGTAGGCGGTTGGAACTTTGAAGAGGTGGTTTCGGTCAAGATAATCTTCGTAGCTGTCGTTTAACGTAGCTGAATAGTGCGAATAAACTAACTCATCGTGGTGAGCAACCAATGAAATCGGGCGCTTTTTATAATCAACGTAAGAACGGTGATTCCGCTGGGCCCGATGGTAAATCTTGCTTTCTTGATAACGTAAAATGAACGGGTGAAATCGGTACTTAACTACTTTATCCGCATCTAGTACAACGGATTCGTAAAACTGGTTAGCGGTTTTGTCACTTAAAATCCGATCAAAATGCTTATACCACTTTTGACCGATGTTTGGCTTCGACTTTGTTTTATCCATATTATTCACCCCTAGAAAATAAAAAAAGGCCCACAAAATGCAGGCCCATCGGAAATCATCTGTCAACATACGACGGATAGAATCGCAAAAAGTAGCTGACAGTGTCTAATGCTATGGCACAATTATTAATCAAAATAATTCCAGCCCGTGGAGCTCCGATAATCAATTTCGCTATCCGGGTACGAAAGCTTTTCGCACCTTCTAAATTTAATATCATTAAGATCGACATAATGACTTACTAAAATTAAAGTAGTTCAACGCTTCATTCCCGAAGGAAAACTAGTACCGCTGGAAGTACTATTGCATTAAGTATATCTAATATACAGAGAATCGAGTTTGAAATCAAGAAACTGCCATCAGCAAAAAATGATAGCAAAATGGCCATCTGATGTTCATCTGACGGGTTGCAGTTCCATTTTCCATAATTTAATTTTTAACAGCATTTTGAATTTCATTTATTTTACATAGTACGAATTCTCTTATTTCCAAAGTGCTTTAGAATATGATTTCTAAACATTACGTATGTTCTGACATAAGTAGATTCACGAACAGTATTAATGTAAGCCTGATACCATTGTTTATATACTTTTTCAAATGTGATGTTATTATCGCTATCAGATTCTCCACTAGATATTTTAGCTGTTAACCTAGAAACTCCTAATGAGGCTTCCTTTTTTGTTTTGAAACCTCTTCTGGTTGTTTGCTTTTGCTTACCAGTTTGTTGATCGATTCCTGTATATATTTGAAACTTATATCTTTTCCCCCACTTTTAGCGAAGTATGAAGTGATACATGCCATAATTATTTCCTCCTTGATATCCACTGGATTTGGTATGTAAGAAGGATAATAAATTTATTTTTCGGCTTTATTGTTTCGTAATAAATTAGGGAGAGTGAAAAGTCGTTTTGTACGTCTATGAATGGTTTTCTAACTTGTACAATTGTTTTTTAGCTTGCTTCAATGCGCGCTCAGCCTTAGCTAGCTTTTTACCGCCATCTTTTTTAGCTTTTTTGACGTTTTTTTGAGTATTCTTAACCTTCTGCTTAGCTTGCTTGACTTTACTTCGTTGAGCCTTTTTATCCTTGGTTTTGTTATTACTATTATCACTATTAGCATTGTTTGAAGAACTATTACTTGCTGAAGTGCTAGGAGCCGTTGATGGGGTATCGTTAGTATCAACGTTTTCATTTAGGTAGTTCTTTAAAATAATATTCAATTCATTTACAAATTTATTACGGTCCTCAGACTGTGAGTCAGGCGTTCCAGTTCCAAATCCAACTTGTGAATATGAACTAGCATCCATGTTCAAAACATCGGTCTTTAAATCTTTGATCGAATAGGTGTTTGGACTTTGGACATACTTACTATAAAAGTCGTTTACTCCATTAGCATCGGCACCGAAAGCAATAAAGGATACTGTGATTGGCTGCATCGTGCTAGCGTATTCCGGCTTAGGGATAAATGTAAATTGATAGAGGGTGTCTAAGAAATCTTTATCATTGGCTTCGCTAGCCTCGGTGTAGTTGTCATTATTAACTGGCTCACTGGGGCTAGAACTATCATAGACCTTTAAAACATAGGGTGCGGTACTACGAATGGCATAACGGACTAAAGTCCCGTTGCCACCAATCACATCTTGGTAGTAGTTTGAACCTTCATCCGTTAGTTCAGGACTACCGTCTTGGCCGTTATAAAACGTAACGTATTTAGCATCGTTATCAGAAATTGGTGCAACTAACATTGAGCGATTAGGAACGCCAGCGTGTGCAACGTAGCTAAAAGTAAAATTAGAGTTAACCGTGTGAACAATTGCACTGCTCCCCACTACTAAAGTAGAAAGGGTTGCTAAATAAATAATTGATTTTTTCATATGTAATCACCTGCTGTTTATTTTGTTGGCAAAACTTGATTGTAAATACAAAATATATATTTAATATTTAAGATAATTTTAACAAATTTTTATTGATTTAGCACTTATGTTAACTTGACGAAAGAACAAGCGAGGATTTTTAAGTAAATCAACACTTTAAGAGCTTCAGTGGGGGCATGCCCATTGGTGGAAGATCCAACGATAGATAAAATCGCTGGTGAACAAGGTTGCTAAAAACATGTCCCGCAGTGCAAAACGTTAGCATTTTTTATTTATTCATGTGTAAATATATTAATACTTAATGAGAACGCCATGGATACTTTCGATGAACTAATCGATCAAATCGATAATAGTAATATTAATAACCAACGTGACAGAGGAGGATCATGATTGTTGTACTTTTTTACTGACATAAAATGAATTACTGCAATTACATTTAATTCCATAAAAATGGTAAAATAAAAACACAAGCAGTAATTAACCAATTGTGTCCTTATTCTTAACTACCTATTAGTGAATTAAAAAATTTAGGATTAATCCGCTTATGACAGTGCACACTATTGTTAACACTACTTTAGTCAAAATGTTTAATAAAATGATTTCATAATATGATAGTTTTTACTAAAAATGATGCGAACGCCAAGATTACAATTTACATTCTTCATATTTTTGATGATTACTGATATATCAATGTTTTAATATGATGGATAAATTACTATTATTATAATCTATGCTCAAAATTTAAAGGGTAGTGATTGGACTCCTCTTTAATTAGTCAAAATGAAAAGGCTACTCAATTAAGAGTAACCCTACATCCCACTACACCCACGATATTATTTTAAATTGCTTACTATTTTTGAATACGGTTTTGACTACGGTTGGCTACGGAAATGACTACGTTTTAATATTTGATTTTATTTATATATACCTATCAAAGTAAAGAAAAGGCCCGCTACATCAACGATTTAACCATTGAATAATAGCAGGCACTTTCGTAGCAATGGAGTCGGCGGGAGTCGAACCCGCGTCCGAGCATATTGCCACCCGAATATCTACGTTCATAGGGATACTATTTGCGCATTCACTAGCCAAAACGCCGTATTCCAGGGCATGCATGGCTAGCTAACCTGATTAGTCTCTTCTAGTCACTTCAGGTGTGAGCAACTAGCGTAAGTCCACTTAATTTAGGACCCGGCACTAACCCATGGACGAGGCTAGACGGATCACGCTGAGCATACTGTTTAGGCAGCTACGGCGTAGTTGTTTGTATTATTGTTTGCAGTTATAATAGAAAACTGAGCGTTTTTAACGTGGTCGATGCCACGGAGCGCAATTCAGGCTCAACCTATACCCGTCGAATCCATAACGACCCCGATATAGTACTAATATATATTAGCATAATTGAAACCAATGTCAAAATGATAAGCTTTTATTAGTAAGCCACAAATTTCACCATTTGAGTGGTGATTTAAGATATAATAGAAATATTAAGCATCTAATTTTTAATGGGGTGAAATAAGTGAAATCGACTACGATTGCCAGCGAGGAGACCCGCTCATTTTACGTTAAGTTAAAGCGGTCACCAATGGCAGACTGGTTCGTTCCCGAGTTAGAACACCAAGTTAAAATCCGTAAAATTAAAATTCCACGTCAGGTCGCTAAGGGTGAATTTAAAATTTCTAGGTTCGGTTATTTCAATAAGCACGCTTGGTACTTCTTTAATGATGATCCAGTTACCGGCTGGTTGCCGCTTAAGAGTGTCCGGAATAACTACCGCCGTCTGGCAGTTAGTGCCGTTAAGCAGCCTGCTGACGACGCCCAAAGTAGTTACGCGACGACAGCGTTAATGCTATTGCGGTATGCCGGTAGTGATGTCACCATTGCTACGCTAAGTTCATTATTTAATAATTCACAAATGGAAATCCCATTGCCTGCAGATTTCTTTACAATTATTGTTCAACAGGCGGGCTCCTTTAAAAACCTATCGAATAAAAAGTTACGTCGATTGCGGAAGCACTTGCGCCGTGAACGACCAATTATGATGTGGGTGGGGGGCCTTCATGGGAGCCTTGGGACTTCGATCTTATTGACGGGTTTTAATAAGAAGTTATTTTTCTATATTGATCCCCAAACTGGAACTGTTAATACGATTGCTAAAAAACAACTGTTAAAACGTTGGAAAGCAGCTAACTTTCTTGCAATTAGCTATTAAAAAAACGAGCTCTTAGAGCCCGTTTTTTTTAGTACTTACCGATTGCAATTGTGACGGTACTCAAGCGACTAGGATTATCCTTAGTCGTTAGTCCGTTTAAATTATTTTTCTTGGCAATTCTAGTCAATCCATTAATTGCGAAAGTGGCTTTATCGCCGACTTTAAAGCCATTGAATGTTTTAGTGCCACTGGTTACTGAAGCGTAGGTCAATTTCGTCTTAAGGTCCTTGATTACGTAAGTGGCACTTCCCTGGAACTTCTTACCGACCTTCACCACTTCGCCCTTGATGGAGTATTTTTTATGAAAATACTTGGTGTTATTAGGTTTTAATTGCTTTAATTTTTTAGTTGAAATGCTTTCGTTAATTGGTTTATATTCAGCAGTATTAATTTGTGAATACTTTGGCTGATTAGTTGCTGATTTATTGGTTGTAGACGAGCTACATGCGGATAACAAGAGGGCTAGTGAACTAACACTGAGCAGTAATATTTTTTTCATTATTAAAAACTCCCATATATAAGGTTACAATATCTGTTTTTCAGAATATTGTTTTTACTAGGGAATGTCAATTCTAATAATTATGATTTAATAAAATCACAATAAAAGGCCGTTCCATAATAATGGAACGACCTCTATCATCTGATATCGCCCGCACGGGGATCGAACCCGTAGCTCCGCCTTGAGAGGGCGACGTCTTAAACCAGTTTGACCAGCGGGCAAAAACTAGAACAACAATCAGTATAGTTTAAAAACTAGCTGTTTGTCAATTCTGATGGTTAATTTATATTTTTGTTTGACAGATTTTTTTAAAAACGTTATCATAATTAGGTAATTATTTTTGGGTATTCGCCAAATGGTAAGGCAGAGGACTCTGAATCCTTAATTTACTGGTTCGAGCCCAGTATACCCAATCAATAGATAAGCCGCTGTATTTAAAAATGCAGTGGCTTATTTTTTGGCTTTTAGTTGGTCTTTTTGATTGACCCTGAGTTCACTCCAACTGCTATACTAAATGTTGAGTGTGTTTATTAAACGTCAATTTACTTTGTTTTCATAAGAAAAAGCACTATAATTATTAGATTATTGTTTTGACATGAATTATTAGAAAGTGGTGATTAAATGATAAAACTTGCAAAGCGATTTTTAAATAAGTGGGCCGCCTTAGGGGCGGTTTTATTTATGGTAATTCAAGTAATTGCCTTCCTATACGTACCTACTTTGACCGCTGGCATTATCAACCAGGGGATTGCTAAGCATGATATGCACTACATCATTGTTCAAGGGACATTGATGTTTTTCCTTTCCATTTTATCGGTTATTGCTGCGGGTGGGAACATCTACTTTGCAGCGACCCAGTCGCAGTTAATGGGAAAGAAAATTCGTTCGGCAATTTATCGAAAGGTAATTTACTTCTCCGAACAAGATATTGATAAATTTGGCGATTCTTCATTAATTACGCGGGCAACTAACGATGTTGTCCAGATTCAAAACGTAATGGTTAATATGCTGCGGATGATGATTATGTCACCGATCATGTTGGTAACAGCGATTGTGCTAGCGTTTACAATGAGTCCAAAGTTAACAACGATCTTTTTAATTTCATTAATTGTTTTAGTGGTTATTATTTATTTTATTATGCGCCGCGCCATTCCGTTATTTAAGAGTATTCAGACTAAGACTGATGATTTAAATCTGACTTTTCGGGAGGGATTGACCGGAGTTCGGGTAATTCGGGCGTTTAACCGGGATCAATACGAACAAAAACGATTCGACCATTATAACCGTAATTACATGAACACTGGGCTCAAGGTTTACCGCCTCACCGCGATGTTATTTCCATCACTGACCGTAATTCTTAACTTTACAAACATTGCAATTGTTTGGTTTGGAAGTCAGTTAATTGCTGGCCAAACCTTCGCAGTCGGGAACTTAGTCGCATTTATGAGCTATTCTACGCAAATTTTGATTAGTTTTACCATGCTTTCATTTATCTTTGTATTTCTACCACGTGCTTCAGCCTCTGCTGCTAGAATTAACGAAGTGCTAGAAAGCGAGGACACAATTAATGATCCTGCCAAACCAGTACAACCCAATGAAAGTGCCCAGGCTACCTTAGCATTTGACGACGTTAGCTACCGTTACGAACATGCTGAAGAATGTGCGCTTTCAAACGTTTCATTCCAAGTTCACTCGGGACAAACGCTGGCGATTATTGGCGGAACTGGATCTGGGAAGTCGACACTGGTTAACCTCATTCCACGTTTAATCGAACCTGAAAAGGGTGTGGTTAAGATTGATGGATTAGCGGTTAATCAAATGAGTCAACGGGAACTACACAAATTAGTTTCCATTACCCAACAAAAAGCGGTCCTCTTCCAAGGAACGGTTAGAAGCAACATGCAGTTTGGAAACGAACACGCTAGTGACGATGAAATTTGGCGAGCGTTGGAAATTGCCCAAGCCGCTGATTTCATCAGGGCTGAATCCGGTTTGGATACCAAGGTTGAACAAAATGGCGAGAACTTCTCTGGGGGCCAAAAGCAACGGTTAGCGATTGCTAGAACAATCGTTAAGGATGCTCAGATTTACGTCTTTGACGATTCGTTTTCTGCTCTTGATTTTAAAACCGATGCTAAGTTACGAGCTGATTTACAGGCTGATGATAAAATTAGTAAGGCGATTTCAGTAATTGTTGCGCAACGGGTTTCCACAATTGCCAATGCTGATCAAATTATCGTATTAGATGATGGAAAAGTGGTTGGTCAAGGAAACCATAAAGAATTATTGGCAACCAACCCGACATACCAATCCATCGTTAGTTCCCAAATTAAATCAGGGGGTGAATTAAATGCCAAAGAATAATTTCAAGAAGGGCCAACGAGCTGACAATTTTTGGCAATCGACCTTTCGACTGGTGCGTTATTTAAAGCCATGGCGAATTAGCCTGATTAGTGTTTTTATAATGGTCTTCTTTTCAGTTGCACTTGATATCGTGACCCCTAAGATGTTAGGGGAGGCGACAACAATTGTTTTTGAAGGGGTCTCAAAGGGAATTAAGAATTCAAGCGGCCTTTACGCAATTGACTTTAGTGCCGTCGTTAGGATCTTAATTTTTACCGGAAGTTTGTTTTTGATTTCTGGTGGATTAAACATTGGGGTTCAACGCATTATGGCGACCCTTTCTCAAAAAGTGGTTTATAGACTCAGAAAAGATTTAAAAGCTAAGATGGAACGCCTTCCGGTATCGTTTTACGACCAACATTCAAAGGGAGACATCATGTCCAGAGCGGTAAACGATATGGATAATATTTCTACCATGCTCCAGTCCAACCTTAGTCAGTTAATCAATAGTATTGTGTTATTCCTAGGGGTAATCGTGATGATGCTGACGATTAGTTGGCAACTAACCTTAGGGGCATTTGTGACAGTCCCACTTAGCTTGTTAGCGGTTGGCTTTTTAGCGCCCCGCTCCCAACGCTACTTCACTGCTCAACAGAAACACTTAGGGCAGGTTAATGGACAGGTTGAAGAAAACTTTGCTGGTCATAATGTTGTAAAGACTTTTAATCGCGAACAAGACGTAATTGAGGACTTCGAAAAACAAAATGAAGCCTACTATAATTCTGCTTGGAAGGCCCAGTTCATTTCTAGTTTTATGTTTCCAATGATGAACTTCATTAAGAACTTGGACTACGTTTTCGTTGCAATTATTGGGGCCGTTCAGGTGATTTCCGGGAGCGTTACAATTGGGAATGTGCAAGCATTTCTTCAATATACTGATATGTTCTCCCAGCCAATTACTTCCCTAGCTAATATTACGAACACGATTCAATCAACAATTGCATCTGCAGAACGGATTTTTGAAGTGCTAGATGAACCTGAGATGAAGCCTTCCGATACCAGTAATCAAAACCGGGTTGAAAATGGTGACAAAATTCAATTTTCAAACGTTGATTTTAGATATGATCCTAAGATTCCGCTGATTGATGGTTTTAACCTTGATGTTCCAAAGGGGTCGAGTGTTGCCATTGTTGGTCCAACTGGTGCTGGGAAGACGACCATCATTAACCTACTAGAACGGTTTTACGATGTGGACGGGGGTTCAGTTCGCCTAGACGGACTAGACACTCAGCATATGACGCGGCCTGAACTTCGTTCGCACATTGCAATGGTGCTTCAAGATACTTGGTTATTTACAGGAACCATCTTTGACAACATTAAATACGGGAATGCGAATGCTTCCGATGCCGATGTTTATAAGGCATCCAAAGAAGCGCATGCCGATGAGTTTATTCGCAAACTCCCTGATGGATATGACACAATTCTAAACGAAAGTGCTTCCAATATTTCACAAGGCCAACGGCAATTGCTAACAATTGCCCGAGCTTTCATTGCAAATCCGGAAATTTTAATTTTGGATGAGGCTACCAGTTCGGTTGATACGCGGACCGAAATGTTGATTCAACACGCAATGGATAGCTTGATTAAGGGGCGGACTAGTTTTGTGGTGGCCCACCGGCTTTCAACGATTCAAAATTCGGATAAAATCGTGGTTATGAACCAGGGACACATTATTGAAACTGGGAATCATAATCAACTATTGGCTAAAAATGGTTTCTATGCCGATCTTTATAACGCTCAATTTGCTGGTAACGACTTAAAAGCTCAATAATTTATTAAAAAAGAACGACTTATGGTCGTTCTTTTTTATTTATTTTGGCAAAATCGTTATAATAATAGAAAAGGGATGGTGGATTACATAATGAAATATCAATTGCCTGCAGGAGCTAAAGTTAAATTATTAGCACTCCGTGTAAACGATCTTGATTCAATGATTGATTTTTACACTCAAATCGTTGGGATGACGTCTGTAAAGCGGACCGAAAATATATCATACTTAGGGACTAATGACCATGAAGTTTCCTTAACCCTGCGAAAAGTGAACCAGCCGGTGAAAGAAACTGGCACTGCAAATGTAAACCGCTTTGCATTCAAATTTCCTTCTAGTAGAACTCTAAAGCAATTATTGTTGCATGTTAAAAACCTTGGAGTTAAATTATCTGAAATTCAATATAATCATAATTTTGAGTGGATTGAACTTGTCGACCCCGAAGAGAATCACATTGTGTTATATGCTGAAATTAACGGGGTAACCTTAGTGGATGATCATTCAATTCAATGGCACCACGAAGAAGGTGATGTAATTACCGTTAACCGATTCCTTCGGGATGAGGAGGTCCGGTTGAAGCGGATCCCAAAAGATGCCAAACTATCCTGGATTGAAGTGGGGGTAAGTGACATTAATAAATCACTGGCGTTTTACCACGACACGATTGGGCTGGATATTTTACCAACTGACCGTAAAGATACTAAGACACTGGTGTTACCCGAAGATCACTCGCAACAAGTCGTTTTGACCGAGGAGTCAGAGGATAATGACCATGATTACGAAGGATTGGGGGTTGATTACATTAGTTTCAAAATGATTCGGGACCGGGATGTAGATGACTTGTACGGTCAAATTGACCCTAATGACGATGGCGTGCACTACGACCAAATTGACCACCTCCTGTTTGTTACTGACCCGAACCAAATTAACCTAACGTTTTCAGTTTGGTAGAAGGTGGCTCGCTGATGTTTAATAATTCGATTCAACTAATTAACCAACTAGTTGATGAGCATGTGGTCCCTGGGGCAGCCGCTGCTTTTTGTGTCGGAACTCGGTGGACAAATTACGTTGTTGGTGACCGCCAGTGGCTTCCAAAACCAGTGCCGCTTACCAGTGGATTAACCTATGATGTCGCTTCATTGACTAAGGTGGTTGTGACCCTGCCAATAATCTTACAACTATTTGAGGTGGGCCGGATTAACCTAACTGATTCAATCGTAAAATACCTTCCTGAATGCAATTATCCGGAGGTAACGGTGACTAATTTACTTACTCATACCTCTGGGATCGAGGGCTACATTCCTAATCGTAACCAGCTTAATCACGATCAACTCAAGGATGCCTTGTTGCATCAATTGCATGTGGGGCCGAATTTAAACCGGCGGATGGTGTATGCGGATGTTAACTTCATATTATTGGGCTGGATTGCGCAACGAATTTTGGGGGCGCCAATTCAAACCCTTGCTTTTGAGCGGGTATTTCAACCGCTTCAGATGAACCATGCGACCTTTACGCCGCGGCCAGAAGATTGTGTTGCAACGGAGCAGCTTGCCAATGGTGAGATCTTGCAAGGTCAAGTTGACGACCCTAAGGCCCAGGTTTTGGGCCGTGAGTGTGGCTCGGCCGGCCTATTTGCAACCATGGATGATTTAATCAAATTTACTGATGAGATGCTCCATCCCAACGACCGGATTTTACAACCAGCCACGATTGCTAACCTTTTTCACGATCACACAATTAATGGGCACTTGGGTCGTTCTTATGGATGGGCGTTTGATCACCTCAAAGATGATTATCTTTGGCAGACGGGATATACTGGAACTGCGATTGTGTTAGATCGCGCTGCTGATCGGGCAATGATTTTACTAACGAATCGGATTCATCCAAAGGCGCCGAACGAAACTTTTATTCCGCGACGCAATCAAATCATTGCATCGTTTTTAAAGGATGCCTAAAATTAAAATAACTTAATGCAGGCGATTTTCCATTGACTGATGATGGGAAACCGCCTTTAAATATGCAGTTGATTTGCAAAAAGGACCGTTACCAATATTAATTGGCAACGGTCCTTATAGTAACTTTAGTATGATTCAGGAACTTCGATTGCAGCCTGTTTGCTGAAATCTTGGTCTGGATATTTATTGTGTAATGCGGTCAGAAGCATCCGCTTTGCTAGTTGGCCGTTTCTAGCAAGAATTGGGCCGTGGAAGTAGGTGCAATAGACGTTTTTGTAAATAGCACCTTCTGATTGATCCTTACCATTGTTACCATATCCCTTAATGATCGTGCCAAGTGGTTTTTCGCCTTCACCCAGGTAGGTAACCCCCTGGTGATTTTCAAATCCCTTGTAGGTATCGCCAGTGTCACCATTCTTGATCGAAATGTTCCCGATAAATCGGTTATCGTGTTGTTGTTCGGTATGGTGATTCAACGCTCCAATTCCAGGCATCTTATCACCATTGGCATCGATATAGTATTTCCCTAGCATTTGGAAGCCACCGCAGATGGCTACCATTGGTTTGCCTTCCTCAATGTACTTAATTAATTCGGGCTTTTTCTTCTGGAGGTCCTTAGAAACGATGGATTGTTCGAAATCCTGACCACCACCGAAAACGGCAAGGTCGTAATCATCAGCCTTAAAATCAGTATCGAGACTAACAACGGTGGAATCCACTTGAACCCCCATTTGTTTGCCATAATACTTAAGTGCTAAAATATTGCCGTAGTCACCATAGGTATTCATTAAATCACCATAGAGGTGGGCAATTCGTAATTCATAATTTGCCATTATTCAATCCCCTTTTTAATGTATCCCTTGTTTGCAAAATCATTTCTAATTTGAATCATTGCAGTGTAGGTTGCTAAAATATAAACCTTTTTAGTTGGAAGCTTTGGGATTTCATCGACGATTTTTTCCAAACTGGGTTGGACTTCATGGATTGAATCTGGTACGCCAGCAATTTTAAGCCGGAACGTGATGTCCTTGTAGCGTTCTCCACCGGTGATGAATTTTTTAATATTCATCTTAGGAAGGCGCTCAAAGTCACCATCCCAGATCCAACTAGTATCAATTCCGTCAGCGTAATTAGCGTTTAATAACCCGATAAATGAGAAGGGATGCTGATCGGTTGAAATCATATCGATCACTTGGTTCAATCCAACTGGATTTTTAACCAGGATGAGGGTAACGTCCTTATCGCCAACCTTGATGATTTCCTGGCGACCAAAAATGTGTTCATTACTATGGAATGCTTCTGCAACTTGAGTTGGATTAACTCCCATGATGCGACCGACAGAATAAGCTGCTAGGGCGTTATAGATGTTATAGACCCCACCAATGTCGATTTGAAAGGGATTTCCATCAATGTCAAACTTAGAAGATGTTGGCAGTAATTCAGTCACCCTAGTAAGGGCAAAGTCCAGGTGGGGACGGTGGTATCCACAATTAGGACAGAAGTAATCACCCAAGTTACTGTAGGTAATCGAGTGGTAGTGAAGAATACTCTCACACTTTGGGCATAGGATGCCGTCGGTATTTGGCTTAGCTTTAATGTCATTATTAACTAGTTCGGGGTGGTCGTTAAAGCCGTAGAACAAGCGCTTGTTCTTTAGGTCGTCAGAGTGAAAAATGGGGGCATCGCCGTTGGCAACAATCGTTGCATTGGGGGCGAGCTTAGCTCCGTCTAAAATCTTTTTGTACGTCGTATAAATCTCTCCGTAACGATCCATTTGATCGCGAAAGATATTGGTAAAGACCATTATCTTGGGTTTGATGTACTTAGTGACTTTAATGACATTGGCCTCGTCCACTTCTAAGACCGCAATTGGCTTTTCATTACTGTGCTTGGGAGCCTTTAAAAAGGTGGTCACAATTCCCTGTTCCATATTGGATCCGGAGGGATTGGTTAGTACGTTTTGGTACTTTTGTTTGAGGACCTGGACGGTTAGGGCGGTGGTCAACGTTTTTCCGTTGGTTCCCGTAATGATGATTACGTCATAGTCTTGGCCCATTGATTTTAGGACTTCCGGGTCGATTTTAGTGGTAAGCTTTCCTGGTAGTGAGCTCCCACCCTTTAAAAAGGTGTGTAAGAACCAATACGATGACTTACCAACTAAGGTAGCAATTTCACTTCTTAATGACATTTACGCCACTCCTCCAATTGAGTTTATCAAATGATAATTCTAACATATTTTAAAACTAAACCAATTAAAAACGAATTAATTTTACAGAAAATCAAAAATACATAGCTATCGAAATTCAACTATAAATCAGCTATAATAGGATAGTACTTTATTTACGAGAGAGGGATTTTTAAGATGGCCCAGCTTTATTTCCGCTATGGGGCAATGAATAGTGGTAAGACGATTGAAATTATTAAGGTGGCCCATAATTATGAAGAAGAGGGTAAGTCCGTCATAATTATGACGAGTGGTTTAGATACTCGTGATGGCTTTGGAATGGTCGCATCCCGGATTGGGTTGAAACGCAAAGCAACCCCAATCATGAATGACACGAACGTTTTTGAATACGTCAAGACGACCAATCCGAACGCTAACTGTGTATTAGTGGATGAAGCCCAGTTTTTACAACGGCACCACGTTTTAGAACTGGCCAAAATTGTTGATGAGTTAAATATTCCAGTAATGGCATTTGGCCTTAAGAACGACTTCCAAAATCACCTATTTGAAGGTTCCGAAGCATTGTTGATTTTTGCGGATAAGATTGAGGAAATGAAGACGGTTTGTTGGTTCTGTGATCGTAAGGCAACGATGCCACTGCGGTTTCAGGATCACAATCCAGTTTATGAAGGTGAACAAATTCAAGTTGGTGGAAACGAATCATACTATCCGGTTTGCCGGAAACACTACTTTAATCCACCGTTAGATAGAATATAGAAAGTGAGGCTGAACGCCAATGAGTAGCGATTTTGATAAAATTTTTGATAGACTTCAAGCCGCCGTTGACCGTTACGACGAGCTAAACGAATTAATTAGTGATCCGGAAGTAATTGCTGACACTCCCCGATTCATGAAGCTCTCTAAAGAAGAGGGGAGCCTGCGTGATTTAGTGGCTGCGTACAATAAGTACAAGCAGATTACCGACGCAATTGAAGAAGATAAGGCCATGCTCGAAGACAAGCTAGATGATGAAATGGCTGCAATGGTTAAAGATGAATTAAGTGATTTAACTCAGCAGGACGAAGCGATTGAAGAGAAAATCAAGATTATGTTGCTTCCGAAGGATCCTAATGATGATAAGAATATCATTATGGAAATTCATGGAGCAGCCGGTGGGGATGAAGGAAGCCTCTTTGCCGCTGATCTATTTAGCATGTACTCCAAGTATGCTGAAAAACAGGGTTGGAAAATCGAAGTGATTGATAAGAACGATACCGAAGTGGGTGGTTTTAAGGAAATTACCCTTATGATTACCGGAAACAAGGTTTATTCTAAGCTGAAGTATGAAAATGGGGCGCATCGGGTGCAAAGAATCCCAACGACTGAATCAGCAGGCCGGATCCATACCTCTACCGCTACGGTTGGGGTAATGCCAGAAGCTGAAGACGTTGATATTGATATTGATCCAAAGGACATTCGGGTGGATGTTTACCGTTCTTCTGGAGCTGGTGGTCAACACATTAATAAAACTTCCTCAGCCGTTCGGATGACCCACTTACCTACTGGAATCGTGGTAACAATGCAAGATCAACGTTCACAACAACAAAACCGGGCCAAAGCGATGCAAATCCTTCGGGCACGGGTTTATGATTACTACCAACAAAAAGAAACCGCTGCATACGACGAACAACGTAAGAATGCGGTGGGAACTGGTGATCGTTCAGAACGAATTCGGACTTACAACTACCCACAAAATCGGGTGACCGACCATCGAATCGGTTTGACCCTTAATAAATTGGATCGCATCATGAATGGTGACTTAGAAGAAATTATCGACGCGTTGATTATTTCAGACCAAGCCCATAAATTGGAGCAATTAAGCAATGGCTAATCCAATTACTTTTTTTGAAGCCCAAAAACGGGCTTCTTTGTGTATTAAGGACCATGGAATGGATCCGACCGTGGCTCACTACCTGTTGATTCACCGGTTAAACTGGTCTGACACAGACCTATTACTTCATTACCGTGATTTAATGACCACCCCCCAATTAGCACAGTATCGTTCGGATATTGAATGCTACCTAGATGGTCAGCCACCCCAATACATTATCGGGACGGCTGAATTTTACGGTCACGTTTTAAAGGTTTCCCCGGATGTATTAATCCCGCGTCCAGAAACCGAAGAATTGGTGGACTGGATCTTAGAAACCCACCCTGATGATTTGCAGACGGTTTTAGACCTGGGGACTGGGAGTGGGGCGATTGCAATTGCCCTTCAATCCGAACGCCCTAAGTGGGACATAACTGGTTCGGATGTTTCGGCGGCGGCATTAAATATTGCTCGTGAAAACATTAATGTTCGTAATTTACCAACCAAATTGGTGTTGAGCGACTTATTTTCTTCAATTTTTCATAAAAAATACGATTTAATTGTCAGTAACCCTCCATATATTTCGGAAAATGAGGTAAAATATATGGATGAGAGCGTTATTAATTTCGAACCACACTTAGCACTATTTGCTGAGGATAACGGTCTTGCGCTTTATCAAGGAATTGCTGATCATTTTAGATCCGTCGCCAAGCCGCATGGTGAAATCTTTTTGGAAATTGGTTTTCATCAGGAGTCCGCAGTTGTTGATATTTTTCAACGGGCGGTCCCCGATGCCAAAATCGAGACCCGTAAGGATTTTAATGGAAATCAAAGGATGGTTAGAATCAAATATTGAGGAGGGATTCGAGTTTGGAAACTCACATTTATCAGCCAAGTGAAGTTCAATTGGCTGCTGAAGATATTAAGCGCGGTGACCTGGTGGCATTCCCAACCGAAACCGTTTATGGATTGGGTGCGGATGCTACCAACGAAACCGCCGTTAAAAAAGTTTATGCGGCAAAGGGGCGGCCTAGTGATAATCCGCTGATTGTCCATGTATCTGGAATTGAAGCCGTTGAAAAATACGCCCAACCACTTTCAGATACTGCCAAGCAGTTGATTAATACGTTTTGGCCCGGTCCTTTAACAATAATCTTTAAATTAAAGCCAGGCAGTCTTTCTAAGGCGGTTACTGGTGGGCTAGATACTGCAGCATTTCGGAATCCGAAAAATCAAGTTACGATCGATTTGATCAAGGCTGCTGGGGTTCCACTGGTTGGCCCGTCTGCGAATACTTCTGGCAAGCCTAGTCCGACTGTTGCTGAGCATGTTTATCATGATTTAAAGGGAAAGATTGCCGGGGTGATTGATGATGGCCCAACTGACATTGGGGTTGAATCAACCGTATTAGATATGTCCACTGACGTTCCCGCAATTCTACGCCCAGGCGGGGTAACTGCCGATCAACTGCGGGCGGTTCTGGGCACCGTTAATGATGAAAAACACAGCGTTTCTGGCAGTGAAGCTCCCAAAGCCCCCGGAATGAAGTACAAGCACTATGCGCCCAATGCACAGGTCTACATCGTTGACCATGATTCAGATTGGCAACAAGCCAGCCACTGGGCAGCCGAACAACCCACTAAGGTGGGCGTGATGACTACCGATTCAGTGCTGAACAGTGCGAATTGGCCCGCAAACGTTGAATTGTTTAGCCTGGGGGCAGATGTTAAATCAGCTAGTCACTTGTTATTTAAGGGCTTGCGGCATTTTGACGATGAACCCGACGTCAAATCAATTTTAACAGAAGGCTTTCGAACGGATGGATTAGGTGAAGCATACATGAACCGGTTGAATAAATCAGCTGGTCAGATGCATTTTGAGATTAAAAAATAACTGGTTGTTGACAGCGTCGTTTTAGAATATCAAAACATGAGGGGTTTATAAATAATGATTAAATATGATTATCGCGAAGCAGATCCAGAATTATGGGCAGCAATTGACAATGAACGAGACCGGCAACAAGATAACATCGAATTGATTGCCTCTGAAAATATTACTTCAGACGCCGTAATGGCTGCACAAGGAAGTGTCCTTACTAATAAGTATGCTGAAGGACTTCCTGGCAAGCGTTACTATGGTGGTTGTGAATTTATTGATGTTGTTGAACAATTAGCGATTGACCGTGCTAAGAAGTTGTTCGGGGCTGAATTTGCTAACGTTCAACCACATTCAGGATCACAAGCTAACCAAGCTGCTTACGCTGCGTTCTTAAAGCCTGGTGACCGGATTCTAGGAATGGACCTAAATGCTGGTGGTCACTTGAGCCACGGTGCTAAATTTAACTTCTCTGGAAAGATTTATGATACCTTTACCTACGGACTGGATCCAAATAGTGAAGAATTAGATTATGATGCAATCATGGAAGCTGCTAAGGAAGTTCAACCTAAGATGATTGTTGCAGGAGCTTCTGCTTACAGCCGAATCATTGATTGGAAGAAGTTTAGAGAAATTGCTGATGCCGTTGGTGCATATTTAATGGTTGATATGGCTCATATTGCCGGATTAGTTGCTACTGGTTTACACCCAAGTCCAGTTGGCATTGCTGATGTTGTAACTACTACTACCCATAAGACCCTTCGTGGCCCTCGTGGGGGACTTATTTTATCCCAAGAAAAATACGCTAAGAAAATTAACTCTGCTGTGTTTCCAGGTACCCAAGGGGGTCCACTAGAACACGTGATTGCTGCCAAGGCAGAAACATTCAGAGAAGATTTACAACCAGAATACAAGACTTATTGTGAACAAATTATCAAGAATGCTAAGGCAATGGCTAAGGTATTTAATGATTCTGAAAACGTAAGCGTTGTTTCTGGTGGAACTGACAATCACTTATTAAACCTAGACCTCAGTAAGACTGATATCTCTGGTCGTGAACTTCAAGAAATGTTAGAATCAGTTATGATTACTACTAATAAAGAAATGCTTCCAAATGATAAGCGCAAGCCAACAGAAACCAGTGGAATCAGAATCGGAACTCCTGCAATCACTACCCGTGGATTTAAGGAAGCCGATGCTACCCGTGTTGCTGAATTAATTATGGATGTAATTAATGGCCATAACGACGATGAAGTAATGAAAGAAGTTCGTGCTGGAGTTCAAGGATTGACTGACGCTCACCCAATCGAATGGTAAGCTAAAGGAGATTTATAATGGGTAAACTTGAAGTGATGAATCATCCATTGATTCAACATAAATTAACGATTATTAGGGATAAACACTGCGGAACCCGTGAATTTCGTGAAGTTACTAACGAAATTGCACGACTCCTGGCTTTTGAAGCATCTCGTGACTTACCGGTTGAAGATGTTGAAATTGAAACCCCAATGGGGAAGACAACTTCAAAACAATTGGCCGGTAAAAAGTTAGCCGTGGTTCCAATTTTAAGGGCTGGACTCGGCATGGTCGATGGAATGCTTGATTTAATTCCAGCAGCTAAGGTTGGCCACATTGGAATGTTTCGGGATGAAGAAACTTTTGAACCACATGAATACTTTGTGAAATTACCATCAGATATTGATCAACGCCAGATTTTTATGGTTGATCCAATGCTTGCTACTGGTGGTTCTGCAATCATGGCAATTGATGCGATTAAAAAGCGAGGTGCAAACCCTAAAAATATTAAATTTATTTGTTTAGTGGCTGCCCCAGAAGGGGTGAAATCACTTCAGGATGCCCATCCAGATGTTGATATTATTGCAGCGGCGCTTGATGATCATTTAGATGATGGGTATATTTTCCCAGGTCTAGGTGATGCCGGAGACCGCTTATTTGGCACGAAATAGTTAAAATGTCGTCTATTATTTAGGCGGCATTTTTATTTATAAGTTTTCATAGGTGATTGTAAAGTAAATTAACTAAAAATGGTAAATTGCTTTGAAATATATGTTAAACAGTGGTAAGATTTTGAATGTATTTATTAAGATAAATACAAATTCACTTTTGAATAAATAATCTTAATCAATTTATTACATTCAAAGTGTAATAGGTGTATCATGGTTGGATAGGTTACATGAAAAGAGGTGAAATTCTTGAATGATAAAATTTCAACTTTCTTCCTTGGTGGATTAACATTTAATATCGGTAATATGGTAGCTGCGACTGTAGCTGCAGCCATCGTGTTAGTGATTGTAGTTTGGTTGTCACGCAATTTGCAAGTTCGACCCACAAGTAAGAAACAAGCGGTATTAGAGTCAATTATTGACTTTTCCAATACAACTACTCGTGGATCAATGAGTGATAGTGACGCTGCTAGCTTTAAACTATATGGATTTGTTTTATTTGTCTTAATTTTTGTATCAAATCAGCTAGGTTTAATGCTTCAAGTAGATGTTAATGGTGTTACTTACGTTAAGAGTCCGACTGCGGACCCAATGTTTACGATGACATTAGCATTATTCACAATTGCGCTATCTCACTACGCAGGTGTTAAGAAGCTCGGGTTTGGGGGCTATTTTAAGAATACGTACCTAGAACCATTTGTATTCTGGTTCCCGCTCGCATTATTTGAAGAATTTTCGAATTTCCTAACCTTAGGACTTCGTTTATTCGGGGTTATTTATGCCGGTGAAATTCTGTTGAAACTTGTCGGAGGTTTGGCATTTTCAAATGGAATTGTCACCATTATCGGATTAGCTCCAATTGAGTTAATCTGGCAGGCTTTCTCGATTTTCTTAGGTGCGATCCAAGCCTATGTGTTTGTAACCTTAACTTCAGTATATATTAATGGAAAAATATCTGCTGAATAACATTTAAAAACTGTCTATAAATTAAGGAGGACTATTGTTATGGGATTAATCGGAGCTGGTATTGCTTTAGCAGGTGCTGCCATTGGTGGTGGTATCGGTGATGGTATCGTTGCTTCTAAGTTACTAGAAGGAATGGTTCGTCAACCAGAAATGCAAGGTAAGTTATTTACTAACATGTTTATTGGTGTTGGTTTAGTTGAAGCTATGCCTATCTTAGCTGTCGTTGTTGGTTTCATTCTTATGAACAAGTAATTAAATTTAAAATTACAAATATTACATTGACGTAAGGAGGTGTCAATAGATGCTTTCACAGTTGGTATTCGGAGCTGAATTAGCTTACGGAACAATGCTTTATTACTTA
Organism: Lactobacillus sp. Sy-1; assembly: GCF_019303535.1. GTDB lineage: Bacteria > Bacillota > Bacilli > Lactobacillales > Lactobacillaceae > Nicoliella. Next base: position 1,361,921 of record NZ_JACCIU010000001.1, on the reverse strand, counting down.
GTCTTATTCCTAGTTTTGGTACTCTTGATTAAGGTTTTCGCTTGGAAACCAATCAACAAAATGTTGAATGAAAGAACTCAACAAATTGTCAGTGATATTGATTCTGCTAAGCAGAAACATCAAGAAGCTGATAGTTTAGCTAAACAACGTCAAGATGAACTTAATAAGTCGCATGATGAAGCAAGTACAATCATTACTAATGCTAAGCAAGCTGGTCAAAAGCAACAAGAACAAATTGTCTCTGACGCTCAAAGTGATGCGCAAACCATTAAGGACAATGCTCATAAGAGTATTGAACAAGAACGTCAAGATGTATTAGCAAATACCAAAAATGATGTGGCAAACTTATCTATTGAAATCGCTTCTAAGATCATTCAAAAAGAATTAAAGGCAAACGACCAGAAGGCGCTAATTGATTCTTACATCGAAGGGTTGGGGAAGCAAAATGAGTCTAGATAAAGTTACATTTTCAAAACGTTACGCGAAAGCGTTATTTGATTTACTAAAAGCTGATAAAGAATTAGATTCTGGTTACGAAGACCTAGAATCAATTAAGGCCATCTTTGAAGATAACCCTAGTTTTGCTCCAGTGTTGAGCAACGTTACCTTCCCTGAATCTGACAAGGCTAAATTAGTAAAGTCAATGATCGACAATGCTAGTTCAAAATACATCCAAAACTTGGTAAGGGTATTATCAGGTAGTGATAACATGGACAAGATGGTTCCCACCATCGATGCCTTTGAAGACATTTATGATGAATATAACCACATTGTTAAGGCTGATTTAATCAGCGCTGTTTCACTCGATAATGATCAACAAGCTAAGCTAAAGGATGCCTTTGCTAAGCGCATTGGTGCTAAGAAGGTTGTTTTGAGTAGTAAGGTTGATCCAAGTATTATTGGTGGTTTAATTATTAAATCAGCAGATGTTACTTTTGATGGGAGCGTTAAGTCTAAACTTAACCGCATCAAGCAACTCCTATTAAAGTAAACGATATCTAAATCGAAGAGGTGAAAACTTTTATGAGCATTAAGGCTGAGGAAATTAGTGCTTTAATCAAGCAACAATTAGCCGGATATAAGGACGAGCTCTCAGTTGAAGAAACTGGAACTGTTACCTACGTTGGTGATGGGATTGCTCGTGCTCACGGTCTAAATAATGCACTATCTGGTGAATTACTAGAATTCTCAGATGGCGTTTACGGAATGGTTCAAAACCTCGAAAGCAATGATGTTGGTATCGTTGTTTTAGGAGATTTCGACGGTATTCGTGAAGGCGATACTGTAAAACGAACTGGCCGGATCATGGAAGTTCCAGTTGGGCAAGGAATGGTTGGACGGGTTGTTAACGCCCTAGGTCAACCAATTGATGGTAAGGGTGACATCAAAAATGATGGTACTTTACCAATCGAACGAAAAGCTCCTGGAATCATGGACCGTCAAAGTGTTGATGAACCATTACAAACAGGGATTAAAGCCATTGATGCATTAGTTCCAATTGGTCGTGGTCAACGTGAGTTAATTATCGGTGACCGTAAAACTGGGAAGACTTCAATCGCCATCGATTCAATCTTGAACCAAAAGGATCAAGACATGATTTGTATTTACGTTGCGATTGGTCAAAAGGATTCCACTGTGCGGAGTCAGGTAAACACACTTGAAAAGTTTGGGGCAATGGACTACACGATCGTTGTTTCAGCTGGTCCATCCGAACCAGCACCATTACTTTACATCGCACCTTACGCTGGGACTGCAATGGGTGAATACTTCATGAACAAGGGTAAGCATGTTTTGATTATCTACGATGATCTTACTAAGCAAGCCAATGCATATCGTGAATTATCATTGATTCTACGTCGGCCTCCTGGTCGTGAAGCTTATCCTGGTGATATCTTCTACACCCACTCCCGTTTGCTAGAACGTTGTGCTAAGTTAAATGATAAGTTAGGCGGCGGTTCAATTACCGGTCTTCCAATCGTTGAAACTCAAGCAGGGGATGTTTCTGCATATATCCCAACTAACGTTATTTCCATTACTGATGGTCAAATCTTCTTAAATTCCGATTCATTCTACTCCGGAATTCGTCCAGCCATTGATGCCGGAACTTCAGTTTCCCGTGTTGGTGGGGATGCCCAAATTAAGGCAATGAAGAAGGTTGGTGGGACCCTTCGTTTGGATCTTGCTTCATATCGTGAATTGGAATCATTTGCACAATTTGGTTCTGATCTTGATTCAGCAACACAAGCCAAATTGAATCGTGGTGCTAGAACCGTTGAAGTTCTTAAGCAACCACTTCATGATCCAATGCCAGTTGAACAACAAGTGCTGGTTCTCTTCTGTTTAACTCGTGGATTCTTAGATAAGATTCAATTAGACGATATCCAACGCTATCAAGAAGAAGTAATTGACTTCTTCAAGTCTAACCATCAAGATATCTTGGACAGTATTGTTAAGACTGGTAATTTACCAGATGAAGATAAGTTTAGCAGTGCTGTTAAAGAATTTGCTTCAAATTTCCAACCAAGTCAATCTCAAGAAGACGAAAAACAAACTAATTAGCTTGAAGGGATGGTGAAACAATGTCTTTGAATGATGTTAAACATCGCATTCAATCAACCAAGAAAACACATCAAATTACCACTGCGATGGAAATGGTGCAAACTGCAAAGTTAACCCAAATCCAAAAGCACTCGGTTAATTATGACGAATACGTCTCCCGTGTTAAGGCGGTTGTATTGCATTTAGCTAAGACTCATTTATTAGATAACTTTAATTCCTCAAGCAAGTCTAACTCTAAGGGTAAGACTGCCTATTTAGTTATTACGTCTGATCGTGGAATGGTTGGAAGTTATAACAGTAATGTTATTCGCGGTGCGAATGAATTTATTCAAGAGCATACACCAAATACCGATGATTACTTATTATTAGCAGTTGGTGGAAACGGTGCTGATTTTTATAAAAAGCGTGGTGCAAACGTTGCTTATGAATACCGCGGCGTTTCTGATATTCCTACTTTTAGGGAAGTAAAAGAAATTGTTGATACTGTTACATCGATGTATAATGATGGTGTCTTTAGCGAACTTTACGTTTGTTATAGTCATTTTGTTAACCGAATGACTTCAAACTTTCGGGCTGAAAAAATGTTGCCATTAGATGACGAAACAATTAATACTGGGAAGAGTGGAGATGTGAAAGCATCTGAAATTGGTCCCACTTATGACGTTGAACCAGATGAAGGTTCCGTATTGCGGGTAGTGATTCCTCAATACACTGAAGGATTAATCTTTGGAGCAATTCTAGATGCTAAGACTTCAGAGCATGCTTCTAGTTCAACTGCCATGAGCGCTGCATCTGATAATGCAGAAGATTTAATTGGTAAGTTACAACTACAATATAATAGAGCTCGTCAGGCTGCAATTACCACTGAAATTACTGAAATTACAGGTGGTCAAGAAGCCTTGAAGCATTAATATGGGAGGAATTAACGAATAATGAGTACTGGAAAAATTATCCAAGTAATCGGACCAGTTATTGACGTTGAATTCCCTGCGGATGTTAAATTACCTGATATCAATACTGCTCTTAAAGTTAAGAGGGGTAAGGATACCAAAGATTTAGTTACCGAAGTTATGTTGGAATTAGGAAATGGAGTTGTTCGGACCATTGCCATGGACGGAACTGATGGTTTACGTCGTGGAATGGATGTCGAAGATACTGAAGCTCCAATTTCAGTTCCAGTTGGTGACGACACCTTAGGTCGGGTCTTTAACGTTCTCGGTGATACAATCGATAACGGCCCTGAATTCGGTCCAGACGCTGAACGTTGGCCAATTCATAGAGACGCACCAGCATACGACGAACTAAGTACTTCTACTGAAGTGCTTGAAACCGGAATTAAGGTTATTGACTTATTAGCACCATACATTCGTGGTGGTAAAGTTGGACTTTTCGGTGGTGCCGGTGTTGGTAAGACTGTTTTAATTCAAGAATTAATCCATAATATTGCTCAAGGACACAACGGAATTTCTGTTTTCACCGGTGTTGGTGAACGGACTCGTGAAGGTAACGATATGTACTTCGAAATGAAGGGTTCCGGTGTTCTTAAGCAAACTGCCATGGTGTATGGACAAATGAACGAGCCACCTGGTGCCCGGATGCGGGTTGCCTTGACTGGTTTAACAATTGCCGAATACTTCCGTGATGCTAAGGGTTCTGACGTGCTATTGTTTATCGATAACATCTTCAGATTTACCCAAGCCGGAATGGAAGTTTCAGCCTTGTTAGGACGAATTCCATCAGCCGTTGGTTACCAACCAACGTTAGCTACTGAAATGGGTCAATTACAAGAACGGATCACATCAACTAAGAAGGGTGCTATTACATCCATCCAAGCTGTTTATGTTCCTGCCGATGATTATACCGACCCTGCTCCAGCAACTACTTTCGCTCACTTGGATGCTACTACTAACTTGACTCGTTCCTTAACTCAACAAGGGATTTACCCAGCCGTGGATCCATTGGCTTCTACTTCATCTGCCCTTGACCCTGCAATTATTGGTCAAAAGCATTATGAAGTTGCCAATGAAGTTCAACAAGTACTTCAAAGATACCGTGAACTACAAGACATTATCTCTATTTTAGGGATGGATGAATTGTCAGATGAAGAAAAGACGATTGTTAATCGTGCTCGTCGAATTCAATTCTTCTTATCACAAAGCTTTAGTGTTGCTGAACAATTTACTGGTCTTCCTGGTAAGTATGTTCCTGTCGAAAAGACTGTTGACAGTTTCAAAGCGATCTTAGATGGTAAGTACGATGACGTTCCAGAAGACGCATTTAGAAACTGTGGTCCAATCGAAGACGTTGAAGAAAACGCTAAAAAGCTAAAGGCAAACGCTAATAACTAAGGAGGGTTCTAATTGGCTGATAACTCAGTATTAACCATTAGTATCGTTACTCCTGATGGAATGGTCTACCAAAATGACCAAGCTTACCTAGTAATTGTTAAAACCAAAACTGGTGAACTTGGGATTATGCACGACCATCTTCCTGTTATTGCTTCTCTCGAAGTAGATGAAGCACGAGTTAAATACGATAATGGTAAAGAAGATGAAATTGCCGTTAACGGTGGTTTCGTTGAATTCTCCAATAACGTTTTAACCATTATTGCCGACAGTGCTGAAAAGCAAGGCGATATTGATGTCGAACGTGCTGAACGGGCACGTGATCGGGCTCAACAAAGACTCCAAGAAGCACAAAGTAAGCATGATAACAAGACGATCACTCGTGATCAAATTGCTTTACAACGTGCGATTAACCGGATTCACGTTGCTCGTCATTAATAATTTCAATCAAAGGGATTGTAAAAGTGAAAACTTTTGCGGTCCCTTTTTTTGCTATGTTACAATTAACAAATATAGCGGATATTTATATTAAAATGTGATATAGTAAAGAAATAGGGAAGGTATGGTTATGATACATTCGAATTGGATTGTTTCAATAATGACGATTGTTAGTCATTTATTTTTCATTTCAATCGCTTTTTGGTGGATTCAAGATATCCACATTGAGCGTTATATTAGGATGCATGAATCGCAAGCGAAAGTAATGATTGTGATGTTATCAGTTGTGTTTGGTTTCATTTGCAGTTCATTCTTTATTGACGTTGTTAATGCGATTTTAGGCCTTACTACCTTCACTAAATCACTCTAGGAGGTTTATTGTTTTGGATAAGATTGTTGTGCAGGGTGGCAATCGCTTAGTAGGTGAAGTACATATTGAGGGTGCCAAAAACGCTGTATTACCCTTATTAGCTGCTTCAATCCTAGCAAGTTCAGATAAAGTAACCCTAGATAACGTTCCGTTGTTATCAGATGTATATACGATGAACGAAGTCCTTCGTTTTTTAAACATTAAAATTAAATTCAATAAAAATAAAAACCAAATTATTTTAGATGCTTCAAAGGATATTTCTTCAGAGGCACCTTTTGAATACGTATCAAAAATGAGAGCTTCAATCGTCGTAATGGGTCCACTTCTGGCTCGGCTAGGACATGCTAAGATTGCTTTGCCTGGTGGTTGTGCAATTGGCTCACGCCCCATTGACTTGCATTTAAAAGGATTTGAAAAATTAGGGGCTAAGATCGAACAGCATGATGGATACGTGGAAGCCTTTGCAGAGGATGGGTTAGTCGGCAGCGACGTTTACCTTGACTTTCCAAGTGTGGGGGCGACCCAAAACATCATGATGGCAGCGACTTTAGCTCAAGGTAAAACCACGATTAGAAACGTTGCGCGGGAACCAGAAATTGTTGACCTCGCAATGTTGTTAAACTTGATGGGTGCCAAGGTAAGCGGTGCCGGAACTGAAACCATTAAAATTGAAGGGGTTTCCGCGCTTCATGGTGCTGAACACACTGTGGTTCAAGATCGAATTGAAGCTGGGACCTTTATGGTAGCAGCAGCTGCTACCCATGGGGATGTATTAGTTCGGGACGCGATTGCTGAACATAATAAGCCATTGATTGCTAAAATGCGTGAAATGGGAGTTCAAGTAATTGAAAAGGATAATGGAATTGAAGTAATTGGTCCTGAATCCTTGAAACCAACTGACGTAAAAACAATGCCATATCCTGGTTTTCCAACTGACATGCAACCTCAAATGACCATTTTACAATTGTTAGCTAACGGAACTAGTACGATGACTGAAACGGTATTTGAAAACCGGTTTATGCATCTAGAAGAATTACGTCGGATGAATGCCCACTTTACCATTAGTGGACGGACCGTTGTAATGCAAGGGCCTACTGATTTCAACGGTGCTGAAGTTTCTGCAACTGACTTAAGAGCGGGAGCGGCACTGGTTATTGCTGGATTAGTTGCTAAGGGGATTACGACGGTTGGGCACCTACAGTACCTAGACCGTGGTTACTATGATTTCCATAAAAAGCTAGCGCGGTTGGGTGCTAAAATCAATCGGATCAATGTTAGTGAAGATGGTAAAATTATTTTAAAGCACAGTGTTAATAAATCTAAATAGTTTAAAATTGTAAAGGAGTTCTTTAGAACTCCTTTTTGTGTATGTTAAGTAATATAAATTATGCTATAATTAATTAGTTGTATTAAAAGTTTTTTTCAGGAGGAAGTTGCGAGATGGCAAAAGACATCGGCATTGATTTAGGGACTGCCAACGTTTTAATTTATGTGGTTGGTAAGGGCATTGTGTTAAATGAACCTGCAGTAGTTGCTGTGGATGTAAAAACAGAAAAAGTATTATCAGTTGGAAGTGAAGCTTACCGAATGGTTGGTCGGACGCCTAGTAATATCCGTGCCATCCGGCCTCTACGGGACGGAGTTATCTCTGACTTTGATGTTACTGAAAAAATGCTTTCTTACTTTATTAATAAATTAAATGTAAAGGGCGTTATGTCCAAACCAAAAATTATGATTTGTGCACCGACTAACATCACTAATATCGAAAGAAAGGCAATTATCCAAGCTGCCGAAAAATCTGGCGGTGGGAAGGTATACCTTGAAGAAGAACCAAAGGTAGCTGCAATTGGTGCGGGACTCGATATTTTCCAACCCCGTGGAAACATGGTAATTGATATGGGGGGTGGAACCAGTGATATTGCTGTTCTTTCACTTGGCGATATTGTTGCTAGTAATTCAATTCGGGTTGCTGGAGACAAGATGAATAACATGATTGTTAGCTACATTAAGGATAAGCATGGCCTAATTATCGGGGATCATACTTCAGAACGGATTAAAATTGAAATTGGAACCGCCGTTAAGGATGATAAGGATAGCATTCGAACAAAGGAAGTGCGGGGGCGCGATGCTTTAAGTGGAATGCCACGTTCGATTACCGTTGATAGTAACGAAATTTGTGATGCTCTTTCTGATGCTGTTGACACCATCGTTAGTGGAGCTAAGGATGTATTGGAAGTAATTCCACCAGAATTAGCTTCGGATATTGTCGACCGGGGAGTTATGTTAACCGGTGGGGGAGCGCTACTTCGCAAAATTGATCAACGGATTTCAGATGCACTAACCGTCCCAGTTTTAATCTCTGAAAAACCACTTGATAATGTTGCTAAGGGTGCTGGAGCCCTGCTTGAACATATCGATAAGACTGAAAGCAAATAATAATATTTGAGGGTAGGTGGTTACTTGCGTTGGCTATTAATTAAATTAGTGCGGGGATATCAAAAGGGAATCTCGCCGTTATTCCCGCCCAGTTGTCGCTATTCACCAACCTGCTCTGCATATACAATTACTGCAATCGGAAAACATGGTGCATTGAAGGGAATCTTAATGGGAATTGCCAGAATTATTAGGTGTAATCCACTTATTAAGGGTGGCTATGACCCGGTTCCAGACCATTTTACAATTTTTAGGAATAAACGGGCCCGGGATGAATACCGGCATTCAATGAATCTAAAGTAGTCGCTCACGTGATCCGACTGCTTTTCTTTTTAGGAGGAAATAATGAGTAAAAAGAAACAAAACGTTGACGTTAGTTTAGATGAAAAAAAGAACGCTAAGGGAAACCTAGTTCAGACTTTGAAAGTTGGCACCGATGTAATTGGTGAAATTACAACAACTGATGATGGCATTATTGCTGATTACCGTCATAAGAAGACCGTCAATGTTAAATCGGTTGATGAAGGAATCGAAATGTTGATTAGTGAGTATCATTTACATCATTAATCAGGAACTCTAAGATATATCCGAGGAGGCTTGATTTCATTGGATCGTACTAATGATGAAAATAGCAAAAATGATAAAGATAATCGAATTGATTGGGGAATTATTTTCAGCGTAATGCTTTTGGCCGTGATTGGGATTGCTTCCATCTACGTTGCCGTCTCACACGATACGAATACCACCAGCGTGGTTAGTAAATTAGTGCCCCAAATCTTATGGTATGCGATTGGTGCGGTAGCAGTGGTCGTTATCATGCAATTTGATTCTGAGCAACTTTGGAAGCTAGCACCACTAGCGTATTGGTTCGGGATTGCGCTGCTGATATTAGTCCTATTCTTCTATAGTCGAGCGTACGCGGCTCAAACGGGAGCTAAGAACTGGTTTGCGATTGGTCCGTTTACATTCCAACCCTCTGAAGTGATGAAGCCAGCTTATATTTTGATGCTGGCTAAGGTTACCGTGGAGCATAATGATAAGTACACCCATACCCCACGAAATGACATGATTTTACTGTGGCACATGGTGCTATGGACGTTGCCAATCGTGATTTTAATGAAACTCCAAAATGACTTCGGGACCATTTTGGTGTTCGTTGCCATTTTCGTAGGATTCATGGTGGTTTCTGAAATGACTTGGAAACTATTGGGACCATTATTTGGTGTCGGTGCGTTAGTCGGGATTTTTACCTTATGGTTAGTTACATCAACGCCCGGGCGAAATATTTTGACCCATTTAGGGTTTCAACTCTATCAATTTCAACGAATCGATAGCTGGTTAAATCCATCTGCTGATACCACTAATCAAGGTTATCAACTCTGGCAAAGTATCAAGGCAGTTGGTTCTGGTGGAATCACTGGGACCGGATTCAACGTTTCAAAGGTCTACGTTCCAGTTCGGGAATCTGATATGATTTTTTCAGTGATTGGTGAAAACTTTGGTTTCTTAGGAGGGTGTATTTTAATTTTTATTTACTTCCTCTTAATCTATCAAATGATTCGCGTTACCTTTGACACCCGCAACGTCTTTTACGCCTACATTTCGACCGGGGTTATCATGATGATTTTATTCCATGTGTTTGAAAATATTGGGATGAGCATTGGGTTGTTACCATTGACTGGGATTCCATTGCCATTTATCAGTCAAGGGGGTTCCTCTTTGATTGGTAACATGATGGGAATTGGATTGATTATGTCGATGCAATACCATAACCGTAGTTACATGTTCAGTCGGCGGCCAAAGAACTTCTCTTAATTAATTTGACATTAGAAAAATTAGTTTGTATACTATATATCATGATTTAAAGATGAGTAAATGATTAATAAGTTATCAGAAAGCTTTCGGTTGATGTGAGGAAGTAGCTACGGTCATTGAAGATGGTCTTTAAGAAAAATATTTGCTAGTGAGTCTTTGATTAGCTAGTAATGGGTAACGACCATTATATCGTTAAGTAAATTTACTTATTAAGGTTACTGTTGTGAGACAGTAGCAAATAAAAGGTGGTACCACGAAACTCTTCGTCCTTTCTTTAGGATGAAGAGTTTTTTAGTTTAGGAGGGAATTAATTTGATTAAGTTTAAAGATGTTTCAAAAGTCTTCCAACTTAAGGGCAGCCAACTCAAAGCTGTTAACGACGTTAATTTAACGATTGACGATGGCGACATTTTTGGGATTATTGGTTACTCTGGAGCTGGAAAGAGTACGTTAGTAAGAATGCTAAATGGGTTGGAAACACCAACCACTGGTTCCGTTGAAGTTCACGGGCATGATATTGCCAAATTAAGTGGACGCGAATTACGTGACCAACAAAAGCAAATTGGGATGATCTTTCAGCATTTTAATTTATTATGGTCCCGTTCGATCATTGATAATGTGATGTTACCATTAGAACTAGCACACGTTGATAAGGCCAGCCGGGTCGCAAAAGCTAAGAAGTTAATTGAGTTAGTTGGGCTAAAGGGCCGGGAAAACGACTACCCATCCGAACTCTCTGGTGGGCAGAAGCAACGGGTCGGCATTGCACGAGCGCTAGCCAACGACCCCAAGCTATTGATTTCCGATGAAGCAACTAGTGCGTTGGATCCCCAAACGACCGATGAAATTTTAGAGTTACTGCTTAAAATTAATCGTGAATTAGGGATTACGATTGTTTTAATCACCCATGAAATGCACGCAATCAGAAAGGTTGCCAAGAACGTTGCCGTAATGCAAGATGGTCAAGTGGTTGAACAGGGGTCGGTTTCCGAAATCTTTAACCACCCCCAACAAGCGATTACGAAACGCTTCGTTAGTGAAAATGACACTCCTGATAGTAACGATACAATGATGGCGCTAGATGAACTAGTGGAACGGTATCCAAATGGTTCGATCATCAAACTAACGTTCAGTGGGGAACGCTCACAATCACCAGTGGTTTCACAGGTTGCTAAGCAACGGCCAAACCTTGAAATCAACATCATTGAGGGTTCGTTACACCCTACTCAAACTGGTACGATTGGGGTATTGGTAATCCAATTGCTGGGGGATGCAGACGAACAAAAGAAGGCTTTACAAGACTTTAAAACATTAAAAGTAGAAACGGAGGTAATCAGCCGTGGATAATCAAGGGTTAAGTTCTTATTTTCAGTTTAAAAATGTTAATTGGCCTAATATGTGGTCAGCAACTTGGGAAACGATTTGGATGACGCTAGTTGCAATGATTCTAGTGGCAGTAATCGGAATTGCCCTGGGGTTAATCTTATTCGAAACGCGGAATAAAAATGGCTTTTGGTATCGGTTATTGAACCTAGTGGTTTCAGTCCTAGTTAACATCTTTAGATCGATTCCATACATTATTTTAATTGTGTTATTACTACCAATTACCAAGAATATCGTTGGGACCATCATTGGACCAACCGCAGCCATTCCATCATTAGTAATTTCCGCCGCTCCATTCTATGCGCGGATGGTTGAATCTAACTTCCATGAAATTGATAACGGGGTGATTGAAGCCGTTAAGTCAATGGGTGCAACAAATTGGGAAATCATTTGGAAGGTGTTAATTCCAGAAAGTACGCCTGCATTGATTGCTGGAGCAACGGTAACCACCATTTCATTGATTTCATACACTGCAATGGCTGGAGCAATTGGTGCCGGTGGGTTAGGGAATCTTGCTTATCTCGATGGATTCCAATCCAATAACAACAGTATCACGTTAGTCGCAACCGTGATTATCCTAATCTTTGTGTTCATTGTGCAATACATTGGTGATGCATTTGTTAAGGGTACTGATAAACGGGGACTATAATTAAGGAGGTTTAAAAATGAAAAAAATTGGTTTCTTTCTCTCCTTAATTGTCGCATTCGTTGCACTACTAGTGATTGGTCCTGGTGAGGCTCACTCCAAGAACTCGCTTACGATTGGGGCTTCTAATGTTCCCCATGCTCAAATTCTAAACCACATTAAACCGGAACTGGAAAAAGAGGGCATTCATTTGAATATTCGGGTGTTCCAAGACTACGTGTTGCCTAATAAAGCCCTGGCTTCGGGTGAATTAGATGCTAACTACTTCCAGACGATTCCGTTCTTAAATCAGTGGAATAAGCAGAATAACGGCCACTTAGTTGACGTGGGGGCCGTTCACTTGGAACCAATGGGGATTTATTCCAAGAAGGTCAAACGCCTCCAAGATTTGAAGGATAACGCCACCATCTTGGTCAGCAACAATGCTCCGGATTACGGGAGAATCTTGCAACTTTTCCAACAAGCTGGATTAATTAAGATTAAGAAGGGCGTTAGCATCGAACAGGCTAATTTCTCTGACATTGTAAGTAACCCTAAGCACTTGAAGTTTAAGACTGGTTATGAACCGAAATTACTGCCAGAAATTTATGAAAACGGTGAAGGAGATGCAGTTGCCATTAACGCCAACTACGCGGTCCAAAGTGGCTTGAATCCGAAGAAGCAAGCGATTGCTTTGCAAAAGAGTGATCCGCATTCACCATACAATAATATTGTAGCGGTTAGAAAAGAAGATCGGAATAATCCACAAATTAAGAAGTTAATGAAGATTCTAGAATCCAAACCAGTTCAAAAATGGATTTATGATCATTACAAGGGTGGGGTGGTTCCCGCTCACAAATATTAATGACTAAAAGAGATTGGAAAATATTTTCCAGTCTCTTTTTTAATTGACTTTTTTTAACATCATATGTATAGTTAGTTACATAAGTAATTAACTGAATGATGAATGAGATATTTGAAGGATGTGAGCATTAATGCAGTTTGACTTTGATAGTGCGGAGCCGATTTATCTACAGGTTGCCAGCCAGATCGAAGATGCAATCTTTACGGGAGCGTTTCCCGAGAATGAACAGATTCCATCGACGACTGAAATATCAAAACAGTTTCACATTAATCCAGCGACGGTATTAAAGGGGATGAACATATTGGTTAGTGAAGGATTATTAGAAAAGCGGCGTGGAATGGGGACGTTCGTTACCATTGACGGGCAAAAAAAGGTAGTCGAAAAGCGGCGTTCTAAATTCTATGACGATTTTATCTTAGACCTAATTAACGAGGCCGATAAGTTAAAGCTAAATCAAGCTGATGTTTTGAAATTAATTCAACGGGGGTATCAGAATGACCACAATTAAAATTGAGCATTTAAATAAGCATTTTCACAAGCAAAGCGGATTGAATGATATTAACTTAACGTTTGAATCGAATCAAATTTACGGATTATTGGGGCGCAACGGAGCCGGGAAGAGCACCCTTTTGAACATCATTACCGACCGAATCTTTGCCAATTCGGGGCAAGTAAAACTGGATGGCGCCGTGATGCACGATAACGGTGATGCATTGTCCAAGGTCTTTATGATGAGCCAGGATAATTTGTATCAGGAGTCAACGAAGGTCCAAAACATCATCAAGACGACTGCCGCGGTTTACGATGGCTTTGACCAACATTTAGCTAATGAGTTAATCCAAAAGTTCGATGTGAACGTTAAAACCAAGTTCGGGAAACTATCGACCGGGTACCATTCAATCGTGAAGTTGATCATTGCACTTTGTGTGCCTGCAGAAGTGGTCATCTTTGATGAGCCCACTTTAGGCCTTGATGCTAACCACCGTGAGTTATTTTATTCTGAATTGATTCAATCCTATAGTGATAATCCACGGACGTTCATTATCTCGACGCATTTGATCGATGAGGTTGCCAACATCGTTAGTGACGTTGCCATTATTGACCATGGGGCAGTTATCGTCAGTGGGGACAACGAATCGGTCTTAAAGAACGCCCACACGATTACGGGACCGGAAAGGGAACTGGATCAATACTGTGCCGGATTGAACGTGATTGGCAGTAAGCATTTGGGGAATTTAAAGACGAACTACGTTTACGGACCACTCAATGATGATCAACGGATTCCAGACACAGTTTCGGTCGAAAGCCTGGATTTGCAAACGCTGTTCATCTACTTAACCAAACGGAAGGGGGAGTTAGAAAATGATGAATAATCGAATGAAAGATTTACTCGTGGTAAGCATCAAGTACTATCTAAAGGTTTTTGGATTCATGGCCTTGTTATTTATCGCTTTTTTAGCTGTCCTTTTAATCTTTGGTAATTTATTTGACGGTGGTGATACCCCTTCAATCCGCTCGATGCTAACTGGGTTTAATTTTCCGCTCCTCTTTTCAGCAGTATTGATTTTTAGTCAATTTGATCAAGGGTTCCTGCTGAAGCTCCAAAATGGTTTTGCTAGGGGCCAGATTTTTAAGAATGATTTCTGGATGATTACATTAGTTACGGTTTTCGTTACCGTTTTAAACCGCATTTTGCACCTGAGCTGGCTGGGTTCTAATCCTACTTACAATGGCTTTTTTACGAATCCACTGGTGAACTTCTTCGCCCTGTTTATCATATCGTTTTTAGGGAACTACTTATTATTCATTGTAGCCGAATCTTTAGGGGCGTTTTTGAATCTATTTTCGAAGAAGATCCGGAATTGGATAGCAATATTAATTGTAGCTGGCTTTTTGTTCGTTAGTATCTCTTTATTCAGTGGAGCGGCGTTTGGAGTGGGAATGTTGGTCTCGAATCACGTTATTGATATTCAGATGGTTGAAACCATCTTGAACTTAACGATGAGCGTATTATTTGGGTTTAACGAACACGGTGCCTGGAATCCACTTAACATGATTGTGACGATGCTGGTGGGAAGCGGTTTGTTGACTTGGTTGGCTCGGTTTATTATCATGCGGGTCCAGATTCACAGAATTTAGGGTGCTAGCAAGGGGGGATTAATAATGGATAGTCGATTAAAGGCTAGTCTTAAAATCGATTTAAAGACGAATTTAAAAATTATAGGTTACGTTATCTTAGTGCTGGTATCGTTAAATTTAATTATCCCAGGGGGATTTAGTTTAGCTATTGGTCATGGCTTGGGCTGGTCCAAAGAAGATTTTGCTTCAATTCCTGGTTCAATTTCAATAGCGATAGTAGTTTTTACTTGGTTGAACTTTGATTTTTCATTTAAAAGTAAAATGCAAAACGGCTTTTCTAGAACCCAACTATTTAAGAATGATGTGCTATTGATTGCGCTGTTATCAGTTGTGATTGCATTTCTAAACCGGGTCTTTAAGTTTAGCTTAGTTGGCAACTCCAATAGCACGTATGACGGCTTCTTTTCAATTGGTTTTTTGAACGTCCTGGCCATTTTCGTTATTAGCATTCTGGGGAATTACTTTTTTATTTCAATCGGTGAGTTTCTAGGGGCGTTCTTTAGCCTCTTTTCGAAGCGAATCAGAAAGTGGATAATGGTAGTATTCTTTGTTGGCTGGGTGTTTGGGAGCTTTTCATTGTTTACAATTACTGCAATTGGGATTGGAACGTTCGCTGATAAGTTTGGAGTTGATACTAATACGGTAGTTACAACGATTTTTAATGTATTATTCGGCTACCATATACATGGACCATATAATCCCATTAATTTCGTTATTACTTTGTTGGTATTAGATGGCATGTTAACTTTAGTCAATCGATTTATTATCCATCATCTACAACTCCACCGGAACTAAAATTATTCTGAAACGCAACTATTTTAGCAATTAATATGCTATAATGAAGTTTCTGAGAATTATAGATAGGACGGTAAAAAAATGACAAAGAAAATGCACGTTGCACTCCTTTTCGGGGGTAACTCTTCAGAACACGATGTTTCGAAGCGTTCAGCTCATAACATCTATGATGCAATGGACAAGGATAAGTACGAAGTAAGCCTATTCTTGATGACTAAGGAAGGTTACATCCTTAGTGATACTGACTCGCACCGGGTTTTTGCTGGTGAAGATGAAGATGCAGTAGTTGCATCCGTAATGCCACACGTCGATGAATCAGACCCGTTAGCTAACGTTGCGAACCTAGGTAAGATTAAGGATGTTGACGTTTTCTTCCCAGTGATCCATGGGAACTTAGGGGAAGATGGTACCATTCAAGGGCTCTTTAGACTATTGCAAAAGCCTTGGGTCGGCAGTGGAATTTTGGAATCCGCAATGGCTTATGATAAGGACATCACTAAAAAGATGCTAAACCTTTACGGCGTTCAAAATACCAAGTATGTTTTGTTGACTCCTGATAACGCTCAGGATTATTCATACGAAAAGCTTGCCCAAGAATTAGGTGCTAAGCTCTTCTTAAAGCCTGCTAATCAAGGTTCGTCAGTTGGAATTCACGAAGTTAATAATGCTGAAGAATACAAGGCTAGTTTAGCGGACGCATTTAGATACGACTACAAGGTCTTAGCTGAAGAAGCAATTGAAGGCCCAGAAGAACTAGAAATTTCCATCTTAGGAAATGAAAAGCCAATTGCATCTAAATTAGGAGCCATTCGGGTTCCTGAGAACGACGAGTTCTATACTTATGAAAACAAATTCGTGGATGCGAGTGAAGTTAAGTTTGATATTCCAGTCCAGGTTTCTGAAAAGTTGGCAAACCGGATTACTGAAATGGCATTAACAGCTTATAAAGCCCTTGGCTTAAAGGGAATGGCTCGGATTGATTTCTTAGTTTCTAAGGATGAAGAACCTTACTTGGGTGAAGTAAATACATTACCAGGGTTTACTAACATTAGTTTATATCCTCAACTATGGGATGCTTCTGGAATTTCTTATACCGAATTAATTGATCGTTTAATTGAACTAGCATTTGCTGAATACGATCGGCGGAAGAAGCTTCACCATGACTTTACGCCCCTTGGCAAAGAAAAATTATCCAAATAATCATAAAAACATCCATTCTTTGGATGTTTTTTTATTTATTATCGTATTTACTATTAACTAGTTATTTAGAAGGGAGAATTAGAATGGTTTATCGCTGTGAATGGGCTCAAAAGGATCCCCGATTAATGAGTTATCATGACCATGAATGGGGCGTTCCTGAACATGATAACCAGAAGTTATTTGAATTAATGTCGTTGGAAGAATTTCAGGCGGGACTGAGTTGGTTAACGGTATTGAAAAAGCGGGATGCGCTTCGGAGGGCGTTTGCTAACTTTGATGTTTCAATTGTGAGTAACTACGGAGAACAACAATTTGAGCAATTGATTCATGATGCATCGATCATTAGAAATCGCGCTAAGGTTCAAGCTACGATTGATAATGCCACCGGATTAGTTGGATTGGCGGAGCAAGGGATTACTTTAGATGGGTTACTTTGGTCCAATACTAACCAGCAACCGTTAAATCATTTTCGGAAATCAGGTGAGGACCTAGATGTTAGTAAATTTGTGATGCCGTATGTGAATAAGTTTAAGCACTTGGGCTTTAAACGACTTGGACCGACGACGATGTATTCATTTTTACAGGCAGCGGGGGTAGTAAATGACCACGAGTTAAAGTGTTTTCGATACAATGAAATTATTAATTTTGATTAAATAATATTGTTAACTTTTATGTAAATACATTATAATAAGATTATTATATAACAAGGGAGAAATTAATGGGAGTATTTATCAATAATGGTGATAACCATTGTTCAATTAGGATTATTGGTAGTCGGATTAAGAAGCAACGCAAACATTTCAAAATTTCCCAGAAACAATTAGCTGTCGGGGTTTGCACCCAGGGGTTAATCAGTCAGATTGAAAATAGTAATATTACTACTAATATTGACGTTATTTATAAAATTTGTGATCGCTTAAATTTAAATATTAATGATATTATAGTTAACGGAATTGCTAATAAAACGTTAGATCAAATTGAGGATTCCATTTTCAACCGGCAGTTCCAACAAGCCCAGCAATTGATTATTAAGGTGAAACCCAATAATCTTGATACTCGCGAATTAAAGGGCCGTTACTATTGTTACCTAGGAGTATTGTCCCTAAAATTAAAATTTGATTATCAAAGTGCAATCGAGGCGTTTAAAGAGGTCCTAATTAAGTATAGTGGCTTGGATAAGCAAAACATCTATACGACGTGGGCCCATATCGGAATTGCGAAGGCCCACTTAATGCTTAAGGACCGCAACCAGGCTGATCAGTTCAATGAATTGGCGATTGCATACCTAAAATTACACCAATTTAGCCCCAAGAATGATTTTAGATTATTAGTTAATATCTATTTAGAATCAATTGCTTTGCACCAGGAGCTATTAAAATATGATGAGGCAATGATTCTTAACAAAACTGCCTGTCGATTTTTACGTTCTGTTGATTCAATGTACCAACTAGCAACGCTCAACCTAATGATGGCTAGGAGTTTAATTGCTTCCAACTCCCATCAACAAGCCGTGAGCTACCTAGATCGTGCCCATCACTTAGGTGAGTTTTATAATGATTACCAGATTGTTGAACAAGTTAGTAAATTAAGAAATCTAGTTCAATAAAAATAACCTCCGCTACTAATGGCTAGTAGGGAGGTTATTTCTTTATTCCTTCGGTTGTTTAACCGGTTGATTGTTAGTATCAGTTCTTACAATTAATACGTCACAACTAGCAGCCTTACTGACGTAATCAGAAACGGAGCCCATCATTAAACGTTCAAATGCGTTTAATCCCGTGGCCCCCATCATAATTAAATCGGTATGGTAACGCTGAGGGGTTTCCTTAGCAATCACAAACTTAGGCGCCCCATATTCAATTGAATAATCGATGTTTTTAATACCGGCATCATTAGCTTGACTTAGGTAGTCATCCAAAGTCTTTTTAACGTTATCGGTAGCTTCTTCAATCATGGAACTATCGAAACTAGAGATGTTTTGAAATGATCTGGTATCGATTACGTGTACCATATGGATGCTAGCGTTAGTATCCTTAGCAACCGCAACCGCTTTATCAAAGGCTAACTTTGCCTCCTTTGAACCATCAACAGGGACCAAGATATTCTTATAGTTATTTTGCATAATGCCCACCTCCATCTTTATTTTAAAGGGCGAGTCGCTAAATTCAAACTAAAACGGTCCCTATTTTTTACCAAAGTACTGGGCCATTGCAATTTGAAACCCAATTACTAGGAAACATGCGATAATTAGCATCCAAAAGAGGAGCTGCTCGTTATTTAAAAATAATGGAATCAAAAAGAGCAACCCACAAATAATAAAAATAATTCCGAAGACCTTCATTAATAAACTCAATGCGGGAATGCTTTCGGGATGGAAAACCAGGAATGATTTTTTTTGGTGGGTAAAAACAAAGACACCAATTCCAAACATAATTACAGCAAAGATAATCGTTAATACATTGACTAGCATTATGAAACTCCATTTCTATTTTTGATTGCCACGTTGGGCACCTTGAATTTTTTGATATTGATTAGCAAATGCGGTTTCGTACTTTCCGTTGGTCTTGGGATGGTAGTAGTTAGCATTTTTAATTTTATCTGGTAGGTATTGTTGTTTGACCCAATCATTTGGGAAATCATGGGGGTATTGATAATTAATTCCATGGCCTAATTTTTTAGCACCCTGATAGTGAGCATCTTTTAAATAAGCAGGAATCTCGCCAAAGTTACCACGTTTAACGTCACTAATGGCGGCATCAATTGCTGAAATTCCCGAATTTGATTTGGGTGAGATGCAAAGTTCGATGATGATATCAGCCAGTGGAATGCGGCCCTCTGGGAACCCCAACTTATCTACCGCTTGAACCGCAGTAACGGTACGCGCACATAATGACGGATTAGCTAACCCAATGTCTTCATACGCAATCACCATTAATCTTCGCGTTAATGAGTTAACGTCCCCAGCTTCGATCAATCTAGCAGCATAGTGCAATGCAGCGTTAGCATCAGATCCACGAATTGATTTTTGAAATGCTGAAATAACGTCATAGTGAGCATCACCATTTTTATCAGCACCAAGGAGTTTTTTTTGCAAACATTCCTCAACATCATTTAAACGAATGTGAATGGTTCCGGTATCATCTGGATCGGTAGAATTAGCTGCTAATTCCAGTGCATTGAGGGCGCTTCTGAGGTCGCCGTTAGTGCCGGTAGTCAGTAAGTTAAGTGCGGTTTGATCTAACTGAATGGAGAGCTTACCCAACCCGTTTTCAGAGTCGGTTAACGCCCGATCAATTGCCCCCTTGATATCATCTGGACTGAGGGGGTGGACTTGAAAAATCGCCGTCCGACTTCTGATGGCTGGATTAATATTGATATAAGGGTTTTCAGTGGTTGCACCGATTAAAATAATGCGGCCACTTTCCAGCAGGGGGAGAAGGAAATCCTGCTTAGTTTTATCTAACCGGTGAATTTCATCCAATAGTAAAACTACGGTACCACTCATTTTCGCCTCTTCAGCAACAACTTGGAGGTCCTTTTTTGAATCGGTGGCAGCATTTAACTTTCTAAATGCATACTTTGTAGAACCTGCAATCGCACTGGCAATGCTGGTTTTACCGGTTCCAGGCGGGCCGTATAGGATCATCGAAGAGAGGGTCTTAGCTTTTACCATTCGATTGATAATTTTCCCTGGGCCCACCAAGTCCTGTTGCCCAACAACGTCTTGAATTTTTTGAGGGCGCATTCGATATGCTAATGGTTGTTGCAAATAATTACCTCCTACTTAAATAGGTTTTTAACTTTATCCCAAAATGAAGTTGGTTGATTGGGCTTAGAATTATTATCGCTCCCGTTGGATTGAAAGAGATTAGCGTATTTTTGCCGAAGGTCAATTGGGTTTTGATTAATGGCTGAATCGGCAGCGTAAATGACTCCATAACTATCTGGTTTGTTGAAGTAAAATGAGTCGGTTCTAATCGTGAATTTAACATTATTTTGCGAAGCAATTCGCATGAACGGGCCAATCGCATCCTGGCCGGCTTGACCGTTAACCAATAATTGATAGTTAGGGTGGGCTTTGATTTCACTTTCAAATGCTGCTTGGGCTTGGCTAGTACCCAGGTCTTGAATTGTAATGGCGAGCGAAACCCGTTCTCTAAAGGTGCCAAGGTATTTTCTTTGTTCATCAGGGTTTAACTTAGGGGTACCCACTGATGATTGTTCCAATCGATTATTTACTGAGTTATCATTATCTGACATTTTAAATTCCTCATTTCTTTGGGTTGATGTTTAAATTGTATAACAAAAAAAGTGTTTCGCGAAAGCGAAACACTTTTGGAATCGAAATCCATATTATAGCTTGTTGTAGTATTCAACGATAAGTGATGGATCGATATCAGCATTCAGTTCATCACGTTGTGGTAAACGGTTTAATGAACCTTCAAGCTTATCTGCATCAAAGGTAACGTATGCTGGACGACCAACAACGGCTTCAACGGCATCCTTGATGATTTGTAAGTCTTTTGACTTTTCACGAACGGCAACCACTTGGTTAGGTTCTACTTCGTATGATGGAATATCAACGCGTTTGCCATCAACAGTAATGTGACCGTGGTTAACTAATTGACGTGCTTGACGACGAGTAGTTGCTAAACCTAAACGGTAAACAACGTTATCTAAACGACGTTCTAGCAATACCAAGAAGTTATCCCCATGCTTACCTTCACGTAACTTACCAGCACGCACAAATAAGTTTGAGAATTGACGTTCAGTCATACCGTACATGTAACGAAGCTTTTGCTTTTCACGTAATTGAGTA
Organism: Lactobacillus sp. Sy-1; assembly: GCF_019303535.1. GTDB lineage: Bacteria > Bacillota > Bacilli > Lactobacillales > Lactobacillaceae > Nicoliella. The sequence continues at coordinate 1,340,135 of NZ_JACCIU010000001.1, read as the reverse complement.
CCATATTCTGAAAGTTTTTGACGACGACCTTGACCATGATCACCAGGTGCGTAAGGACGACGAGCTAATTCTTTACCAGTACCTGATAAAGATACACCAAGACGGCGAGAAATTCTCCAACTTGGACCTGTATATCTTGACATAATAAAATTCCTCCAATTGTTTTTTGGAGTAAAATAATCCGTATATACACTTAGTATTCGTGCATATTGCTTTGCAATGTTCACCTCAGCAGCCGGAGGGTTACTTATTAAACCAATGTGGCAACAATATGTTGACGAGCTTACCGTGTACTGCTGCATTATTTTACACAATTACCTATTCTATCTGGATTTTACTACTTTGTCAAATGGGGAACTAAAGTTGCTACGAACTGCTTGAGTTCTTCCTCGTCTGCTGATGAGAAACGGTTTTCAACGGGAGCATCGATGTCTAATACCCCAATTTGCTTACCATCTGCTAGCGTTATCGGGAGTACGATTTCAGACTTACTATCAGCATCACATGCGATGTGGCCCGGGAACTTATGGACGTCGGCAATTCTGAGAACCTGATTGTTTTGAAATGCGGTCCCACAAACTCCGTTACCATTAGGAATATGGACACAGGCAACCTTTCCTTGAAAGGGGCCTAGTATCAATTCGTCTGCTTTCTCAACGTAGCGATAAAAGCCAGCCCAGTTAATATCTGGGAGGGATTGAAACAGTAGGGCGGAAGCGTTAGCCATGTTAGCAACCGCATCAGTTTCATTTTCCAGCAGGGCGGCTAGTTGTTGTACCAGGATTGATTTTGAATTGTTCAATATTAATTCCTCCAAACTAAGATTAAAAAAATATCATATGTTATAATTTTAAATGGTTAGTGATTTTTATCCAAATATTAGCTATAATAAAATGAATAGTATCAATTTACGATCGATTAAAATTAAGATGTTTATTTATGTTTAAAAAGGTGTGGGAGCGTTTATGGGAAATTCAGCTGTAGGAATATTAGTTACAATTGTGGTGTTAGTGTTAGTCTTTTACCTAGCAATTGTAGCCTATCAACATTACATATTAAAACAAATGAAAGTGCTACAGGCTAAGTTAGAACAAATTCAAGCCATTCCAATTCAATCTGAATTAGATGAAGCAAATAAGATGAACTTATCTGGGGAAACCCTTGAGCAATTGAAGGGCTACCAAGAGGGCTACAAGGAAATTTTAGGGGAAGACTTTGTTGAGATTACTAACAACCTTAACAACGCCATTAAAATCAGTAAAACACTTAACTTTTTACGGACTAACCAGATTTACCATTCAATTAATAAGCTCCTTGGTGATGTTACTCAGCGGATTCAAATGATTCAAGCCGGGCTTGCTCAGATTAAGGATTTAAATAAGCAGCACAAGTCTATAATCCAGGATTTAACTGAAAAGTTTAAGCAAATGCATTCGACTTTGTTAACCAAAAACTATGTTTACGGTCCAACCACTGATAATTTAGAATTACGGCTAACTAAAACTGAGGAAAAATTTGATCAGTTCAAAAATCTGACTGAATCCGGTGATCATGAGGCAGCTGAAAAAATATTGCCAGAATTAATGGGTCAGACAGATCAAATGCAGGCCCTTTTAGATGATATTCCTAAGTTGTATAAGAACTTAATTAAGGAATATCCAGAACAGGTCGAAGAAATCAAAAATGGCCATCAAGAAATGCTGGCGGCAGGTTATCATTTTCCGGAAGACAATATTAATGGGGCAATCGAATTTGTTAATCGACAAATCGAAAAGAACTTTGATAACTTACGGCGCTTAGAAATTTCCCAAACTAGAAGTGGTAATCACCAAATTGATAAGATGATTGATCAACTATACGATGCAATGGAATTAGAAATTACTTCCAAGAAGCGGGTTCAAAAACAAATTGATGTTATTTCTGCCTTCATTTCACATTCACAAAAGCAAAACATTGCATTGATGAGTGAGCTAAAACAACTAGATAAAAATTATGACTTAGATCATCAAGAAATTGAAACGACCCGTGAGTTAGCGGAGCAAATTAAAACGATCGATATTACCCACCAAAATGACCTTCAGTCCATCGCTGATGGCCTTCCTATCTACTCCAAGATTTCCGAACACATTAGCGATGCTAAGAAGGCGCTTAGCCAAATTGAAGCTCAGCAACGTGAAATCAACGCCTCCGTTTCCAATTTGAATGAAGAAGAGGAGGCTGCTGTTAGTGCCATTCAAAAATTCGAGTTGCAAATGCATACGATGAAGCGACGCATTGAGAACCTTAATTTACCAGGAATTCCTGATGATTATGGGGATGCCTACTCACTAGTTAACTCCGAAATTCAGCGACTCTCACAGGCGATGAATCAGACCCGGATTAGCATGGATGACATTAACGAACAGATCACGGTAATCAAATCAGATGTTGATAACCTCCTTGAACGGACTAACACCATGCTAGATAGTGCGGTCCTTTCGGAACAAATGATGCAGTATGCTAATCGTTATCGAAACAACCATGCTGACATCTTGGATGCCAGCAATCGCGCTCACTATCTGTTTGATCGGGAATACCAATACGAAGAGAGTTTGAATGTAATTGTGGATGCGTTAAACAAGATTGACCCAGCCATTTACGAACGAATTCAAACTGCATATTATCGCCGTCAAAAATAGCTAACTAAAAGTAACCATTTGTGTTAATCTAATAACATAAATGGTTTTTTTCTGTTATAATATAAAGTTAGAATTTTAAATGGCCGGACTAATAATTTAAAAGAGGGTTTACTATGATTTATTTTGATAACAGTGCGACTACTAAGGTCGACCCAGCGGTTTTAGATACTTACAACCAGGTAAGTGAACGGATTTGGGGCAATCCTTCTAGTCTGCATCGCTTTGGTGAAGAAGCGTTCAACTTATTGAACCAATCCAGAAAACAAATTGCTGATTTACTAGGGGTTCAACCAAATGAAATCTTTTTTACCAGTGGTGGAACCGAAGGTGATAACTGGGTTTTAAAGGGAACTGCAATTGAAAAACGGAAGTTTGGTAAGCACATCATTACGACTGCCGTTGAGCATCCCGCAATTCATGAGACCTGCGAACAACTTAAAAAGCTGGGCTACGATGTTACCTACTTACCAGTAGATAAAGAAGGTCGGATTTCCATTGAAGATCTAAAGAACGCCATTCGTAAGGACACTATTTTGGTTTCGATTATGGCGGTTAATAACGAAATTGGAACAATTCAACCAATTAAAGAAGCGGCGGAAGTTTTGAAGGATTATCCGAATGTGCACTACCACATCGATGCGGTTCAAGGAATCGGGAAGGGCATTGGCGAACTAATTATGAACGACCGGGTGGACTTCATTACATTCTCAGGGCATAAGTTCCATGCCCCCCGTGGAATCGGCTTTATCTACAAGCGGGCTGGCAAGAAGATTGCGCCACTAATGACTGGTGGGGGCCAAGAGCACAATTTGAGAAGTGGGACTGAAAACCTCCCGGCAATTGCAGCGATGGCAAAGGCAGTTCGAATCCTGTTGACTAACGAACAGGCTAAGGCCCAAAAGCAAGCTGATATCAAATCCACGATTTACAACCACATCAAGGATTTTGATAAGGTAACCATCTTTTCTAAGAACCAAGCTAACTTTGCACCGCACATCCTTTGTTTTTCAATTCTAGGGGTGCGTGGTGAAACCATCGTGCATGCGTTTGAAGATCACGATATTTACATCTCCACCACGAGTGCTTGCTCTTCTAAGGACCACGTTCCATCTGCTACGTTGACCGCAATGCAAGAACCAACCGAGCTATGTACCAGTGCGGTCCGGGTATCTTTAGATGCTAATAATACGATTGAAGAGGCCGAAGAATTTAACCGGGTCTTCGATCAACTATACCAAAAATTCAGTAAATTAAGTTAAGGAGGCAATAATGCAATATAGTGAAATTATGGTCAGATACGGTGAACTATCCACTAAGGGTAAGAACCGGAAAGACTTCATCAAACAACTAGGCAAAAACATTCGCCACGTGTTACACGATTTCCATGACATTCACGTTAATCCCCAACAAGACCGGCTACACGTTGACCTGCATGGTGAAGACTATGACAAGGTCATTGAGCGGCTCGCAGGGGTGTTTGGAATTGAAACCCTTTCACCAGCAATTAAGTTAGACAAAGACATTGATAACGCTAAGCAAGTAGCACTTCAAATGGTTAAGGATCAATACCAACCTGGCATGACGTTTAAAATTAATACAATTAGACAGGATAAGCAGTATCCATTAGACACCTATGATATTAACGATAAGTTGGGTGGCTACATCATCGATAACGTTGATGGAATCAAGGCGCAGATGAAGCATCCAGACATTGAAATCCGGGTCGAAATTCGGATGAATGGAATCTTTTTATCGAGTGAAACGATTAAGGGAGCCGGCGGACTACCAGTTGGAACTGGTGGCCGGGCAACAATGATGCTTTCTGGTGGAATCGATTCCCCAGTTGCAACCTACCTTGCAATGAAGCGGGGGGTAAAGGTGGATATGATTCATTTCTTTAGTCCACCATACACTAGCCCCCAAGCCCTCGCTAAGGCCAAGGAATTAACTGCTCAGGTGGCTAAGTTTGGTGGGAACATTCAATTTATTGAAGTGCCGTTTACCGAAGTCCAAGAAACGGTGAAGGAAAAGGTTCCGGAAGGCTACCTAATGACGATTCAACGGCGGATGATGTTGCGCATTGCGTCTGCAATTACCCGTAATCGTCACTGTAAGGGGGTCTTTACCGGTGAATCACTGGGCCAAGTTGCTTCACAGACATTGGAAAGTATGATGGCAATTAACGATGTTACTAACTTACCAGTGTTGCGGCCGTTGGTATCAATGGATAAGACCGAAATTATTCGAATTGCTGAAAAGATTGGGACCTACGACCTTTCAATCATGCCATTCGAAGACTGTTGTACGATTTTTACGCCCCCTTCTCCTAAGACCAAGCCAGACTTGGAAAAAACGCGGCACTATGAAACCTATATTGATGTTGATGCATTGACCAAGAAAGCCATTGACGGAATTAAGGTTACCGATATTAAACCGGGCGAAGAATTCCTAAATCAAAATCAGGATGTATTTTCAGAATTATTATAAAATTAGTTGACGATTAACCGTCGATTGATTTATGATAGTTAACAAGAAATAAATACTGTGAACAAGAGAGTAATCATAGCTGGTGTTCAGAAAGAAATCCATTTTGTTGAGAGGATTTTCGTCGGTTATGATGAAGGTACCTTGGGAGTAGGTCGACTGAATTGAGTAGGTCGGCCCGGCTGACCCCGTTAATCCGTCGCATGAGAGAAATCGATTTTTCGGTTTAATTTAGGTGGTACCGCGAGCACTTCGTCCTATATGGCGAGGTGCTCTTTTTGTTTACAAATGAATTTAAGTTGAGGTGTTTTTATGACTAAGGATATTAAAATGCCACCCAAGTACGACCATGCTGCAGTTGAAGATGGTCGTTACCAGGAATGGCTTGATGAAGGTGTTTTCAAGCCAAGTGGCGATCAAAAAGCAAAACCATATTCAATTGTTATTCCACCGCCAAATGTTACTGGAAAGTTGCATTTAGGCCACGCTTGGGATACAACGTTACAAGATATTTTAATTCGGCAAAAGCGCATGTTAGGTTATGACACCCTCTGGTTACCAGGGATGGACCATGCCGGAATTGCAACTCAAGCGAAAGTGGAAGCTAAGTTGAACAAGGAAGGGATTACCCGTTATGACCTTGGTCGCGAAAAGTTTGTGGAAAAAGTTTGGGAATGGAAGGACGATTACGCCGCTACGATTAAGAAGCAATGGGGTAAGTTAGGCCTCTCCCTCGATTACAGTCGTGAACGATTCACGTTAGATGATGGGCTCTCCGCTGCGGTGCGGAAGGTATTCGTGACCCTTTACAAGAAGGGCTTAATTTATCGTGGTGAATACATCATTAACTGGGATCCAAAGGCGCGGACTGCATTATCCGATATTGAAGTTATCCATAAGGATGACAAGGGTGCGTTCTACCACGTTAAATACCCATTTACGGATGGCACTAAGTTTAACGGGAAGGATTACATCGAAATTGCAACCACCCGTCCGGAAACCATGTTCGGTGACGTTGCGGTTGCCGTTAACCCTACCGATGAACGTTATAAGGACATTGTTGGCAAGAAGATTCGGGTGCCATTAGTTGACCGTGAAATTCCGATTATTGCGGATGCTTACGTTGATAAGGAATTTGGAACGGGGATGGTTAAGATTACACCAGCTCATGATCCAAATGACTTTAACGTTGGAAACCGGCATGACTTGAAGCGGATTAACACCATGAATGAAGATGCTACGATGAACGAAAATGCCGGTAAGTACAAGGGCATGGATCGTTTCGAAGCACGGAAGGCCATGACCGACGACTTGGAAGCCGGTGGCTACATGCTAAAGGTGGATCCGATTGTTCATGCGGTTGGGCATTCCGAAAGAACCGGGGTTCAAGTTGAATCGCGGCTTTCGACCCAATGGTTCGTTAAGATGAAGCCCCTTGCTGAGAAAGCATTGGCTAACCAAAAAACTGATGACCGGGTGAACTTCGTTCCAGAACGGTTCGAACACACCTTCGAACAATGGATGGATAACATCCATGACTGGGTTATTTCCCGTCAATTATGGTGGGGCCACCGAATTCCAGCTTGGTACAACAAGCAAACTGGTGAAACTTACGTTGGGGAAGAGGCCCCCAAAGATATTGAAAATTGGGAACAAGATAAGGACGTCTTGGATACCTGGTTCTCATCTGCTCTTTGGCCATTTTCAACCATGGGTTGGCCAAACACAGATGATCCAGACTTTAAGCGTTACTTCCCAACCAATACGTTAGTTACTGGTTACGATATCATCTTCTTCTGGGTTTCCCGGATGATTTTCCAAAGTCTTGAATTTACTGGTCGGCGACCATTCAAGGATGTTTTACTCCACGGTTTGATTCGTGATGAACAGGGCCGGAAAATGAGTAAGTCACTTGGTAATGGGATTGACCCAATGGACGTTATCGACAAGTACGGTGCCGATGCATTACGGTGGTTCCTATCCAATGGTTCCACCGCCGGTCAAGACGTGCGGTTTAGTTACGCTAAGATTGAATCCGCTTGGAACTTCATTAACAAGATTTGGAACGCTAGTCGTTACGTTATTATGAATCTAGGGGCCATGGAAAAACCTGAGCTACCTGATCCTGCTAAGTGGAATTTAGCTGACCGGTGGATCTTAAGCAAGTTGAACACCCTAGTTAACCAAGTTACTGATCAATTTGATAAGTACAACTTTGGTGAAGCTGGCCGGGCGCTTTACAATTTCATTTGGGATGATTTCTGTGACTGGTACATTGAAATGAGTAAGGAGACCCTTACTGGCGATGATGAAGAGGCTAAACACAATACTAGAAACGTCTTAGCATACGTGCTTGACCAAACCCTTCGTTTATTGCAACCAATCATGCCATTCGTTACCGAAAACATTTGGCAAACAATGCCTCACCAAGGGAAGTCACTAGTGGTTGCTGATTATCCAGTTGACCATCCCGAGTTTAATGATTCAAAGTCTGAAAATGATATGGACAGTTTAATTGATCTAATCAAGGCGGTTAGAAATATTCGTTCCGAGGCAAACGCAAAGATGTCCAGTGCGGTTGATATCTTAATTAAGACTGACAACCAAAACCTTAAGGATATTTTTGAGGGGAACCAAGGATACATTCAACGGTTCTGTCATCCAAAGACGCTTGAAGTCGGTAGTAATGTTCAAGTACCTAAGTTAGCAATGACTAGTGTGATGACCGATGCTGAAGTAAGTATTCCATTGGCTGAATTAGTTGACTTAGATGAAGAAATTAAGCGGTTGGATAAGGAAATTGAACAGTTCAATTTCGAAGTTCAACGGGCCGAAAAGAAACTATCTAACGACCGATTCGTTCAAAATGCGCCGGATGCAGTTGTAAATGCAGAACGCGAAAAATTAAACGATAATAAGGCTAAGTTAGCGGCTACGAAGCAACGTCAAGCTGACTTAAAGGCTCAATAATAATCATGATTTATCAATTTAGTCCCGGGCAGATAATGTTACGGGGCTTTTTTGTAGGGAGGCAGCGATGAGAGATTATCAAGAAGCACTAGCGTACATTCACGGCCGGGTTAAGTCACACAAGGACGCAACGATGCAACGAATGCAGCTATTAATGACTAAGTTAGGGCATCCGGAACGGCAAATTAATGCAATTCATGTGGCGGGAACCAATGGGAAGGGCTCGGTGGTAGCGTTTTTGAGAAACATGCTCCAAGCGGCTGGATTAACGGTTGGAACGTTTACCTCGCCGTTTTTAGTGCGCTTCAACGAGCGAATTAGCGTGAACGGCATTCCAATTAGCGATGCCGAAATCGTCCGGTTAGTGAACCTGGTAGCCCCCATTGTTGCAGAAATTGATGCGGCGATGCCAAACGAGGGCCCAACTGAGTTTGAAGTTTTGACTGCGATGATGTTTGCATACTTTGCCGAAGGACATGCGGATGTCGTAATTGTTGAAGTGGGGATTGGTGGCGATAATGATTCAACGAACGTTGTGATTCCACAACTATCGGTAATTACGACGATTGGTTATGACCACATGCAGTTTTTGGGCAATACCCTGGAGTCAATTGCCGGCCATAAGGCTGGAATTATTAAACCGAATACTCCGGTCGTAATTGGACGGATTGAAGACGGGCCCAGGGCGGTAATTGAACAGCGGGCTGAGCAGGAATCAGCCCCATTAAGTGCATTAACGATTGATTTTAACGTCCAGGCAAAGCCCATTGCTGGTTGGCACGAGCAATTTCAATTTAGTGATGTTGACGGTCAAATTAAGGATGTTAAGCTCAACATGATGGGTGACTTTCAAATTGACAATGCAGCGGTAGCGATTGAAGCTTTTAAACAATTTATGGATCAACGGAGGATCCCGTTTGACAATGCAGTCATTAAGCAGGGCCTCTTGAGTACCCAGTGGGCAGGACGGTTTGAAAAGTTAAATGATCAACCCCTGGTGATTATTGATGGGGCTCATAACATGCCAGCAATAAAAGAAATTGAAAAAAATATTAAAAATTATTTTTCAGATCGTGAAATTTATATTATACTTGCTATATTAGCAGATAAACAATACTTGCCAATGATTGAAGTGCTGGCACAACTGAATAACGTTCACTTAATTTTAACTGAGTTTAAGGGACCGATTAAACGAGCTGCAGCTGATTTATCAGCTACTGCTAACTCCGTTGCTTCCGCAAACCAGATTGAATTTATTGATAATTGGAAGGAAGCAATTGTTAGCGTCTCTAATCAAATGACGCAAGACGATGTCCTTTTAATTACCGGTTCACTGTACTTTATTTCGGATGTGCGAGCCTTGTTTATGGATTAATGTAGAATTCTTTAACTAAAGATTAAGTTATTTTAAAATCCTTTCATTATTGGGTTTAATTTAGTTAAAATTATTATTGAGTGATTTAATTCAAGGTTAAAAAAATATGATATACTAACAATGATAAATTCATATTATTTAAGTATGAATACGAAGGGATGAACGTTGTGTTTGGATTTGGAACAAAAAACATTGGGATTGATTTAGGGACAGCTAATACCATTGTGTATGTTGAAGGAAAGGGAATCGTTTTAAGAGAACCTTCCGTTGTCGCTAAAAACACCAAAACTGGGGCAATTGTTGCCGTTGGTGAAGAAGCCCGGAACATGATTGGTAGAACGCCTGCAAGTATCAGAGCAATTCGGCCAATGAAGGATGGGGTAATCGCTGATTATGACACTACGGTTGCCATGTTAAAATATTACATTGCAAAGACTTTAGGCCACTCAAGTGGAAAGCCATACGTTATGGTTTGTGTTCCTAGTGGAATTACTGAAGTTGAAAAGCGTGCGGTTATCGATGCTACTCGGGTTGCTGGGGCTCGTGACGCCTACGTAATTGAAGAACCATTTGCTGCCGCAATTGGTGCTGGGTTACCAATCATGGACCCAACTGGTAGCATGGTAGTTGATATTGGTGGTGGGACTACCGATGTTGCTACAATTTCACTTGGTGGGATTGTTTCAAGCCGTTCAGTGCGGGTTGCTGGTGATAAGTTAAACGAAGCAATTGCTACTTACGTTCGTAAGAAGCACAACTTATTGATTGGTGAAAGAACTGCCGAACGCCTTAAATGGGAAATCGGTTCGGCATCGTTAGAAGATGCTAAGAATATTGAAGGGACTACCGTTCGTGGTCGTTACCTACTAACCGGATTACCAAAGGCCGTTGAAATTTCAGCTGAAGATATTTCAACAGCAATTCATGAGCCGATCTTAGAAATTATCGGAACTGTTAAGGAAACGCTTGAAGAGACTTCTCCAGAAATTGCTGCCGACGTTATCGATCATGGGATCGTATTAACTGGTGGTGGAGCATTACTTAAAAATCTTGCTGAAGTTATTTCAGATGAAACTCAGGTTCCAGTATCAATTGCTAAAGACCCGCTTGATTGTGTTGCAATCGGAACTGGTGAATCACTAAAGAGTATTGACGTAATGAAGAAAAAATAAAAAACAATCACTGCGGGATGGCTGAAGCTTCCCGCTTTTGTTTTTATAAACTAAAGTTTATGGAGGGGCAACTATGCACAAATTTTTCTCCAATCGAAAATTGGTAATTGTCATGGTGTGCGTTGTGATTAGTATTGGACTAATGACGTTCTCAGTTGCGGTGCGGAATCGAAAAGCCACTCCGCCATTAATTCAGCAATTTGGAAATGATGTTGCAGGATTCACTAATACCATTGTTTCAACTCCCGTTAACCTCATTAGTAATGGATTTGGTTCGCTTGGTAGCCTATTGAATACCTACCAGCAAAATCAAATTTTGAGTAAGCGGGTTAGCCAAATCACTTCGACCCAGGTTCGGGATGAAGCATTACAACGAGAAAATGCGAAATTGAAGAGTCAGTTAAAATTAAATGATACTTTGACTAGCTACAAGGCAATTAACGCCGCTGTAATTACTAGGACACCGTCATCATGGCAAAATCAAATTATTATTAACCGTGGTGAAAATGCTGGAGTTAAAAAGAACATGCCAGTGTTAGTTGATACTGGACTGGCTGGTCGGGTTTCTGAGGTTAATAAGACCAACAGTAAAGTAGAATTAATTACTAATAATAATGCCGCTACGAACCGGTTTGCCGTTCAAGTTAATGCCACTAATGGAAAGGTCATTAACGGAATTATTTCTGGATACAATAAAACCACGGGACTAGTTGAAATGGGTAATATTACTGCTAAGGCCAAGATTAAGGTGGGCCAAAAAGCTTACACGAGTGGGTTAGGTGGAATTACACCAAAGGGCCTCTATATTGGGAAGGTTGCTAAGGTTTCTACTGATGACTATGGCCTATCATATAAGATTTACATCAGTCCAGCGGCTGACTTAAATGATATCGAAGCAGTGACCGTAGCTAGTCGTGCTCAGTAGGGGGTTGTAAAATGCTAAGGAATTCACCATTGAGGTTCGTATTTCCAATTGGATTGTACATTGCCTTTTGCCTGGATGGGTCAGTTAGTCAAATCTTTAGTAAGCAGTTATTCGGGAGCCAGTCGTTTGTCCCATGTATCACCTTGATGTGGTTGGTATTTGGATTGCTATTTGAAAATGAAATTAACCTCCATATTGGATTATGGGCAGCGCTAATTGGTTTTATAATGGACATGTTTTACTTTGGGACCCTTGGAGTATATCTATTCATCCTGCCGCTCACGGTTTATGTCTGCCGGTTTTTATACCGCTACCTTTCCGCGACGTTCATTTCAGGATTTTTAATGTACTTCATTGGGTTGACCATTTCGATGTCCTTTTCGTTTCTAGCAAATCGATTCGTTGACTTGGCTAACATTACCGCAACTAATTTTTTGGTGTCCGTATTGGGACCAACACTGGCACTTAATCTGGTTCTATTTATCATTACTTATTACCCGGTTTCGCTACTTTTTAACCGTTATCGGGAAAAGTCATAGGGAGGAATTGATTTGAAAGCAGTCAGTTTAAAGGGAACCAAAAACGGGTATGAGCTAGTATTAGATGAAGCCGCTTCATTTACCGATTCGATCGCTGAATTAACCGATTTGCTAGCTAAATTAGATCATGATTATCCAACTAAGCGGATGCACTTAGATATTATAACTGGAAATCGATTATTGAACGATGCGCAAAGGGATGAAATTCATCGGCTATTTGCTAATTACAAGCACCTTTTGATTAACGGAATTAGTAGTAACGTAATTACGATTGCCGAAGCAAAACGCATTCGGGAATCCGAAAACGTGCATGTTATTTACCAGACCATTAGAAATGGTCAGGAATTTACGGTCACCGGGGATGTGTTATTTTTGGGAACCATCCATGAAGGTGGTAAATTAGTTACCAGCGGGAATATCTACGTATTAGGAAGCGTTCACGGAGTCATTCAAGCTGGCGCTCCTAATTCTGAGGATAAGTTTATCGTTGGGGACTTACATACCGCACAGCAAATTAGAATTGGGGAACAGTTTGATATTGTTGCTGATAAGCAAATTAAAGGTTCTTTTCAAAATGTTGCATATGTAAATAATTTGCACATATTAGATTATGGTAAAATAGGTGAGTTAAAACAAATTAACCCTAAATTTTACAATCGAATTGGAGGAGTTCAGTAATGGGGAGAGCAATCGTTGTTACTTCTGGTAAGGGTGGAGTCGGTAAGACAACCACTACAGCTAACCTAGGGGTTTCATTAGCCTTAATGGGCAAAAAAGTTTGTCTAATGGATCTGGATATTGGCTTAAGAAACTTGGATGTTATTTTGGGGTTAGATAACCGGATTATTTATGATATTGTTGATGTTGCTAGCGGCGAGGCGAAACTCCGCCAAGCGTTAGTAAAAGATAAGCGTTTTGATAGCTTATACGTATTACCTGCTGCTCAAACGACTAATAAGGACTCCCTAACACCGGAACAGGTTAAGACCATTGTTGATGAGCTACAACAAGAATTTGATTACGTCTTCATCGATTGTCCAGCTGGGATTGAACAGGGATTCTTAAACGCAATTGCTGGAGCTGATGGAGCAATTGTGGTTACGACCCCTGAAATTTCAGCGGTTCGTGATGCCGACCGGGTAATTGGACTATTAGAACAACACCCACTTGATGACCAACCTAAGTTAGTCATTAACCGAATTCGAAAGAACATGATGGATAATGGTGACACCATGGATATCGATGAGATTACCCAACACCTAGGAATTGAATTATTAGGAATTGTCGTTGACGATGATGCGGTGATTAGAACTTCTAACCATGGTGAACCAATCGTGATGGACCCTGATAATCAAGCTTCACAGGGGTACCGGAACATCGCTAGAAGAATTAATGGTGAAACGGTTCCATTGATGCAAATTGATGATACTAAGGAATCCAAACAATCTTTTTGGAGTAAATTAGGGAATCTCTTTTCAAAAAAAGATTAAAATATCTTGACGGAAATTAAAAAATGCATTAAGATTATATTAATTAAATTAAAGACTTTGATCAGGAATTGATTCAAACCATTGCTACAGAAAGCTTACGATGATGGAATGTAGGTGCATTGATTGGATTATTCACGCCTGTGAGTCGTTGTTTCTGAAAATTAGTAGGAAATTACCGTTTTAACGCGTTATTGTTGTAGTTTAGTAAATAAACTCATTGAGTTTCATTGTGCGAGCAATGAAAGAATCTGAGGTGGCACCGCGATTGAATCGTCCTCTTAAGTCATTGACTTAAGGGGATTTTTTATTTGCTAGACTCACTAAGGTAGCTTGCTTGAGCAAGCTATAAATTGAGGTGGAACCACGTTGATACGTCCTCTTAGATTAATTTCTAAGGGGACGTTTTTATTTTAGAAGGGAGCTAGTCAAATGCTTAATTATATTTTTGAGATTTTACCATCATTACTATCCGGGGTTACTACAACCCTCCAAATTTTCTTTTTGACCTTGATATTCTCAATTCCGCTGGGAATTATTGCAGGGGTGGGGTTGATTTCGAAATTCAAACCGCTTAAGGCGGTCCTAGAGTTTTACGTTTGGATCATGCGAGGGAGTCCGCTCCTACTCCAATTAATCTTTGTGTTTTACGGACTACCAATGATGCCCGGGATTCAAATCGTTTTTCCCCGGTTTGATGCAGCACTGTTTGCATTCATCTTGAACTACACCGCATACTTTGCTGAAATCTTTAGAGGGGGGTTACAATCGATTCCAAACGGTCAATACGAAAGTGCCCGAGTCCTTCGGTTATCTTATTGGCAAACGTTTAGAAAAATTATTGTTCCACAAGTGGTTAAAATTGTGATTCCTTCAATCGGAAACGAAGTGATTAACCTAGTTAAGGATTCATCATTAGTTTACGTAATTGGAATTGGAGACCTACTTAGAGCCGGAAACGTTGCCTCAGCCAGAGATGTAACGCTATTGCCGCTGGTATTAGTTGCAATTATTTACTTAGCATTAACCGCAATTTTGACCTTCATCTTGAGACGGGTTGAAAAACACTTCAGTTACTGGAAATAATTCTAAAGGGGGAATCACAATGCTTGAATTAAAAAATATTACTAAGAAATACGGGAACCGGACGATTATTAATGACTTAACCGCAAACATTAAGGATAACGAAATCATGTGTATTGTTGGACCATCAGGGGCCGGGAAAACCACCTTACTCCGTTGTATCAGCGGATTGGAAAAAATTGATGGAGGGCAATTTATCCTGGACGGAAAGCAATTCGATCCCACCACCAGTGAAAATAACGTGGTCGGAGTGGTGTTCCAAGACTTCCAACTTTTCCCTAACCTAACCGTGATGCAAAACATCACCTTAGCTCCAGAATTAGTATTGAAGCAAGATAAGCAAACTGCTCAACGAAAGGCCCAAGAACTAATCAATCAGTTGAATTTAGATGGGAAGGAATCCCTATATCCCTACCAACTATCCGGTGGACAAAAGCAACGGGTTGCAATCGTCCGAGCGCTAGCAATGAATCCTAAAATTATTTGTTATGATGAACCAACTTCAGCTTTGGACCCAAACTTACGGGATGAAGTGGCTAGAATCATTATTGACCTTAAAAAAACTAAGGTCACCCAAATCGTGATTACTCATGACATGGACTTTGCTAAAAAGGTTGCTGATAACATGCTGCAAGTTCAACCGATTAAGTAGGGAGGACTAATATGAAAAAACTTTATAAATGGCTGGCAATGGCCCTAATATTAGTGACGGGACTGAGTTTGAGTGGCTGTCAGTCAGTTACTCAACGGGCTAACACCGAAAACACTTGGAATAAGATTAAGCAGAAAAAAGAAATTGTAATTGGGTTGGACGATAGTTTTGTCCCGTTTGGATTTGAAACGAAGGCGGGTAAAATTACTGGTTATGATATTGACTTAGCCCGGGCCGTCTTTAAACAATACGGAATTAAGGTTAGTTTTCAGCCCATTGATTGGTCGATGAACGTGACTGAATTAAGAAACGGAACGATTGACTTGATTTGGAACGGGTTAACAGTGACATCTGAACGGGCTAAAAACATTGCCTTTTCAACCCCATACTTATATAATGACCAAGAACTAGTAACTTTAAAGAGTTCTAAAATTAAGTCATTTAACGACATGCAGGGCAAGGAACTGGGAACCCAAACTGGTTCTGCCGAAATCATTAGTTTGGAACAGCAACCCAAACTACTCAAGGATAAAATTAAGAATAAACAGCCCATCCTTTATGATTCATTTACGGATGCATTTATTGACCTGAATGCTAAGCGGGTAAGTGGTTTATTGATCGATAGTACCTATGCGAACTACTACATCAGCCACGAGGCAAAGCCTGGCAAGTACAATACTTACGTAGGGGCGTTTCCAAAATCAAAGCTTGCCGTTGGGGTTAGAAAGGGCGATACGACCCTTAAGAATAAGATTAATGAAAGTTTGATTCGGATGGCTAAGAGTGGCCAGTTAAAGCAGATTACTAAAAAGTGGTTCGGAAACCAATATGATTCACCATTAATTGATAAATATGATAAATAAGCGGGCAGCGGCTCGCTTTTTTGTTTGATATTTTAGGTGCCATAACTTAAGATTAACATTATGAGTTTTTAAAAGGAGCGAAATGATTTGAGATTAATGAACGGTGTTAATTTAAACGTGATTCCAACCACTAAGTTCAAGAACACTTCAATCACGGTTGACTTTATTGAGCCAGTTAACCATGATCGATTTGCTGACCTGTCGATTGTGGCTGAAATGATGGAAAGTAGTAACCAAAAATACCCCCAACAGTCCTTACTGGCAAAGCAACTTTCCCGTCTTTACGGGGCTGGATTTGGGACTGATGTATTGCGCTATGGTCAGTTACACATTTTAAGATTGGTAATTAGCTTTCCAAATGAGCAGTACTTGCCTACTAATGAGTCAACTTTCAAAATGGCGATTGACTTCTTAAGGGCGGTCATCTTTCAACCGTTGGCCGAAGCTGGTGCGTTTAATGCGATGACGTTTGAATTGCAAAAACAAAATACAATTAACTACGTGAAGTCGATTCCAGATGATAAGCAGTTTTACTCTGTGCTTCAGCTGCGTAAGTTGTACTACCATGATGATCCTAACTACTCTGGATTAGTTTACGGGACTCTTGACCAGTTACAAGCGGTCACGCCCCAAAGTGCTTATCAAGCATATCAGGAAATGTTAAACCATTCCCAAATTCAAATTTCAGTCCTAGGAAACGTTAATGAAGCCACTGTCAAGGATGAAATTAATCAAATTGGTTTTACCTCGCGAGCAGAACATGAATACCCGGTTAAGGTTCCGGTTAAAGTGGAATCAGAAGTTGCCAGAAGGGTTGAACACCAGGACTTAAACCAAAGTAAGCTGGATTTGGCATATTCACTACCCATCTTTTACGATAGCGACCAACGGTTTGCGGCCCTTTTATTTAATGCGATTTTTGGAGGGACGCCCCAATCCAAGTTATTTCGGAACGTGCGTGAAAAAAACAGCTTAGCATACTATGCGGATAGTGTTTTTTCTTCGATTACCGGAATGTTGATGGTTCAAACCGGGATTAGTTCAGAAGACCATGCGAAGGTGGTCCAGATTGTTAACGATCAACTTACCGCCATTCAAAACGGTGACTTTGATGCGGACACGATTGAAAATATTAAGGCGGACATTGTTAATAGTAAGCTAGCGGGATTAGACAGCCAACGGCAACTATTGAATGAACAACTAGTTAACAACCTCTTAAACCAACACTTTACGACTGATGAATGGTGTGCAAAGGTAAAGGCAGTTTCCAAGCAGGCGATTGTCGACGTCGCAAAGCAAGTGCGCTTAAGAGCAATTTATTTCTTAGATGGGCGGGATGAAGATGACAGTGAATAAGAAACAGTACCCGATTTATGGTGATAGTGTTGTTTCTAAGCAACTAGCCAACGGTCTGCGGGTAATGGTGGTGGCCAAGCCTGAATACTACAAAACTTACGCGACGCTTTCGGTTGAATACGGCTCAATCGATAATCAATTTATTGACCCTGAGACGAATCAATTGGTTACGCTGCCCGCTGGAATAGCCCATTTCTTAGAGCATAAAATGTTTGATAAGAACGGCTACGATGCGTTTGACCTCTTCACTAAGTACGGTAGTAACGCCAATGCATACACTAGTTTTACTAATACGAACTACTTATTTTCCACCACGAACCACGTGAACGAGAACTTAAAGATTCTATTGGACTTTGTGCAAGAACCCTACTTTACGCCTGAAAAAGTGGAGAAGGAAAAGGGCATTATCGGCCAAGAAATTCAAATGTACGATGATGATCCTGACTCACGACTGTACTTTCAAACTATCCGTAATTTATACCCCCACTTCCCGCTAAATAAGGACATTGCTGGCTCAGTGGATTCGATTCAAAAGATTACGGCTGCTGATTTGAATTTAGCTTACCGCGTCTTCTACCAACCTGCTAACATGGTGTTAAAGGTGGTTGGAAATGTTAATCCAGATGAGGTGTTTAGCTTTGTTGAGGAGAACCAAAACCAAAAGCAATTTGCGACTCCGGTAAAAATCGAACGTCGTTTTCCATCCCAGCGTCCGTATGATTTTGAACGGGACCACCACGAGACAATGAATTTAGCACGCCCTAAAGCAGCCGTTGCAATCAAGGGTATTCAACCCCTAGCTAGTGGCGTTGCCGAAACCAAGCAGGAAATGGCAATGTTATTACTCCTTGCACTGCTATTCTCTGAAAATTCACAGGTGTATTCTGAACTCTATGATTCCGGGGTATTGGATGACTCGTTTACCTTTGAATTAGATTGTGAACGGGAATATTATTTTGCGATGCTATTGGGAGATACCGATGAACCGCAACGATTTATTGATAGCTTAATTAGTGTAATGCGCACCGCTGTTGATAAAATTGATGGGTTAACCGCTGATTTTGAACTAATTAAAAAGGAAAAAATTGGGCAACGCGTGTCGATGATGAATTCACTAGAAGCAATTGCAACGCGGCTAGGGGACAAAGAAAACCACTTCACGAACCTATACGATGAAGTGGCAATTATTGATCAAATGCAGCTAAGTGATCTGAAGGCAGCTGCGGTTCAATTGTTTGATTTAAAGGCAGTTACGACTAATATTTTTGATTAAGAAATCATTCAATCCATAATCTAATGTTATCTAGGAACTATTGTTATGATATACTTATTAATGTAAAAATTTTAAAATAATTGAGGTAATTTTGATGAGCGAAGATAAAAAGAATACAGCATCAATTGGAAAGACCTTACACGATGCCCGTGTGGAAAAGGGATTAACAATTGATGATCTTCAAAATAATACTAAAATTCAAAAACGTTACTTAATTGCAATCGATGATGATAAGTTTGATGAACTACCAGGTGAATTTTACGTCCGTGCATTCGTCAAGCAATACGCCGATGCGGTTGGGTTAGACGGAACTGAATTACTTAAGCAATTTGATGCATCATTACCAGAAACTCAAAATCCAGAATATGTGGATAAGGTAAGTGAAGATAAAATTGCATCACGGACTGCCCAACGCAAAGTTGACGACCGAAACATGACGATCAGACGCTACATTCCAGTAACGATTATTTCTGTTGCTGCAGTGTTGGTCGTTCTAGTGATTTGGTTTGCAGCTGCCAAGAGTTCAAAGAATTCTCAGCAAACCAACATCAGTAGTAGTAGTTCGATTTCAGTATCTGGTTCTTCCAGTTCTAGTAGTGATTCCAGTAGTAGTGCCAAGAAGGAATCTAAGAAGAAGACCAAGAAAACCACTACGAATACGACTAAGATTGCCTCTGAAAGTACGTCTACTGATGGTGGCACTTACAAGGTAACTACCAAGACGGCGGCTAGTTCAATTAAAATTTCAACATCTGCTAAGGCATGGGTAAGCATTAATGCTAACAGTAGCAATGTTTATCAAGCTTCTCAAGATGCTAATACTAACCACACCGTTAAGTTACCAAGTAACACTACTTCTGCAACCCTTAACTTAGGGAATGCAACTGCTACTAAGTTGTACATTAATGGCAAAGCAGTTAAGTTAACTAGTAATTCACAAGTTCAAAACATTACATTTAACTTTAGTAAATAAGATGATGAAAAGCGGGGTGTTTTTGCCCGGCTTTTTATTTGGAGGTTTTTAGATGAATTTACCTAATAAATTAACAGTGTTACGAATCTTTTTAATTCCAGTTTTCATTTTAATTCTAGTGCTTCCGATTAGCTGGGGAACCGTTAGCATTCTGGGCAGTCAGGTCCCTATCAATAGTATGCTTGGGGCAATTATATTTGCGGCCGCTTCCATTACCGATTTCTTGGATGGGCAGATTGCTCGACGGGGGCACCTAGTTACGAACTTTGGTAAGTTTGCCGATCCGCTAGCTGATAAGATGCTCGTGATGACCGCCTTCATTATTCTTGTTTCATATGGAAAGGTTCCGGCATGGGTAGCTGCAATCATTGTTTGTCGGGAGCTAGCCGTCACTGGACTGCGGTTAATCGTAGTGGAAAATGATGGGAAAGTGATTGCAGCAGCGTGGCCCGGTAAAATTAAGACGGCTTCTCAGATGTTCTCAATCATCTTTTTATTCATGAATAACTTTATTTTTAGTTTAATTAACGTTCCAATTGGCGAAATTTTACTATACATCTGTTTGTTCTTTACGGTTTACTCTGGAGCCGAGTACTTTATTAAAAGTGGCTCTGTTTTTAAAGATTCGATTTAAAAACGCATTGTTTACGTATTTAAATATTGAAGGTGATAAAAATGGCGAATGAATTCCAAACCCAAATAGTTAAAAAAATGATTAAAGCACGATTATCAATTACGGCGGCCGAAAGTTTAACTGCTGGAATGTTTCAAAGCACCCTTGGTGATGTTGCTGGGGTTTCTGCAATTTTCCCCGGCGGATTTGTTACCTATGCAGACGAAGTTAAACACCAATTAGTGGGGGTTTCTGATGATACAATTGCTCAGTTTGGGGTTGTGTCTGAACAAACTGCATTGGAAATGGCAAGTGGCGCTAGTCAGGTTTTAAACACCAAGGTTGCCGTTTCGTTCACTGGGGTTGCTGGTCCTGATCCACTAGAGGGCCATCCGGCTGGCACTGTATGGATTGGATTATCATTTGTGGGCCACCACTCAATTGCCAGGGTTTATCACTTTCAAGGTGATCGAGATGCAGTCAGAAGACAGGCGGTAGCAAAGGGATTTGAAATGATTGCTGATTGCTTAGTAGAATAAAAAACGAACTTTTGTTTGCATTTTTGATAATTGATTAGTATAGTATAGAAAGATGATTTTTTGGAAACGACAAGGAGGAAAATGAATGGCTGACGAACGAAAAGCGGCACTTGACGGTGCGCTAAAGCGAATTGTTAAAGAGTTCGGAAAGGGCTCCATTATGAGAATGGGCGACCGTGGTGACACGCGGATCTCTACCGTTCCTTCTGGGTCATTAGTTTTAGACAATGCTCTTGGGGTGGGTGGCTACCCACGGGGAAGAATTGTTGAAATCTATGGACCAGAAAGTTCAGGGAAAACTACGATTGCCTTACAAGCCGTTGCAGAAGTTCAAAAGCAAGGTGGGACTGCTGCTTATATTGATGCTGAAAATGCATTGGACCCTGAATATGCGACTAATTTAGGGGTTAATATCGATGACCTATTACTATCACAGCCAGATACTGGTGAACAGGGGCTCCAAATTGCGGATGCGCTAGTTTCTAGTGGTGCGATTGACATTGTAGTTATTGACTCTGTAGCTGCATTGGTTCCGCGGGCTGAAATTGAAGGTGAAATGGGTGATACCCACGTTGGGCTTCAAGCCCGGTTAATGTCACAGGCCCTTAGAAAGCTTTCCGGAACCATTAATAAGACTAAGACCATTGCCCTATTCATTAATCAGATTCGTGAAAAAGTGGGGGTAATGTTTGGAAATCCAGAAACCACTCCTGGTGGCCGAGCTCTTAAGTTTTACTCTACGATCCGACTTGAGATTCGTCGTGGCGAACAGATCAAGGATGGAACTGATATTATCGGAAGTCGTGCTAAGATTAAGGTTGCTAAAAATAAGGTTGCTCCTCCGTTCAAGCGTTGTGAAGTTGACATCATGTACGGGAAGGGAGTTTCCCAAGATGGTGAATTAATTGATATGGCTGCTGATAAGGATATCATCAATAAGGCTGGTTCTTGGTACTCATACGGTGCCGATCGAATTGGTCAGGGGCGTGAAAATGCTAAGCAATACCTAGTTGAACATCCAGATGTGAAGGCCGAAATTTACAATAAGGTCCGTTCTGCCTACAATATGGGGGGCGCTAGTGAAGAAGCAACTGCAGATTCTGCAGCTGATGATGGTAACGATGCTCCTTCAGCATCCACTAGTGATTCCAAATCAAAAACTGATAAGTAAATATGGAGCAAATTGAGGCGACTTGATTTGCTTTTTATTTTGAAACGGTTATAAGTTAGTTGACACTGAGCACTGTAAAATTTAAAATGGATAAGTGTGATAGTAATTTAATAACATCTAAAATACTGATTAATTAATCATTGTTTGATGATGCGGAGGTGTTATAGTGCCATTTATTTATTTAATCCTCGTCGCAATCATCGCTATTATCGTTGGTTTTTTTGTTGGAAAAGCAGTTCACCAAAGTGCAACTGAAAAGCGGCTTAATGCTGCCCACCAAAATGTCGATGACATTTTATCTGAAGCAAAGCGTCAGGCTGAGACCAATAAAAAGGAATCAATCCTGGAAGCACGTGAAGAGAGTAATGATTATCGATCCAAGATTGAAAAAGAATTGAAGGACCGCCGTTCTGAAATTCAAAAGCAAGAGGATCGATTATTACAACGTGAGGATTCACTAGACCGAAAGGAATCTTCATTAGAAAAGCGTGACAATTGGTTTAGTAAGAAAGAGGCTAAGCTAAGTGCAGATGAAAAACAAATTGCCAAACGACAAAAAGAAGCAGAATCACTCGTTGAGAAACGTCAACTTGAGGTCGAACGGGTTTCATCTCTGTCACAAGATGAAGCACGCGACTTAATTATTAAGGAGACTAATGATCAATTAGCTGACGAGCGAGCTAAGATGATTAAATCTAGTTATGATCAGGCGCATCGTGATGCCAATGAAAATGCTAAGAATTTAATCGTTCAAGCAATTCAACAAAGTGCTGCTGATACGGTTTCTGAAACGACCGTATCAGTTGTTAACTTACCAAATGATGACATGAAGGGACGGATTATCGGTCGTGAAGGTCGGAATATTAGGACTTTTGAGACGTTAACTGGAATTGATTTAGTGATTGATGATACTCCAGAAGCCGTTATTCTAAGTGGTTTTGACCCCATTCGGCGGGAAGTTGCCAAAATTGCCTTAGAAAAGTTGATTAAGGACGGACGAATTCACCCCGCTCGAATTGAAGAGATGGTGGAAAAGAGTCGTCGTGAACTAGATCAACACATCCAAGAAATTGGTGAAAATGTGATCTTTGACTTGGGAATTCATTCAATGAATCATGAATTAATTAAGTTAATTGGTAAATTAAAGTATAAAATGTACTTTGGACAAAATGCTTTAAGTCGGTCAATTGAGGTAGCTAAACTCACTGGAGTGTTAGCTGCTGAATTGGGTGAGGATGTTACGTTAGCAAAACGCGCAGGATTATTACACGAAATTGGACTTGCTGTTGATCACGAAGCAGATGGTTCGCACATTAAAATCGGTGCCGACCTTGCTAAGAAGTATCACGAAAGCCCAGTGGTTATTGATTCAATCTTGGCCAATGATGGGGCAACTGCTACTCAACCACGTTACGTGATCTCAGAGTTAGTTGCCGTTGCCGAGAAGATTTCAATTTCTAGACCAGGAGCAAAGAGTAAGTCGCTAGAAAGCTTTGTTCACCGGCTAGATAGTTTAGAAAAAATTAGTAATAGTTTTAAAGAAGTTAAACAGAGCTACGCCATTCAAGCAGGACGTGAAATTCGGGTGATTGTTAATCCTGAACGAGTTTCAGATACCCAAGCGGTGGTGTTAGCTCGCAATATTAAACGTAAGATTGAATCTGACATGGAATATCCAGGTCACATTAAAGTTACAATCATTCGTGAAGTTCGATCAGTTGAATATGCGAAGTAAAAAAGACCCAGTGGTGGTCTTTTTTATTTTCTTTCTTCCGTGGTAAAATTAAATAAACTGCTTTCAGAAAAAGAATCGAGGACCCGAATTAGATGAGATTACTATTTATTGGGGACACCGTTGGTAATATTGGTGTTGCCATGTTACAAGAATACCTCCCCCAGTTAAAACGGGATTTGAAACCACAGGTAACCGTTGTTAACGGCGAAAATGCCACTTCTGTCGGTCGAGGGATTAGCCAGAAGGTTTATAAGCAAATTATGAATGCGGGGGCCGATGTGATTACCCTTGGAAACCATGCTTGGAATAATGCTGAAATTTTGGACTTTATTGATGACACGAATAAGTTAGTTCGTCCCGCCAATTATCCTGGACCGGATGTTCCAGGTCGGGGGTATACGGTGATTAATGTAAACGGTAAACAGATGGCAATCATTAATCTGCAGGGGTTAGTTTTAATGGATAACTTGAACAACCCATTTGATACGATTGATGGTTTATTGAAGACGCTTCAATCTGAAGTTGACTACTCATTTGTTGATTTTCATGCAGAGACCACAAGTGAAAAAATGGCAATTGCCAGGTACCTGGATGGCCGGATTTCAGCGTTAGTTGGGACCCATACCCACGTTCAAACCAGTGATTACCGGATTTTACCCGGTGGAACGGCGTTCATGACCGATGCTGGAATGACTGGCCCGTACGATAGCGTCCTGGGGATGCAGACCGATTTAATCTTAAAACGGTTTATTACCCAACGGCCAGTTCACTTTAAGGTGGCAGAAACTGGAGCGGGGATTCTTTCGGGTTGTGTAATTGACATTAGCGATCGAACCGGATTAGCCACTAAAATTCGCCCAATTTTAATTAACCCTGACCATCCGTATGTAAATTAAGAATCACATAATGAAAGGAACTTTTGAATGGGAAACGTAACTAAATTAACGCCAATGATGCAACAATATCAAGCGGTTAAGGATAAGTATCCGGATGCTTTCTTGATGTATCGCCTTGGTGATTTTTATGAATTATTCAATGAAGATGCGGTAAAGGGCTCCCAAATCCTTGAATTGACGTTAACTAGTCGGAACCGGAACTCTAAGGATCCGATTCCAATGTGTGGAGTTCCCCACCGGGCAATTCAGAACTACGTTGATATTCTAGTTGACCGGGGTTATAAGGTCGCCATTTGTGAGCAATTGGAGGACCCTAAGCTTGCCAAGGGCATGGTGAAGCGGGCAGTGACTCAATTAATTACGCCCGGAACCAGAACTGAATCGGGAGTCGCCAACGCCAAGAATAATAACTACTTAACGGCCCTCTCGTATGATGCTAAGAACAATCAATACGGGTTTGCATACGCCGAACTATCTACCGGAGAATTAAAAAGTAGCCAACTCCGGGATCAAGATGCGATTGTGAACGAGGTCTTGAGCCTACAGACTAAGGAAATCGTCGTCGATGAAATGGCGGGCGCTGATTTAATTCAAACGTTTGAAAAGCTGGGGATTCTAGTTTCCCACCAGGACCAAACTAAGCAGATGGCTGAAACTAGTTACCTGACCCAAGATTTGCCAACTGAAATCCAAAAGCATAGTGTTGCAATTTTATTAACTTACATTACCGAAACGCAAAAACGGGACCTAGCACATTTGCAACGGGCAGTGGCCTACGAACCATCCTACTTTTTAAAGTTGGATCATAATTCACAGTATAACCTGGAACTCTCCCAAAACATCCGGACCAAAAAGAAGTCTGGAACGCTTTTATGGTTGTTAGATAACACTAAAACAGCAATGGGGGGGCGGAAGTTAAAGCGGTGGCTCGCACGTCCGTTAATTAAAGCAGCTGCGATTGAAAAGCGCCAAAATGCGGTCCAAGAACTATTAGATAACTATTTTGAACGAAGCCAGCTGCAAGAAGCATTGGTAAAGGTCTATGATTTAGAACGCCTGGCCGGCAGGGTTGCGTTCGGAAACGTTAACGGCCGGGATTTAATTCAACTAAAAACATCGTTGGAACAAATCCCTCAAATTAAAAATAGCCTGGAATCCTTAAACCCGAAGGTCTTAGGGCCACTCTATAAAAAGTTGGAACCAGTGGATGACGTTGCCCAGCTAATTGATGCGGCCATCATTTCCGATCCCCCAATCTCAGTTACTGACGGTGGGGTGATTAAGGCTGGTTACAGTGATCAATTAGATCAATACCGCGATGCAATGCAGAACGGAAAGCAGTGGTTAGCCGAATTAGAGGCTCGTGAACGCAAGGCGACTGGCATTAATAACCTAAAGATTGGCTATAACCATGTCTTTGGTTATTACATTGAAGTTACCAAGGTCAACTTAAGTAAACTACCGCGCGAGCGTTACGAACGTAAACAAACGTTGACCAATGCGGAACGCTTTTCCACCCCTGAACTAAAGGAAAAAGAAGCGCTCATCTTGGAAGCCCAGGAGAAGTCCAAGCGGTTAGAATATGATTTATTTACCGAAGTGCGTGAACAGGTTAAAAAATCAATTCAGCGCCTTCAAAAGTTAGCGGATGCGATTGCGACTTTAGATGTGTTACAAAGCTTTGCGAGCGTCAGTGAGGAATACCGGCTGGTTCGGCCCCAGTTAAACGATAACCATGATTTAGAGATTATCGATGGCCGCCATCCAGTGGTTGAAAAGGTACTGGGCCGGCAGTCGTACGTGCCCAATGATGTAAAAATGGATCCTAAGACCAACGTTCTTTTGATCACCGGTCCGAACATGTCTGGAAAAAGTACCTACATGCGACAATTAGCGTTGACCGTTGTAATGGCCCAAATGGGATGCTTTGTGCCCGCTAAGTCGGCGCAGATGCCAATTTTTGATCAAATTTTTACCAGAATTGGGGCGGCCGATGACTTAATCAGTGGCGAAAGCACCTTCATGGTGGAAATGAAGGAATCTAACCAGGCGCTTCAAGGAGCTACTCCGAATAGCTTGATTCTATTTGATGAACTGGGGCGGGGAACGGCCACCTATGATGGAATGGCGCTAGCCCAATCCATCATCGAATACGTTCATAATCACATTCACGCAAAGACGTTATTCTCAACTCATTACCACGAACTAACCGCGTTAGACCACGAATTGAGTCACCTCAAAAACGTTCACGTGGGTGCTAGCGAACAAAATGGGGAGCTAGTCTTTTTGCATAAGGTGGAACCAGGGGCGGCTGATAAGTCATATGGGATTCACGTTGCTAAAATTGCGGGACTGCCAACCCCACTATTAAAGCGGGCTGATGTGATTTTAAAGCACCTGGAAGCAGATGCGAAACCCGCAGCTGGGATTACCGAACAACCAGCAACGCTAAATGCTGAGCCAGCCAGTGCTGAAGTTAGTGCTGAACCTGATCAACAGTTGGCACTCTTTGCGGAACCCGTTGAATCGCACCCGCACCCAAAGCAATCTACTGGCGAACAACGGGTCCTCAAAGATCTAACCAAACTGGATTTAATGGGGATGACCCCAATGGACATCATGAATCGGGTTTATCAATGGAAACAGGATTTAAATAAGTAATTTAAGAAGGGAAGGTTCGTCATGGGAGCAATTCATAAGCTATCACCAATTCTCTCCAACCAAATTGCGGCTGGAGAAGTGGTGGAACGACCTGCATCGGTGGTAAAAGAATTAGTTGAAAATGCGATTGATGCTGAAAGCAACCAGGTGGATATTAACATTACTGATGCTGGATTCACTAAAATTCAAGTGATCGATGACGGGAATGGGATTGCTCCGGCGGATCTGCCACTGGCGTTTACACGCCATGCAACTAGTAAAATCAAGGACCGCCGGGACCTCTTTAACGTTCATTCGTTGGGGTTTCGCGGTGAAGCGCTGCCCAGTATTGCTTCGGTGTCAGACGTCGTGGTCAAGAGTTCCAATGGCACCCAGGGTGCTGAGTACCATGTTCATGGCGGGAAGGTAGTTGGTAGTCAACCGGCTGAACTCCGGCGGGGGACAACGGTGACCGTTACCAACCTCTTTTTTAACACCCCAGCACGGTTAAAGTACATGAAGACCCCCGCAACCGAGCTAGCTAAGATTACGGAGATGGTTAACCGGATTGCATTGGGCCATCCTGAGATTTCCTTTTCGGTGGTTCATAACGACCGGGAACTGATTCGAACCGCCGGCCGCAATAATCAACTGCAGGTAATTGGTGGCATCTACGGAGCCCCTAAGGCCCGTAAAATGGTTCACTTTGCACACCACGATTTGGATTTTAAAATTGATGGTTACTTCAGTTTGCCCGAATTAACCCGGGCAAATCGGAATTACGTGGTCGTAATTTTAAACGGGCGGTTTGTTAAGAACTACGAAATTGTGAAGGCCTTAGTAGCTGGTTATGGCTCTAAATTAATGGTGGGGCGCTATCCAATTGCGGTGCTCAACATTCAAGTTGATCCAACGTTAGTGGATGTGAACGTTCATCCAACCAAACAAACGGTCCGGATTAGCAAGGAAGCGGAGCTTTGTAATTTAATTACAACCACGGTTGCTAACCAGTTCCGGAAGCAAAATCTAATTCCCAACGTCTTGGACCGCGAACACGCCGTCAAGCCCAAGTACCAAAGTGACCAACTAGCCTTTGAACTGAACCAAAACTCAACCCACTACCATGCGAATGTGCAGCAGTCCGGGACTACGGATAAGCAACCGCTTGCTGCGAATCCAACGCAAGCAGTTAGGACGAGCCAGCCCGTTGCCCAACCGACGCCACCTAAGGTAGTGGTGGTGAAAACTAAGGGGGATTTAAATGGTCCGGCCGTAACCCAGTTTGTTGATTATTACCAAACTGAAGCGGTGGTTCCGCCATTTGATTCGATTAGTGCGCCGGAAGAAACGGCAATTGAACCGGCTGAATCGGTTGCCCAACCAACGCAGGCGCAGCCTACCTTCCCAGATTTAACTTACATTGGGCAGTTACATGGCAGCTACCTACTTGCTGAGGCTGACGATGGAATGTATATCGTTGACCAGCACGCTGCCCAGGAGCGAATTAACTACGAACGGTTTCGGGAATCGATTGGCGAGGTGGCAAAGGACCAACAGGATTTACTAGTGCCAATTGTGTTGGAATATTCAACCGCAGAATCACTGGTGCTGACCGAACGATTACCCCTCTTGCAAGGGATTGGGATCTTTTTAGAACCCTTCGGTAAAAATAGTTTTATCATTCGCAAGCACCCGACCTGGTTTGCCGCTGGGCAGGAAGAATCGACGATTCGAGAAATCGTCGACCGGGTCTTAAAGGATGGCAAAATTACGGTCGCTCAATTCCGGGCGAAGACCGCCATTATGATGAGTTGCAAACGGGCGATTAAAGCCAACCACCATTTAGATCGTAAGCAGGCCGTCGAACTGTTGGCCCATTTAAAGCAAGTTGAGGATCCGTTTAACTGTCCACACGGCCGCCCCGTATTGGTGCACTTTACCAACTATGATTTACAGAAAATGTTTAAGCGAATTCAAGATCCGCATCAGAGTCAAACCAAGCGGGATTAAGGAAGGTAAATAAAATGTATGAATATTTTGAGGGTTACGTAACTGCAGTTACCCCCAGTTACATCGTATTGGAGGTTAACGGGATTGGCTACCTTCTGTTTACAGCTGATCCGTATAGCTACCAGGTGGATGCCAACCAAAAAATCCGGGTTTATATCCATCAGGTGATTGCCGATTCATTTCAATCACTATACGCATTTCATGCCTTAAAGGATAAGGCATTATTTGAAAAGTTAATCAATGTTTCCGGAATTGGGCCAAAGAGTGCAAATGCAATTATGGCGGGAAACCAGAACCAGGGGTTACTTAAGGCTATTAATGAAGAAAACATTACCTTTTTGACTAAGTTTCCGGGCGTAGGGAAGAAGACGGCCAAACAAATTGTCTTAGATTTGAAGGGGAAAATTGACGACCTATTTGAAGGTGAACTATTGGTTCCAGAACCTAGTGTTGCCGATGACGGAGACGCTGCGAAGGAACTAAGGGATGCATTAGATGCATTGAACGCATTGGGGTATTCAGCCCGTGACGTTAAAAAAGTGGAGAAGCAGTTACTTGCGATTGATGCTCCAATGGATACCAATCAATATTTAAGTGAGGGATTGAAGCTACTCACTCAGTATTAGAAGAAGGGAGGAATTGGGATGGCTGACGATCATCGAATTGTTTCTGGCTCAGCTGAGGATAACGATGAAACGGTGGTTGAAAAATCACTACGGCCGCAGAAGCTAAGCCAATACATTGGGCAAGACCAACTTAAACATGAGCTTTCGATTTACATTCAAGCCGCGCGGCAACGCGCAGAATCGCTAGACCACGTCTTACTGTACGGCCCCCCTGGATTAGGGAAAACGACCCTGGCAATGATTATCGCTAGGGAAATGGGGGTTAACATTAAAACCACCAGTGGGCCTGCGATTGAAAAGCCTGGTGACCTGGTGGCGCTGTTAAATGAGCTCCGTCCGGGCGACGTTTTGTTCATTGATGAAATTCACCGCTTACCAAAGGTGGTTGAAGAAATGCTATATTCAGCAATGGAAGATTTTTATATCGATATTGTTGTCGGACAGGGACCAACCGCCCATCCGGTGCATTTCCCACTCCCACCGTTTACGCTGATTGGGGCAACTACGCGGGCCGGAAACTTAGCCGCCCCACTGCGTGATCGTTTTGGAATCGTAGAGCACATGAACTACTATCAAGTGGCTGATTTACAGGAAATTGTAAAGCGGACGGCTGATATTTTTCACACCACGATTCAGGAGCAGGCAGCCCATGAAATTGCCCGTCGGTCGCGGGGGACGCCCCGAATTGCCAACCGCATTTTAAAACGGGTGCGGGACTTCGCCCAGGTTTCTGGTCGGTCCGCAATTGAACTACCGATTGTGGCGCATGCATTAGAGTTGCTCAAGGTCGATGACATGGGCCTTGATGAAACCGATAAAAAGTTATTAACTACCATGATTGAAATTTATAACGGGGGCCCGGTTGGCTTAAACACGATTGCGGCCAACATTGGGGAGGAATCTGAAACGATTGAATCAATGTATGAACCCTACCTGTTGCAAATCGGCTTTTTAAAGCGAACGGCCCGCGGGAGAACCGTTACTAATAAGGCGTATGAGCATTTTAATTTAAAATCAGTAGACTAATTGATTAGTTTTTGTTAAAGTAGTATATAAATAAGGGGTGTAATAATTATGCAATACCAAACATTAATTTTCGTTGTGCTAATTATCGTTGTGATGTACTTCACCATGATTAGACCACAAAAGAAGCGTCAACAAGAACATCAAAAAACCATTAACAACCTTTCAAAGGGCGACCACGTGGTTACAATCGGTCGGCTTCACGGGGTCGTTGATACTATCGATAAGTCAAATAATACCGTGACCTTAGACTGTGACGGGATTTACCTTGAATTTGATTTAAACGCCATTGCTAGTGTTAAGGCCGCTACTACTGCAGCTGCAAGCACGAGTGAAGATAATGACGATGCTAAATCAGCTACATCTGATTCAGCAGATGCTAAGCCAGCTGATGAAGAAGCAACTAAATAAAAATTTAAATCGACCTTTAGAAAGCCTGAAGTTACTCAGGCTTTTTTTAATGTTATAATTTAGACACCAAACAAAAAAAGGATGGCATCATGAATATTCAAGAAGAAATCGTTAAAACAATTAAACAATTTGATACAATTATTATCCACCGACACCAACACCCTGATCCAGACGCCATTGGTTCGCAAATGGGCCTTGCGAACATCATTAAGGAATCATTCCCGGCAAAGCACGTTTATTGCGTTGGAAAGCAATACGCCGGCTTTAACTGGCTTGGGACGGTTGATGAAATTGCCGACGACGTTTACAAAGACGCATTGGTAATGGTATTGGATACCGCTAATCAACCCCGGGTGGATGATGCCCGTTATACCACCGGTAAGAAGATGATCAAAATTGACCACCATCCTAATGACGATCAATTTGGGGATCTAATGTGGGTAAAACCAGAAGCTTCTAGTACTAGTGAATTAATTTATGACCTATACGCCAATAGTGATGATCTTAAAATCAATGCTGAAGCCGGACGCCTACTGTACGCCGGAATCGTTGGCGATACAGGGCGCTTCAAGTACCCATCTACTTCCGCACACACATTTGCGGTTGCTGCTGGTTTGGCGCAGTTGGACTTCTCGACTAGTGACGTTAATCAAATTGAAGATGAAATCGACCTACCATTAGCACGGCTATCGGCCTACGTTTACCAAAACCTACAAATTTTAGAAACCGGGGCAGGATATATCGTATTGACGAACCAAATTTTGAAGGACCTCGACCTAGGGGATGAAAGTACCTCAGCGGTGGTTCCATTGCCTGGCAAACTTAAGGAAATCAAGGACTGGGCTATCTTCGTTCAACAAAAGGACGAAAGTTATCGGGTCCGGCTTCGTTCAAAGGGGCCCGTAATCAACGAAATTGCAAAGCAATTCGGTGGTGGTGGCCATCCACTAGCTAGTGGTGCGGTTGCTAAGGATGATGCTGAAATCAAGCAGGTAGTTGCAGCGATTAGTGATGCTGCAAAGAATTATAAAGGAGTAATCGCCTAATGAGGACCACTTTTAAACAGTTTAACTTAAAGCCATTCATTAATGACGCCTTGGCGGAACTTAAATTTGTTGAACCCACTCCGGTTCAAGCAAAGTTAATTCCAGTTATTCGGAAGGGAAAAGACGTGATTGGCCAATCCGCCACCGGGAGTGGAAAGACCCATGCGTTCTTGCTACCCATTTTTGATCAAATTGATCCCGCTAACCAAGCGGTTCAGGCAGTTATTACTACTCCCAGTCGGGAACTAGCCTACCAAATTTACGAGAATGCCAAACAGCTAGCCAGTCATAGTGACCAGATCATTCACATCGCTAACTACGTGGGGGGGACCGACAAGCAACGCCAAATTGAAAAGTTGGCCAATGAACAACCCCAAATTGTAATTGGGACGCCAGGACGAATCTTAGACCTCGTTCAAACCCAGGCGCTGGACCTCCACACTGCGAACCGGTTAGTTGTCGACGAAGCTGATATGACGCTTGACCTTGGTTTCTTAGGCGAAGTGGATAAGATTGCCGCTAGCTTTGGTGAAGATCTGCAAATGATGGTCTTTTCAGCTACGATTCCCCAAAAATTAGAACCATTTTTGAAGAAGTACATGAACCAGCCAGTTTCAGAAGAAATCCCGGTTGAATCAGTAATTAGCCCAACGGTCAAGAACCTTTTGATTTCTACCAAGGGGCAGGACAAAAATGATTTGATTTACCAACTCCTAACGATTGGAGAACCCTACCTGGTGTTAATTTTTGCTAATACTCGGTCCCGGGTAAAGGAAATTCATGACTACCTACTCGGTCAGGGGCTCAAAGTTGGAATGATTCAAGGGGGAATGAAACCGCGGGAACGGAAGCGAATCATGAAGCAGGTTCAACGACTTGAATTCCAGTTCGTGGTGGCGACGGATTTAGCTGCCCGGGGAATTGATATTGACGGAGTATCTGACGTGATTAACGATGATATTCCAGAGGACCTCGATTACTTTATCCATCGGGTTGGCCGGACCGGGCGCAATGGAATGTCCGGAACGGCGATCACACTCTACCAGCCGGGGGAAGAAGACCGGGTGGCCGAATTAGAAAAAATGGGCATCAAGTTTTTACCAAAGGCCATCAAGAATCATGAAGTTGTTGATTCATATGACCGAAACCGGCGGAAGACCCACCGCAATAAGGCTAAAAAGCTAGAACCAACTATGATTGGAATGGTTAAAAAGAATAAGCGGAAAGTCAAGCCTGGTTATAAACGGCGGATCAAGAACGCCATCAAACGCAATGATGAAATGAACCGGAAAATCGAGCAACGAAATGAAGCCCGTCAACAACGGAAGCAAAAGAAGCAAAGTTCCCAACGTTACCGGTGATTTTTAGGCATAAAGATTGGCTCAAGAATAAAAATATTGTATAATGAGAATGATTAAAAATTAAAATTAACAACTTGGAACATACGAGTGCTAAATGGCAAGCAGAGATGGGTTGGTCAGTGCAAAGCCCACAAGTTTATCGCTCGTGCTATCCAGATTAAAGTTACGCTGCTCAGCGTTATTGAGAATTAAAGAGGTAAACGAAAACATCGTTGCAAGTAAAGTGGTACCGCGTTAAAAGCGTCTTTACTAGCAACGGTGTTTTTGTGCTTTTGGAGGGATTTATTGAGATGAAAAAATTAAGTAGTAGTGAAATTCGCCAAATGTATTTGGATTTCTTTGCAGAACGTGGTCACACGATCATGCCAAGTGCATCGTTGATTCCAGTGGACGATCTATCATTGCTTTGGATTAATTCCGGGGTTGCAACCATGAAGAAGTACTTTGAAGGCCGTGTGGTTCCTAAGAACCGTAGAATGACTAGCTCCCAAAAGAGTATTCGGACGAACGATATTGAAAACGTTGGGAAGACTGCTCGGCACCAAACGTTATTTGAAATGCTAGGGAACTTCTCCGTTGGGGATTACTTTAAAAAGGAAGCCATTCACTGGGCCTTTGAACTGTTAACTTCAGAGAAGTACTTCGGCTGGGATAAGGATAAGTTATACATGACCATTTATCCTGAAGACGAAGACGCGCGCAACTTCTGGATTGAAGCCGGGGTGGATCCAAGCCACCTAATCGACATGGAAGATAACTTCTGGGATGTTGGTCAGGGGCCTTCAGGTCCAGATTCAGAAATCTTCTACGACCGTGGCGAAAAGTTTAACGACTTAGCACCCGACGATCCAGAAAACTATCCTGGTGGGGAAAACGAACGTTACCTCGAAGTCTGGAACATCGTGTTCTCCCAGTTCAACCATAAACCAGATGATACCTACGAACCACTTCCAAGAAAGAACATTGATACGGGGATGGGACTCGAACGGGTCGTTTCAATTTTCCAAGACGCCCCAACTAACTTTGAAACCGATCTCTTCCTACCAATTATCCATAAGACCCAAGAACTAAGTGATGGTCGGAAGTATGGCAAAGTAGAAGCCGATGATGTTTCATTCAAGATCATTGCCGATCATGCCCGGGCCATTACGTTTGCAATTAACGATGGGGCCATTCCATCCAACGTTGGTCGTGGTTACGTGATCAGACGTTTGATTCGGCGGGCCATCGTTGCTGGTCGGGACCTAGGAATTCAAGAAAACTTCCTCTACAAGTTGGTACCAGTGGTGGGTGAGATCATGAAGTCCCACTACCCAGACGTATTGAAGAATGCAGACTACATTGAAAAGGTGGTTAAATCAGAAGAAAACCGTTTTAACGACACCCTTTCAGATGGATTGGACCTCTTGAACGACTTGATGGATAAGGTTCGGGCATCCAACGAAAAACAAATGAGTGGGGCCGATGCATTTAAGCTCTACGATACCTATGGTTTTCCATTCGAATTAACGCAAGAATACCTGACTGATGCTGGGATGAGCGTTGATGCAGAAGGTTTCAAAAATGAAATGCAAAAGCAAAAGGACCGGGCTAGAAACGCCAGAGACGATGGCAATGCAATGGCCATTCAACGGGATCTCTTGGTTGATATCAAGACCCCAAGTAAGTACGTTGGATACACCCAATTAACGGTGGATAAGGCAAAACTAGAAGACATCGTCTTTGATGAAAAGCTAGTGGACTCTGTTAAGGCTGGCAAGGCAGAATTGATCTTTGATCAAACACCATTCTACGCTGAAATGGGGGGCCAAGTTGCTGACCAAGGGGTTATTGAAGACCAAGCTGGTAACTTAGTGGCTAAAGTAATTGACGTACAACATGCCCCTAATAACCAAAACCTTCATACCGTTGAACTAGTGGAGCCAATGAAGAAGGGCGAATTATACAAATTAGTAGTGGACCGTAGTTTCCACAGTAAGGTTGAAAAGAACCATACCGCAACCCACTTGTTGGATCAATCGCTTCGGAACATTTTGGGTGGCCACACCCAACAAGCTGGTTCACTAGTGGAACCCACTTATTTACGGTTTGACTTTAACCACTTCGGCTCCGTAACTGACGACGACCTTAAGAAGGTGGAACAATTAGTGAACGACCAAATCTTTGCAGCCCTACCAGTGACAACGATTGAAACCGATCCAAAGACTGGTAAGGAAATGGGTGCGGTAGCCGTATTTAGTTCTAAGTACGGTAAGAAGGTCAGAGTGGTTAGCGCTGGGGACTTCTCAGTTGAATTTTGTGGTGGTGACCACGTTAAGAACACCAGTGAAATCGGCCTCTTCAAGATTGTTTCTGAATCAGGAGTTGGGGCTGGAGTGCGGAGAATTGAAGCCGTTACTTCTAAGGAAGCCTTCGAATTCTTAAACGACCGGGAAGCACTATTGAAGCAGGTTGCTGATGAACTCAAGACGAAGCAAATTAAGGACGTGCCAAATAAGGTAACGCAAATGCAATCAGAAGTAAAAGCCCTTCAACAAAAGCAAGAATCATTAGAAGCTAAGATTGCTGGTCAACAAGCTAACGACGTGTTTGAAAACGTTCAGGATGCTAATGGGGTCAAGATCATTACCGGAATTATTAAGGATTCTGGAATGAACCAACTCCGTCAATTAGCAGATACTTGGCGGACCAAGGGGCTTTCTGACGTGTTAGTGCTGGGAACTAACAGTAAGGATAAGGCCAACTTAATTGCTGCTGTCAGTGATGAAAAGGTTAAGGCCGGCTTTAAGGCTGGTGATTTGATCAAGGCCATTGCTGGAAATATTAACGGTGGTGGTGGTGGTCGCCCTAACATGGCTCAAGCTGGTGGAACGAATCCCGCTGGTTTGAACGATGCAATGAGTGCGGCTGTTGATTTTGTTAAATCTCAAAAATAGTTAAAGCAAATTGTCCTAACGGGTGAAAATAATTCAACCGTTAGGGCTTTTTTTAGATTATGATATAATAAGACAACTGACGATAAATGAACGGATTTATTAATAATCTGGACCAATTTGAGATTCTGATGTTTTTTTAGTAGAATGAAACTAATCGGAATAATAGTGAGGTGTTGTAAATGGCTTCTTTAGATAAAACGATGTACTTCGATTTTAATAAAGCACCGAAGGATGTACATGATACACTTTTAATTGTTTATAAAACCCTGGAAGAAAAGGGGTATAATCCTTATAATCAAATCGTAGGATACTTAATTTCTGGGGATCCGGCTTATATCCCCCGTTTTAACGATGCTCGTAATTTGATTCGACGCCATGAACGCGACGAAATTATTGAGGAACTAGTACGATTCTACCTTGATAAAAATAAGAAGGATGAGGACGCAAAATAATGAGGTTAATGGGCTTAGACGTTGGGACTAAAACCGTGGGGATTGCAGTAAGTGATCCCCTCGGGTGGACGGCTCAAGGCGTCGAAATTATACCGATTGATGAAGAACAAAAGGAATTTGGTTGGGACCGCCTCAAACAACTAGTTGACCAATATGAAGTGACTGGGTTTGTGGTCGGCCTGCCCAAGAACATGAATAATACTTCAGGCCCCCGGGTGGAAGCTTGCCGCAAGTACGCCTGGATGGCTAATCAACACTTTGGCATTCCATTTGACTTTCAAGATGAACGACTAACGACCGTAGAAGCCGAGCGAATGTTAGTTGAAGAAGCTGACACTTCCAGAAAAAAACGTAAACAAGTAATCGATAAAGTCGCTGCAGAGTTGATTTTGCAGGGCTACTTAGACCGGAAGGGTAAATTAACCCAACAATAAAAGGAGCAATTATAATGACTGAAACGACTAGTGAAGATGGCAAACAACAAATTACCTTGGTTGATGACCAAGGCAACGAAGAATTATACACAATTTTATTTACCTTCGAATCTGAAGATATGGGAAAATCATACATTTTGGTGTACCCCGCTGGTAAGGAAGACGACGATGAAGTGGATATCGAAGCCTACGCCCTTCCTAAGGGTGAGGATCCTAGTGATCCCCAGGGTGGCAGCTTAATGCCGATTGAATCTGAAAAGGAATGGGACATTGTAGAATCCGTTCTAAACACATTCTTAGATAACGATTCTGATGAATAGCACCACTGACTTCCAGCTGTCCGTTGGAAGTTTTTTTGTGAAATACTAACTGCGCTAATATTTCGTGCTAAAATAATAGATGGAATATTTGGAGGGAATTTGTTAATGAGTGAAACTAAAAAGCGCTTTAAGGCTAAAATCGGTAACCGAACGTACACGTTCGTTGGGAAAAGTTCAATGGAACACATGCATGCGGTTACCGACTTAATGAATAAGCAATTAAGTCAGTTAAACCAACTATCAGCAAGCATTAGTTATGAAGATGCAATGGTGTTATTGGCGTTTAACGCCATTTCTGATCAACTGAAACTCCAGGGCCAGTTGGATCAAATTGAAGCCAATCAAAAAGACGAGTAGCTGACCATGTTAACGATTATAATATTAATATTTCTATTTTTAAGTGCGCTAATTGGCTACCGTAGGGGCTTAATTGCCAGTTTGGTGACCATTGGGGGCTATTTGGTTTCCTTTTGGGTGGCCTGGCGGTTTGCCGCTTACCCTCGGCAATGGTTATTGAATCTCTTTAGCACTGCTGACCGGTCGCTAATTAATGGGGTTGCCTTTTTTGGGACGTTTTTAGTTTGTTACCTAGTGGTAATCAGGGTAGGCCGGATTTTAAAAACGATGGTTCAACTACCAATTTTGAAACAGCTCAACAGTTTATTAGGAGCGGTAGCTGGTTTTTTAATGTGCTATGGAATTATTTTAGTGGCATTGAACATCATGATGGTTGCGAATGATTCGTGGTTTACAACCCAGTATGTTAATTCGGGGCTAGCGCAAATAATTGTGAACCAAACACCGCTTATTACCCACGACGCAGTTAACCAATGGTTAAATTCTAATTAAGGGGGATTAGATTATGAATTCAAAGGTACTTCATACCCTTGAGTATAATAAAATTAAGGAAGCAATTTATGGATTTTTATCAACTAGTACTGGTCGCAGTGAACTAAGAAAGTTGAACCCCAGCAACGATCGTAAATTAATTCAAGTGGCACTGTTAGAAACGGATGATGGTGCCCATATTTTACGGCTCCAAAAGGCGATGCCACTAGTAACGTTAAGTGATATTCGTCCATATATGAAGCGATTGACGATTAACGCTAGTTTGAACGGGACTGAACTGGCCCAAATTATGCAGGTTTTGACCACCGTTAACCAGTTGATCACCTTTTTTGATAACTTACAGGCAAATAAGGTGGAACTGCACCGGCTCTACGATTTAATACAAACCTTTGCATTGGTGCCAGAAATTACCCAACGACTCCAAAGTGCGTTAAACCCAGATGGGCGGCTATTAGACACGGCTTCTGAAGAATTATACGGATTAAGAAAACGAATTGGGCGTACCGAAACGACAATTAGAAATCGGATGGGCAAGTATCTCCGTGGTAATCAGGCTAAGTTCCTTAGTGAGGCCATCATTACAATTCGTGATGAACGCTATGTAATTCCAGTTAAGGCTGAAGCTAAGAACAAGTTCGGGGGAATCGTTCACGACCAGAGTGCCTCTGGACAGACTCTCTACATTGAACCGGCAGCCGTAGTGGACTTAAATAACCAGCTGCGCCGCGACCAACTCGCTGCCCGGCACGAAGAAGTTAAAATTTTAGCCGAGCTATCCGCAATGGTGGCACCGTACCAGGATGAAATCATTGCTAATGCCCGCATCATTGGCCATTTAGATCTAATTAATGCCAAGGCGCGCTACGCTAAGCAAATTAAGGGGACCCTGCCCAAGCTATCCGCTGCCAACGTGGTGCATTTAAAGCAGGCTCGCCATCCGTTGATCGATCCAAAAAAGGTGGTCGGCAATACGATTACGCTGGGCGATCAATACCGGGCGATTGTGGTTACCGGACCTAATACTGGTGGGAAAACGATTACGATCAAAACGGTGGGGCTTCTTCAGTTGATGGCTCAATCTGGGTTATTCATTCCAGTAATGGAAGGAAGCCAGGTCGCTGTTTTTGACGATGTTTTTGCGGACATTGGGGATGCGCAATCGATTGAAAACAACCTGAGTACCTTTTCATCCCATATGGATAACATCATTAAAATTTTAAAACACATTACTAAGAACAGCTTGGTCTTACTTGATGAAGTCGGGGCCGGGACCGATCCGAAGGAAGGGGCCGCCTTAGCAATTGCCATTCTAGATAAAATTGGGGCGGTTAATAGCGAGGTGATTGCTACGACCCACTACCCTGAACTGAAGGCCTATGCCTACAATCGTCCTCAGACAATTAATGCTTCCATGGAGTTTGACATTAACACCTTAAAACCCACTTACCACCTATTGATTGGGGTGCCTGGGCAAAGTAACGGGTTAAACATTGCGGAACGCCTGGGCTTAGAACCCAGTGTGATTCAAGAGGCCCGTTCATTTACCGACACCAGTAGTCAAGAAATCAATAACATGATTAAGCAGTTAGCAGACCAAACGAAGCGGGCCCGTGAAGATGCTGATTATTTGAAGGAACAACTGGATGCGGCAACCGACTTACATTCTGAATTAAGTAGTAAGTTTAACCAGTATCAAAAGCAGCGCGAACGCCTTAATCAATCCGCAAAGGAACGCGCAAATGAAATTGTTGCTAAGGCTAAACGCCAGGCTGATAAAATCATTGCTGATCTCCATGAAAAGCAAAAGCATCTTTCTGAACAGGCGGTTAAGGAAAACGAATTAATGGATGCAAAGGGGCAGTTGAATGCGCTGCACAATGATTTAAACCTTACTAACAACCGGGTTTTGAAGCGTGAAAAAGCAAAGCATGACTTTCATAAGGGTGACGACGTAATGGTGAAGTCTTACGGACAACCAGGAGTGTTGGTCGATAAAAAGGGTAACCATAGTTGGGAAGTTCAAATGGGAATTCTGAAAATGAAGATTGACGAAAGCGACCTCGAAAAGATGAACCAGCCGAAAAAAGAACCAAAGCGGCAGTACAATTCAGTACGGCGAACCAACTCTTCTGGGATGTCTTCAACCCTTGACCTTAGGGGGCACCGATATGATGAAGCCATGCATGAAGTTGATCGATACATCGATGCTGCATTGTTAGCTGGCTACCCTTCGGTTACCATTATCCATGGGAAGGGGACCGGTGCGTTACGGAAGGGGGTTACTAACTACCTCAAAAATAACCGTCGGATTAAGTCATTCGGCTACTCTCCAGCTAATGCTGGTGGTGATGGTTCAACGGTTGTTAAATTTAAATAGTGTACAAAGCTTTTTGATTGCATTTCTGTTGAAGCATGGTAAACTAATTAAAACTAGGTCATTATAGGAGGTATTTAAATGGTTACTGAAACTACTGATAAGACATTTGAAAATGATACTGCTAAAGGTGTTACTTTGACTGACTTCTGGGCAACATGGTGTGGTCCATGCCGGATGCAATCACCAGTTGTTGACCAACTTTCAGAAGAAATGGGCGACAAGGTGACATTTAACAAGATGGATGTTGACCAAAATCAAGAAACACCCCAAAAATTTGGAATTATGAGTATTCCAACCCTATTGGTTAAGAAGGATGGTAAGGTTGTTGATAGTATTGTGGGTTACCACAGTAAAGAACAACTTGCTAAGATTCTTGATCAATACGTTGACTAATTAAATGTTAACTCAAAATAAAAAAATCATGGCCGCGGCCATGATTTTTTTATTTTGAATTTTTCGATTTTTTAGCTTTTTGATTCCGCTTCGCTTTCTTTTCTACTGGAGCTTCCGTTTCAGCTTCAGCTTCTCCAGAAGCTGGTTGCTCTGGAGCTTCTTCTTCCTCAGTGATTTGATCTGAGATGACTGAGAACGGCTTAACGGTTTCAAATTCATCTGTGGGGTTCTTAGGATCAATATGAACGGATACTAGGACTTGTCCCTTCTTGAGCTTTTTTTTATCTAATTCAGCTTCGGTCACTAGTCCACGTTGTTGTTCGATCGATTGAGCAAGCAACCCGGCTTCGAACATGAAATCAGCATCTGGATTAGCTTCGAATCGTGCATCAACAATGGGTCCGTCAACTGTAATTTCAACGGTTGATTCGGTTTCTTTATTAATCGTAATGTTCCCCAGTCCGCTTTGTTCAAAGAAAATTGTTAATTCGGATTGGTTGGCAGTTGCGTATTTACGAGCCATCCGTTTTCCAGCCCAGTAAAGAATGCTGTGAATATCAGCACCCAATAGGTCGGTAATAACGTCTTCACGAAGGAAGGCTGCTGGCCAGTTATTTTTTATTTTCGGATTGGTAATGAATTTTTGATATAATTCTTTAGTCATATCCGTTCTCAACCTCAATTCTTTTTCGTTTGTCAAAATCCATTATACACTCACTAAAACGATTTTTGCGAACCTTTTAAACTATCTTATATCTTGAAGGTTGGTGGAAAATGTTAGATAATATAGTTTCAGAATATTCGAAAGAGGGATCAACAATGAATTCACAACCGATTGGATTCATGGATTCTGGAGTTGGTGGCTTAACGGTTGCCAAAGAGGTTATTACCAAGCTGCCGAACGAGTCAATTGTTTATTTCGGTGACGAAGCCAGATTACCATACGGCGAAAAAAGCCAAGCACAAATTCAAACATTTGCAACTCAAATTGCACACTTTTTAATCCAAAAGCAAATTAAGCTATTGGTGGTAGCCTGTAATACGGCGACTGCACAGGCCCTCCCATTATTAGAACGGGAGTTGCCGATTCCAGTGATTGGCGTAATTGATCCCGGAAGCCAATTAGCGATTCAAACCACTAAAAACAACCGGATTGGCGTAATTGCAACTAATGGGACCGTTAATAGTCACGCGTACGACCGGGAACTGAAGCGTTTAGATCGTGATGCAGCCGTCTTTAGTTTGGGATGCCCGCGGTTTATTCCGATGGTGGAGGATGGAAAGTATCACAGTCGCTCCGATCAAGAAGTGGTTAGTGCTGACGTCCAACCGGTATTTGGACATGGAATTGATACGTTGATTTTAGGCTGTACCCACTACCCGATTATGCGCTCGCTAATTCAACGGGCGGTTGGCGACCATATCCAATTAGTCGATCCGGGAGCGGCAGTTTGTGAGCAGGTAGTTACCACCCTGAAGCAAACGAACCTAATTGCACCTGCGGAGCACCATGCTACCTACCAGTTTTTTACGACCGGGAACGCTGATAAGTTCATCCAGATTGCTGAGGACTGGCTACAAAGAAAGATTACTGCGACGCACGTTGATGTAACAGAATTGGAGAATAAATAATATGACGGACTTAATTATCGCAACTAACAACCCGAATAAGGCACGTGAATTTAAGGAAATGCTTGCTCCGCACGGGTTTGAAATTAAAACCCTGGCTG
This sequence comes from Lactobacillus sp. Sy-1, assembly GCF_019303535.1. Taxonomy (GTDB): domain Bacteria; phylum Bacillota; class Bacilli; order Lactobacillales; family Lactobacillaceae; genus Nicoliella. The sequence goes on along the minus strand of NZ_JACCIU010000001.1, from coordinate 1,296,743 downwards.
ACTTTCCAGCGATTGGTGAAATTGATGAAAACGGAACCACATTTGAACAAAACGCTACGATTAAGGCGCAAACGGTTGCTAATATTACTGGCAAACCCGTTTTAGCTGATGATTCTGGGCTTCAAGTGGCGGTGCTTAACAACCAGCCGGGCGTTTACTCTGCACGGTATGCGGGTGATCACGATGATGAGGCTAATAACCGTAAGCTATTGGCTAATTTGGTTGGCAAACAGGACCGTTCAGCCATCTTTAGAACCTGCCTAGTTCTTATTAAGCCCAGTGGAGCAAAGCTAGTTGTAAACGGCGATATTCATGGTGAAATCTTGGATGCACCGCGTGGGACGAGTGGCTTTGGCTACGACCCGTTATTCTATGTTCCTGAAATGAAGATGACGATGGGTGAAATGAGCGATGATCAAAAAAATTCAATTAGTCACCGCGGGCGAGCAACCCGTCAATTAGTTTCACAAATTGATGAGTGGTGGCAAAATAACCAATAAAAAAAGTCGAACTGAGGTTCGACTTTTTTGGTTTCGTTTATTGATTAGTTAAGCACTAATGGGCTCTTTGGTAGTTGAATGCCAGCGTCTGAAATGGCATCTAGGTATAATCCTAGGAATTGGTGTTGAATGTAGAGTTGTTGACCATTCTTAGTTTCAATATTCACTTGAATGGCAACGTTACCATCAGGCGTATTGGTTGCGCCCCATACGTCTGGTGCGGCAATAATATCAGGGTACTTCTTAACGTTTTCGTCGTTAATGCGGTTAATAATATCAATTGTCTTTTCAACGGGGGTGTTTCCATCAATTCTAATTTGAATGATTGCTCTGGTTTCACTCCGGTTCCGGTTAGTGATGGCGGCAATTTGCCGGTTTGGAATGTAGTTAACATACCCAGTAAAACTGGTTAATTCGGTTGTCCGTAGTGCGACTCCAGTAACGGTCCCTTCGATACTACCACCATTTGTTAACGTAAGGGTGACGTATTCACCAACGTCAATTTGCTTTTCAAATAGGATTAAAAATCCGGTCACGATATCGGTAACCAGGCCTTGAGCCCCAATCCCGATTGCCACACTGAAGATACTAGCACTGGCTAGTAACGTCCCAATTGGAACCCCAACCTCTGATAGTACTGAGTAAACCCAGAAGAATACTAATCCGTATTGAAATGAGTTTTTGGCAACCACGTGTAAAGTCGTGATTCGCTTGCTCGAATTCTTGGTGTTATTACTTTTACCATATTGCTTAAAGCCCTTGTTGATAAAAAATTTACCCACTCGACTAATGATAATAAAGAAGATTGAGATGACAACAACCGAAAAGATGGTATTAGTTAGATTATTTAATATCTTATCCCACTTAAATGTTGCTAGGTATTTTTGAATAAACGAGCTATTCTTTGTAATCACAGATTCTGCGACAATCATTAATAATTCCCCCTTAATAGAATAACCGTATTTTAACACAAATTCTTAATGATAATTACTAATTAACTTTAATTGTCAAACATTGGTTAAAATGATATTCTTAATTATAGGTTTAATAATTATTTGGGAGGGGGAAATTTATATGACTGCAGGTATTATTGCTGCCCTAGCTTTTCTATTATTAGTAATTTTTATTGGGGTCTTTTTGTTAAAGTTGGTTTCTACTTTAAACGAGGTTAACCAAAGCCTTAAATCAATTACTAATGATATTGACGTTCTTTCTAGTCAGACTGAAAAGGTATTGGCAAGTTCTAACTCAATGCTTAAAGATTTGAATGATAAGGTTAATACGATTGATCCAGTATTCCAAGCAGCAGCAGACTTGGGAGTTAGTGTTTCAGAATTAAACGACTCCACTAAAAACCTTACTAGTCGGGTAAAAAACGGCGGTAAAATGGGTATCGGTGCAAAAGTATTGAGTTTTGTTGGCAAGTCCGCTTTTGGAAATAAGAAGAAAAAAAGTAAAAAATAATCAATTTTAGAGGTGTTTATTATGAGTAAAAAAGCAGGATTCGGATTTGGTTTATTTTTAGGATTAACTGGTGCAGCCGCTTATTTTGCATTTAAGCGCTTAGACCCAGCCAAGCAAAAGGAATTAGTTACTAAGGCAAACAATGCCGCTCACGATTTAAAGGATCGTGCTGTTGATTACGCATTTTACGCTAATGATGCTCTTTCAGATGCCAGAGAATCATTAGGCAAGAAAACCAGTGAAGTTACTGATAATGCTAAGCAAGCCTTTAATTCTGCAACTGATAAGATTAACGATCGATTTAATGAAGCAACTGATGATGATAACGATGAAAGCAACACGACTCAATTTCACACGGCTGCTGATCGACTTAGAGACGAGTTGCATAATACATCAGAAGATGCTCAAGACGACATCGTTGTTAATGCTGATGATGTGTTTAAAAATGATAAAAAGGTTGAAACCTTTTATCCAAATGGAACATCCAAATAGTGTTACTATACTTAACCTTTTTGAAAGCATCCCAGTTGAAGTGGGGTGCTTTTTTACGTATATAAATTGCTTGCAGTAGTGATATTTGTTATATTAAAATATATTAACTTATATGTAAGCGCTATTATAAAGTAAAGGAAGGCTATTTCATGGAAAAACAAACGGTTACCATATATGATGTTGCTCGCGAAGCGCATGTTTCAATGGCAACGGTCTCCAGGGTGGTAAATGGAAATAGTAACGTACGCAAGAACACGCGCGATAAGGTGTTGAGCGTAATTAAAAAATTAAATTACCATCCGAATGCGGTAGCAAGGGGTTTGGCTAGTAAGAGGACAACTACGGTCGGGGTAATTATCCCTGATGTTACCAATGTCTATTTTTCTGAATTAGCTCGTGGAATTGATGACATTGCAGCAATGTATAAATATAACATTATTCTGGCTAGTTCTGATGGAAATAAGGATCGGGAACGCCAGGTCTTTAACACCTTAATGACGAAGCAGGTGGATGGGATTGTTTTTATGGGTCGCGATGTTACTGTCGAACTTAGAAAAGCATTTAATAATGCTTCGATTCCGGTGGTGCTAGCAGGAACAATCAGTAAGGATCAAACCGAAGCAAGTGTCAATATCGACTATCAATCTGCGGTTGTGGAGGCCATTGACTTGCTTGCAAAGGCTGGTTGTGACCAAATTGGGTTAGTATGTGGCTCCCTTAAATATTCGATTAACCGTGATTACCGATTGGTTGGGTACCAAAAGGGGTTAGCTCAAAATAATTTATCCTTTGATGACCAACGAATCTTTGAAACTGATGAAAGTTACCAGTCTGGATATGATCTAGCTGTTAAATTGGTTGATAAGGGAGTTCAAGCTGTTTTTGTCAGTGATGATGAGCTGGCAGCTGGAATTTTAAATGGATTGACCGATGCTGCGGTTCAGGTGCCTGCTGATTTTCAAATTATTACCGGCAACGACACGAAGTTTACAAGGGTCGTTCGTCCTCAATTATCGTCAATTACCCAGCCGCTCTATGACATTGGAGCCGTGGCAATGCGACTATTGACGAAGTTAATGGACCACGATGATGTAAACCGCAAGAACGTGGTGCTTGCCCATCGGATTACGAATCGGAACTCAACTAAGTAAGCAAACGAGCTAACTTGATACTTCTAAAATAAGATTGGATTGATAAACCATGAAAACAAATGAAGCACTACTGATTATTGATTATACCAATGACTTTGTTGCTGATAACGGAGCGTTGACCTGTGGGGCGCCTGCCCAGGCTCTATCTGATTCGATTGCTAGTTTAGCAACTACGATGCATGAACAAGGATCCTGGATTTACTTCCCAACGGATGTTCATAAGCCGAATGACCCTTACCACCCAGAAGCCAAGTTATACCCACCCCATAACGTTCGTGGAACGTGGGGCAGTGAATTATTCGGGAGCGTTAACGATTGGTACCAACAAAACCAATCGGCTGAAAGGGTTCTTCGATTTGATAAGACCCGCTATAGTTCGTTTGCGGGGACAGATTTAGACCTGCGGTTACGGGAACGCCGTGTTGATACCCTGCACTTAACCGGGGTATGTACCGATATTTGTGTTCTCCATACGGCCGTTGATGCTTACAATAAGTGTTATAATTTAGTTGTTCACCGTGATTGTGTTGCTACTTTATCAAAGGCAGCGCAGGATTGGGCTTTAAATCACTTTCAAAATTGTTTGGGAGCAAAAGTAGTTGATTAGGTTCACTACCTTGATTAGCTTTTTAGATATTGATATAATTATAATTGTTTAATTTTAGGACTATAAGAGAGGAGTGCTTAATTTATGTCAGGACATTCAAAATGGCATAACATCCAGGGACGTAAAGGTGCTCAAGATGCTAAGCGTGGAAAGATTTTCCAAAAAATATCACGTAACTTATACCAAGCTGCTAAAGCTGGTGGGGTTGATCCAGACGGTAACCCTCAATTACGATTAGAAATGGACAAGGCTAAGGCTGCTAATATGCCAAAGGCTAACGTTCAACGTGCTTTGGACAAGGCTTCCGGTGTTGGTGGAGCTAAGTTCGAAGAAATTACTTACGAAGGTTATGGACCTGGTGGAACTGCTGTAATGGTTTCCGCCTTGACTGATAACAAGAACCGGACTGCTTCTGCAATTCGGTCTGCATTTACTCACCATGGTGGTTCATTGGGTGCTTCTGGTTCTGTTTCATACCTATTCGATCGGAAGGGTTACATTGTCATTCTTCGCGATGGTTTAGATGTGGATGAAGATACGATGCTAATGGACGCCTTAGATGCTGGTGCTGATGATATGAAGGCTAGTGACGACCGCTTTGAAGTTTTCACTGACCCATCAAGCATGCAAGCAGTTAGGGATGCGCTTCAAGATAAGTACGATTTGGACACCGCTGAAGTAAAGATGATTCCAAATACGACGACTGAAGTTCCAGAAGCTAAGTTATCTCAATACACTGGCTTAATCGATGAACTCTCTGAAAACGATGACGTTCAAGATGTTTACGAAGCCGCTGAATTACCAGATAACGTTGAATAATTAATTTAAATCGAATTTCCAAAGGTTCAATCAACTAATTAGTTGGTTGGACCTTTTTTATTTTGAAAAAAATAATTGAACGCCCTTACGTAATTATTGATTAAGGAGGGTGATAGATTGGATATTCAAACCTTAATGAATGATATTTTAACGGAAGCTTACGATACCCGTTCTGCTGATGTTTATATCATTCCTAAGCATACACACTACGTGGTGGAAAGACATCATCACAATCAAATGATTGCGATTAAGTCGCTTTCTAAATCAATTGGCTTGAAAGTGATTAATTACTTTAAATATAACGGGAACATGTTAATTAGCGAACACCGTAGACCCCAGGTAGGAGCGATGGAATGGACCCAATCCGAACGGCAATGTTACTTACGATTCTCAACAGTTGGGGACTTTAAGGGGCGCGAAGCATTGGTAATCAGGCTGATTTATCCGCTTTCTAACCACACCACACGGTTTTTTAAGCCGGCTCAATACGAGGCCCTAAAGGCCCGGGCTAACCAGCGCGGTTTGATTGTTTTTGCCGGTCCCACTGGTTCCGGGAAAACCACTACGATTTACCATCTAGCTCGTGAATATAGTGAAGAGCAAATGGTCATGACGATTGAAGATCCGGTTGAAGTTTATGAACCAAGCTTTTTGCAGTTGCAGGTAAATCAAGAGGCATTGATGAGCTACCAAGACCTTTTGAAGGTGGGGTTGCGAAACCGGCCGGATATTTTTATCATTGGTGAAATTCGGGACTGCGACACCGCCCAAGCAGCGGTTCAGGCAGCCTTGAGTGGGCACTTAGTTTTAACGACGTTGCACGCTAAGACACCGCTAGGGGTGGTGGAGCGGCTTACTAACTTGGGGGTCAAGAAGGATTATTTAGTTCAAGCGCTGAATGTGATTGCTTACCAGCGGTTATTGAGGGATAAAAATGGAAATATTCAGGCCCTGTTAAATTCGGTAACGGCAACCGATATTTTTGACCAACGGATTGATGCTGAACAGTCAATTCAAGCCTGGCAATCTGATCTGAATCAATTAGTGGCTGAAAATCAAATCAGTGCCACGGAAAGAACGCGGGTGTGGTATGGCTAAGTCAATTTCAATTTCAAAGCAGCTCCGCTTCTTAGAATCGTTGAATTCCTTGTTACAAAATGGTTTTTCAATTGGGGAATCGATGCAACTAATTAACGATTTAGATACCCAAACGGTGTTTACGGAGCAGATTTTAAAGCAGCTACAAAATGGTGAAACATTTGCAGATGCGGTTCAGGAGGTATTTTCGACTGACATTATTAATCAAATTCAAATTGCGGAACAACATGGTCAACTAGTCGAAACCATGCGCGGAATTCAAGGGTTCATTAACGAACGAAATAAACAGCAGGGCAAGCTTCGAGCGCTATTAGTCTATCCTTTTTTCCTAATCGGGTTATTAATGGTCATCCTAGTTGGAATCAAGCTATTTGTTACCCCTCAGTTAAGTATGATTGGCGATCAAGCTCCTGCAAGTAATTCGTTTAATTGGGGCTGGTTTTTATTGCCGCCCCTTATGCTAGTAGTCGCAGCGCTTGGTTGGTGGCTAAAACAACAGCCTCGCATCAAAAAAGCGGAGCTATTTGCACGGGTTCCATTAATTGGACCGATTATTAGGGCCTACTATGCCTACTTTTTTGCAAGCAACGTGTCGTTACTGTTAGCAAGTGGTTTAGAAGCCAGATCGATTGCGGAGTTAATGAAACGATTTCCACCAAATTCAATCTTTTATGAAGTGGGATTAGAGTTGCAAGAAACAATTGAGGCGGGGGTGCCAGTTAGCCAAATTATCAAACAACATGCTTTTTTGCCGGATGAAGCTGCACTATTCTTCGATCACGGTGATCGGATTCAAGTATTGGCAAAGAAGTTAACCGCATACGCCAAGCTATCTTTCGATCGAATGTGGACCCAGTCGCAACGGCTGATTTCAATTGTCCAACCAATTATCTTTGTTTTAATTGGGGGCTTGATTGTGATCACCTATTTAAATATGTTGTTACCAATGTACGATACGTTAAGTGAGGTTTATAACTAATGAAAATTAAATTTAAAGGCCACCGAAGTGCGTTTACCCTAATTGAAATGACAATTGTTTTATTCATCATCTCATTGTTGATTTTAATCGTCATTCCCAATTTAACCAACCAACGCAATAACGCTAAAACCATTCACGGCACTGCAATGGAGTCGGTGATTCAAACCCAAATTGATAGCTACTTGAACGAAAATACTGATGATAATAACGTTACGTACGGGCTACTCGTCAATAAGGGATACCTCAGTGAGAAGCAAGCTCGGCAAGCACAGAAAAATGGCATTAGAATCGTTAATAATAATGCCGAAAAGTAGGAGTGCATTTACGGTCTTAGAATCGTTGATCGTATTAGTGATTGCAGGATTGGTGCTAGCGATGGGGGTGTTTGCAGTTCGGAGTTACAACGTGGGGCGGGTCCAGGAACGGTACTTTTGGCAATCGTTTCAAAAACATTGGCAGTTTTCAGAACGGTTTGCGGTTGAAAATAATTCGGAGGTAACGGTCACGTTTTTTACCCGGTCGGTCCAATTTATTTACCATGATCACGATTATCAAGCAGCTCAAATTAACTACCCCAAGGGATTACTAGCCGTTCAAAATAAATCCACAGTACGAATTAGAAAAGCTGGCCACGTTAGTCCCAAAACGGTTTATTTCAAGTCTGATAACTACCAAAAAACGATTAAACAAACGTTTCAGTTGGGATGGGGGGTATATAGAATTAAATATGAAGAATAGAAGGGGCTTTATGTTAGCTGATTCATTACTGGCTTTAATGATTATTAGTGGTGGGATTGGGCTTTACAGTTCGGTATTGCGGACGTTTAATACCCAATTAGCTGTAAGTCGGGTCAGAATGGAGCAGAGTCGGGAGAAATATGAGCAAATTATTTTGGAAAAGGCACGCACTGAGGACCGGGTTCACAATCGTTGAGGGCGTGATCACACTGATGGTTGCGGCAATCGTTATCTCGCTTTGTGGACTCGTTATTAAAATGGCCCTAGCCCAACGGCAGTCAGAAAATAACCTCACGGCATTTCATCTATACTTGCGCATGGTGGAATCTAAGGAATACCAGTTCCAATTCGTGGATATCGATGATGACCACCTGGTACTCAAGGCCAATGGGAAACGATACCTCATTTCCCTAGCGAAAAATAGCATTAAAATGACCACTAACCACGGGGGGTACGTTCCACTGATGGATGGCGTGCAGAATGTCAAGTGGCGCTACCATAAGGAAATTTTAACCACTACTATTGAAATGCAAAATGGGGCAGTCTTTAGTGCACAATCAAGATTAAAAACGGGGTGATTAATCATGAGACCAGCTTCAATGACTTTAATTGCAATGGTTTGTTTACTGCTACTAACAACCATCCTTCACTTTCAAACGACATCGATCGCTTCTGAAATTAGAACGAATAATTCGATTGCTCGCGACTATCGTGAACGGGGAAGCGATGATTTAGCGCTCCGAAAATAAATTAATGGTTATCAATCTTGAATTTATTGATAATTTTCTGGTAATATTGATATTGGTTATTGTCTAATCAATTCACCAGGGGAGGTTGAGAATACTGGCAAAAAAGGATACAGAGACTCTTTTTAAGGTATTGGATCAATCGACTGAATTATTGCAAACGGCATTGAACTTATCTTATCTAGATGCATTTATTGAAAATGGGAATAACATGTTAGATAATAATGACGTGCATGTTGAAAATGGTCAGCCGGACGCAGCACTTGCCCAGCAGTTAAAGGACTTGTATGCGCAGGTTGATTATCACAATATGGCAGCCGAAGATATTCGGAAGGCGATTCAAATGATTCTGATTAAGGCAATTACGAAGGATCAAATTCAGGCTAATCACCAGTTAACTCCTGATACAATTGCCTTTATCATTGGTTATTTACTCACCAGGATCTTTAAATCCCAGTCTAAGATTACAATTTTAGACTTAGCAGTCGGTAGTGGGAATTTATTAATGGCGGTAATGCACCAGCTAGCTACCGAATTACATGCCGAAGTGCAGGGAGTCGGCATTGATAATGATGATTCCCTACTTTCAATTGCCGGGATAAGTGCCGAAATGCAAAAATTACCAGTAGAATTAGTCCACCAGGATTCCATCAATAATATTTTGGTTAATAACGTTGATTTAGTGCTTGCTGATTTACCAGTTGGCTACTATCCAATTGATGAGAACGTTACCAGCTATGAAACCCACGCTGAAAGTGGGCATTCATTTGCGCATCATCTCTTAATTGAACAGGGGATGAACCACGTTAAACCAGGTGGCTTTGGTGTTTTCTTGGTTCCTAGTAATTTATTTCAAACTGAAGAGTCAAAAACGCTATTGAAGTGGATGCAAGATCATGCATACCTCCAGGGAATGCTTAATTTGCCACGGGAGTTATTTTCAAACCCAAATGCCCAAAAGGCAATCATGATCCTGCAACGGCATGGAAATGGGGTCAAGCAAGTTAATAAAATCATGATTGGTGAATTTCCTTCTTTCAAGGATCAAGCTGCATTTCAAAAGTTCATTGCAGAGATTGTTGATTGGGAACAAAAGGATTTATTAGCTAATTCATAATAATATTTTTAAGGAGAATAATTATGGGAAAATCAATTGCAATTAACGCTGGTAGTTCAACTTTAAAGTACAAATTGTTCGAAATGCCATCAGAAACATTAATTTCTAGTGGGGATATCGCAAGAATTGGGATGCCTGATTCTACTGTATCCATTAAGTACGGTGATGGTAAGAAGTACAAGGATACACTAGACGTTAAGAACCACGAAGAAGCAATTAAGTTAGTTCTAGACAAGTTATTAAGCCTTGATATCATTGCTGATTACAATGAAATTACTGGTGTTGGCCACCGGGTCGTTGCTGGTGGGGAAGAATTTAAGGACTCCGTAGTAATTGACGATGATGTTCTACAAAAACTAGAAAGTTTATCAGAATTAGCACCACTTCACGAACCAGCTAATATCTTAGGAATTAAAGCGTTCAAGAAGATTTTACCAGACGTTATTAGCGTTGCCGTATTTGATACTTCATTCCATACTTCAATTCCTGAAAAGAACTATACTTATGGAATTCCTTATGAATATTATGAAAAGTACGGTGCTCGTAAGTATGGAGCACACGGAACTAGTTACCGTTACGTAACCCAACGGGCTGCTGATATGCTTGGTAAGCCTGCTGAAGACCTTAAGTTAATCATTATGCACATCGGGGCCGGGGCTTCAATGTGTGCGGTTAAGGGTGGTAAGTCTTTTGATACTTCAATGGGCTTCACACCACTAACTGGAGTTATGATGGCTACTCGTTCTGGTGATGTTGACCCTTCCGTTCTTTCATACGTAATGGAAAAGGAAGGAATCGATAAGCTTAGTGACATGATTACCATCTTGAACAACAAGTCCGGACTACTTGGGGTTTCTGGAGTTTCCGCAGACATGCGTGAAATTGAAGGGGTGCAGGCTAAGAACCACCGGGCATACCTTTCAAGAGAAATGTACAAGAATCGGATCATTCGCTACATTGGTCAATACATTGCTGAAATGAACGGTGTTGATGCAATCGTATTTACCGCTGGGGTTGGTGAAAACGATATTATGATTAGACAAGAAGTTACTGACGAATTAGGTTACTTTGGAATCGCAGTTGATCCAAAGAAGAATGATATTCGTGGTGAAGAACGTGATATTAGTACGGACGATGCAAAGGTAAAGACTCTGTTGATTCCTACTAATGAAGAATTAATGATTGTTCGTGATGTTGAAAGATTAAAGGATCATAAATAATGACTTGAGGACCGCGCTTTGGCAGCGGCCCTTTTTATTTCAACTAAAAATGAATTATTTTCATTTAATAATTTATAAGGTGAATAATTGTTGATATAACAATTATTAGACGGCCATGATGATTCTAACCGAATTTTAAATTAGCTGACGTCCCTAGTAGGATATGTGTATACTAATTGATATTAAAAGGGGTGTATAAAATGGGACAAAACGATGAACAGATGTCCAAAGAACTTAAAGAACGACACGTACAGTTAATTGCGCTGGGGGGGACGATTGGAACCGGTTTATTTTTAGGAGCTGGACAATCGATTCACTTTGCTGGACCATCAATCTTACTGGCATACATAGTTGCGGGGATTGCTTGTTTCTTCTTAATGCGTTCTCTCGGGGAACTATTGATGTCCAACCCAGATAGTACTTCTTACATTGACTTTATTGCTAAGTACCTGGGTCCCAAATGGGGGTTTATTGCTGGATGGACATACTGGATTTCATGGATTGCAATTGCGATGGCGGAAGTAACGGCCGCTGGTTTATACATGAAATTTTGGTTCCCGGCAATGCCACAATGGCTTCCAGCACTGGTAATTTTGATTATTCTATTCTTCTTGAATTCAATTACCGTTTCTGCATTTGGTGAAACTGAGTTTTGGTTCGCAATCATTAAAGTGGTTGCCATCATTGCATTGATTTTAGTCGGGGTGGTATTATTACTGACCCATTATAAAACATCGGTCGGAACAGTTAGCATCAGTAATTTGACCCACGGTAAGTTTTTTGCCAACGGGGCGTCTGGATTCTTCCTTTCGTTCCAAATGGTAATCTTTAGTTTTGTGGGGATTGAAATGATTGGGATGACTGCTTCAGAAACTAAGGATCCTGAAAAAGTAATTCCAAAGAGCATTAACTCCGTGCCAACTAGAATTTTACTATTCTACATCGGTTCACTATTGGCTTTAATGGTGATCTATCCATGGAATGACATTAGTCAAAATTCAAGTCCGTTCGTTCAAGTGTTCGAAAATATCGGAATTACTTCCGCAGCGGCAATTATTAACTTTGTGGTGTTAACCGCAGCTGCCTCGGCATGTAATAGTGCTATCTTTACAACCGGGAGAATGCTATACTCGTTAACTGGAAATGAATCCAACACGTTTAGCAAGAAGGTTCACCGTCTTTCAAAGAACAAAGTGCCTAGTAACGCAATTTTAGTGTCCACTTTGATTATTGCCATTGCGGTGGTCTTAAACATTGTGATTCCAGAAGGGGTCTTCACCTTTATCTCTAGTGTTGCAACGACCTGCTTTATCTTTATCTGGGGTGCAATTGTGGTTACCCACATTAAATACAGAAAGATTGTTAAGGATGCCAATAAAGAGGATCAATTAAAATTCAAGACGCCACTATTCCCAGCTTCAGATTACTTTGTGTTAGCCTTTTTAGGAATGGTTGCAATCGTATTACTATTTAAATTTGATACGTTGATCGCCTTGGTTGGTTCGATTATTTGGTTAATCGTTATTTACTTGGTTTATCAATTCGGTGGTAAACGGGTTAGAGCGAAGCAAACGGATTAACGGTTAAAAACTACTTTCCAATTGGAAGGTAGTTTTTTTGTAGCTTCTTTTTGAAAAAACTAAAAATGATGTAATATAATAATTAATATGAAGGTGATTGAAGATGAATTATTTTACAGCTGATACCCACTTTTTCCATCAGGATATCTTAGGAATGGATAATTTTGCACCACGCCCGTTCAAAAGCATTGATGAAATGAACCAGACCATCATTGAGAACTGGAATGCCAGGGTGCAACCAACCGATGTGGTTTATCACCTTGGTGACATCGCACTGTACTTTATTAAGCCAGCTAAGGAAGCGTATCGCCAAATTTTGGCAATTTTAAATCAATTAAATGGCAATTTGATTCTAATCAAGGGGAACCATGATAGTCGGGAATTTTTTAAGTACTTAGCCAAGCATAACTTCATGGTTAATGGGAAGCCTAAGTTTCAATTCCAAGACGTTGGGGCTTTGATTAAGTTTAATCATCGGCAGTATTACTTGACTCACTATCCGATGATGTTGGGAATTGTCCACCAGATTATTAATTTACACGGTCATATTCACCATTATTCAGTTCCCATTAAGGAAAATATTAACGTTGGAATTGATAGTCCTGAATTGGATTACCTGGATGATAAATTACCATTTGGAACGCCGTTATCCGAAGAAGAAATTGAAACAATAATCGACCGAAAAGCAATTGACCTTGCTAAACGGGGTTAGAAGGGATGGTTCTTGTGACAGAAAAATTAGCAATTTTACACACTAATGATATGCACTCGCACTTAGAAAATTGGCCCAAGATTAGACGCTACATTAATAATCAACGGGCAAAATTAGAAGCAGATGGGTATCAAGTATTAGTTTTCGATATCGGAGACGCTCTTGATCGGGCCCATCCATTAACAGAGGCTACGGACGGTCAGGCAAACGTTAAGATTATGAACGAGGTCCACTATGATGCGGCTACGATTGGAAATAACGAAGGCCTCACAAATACGCACTCGCAAATGGACCACCTATATGACCACGCTAATTTTGATGTTATTTTAGGTAATCTTAAAGATTTAAAGACCGGTGAGCAGCCCCATTGGGCCAAACCAGTTAAACGAATAGTGACTAACCAGGGGACACGGATAATGATAATGGGTTTCACGGCTCCATACATATTGACGTATCCACTAGTAGGATGGAATCCAATTGATGACCAAGTGGCGATTCCAGAAATGTTAAAGCAACATACGGGAGAATATGATGTATTGTTCATGCTTTCCCACCTGGGAATCGGAAGTGACCGCGCCAACGCCGCTAAGTACCCAGAATTCGACGTTATTTTTGGTTCTCATACTCACCACTTGTTAGCAAACGGAGAGTTGGATAATGAAACGCTATTGACGGGGTGTCAAAAATGGGGGCACTACGTTGGAACCGTTAAGATGGAACTTGATGACGAGCACCATGTTATTAGCAAGCAGGCTTCGGTGGTAAAGACTGCTGATCTACCAGCGTTAGCTAGTGATCAAGCTGAAATTGATGGCTATGAACAGGAGGGCGAACAGCTACTCGCTAGTCGTAAGGTCGCCAAAATTGATCATTCAATGAAAAAGGATTGGATCAATGGCGGTGAGCTAAGCCAAATTGGGCTTGCTGCAATGAAGCAAAAGGCAAATACCAAGGCAGCAATGATCAATGCGGGACTGTTCATCACGGACTTGCCGGCAGGAGTGGTTGATAAAAACCAAATTCACCAGCTATTACCCCATTCGATGCACGTAATGAAAACGACTTTGAATGGTTATAACTTGTGGCGATTGGTTAGGGAAATTGAAAAAAACAAACGCTTCTTGAGTCGCTTCCCGCAAAAAGGAATGGGTTTTCGAGGTGAAATATTTGGTAAAATAGAATTATCTGGAATTGAATACGATCCTAAAAATGATTTAGTGAAATTTGATGGTCAGGTCATTAGCAATGAAAAACGATATGAAATCGCATTGTTAGATCATTACTTGTTCGTGCCATTCTTCCCAACTGTATCTATTGCTGGGGATAATTATATGTACTATGATCAACCGCTACGAGATGTTTTTAGTGATTATTTGTCAGTTCAATTTCCACTAACTAGTAAATAGAACGGGGGATGAATTTTGGATCGAAATCAAATTGAAGATTTATTTGATGAACAAAAGGGAAATAGAAAGCCACTAGCCCAGATTAATCAGACTGGTGAAACGGACCTTTCGATTAATGGCTACCAGTATCAGTTAGTTGCTAACGAAGGGGATGCATTCGACCTGGAAGTACTCCGGGTTACCTATAATACTTTTTTTAGTAAATATGATTATATTCTGGGTGATGTTGGATATGGTCAATTAAGGCTAACCGGGTTTTATACTGATGAGCGAAACGTAAATCCAGCCAGTAAAATCAGCGCAGTTAGTGATTTCCTAGTTGAGTACTGTAACTTTGGGGCCCCTTATTTTATTCTCCATAACTTGGAAGCTAAAAAAGTGAAACCAGCTAGAAAACGACAAAATTTGAATAATAAACCCAATTCAAGCGGCCGGAATCGCAACCGCAGGAGCAATGCCAAGCATTCGTTCATTGAGGAAAAGATAACCAAACGGAAACCACCGATTGAAAAACGAAAGTCTACAATCGTTTCCGAATCTGGAGAAAAGGGCCGACGACATTTTAAAATTAGGCAACGCCAAAAATAAAGGGGAATTTAATTTATGAAACGCTACCAGGGATACTTTATTGATTTAGATGGAACCATTTATGCCGGAAAAAAACGAATTCCAGCGGCAAAAAGATTTATAGAACGGCTTCAAAAAGCGGAGATTCCATTTCTATTTGTTACCAACAATACGACTAAGTTACCTAAGGACGTGGTTGCAAACCTTGCTGATAATCATGACATTCACGTTCAAGAATCCAATGTTTATACTGCCGGATTAGCGACTGCTGATTTCATGAATGGGGATGCTGATGAGGACCACCGGAAGGCATATGTAATTGGGGAAGCCGGTTTAGTGGATGCATTGGAAGCCCGTGGATTTGAAATTACTGCTGATAATCCCGATTATGTTGTCGTGGGGCTAGATACCGCTGTTACCTATGAGAAATTCTGTGTTGCAACGCTTGCAATTCAGCACGGGGCTAAGTTCATCGGGACGAATCCAGATACTAACATTCCAAATGAACGGGGGATGTTACCGGGAGCCGGTTCGCTTGTGGATTTAGTTCGTTATGCAACGCAAACCAATCCGGTCTTAATTGGGAAACCAAAGGCGATCATTTTAGAAAACGCGCTTCGGATTATTGGACTCCAAAAGGATCAAGTGATCATGGTTGGTGATAATTATATGACGGATATTTCTGCTGGAATTAATTTTGGCATTGATACTCTATTGGTATACACTGGAGTATCCACCAAGCAACAAATTGCTACTAAAACTGTAAAACCAACATGGGAAATTGACTCGCTAGATGAATGGCAATTAGGAAATGATTAGCAGTTGGCGGGACTATCTGGTTACGTTGTTGTTCGAATTATTCTTTTTGACCCTATCTATTTTTGTGGTCATTAATTTAACTCCACTGTATTGGCTTGACATTCATTTCATGCAATTAACTCATGCAACTGGGTTGCCTGCTAATTTCATCATTAGTGATTATTTACGAGTGGTTAATTACATTCAAAACCCGTTTGATTCTGGATTACACTTTAATCATTTTAAGGCGTCATCAGAAGGAATGCAGCATTTTCAAGATGTAAAAAAATTAATCCTATTGAATAACGGGGTTATGATAATTACCGGTTTGATTAGCGTCCGTAAAATGATCAGCCTAGTTAGATTCAATCAGATTTGGCGCATCATGGTTCCAATTAGAGTAATTTTGGTGTTGATGGCAGCTGTGATAACACTAGTGTTAGTTAACTTTGACCGGGCATTTATTTTCTTTCACGAAGTTGTGTTTAGAAATAAGGATTGGGTCTTTAATCCTGAACACGATCCAATTATCAATGCCCTCCCGTTGCCATTTTTTATCCAGTCGTTTATGATTGTGGCCATTTTAATATTAATTTTAAATGGGATTGGATACTTTTTGGGCAAGTTGAGTTTAAATAACAGCAAATAAAAAAATCGCCAATTGGCGATTTTTTATTTACTGAACTTTTCCTTAGCAACCCCGATGATTGCTGGGAGCAATGAAACAGCGATGATTCCAAGGATTACCGCTGAAAAGTGTTCTTGAATAAATGGAATGTTACCGAAGAAATAACCAGCTCCACAACAGATGAGAACCCATGCAAAACAGGCTGGAACGTTATGGGTAACGAATTGTTTATACTTCATTTTACCAGTTGCGGCAACGAACGGAATTAACGTTCTAATGATGGGCATAAAGCGTGCTAGAAAAATTGCTGCTGCGCCATGTTTTTCAAAGAAGTGATGGGTTTTATCAATATGCTCGGGCTTGATGATTTTTTGAACCCATCGATTATCCAATAGGCGGGTTCCCACCTTTTTCCCCAGCAGGAAATTAATGGAGTCCCCAGCAATTGATGCCAATAAGAAAAGGCCAATGAACACCCAAATATTTAACGAGTAGCTAGCGTTAGCCGACAGTGCTGCTGCCGCAAATAACAATGAGTCACCCGGTAAGAACGGCAGGACTACCGCTCCAGTTTCAATTAGGATCACTGCAAATAAGATTAAGTAAGTCCAGTTTCCAAAGTTATTAACGATATTGATAATGTGTTTATCAATATTTAATGTAAAATCAATTAAATTTCCCACAACGGTCGCTCCTCATAAATTCATCTTAAAATTAACAAAGTATATTCTAGCAGAAATAGAATTAACTCCCGTTGTTTTTAATGTCAATTTATAAAAAAATAAAGGATAGGATTTGATTTTATTTATTAAACCATGGATAATGTTTATTGTTTGGCTGATCAATTTGCTTAAATCAATAGGAGGATTAGTATGACTGAATACCCACAATTACACACCGATAGTGAAAACGGACCATATGCAACGATTGAGACTAATCAGGGCGATATTAAGATTCAACTCTTTCCTAAAGAAGCTCCTAATACGGTTAAAAATTTTGTAGAGTTAGCCCGCGCTAATTACTATGATCATTGTAGTTTTCACCGGGTTATTAATGACTTTATGGTCCAAACTGGTGATCCGACTGGGACTGGAAATGGTGGCGAGAGTATTTGGCATCGTCCATTTGAAGATGAGTTTTCTGATCAGCTTTATAATATTCGGGGGGCTGTCTCGATGGCAAATGCTGGCCCTAATACTAATGGTAGTCAGTTCTTTATTGTTCAAAACAAAGAACCGAATGCCGAAATCATTAGTCAATTGCGAGATGCTAATTTTCCAGATGAGATTATTGAAGCCTACCAAAAGAATGGTGGGACTCCTTGGCTTGATTTTAGACATACTGTTTTTGGTCAGGTAGTTAGTGGGATGGACGTTGTTGATCGAATTGCGCAGACTGAAGTTGATGATGTTGACAAACCACTCAATGAAATTTTAATCAATCGAATTAAAATTTCTGAATAAAAGGGTTGACGTTGTTTATTAATCCTGGTAAAATATTTTTTGTTGTCGTCGCAGCGGATTTCAAATATTTATTTCTTTAAAAAAGTTATTGACATTCTCTGCTTGCTTATGATAATATTAAATAGTTAATTTCAAGCTTTGGCTTGTGATTAATTGGTAGATCTTTGAAAACTGAACAAAATTATGACAAAAATGTGTAAGGAACTTCATACTTGATATGAAGTACAAAAATCTTATGCGAAGTCAATTCGCTTAAAAGTAACAATATTTAAAGAAGAGCTAACGTTGAGCTTTTCATCTTAAGATGAGAGTTTGATCCTGGCTCAGGACGAACGTTGGCGGCGTGCCTAATACATGCAAGTCGAACGAACTTCCGTTAATGATAGTTGATGCTTGCATTAACTTGACTTAACATCGAAGTGAGTGGCGAACTGGTGAGTAACACGTAGGTAACTTGCCCTAAAGCGGGGGATAACATTTGGAAACAAGTGCTAATACCGCATAACAACAAAAACCGCATGGTTTTTGTTTGAAAGATGCGTTTGCATCACTTTAGGATGGACCTGCGGCGTATTAGCTTGTTGGTGGGGTAATGGCCTACCAAGGCAATGATACGTAGCCGACCTGAGAGGGTAATCGGCCACAATGGGACTGAGACACGGCCCATACTCCTACGGGAGGCAGCAGTAGGGAATCTTCCACAATGGACGAAAGTCTGATGGAGCAACGCCGCGTGAGTGAAGAAGGGTTTCGGCTCGTAAAACTCTGTTGTTAAAGAAGAACGGGTGTGATAGGAAATGATTACATCGTGACGGTATTTAACCAGAAAGTCACGGCTAACTACGTGCCAGCAGCCGCGGTAATACGTAGGTGGCAAACGTTGTCCGGATTTATTGGGCGTAAAGCGAGCGCAGGCGGTTTTTTAAGTCTGATGTGAAAGCCTTCGGCTTAACCGGAGAAGTGCATCGGAAACTGAGAAACTTGAGTGCAGAAGAGGACAGTGGAACTCCATGTGTAGCGGTGAAATGCGTAGATATATGGAAGAACACCAGTGGCGAAGGCGGCTGTCTGGTCTGTAACTGACGCTGAGGCTCGAAAGCATGGGTAGCAAACAGGATTAGATACCCTGGTAGTCCATGCCGTAAACGATGAATGCTAGGTGTTAGAGGGTTTCCGCCCTTTAGTGCCGCAGCTAACGCATTAAGCATTCCGCCTGGGGAGTACGACCGCAAGGTTGAAACTCAAAGGAATTGACGGGGACCCGCACAAGTGGTGGAGCATGTGGTTTAATTCGATGCTACGCGAAGAACCTTACCAGGCCTTGACATCTCCTGCAAAGCTAAGAGATTAGCCGTTCCCTTCGGGGACAGGATGACAGGTGGTGCATGGTTGTCGTCAGCTCGTGTCGTGAGATGTTGGGTTAAGTCCCGCAACGAGCGCAACCCCTATTATTAGTTGCCAGCATTCAGTTGGGCACTCTAGTGAGACTGCCGGTGACAAACCGGAGGAAGGTGGGGACGACGTCAAATCATCATGCCCCTTATGGCCTGGGCTACACACGTGCTACAATGGACGGTACAACGAGTCGCAAAACCGCGAGGTTAAGCTAATCTCTTAAAGCCGTTCTCAGTTCGGATTGCAGGCTGCAACTCGCCTGCATGAAGTTGGAATCACTAGTAATCGTGGATCAGCATGCCACGGTGAATACGTTCCCGGGTCTTGTACACACCGCCCGTCACACCATGAGAGTTAGTAATACCCAAAGTCGGTGTAGTAACCTCTTTTGAGGAGCAAACCGCCTAAGGTAGGACTGATGATTAGGGTGAAGTCGTAACAAGGTAGCCGTAGGAGAACCTGCGGCTGGATCACCTCCTTTCTAAGGAATAATTCGGAACCTTATGCAGTCATAGTTTTGTTTAGTTTTGAGAGGTCTACTCTCAAACTTGGTTCTTTGAAAACTAGATAATATTTTAATTTTTCCAAATTATTGAATTGTATTAAATACAATTTCAACCGAGAACACCGCGTTATTTTGAGTTTTTTATATTAGTTTATTCGTATTTACTCAATTAACCAAATACCACTTCGTGGTAATAGGTTAAGTTATTAAGGGCGCATGGTGGATGCCTTGGTACTAGGAGCCGATGAAGGACGGGACTAACGCCGATATGCTTCGGGGAGCTGTACGTAAGCTTTGATCCGGAGATTTCCGAATGGGGAAACCCAATAAACTTTATCGTTTATTATTCAATGACGAATTCATACTCATTGAAAGGCAGACGTGGGGAACTGAAACATCTAAGTACCCACAGGAAGAGAAAGAAAATTCGATTCCCTCAGTAGCGGCGAGCGAACGGGGAACAGCCCAAACCATTGAGTTTACTCAGTGGGGTTGTAGGACTGAACATTTGAGTTACCAAAGAATTAGATAGTCGAAAGATCTGGGAAGTTCTGCGACACAAGGTGATAGCCCTGTAGACGAAATCTAATTCCCTCAGTTCAGGATCCTGAGTACGGCAATACACGTGAAACATTGCCGGAATCCGGGAGGACCATCTCCCAAGGCTAAATACTCCCTAGTGACCGATAGTGAACCAGTACCGTGAGGGAAAGGTGAAAAGCACCCCGGAAGGGGAGTGAAATAGTTCCTGAAACCATGTGCCTACAAGCAGTTAGAGCCCGTTAATGGGTGATAGCGTGCCTCTTGCAGAATGAACCGGCGAGTTATGATAACATGCAAGGTTAAGATGAGAAGTCGGAGCCGTAGCGAAAGCGAGTCTGAATAGGGCGTTTGAGTATGTTGTGATAGACCCGAAACCAGGTGATCTACCCATGTCCAGGCTGAAAGTGTGGTAAAACACACCGGAGGGCCGAACCCGTGTACGTTGAAAAGTGCTGGGATGAGGTGTGGGTAGCGGTGAAATTCCAAACGAACTTGGAGATAGCTGGTTCTCTCCGAAATAGCTTTAGGGTTAGCCTTGGAGTCGAGAATCATGGAGGTAGAGCACTGTTTGGGTGAGGGGCCCGTCTTGGGTTACTAAATTCAGATAAACTCCGAATGCCATTGATTTATATCCAGGAGTCAGACGATGAGTGATAAGATCCACCGTCGAAAGGGGAACAGCCCAGACCACCAATTAAGGTCCCTAAATATATGCTGAGTGGAAAAGGATGTGGAGTTGCATAGACAACTAGGATGTTGGCTCAGAAGCAGCCACCATTTAAAGAGTGCGTAATAGCTCACTAGTCGAGTGATCCTGCGCCGAAAATTTACCGGGGCTAAGCATATTACCGAGATTGTGGACGTAACTTTGTTACGTGATAGGAGAGCGTTCTAAGGGCGATGAAGTCAGACCGTAAGGACTGGTGGAGCGCTTAGAAGTGAGAATGCCGGTATGAGTAGCGAAAGATCAGTGAGAATCTGATCCACCGAATGACTAAGGTTTCCTGGGGAAGGCTCGTCCTCCCAGGGTTAGTCGGGACCTAAGCCGAGGCCGAGAGGCGTAGGCGATGGATAACAGGTTGAGATTCCTGTACTAGTTAACTATGTTTGAACGATGGAAGGACGTAGGAGGCTAAACGTAGCATCCTGTTGGATATGGATGTTCAAGCACTAAGTCAGGTATTGAGTCAAATGCTTAATACCGGGTTGACAAGGTGTGATGAGGACCGAAATTTAGTAGGGAAGTCGTTGATGTCACACTACCGAGAAAAGTTTCTAGTTAGTAGTTAACTACCCGTACCGCAAACCGACACAGGTAGTCGAGGAGAGAATCCTAAGGTGAGCGAGTGAACTCTCGTTAAGGAACTCGGCAAAATGACCCCGTAACTTCGGGAGAAGGGGTGCTGCACTATGTGCAGCCGCAGTGAAAAAGCTCAGGCGACTGTTTATCAAAAACACAGGTTTCTGCAAAATCGTAAGATGAAGTATAGGGGCTGACGCCTGCCCGGTGCTGGAAGGTTAAGTGGATGAGTTAGCTTCGGCGAAGCCCAGAAACGAAGCCCCAGTAAACGGCGGCCGTAACTATAACGGTCCTAAGGTAGCGAAATTCCTTGTCGGGTAAGTTCCGACCCGCACGAAAGGCGTAACGATCTGAGCACTGTCTCAACGAGAGACTCGGTGAAATTGAGATACCTGTGAAGAAGCAGGTTACCCGCGACAGGACGGAAAGACCCCATGGAGCTTTACTGTAACTTGATATTGGGTGTTTGTATAGCTTGTACAGGATAGGTAGGAGCCATAGAAGTCGGAACGCTAGTTTCGATGGAGGCAATGGTGGGATACTACCCTCGCTGTATGAACACTCTAACCCGCACCACTGATCGTGGTGGGAGACAGTGTCTGGTTGGCAGTTTGACTGGGGCGGTCGCCTCCTAAACAGTAACGGAGGCGCCCAAAGGTTCCCTCAGAATGGTTGGAAATCATTCGACGAGTGTAAAGGCAGAAGGGAGCTTGACTGCGAGACATACAGGTCGAGCAGGGACGAAAGTCGGGCTTAGTGATCCGGTGGTACCGTATGGAAGGGCCATCGCTCAACGGATAAAAGCTACCCTGGGGATAACAGGCTTATCTCCCCCAAGAGTTCACATCGACGGGGAGGTTTGGCACCTCGATGTCGGCTCATCGCATCCTGGGGCTGTAGTTGGTCCCAAGGGTTGGGCTGTTCGCCCATTAAAGCGGTACGCGAGCTGGGTTCAGAACGTCGTGAGACAGTTCGGTCCCTATCCGTCGCGGGCGTAGGAAATTTGAGAGGAGCTGCTCTTAGTACGAGAGGACCGGAGTGGACATACCGCTGGTGTACCAGTTGTGCCGCCAGGCGCATCGCTGGGTAGCTATGTATGGATGAGATAAACGCTGAAAGCATCTAAGTGTGAAACCCACCTCGAGATGAGATTTCCCATTCCTTTATGGAAGTAAGACCCCTGAAAGATGATCAGGTAGATAGGCTGGAAGTGGAAGTGCAGTGATGCATGGAGCGGACCAGTACTAATTGGTCGAGGACTTAACCAAGTAAGGTAGTTCTCACGGAAGAATAAAATATTATCTAGTTTTGAGAGAACGAAGTTCTCGCAGTTAAATAGTGTGGTGATGATGGCCAAAAGGATACACCTGTTCCCATGTCGAACACAGTAGTTAAGCTTTTGAACGCCGAAAGTAGTTGGGGGATCGCCCCCTGCAAGGATAGGACGTTGCCACGCAAATTATTCCGGCATAGCTCAGTTGGTAGAGCACCTGACTGTTAATCAGGTTGTCGACGGTTCGAGCCCGCCTGCCGGAGTTTTGGAGAGTTGTCCGAGAGGCCGAAGGAGCATCATTGGAAATGATGTAAACGGGTTAAAGCCTGTTTCGAGGGTTCGAATCCCTCACTCTCCATATTATTTTATGACCCGTTGGTCAAGTGGTTAAGACACTGCCCTTTCACGGCAGTAACATGGGTTCGAATCCCGTACGGGTCATTAGTAATAAAATTACTAATGATGTAAATTGCAAAAAATGGTCCGTTGGTCCAGTTGGTTATGACGCCGCCCTGTCACGGCGGAGATCACGAGTTCGAGTCTCGTACGGACCGTTTTTGATAAATTCAAAAAATTTAATATTCACCCTAGCAATTTTTTGGCTCGGTAGCTCAGTTGGTAGAGCAACGGATTGAAGCTCCGTGTGTCGGCAGTTCGATTCTGTCCCGCGCCATTTACGGAGGGGTAGCGAAGTCTGGCTAAACGCGGCGGACTGTAAATCCGCTCCTTCGGGTTCGGTGGTTCGAATCCACTCCCCTCCATAATTTAGGGATATAGTTCAAAGGCAGAATACCGGTCTCCAAAACCGTTGATGTGGGTTCGATTCCTACTATCCCTGTTGTAATGCTATGGCGGTATTGGTGAAGTGGTTAACACATCGGTTTGTGGATCCGACACGCGTGGGTTCGATTCCCACATACCGCCCTTTAAATCAGACCAATGCGTTTGATTAGTTGGCTTATCCCATGTTAATAAGTTTTATTAGTTGATTTGAAATGGCGGTATAGCCAAGTGGTAAGGCAGAGGTCTGCAAAACCTTTATCACCGGTTCAAATCCGGTTACCGCCTTTTTTATTTTTTGCCGGAGTGGCGGAATTGGCAGACGCGCTGGACTCAAAATCCAGTGACCGTTTAGGTCGTGTGGGTTCGAACCCCACCTCCGGTATCGATAAAAGGACATCGTTTTAATGATGTCCTTTTTTTGCGCATTAAAATTGCCTTGCACTATTTACGGGTGCCGAATCTTTTAATTAGACTATTTTTGTGATACTCTATTATAGTTATGAGTCTATTCCCGATAGGATTCACGTTGTGTGAAGCTGCCTTGTAACCAAAATATTTAGGGGGAATTATTTTATTATGAGAGAAAAACATTTATTTACTTCAGAATCAGTTTCTGAAGGCCATCCAGATAAGATTGCTGATCAGATTAGTGATGCAATTTTGGATGCATTATTAGCCAAGGATCCTAATGCCCGGGTCGCATGTGAAACGTCAGTTACGACTGGGTTAGTCCTTGTCTTTGGGGAAATTTCAACTACCGCATACGTTAATATCCAAAAGGTAGTTAGGGATACAATTAGAAGGATTGGATACACTAATAGTGCGTTAGGGTTTGATGCTGATACTTGTGCGGTGATGGTTGCAATTGATGAACAATCATCAGATATTGCACAGGGGGTTGATGATGCCCTTGAAAGTCGTGAAGGCTCAGACGACGATATCTTAAACAAAATTGGTGCTGGTGACCAGGGAATTATGTTTGGTTATGCCATTGATGAAACTCCTGAGTTAATGCCACTCCCAATTTCACTTAGTCATAAATTAATGCGTAAAATTGCTGAACTTAGAAAAGATGGCACGATTCCATTTCTAAGACCAGATGCTAAGGCTGAAGTTACGGTTGAATATGATGATGATAATAAGCCATTCAGAGTGGATACGGTTGTTATTAGTACCCAACACAGTCCGGAAGCTAGCTTAGATCAAATCAGAGAAGACGTCATTAACCAAGTCATCAAACAGGTAATTCCTAGTGAACTACTTGATGACAAGACTAAGTACTTCATTAACCCAACTGGCCGGTTTGTAATTGGTGGTCCACAGGGAGACGCCGGTTTAACTGGAAGAAAAATTATCGTTGATACTTATGGAGGTGCTGCCCATCATGGTGGAGGGGCATTCTCAGGTAAGGATGCGACTAAGGTTGACCGTTCAGCAAGTTATGCTGCGCGCTACATTGCCAAAAACATCGTTGCTGCTGGATTAGCACGTAAGTTAGAGATTCAATTGGCATATGCAATTGGAGTTGCTGAGCCAGTATCCATTTCAATTGATACTTATGATACTAGTGATGTTTCGGAAGAAGATTTAACTGCGGCAGTGCGCAAGATTTTTGATTTAAGACCTGCTGGAATCATTAAAATGCTTGATTTACAGCGCCCAATCTACGAACCAACTGCTGCTTATGGTCACTTTGGTCGGACTGATGTGGACCTTCCATGGGAACACACCGATAAAGTTGCTGAATTAAAAGCATTATTCAATAAATAGTAATATAAAGACCACCTATTAATTAGGTTGGTTTTTTATTATTCAAGATGGGTGAAGATATGAACAACGTGAAAAAAAGTGAGACAAATACTTTAATCGTAACAATTGCATTATTTGTCGGAACGTTTTTGAGTGCAATTGAGGGAACAATCGTTGCAACTGCAATGCCGACGATTGTTGGAGAACTGCATGGAGTTTCTTTGATGAACTGGGTCTTCTCAATCTATCTACTAACTAGTTCGGTTGCCACTCCGATTTATGGGAAACTATCCGATCAAATTGGTCGCAAGCGGGTTTTAATTGCTGGATTAGTGGTATTTATCATTGGATCGCTATTGTCTGGATTAGCTAATAGCATGCAAACGTTAATTATCTGGCGGGCGATTCAAGGAATTGGCGCAGGGGTGATTCTACCGGTTTCATACGCTGTAATTGCTGACATTTATCCGTTTGCAAAACGTTCTAAAATTATTGGCTTGAACGGTGCTGGTTGGGGGATTTCGGCGGTAATTGCCCCACTTTTGGGTGGATTCATTGTTGATACGTTTAACTGGCGCTGGATTTTTATGCTAAACATTCCACTGGGCATTATTATCATCATTTTAATCACCGCCTATTTGCAAGATGACCCTGTTGAACGAAAACGGGTTGCTAGTATTGACTACCTGGGGACCGCTTATCTGGCGATAATCTTACTATCCATCATGTTAATGATTCAATTAATTGGTGATCGCAACGTTAATTTAGGTCGATTATCATCGCTGTTCGTGGTGTTATTCGTTAGTTTTATCTTGTTCATTAGAAGGGAGCATTCCTGTGTAGAACCGATTATTCCAATGGGAATGTTCAGACACCGTTCCTTTGTTGCCCAAAACATCGTGACCTTTTTTATTAGCGGGTTTGTGATGTGTATTGAAGTTTACGTTCCTAACTGGATTCAAGGTTTAATGGGTCTGCGGGCATCACTAGCGGGCCTGGCAATCACGCCCAGTTCGATTCTTTGGATTGTTGGAGCAGTGATCTCGGGGTGGTTAATTACCCGTTTGCATTCTAGAGACGTTACTACAATTGGAATTATTTTGGTGTTGATTGGTTCAATCAGCCTGGTCTTAGCTCCCCAAACAATGTCGTTTAACCTCTTCATTCTGGTTACCTCGGTTTGCGGATTGGGATTTGGGGTTGCGACTACAAACCCAACGGTTGTAATTCAAAATAAGGTTTCTGATGAAAACGTTGGGGCTGCGACTTCGTTTAACGTATTGTGTCGGACCATAGGGCAAACGTTGTTCATTACAATTTTTGGAATCTTTATGAGTACTTCGCTGCGGGTTGGAACCCTCCAGGTTTCTGGGACCTCCGTTAAAATGATTAATAAGTTAATGGATCCTGACACAGCGGCAACTTTGCCGGCAAAGTTAGTTCCAAATTTAAAAACGATTCTTTATAATTCACTTCACGATGTTTTCATAGTGGGAGTGGTGATTGTTACCCTCGCGCTAATTATTAACATCGTTTCACGTAAAAAAGGTGCCTGATGATTACATATCATCGCACCTTTTTTGAATTGCAATTAAAATGGGGGGCTCGTTTACTTGATTTACGAACTGGTATTTTAACACTGTGAATTGCCTTTGGTTTAGATGTTCAACAAAATTAAGGACGGCGTTTTTTTCCTGGCGACCGCCTGGATGTCCATAATAGAGAACTACGGTAACAATCCCATTTTGACTTAGCCTAGTTAAGCAGGCCTTGAGTGCCGGAATGGTGGTAGTTGCGGTCGTAATTTGGGCATGATTTCCGCCGGGAAGGTAGCCTAAGTTAAAGGTAGCGGCTTGAATTTTTTGGTCAACGGGAAGGAGTTGATCAATTCGTTCGTGGCCGTAATTATATAGTTGTACTGGTTTTAAAAGCCCTGCGTTTGTCAACTTGGTAGTCGTGTTGTCGATGGCTATTTTTTGAATGTCAAAGCCGTAAACATGACCTGATTCACCAACTAATTGCGCTAAAAATTCGGTATCATGACCATTGCCGACGGTAGCGTCAATGACTACATCACCAGGTTGAACCACTGTTTTTAGCAGGGTGTGACTATACGATAAAGCGGGTTTTATTTTCATTATCTTAGCTTCCTTTTCCAAAAAAATACTAGTGTACTTGCTTTTACGGGTTAACTTTGCTATTATAACATTAAATTAAATAATAAAAATTAGACGAACTATTAGCTGCTTTAATTTTTTCAGAGACTAAATGGGTAGTGTGAATTTAGATAATTAACCAGTGAACTCATCGTTATTCTTTTTAATTGAAATCGATTATTAATTAGTAGATTAAAACGTTTTCCGCGTTAAGGACTAAAGTGCTTTGCTTTTGAAGTAAAGAATTTAGGTGGTACCGCGGAATAATCGTCCTATAGAATTTTTTTCTATGGGACTTTTTTGTTATTTAGATAAAGGGAGGAAATTTAAATGCCTTACGATCACACAGATATTGAAAAGAAGTGGCAACGTTATTGGGATAAACACAATACATTTGCGACTGGTAATGATAAAGATAAAGAAAAATACTATGTTTTAGATATGTTCCCTTATCCATCAGGGAAGGGCCTCCACGTTGGCCATCCAGAAGGATACACAGCGACTGATATCATGGCGCGGTTCCAGCGAATGAATGGGAAGAACGTTTTACATCCAATGGGCTGGGATGCGTTCGGACTACCAGCTGAACAATACGCTTTGAAGACTGGTCATCATCCTGGTAAGTTTACCGAAGAAAATATCGCAACGTTCAAAAAACAAATTAAGTCGCTTGGTTTTTCATACGACTGGGACCGTGAAGTTAACACCACTGATCCTAAGTACTACAAGTGGACCCAGTGGATTTTCGAACAACTCTACAAGAAGGGCCTCGCCTACGAAGATAAAATTGAAGTTAACTGGGCTCCTGATTTAATGGGTGGGACCGTGGTTGCTAACGAAGAAGTAATTAACGGAAAGACTGAACGGGGCGGGTTCCCGGTTTACCGGGTTCCAATGCGCCAATGGGTATTAAAAATCACCGCCTATGCCGATCGGCTAATTGATGACCTCGATGACTTAGACTGGCCTGAAAGCATTAAAGAACAACAACGCAATTGGATTGGTCGTTCTGTAGGGGCGAGTGTTGACTTTAAGGTGAAGGGGCACGAAGGGAAGTCAGTCGAAGTATTTACGACCCGCCCAGATACGTTATTTGGAGCTACTTACATGGTGTTAGCACCAGAACACGAATTAGTAGATCAAATTACCACCCCCGAACAAAAGGATGCTGTTGAAGCATACCGGAAGGAAGTGGCCACTAAGTCCGACCTCGAAAGAACCGACTTGAACAAGAATAAGAGTGGGGTCTTTACGGGGGCTTACGGAATTGATCCAATTAATGGTGTGGAAGTTCCAATTTGGATTGGTGATTACGTTCTTTCATCATACGGAACTGGTGCCATCATGGCGGTTCCTGCTCACGATGATCGGGATTACGAATTTGCTAAGAAGTTTGATTTACCAATTAAGCCCGTCATCGAAGGTGGCAATACCACCAAGGAAGCTTACACTGGTGATGGTAAGCACATCAACTCCGGCTTCTTAGATGGCATGGACAAACAAACGGCCATCAAAGCTGCCATCGACTGGTTAACTGAACACAAGGCCGGCCATAAGAAGGTTAACTACCGGCTTCGTGATTGGATCTTCTCCCGGCAAAGATACTGGGGTGAACCAATTCCAGTGATCCACTGGGAAGATGGCGAAACCACTCTGGTTCCAGAAGATGAATTGCCACTTAAGTTACCAAATGTTGATGACTTGAAGCCATCTGGAACTGGCGAAAGTCCATTAGCTAACGTTTCTGACTGGGTCAACGTCGTTGATAAAAACGGTCGGAAGGGGAAGCGTGAGACCAACACAATGCCACAGTGGGCCGGAAGTTCATGGTACTATATTCGCTATATCGATCCGCATAATGACAAGCAAATTGCGGACCCTGAAAAGTTGAAATACTGGCTCCCAGTTGACCTCTACGTTGGGGGAGCAGAACATGCCGTATTGCACTTACTCTATGCACGGTTCTGGCACAAGGTATTGTACGACCTCGGGGTAGTGCCTACAAAGGAACCATTCCAAAAGCTAGTTAACCAGGGAATGATTTTGGGAACTAACCACGAAAAGATGTCTAAGTCTAAGGGGAACGTTATTAATCCAGATGACATCGTCAATGAATACGGTGCTGATACGCTTCGACTATACGAAATGTTTATGGGGCCATTGACTGAAGCGAAGCCATGGAGTACTGAAGGAATTCAAGGTTCGTACCGTTGGCTTAAGCGGGTTTGGCGCTTATTCATGGATGATAACAACCACCTTCGGGACCGGGTTACCACGATTGATGACGGAAAGCTTGATAAAATTTATAACCAAACCGTAAAAATCGTTACCAACGATATCAAACGGATGCGCTTTAACGTTGCCATCTCCCAAATGATGGTCTTCGTTAACGAAGCCTACAAGGCTGACAGTTTACCATTCAAGTATGTGGAAGGCTTCATTAAGTTACTTTCCCCAATCGCTCCTCACATTGCGGAAGAACTATGGAGCAAGTGTGGTCACGATGAATCCATCGCATACGAACCATGGCCAACTTATGATGAAAGTAAGTTAGCAGAATCAACGGTACAAATCGTGGTTCAGGTCAATGGAAAAGTCCGGGCGCACATTAAAGCCGCTAAGGATGCTGACAAGGATACGGTTGAAAAACAAGCATTAGCCGATGAAAAAGTGAAGGAGTTTACCGATGGTAAAACGATTCGCAAGGTAATCGTAGTGCCAGGTAAAATCGTTAACATCGTTGCCAATTAATTTACATTTAAAAGGGTGTCGCATGGTGATTATGAATAATCAACCACCGTTGCGGCGCTTTTTTTAGTTAAGCTTTTGCTATGAATTGATGAATATGTATTGATATCAATTAATATTTTGATTAAAATTAATAGGTTATGTAATTTTATCCAAGAAATCGGGAAGAAAGTAGGCGTTTAAATGCAAGAGAGTCGACGCGAAGCTGAAGTCGAGCTAGCTGCTGATGGAAAAGAATCCAGAGATACGATGTTAAAGGGGTCTGCCTGGATGACAGGGGGGAGTATCCTCTCCCGAATTTTAGGAGCGGTTTACATCATTCCGTGGCGAATTTGGTTTGCAGGATTCTTCTTCCAAGCGAATGCACTATATGTTCAGGGATATAATGTTTATTCCATCCTATTAATTGCCGCAATTGCCGGAATTCCATCGGCCGTTGCTAAACAAGTAGCCCATTATAATACCTTGAACGAGTACGGCGTGGGCTTTAAGCTGTATAAACGGGGGCTGTTGTTGTCAATCAGCACTGGAATCTTAGTCGCTTTGATCCTCTACTTTTCAGCTCCGTTCCTGGATAACGGAGATGGCAATGTAATCCCGGTAATGCGGGCGCTTTCCTGGGCCATTTTAATTATCCCCACAATGAGTTTGACCCGCGGGTTCTTCCAGGGGTATCAGGACATGGCACCATCTGCCATCTCCCAGTTTGTAGAGCAGTTAGTGCGAGTAGCCTATATGCTAATTACCGCGCTATTGATTATGCATCTAAAGGTAATCAAGGGGGATTGGATTACCGCGGTTTCACAGTCCACGTTCGCAGCGTTCATGGGGTCCGCAGCAGGCTTATTAGTCCTTGGCTACTATTACTTTAAACGCCGTAATTACTATCGGGACCTGGTTGCCAAGAGTGATAATCGCCTTCAAGTTAACACCATGCAACTATACAAGGAAATTATTCAACAGGCGGTGCCGTTTATTATTTTAGGGGCTGGCATCCTAATCTTCCAATTAATTGACCAGTTTACGTTCTTCGACCTAATGCGGGTCTTCCGAGGCTATCCAGAAGTGGTTTTGCAACAACTATTTGCAATCTACGCCGGAAACGCTAACAAACTGGTAATGATTACCATCTCCCTTGCCTCCGCATTAGCCATTACGGTGGTGCCACTACTATCCAAGGCATACACGAATAACGATAAAGAAGGCATTCGTCGTGAAATCATTAGTGGGTTGATTCTATTTGAATTCATCATGATTCCATCAGCCTTGGGAATGGCTGCAATTGCGGGGCCATTGAACCGGCTCTTTAATGGGACCGGTTACGGCCACCTATCAGCAAACGTGTTGTCATTTTACTCGGTCGTTTCTATCGTTTTGGGGCTGTTCACGGTTATTTCTGCCATGATGCAGGGGATTTATCAAAATAAACTAGCTGTTAAGTACTTTATTATTGGGACGATTGTTAAGATTATTTTACAGGTGCCGGCGGTTGCGCTATTTGGAACCTTTGGACCGTTGGTATCCACTGCAATTGGGTTTGTGGTTACGAACTTTTTAATTCTCCATTCCTTGACGCGCCAATTTCACATTAGTTATCGACTGGTGGTTAAACGAACCAATCAAATTCTACTCTTTTCGATTTTAACGTACGCGACCGCCTTAGGATCCGTCTTCTTATTTAACTGGATTTTGGGGCACTTCATGGACATTAGTGCCACGGTCCCTAGCGGAATTGTGACGTTCATTGCCATGTTTGTCGGCGGATTCGTCTATCTGTATTCAGTGCTTAAGACCCGCCTTGCCGATCAAATTGTTGGCAGCCGAATCAGCCGTTTGAGAACAGTGCTGCACATTAAATAAATTGTTACCATAATAAAAACCGAACCATTAGGTATGCAACCTAGGGTTCGGTTTTTTTAAGCTTCGTTTTGTTTCATGAACTGCGGAATGTGGTGAATAATTTGATGTGGTAAGACCACGTATTGATTTTGGGCTAGTTGGTCTGCAATCGCGCTGTGGGCGTAAACGGCAGCAACAACGGCGTGGTCTTTGTTTTTAAACTGAGCCACGAAACCGCCCACCATTCCAGCAAGCGTGTCACCCATCCCGCCGGTAGCTTGGGCTGGCGTACCGACCGTATTTTCGTAAACCTCATTTGCAGTGTAAACCTGGGTTCGATGTGATTTTAAGACGACCGTTGCGTTCAACCGGTCTCTGACGGCTTGGTTCTTAACAACGTCCTTTTGAGCAGCTAAATCAATTCCAGAAAGGCGCTGCCATTCCACTTGGTGGGGCGTAAAGATAATGTTTGCGGCTGGTAATTTTAAATGGTGGGTTGCCACCATGGTGATTGCGGAACCGTCAATCACCAGGAATTGGTTTGGCGTTACGTTGGCAAAGACATCCTTTAAGATGGCAAGCGCATCGGCATCGGTGCCTAATCCACACCCAATCACCACCACGTCTGCACCAGCGATGCTGTTCTTTAGCACGGCCTGGTCGTGGTAGTCGGCCACCATTGCCTCTGGGAGTTGGGCATGAATACTATTCCGGTTGACGGGGTCGGTAAGCGTGGTTACTAACCCGGCTCCAGAATAGACGGCGGCCATCGTGGCCATGATAATTGCACCACCAAAACTGGCGTTGCCCCCGACTAGGGTAATATGTCCATAAGTCCCCTTAAAACTATCGTCAGGCCTGATTCGAATCGTTTCTCTTACAATCGCTTGGTCAATTTTTTTCATCGTTTCCACCTCTTCATTTCATTATATCATTCTAAAAACGCATCTTTAAACATGTTAACTTTTTTAAGTTATGCTAAAATGAAAATAGTTACATAAATTAAGGAGGGTGCTTTTTATGACTGTTGATTGGAAACAAAAAGCAAAAGCATATCAAGAAGATTATTTGAAAGACTTACGGGCGTTAGTCTCGATTGATAGCGAACGTGATGACGCGCACGCTACCGATGAATTCCCACTCGGCCCCGGGCCAGCGGCTGCTTTAGCCAAGTATTTGGAAATTGGGAAGCGGGATGGTTTCAAGACTAAGAACTACGATAACCTTGCTGGATACATTGAATACGGTGATGGTGATCAAACCCTAGGGGTAATTGTCCATGCCGATGTAATGCCCGCTGGTGAAGGTTGGAATACCGACCCGTTTGAGCTCACGATTAAGGATAACGTTGCTTATGGTCGGGGCACTTCTGATGACAAGGGACCTGGACTAGCTGCATACTACGGGTTAAGAATGCTCAAGGATGCTGGCATCAAACCCAAGTTCAAGATTCGTTTCTTAATTGGAACCGATGAAGAAAGCAACTGGACGGGAATTAAGCACTATCTTGATTTAGAACCAGCTCCTGATTTTGGCTTTTCACCAGATGCTGAATTTCCGGTCATCAACGGTGAAAAGGGGAATACCACCTTTGTTACCACCTTTACGGGGGAACAAAACGGTGAAGAAGATACTGAATTCACGCTCCGCAGCTTCAAGGCGGGGTTACGTGATAACATGGTTCCACGGGATGCCTTTGCAGTCTTAGAATCAGATGACAACGAACGGGTGTCCGATGATTTTACCAAGTTCTTGGATACCTATCCCGTTAGTGGGGACTCTCAAGTGACCGATGGGGGCCTTCAAATTCACGTAATTGGAAAGTCCGCCCATGGAATGGAACCAGACGATGGAATCAATGCGGGAACCTACTTAGCATTGTTTTTAAGCCAATATCGCTTTACTGGTGACGCTAAGCATTTCATCTCATTTATCGTTGACAAGTTACACGATGATTCTAGAGGCCACCACCTCGGAATTAACCTAACTGACGATGTAATGGGCGATTTAACCATGAATATTGGAATTATGCGCTATGATATCAAGGATGGTGGTTTAGTAAACACTAACTTTAGATATCCGAAGGGCATGGGTCCTGCCGACATCATGAAGGGCCTTACCGCTGGTGCAACCGGTGGGCAGGTCAGCCAAGAAGACGACATGGGTCCCCACTACGTAGACGCTAGTGACCCGGTTGTTCAAAAGTTAATCGCTGTTTACAAGGACTTAAGCGGTGAAACCGAAGCGAAGCCCCACGTTGTTGGTGGAGGTTCATTTGCCCGTTTAATGGAACGTGGCGTGGCGTTCGGGGCACTATTCCCATGGACGAAGAATACCATGCACCAAGCGAACGAATTTCAACCAATTGACGACTTAATGCTCGCAATGGCAATTTACGGAAAGGCGTTAGCAACCCTAAACGAATAATCAATTGAAAACGAAACCCCCGTTGGCATTCAGCCAAGCGGGGGTTTTACTATACGTTGTATTTGTTAACGGCTTCATCAATTTGTGCTAAAACAATTGGCAAGTTTTGATGGGCTGATAAGTCGTATTTTTGTAAGTCTAACTTAATCTTAGGACTATCATCGTAATCAGCGAACCACTGCTGATAGGCTTGCCACAGCCGGTAATAGTAGTCCTTTAATGCGGGATCGTTATCAAACTGTTCATAATCACGGCCCCGCTTTTTAATTCGCTTTAAAATGGTTTCGAAGTCTGCGTACACGTAAACCATTAGGTCGGGATGGGAGCGGGGAATTGAGTTTAAGTCACTGCGCATGTTGTTAAATAGTTCCGTGTAGATAGCCAGTTCGGTATCCGAGATGTTCCCATCGATGTTATTTTGCCTAGTGAATAGGTTATCTTCATAAATGGAGCGGTCCAACACGTTGTGATTACTCTTTAGCGCTCGCTTGATCATCTTGAAGCGTTTGTTTAAGAAGAAAATCTGGAGTAAAAAGCCGTAGCGTTTCGGATCACTGTAGTAGAGTGGTAAAACGGGATTATCCCCCACCGGTTCGTAGTAGGGGCGGCTGTTAAAATGCTTAGCAATTTTGCCAGTGAGGGTCGTTTTACCAACGCCAATCATTCCTGATGTAATTATCACGGGATAAACTTCCTTTATTTATATTTAAGGGGATAAAACAGATGGCACTTAACCAAATAATTAGTTAAATGCCATTGGAATTGGAGCTTATTTTTTAGTGCTTTGACTTGCGGATGATGGGTCAGCTGCTTCAGCAGTTGCTGATTCTGCATTTGAATTAGCAGGAGCATCCGGAGTGGTTTGCCCATCTTGAATCAATCCCTTAATATCAGTAAGTAATTGATCAGTGGTACTAATTTTAGAACTAGTGTCACGATTAGTAACCCGATTAACGAACTTAACGATCAAGAAGACCACAAAGGCGATAATCAAGAAGTTAATTACGGAATTAAGGAATTCACCCAATTTAAATTGGGCACTCCCCACCTTAAATACAATTCCGGATAAATCGATTTTACCCAAGAAAATCCCAATTAATGGGTTGATCAAATTAGTAGTAAGGGATTTAACGATTGCTGTAAAAGCAGAACCAATAATTACACCGACTGCTAAATCAATGACATTCCCACGGGAAATAAAAGCTTTAAAATCTTTAAGCATAGTGACTCTCCTTTGTTTAGTAAGGATATTTAATATATAATGTACTTATATTTTACACTTTAACGGATGCTTTGCCAATCTTATAATAAAAATTAGAAATGGTGGTTGTGTGAGTAAAAAAGACTATATTTGGCTAACCGGGTTTATTTTGGCAGTGGTAATCACCACCTTTGTAATCACGATGAACCTAAATATCAGTGAAACGCAAATAATTACGGTTTGGATTATCGTCTGTGTGGCCTTACAAATTACACTGACGTCGGTAATTATTTTTAAAACAAAACAAAAAATCAAGCGTCAACAAGCTGAAGAGCGGAAGGAATGATCAACATTAAAAAGGAGCGTTCAAAAATATTCAAATCAATCGTTAAGGTTGGGGTTGGTATCACGATTGCCGCTACCATGGTGACGGTGACTACGGACCAGATTGTAAACGCCGCCAGTACTAAAAAAACCGTCACGGCGGTTAAGGCAACTAAGGCTCAAACCGTTAACTTAATTCTAAAACCACGAGCCACTAGTCAATTGAGTAACTACATCGAACAGACCGTAACTCCCGGAAATGCTAATTACCGTAAGTACCTGACTCCCAAGCAATTTGCGGCTAAGTATGGGCAAACAAATGGGACTGTCAGCACGATTTCTAAGTACTTCAAGAAGTATAAAATTAAAACCAGTGCTTATTCCGGAAACGTGGTTTTAAAGTTGACTGGGCAAACCAAGAACATTGAAAAGGCGTTTAACGTTAAGTTAAATAACGTTAAGGTGACTGGTGATAGTTACCAAAAAGCAAACCGCACCCCCAAACTGCCACAGCGCATTAATTCAAAGGTTCTGGGCATTTTTGGCCTGAACAATAATACCTATACTAATCCTGGTAAATCGCTTTCAGCAAGGCTCTCCAAAGAACAAAGCGACATTAATACTTATCAAGGGGCTCCTCAGAAGTTCATGGATACTTATAATGCGGGGGCCTTATATAAGGATAACCACGTTGGAACTGGTCAGACAATCGGCATTATTTCGTTTGCAAAGTTTAAACCTAGTGATGCCACTAAGTTCTGGAAGTCAGAAGGGATTCCAGCAAAGGCGAACCGCATTAAGACCTATCAGATTGGTAGCAGTTCTTATAGTGGAGAAGACGAGACCGCAATGGACGTTGAACAAGCTGGCGCAGTTGCACCAAAGGCTAACATCAACGTATACGTAAGTAATCCATCCGCATCTGGAATGATCAACTCCCTTTCGACGGCGGTTGCCCAAAATAAGGTCAGCACCCTTTCAATTAGTTGGGGGCAAAGTGAAAACCAAGTTAAGAATCAAATTAAAAAGGGCATGTTACCTGCTAACTATAATCAAATTGTTAACCTCTTGTTCCAGCAAGCCGCTGCTCAGGGAATTAGTATCTTTGCTTCTACCGGTGATAACGGAGCCTACGATGGGATGGGGGAAAATCGCTACCCCCAATTAACCGTGGACACGCCTGCTAATTCACCATACGTTACTGCGGTGGGGGGCACGACCCTTCCTAGAAACTACACGATCAACGGAAAGAGTTACTCCGTTACTACTGAACGGGCCTGGAGTAGTGATTTCTTATATCCGAAGTTTGATAACCAGCCTTCACTAAGTCCCTCCAAAAACCCAGTTGGCTGGGTCAATAGTTACTTTGCCGGCAGCGGTGGGGGCTTTAGTACCTTGAATGCTGTCCCTAGCTATCAGGCTGGCTTTAGTGGGGTCGGGACCTTTCGGGCTAGCAAGATCTGGGAATATGGTGGCGGCTATTTAAACCGGCTCAACAATGCTCAAACCGTTACTGGAACTGCTACCGGGCGCAACCTTCCGGATGTATCTGCGAATGCAGATCCCAACACGGGGTATAGTTCATATCACAATGGAAAGTGGTACGTAACTGGTGGGACCAGTGTGGTTGCCCCCCAAATTGCGGGGATGGCCGCGGTAATTAATAGTGCGCAGGGCAAACGAATGGGCTTTTGGAACCCGCAGATTTATAGGTTTGCAAAGGCGAGCGATTCGCCATTTACCCCCTTAAATAGCGCTACTAATAATAATAATCTCTATTATACTGGCCAACCAGGAAAGCTTTATAACCAAGCAACTGGGTTGGGAACGATTAACTTTGGAAAATTGAATACTGCTTTTAGTGATCAAAAATAAAGAATCACGCCTTTGATGGTGTGATTCTTTATTTTTTTACATTTATTTTACAATAAGCCGAACTTTAAAAGAATGTTTAATTATTATCGTTCGTGTTTTTGTTGACGAAATTAAGCTTAGTTGTTATTATAAAGATACCAAATTAGTAAAGGAGACTTTTCGATGGAAGTTGCACTCGTAATGGGATCAATCTCAGATTGGCCAGTAGTAAAGCAAACTGCTGAAATGCTTGATAGACTAGGGGTTAGCTATGATAAGCATGTTATTTCAGCCCACCGGATGCCAGAACAATTACAGGAGTTTGGTTCCAAGTCAAAAAGCGAACATTACCAGTTGATTATTGCTGCTGCTGGTGGGGCAGCCCACTTACCAGGAATGATGGCTGCTAATACCACGCTGCCAGTGATTGGGATTCCAGTTCAAACAAAGGCCTTGAACGGGGTTGATTCACTATTGTCAATGGTCCAGATGCCTTCGGGCGTGCCAGTCGCAACGGTTGCAATTGGGAATGCCGGAGCTAAGAACGCTGCTATTTTGGCAGCACAAATTATTGCATTACAAAATCCGGATGTAAATCAAAAGTTAGTTCAATTTAGAACCGAACAAACTGAGGAGGCTATCAAGAGTAATGACCAACTCGATTAAGACGATCTTACCACCAGCAACAATTGGGATTTTAGGTGGTGGGCAATTAGGCCAGATGATGGTCCTATCCGCTAAGGCAATGGGTTATAAGGTTGGTATTTTAGACCCGACTAAGGGAGCGCCTGCCGCTCAAGTTGCTGATTTTCAAGTCGTTGCTGATTACGATGATCAAGCAGCGCTCGAAGAGTTAGCTCGCAAGTCCGACGTATTGACTTACGAATTTGAGAACGTTGACCAAAAGGCCCTGGCAAAGGTCACCGGCCTAGTCGACGTTCCCCAGGCCATTGATGAATTAACAATTACGAGTCATCGGCTCCACGAAAAGAACTTCTTAAAGTCAAATCAAATCCCCGTAACTGATTTTGCTGCAGTAAACACCGCTGCAGACTTAAAGCAGGCGGTAGCAGAAATCGGTTTTCCGGGCATTCTTAAAACCTGTGAGGGTGGTTATGACGGCCATGATCAAATTGACATTAATGACGAATCAGACGTTGCCAAAGCCGCTGGTCAATTGAACGATCGGGAATGGATTTTTGAAAAGAAACAACCATTTGTGATGGAAGTCTCGATCATGGTGACTAGAGATGTTAATGGTAAGAACATTCCGTTTCCGTTGAGCGAAAACATTCATAAACACCACATTTTACACACTAGCATCGTTCCCGCCCGCGTTGACGATGCCGTTCACAACCAAGCGAGTGAAATTGCCACTAAGATTGCTGATCGTTTAGGGTTAGTCGGGGTATTAGGAATTGAATTCTTCCTAATGGCAGACGGCCAGTTACTGGTAAATGAACTAGCACCGCGGCCCCATAATTCAGGCCACTATTCAATCGAAGCATGTAATATTTCACAGTTTGAAGCCCACATCAGAAGTATTTGCGGCCTCGCAATTCCAACGATTGAACAGGACCATAAGGCAGTCATGGTTAACCTGCTCGGCGATGATTTGACCACGGCCCGTCAAGCCCTCCCCAATACGCCAGAGTGGCACTTCCATGACTATGGCAAGGCTGAAATTAGACCCGGCCGGAAGATGGGCCACATCACCGTGATTGGTGATTCATTCGAAACGTTATTAAAACAAGTTGATCAATTTAAATAAGGAGTTCATTCAAATGGCATTAGTTGCTTCAGGGAAAACCAAAGAATTGTACACGACAGATGATCCAAACGTATTACGGGTTCACTACACTAACCACACCACTGCTGGTGACGGTGAACGAAACGAATTAATTGAAGACAAGGGGTCCGTTAACAACCAAATTTCCAGTTTGATTTTTGGCTACTTAAACCAACAGGGCGTTGCGACCCATTTTGTTAAGCAATTAGACGCTACCGACCAATTGAATAAGCGTGTCCACATGATTCCGCTAGAAGTTGTAATTAGAAACCGTGCTTCTGGTCACTTCCAAAAGCGGTTTGGCACTAAGTACCTCCAAGAATTAAAGAAGCCGGTGGTTGAATACTTCTTTAAGAGTGACGAATTACACGACCCCCTCGTTAACGATTCCGATGCAGAAGCTTTGGATATCGCAACTGAAGACCAACTAGTGACCATGCGAACGACCGCTTTAAAGGTTAACCAATTAATGCAACAACTATTCCAGTCAATGAACATTATCCTAGTGGACTTTAAGGTTGAATTCGGGATTACCGATGACGGTCAGATCATCTTAGCCGATGAAATTTCACCAGATTCCTGCCGGCTATTAGATGCTGACACTAAGCAATCGCTAGACAAGGATGTCTTCAGAAAACAAACCGGTGATATGATGACTGGTTACCGCGCAATTCTCTCAAAACTACAAGCAGCTTTAAAATAGGAAGGACCTCAAATATGTATTTAGCTAAGATTTACGTTACCCACAAACCATCAATTCTAGATCCCCAAGGGGAAGCGGTTAAAAACGCTTTGCACCGGTTGAACTACACTTCAATTGATTCGATTTCACAAGGCAAGTTCTTCGAAGTCAAGCTTAATGCTGATAGTAAGGATGCAGCGGTTAAGACGGTTGAATCAATTTGTAAGGACCTATTAGTTAACCAAAACATGGAAACCTACCGTTATGAAGTAGAGGAAGGATAGATACCAATGAAATTCGCTGTAATTAGTTTTCCTGGTTCCAACTGTGATTGGGATATGTATTACGCAATTAACGACGCCCTCGGTGAAGAGGCTGACATGGTTAGTTCTGAATCAACTGACTTGGATCAATACGACGGCGTATTGATTCCTGGGGGGTTCTCCTATGGTGACTACTTAAGAAGCGGGGCGATTGCTCGTTTTGCGCCAGTCATGAAGGCGGTTAAAAAGCTTGCTGATGCTGGGAAGCCCGTCTTAGGAGTTTGTAACGGCTTTCAAATCTTAGTCGAAGCGGGACTATTACCCGGTTCACTTCAAAACAACACTAGTATGGAATTCATTTCAGATTGGGCGCCCCTAAAGGTGGTTAATAATCGTACCATGTTTACCAACGGGTATTCCAAGGACCAAGTCATTAAGGTGCCAATCGCCCACGGTGAAGGAAACTACTACTGTGACGATGCTACCCTTCAAGAACTGAAGGATAATGATCAAATCGTCTTTACCTACGAAGAAAACCCTAACGGGAGTTGCGATAACATCGCCGGCATCACGAACCGAGCTGGAAACGTCTTAGGAATGATGCCCCATCCAGAACGGGCGGTCGAATCCATCCTGGGTGGGACCGACGGATTAACACTATTCAAATCAATCTTAAATCAAGTTAGGAGCTAATAGCATTGCAAAAACAAGTGGAACTTTCCCCAGAACAAATTAGAGATCAAAAGGTTTACCGGGACTGGGGATTAACCGATGGCGAATACGATTTAATTTCAGAAAAGCTTTTAAAACGGCTCCCTAACTTTACTGAAACTGGTTTGTACTCCGGAATGTGGAGTGAACACTGTTCTTACAAGAATTCTAAGCCGATTTTACGGAAGTTCTGGACCAAGGGCTCACGGGTAATTCAAGGGCCTGGTGAAGGGGCCGGGGTATTGGACATCAACGATGGGCAAGCCGTCGTGTTCAAGGCCGAAAGCCACAATCACCCTAGTTTTGTTGAACCATACGAAGGAGCTGCTACCGGAGTCGGGGGAATCATTAGGGATATCTTCTCAATGGGGGCCAAGCCAATTGCTTCGCTTGATAGCCTCCGCTTTGGCGAATTAAGTAACCCTAAGAACCGCTTCTTATTGGACAAGGTCGTTGCCGGAATCGCAGGGTACGGGAACTGTATCGGAATTCCAACCGTTGGTGGTGAAATCGGGTTTGATAAGTGTTACGATGGGAACCCACTTGTGAACGTAATGTGTGTCGGAATCATGGATCAAGCCGATATTGAAGCGGGGCGGGCCCATGGAACCGGGAACTCCATCATCTACGTTGGTGCTAAGACCGGCCGGGATGGAATTAACGGGGCAACCTTTGCTTCCAGTCAATTCAGTAAGGAAGAAGAATCCGATCGGTCCGCTGTTCAAGTTGGGGATCCGTTCATGGAAAAACTATTGGTGGATGCTTGTTTAGAAATCACCCACAAGCACAGCGACATCCTAGTCGGAATTCAGGACATGGGGGCTGCCGGGCTGGTTTCCTCGTCTGCTGAAATGGCAGCGAAGGCTAACAGCGGGGTTGATTTGAACCTAGACTTAGTTCCCCAAAGAGAACCGGGAATGACCCCATACGAAATTATGCTTTCCGAATCCCAAGAAAGAATGCTGCTCTGTGTTAAAAAGGGCCATGAACAAACCGTCTTGGACGTGTTTGAACGCTACGGACTAGATGCCGTGGTAATCGGCAGCGTTAATGATGACGGCCAATACCGGCTTTCCCAACACGGTGAACTAGTCTGTGATATTCCAACCAAGACGTTGGTGGATGACGTGCCAGAATACACCCACCCGCTTGTAGAACCAGCCCGTTTGAAGCAACCCGCTCCCCACTTCACCCCTGAATTTGACGATTTGGGCACAATGGTCAAGCAAATGTTAGGCCAAGCAACGATTGCATCTAAGCAGTCAGTTTACCAACAATACGATAGTCGGGTTCAAGCGAACACCGTTCTAGCACCCGGAAGCGATTCCGCTGTGGTGCGGATTCGGGGCACTAAGAAGGCGCTTGCGATGACGACCGACTGTAATTCCCGTTACATCTACTTGGATCCATTCCAGGGGGGGCAAATTGCGGTTGCCGAAGCTGCCCGGAATATCGTTGCTAGTGGAGCCCTCCCAATTGGCATTACCGATTGTTTGAACTTCGGGAACCCTGATGATCCAGAAAGCTACTTCGAAATGAGCAAGTCTGCCGAAGGAATTGCTAAGGCCTGTGAACAATTCGACGCGCCCGTTATTGGTGGAAACGTTTCACTTTATAACGAAACCGATAATGCCGCCATTTACCCCACGCCATTGATCGGAATGGTGGGGTTAATCGAATCTAACGATCAAATCACGAAGGCGAGTGCTAAGGCTGCTGATGAATTGGTGTACGTGGTTGGGAAAACCTTTGACGACTACAGCGGTTCCGAAATTCAAAAGATGTTGGCTGATCAGATTAGTGGTCGGATTGAACACTTTGATTTAGCAACCGAAGCAAAGAACCAAAAACTAGTCCACACGGCAATCGTTGATAAGTTAGTTGATAGTGTGCACGACATTAGTGAAGGGGGCTTAATCGTCACCCTATTAGAAACCCTGTTCGAAAACGAATTAGGCTTCACCGGTAAGACCGCTTTGACCCGTGAACAATTATTTTCCGAGACCCAATCCCGGTTCGTAATCACGGTCCCAAAGCAAAACCAAGCAGCATTTGAAAAATTAGCGGGCGATCAGGCCACGTTAATTGGAACCACCACTGCTGATCACGAATTACATTTAGAACTAAGTAACGATAATTTAAACCTTGATGTGAATGAAATGAATCAAATTTGGAAAGAGGGACTCTCATGGCTAATGAAGTCAAAAGCTTAAATGATGAATGTGGTGTCTTTGGAATCTGGGGTACGCCCGACGCAACGCGTTTGACCTACGATGGATTGCATGCATTACAACACCGGGGACAAGAAGGTGCTGGGATTGCATCGAACGACCATAACCAACTCCATCGATACCGTGGTTTAGGTTTATTAGCCCAAGTGTTTGAAGACCCACAAACGTTGGAAATCTTAAACGGGAACTCCGCAATTGGTCACATTCGGTACGCCACCGCAGGGAGCCACAGTATTAATAATATTCAGCCATTCATGTTTGAAAACACCAGTACCCACTTCGCCATTTCCCATAACGGAAACTTAACGAATGCGGATACGCTAAAGAAGGAACTAAAAGCAAAGGGCGTTCAATTCCAATCCGATTCCGATAGTGAACTCTTTGGGGACTTGATCGAAGTTAGTGAAATGGATAGCTTCACCGATAAGATTAAGGACGCTGCGAACCGCATGCACGGGGGCTTTGCCTACGTCTTAATGTCGACCGATGCAATGTATGCCATCAGTGATCCGAACGGGTTACGCCCACTAGTAATGGGGAAGCGTGCCGACGGCAGTGTCGTGATCTGTAGTGAAACCTGTGCCTTAGACCAAGTTAAGGCGGAGTTCATTCGCGACTTGGAACCAGGCGAATTGATCAAAGTCGACAAGAATGGGATTAAGATTGACCACTACACTACCGATACCGAGCTCACCGTTTGTTCAATGGAATACATCTACTTTGCCCGTCCTGACTCAGTAATTCACGGGGTCAGCGTACATGAAGCTAGAAAGAAGATGGGGGCGCAAGTAGCCCGTGAACATCCGGTTAAGGCCGACGTTGTGATTGGGGTGCCCAACTCCTCACTATCCGCTGCAATTGGGTATGCCAACGAAAGCGGGATTCCTTATGATATGGGAATGATCAAGAACCAATACGTTGCGAGAACCTTCATCGAACCCACCCAAAAGAAGCGCGAACGCGGCGTGTCAATGAAGTTATCAGTTGTTAAGTCCGTCATCGAAGGTAAGGACATCATCTTGGTTGATGATTCGATCGTGCGGGGAACCACCAGT
This sequence comes from Lactobacillus sp. Sy-1, assembly GCF_019303535.1. Taxonomy (GTDB): domain Bacteria; phylum Bacillota; class Bacilli; order Lactobacillales; family Lactobacillaceae; genus Nicoliella. The sequence goes on along the minus strand of NZ_JACCIU010000001.1, from coordinate 1,251,830 downwards.
CGCTACATCGTTCAACTCCTCCGGGATGCTGGGGCCAAATCAATTCACGTTCGGATTGCTTCACCAGACTTGAAGTTCCCATGTTTCTATGGAATTGACATTCAAAAACCAAGCGAATTGATTGGAGCCAACTATAGTGTTGATGGGATTCGCGACCAAATCGGGGCCGACTCCCTTGGCTACCTCAGCGTTGATGGTTTAATTGATTCAATCGGTCTAAAGTGTGATAACCAATACCATGGTTTATGTACGGCTTACTTTGACGGGAAGTACCCAACCCCACTTTATGATTACGAAGCAATGTACGAACGTGAAGCAAAACGTTTACACCTATATGAAGGGATGAATTAGATGGCTGACCAATATAAGAAAGCAGGCGTTGACATTGAAAGTGGCGCGCAGGCGGTTAACCAAATTAAGTCAATCGTTAAGGCGACTCAAGATGCCAATGTGATTGGTGGAATTGGGGGCTTCGGCGCTGAATATAGCTTAAAGGATAGCTTTGCCAAGTTCAAAAACCCGGTTTTAATTTCCGGGACCGACGGGGTTGGGACCAAGTTGCTCCTTGCGATTCAGGCCAACCTCCACAATACGATTGGGATTGATTTAGTGGCCATGTGTGCTAACGATATCCTAGCGCAGGGGGCCGAACCACTTTTCTTCTTAGACTACGTCGGGGTGGGCAAACTAGACCCCAGTCAAATGAAGGAAATCGTTTCCGGAATTGCTGACGGTTGTCAGCAGGCCGGCTTATCACTAATCGGTGGGGAAATGGCTGAAATGCCCGGCATCTACACCAATGGCGACTACGATTTAAGTGGTTTTGCCGTTGGAATTGGTGATAAGGATGAACTCCTTGGTGCTGCTAACGTTCAAGCGGGTGACGTGTTGATTGGCCTCGCTTCCAGTGGGGTTCATTCAAACGGATTCTCACTCGTTAGAAAGATCATCAAGGATGCCGACTTAGACGTTCATCAGACCTACCCCGGTTTTGACGAACCGCTGATCAACGCGTTGTTAGCCCCCACCAAGCTTTATTACCATGCGGTCAACCCGTCGATTCAAGCAGACTTGATTCACTCGATTGCCCACATTACTGGTGGTGGAATTGCCGATAACCTGTCCCGGAGTATTCCGGAACACTTAACGGCTCAGATCGACCGTAGTAGTTGGGAAGTGCCAACGCTCTTTAAGGCGCTCCAAAAGTGGGGCCACCTGGACACTAACGACATGGATCAAGTCTTTAACCAGGGAATTGGCATGGTCCTAGTTGTCCCTAAGGAAAACGTTGCCGCGGTGGAAGCCAACCTAACGGCGCAAAAACAAGCATACTATCAAATTGGTAAGGTGGTGAAGCGCAATGCAGCAGCAGTCGAACTCAGCTAATGATCCGCGCTTATCCGTAGCGATTTTCGCTTCTGGCAACGGAACTAACTTCGAGGCCATTGCCACTGCGGACCTCCCAATTGACATTAAATTACTAGTCTGTGACCACCATGACGCCTATGTTTTAAAGCGGGCGGCTAAGTTTGGGGTCCCAGCATTGGTGATTGAAGCCAAGAAGGGCATTTCCAAGCAACACCGGGAACAAACCATCCTCCGCCACTTACGAGCTGAGGGCGTGGAAGCCATCTTCTTAGCTGGCTACATGCGCATCATTGGTCCAACGCTACTGGACGCCTTTGCCAAACGAATCATTAACATCCATCCGGCATTGCTCCCTAACTTTCCGGGGCTACACGGCATTGAGGATGCTTACGCAGCCAACGTTAAAGAAACCGGGGTTACGATTCACTACATCGATTCCGGAGTTGACACTGGACAGATCATTGCCCAGCAAAGCGTTCCCCGGTATCCAGATGATAGCGTCACAGATTTAGCAACTAGAATTCATGATGTTGAGCATCAATTATATCCAAATACGATTCTTGATCTAATAAAAAAAGGAGTTCTCTAAATTGAAAAAGTTAGCATTGTTAAGCGTTTCTGATAAAACTGGAATTGTTGATTTCGCCAAGCAACTCGAAGAACGGGACTACGAGGTAGTTTCCACTGGTGGAACCTTGAAGGCCCTTTTGGATGGTGGAGTTGACGCCATCTCAGTTGAAAAAATTACTAATTTTGATGAAATGCTTGACGGTCGGGTAAAGACCTTACACCCCCGCATTCATGCCGGAATTTTAGCTCGTCGTGACAACGAGACCCATATGAAACAAATCGCAGCTCAGGGCATCGACCCAATTGACCTTGTTTGTGTGAACCTCTACCCATTCAAGGAAACGATTGAAAAGCCAGATGTAACTGACGAAGAAGCAATCGAAAACATCGATATTGGTGGCCCATCAATGTTAAGAGCCGCTGCTAAGAACAGCCAAGACGTCATCGTGATTACCGACGTTAATGACTATTCAGAATTCATCAAGCGTTACGACGCTAACGAATTAGATGCCGCTTACCACCGGCACTTAGCTGCCAAGGTGTTCAGACACACCGCTGCTTACGATGCCCTAATTGCACAATACTTAACCAAGGAAGAATTCCCAGAAAAGCTAACTTTAACCTACGAAAAGGTTCAAGACATGCGTTATGGTGAAAACAGTCACCAAAAGGCTGCTTATTACAGTGAACCCATTCCAGAAAAGTACTCACTTGCTAACGCTAAGCAACTGCACGGAAAGGAATTATCATACAATAACGTTCGGGATGCGGATGCCGCCCTTAGAATTATTGCTGAATTCCCAGACCAACCAGCTGTCGTAGCCCTAAAGCACATGAACCCTTGTGGAATCGGGACTGCCGATGACCTATTAACGGCTTGGAACCTTGCTTATGAATCCGATCCGATTTCAATCTTTGGGGGAATCATTGCATTGAACCGTGAAGTTGATTTAGCAACTGCCGAAAAGATGCACGCAATTTTCTTGGAAATCGTTATTGCCCCATCGTTTACCGATGAAGCCTACGATGTATTAGCTAAGAAGAAGAACATCCGGCTATTAACGTTACCATTTGGCCCAATCGACAAAACTGGTAAGGATGAAGTTAGCGTACTCGGTGGAATGCTCGTTCAAGACCGGGACTTACTCCACGAAGCAAGTGCGAACTTTAAGGTGGTTTCTAAGGTGCAACCAACTGCTGAACAACTAAAGGCCCTTGCATTCGGGCAAAACGCTGTTAAGCACGTTAAGAGTAACGCCATCGTGGTTACCACCGCTAACCAAACCCTAGGGGTCGGGGCTGGCCAACCAAATCGGATCGATTCCACTAAGATTGCGGTTGAAAAGGCTGAATCTAAGCCGAACTTTGCTAACGCAGTTTTAGCTTCCGATGCGTTCTTCCCAATGGACGATTGTGTTGAATTTGCTGCTAAGCATGGCATTAAGGCCATTGTTGAACCAGGTGGTAGTATTAAGGATCAGGATTCAATTGCTAAGGCGGACGAATTAGGCATCGCGTTAGTATTCAGTGGCGCTCGTCACTTTAAGCACTAATATAACTGGGAGAGATTAGGATGGAAAATTGGCTTTTGGTCGGTTCTGGTGGCCGTGAATATTCAATTGCAAAGAAGTTAGTTGAAAATGGTGATCGTAACGTTTACGTTGCACCAGGGAACCCAATGATGGATCAAATTCAAAACGTGGGAACCGTCGACATTGATGAAATGGATTTTCAAGGACTCGTTGAATTTGCAAAACAAAATCACATTGATTGGACAATTGTGGGCCCTGAAGCCCCGTTATCGATGGGGATTGTGGATGCGTTTCGAAAACAGGGCTTGAACATCTTTGGCCCAACGAAGGTTGCCGCTCAACTAGAAAGTTCCAAGGCGTACGCAAAGCAAATCATGCAAAAGCGTGGCGTTGCGACCGCAGCGTACCAAGAATTTCAATCGGCTTCAGAAGCGATTGAATCCGTGAAAGCAGGCTCGTTTCCAGTCGTGATCAAAGCGAACGGCTTAGCCGCTGGAAAGGGGGTTATCATTGCCCCCGATGAAACCACCGCGGTTGATTCCATTAATAAACTCTTTACCGATAAGCCCGATTCCGAAGTTCTGATCGAAGAATTTATGGCCGGACAAGAATTTTCGTTCATCGTAATGGCCAACGGGACCAACGTGGTGCCAATGCAAATTGCTCAGGACCACAAGCGCCTGTTGAACGACGATCAGGGACCGAACACCGGTGGAATGGGGGCTTACAGTCCCGTCCCTCAATTTAGCCAGGCGGTAGTTGACGGGGCAATGCACGATGTGATCATGCCCGTCCTAGCAGAAATGAAGGCCCAGGGGCATCCGTTCACCGGGTTTCTATACGCCGGGTTGATTCAAACCAAGACCGGCACCAAGGTCGTTGAATTCAACGTTCGGATGGGCGACCCCGAAACACAGGTCATCCTCCCCCAATTAGAAGATGACTTTGGGACCGTCATTGAACAACTGATGGCTGGTCAAACGGTTACGCCGAAGTGGCAACACGGCAAGTACTACCTCGGGGCCGTCATCGCTGCTGCTGGCTATCCCGGAGCCCATCCAGACCATCTCCCCCTGCCTAAGTTTACTGACGACCAGATCAGCGTTAGTTATGCCGGGGTTCAGGAAGTGGATAATCAACTGGTTAGCCACGGTGGCCGGGTGTTGATGGTAATTGCCAGTGACGCTGATTTAAAGCAGGCCCAAACGAAAGTGAATAGTGCGCTAGCTCGGTTTGTTAATTCTAATGACTATGAATACCGAACTGATATTGGAAGTAAGGCGTTTAAATAGCGACTGAAATGGAGCTGGATTCAAATCTAGCTCTATTTTTGTTGTCTTTTCACTTCCTTTTTGGCATGATAGACTGTATACAAACAAAATGGAGTGGGTAAAAAATGGAAACAATTCGGTTAAATAACATGCAGTTTCATTCCCATATTGGGGTCCTCCCGGAAGAACGGGTCGTGGGCCAAGACATTCAAATTGATGTGGAAATGAAGACGAACTTTAAGCAGCTGGTGACTTCTGATGATGTGAAGGACACCTTAAACTACGGGTTGGTCTTCGATGAAGTGGCCGAGGTGGTAGCGAATAGTCGCGATGAACTAATTGAAACCCTGGGGGCCAAGATTATCGCAACGATTAAGCGCCACCATGGCGAACAATTGGACCGGTTGATCGTTAGAATTAGAAAGTTAGGCCTGCCAATTGACGGGATCCTAGCTAACGTTGAAATTGAATTGGAAGGATAGAAAATTGACAGTTGCATATTTAAGTTTAGGGAGTAACCTGGGGGATAAGTTAAGCGAATTACAACAGGCGGTTACGTTATTGAATGCTGATGAGAACGTTACCGTTACCAAGGTCTCCGATGTATACCAGACCTCACCGGTCGGTGGCGTCAAGCAGGATGATTTTTATAACATTGCGGTGCAGGTGACCACCAACTTAGCGGCGGAATCGCTGCTGAATTTAATTCACGTGATCGAACAAAAGCTCCACCGGGTCAGAAAGATTCACTGGGGTCCCCGGACGCTAGACATTGACATTATTTTATTTGGGACCGCTCACATCCAAAGCGCTTCATTGACCGTCCCCCATCCAGAAATGAATAATCGGAAGTTCGTTTTACAACCATTAATGCAGATTTACGATAATGACGCTAGTGCTTTGCAGGCGGCGTTTGCTAAAATTGATGGGCAGGAAATTGAAAGTATCGGGAGTTTGATTAAAATATGAACGAAGAAAACCAAAAAATAATTGAATCAGCAGTGCGCGCCATTTTGAAAGCGGTTGGTGACGACCCCGCTCGCGAGGGGTTAGTTGAAACGCCAAAGCGGGTGGCAAAGATGTACGCCGAAGTTTTTTCATCACTCAATCAAGAATTTACGAATTACAAGGTCTTTAATTCCGACGTTGAGGATAACGGGACGGTGATTGTCCGCGACATTCCGTTTTATTCGATGTGTGAACACCACCTGTTGCCATTTTTCGGCAAGGTAACCGTTGCCTACGTTCCAAACGACGGGAAAATCATCGGCCTAAGTAAGATTCCCCGGTTGGTCGATTTTGTTGCGAGCCGGCCAAGCGTCCAGGAAAACATCACCCACCAAATCGGTGTGCAATTGGATGCCATTTTGCACCCCAAGGGCGTGGCCGTGATTGCCGATGCTAGACACATGTGTATGGAAATGCGCGGGGTGAAAAAACAAGCCGGCAGCACCCGGACGACCTACTACCGCGGCGTCTTCAAGGATTCCACGACCAAACGTGAACTCCTTGATGAAATCAGGTTAAGTTAATTGGCTTCGGACAAGCACCAATTCCAAGCCGGTTTAAATCACATCAATCAAACCATGAAGTACGACGGCCTCGGCCGGATTCAACTGTTAAACCAAATCGTTACCCGGCTGGTTGCTGGCCACCCCCGCCAAACCGTGATTCGCGTCTGTGGGACCAATGGCAAGGGGTCGACCAGTACCATGATCAGTAACGTTTTAAATGCAGCCGGGCGCTCAGTCGGGATCTTCACCAGCCCGTATTTGATCGATCCCTTAGAACAGATTCAAATTAACGGGGACGTGATTACCGAACAGCAGTTCCTAGCGGCCGAACAAGCAGTGCAAGCAACTGTGAAAGCATTAGGCTATGGCTTTCAAACTGACATTTCAGAGTTTGAAAGCTGGTTTTTAATCGCGGTGCAGGCCTTCCTCACCGCTCAGACCTCCGTGATGGTTCTGGAATGTGGAATGGGGGGGCAACTAGACGCCACGAACGCCATTGACCACTCCGATTTCAGCATTTTCACCCTGATTGGGCTGGACCACTTTAAATTCCTGGGCGATACGTTAGCCCAAATTGCAACGACCAAGGGAAAGATGATTCGTGACCACGAACAAGTCATTAGTTACTTTCACCAACGTCCCGAAGTCGCCACGATTCTCAAAACAATCGCCGCTGCGCACCATGCACCACTCACCGTCGCAGACCAAGTTACCATCCAAGCCGTTCGTTTTGACGCTGCCACGCTTCAGACCACCTTTAGCGCGACCACGGGTGATGCAACAATCCCGTTGACCCTGCATCTCAGCGGGGCGTTTCAACTGGCCAACGTTAAGACTGTCATCACGTGGTGGCAGGTTTATAATGCGCAGCATCCGGCCGCCCCCATCCCACTTACAGCCCTGCAGGCGGGAATTGCCAAGACCCAAATCGGGGGCCGCTTTAGTCGGCTGGCGAATGGCTGGATCGTTGACGGTGCCCATAACCGTGACGCCATTAACGCCTTTGTAAAGACCGTGAACCAATACTTTGGCGCTGCGCCAAAACTCATCATGGTCGGTTTTTTAGCCGATAAGGAGGTGCGGCGGTGCGTACACGAACTCCAAGGGATTCAAAACGCTACCTTTCTGACCGTTACGCCTGATAACCATGACCGGCGGCTCCCGGCTGATGCGTTGTTCCAAATTTTTGAATCTGAATCCGCGGTCCAAAACGGGACCAACCGGGTGATCAACGCCCAAACCTTTGCGCAGGCCGCGCAACTGTTTCACCAGGCAAATCCGAATGACCAGCTATTGGTAGTGGGTTCCTTTTACACCGTGAAGGGGATTATCGAACTACTTAATCGAAAGGACGCTGAACATGACAATTAAAGAAGTTCCAATGCACAACCAAAATGATTTGATCAACATTGAGATTGAAAATGGCGCTACCGATGAAAGGCTCAGCAATCTATTGGCAGCGCTTCACGTGAACACTTGGCAGACCGATTCACTGCACGCCATCATCAGCAAGGTGCAGTTACACCAATTAATCGAACTTGCCACCGAACATCACTTTCCAGCGGTGCTAGTGAATGATTTGACCGCCATTTACCGCCGTCATCAGATTATGCTGCGGGGGGCGCACTTTGAACTCGACTTAACGATTGATCCGGCCGTGATGGCAATCTTGAACACGAGTCCGGATTCCTTTTTTGATGGGGATGCAACCCTAAACGATCAAAAGATCCTTCAAAAAGTGGAGTCGTTTATGGCTAACAACACTAAAATCATCGACTTAGGGGGCCAATCCACTCGCCCCGGGTACCAAGAAATTACCCCCGAAGTGGAAATTGAACGGACCGTTCCGTACATTCAAATGATCAAACGCGAATTTCCGGATGCCATCATCTCCGTTGATTCATACAAACCGAAAGTGATCGAGGCCGTTTTAGATGCCGGCGCCGACATCATTAACGACGTCAACGGCTTTGAAGATAATCCTGCGAAGCTGGACCTAGTTGCTAAATACCATCCTGCACTCATTGCGATGTACAACAACCGGATCAGTAAGTGGGGGCCCACTGAGCTTGCGGCGTTCTTTGCTGACCGGAAGAAGACGTTTGAAGCCCGCGGGATTCACGCTGATAACTGGGTAATCGATCCCGGAGTGGGCTTCCTAGCGCAGGATAGTACCGTTACCGACATTGATTTAATCAAAACGATTCGGCAGTTAAGTGAGATGAACATCCCAACCCTAATCGCAATTTCCCGGAAGAGCATGTTCAAAAAGTTATTCGGCATCGACGCCGCTAAGAACGTCTGGTCAACTCTGGTGGCCGAATTAATGATGGTCCACATGGGCGGCCAAATCATTCGGGTGCACGATTACGCGGAAACCAACCTAATGTTGCAAATGAGAAAGCAACTCGAGTTTCCCCGGGCGACGAACTAACGATGGATGCTAGTGCAGTGAAGGAGTTGCTGGATAACCTCCACCAATCCCACTTTAAAATTGATGAAGCGGCGTACCAAAAGGCCCTGGCATTCATTGACCAGCATCCGGACCGCATGTTCGATAGAAAGAACATGCACGGCCACTTCAGCGCTAGTGCGTACGCCTTTCAAAACGGCAGGCTCTGGTTCATTCAGCACCCGTACTTACACACGATTCTGCTGCCAGCCGGGCACGTGGAACCGGGGGAGCAGCCACTAATGACTGCCCAACGCGAATTTAGGGAGGAAACCGGCTTTGCGACCCACCCGGTGGCTGATGCGCTACACGGCCTGCGCGACTTGAACATTATCAATATTCCAGCCAATCCCATTAAAAATGAGGGGGCCCACTTTCACGTTGACCTGCGCTATGCGTTAACGATTAGTCCTCAGCAACGAAGTGAAGCGGAGCTGCCGAGTTTTTTGATTGACCGCAGCAACGCCCCCGGAGAATTTCATAAGTACTTTGACCAATAAAAAAAGAGGAAGACGACTGTCTTCCTCTTTTTCAGATGCCCCAAGCAGGATTCGAACCTGTACTTGATAAATCAAACAGCGACCTGAACGCTGCGCGTCTGCCAATTCCGCCATTGGGGCAAATCAATCTCTATTTTACTATAGATTGCCACTAAAAGAAAGCGGCTCGATTAAATTTAGTGCTAAAATATGGGGGCGCATTCCGCACTTAATTGAAGGTGAAAATATTAAAACTATTTTTCAACTTTTGTTAAGAAATAGCAACGTTAGTAGTCTATAAAAAATTTTTTTGATACAATTAGTATTTGAAGATTATTTAAAATTTACTGTAAAAATACTTTAAGAATTGATAATAACAAAGGGGAAAATTAATATGTGTGGATTCACTGGTTATGTAAATCAAAAAGACGTCCCTAGTAATACGATCGTTAATATGGCTAATCGGATTAGACACCGGGGCCCAGACGATGAGCAATACTTCCAAGACGATAATATTTCAATGGGCTTTAGAAGATTATCCTTCCTTGATTTAGCGCACGGGGGCCAACCCATGTTTAGTGAAGATAATACGAAGGTCCTCACGTTTAATGGTGAAATTTATAACTACGAATCAATCAGAGAAGAACTAAAGCAATTGGGGTACAAGTTCTACACCGACGTTGACTCCGAAGTCTTGATCCGGGGATACGAAGCCTGGGGTCCAGACCTACTTAAAAAACTCCGGGGAATGTACGCCTTTGTCATCTACGATAGTAAAAAACAAGAAATCTTTGGGGTGCGGGACCACTTCGGAATCAAGCCACTTTACTACTACGATGATGGGGATGCCTTCATGTGGGGCTCAGAAATCAAGGCGTTCTTAGACAACCCTAAGTTCAACAAACAACTTAATATTGACATGCTACCAATTCACCTGAGCTTTGAATTTATCCCATCCCGCGATACGATGTTCAAGAACGTCTACAAGGTCTTGCCAGGTCAATACTTCATTCATAAAATCGGTGGCGACACTGAATTACACCGCTACTTCCGATTTAACTACGACCACGTTGATGAAAACCAAACCATTGATGGCGATGCTAAGCAAATCAGCAAGATCGTTAAGGAATCCGTTGAAAAGCACATGATTTCAGACGTTCCAGTCGGTAGTTTTCTTTCTAGTGGGGTTGACTCCAGCTACGTCTTGAATGAAGCTGCTAAATTAAAGCCAATTCAATCCTTCTCACTGGGGTTCAAGAACTCCAAATACAGTGAACTATCCTGGTCCACTGAATTTGCCAAGGAAATTGGCCAAAAGAATACGCCGGTTTACATTAACGGGGATGACTACTTCGACTTCCTGCCAACGATGATGTACTACATGGATGAACCACTTTCCAACCCATCCGCCGTTCAACTCTACTACCTTTCCAAGCGGACCCGGCAAGACGTTAAGGCGGCGCTATCTGGGGAAGGGGCCGATGAATTCTTTGGTGGTTACAATACCTACCTGGAAGCCTTCCCATTTGAACGGTACCAAAAGTGGGTGCCAAAGCCAGTTCGGAAGGGCTTGGCAGCGGTTGCTGAAAAAATGCCGCGTTTCCACGGCCGGCGCTTCTTAATTCGGGGGGCGCAACCATTGAGTGAACGGTACTACCGGGTCAATTACGTCTTTAACTTTGATGATCGAAACAAGGTTTTAAAGGATTCTTCAATCAATAAGGATTCCGGCCAATTCACTAAGCACATCTTTGACGATGTGAGCGGCAAGGATGAAATGACCCAAATGCAATACTTCGATATCAACACCTGGTTACCATTTGATATCTTGCATAAGGCCGACCGGATGAGTATGTGTAACTCACTCGAAGTTAGAACCCCATTAGTTGATAAGAAGGTTGCTGACTTTGCTGCAACAATGCCAATTAAGACCCGGATTCACAAGGGTGAAACCAAGGTTTCACTTCGGCGGGCGGCAATGGCGGCCCTGCCTGAAAAGGTTGCAAATAAGGAAAAATTAGGCTTTCCATCCCCAATTGCTTCTTGGATGAACATGCCTAAGTTCCACCAACGGATTGAAGAGGCCTTTACTTCAGACGTTGCCCAACGCTTCTTTAACGTCGACGAACTCCAACGGATTGTGCATGAACACGCTAGTGGAAAATCAAACATGCAAAAGATTTTCACGATCTATACCTTCATTCTTTGGTACCAAGTATTCTTCCCAGAAAACACCTCTGCCAAGACCGTCGAATTAGTTCATAAGACAAAATAATTTTGTTTTAGGAAGGATGAATCGCGATGGCTTTAAAAATCGAAGCAATTATCACCCTGCTAAAGGAACATGACTTATTGAAGAAGGTCAGTGGGGCCACGACTGCCGTTTCATTTACCAATATCGAATACGATTCACGGCAGGTGCAGGATTCCGGCCTGTTCTGCTGTAAGGGGAATTTCAAACCAGAATACCTAACGAAAGCCGCCCAAAACGGCGCTAGCGGGTACCTGGCAGAACGGGAGTTTACGGATTCCGCCTTGCTGGGCATCATTGTTACCGACGTCCAAAAGGCAATGGCGCTTCTAGGCGCAGCGTTTTATGGCTACCCCCAAAATGATTTGTTCATCATTGCCTACACCGGAACGAAGGGTAAGACGACCTCTGCTTACTTTACCCACGCCACATTGGCTGATTCGACTAGCCACCGAACAGCGTTATTTTCGACGATTGATACGGTGGTGGGCCCCGATCCAGAGCAACGGTTCAAGTCCCACTTAACCACGCCGGAGTCCTTGGACGTATTTAAAAACATGCGGGCGGCCGTTGATAACGGAATGACCCATCTGGTGATGGAAGTGTCATCCCAGGCGTACAAGAAGAACCGGGTCTACGGACTCCACTTTGACGTCGGCATCTTTTTGAACATCTCACCGGATCACATCGGTGCTAATGAACACCCCACCTTTGCGGACTACCTCCATTGCAAGGAGCAGTTGTTGGTCAATTCAACGGTTTGCATCATTAACGCCGAGACCGACCATTTAACCGATGTTTACCAGACCGCCAAGGCGACCTCGCAACCAGAGGCAATCTATCTATTTGCGCGTCAGGGGGCTCAATTAGCACGACCATTGACCGTTGATTTTAGCTACGTCAGCACGGCTGATACACTAGAACACAACGCCATTCGTCTAACGGCTGAAACTGCCCGGGCTAACGACCTTGCAGTTGCTGGGGATTACCAGTTATCCATTGCTGGTGACTACAATGAGTCCAATGCGACGGCTTCAATCATTGCGGCGGGCTTAGCCGGTGCCACTGCGGACCAAATCGCTAGGGGCCTGAGGACCGTTTTAATTCCCGGACGAATGGAAAGCTACCGTAGTGCCCACCATGGAACCATCTACGTTGATTACGCCCATAACTATGCTAGTATGCACGCGCTATTAGGCTTCTTGAAACGGGAGAATCCAGCTGGCCGGGTGATCGTAGTGGTCGGTAGTCCCGGCAATAAGGGTGAAGACCGCCGCGAGGGGTTCGGCAAGGCGCTGAGCGAAAGTGCGGACGCAGCCTTTTTAACCACTGACGACCCCGCATTTGAAGACCCTGAGACAATTGCTAGGGAAATTGATTCATATGTTGATCATGACCGCGTGCAGATTCATTTTGAAATGGACCGCAAGCAAGCGATTGTCCGGGCAATCGAATCTGCTGGACCAGCTGATATGGTCGTCGTGGCCGGCAAGGGGCGTGACCCCTACCAAAAGGTTAACGGAGTGGATGTTCCCTACGAAACCGACTCAGTGGTCGTTAAAAATATCTTGAAGGGATTCAAAAATAATGAGTAAGACAGCGTTTACCCCCATTTTATTGGGGAGTGATTTTAATTGTTATGGAATGGCGCGTTCACTTTACGAAAAGTATGGGCAACCAGTTAAGGCCTATGCCGAAGTGCAGTTAGCACCGACCCGCTTCACCAAGATCGTTGACCTGGAGTTGATTCCAGGCTTTAGCGAGGATCCGGAGTGGATTCAAGCGATGCGGAAACTAAAGCAAAAGTACGCTAGCCACCATGAACCAGTGATTTTGATTGGTTGTGGGGATGGGTATGCGGAGTTAATTTCCAAGCACAAATCTGAATTAGAGGACGTCTTCGTGTGTCCATACGTTGACTACAGTCTTATTCGTCAATTAAACAGCAAGGAAAACTTCTATCAGACCTGTGATCAATACAACTTACCATATCCAAAGACCCAAATTATCAGTCGGGAGATGTACGAATCCGGCGAACCGCTCACCCAACCATTTGGCTATCCGGTGGCGTTAAAACCGACCAACAGTGTAGAATGGTTAGATGTGCACTTTGAAGGCCGTAAGAAGGCGTTTGTGATCAAGTCAGCCGCAGAGTTTAAGGACATCGTTGGTAAAATCTACGATAATGGCTATCATTCGGATCTAATCTTACAGGACTTTATCCCGGGTGATGACAGCAACATGCGGGTGTTGAACGCCTACGTTGATAAGCACCACCACGTTAAGATGATGTGCCTCGGCCATCCGCTCTTGGAAGATTGTGCCCCGTCTGCAATCGGCAATTACGTGGCGATTTTACCAGAGTATAACCAGACCATTTACGATCAAATTCAAACCTTTTTGGAGGAGATTAAATTTACTGGTTACGCCAATTTTGATATGAAGTATGACGTTCGTGACGGTTCGTTCAAGCTCTTTGAAATCAACCTAAGGCAGGGCCGGAGTAGTTTCTTTGTAACCCTAAACGGTTATAATCTTGCTGATTGGGTGGTCCAAGACTACGCCTTCGATGTGCTTAAGGACCGCACCACCGTCTATGCGAACCAAGACACTAGCAAGTACTACCTCTGGTTAGGGGTCAGCGTCAGTGTGTTCAAGCAATACGCTAAGGACAATGCCGATAAGCAAACCGCTTTAAAATTAATTGACCGCCACCAGTATGGGACGACCTTCTGGTATGCTAAGGACCGCAATTTAAAGCGCTGGGCATTGATGAAGTGGATGTTCCATAATTATAGTAAGAACTTTGCGAAATACTTTGTAATGAATAAGGAGTAGGTTCATATGAAGAACTTTTTCTCAATCATTGGGGGAATGGGCACCACGGCAACCGAAAGTTATATCCACCTCTTGAATCAACGGACGCCGGCGCATCGCGACCAGGACTACTTAAACTATCTGCTGGTCAACCATGCTACCGTCCCGGATCGGACTGATTACATTTTGGACCACCAAAAGCCTAGTCCGCTTCCGGATTTAATTGAGGATATTCAACAACAGTCACAGCTTCACCCGGACTTCTTTACCTTACCTTGTAATACCGCCCATTACTTTTATGATCAACTCCAATCCCAAACTAACGTCCCAATCCTGCACATGCCCCGCGAAGCGGTTGCGTCAATTAAGCACCGTTATCCCACTGCTAAGCGGGTGGGGTTAATTGCTACTAACGGGACGCTTCACGATGGGGTGTACGACCATGAAATTGAGGCGGCCGGTTTTGAAGTTGTCAAGCCAACGTCTGCAATCAAGAATGAGACGATGAATCTAATTTATCACGACATTAAAGAACGGGACGTGGTGGATGAAGCTCGTTATCACCACATCTTGGATCAAATGGTTACTGAATTAAAAAGTGACGTAGTGATTCTGGGATGTACGGAGCTATCGGTGGCTGAAGAACGGGCCGGCAACCATGCTTATCCAATCGTTGATGCCCAGTCGGTATTGGTTGATCGAACGATTGAAATGGCAGAAACGTTAAAAAGAAATCGAAATAATAATTAAAAATGATACGTGTGTATGAATTCAAATATTATGCATACGTATTTTTGAAACGATGGTTAATTAATCGAAAAATAATTGGGTAAAATGGTTATAATACACTTAGTAAAGGTTTATAATAGTTTTTAGAATATATAGACGTAGGTTGTTTTAAAAGTCTGGATAAAAATGGCTTTTAAAACAACCATTTACATATTGTTAAGGAGGAAAACAGAATGTTTTATAACAAGTATCGGTTTAATAAAGTTAAAGACAAGAAGGTACTTAGAAAGGTAAAGAAACAATGGGTTGTGGTTTCTTTATCAATGCTTGCTGTTATCGGTGGTGGTTCTGCACTGGGCCAAAAGACCGTTCATGCGGATACCGACAGTGACGCTAATTATACTTCTGATGGCTCAAATGCTGATCAAAACGAATATAATAACAATAGTTCGACTAGCACTTCCAGTAGCGAAGTTCCAACCGTTAATGGTAATAACGCTAGCTCAAATATTCCCACTGTAAATGCATCGAGTAGCAGTAGCGATTCCACCACTGCTAGTGCCAGTGCTGATAGCTCTGCAAGTGACTCCACTGCCAAGAGTGCTAGTAGTACCACTGAAAGTGGCAATAACACTAGTTCTTCTAAGACAAGTACGACCACTGAAAAGAGCAGTAGTGCTAGTGACACTACCAGTAGCGCCTCCGATGGGACTGCTGCAAGTTCCACTGACCAGTCCAGTGGTGACAGCAGTAGTAGCGATAGCAGTACCACTAGTAGTGCTAGTGGGGAATCGACTAACGTTAGTTTAGCAACCGTTAGTGATAATAATTCCACTGATGCTTCCGTAGCTAGTGAGTCGCATGACGCTGGCCTCGATGCGGACGCTTCTTTAGTTGCGAGTCTTGCAGCGACGGTGGATGTTAATTCATCAAACAGTAGCGAAAGCTATGTAGCGGCTTCAAATGCAAGTGCCAATGACTCTGCTGACGTCCGATCCAGCGATAGCTCCAGTAGCGTTGAGCAATCAGGCGTTAACTTTGCGAGTGCGGTCAACGCCGCTGCTAATAACTCGGGGGTTGTTAGTGAATCTAGTAATTCCAGTGACTCGTCAACTGGTAGCTCCGTAGCAAATGGGTCTAATGCGATTGACGTTAGTAATCTATCAGATTCAGATGCAGCCAACGTTGAATTATTGTATCGGGACGCAGATGACGGGGTTGGAAGTACCGTTACCAATTTAAGTGATGCGATTGCAAGTGTTAACTCTGCGATTGCATCTGCAAAGTCAGTTGCGAATGATTTCACCACTGGAAGTAATGAAATCGTTGCAATTTCGAGTGCGGCAAACGTAGCTAATATTCTCTCTACTCGGTATGCTGACTCGACAACTAACTCCAGTAGTCAAGCTGCGAGCCAAGGAGCGGTCTCTGCCTACTCTGCTTATAATAGTTTAGCGTCTTACGTTACAACGATGACTTTGCAAAGTGTTTTCGCTCAAAATGCTTTGGTAACGCTTAATTCGTTATCAGCTGCATTATCATCGGCTTCGAGTGCTTCGGCTGCAGGGAGTACCTTAAATCAAATTGAAATGACTAGTTTGTATGGAGCTGTGACATCTCAATATAGCAATGCAAATAGCTACTACGCTACTAATAGCAATGCCCTATCCAGCATCAATGCTGGTTCATTAACCGTTAGTGGCTATGTTAGCCAGGTTTCAAGTGCAACCAGCACCACAGCCTCGCAAGCTTCTGCCAATGCCAATAATGCCGGGAATGCAAGTGGGTTCATTAACGTCACGACAGCAACCCAGTTTGATGCAGCAATGCTCAATAGTAAAATTACGCATATTAACGTGGATGGGAACTTTGGCTTGTGGAGTAAGTACTACGCCAATAATGACTCAGTTACTAATAGCCATAACGGAACGTTCACGGTGAACGGTTTACGAATGGACGGAACGACTTCCACGATTGATTTTGCCGGAGCTTCTTATAATGTTACTACTGCCTCCACTGTGATTATGCAAAATTTAACGGCATATGGGACTGATTATTATGGACCAATTACTGCTCGTTACACTTCAGGGCAGAGTTTGTACTATGACAATGTTACCTATACGGGAAGTCAATTAGCCTATGCCACTACTACCAATCTATATTTGGGTAACCCGAATAATATTGCTGATACGACGGCAACCAAAAACGGTGGCTCAATTAACGTTAATGATAATCCAATTAAGAGTACCGTTATTATTAACGGAGGACAAAACTACGATGCGTTTGCGGTCGCAAGTCAATATGGGATGACACCACCTTCTTCAAAGGGGCTTGGAGTCTTAACCAATGGAATTGCCCAAGCAGAAGGATACCCAATGGGTGGCAATTCTGTTAATGGTGGTTCCAACCAACAAAACTTCCAAGTTGCTTCCGTTGAATTCTTACCTGGGGTGACTTTTAGTGGTTCTACCTATAATGGGAATGTTTTGGAAATTACCGCTGGTGGGAGTGCCACCATTGATCATGGAGCGAACGTTACCTTAATTCCTAGAGGCTGGGGTGCAGAAGATCCCGTTGCCAATGCTGCGAATGCTGGGATCTACTTAATGGGTTCTGGGAACGTGAACGTAAACGCTGGTGCTGTTTTGAACGTTAATCCAACTGTTAATCCATATACTAATTATGGTAATGGTAAAAATATTTTACCAGTTGCAATTTATTCAGCTAATGGTGGAAACATTAACGTTGTTAATGGGGCTCAGTTAAATGTTAATGCTGATGGGAGTAATGCAGCAAGTGGCAGTGCTACCAATGCTGGTGGTCAAAACTCATCTGGATTAATTTATTTAAATGGATCTTCTAGCATTAACGTTTCTAACCAAGGGCAACTGAATATTACCGGGACGAACCTAGGAGGCGTTTCTACTGCTGGAATTTTAATTTCTGGGAGTAGTACCATGAATTTATCTAGTAAATCTATTTTTACTGAAAAGGTCGACGGATCTGGAGCAATTACATTAATTAATGCCCAAGGAAGCGTTCTCATTAATGATCCACAATCAATTAAGTTAGATGCTAGAAGCAATTCCAATAGTGGAACTGTGATGATGACCAGTGGGGTTACCATTCAAGGACAGGCGGTTTCATTTACTGACTCTAATGGTGCTAAATTTGGTCCATATAGTGGAATCCAGCTTACTGAATCTAATAGTACTAGTGGCGTTAAAATTGTTTATATAGATCCAACTACAGGACAAACATCTACTAGTCCAACTGGGTATGTTTTAAATGGGACTTCGTTTAATCAAGACTTAAATAGTACGGCTTCTACTTTAAATAGCTACATCCAAATGAATCACGTTAATGATGTCCAGTTGGGTGGAATTAATTATGATACTAGTACTGGAACAATTTCTGGATGGGCTACGCCGGGTTCTTATATCAAGATTCCGTACTTTCAGGATCAGTCTGCTTATAATAATGGCGCTGCTCTTTACCTTGGGTCTAATTTTGAAAAATCCGATGATCCTTCCGATGATTCTGCTAATTATGTCACTAAGGCAGATGCAAATGGGAACTGGAGCTACACAATCCCAAGTACTCAGTTAAATAAGGCAAATACGGCTTACAATAATTACTTCTTACAAGTAACTGCGCACTTGAACACTGTTAAGACTACTAAGGAAGCTACTGTCAATGTAATGGCATATAGTGACGGTAAGTCAAATAAAACTGCTAATAGCAATGAAACCACTGGCCAAGGGCTCTATAATGACTACACCGCTGGGGCAAACTACATTAGTGGTTACAACCAAGGTCAAAATGATATTAACTTTAATAGTGCAATCTATAACAATGGGATTGACTATCAGTTAGGGTATCAAAATGGGTATGCTTCGAAGCCAGATACGCTTGCTAAGCAATATTACACGATTGCTAGTAGTGCGGTTTCAGCTAACCAGAGTCTCTTTGTTCCGGCAGGAAGTAACGAAGCATCACTAGCAACTAGCGCATCTTCATACGCTAGTTCTGCTTACTCAGTTGCATCAGCCGGGTTAAGTTATGCTAATAGTGCTTCTGGTACCTATTCAGACTATCAATTTATTGCTAGATATTCATCGCTACAATCGATTCAAGCTAGTAAAATTGCATCTGCGCAAGCTGTAATCGCTTCTAACTATTCTAGTACGGTATCCTTATTGTCGCTTGCTGCTAGTGCCTATGCCGATGGTAATCTTCAGTTTTATGGAGCCACTAGTGCGCAAAGTATTGCTTCCGGGTATTTAAGTAACGCGCAAGCCAATATTACAAAGGCCAAATCACTCGCATCTAACTCTGCAACTGTAATTAATGCTGGTGCTTACGTTACACTGGCTTCCTCATATGCGAATGATTTGTTGAGCGTTGCTGGATCAACTACTAATGACTCCTCCATAACATCATCTGCGTTGTCTGCGGCTAGTTTTGGTTATAGTCAATTATCACTAGCAGTTAGTGCTGCCAGTGTCGCTGCATATGTTGCTAGTTCTAATTCGGTGGTAATTAACCAACTGGTTAGTGAAGCTAGTAGTGGAATTGCTGCTGGTAATGCAGCTGCTGGTAAAGCAGCTAATGCATCTACCTTCGCATCAGCTGCCTCGGTAGCTGCTGCAAGTGATAAAGCAGCAGCCAGTGGTCAGGCAGCTAGTGCCGGGACTTCAACTAGTAATGCTAATAATGCATACAATAGTGCCTCGACAACTGCATCCTCCGCACTTAGCACGGCTGCTAGTGCCGCCAGCGTTGCTAGTCAAAATGCGAATGCATCTAACACTACTACCATTAATAGCATTATTAGTGGAATTAACTCGGCAGCAGCAGCTGTCAGCTCAGCCACCGCTACTGCTGCTTCTGCTTCGACTGCTGCATCTTCACAGGCGATTGCTGCATCTTCTGCCGCTAGCTCAGTTAGTAGCGCTGCCATTGCGGTATCTACGAACGCATCAATTGCAACATCAGCAGCTTCTGTCGCCGAATCGATTTATAAGTCTGATCCTACTAACGCAAGTGCCGCTTCAGCCTTAAGTAGTGCAAATACTTATGCATCTAGTGCTGCCGCTGCCAGTTCAGCAATTAGTCTTGCCAAGGACAGTGCTGATGCTGCCTCTGCTTCGGCAGATAGTGCTGCAAAGCAAGCCGCTTCTGCTGCCGCTGCTGCTTCCGACGCTGCCGCTGCTTTGGATAGTTTAGCTGGTAATTTAAGTGCTTTCGCTTATGATCCAACTGCCGATAAATCTAACGCTAGTGTTTTAATGAGTTTGGCTTCTATTGCAGGAAGTAGTTATGCTAGTTTTGCTAGTCTAGTGCCGAATGTCTCTTCTGCTGCTTCAGCTAAAGATTCCACTGCCCAAGTTGCACTTAGCAGTGCTAGTGCGGTTAAAAGTTCGGCTAATAATTTAGTAGGTTCATTATCAAGTGCATCTAGTTTTGCTAGTTCTAATAATAATGCGGTGATTACATCCTATGTTAACCAAGGAGTATCAGCCGAAAGTAGCTTAGCATCATATGCTGCTGAAGCTGATTCCCTTAGTGTGGCAATTTCAGAGCAAAATTCAGTTGCCATCCTAGCTAACAGTAGTATGGCATCGTTAAATTCTGTTAATCCTAGCCCGTTGAGTAATGCAAGTTCTGCATATAGCAATGGTAGTTCCGCATATAGTGCAGCTAATGGTGGTAACAGTGTCGCTGCCAGTGCTTTCCTAACTACTGGATCTGGCCAATTATATCCAGCTCAAGCTGGTGCCACCGATGCTAGTAAGGCGTATGCTACGTTATCAAATGCTGCCAGTTCACTTGCAGATCTCACTAGTTCGTTAAATGACTTAAAGAATAGTATGGCTGCTCAAGAGTTGATTATCTCTAATGCTGCTGCCAGTGCTGCTTCTGTTGCTACAGATGTTGTTAACATGTCTAAAGCCGTTACCTCTGCTCAAAGTTATGCTAGCAATGCGACTTCTTCGCAAGCTAATAGTGCATTTAGCTATAGCAGTCAAGCTAATAGTGCTTCGGCTTCAGCTAGTGCTGCTGCTGGTGTGGCTTCTAATGACGTTCAATCGATTAGTGCCCAAAGCAGTGCAGTTAGTTCCATGGCCAGCTTGTATCCAGTAAGCTCAGCGAATAATAGTAATATATCTAGTGTTGCTTCGGTCGTTGCTAGTGCTGCGACGACAATCGCGAGTGCTTCAGCTACTGCGACATCTGCAAGTACCGATGCTAGTGGTGCTTCTGCTGATGCTAATAATGCTAGTGCTTCGGCAAGCAATGCTTATTCAATTGCGGCTAGTTACGCTAGTGCAGCCGCCAGTGCTGCTAGTGCAGCCGTTGCAAATGCTGCTTCAGCAAGCAGTGCCTATTCTAATGGTGATAGTAATGGGGCTTCCCAATTTAGTGCCCAAGTTGTTGCTAACTCTAATAATGCACAAGCTGCATATAATTCAGCTTCATCTGCCAACAGTGTTGCGCAAAGTTATGCTGCTTCAGCAACCAGTGCTTCAACTAGGGCATCAATCGCTTCGTCGATTGCTAACTCAGCTGCTAGTGCTGCCAATGTTGCTTATATTGCAGCATCAAATGCTGTTAATGGTGCCAATTCTGGGACTTCAAGTTCTGCTAGTGCTGGTAGCTCCGCAATCATTAATGGTTCAGCTCAGGCAGCTGCCATTACTAGCGGTGCTAATGCTCAATATAGTGCCGCAATTGCGGCTTCAACTGCAGCTAGCTCCGCTTCTGTAGTTGTAAGTGGTTATTCTGCAGCTGGTATCAGTAGTGCTAACATAGTAAGCAGTTACGCTAATGATTCCGTAAATTCTGGAAACCCAGTCATTAGTTCTGCGGTGAGTGCCATTAACTCGATGAATACCCAGTTATCCGCACTTAGTTCAAATGCAACAATTCAATCAAGGGCAGCAAGTACAGCGGCCTCAAATGCCGTGAGAGCATCTAGTGGCCTGAGAGTTTATAATGATCAAATTGCTTCTTCTGCCACTGCCGCTTCTTCATACTATAGTTTAGCTCAGTCTGCCGCCGCTGCGGGTGATAATGCAGCGGTGAATAGCTATAACGCTGACATTGTAAGTGTTGCTGCTGATGCAGTTAACTATGTACCGGTTACAACTGGTTTTGCTGCTGCGATTTCAAAGGCTAATTCTGAAGCACAGTCAGCAGCGGCACAAGCAATTTCAGATGCTAATACAGCTGCTAGTCTAAATGCATCGATCACAGCTGCAACGAATAGTGCCGCTTCCGCTAGTGCTGCTGACAGTGATGCCAGTGCCGCCGGGAGCTACTCCAGTGCAGCTGGCAGCTACTCTAGTAATGCAAGTAGTTCTAGTTCGATGGCTAGCTCCGCATCGAGTGTAGCATCGAGTGCCGCTTCAACTGCAACAAATTCTGCTAATAGTGCTGCTAATAGTGCTTCTGATGCTAGTGTGATTGCTTCATCAATGGCGAGTGCTGCCGCTGCTCAATCTGGCAATTCAGCACTGAGCTCGTATGCCTCTCAGGCAGCTTCGCAGGCGAATGCTGCTAGTACCGCTGCTTCGCAGGCATCTACAGCTGCTAGTCGTGCTAATAAGGATAGTTCTACGGCTTCTTCACAAAGTGCGATTGCTTCAAGTGCTTCCGCTGGGGCAAGCTCTGCGTCAGCCGTTGCTTCAGCTGCTGCGTCAGCTGCCGCATCTGCTGCAAATAATGGTGACAGCGCCACGGCTAGTTCCGCACGGAGCGCTGCTAGTTCTGCTGCTGTCGTTGCAAGTAATCAAGCAAGCATTGCTAGTGCTGCAGCTGCAGCCGCATCAAATGCTGCTACTGATGCTAGCAACGCTGCTAATGATGCATCTAGTGCATCATCTGCTGCTAGTTCCGCCGATAGTGCTGCCCAAAGTATTGCTAGCGCTGCATCCGGAAATAGTTCTGCTGCAAGTAATGGCTCTTCATCTGCAAATGCAATTAACAGTTCTGCATCAATCGCAAATGCTTCAATTGCTAATGATGGACACATCATCAGTGGCTACACTAGTGATGCTAATAGTTTTGCTTCTGCAGCTAGATCTGCTGCGATTGCCACTAGTGGGTTAAACAGTTCGGTTGGGAGCGTTGCAAATCAAATTGCGATCTTGAATACTGCTAACTCTGGAAACACAGTTATTTCTACTGCTAATTCAGTTGCCGTTTCTGCCGCCAGTGTTGCATCTTCTGCCTATAATGATGCAACGATACAATCATCAATTGCTAATTCCGCTGCTGCCGATGCCAGTGCGGCTTCTAATCAAGCAAATCGGGACGTTACCGCTGCTTCTTCTAACTATGTGAAGGTTTCCAATGCGGTTGCTTCCGCTAATAGTGCGTATGCCGTTGGGAACGTTAGTCTAGGGGACTCGTATGCAATGAACGCTTCGAATGCTTCTGCTGCAATTTCCGATCAAGCCACTGACATTAGTTATCAATCATCAGTCGCATCATCAGCCAGAATCGCTGCTTCGAATGCGGCTAGTCAAGCAATTATTGATCAAGGGAATGCGAAACAAGCATTGTCAGCAATTTCTAACGCCTATCAGTCTGCTGCTGCTGCTAATTCGACTGCATCTTCAGCATCGACGAATTCTTCTACTAACTCTAGTACTACCAATAGTGCTAGTTCCGTAGCTAACAGTGTAAATGGCGCTGATAGCACGAATGCTAGCCTTGCTAGTTCATATGCTAGCATTGCAGTTTCATACGCTAGCCAAGCTAGTAGTAACTTTGCCAGTGTTTCTGCTGCAAATAGTACGATTGCAAGTATTTTCTCTTCCAATAGTACTAATTCTGTACTATCTGGTTATGCATCAGCTGCTAATTCCGCTCAAATTGCCATCAGCGGATATAATAGTGATGCAAGTCTTCAATCTAGTATTGCCCTTAGTGCTGCTAGTGCGGCATCTTCACTCCATGGCTCAGATGCAAGCTTATTAGCATCCGTTAACAGTTATTCGGTAGCGGTTAGTTCATATGATGCTAGTGCCAATGCCGCATACTTGGCCGGCAATGTCTCTGCCGGGGATACGGCAGCCAGTTCTGCTAAAAGTGCTGTAAATAGCGCTAGTTCAATTGCTCAAACGATGCTTAATAATTCAACTGCAATTCAAAAATTAACTAATTCAGCCAGTGATGCTGCATCAAGAGCAGCTTCGGATGCAAGTGGCATTGCGACTCAAATTGGTTCATTTAATAGTGCTTCCTCCGCGTTCTCTAGCGCTAGTGCTGCGATGAGCGGGGGTGCTAGTTCAGCTAACTCGGCTTCGACTGCAATTTCAAGCATGGCTTCTTTAATTAATAGTACAATTGATAGTACCGCTTCTGCATATGTAAATAAGGTTAGAAATTATCAGTCGATTGTAAGTAGCGTTGCTAGTTCAATTTCAAGCGCTTACCCAACCGAAAGTAGTCAAACTTCATACGTTAATTCCTACTATGCTAAGGATCCTAATAACTCAACGTTTAGTTCTGCTAATTCAATTGCTAATAGTGGTTTTTCTGAC
The DNA here is from genome assembly GCF_019303535.1 of Lactobacillus sp. Sy-1. Taxonomy (GTDB): domain Bacteria; phylum Bacillota; class Bacilli; order Lactobacillales; family Lactobacillaceae; genus Nicoliella. The sequence continues at coordinate 1,227,293 of NZ_JACCIU010000001.1, read as the reverse complement.
GTAACTGGTGCAAAGAAAGATATGGTTACCCAGGGAGTTGTTGTCGATAGTTTAGCAGCTAACGTTGAATCCCTCCAAGATCAATTATTGCAATTAAGTAGTGCTATTAGTGGTTATGCATCTGGAATTGCTCAATATTCAACTGCGGCTAGTCAAGCCTATTCAGCTGGCGATATCTCAGCAGCTAATGGATACATTGCTTCTGTTAATTCTCTAGTTACTGCTGCTAGTACAACGACAAATAGTTTGCAAATTGCTACGTATACAATGCCTAGATTAACTAGCTTTGCATACGTACCGGTAGAATCTGCTTATGCTAATTCCACCATTGCTTCAACTGGTTCATCTGCAATTAGTGCCGCATATGGAATGGTATCTGAAACGGCATCGTCTGCTACGAATGGTGGGAATAGCTCTGCAAACTCAGCTCAAAACTCTGCAAACTCAGCCAGCAGTGCTGCTAGCACGGCTGCCAGTGGTGCGAATGCTGATGCATCCAAAGCTTCTCAATACAATCAAGCTGCTTCATCTGCTGATTCAGTCGTTACTAGTTACTCTAATAACGCGACTCAACAGGGGACCATCATGAGTTCGATTGTTAGCCAGTTTAGTGGTTCCAGTAACGCTGCGTTAAGTGCCGCCAGTTCTGCATACAATGTCGCCAGTTCTGCATTAGGAAGTGTTAAGACTAGTGCTGATTCTTATGCTGCTACCGCTAGTTCGCAATACATTGTTGCTAGCAACGCTGCCAGTTTAACTAATAGCGCTAGCGTTGCTGCTAGTGTGAATGCTAGTTTAGCCAATCAAGCTGCTTCACAGGCAATTGCAGCTAACAGTGCTCAAAACTACACGCAGGCAGCTTCCTTGAATGCAAATGCATCTAGCTATGCATCTACGGCTGCCGCTGCTGCTGCCGCTGCGCAAACAAATAGCCAAGCTACTGCTACCGCAACCCAAGCCGCTTCCACTGCTGCTTCACAAGCAGAAGCTGCGCAAAGCACTGCATCTGGATATAATAATTCAATCAGTGCCGCAATCTCTAACGCCCAAGCTGCTAACTCGGCTGCCAGTGATGCTAGTGCTGCATCTAGTTATGCTAGTGCCGCATCTAGTTACAATAGTAATGCGCAAAGTGATAGTGCTGCGGTTCAAAAGGATGCTAGTGCGGCAAGTAACAACGCTACTTCAGCATCTAATAATGCTGCGAGTGCCAGTGCTGCTGCTAGCACGGCTGCTGATAGTGCTACTGCTGCCCAATCGACCGCCAATGCTAACAAGAGCAACTCTGCAATTCAATCGTTAGCATCCAGTGCGTCTGCTGCTGCCTCAACTGCTGCATCTGCCGCTTCCGTTGCTAGCTCTGCCAATAGTAAGGCTGCTTCTGATTCATCCAATGCGATTGTCCAAAGCAATAGTGCTACTTCAGCTGCCACTGCTGCCTCAACGGCTAATAGCATTGCATCTAGTGCTGCTAGTGCTGCCTCCACGGCTGCGCAATCCGGAAACAGTTCTGCTGCAAGTACTGCTCGCTCAATCGCTAGTTCTGCCGCTAATGATGCATCTAACGCTGCCAGTGCTGCTGCCGCTGCTAAGTCGGCTGCGGATTCATACGCTAATGATGCCAGTTCTGCTAATAGTACGGCATCAAGTGCTAATAGTACTGCCAGTTCCGCATCTAGCATTGCGTCCAGTGCTAATAGTACCGCTAGTTCCAACGCTTCTGCCGGAAGTGGCGCATCTAGTGCCACTTCTGGAACTTCTAGTGAAGCAAGTAATATGAATTCTGCCACTAGCCTTAGCACCAGTACCGCGAAATCATACGCTAACTCAGCATCGTTCTACGCTTCTCAAGCTAGTTCCGCTGCTGTTGCCACGAGTAACTTCAATACGCAAGTAACAAGCAATGCGACCGCTGCCAATAGCTTGGCTTCTGCTAACGGTCAGAACCAAATTATCCAAGCTCAAGTTAAGTTAGTTAATTCCGCTTCAGTTGCTGCATCAAATGCGCTTGTTGACGCTAATAATCAATCTGCTGCTGCCAATAGTGCCTACGTAAATGCATCCAGTGCTGCTGCCAGTGCGATTGCTGCCTCGACTGCTGCGAGTGTGGCCGTAAGTAACGTTAATAGCTTAGTCAGTGTTGCTAATAGCTACTACACTGCTGGTGATGTTACTAACGGGTCTATCTTTGCTTCGCAGGCATCTGCCACTGCTTCTGGCATGGCTGCATTATCGACAGCTGCTTCAAATGCCGTTACTGCTGCATCTAGTGCAACTTCAATTGCCTCCATAGCTGCTTCGTTAGCAATCTCTGATCAAGCCGTTGCTTCATCGGCTGCGAGTGTTGTCGCTAGTGCCACTAGCGCTGCTAGTTCAGCTGCTAGTCAAGCATCTGGTGCGAACTCGAATGGTAGTAACAATAGTAGTACCGCCACTTCTGCTAATTCAGTTGCCGGAAGTGTTGCTTCTGCAGACGGAACCAACGCTAGTTTGGCGAACTCATATGCATCCAATGCATCATCATCCGCTAGTTTAGCTTCTTCCAATGCAGATAGTGTTACTACGGTTAATAACAGTATTGCTTCCTTAGTGAGTGCCAATGCATCCAATGCTTCGCTTGCTAGTTACGCTGTTTCAGCTAGTTCCGCCAGTGTTGCAATTGCATCCCTCAATACCGATGCACAATCGCAAAAGAGTGCCGCATCCAGTGCCGCCAGTGTTGCCAACTCAATTCACAGTGCTTCTGACGGTTCCTTGAGTGCTGTAATTTCCTCGGCTTCCGTTGCCGTTTCCAATAACGTAGCTTCGGCTAACTCTGCTTACCTCGCTGGTAGTACCAACGATGGAGATCGATTTGCTGCTACTGCAAGTACGGCTGCCTCAACCGCCAGTGCTGCCGCTCAATCAATGCTCAACAACTCCAGTGCTATTCTTAGTTACACTAATCTTGCAAGTACTGCGGCTTCAAAGGCGGCCCAAGATGTGCAACAAATGGGCGTTCAGATCAATGCCTTCAATAGTGCTGCTAGTGCAGCTAGTACCGCAAACTCAGCTGCTAAGAGTGGGGGGAGTGCCGGCTCGAGTGCAAGTAGTCAGGCTTCCTCTGCTGCATCTGCTACTAGTATTGCTGGATCAACTGCTTCTGCAAACGATGGCGTAATTAATTCTGCTTACAGTGTCACTAGCTCCGTCGTTGGTACCATGTCCACGAATGTTTCGACTGCCAACTCAATTGCAACCTCAATCAGCACTTATCTTAACAATGATCCAAGTGATTCTACCTTTAAGAGTGCTGCCTCAGTAGCATCCAGTGCCGTCACTGCTATCAATGGCTTTAATGCCGATGCATCGTTGCAAAATAGTATTGCTGCTAGTGCATCATCTGCCGGGAGCTCACAAGTGGCCTTGATTGCTTCTGCTAGTTCAACTGTTAGTGGGGCCGTAAGTAATGCTAATAGTTACTATGTTCAAGCAACCAGTGCATTTAACGGTGGCGATACGATTAACGGGTCGATATATACTAGTCTAGCTGTTAGTGCCGCTAATGCTGCATCTGCTACTGCTAGCCTTGCAACCAGTGCTGCTACTAATACTGGGAGTCTCGCTTCAACGGCATCTATTGCTGCTGATAATGCTAGAAAGGACTTAGCAAGTGCGTCTGACGTTATGCTTTCAATGACTTCAGCTGCATCTGGCGCCTCTTCCGCTGCTTCCAATGCTGGTTCAGGCACAACTTCCGCTACTTCTAGTGCAAGTAGTGAAGCTGCATCTGCAAGCAGTGCTGCAAGTAGTGCTGCATCTGGTGCTAATGCTGATGCCAAGACCGCATCGAGTGCTAATGCAGTGGCTTCATCTGCTGATTCAGTTGTTACTAGTTACTCTAATAATGCAAATGGCATGAGCTCTGCCATGAGTGCAATTGTGAATAACGCTACTAACGCAAGCAATGCTGCAATTAGTGCTGCCAGTTCAGCCTTTAGTAGTGCTAGTTCTGGACTAACCAGTGCGAAGTCAGCTGCTGATAGTTACTCTGCAACTGCTAGTTCTGCTTACAGTGTAGTTAGTTCTGCCGCTTCCGTTGCTAATAGTGCCAATACAATGGCAAGCATTAATGCAAGTATTGCCAGTGCCAATGCTAGTGCTGCTGCCGCTGCTACTAAGGCTGGAAATTATTCGCAAGCTAATTCATTGAACTCCAATGCTTCTGCAGCAGCTTCTGCAGCTTCCCAAAATGCTGCTGATGCGATTACGGCTAGTTCTACTGCTGCTTCAGTAACTCCTGCTGCGGTCAGTGCCGGGAACTCAGCTAGTGCCGAAGCTTCTGTAGCTGCTGGATTGAATAGTGCTGCATCTGCTGCATATCAAAGTGCCGAAAATGCTAGTTCTGCCGTAAGTTATGCCAGTCAAGCATCTAGTTATGCGAGCCAAGCATCTAGTTACAATGACAATGCGCAAAGCGATAGTGCCGCAGTTCAAAAGGATGCTAGTGCTGCAAGTAATAATGCTTCTGCAGCATCTAATAATGCGGGTAGTGCGGCTAATAATGCTGCTAGTGCTTCTGCTCAAGCTTCATCTGCCAACTCCGTTGCGAGTGCCAACCCAAGCAACTCTGCAGTTCAATCGTTAGCATCGAGTGCTACCGCTGCTGCATCGACGGCTTCCTCTGCCGCTGTAGTTGCTAGTTCTGCCAATAAGCAGGCTGCTTCTGACTCATCGAATGCAATCGTCCAAAGCTCGATCGCTAGTGCTGCAGCTGCTGCTGGATCAGCTGCTAATTCAACTGCTACTTCTGCTAAGGCAGCTGCGTCTGCTGCTGCCCAAAGCGGTGATAGTAGTACTGCATCGACGCAAGCCTCTATTGCTAGTTCTGCTGCTAACGATGCATCTAAAGCAGCTTCTAATGCTGCTGCTGCTAAGTCATCTGCTGATTCATACGCAAGCGATGCCAGTGCTCAAAATAGCATTGCATCGAGTGCAAGTAATGATGCAAGTTCTGCCAATAGTGTTGCATCTAGTGCTAATAGTGCCGCTAATTCCAATGCTGCTGCCGGAAGTGGCGCATCCAGTGCTACTTCAGGAACATCTAGTGAAGCAAGTAGTTACAACTCAGCGATTGGAATTAGTACTAGCACCGCTAAGTCATATGCGGGCGATGCATCTACTTATGCTTCTCAAGCTAGTTCTGCTGCCGTTGCCACGAGTAACTTCAATACGCAAGTTACTAGCAATGCAACTGTTGCAAATAGCATTGCTTCTGCTAACCCTAAGAACACGATTGTTTCACAACAAGTTTCAATAGTTAACTCAGTAGCGTCTGTTGCATCTAGTGCACTTGCTGACGCGAATAAACAATCTTCTGCAGCTAATAGTGCTTATGCCAATGCATCCAGTTCTGCTGCTAGTGCGATTGCCGCTTCTACAGCTGCCAGTGTCGCTACTAGTAACGTTAATAGCTTAGTAAGTGTTGCTAACAGCTATTACAAGGCTGGAGATGTGACTAATGGTTCTATCTTTGCTGCTCAAGCATCTGCAACTGCTTCTGGAATGGCTACATTATCGACAGCTGCTTCAAATGCTGTTATCGCTGCATCCAATGCAACTATCATCGCATCAGAGGCTGCTAGTGCCGCTATTTCTGATCAAGTTGTTGCTTCATCCGCTGCCAGCGTGGCCTCTAGTGCTACTAATGCCGCTAGTTCAGCTGCTAGTCAAGCAGCTGGTGCCAACTCGAATGGTAGTAGCGAAAATAGTACTGCCAGCTCTGCTAATTCAGTTGCTGGAAGTGTCTACAATGGTGAAGCTGGTAACGTTAGTTTGGCAAACTCATATGCTACGAATGCATCATCATCCGCTAGCCTAGCTTCATCGAATGCTGATAGTGTTAGCGTTGTTAATAGTAGTATTGCTAATTTAGCTAACAGTAATCCAGCTAATCAGGTAATCTTGGCTGCTTCTAAGGCTGCTGATTCTGCTAATTCCATGATTGCATCACTTAATACCGATGCACAATCACAAAAGAGTACGGCATCCAGTGCTGCTAGTGTTGCTAATGCTATTCATGGATCTAATTCTGCACTTAGCGTTGCCATTGCTAGTGCTTCTACTGCCGTTTCTGACAACGTTGCTTCCGCTAATTCAGCTTACCTTGCTGGCAGTACCAGTGCTGGGGATAACTTTGCATCCGCTGCAAGTACCGCTGCCTCAACTGCTAGTGCCAATGCTCAAACAATGCTTAATAATTCAAGCGCGATTGCATCGTTAACTTCAGTTGCAAGTACTGCTGCATCTAACGCTGCTAATGATGTGCAACAAATGGGCGTTCAGATTAGCAACTTCAATAGTGCCGCTAGTGCCGCTAATAGTGCTGCTAATGCTGCAACAAGTGGTAATGCTGCCGGAAGTGGGGCTTCATCTGAAGCTAGTTCCGCATCTGCTTCGACTTCAACTGCCTCAGCAACTGCCAGTGCCAATAGTGCTGCTACTAGTTCCGCTTATAGTATCGCCAGTTCCGCCGCTAGCGTAGTTAGTGGGAATGTTCAATCAGCAAATGTCATTGCTAATTCAATCAATTCCTACTTCAACAGTAACTCTAGTGATGCGATCTTTAGTAGCGCTGCTTCATATGCCTCCAGCGCTGTAACTGCAATTAGTAGCTACAATTCGGACGCTGCTACCCAAAGAAGCATTGCTGGGAGTGCATCAACTGCCGTTACTTCACAAATTGCTGTGATTACGAATGCCAGTTCAGCAATCTCAAGCGCTATTTCAGCAATTAGTAGTGCTAACACGCAAGCTAGTGTTGCTTACATGACTGGGAAGAATGCAGATGGCTCTAACTACACCTCAATCGCCGTATCCGCTGCCGCAGTTGCTAGTCAACAAGCTGCCAGCGCCGCTAGCGCTGCCGCTGTAACGACTAGCTTAACAACAGTTGCCCAAAGTGCAGCTAGTCAAGCCGTTAATGATGAAAGTGCTGCCTCAGGCGTAATGCTTTCACTAGTTGCTGCTAAGGCTGGTGCTGATTCAGAAGCTACTGCGATCGCTTCTGCAGGGACTTCTGGAGATAATTCTAAGGCTGGGAGTGCTGCCAACAGTGCTGCTTCTGATGCATCATCTGCTAAGGCATCTGCTAGTGCTACTGGTTCAGATGCATCTTCTGCAAGTAAGGCTGCCTCAGCTGCCAACTCAACCGCTTCTGCTAACCCAAGCAATGCCGTAATGAGTTCTGCTGCTTCAGCTGCTACGTCTGCTGCCTCAGCTGCCAGCTCAGCCGCTAGCGATGCAAGTAATCAAGCATCCACTGCCGCTAGCGCTGCAAATGCTGCTTCTAGTGATGCAAGTAATGCCAGTGCTGCTAATAGTGCTGCTTCAGCTGCTAACAGTGCCGCAAGTAGTGCCGCTTCCGCCGCAAATTCGGCTGCCTCAAAGGGTGATAGTAGTGCCGCATCGACGCAAGCATCCATTGCCAGTTCTGCTGCCAGTGCTGCTAAGAGTGCCAGTGATGCTGCATCCAGTGCTGCTAGTGCCGCTAGTTCCCACGCTGCAATTGCTAGTTCTGCTTCCAGCCAGGCAGCCAACGACAGTGCTGCTGCTTCTGCTGCTAACTCAACAGCCACTAGTGCATCTAACGCCATTAGTTCTGCTGCTAATGAAGGAAGTAGTGGTGCAAATTCGGCTAATGCTGCAAGTAGCATGGCCTCATCTGCTAGTTCTGCCGCAGCTAGTTACGCTAGTGGAGCTGATACGAACGCCTCCGCTGCTAAGGTGGCCAGTGCAACTGCCTCATCAGCTGATAGTGTGGTTACTAGTTACTCCAACAATGCTGGTCAACAATCATCAGCAATGAGTAATTACGTTTCCAACAATCCAAGTAATGCTGCCATTTCTGCTGCTAACTCTGCATATCAAAGTGCTAGTTCCGCCCTTGCCAGTGATAAGGCCGCTACGAGCGGGTACTCCAGTACCGCTAGTTCAGCTTATATTGCTGCTAGTACGGCTGCCTCAACTGCTGATAGTGAAGCTAACAATGCAAAGAATAACGCTAGTTTAGCAAGTACTAATGCTAGTCAAGCTATTTCCGCCAACACGGCCGGCAATTACTCGCAAGCTAGCGCTTATAATTCCGCTGCTGCTAGCTTTGCATCCGCTGCATCTACGAATGCTGATAATGCTAAGACTGCGAGTCAAAATGCTTCAACTGCCACTTCAGCTGGTCAGAATGCTGCTAATTCAGCCGCTGCAATTGCTAGTGCTGCCGCAGCTCAAAACAGTGCCGTTAACTCCGCCATTGTTGCTGCTTCGACTGCCAGTGCTGCTGCTAGTGACGCGAGCGCTGCTAAGAGCTATGCGAGTCAAGCATCTGAATACAACAGTAGCGCCCAAAGTGATAGTCAGGCGGTTAACAGTGCATCTGCAAGTGCAAATTCTGCTGCAAATTCCGCTGCAACGGCTTCTACAGCTGCTTCCTCCAACGCATCCCTTGCTAGTTCCGCAAGTATTGCCGCATCCATTATCGCTTCACTACACCCAAGTAATGCTGCGATTAAGTCCGATGCATCAGTGGCTAGCGCTGCCAACAGTACTGCGCAGAGTGCTAACTCGGTAGCTAGTTCGGCCGCATCTAAGGCTGCCAGTGATAGTTCTTACATTGCCGGGCAATCATCAACTGCTAGTTCCGCTGCTAGCCAAGCTTCAAGTGCTAACGACGATGCTAGTTCAGCTGCCTCAGCTGCCGCTAGTTACGCGAGTGCCGGTAACGATAGTTCTGCGTCTGCTGCTAAGGTAATTGCTAGTTCCGCTGCAACGGTGGCTTCAAGCGCTGCTGCTGCCGCTTCCACTGCTAGATCGAATGCTGAATCGGCCGCTAGTGATGCCTCAGCTGCCAATAGTACTGCCCAGAGTGCCAGTTCAGTAGCTAGTTCGGCTGCTAGCCAGGCTACAAGTGCTAATAATGACGCTAGCAACAATGCCAGTGCTGCTAGCGCTGCTACTGGTAATAACAGCGGGACTAACGCAACTGCTTCTATTTACGCTAGTGCTACCGAAAGTTACGCTGCCTCCGCTGATGCAAATGCTAAATCTGCTGCATCATATGCATCTACTGCTAGCCTAGCGTCATCAGTTGCTGGGAGTGATAGTGCAGCTATCGCTAGTGCTTCAGGAGCAATTAACAGTATTGCTGCTAACAATAGTGGCAATAGTTATATTGCTTCTCAAGTTGCAACTGCAACTTCTGCTTCGAGCGTTGCAAATGCTGCATCAATTGATGCGGCTAGTCAATCTAGTATTGCTAGTTCCGCTGCTGCTGTAGCATCGGCTGCCGCTAGTCAAGCTAACTTAGATTCTTACAACGCTAGTTTAACTTCAAACAATGTTAAGAGCCTGATTGATTCCGCTAATAGTGCATATACCAACGGTGACATTAGTGCCGGAAGCAACTTTGCTAGCCAGGCTTCCCAAGCAGCTGCTGGGATGAGTGCCCAGGCAAATGATGCAGCAACGCAATCATCGATTGCGGCTTCTGCTACTACAATTGCATCCACTGCTGCTTCTAAGGCCCAAGTTGATTCATCGAATGCGAATGCTGCTTCTTCCGCTGCTGCTAATGCGCTATCAAATGCCACCCAGGCCAGTGCTGCTGCTAACGATGCTCAATCAGCATCTAGTTATGCGAGTCAAGCATCTAGTTATTCCGGGAATGCTTCTGCTGACAGTAGTGCCGTATCATCAGATTCTGCAGTTGCTTCTGCTGCAAGTTCAAATGCATCCAGTGCATCCAGTGCTGCTGCTAGCCATGCAAATGATGCCAGCAACGCTGCTAGTTCTGCGGCTTCGACTGCCAATGCTAACCCAAGTAACGCTACGGTTAAGTCATTAGCTTCATCAGCGAGTGCCGCTGCGAGTGCCGCTGCGAGTGAGGCTTCAGCTGCCAATTCCGCATCCAGTGCTGCCAATTCCGCATCATCAGTTGCTAGTGCGCAAAATTCAGCTGCAAACTCCGCATCAACAGCTGCTTCCAAAGCTTCATCAATTGCTTCCAGTGCTGCCTCCGCTGCTTCCAGTGCTGCTAATGCTGGAAATAGTAGTGCTGCTTCAGCTGCTAAGTCAATTGCCAGTTCTGCTGCGAGTGACGCATCCAATGCTGCGATTGCTGCTGCTTCAGCTAAGTCCGCTGCTGATTCTGCTGCGAGTGCTGCGAACTCCGCTAATAGTGCAGCTCAAAGTGCAAATAGTGCTGCAAACTCCGATGCCAGTGCTGCGCAAAGTGATAACAACGCTGCCAGCTCTGCCGCTACCGCTGGAAACAATGGATCAGCCAGTGCGAGTGCTGCTAGTTCTGAAGCTTCAAGTGCCAGTGCTGCCATCAATTCGTACGCGAGTGCTGCTTCTGCCGATGCTTCAGCTGCTGGTAGTTACGCTAGTGTTGCTTCTTCAGCTGCCAGCGTGGTAACAAGTGATTCCAATACCGCTAACCAACAAAGTGCTGTGATGAGCGGGTACGTCTCAGGGAACCCAAGCAATGCTGCCATTAGTTCGGCTTCTGCTGCGATGAGTGTTGCTAGTTCTGCGCTAGGTAGTGTTAAGTCCGATGCTGATAGCCAAAAGGCGAAGGCATCCAGTGCCGCTAGTGTTGCTAGTGCTGCTGCTAGCGTAGCTAACAGCATTAGTGCTGTTGCTAGTTCCAATGCCAACATGGCAAGCGTTTACGCTAGCCAAGCTATTTCTGCTAATAATGCTGGTGATTACTCTGGCGCATCTGCATTGAATTCCAGCGCTGCCACTGCTGCTAACTCTGCAAGTGCATTGGTTGCTAGTGCTTCATCTGCATCTGCTACTGCCGCAAGTGCGAAGAATGATGCAGCCAATGCTGCGTCTGCTGCTCAAACTGATGAATCTTCTGCTAATAGCTACGTTGCAACAATCAGTAGTGCCGTTAGTGCCGCTTCGACTGCCAGTGCTGCTGCTAGCTATGCAAGTAATGCTTCCAACTCATCTAAGGAAGCCAGTGCTGCTACTAGTGGGGCTGTAATTAGTAACAGTTCCGCTAGTTCATACGCCAGTGCTGCTAATAGTAATAATAGCGTTGCAAGTAAAGCGGCTTCGGATGCTCAAGCTAGCTCATCTGCTGCCAATGATGCTGCTAATTCAGCAGCAACTCAAAAGGCATTGCACCCAAGTAACGCTACGATTAGCTCAGCTGCCTCTACTGCTGCCAGTGCTGCTAGTGTTGCTAAATCTGCCGCTTCCGACGCTAATAGTAATAGTATTATTGCCTCGAATGCTGCCTCAGCTGCTGGTAGTTATAGTGGTCAAGCATCCACTGCAACCTCTACTGCTAAATCAGCAAGTAGTGATGCAGCTAGTTATTCAGCGGCTGCCTCGAATGCTGCCCAAAGTGGTGACAGTACTGCCGCTTCTTCCTATGCTTCACTAGCTTCCAACGCTGCCAATTCTGCTGATAGTGCTAGCAATGCCGCTGCTTCAGCTGCCGCTGCTGCTAGTTCACAGGCCTCAACTGCCAGCGCTGCTGCTAGTCAAGCTATGACAGATAGCACCAATGCAAGTATTGCCAATTCAACGGCTGCCAGTGCTAATACAGACGCTGCTAATGCTGCTAATGCTGCTAGTGCAGGTGCTTCCGGAGCAGCGAATGCTTCAAGCACGGCTTCCGCTGTTTCTAGTGCGGTAAGTAGTTATGCCAGTGGGGCTAATAGCGATGCTTCTGCTGCATCTAGTTACGCTAGTCAAGCTGATTCAGCTGCTTCCGCAACTAATAGCATCAGTAGTAGCGCAAATAGCGATGCTGCTAACGCTGCCTCCGCTGCTAGCGCTAATTCAGGGAACCCTGTAATTAGTTCTGCTGCATCGATTGCTTCTAGTGCCGCTACGATTGCATCGAATGCTAAATCAGATGCTGATAAGCAATCCAGTATTGCTGATAGTGCCGCTAGTGCTGCGAGTGCTGCTGCATCCAAGGCTAATGAGGACTCTAAGGCTGCCAGTTCTGCTGCAAGTACGGTCAATAGCCTTAGCTCCGCTGCTAGTTCTGCCTTTGCTGGTGGGGATACTTCTGCCGGAAGTATCTACATTAGTCAAGCTTCAGCCGCTGCAAGTGGCATGAGCAGTCTACAAAGTGATGCAAGTAACCAGGCCTCAATTGCTAGTTCTGCTAAGAATGTTGCCAGCTCCGCTGCTGCTGCAGCAATTAGTGATCAAAGCGTTGCTTCATCCGCTGCTTCAGTTGCCAGTTCTGCTAATTCAACTGCTACTTCTGCTGCCGCAAGTAATGCTAATAACAACGGTAATTCTGCTTCAAATGCATTTAGTAGTACCACTAGTTACGCTAGTGCCGTTGCTAATGACCTCGCTAATACCAGTGCGAATGCCTCGATTGCTGCTTCTGCATCCGTTGCCGTTGCAAGTGATTCAGCACAAGCATTGAATTCGGCTAGCTTGGTTCAATCAATTGTTGCTGCTAATCCTAGCAATGCAGCCATTAGTGGTGCTGCTCAGGTAATTAGCGCAGCGGAACCAAAACTAACCAGCCTTAATGCGGATGCTTCAGTTCAAAAGAACTTGGCATATTCAGCAACTGCTCAAGTTAGTTCTGCTGCCGTTGTCATCAATAGTGCTAACGCGGCTGCGAAGGAAAATAACCGGGTTGCAAACATTTATGCTTCATTAGCTGCGAGTGCAATTAGTGCTCATGACTATGGAAACGCAGGCAACTACAACACATCTGCCTCTGAAAATGCAGCAAACGCATCCACGATGGCATCAATTGCTGCATCCGCATTTGCGGTTGCTGAAGCTAACTCAAAGGTAGCTACCTCTGCGGCTAGTTCAGCAATAGCTGATGAATCTGCTGCAAATTCAGTATTAGCTGACGTTAACTCCGCAACTAGTTCTGCGGTTCAAGCTAGCTTAGCTGCTAGTGATGCTGTTCGGGCATCAAATGCTGCTAACAGCGGACAAAACGACGTTAACAATATCATTGCTGATTCTAAGGTCACTAGCTCGGTTAGTGCCCAAGTTCAAAGCAATAGTGCGGTTGCTTCACAACAAGCAAGTAGTGCTACTAGTGCTGCGCAAGCCGCAACGTTTACTGCAAATGTTGCTAATTCAGCAGCGGCTTCATATCCTAAGGACCAAGTCGTTAGCTCCGCTGCTGTTGTGATTGCTTCTGCTGCTTCACTTGCTAACAGGTTAGCTTCCCAGGCTAATTCAGCTGCTGTGATTGCTAGTTCTGCATCCGTTCAAGCGCAAAGTGCTAGTCAAACTGCAAATTCAGCATTGAGTGCCGCTAATAGTGCTAACGCTTCTGCCCAAAGTGCTCAATCAGTTGCAAGCTCGGCTGCTCAAGGTGGAAATAGTGTTATCGCTAGTTCTGCTCGTTCAGCTGCTGAATCAGCTTCTGCTACGATTGCAATTTACAGAAGTCAGGCTGATGCTGCTGCTAGCGTTGCTAATTCATTATCAACGGCTGGATCTTCTGCCGCATCGTATGCAATCTCCGCTAATAGCTTAGCTCAGTCAGCTAATTCAATTGTTAGTGCAAAGAGCTCAGAAATTACTAAGGAAATTGCTGCTGCTAATACGGGAATCAACAATGCCGATCAACTCACTAGTGCCGCTTCTGCCAACGCTAGTGCCGGAAGTGTTACCGCGGGATCCGTTAGCGTTGCTAATGATCAAACAAATAGTTACGCAAGTGTTGCCAGTTCCGTTTCAGTGGTTGTTTCATCAGTTGCTAACTCAATTAGTTCAGATGCCTCCGTTGCTAACAGTTTGAATAGCCAGTTTGCAACGAACCCAGTGCTTAGTTCCCAAACTAAGTTGATTAGTTCGGCAAACATCACGATGGCATCGCTTAATAGTGACGCTAAGACTCAATCAAGCATTGCGAACGCAGCTAAGTCAGTTGCTAACTCGGCTAGTGTAATTGCTAGCTCAGCAAGCGTTGACTTACAAAAGTCGGCTGAATTTGCTAGCTCCACTGCATCACAAGCTAAGTCCTACTACACGGTTGGAAACGTTAGTGCCGGGGACATTTACAATAGCCTTGCTAGTTCAGCAGTGAGTGCTGAATCAGTTAAGAATTCATTGATTAGCTTGGCTAACTCTGTAATTAGTGTGAAGAATAGCGTTGCTAGTGTTGCTGCCTCGGCTGCGCTTTCTGATAGCGCCTCTGCAAATCAATTAAGTGTTCAGGCTTCATCAGCATTTGTTTCTGCAAAGGAAGCTTACGCTGCTGCTTCAAACGCTAGTGTTGCTGCTAGTGACTCCACTGCCACTAGTTCAGCAAACGTTTCAACCAGTAGTGCTGCTAGCGTAACTAGTTACGCTACTAGCGTGAACTCACTAATTAACTCCCAAGCAGTGAGTGTAACGCCACTAATTAACTCAAACACTAGTGCAGTTATTGGTGGTGCGAACCAAATTGCTGCAATTGCAAGTGCTTATCCAAATGATACTAGCCTAGCTTCACTTGCTTCATTAGCAAGCAGTGCAGCTTCACTATCGATCATCACGACCAACTTTGCTAACTCTGCATCAGCTACGATTAGCTCTGCTAACAGTGTTACGCTTTCTGCTAATAGTGTTGCGCAAAGCGCTAGTTCTGCTGCTAGCAGCGATAATGCAGCTGCATCAAACGCTGCATCTGCCGCTAGTTCCGCTGCTTTGCTTGGGGATAACAGCGTTGCTAGTTCATCCCGTTCAGTTGCCGACCTTGCTTCCAGTAATGCAGTCGTTCAAAACAGCATTGCTAAGAGTGCTGAGTCAGCTGCAATAATCGCTAATTCGATTGCCGTTTCACTTGCTGGAACGATCAGTATGAATAATCAATTGGTAGCTAGCTCCAGTATCTTAGTATCATCTGCTGCTAGCGCGGCGCTTAGTGAGAGTGCTCTTAACAGCTCTGCTAGTTCCGCTAGCTCAGCTAGTTCAAGTGCCAGCGCTAGCGCCAGTGCTAGTGCCAGCGCATCAAACTCAGCTGCTTCATCAAGCGCGGCGAATAGTTTAGATGCAAACTACTACAGTCTGGGACTATCTGATGCCATTGCTAAGGTTGCTAAGAATGCGTCATACAATAGTCAAGCCACTTACCAAGGAGCTTATGATGGTTACGTTGCTGGTTCTAACAATGCATCATCAGTTGTTGCTTCTGGTGAGACATCGACTTACGCTAGTGACTTTGCCCGGGCTTATGCTGTTGGTCACTCAGTATATACTAGTGAATATGCGGTTGGTAAAGCTAAGGCGAAGACCGATACAATTGCCACTGCATCGCTTCGAAACCAGGCAAAGGGGTATGTTGATGGTTATGTAGCTGAATTCAACTCCAAGTTAGCTAAACATGCATCCTATGTTTACAACAAGAAGAAGATTTACTTCTACAAGAACGCAACGTTCGCTGTTAACGAACGGATTGCTAAGGCCAACAAGATGGCCGGTTCTAACATCGATAAGTTCAAGATTAGTAAGATTGCAGTTTCCTCAAGTGGACTCGTTCGTTACTATATCAAGAACGTCATCTCTGGATACAAGGGGGCTTACATTACTGCCAACCACGGTTACGTAGTAAGTGCTTACTATCAAGAGTCAGACTTAAAGAATACTGGTAGTACCACCGTTAAGGTTCTTAACCCTAAGGGTGCCATTGTCCATGGTGAAAAAGGATTTACGACCAGAAAGAAGTTCTATAAGACTGGTTCTAAGATTAAGGTTAAGAGAGTAGTTAACTACAAAGGAATTACCCGTTTCTACGTTGGTAAGGGTAAATACATTACCAGTAACAAGAAACTCGTTAAATTCTTATAATATTTAATCATGAACTAAATAAAGAGAAGGCTCAAATGAGCCTTCTCTTTATTTTTTTACATATTTAATTTAGTGCAATGAGTTGTGCAATAATTGCGGCGGTAATAATGATTATCATAATGACAGAATCTAATCGTTTAAAACTCTGGCTTTCTAGCTTTTGATATCCCCGTTCAATTGCTGCAATTGATGCAATGCAGAGGATATCACTAATGATGACCGTAACTGCGTCGTGGTGAAAAATTCGAATACTAATTACGAACTGACTACTGATAATTAAGAAGTAAAAAAGACGTGACCAGATTAAAGATTGAATGATGCGCTTGGCATAATCACGGGTAAATCCAGTGACTAACGAAATAATTAACAGGCCCCAGAGAATAAAATTAAATGTGACCCACATTGGAGTCCACCTCCTTTTAGAATAAGTGGTTACGCTTATTTTAGCATATCTGAAGTAAGCAGGATTAGCTATGGCGTGCAAAAAAATGCCAAAGGTGGTATATTAAAATTGTTTTAATAACTGAAAATTTATTTGAGGTGATAATTATGAGTAGAAAAATTGGGGTTATTGGCAGCGGGCACGTTGGATCAACAGTTGCCCATTACATAGTTTCAGCTGGCTTTGCTGATGAATTGGTCATGATTGATACTAATGAAGCTAAGGTTGTCTCAGACGCCGTTGACTTACGAGATGCGATGCCGAATTTACCATTTCACACTAACATTACGGTAAATGATTATTCAGCATTGAAGGACGCTGATGTTGTTATTTCAGCCATGGGGAATATTCATTTACAAAGTAGTGAAACTTCCGATCGCTTTGCTGAGCTTCCATTTACCAGTGCCCAGGTTAAGTCCATTTCAGCCAAGATTAAGGAATCTGGGTTTAACGGGGTGTTAGTTGACATTAGTAATCCGTGTGATGTAATCACATCTTTCTATCAACAATATACTGGACTCCCAAAGAATCAGGTCATTGGGACCGGGACGCTTTTGGATTCAGCTAGAATGCTGCGTGAAGTCAGTGAACAGCTCCATGTGGATCCGACTTCCGTTCATGGGTATAACCTGGGTGAACACGGTAATTCTCAATTTACAGCATGGTCGACTGTAACGGTATTTGATAAACCAATTACCGAGTTAGCTGCTACTAGCGGTTTGGATCTGGATGCATTGGATGATGGAGCACGTAAGGGTGGCTTTAACGTCTTTAAGGGGAAACAATACACTAACTATGGGGTTGCTACGGCAGCGGTTCGATTAGCGAACGTGGTTCTATCTAATTCCTTAACGGTGTTACCAGTTTCTAACTACCAAGCGGATTTAGACGTTTATCTGTCCTACCCAGCGATTGTTGGCCGCAAGGGGATTGTAAAGCGGGTTGCGCTGGACTTAACACCAGAAGAACAAGCTAAGTTACAAAAATCGGCTGATTTTATCAAGGCGAATGTAAAAAAATATAGCTAAAAATTGCAAGTCATTCTCGTTTAGGGGATGACTTTTTTTGAATGCTATGCTATAATATTTTAAGTAATGCGGGTATAGTTTAGTGGTAAAATATGAGCTTCCCAAGCTTAGGTCGCGGGTCCGATTCCCGTTACCCGCTTTATCGAATGATTCGATAAACCAGTTGATGATAAAAGAGTAGTAGGTCCTTTAGAATGGGAGTAGCGATTCCGGGGCGGTGAAAGCCGGAACTTTCGGGGACTGAAGGCGTGCTTTTTAGACGATTAAATTGTAAATATAAAGCGGATAATCATATCAATTAGAGTGGTACCGCGGATCATAAAACCATCCGTCTCTTGCAAATCTTATTTGCAAGGGACTTTTTTAATTTATATGGAGGAATACACATGGATAAGTACAAACAACAAGTGGCGACGCTCATTAGCGCTGCATTAGATGCCGATGCTGGATTAGACCAAGCGGCGGTATTCCAAAAAATTGAACGCCCTAAGGATTCTAAAATGGGGGACCTAGCTTTTCCTACCTTTACGTTGGCGAAGGCCCTCCATAAGGCTCCCCAGATGATTGCCCAGGACCTGGTTGCTAAAATTGATGACACTGGATTTGAAAAAGTGGTTGCGATGGGTCCATACGTTAACTTCTTTTTAAGTAAGCCTGAATTTAGTAAGGCCGTTTTAAAAACTGTATTAAGTGAAAAGGCGGACTACGGTCAAAACCAAGATGGGAAGAATGGGAACGTCCCAATTGATATGTCATCCCCTAACATCGCAAAACCCATTTCAATGGGCCACCTCCGGTCAACCGTAATTGGGAATGCGGTTGCTAACATCCTTGCTAAAAATGGCTACCACCCAATTAAGGATAACCACTTGGGTGACTGGGGAACCCAATTTGGAAAGTTGATTACGGCCTACCTTAAGTGGGGGAATGAAGAAGACGTTAAGCGCGATCCGATTAACTATCTGGTAAAATACTACGTTAAATTCCATAAGGAAGACGTTGAACATCCAGAATTAGATGATGAAGCACGGGAATGGTTCAGTAAGCTCGAACACGGCGATAAGCAAGCCACTGACCTATGGAAGTGGTTCCGTTCTGTTTCACTATCAGCATTTAACCAAATCTATGATAAGCTGGGCATCAAGTTCGATACCTACAATGGGGAAGCTTTTTATAACGATAAGATGCCCGAAGTAATCCAAATGTTAAAGGATAAGCATCTGTTAAAGGAATCCCAAGGGGCCCAAATTGTGGACTTAAGTAAGTACAACTTAAACCCTGCATTAATCTTAAAGAGTGATGGGGCTTCGTTATACATTACTAGAGATATTACGACAGCGATTTACCGGGACCGCGAATACCATCCCGCAATGAACCTCTATGTCGTGGGCTCAGAGCAGACTTACTACTTCAAGCAATTGAAGGCGGTCCTAGAAGAAATGGGGGTTCCTTCTGCTAAGGACCTCCATCACATTCCATTCGGGTTGATTACCGTAAATGGAAAGAAGCTCTCCACTCGTTCCGGGCGGATCATCTTGTTGGATGAGGTGTTGAACGATTCAATCGCTCTTGCTAAGAAGCAAATTGAAGAAAAGAATCCAGACCTTGCGAACAAGCAACAAGTAGCCCAAGAAGTCGGGGTGGGGGCGATTATTTTCGGTGATTTAAAGAATGATAAGATGGATAGCATCGACTTTGTCTTGGAAGACCAATTGAAGTTTGAAGGCGAAACTGGTCCATACGTGCAATACTCACGGGTACGGGCTGAAAGTATCCTTAGACGGGTTCCAGACTTTAATCCTGATGCTAGCAGCCGGGATCTAAACGATCCTGAATCATGGGAAATTATTAAATTACTAAATGACTTCCCAATGATTGTGAAGGATGCCTGTGCTGAATTTGAACCATCCGTGATTGCGAAATACGCCCTTCGGTTAGCAAAGGCCTTCAATAAGTACTATGCTCACACCAGAATTCTTGATGACCAGGATCAACTAGACGCTCGGTTGTCATTGGTTAAGAGTGTTTCAATCGTGTTGAAAGAATCATTAAGATTACTAGGGGTTAAATCACCTGATGAAATGTAATTAATACCACTAAATCTGGCGTTTCCAGCAAATGGAATCGGCAGATTTTTTGACTTTAAAGGTTAAAATTACGGTCAAAATCATACCGGATATCTGAATTATGGTACAATTATACTTAATATTTGAAGGGGGCGAAATGCCTTTAATGAAACAGCAACCAGCTCGCCAATCAGGATTAGCTTCTGCTTGGCATAAATTTAGAACAGTGCAAAAGCGGATTTGGCAGCGTTACCATATTAATCGATGGATCATTATGGTGGTAATGGGGATTGTGTTTACCATGAGTACCTATTTGACGTTCGTGGCTAAGACCATGGACGTTCAAAATTTAAACTCATCCCTGAAACGCTCGACCGTGATTTACGACGTCAGTAATAAGAAAGCAGGGGAGCTTTACTCCCAGAAGGGAACGTACGTTGGGATGAAGGATATTTCCCAAAACGTTCCGGACGCCATTTTATCGACTGAAGATCGTAATTTTTACAACGAACATGGTTTTTCTTTTAAGGGCTTCGGCCGGGCCGGACTCCTCTGGTTAAAGAATAAGATTTTACACCGGGATTACATTAGCGGTGGGGGAAGTACGATTACCCAACAACTAGTTAAGAACGCCTATCTTTCGCAGGAACAGACCTTTTCTAGAAAGCTCAAGGAACTATTCATTTCGATTCAAGTGGAAAATGTTTACTCTAAAAATGAAATTCTCACCATGTACATGAACAACGCCTACTTTGGTAATGGGGTGTATGGGGTTAGTGATGCTTCCGAGCGGTACTTTGGAACGTCGGTTAAAAACCTGCCGGTCCAAGATGCCGCCGTGTTGGCCGGGATGTTGACCAACCCAAGTGGCTATAATCCGGTTGACCATCCTCGCCTCGCACTCGAACGCCGGAATACCGTTTTAGACCTAATGGTGGCTAATGGTAAAATTACAAAGGCGCAGGCGGCTAAGTACAAAGCTCAGCCGATTGAAGTTCGGGATAATTATAGTTACAAGGATAGTTATCGGTATCCGTACTATTTTGATGCCGTTATTGACGAAGCGATTAACCGCTACGGACTATCAGAAGCTGACATCATGAATCGGGGCTATAAGATTTACACTAATTTAGACCAAAGTCAACAACAGACAATGCAAAGTAACTTCAATGATCCGAACATGTTCCCCCAAAATGCTGCGGACGGGACTAAGGTCCAAGCCGCATCGATCTCTGTTAACCCGCAAACTGGTGGGGTGAATGCAGTGGTTGGGGGCCGTGGTAAGCACGTCTTTCGGGGGTATAACCGGGCAACGCAGATGAAACGCCAGCCTGGTTCGACCATGAAGCCACTAGCGGTGTACACTCCAGCAATTGAAAGTGGCTATAATTTCGATTCTGAATTGGTGAATGAAAAGAAGTCCTATGGGAAGAATAAGTACACCCCCCAAAACTATAATGATCAATACACCGGGAAGGTCCCGATGTATGAGGCTTTAGCTCAGAGTATGAATGCGCCTGCGGTCTGGCTATTAAACAAGATTGGGGTGCAGAGTGGGTATAGCTCGGTCAAGAAGTTTGGAATTCCAATTACAAATAGTGATAAGAACCTCTCATTAGCACTGGGGGGCCTCTCCACCGGGGTCTCACCACAGCAAATGGCCGGGGCCTATACCGCATTTGCAAACAATGGAGTTGCCAATAAGCCGTATTACATCAGAAAAATTGTTGACGCCTCTGGGAACGTAATCATCGATAATACAGACCAGCAAAAGGGAACCCGGGTCATGTCAGCGGCCACCGCAAAGACAATGACCAGTATGATGCTAGGGGTATTTGACAACGGAACCGGGGTCGACGCTAAACCGTACGGCTACCAGGTGGCAGGAAAGACGGGAAGTACTGAGGCTGATTCCACCACGGATGCAGATGCAACCCGTGATAAATGGATCATCGGCTACACACCAAATGTTGTGGTAGCAACCTGGGAAGGATTCGATGACACCAATAGCAATCACCATTTGGAAAACCTCAGTGGGACCGGAATTGGACCGTTATTCAAGAGTGAAATGACGTCGATTATTCCAACCACGAAGCAGACCCAGTTTGATACGAAGGATGCCCAATCAATTATTGACGAACGAAATAGTGCCAATAATAGTGGCAGCAGTAGTAGTTCCAATCTTTGGAATAACGTTAAAGATAGTGGTAATAGTATTGGGAAGAATATCGAAAATGGTTTTGACGCCGTTAAGAAACAGACTAGCAAGTGGTTCAACGATGCTAAGAGTTTCTTAGGTGGGAATTAATTTTAAATCCAAATTAAAAACACCGCTCCGAATTGTTAATCGGGGTGGTGTTTTTGATTGCAAAATAAAAAGCCGCATAATGCGACTTTTTAGATGATAATTATTTACTTGAAGTGGAGCTTTCAGTGGTGATGTAACTAGCAAGAATATCCTTCAATTGGTTATCCTTGATGTCAACGTCACCCTTCCGTAATACCTTAGCAACGATGTTGTGTAAAGTAGTACTATCTGACATTTCTGAAGTAACGATTTGGTCCTTCAATTCACTAGTGTGATCCTTGTAGTTACCCTTGGCTGGATGGTTAACCATTTGAATAATTTGGTAACCGTATTGGGTCTTAACAGGGGTCATAGTGTAGTCACCCTTCTTTTCAAGCTTGTAGGCAGCCTTCTTGAATGCTGAATCAACAGAGGATGAAGTATTATCGAAGGCTGGCAAACGACCACCCTTGTTCTTAGTAGAAGTATCAGTAGAGTACTTCTTAGCTAAACTAGAGAAGCTCTTGCCGCTCTTTAATTGACTGATAACAGTTTCAGCAGTCGCCTTCTTGGAAACTAAGATTGCATTAACCGTAATCTTAGGTTGGTAACTCTTGAATTGCTTCTTCAAAGCTGCATCAGAGAAGTTAGTGTTTTCCCGAACGGCTTGTTCAAGAAGTAAATTATCTCTAATTTGACTCTTGAAGGTGGAATTAGTCAAACCTTGTTGTTGGAGAACGGCACTAAATTGTGATCCGTATTGGGATTTGTATTGGTTAAATAGCTTGTTCACTTGTGAATCCTTAACCTTACTTCCGTAGTTCTTTTCTAAGACCTTGTTTAAAATCATTTGTTGAAGGATTTGTTTACCATTAGAGGTTTCCTTCATACTACTGTAGTATTGACTTTGAGTAATCTTACCACCGTTAGTAGTTGCAACTGCGGAACTACCACAGGCTGCTAAGGTTAAACTCAAAAATACTCCGGCTACTCCGACTAGCCATTTTTTCATAAAAAAAACACATCCATTCGTACAAATTTAATAAGTATATATTTAACATGTTCCAATATAACATAATTCAGATTATATCGGCAGGGGTTAAATTGACCTTAACTAAAAATTAAATGAACAGACTACTTCATTTTACTGATGGTTGCATTGATTTTATCCAGGTGGGGTTGGATTTCGAACGTGTATTCACTAATGCGTGTTTGAACATCGCGAATTGTTTTTTGGCTAGTGGTCAACTCGGTCTTGAGCTTATTAAGGGCGTCTTTGACCCGAGCCTGGTCCCGATTAAACTTTTGAAATTGGTCAGCCTTGATCATGACAAAATTACGGGTCCGGTTAAAAAATTGGGTCGGGGTTTCCCGATTGGCAGCCAGGTAAACCGCGAGGGCCCCAGCTGAAATACCAGCGAATTTTAGTAATTCCTTCATTGACTATTCCTCCATTTGTTCTTTGATTGCGTGGGCGATGGTTGCATATTTAGTGTCGTCGTACTTACCTGAATTATCAGTGAATTGCATGCTAAACCCGTCTTGATTAGTATACCGTGGAATTAAATGGAAATGGGAATGAAATACTGATTGGTATGCTAACTCACCATTGTTGTTTACGATGTTCATCCCCTTGATATCAGGACTGAACTTCCGAATGGCCCGGGCAATCTTTGGAATTCGCGCAAAGACCTGACTGGCAAACTCAGCGTCGTATTCGTAGATGTTGGGAACGTGTTTTTTGGGAATCACTAGCGTGTGACCAGGAGTAGCCTGTGAAATATCCAAGAAGGCCTTAATAACGTCGTCTTCATAAACAGTGTAGCTGGGGATGTCCCCGTTGATAATCTTACAAAAGATACAATCAGTCATAGTAATTACCTACCTTATTATTTATTAAGTTAATTATACACTATCCAAAAATGCTTTTGAAAACGAAATGGATATCTGCGCATTATGCTATAATATAAGTAAATTAAAGATAGAGGAGGAATTGAATTGTCCTTAGATGTTAAGAACGTAGTGGGGGGCTATTCGCAAGTTCCCGTTTTAAAGGATATTTCATTTGACGTCCATGATGGTGAGTTAGTGGGGCTAATTGGGCTCAATGGGGCTGGGAAGTCGACCACCATTAACCACATCATTGGATTATTGACCCCATTTTCCGGTTCGATTGAAATCAACGGGTTTCAAATTGCCACTAATAATAAAGAGTATAAAAAACAAATTGCATACATTCCTGAAATTCCGGTGTTATATACCGAATTGACCCTACGGGAACACATTGAGATGACGATTATGGCTTATGGCCTCGACCACGAACAAGCATGGACAAAGGCCCACGCGCTCCTTAAAACATTCCGATTAGATAATAAACTGGAATGGTTCCCGGTTGATTTTTCAAAGGGAATGAAACAAAAGGTAATGATTGTCTGTGCCTTTATGACCAACGCCCAGTTGTTTGTGATTGATGAACCATTCTTGGGGTTAGATCCACTGGCGGTTAACGACCTCTTGGATCTCATCAACGACCGGAAGAAGCAGGGCGCTAGTATTTTAATGTCGACCCACGTGTTAGACACTGCCGAGCGGTTCTGTGACCGGTTCGTGCTGATTAACGACGGGAAAATTAAAATTGAAGGGGACCTAGCTGAAATTAAGGGCGCATTCCCAAATGCAGGGGATTCCTTAAATAATATCTACCTTGCGCTGGCCAAGGGTGAAGCCCAATGAAAGACCTCTTTAAACAACGAATGACCCGGCACCTGGCTGAGATGACCAAGTACTTAAAGTATGTATTCAACGACTTCTTCGTGATTGCGTTGCTTTTCTTGATTGGGGGCTTAGGGTTGTCATATTCGAACCTGCTAAAGCAGCTTCATCAGGGGCTCTGGTGGCCAGGAATCGTTATTTTTGCGGTAACTTTGATTGCCCAGGGCTTTAGTCACCTAGCGACCCTAATTGAACCGGCCGACCGGGTCTTTTTAATTCCTCGAGAAGCTGAAATGGTCGATTATTTAAAATCAGCCCGTCGGTATAGCGTTTGGATGGCCCTGATTCCCCAAATCGTGATTTGGTTTGTCTTGCTGCCATTCATGCGGGTGACGATGAACTGGAATGTAATCGATTTACTAGGGGTTTTATTAGCAATGATTTTCTTGAAGGGGGCTGGCATTGATACCGCCTTGAACCAAGCCTATGACCACCGCTCAACGAATCGGGTTAAGTGGTTAGTGAATGTGGTGGCACTAGCGACCGCAATCATAGCGCCATCGCTGGGCATGATGATCAGTGCGGTGTACCTGGTTCGGCAGTCAATCCAAAAACGCCACTTTGCAAATAAGTCGCTTGATTGGCGCTACCTAATCGAAATCGAAGACGCTCGGATGCTTGCGGTCTACAAGTTCTTTAATTTGTTTACCGACGTGCCAAATATTCAAGCGACCAACAAGCGGCGGCGCTACTTGGACTTCCTAGTTAACCGGATTAAGTCGACCCCCCAAAACGTGTACCTATCCCTATACGGTCGCTCAATCGTGCGAAACGGTGAGTATAGTGGACTACACTTACGGCTAACGTTAATTGGGGCCATCTTGTTAGTGGGGGTCGGGGGCACCTACCTACCGATTTTAATCGGGTTATTATTTATCTACTTGATTGGGTTTCAACTGATTCCGTTTTACTTCCACTTCTCGGGCAATGTGTTTACCCATATTTATCCAGTGGACCAACAACTACAAATTGCTAGCTTTAGACGGGTCATTTCAGTGATGTTGACCATTTCAGCCGTCATTTTCGCAATTACGGCCTTAATTGGTAGCCGTTCGATTATGGTTGGGGGCCTCAGCCTCTTATTGAACCTAATCGAAAGTTGGCTGCTTACGAACCGTTTTATTACCACTAAGATCAAACAGAAATTAAATTAAAAGGAGTTTCACATGCGAGTAAGACATAAATCATGGGCCAAGCCCTATATCGAATCAAAGCCAGAGTTAATTGTGACCGACGCTGAAAAATGGGTCGGCAAATGGGGCCAACGGTTTCCAAAGCACCAACCACTTCATTTAGAAATCGGAATTGGCAAGGGCCAATTCATCATTGAAATGGCAAAACGCCATCCTGAAATTAATTACATTGGGATTGAATTGCAGGAATCAGTAATTGCCGTTGCCCTTCGTAAGTTAGTGGAAACCGAACTCTCTAACGTTCAATTGGTAGAAACGGATGGGGCGTTAGTAAACACGTTGTTTAAGCCCGGTGAGATCGATAAAATGTACCTGAACTTCTCAGATCCATGGCCTAAGAAGCGCCATGCCAAGCGCCGGCTGACTTCTGATACCTTCCTAGCTAGTTATCGCGAGGTACTAAAAGACGGTCACCAGCTTGAATTCAAGACTGATAACCGTGGATTGTTTGAATATTCATTGATTTCATTTAACCAGTTTGGGACGAACTTCGAGTATGTTTCACTAGACCTGCATAACAGTCCTGAACAGGCTGAAAATGTAGAAACTGAATACGAAGCTAAGTTTAGCCAAAACGGCCCCATCTATAAAATCGTCATCAACTTTAAAATTGAATAGCCGGGGTGGTACCCGTTTTCGCGAGGTCAATGATTCTACCCCAGCGATTAGCGGTGAACTGATATTCAATAATGGTGTTGTCTGCAAGAATATTGACACCGCCTAGGTAGTAGTCTTCCGCTAGGAGTTGATATTCGGGTCTTAACCAGGTCCCATAAACCGTTTGGTTAGCAAATTGCTGTTTGATTTGTTGGTAGATGCGTGCCTCCGCTTTGACGTGGAAGCGTCTGCATCCCACGATTGCAATTGCGCCAGCGACTACTCCACCACAGAGGACAAGTTTCGTTTTAAATTGCAAAATTTCACCTGATTTCATTTGAATTTAACGCTATACTATTATTATAATCAAAAATAACCGTTTTGGTGATAATTTACGTTATAATTATTGGCATGCATTTATTTTAAGGAGGAAGATTAACCAATGGAACAACTACAACCGACGAATTTAGCCGACCTAAAGCAAAAAATTGCGAATGGTAAGTACATGCTTTTTTTCTCTGCTGACTGGTGCCCAGACTGTACTGTAATTAAGCCAGCTCTGCCAGAAATTGTTGCGAACCATCCTGAATACACTTTCTTAGCTGTTGATCGGGATGATAACATTGACTTAGCCGCAGAATTAAACATTTTCGGGATTCCTAGTTTCGTGGCCTTTGAAAATGGCGAAGAAATTGGCCGTTACGTTGATAAGGAACGAAAGACCCAGGCACAAGTTGAAAACTTTATTGATTCATTAAACTAATATTTAGAAGGAATGATACAAAATTGATAGCAAGTTATAATCCATCCCAATTGGGTGATGTCTTAATCCTAGTATTGAATCCAGACGTTGAGGATCAAGTTGTGGAATCAAAGGGCGCCGTTGTGAAAATTGCGGCTGCTGATGGCCACCTACTAGGGTTTAACTTCTTTAACGCTAGTCAAATCCTCCCCGCTTTAAAGGGGCAAAACGGCCAGGTGACTTTAGATGCGGATGCCGTTGCAAAATTAAATGCCGTTCTTAAGGATAATGGGTTCGCCGATCAACTAACGGTCGATGAAACCCCTAAATTTGTGGTCGGGTACGTTAAGTCAGTTGAAGACCATCCTAAATCTGATCACTTAAAGATTACCAAGACCGAAGTTCAAGATGGTAAGACCCTTCAAATCGTGAGTGGTTCTCCTAATATGCAGGCTGACATCAAAGTGGTGGTTGCTGAAGTGGGGACCATGATGCCAAGCGGCCTAATTATTTGGCCCGGTGAATTAAAGGGCGTGGAAAGTGATGGGATGATCTGTTCCGGACGGGAACTAAAGATTCCAAACGCTCCGCAAAAGCCCGGGGCCTTAATCCTACCTAATGACTACCAAGTTGGGACTAAGTTTGATTTTGCCAAGGCGCAAAACCTATTTTCATAAGGAGTCGGTCACTCCTTATTTTTACATATACTAATAATTAATGTTAATTAAGGGTGAATAAAATGAACCACTATGATGGACCGGCGTTCTATAGACGCTTTTTACAAAAACCAAAATCAGCGGATAATAGCCAGGATAGCTATTCCAATAATAAAATGACCAGTAGTGGCCAGGTAGATTCTGTTAACGGCGTTCAAACTAACCGGGGGAATTTTAGGACTAATGGGGAACCACTAATCCCTGAACGGGAAAATAAGATTGCCGAAATGACCAAGGCGTTCACCCCCAAGGGTAATTATGCCCGTCGGATTACCGGGGATGAATACCTGCATGAATCGAAGCTTGGCCGCTACTACTTAAAATTAATCACAGAACTGGATAAACCTGATTCAGACTGCATCCTATTTGACGATGGCATCGATACCCGGGCCAGTTCAGATGTGATCCAATTCGGCTCCGTTGATGAGGCTAGCGAAAGTGCAGCTGCAAACGATGCGGACGACCTGACAACACCTAGCTACGTTGACGAACGGGTACGTAATTTCGAGTCGGCAGTTACCAGTCACTACGCTAAACCAACAAGCGATGAGACTTACTATCAGCAATTAAAGACCGCGCAGACGAATCAATCCGCTGAACAACCACCAGTGGAACCATCACCTGAGCAGCCTGAAGAGCCCCCAGTTACACCGCAACCACAATCAAAAGAAACCGCGCCTAGCTCAGAAACTGTAATTCCTGAATCGACTGCCGCTGTGCCGATTGAATCTGAACTGGTTAAACCAGTGTCATCAACGGCTGATGATTTAGATGTTGATGAAGATAGTGCAACTAATTCGAAGGGCTCTGAATCACAAACAGAAGTTACTGAATCACCCACTTCTCAAGAACCTGCTACCAAGCCAAAACGGGGATTGGGGCATTCACTATCTTCAATCTTAAATAACGAACATGATGCGCAAAAGGACGTGGAATTCTTTAAGGACGAACTATCGCTGGCAAAGCAATCGGATGCGGATAATGATTCTGGGGCTGCTGATGACGCTCCGGCAACACCAATTGCTAATTCAGATGATGTTGAGTCCCTTCCTGATGGTGATGATGCTGATTCAAATGCTGCTTCTGAAGTAATTGACACCCCATCAGGGACCGCCGATGCTGAAGCGGACCATGATGATGAGCACGAGCCGCTAAGAAGTGGGACCGAATACGAAAAGGGATACCAATTCCCCCGGTTTAGCATGTTAAACGAACCGCAACGCCAAGACGATGACGATTTAGATGACTGGATCATCAAACAATCCGAGATTTTAGACCGGACCCTCCATGCGTTTCACGTTAATGCGGAAGTGGTGGACTGGACGAACGGGCCAACCGTTACCCAGTTCCAAGTGAAGTTAGCCTTAGGGGTAAAGGTCAGCAAGATCACTAATTTAAATGATGATTTAAAGCTGGCGTTAGCTGCGAAGGATATTCGAATCGAAGCCCCAATTCCTGGTCGGACCACGGTCGGGGTTGAAATCCCGAATCCAAAGCCCCGGCCGGTAATGCTCTCTGAAGTCCTGGATGCACCAGCATTTCAGGATGCTAAGTCACCGCTAACGATTGCGCTAGGGGTCGATTTAACCGGTAAACCCCAGGTTACTGATATTACCAAGATGCCCCACGGCTTGATTGCGGGAGCCACTGGATCTGGAAAGAGTGTGTTCATCAATAGTTTATTAATTTCACTATTATACAAGGCGACTCCTGCCCAGTTACGATTACTATTGATTGATCCGAAGGCGGTTGAATTAGCGCCTTATAATAATATTCCCCATCTGCTAGCACCGGTAATTTCGGAACCGAACGAAGCTTCGGCTGCTTTAAAGTGGGCGGTCAAGGAAATGGATGAACGGTATGAAAAACTGGCTGCTGCGGGGGCCCGGAATATTGAACAGTTCAATCAAAAGGCTGTTGAAAGCGACCAACCGCAAATGCAAATTCCATATATCGTGATTATTATTGATGAGTTAGCTGACTTGATGATGGTGGCCTCGACCGAAGTCCAGGACTACATTGTTCGAATCACCCAAAAGGCGCGGGCAGCCGGGATTCACCTCATCGTTGCAACCCAACGACCAAGTGTTGATATTGTTACGGGAACGATTAAAAATAACATTCCGACTAGAATTGCGTTCATGGTTTCTAGCCAGGTTGATTCTAGAACGATTATCGATACTGCTGGGGCAGAACGACTACTGGGCCGTGGAGACATGCTCTACCTTGGCAATGGGAAGAGCCAGCCGCTGCGGATTCAAGGGACGTTCGTTACCAATGAAGAAATCGAACGAATCACGGCCGCGGTAAGGACCCAGGGGACGCCTCAGTATGCGTTCAATCCAAAGTCATTACTCAAAAAAGTCAATATGGTACAACAACAAGATGAACTGATGCCAGAAGTCCTCGCTTATATTGCGAAGGAAAAAACGGTTTCAACTTCTAAGTTGCAACGGGTCTTTTCAATTGGGTATAATCGAGCGGCTAGCTTGATCGATGATTTAGAACAGCAAAATTACATTTCTGGTCAGCATGGCTCCAAGCCACGTGAGGTATACCTTACCGAAGACGATTATAAAAAGTTAAATCTTTAAAAAGTTAGCTCACTAGTATACTAGTTTTTGATATTATTAGGGAGCATAATAGGGGGAAGAAAAAATGGATAAGAACACAATTTATCATTTTGTTGGAATTAAGGGAACGGGGATGAGTGCAATGGCATTGATTCTCCACGACCAGGGCTACAAAGTTCAGGGATCAGACATTGACCAATACACGTTTACCCAGCTGGGGTTGGAACAAGCAGGAATTAAGATTTTGCCGTTTAGCCCCGATAACATTCATGCAGGCTTGACGATTGTTGCTGGAAACGCATTTAACGATGACCATCCAGAAATTGCAAAGGCCCGTGAAATGGGGTTAAAAATCTATCGTTACCATGAATTACTCGGTAAGATGATTGAAGGCTACACCAGTATTGGAATTGCTGGTGCCCACGGGAAGACTAGTACGACCGGACTATTAGCCCACGTCCTAAGCGGGATTTCTGCTACCGATTACTTGATTGGGGATGGAACTGGTAAGGGGGTTCCGGACGCACGCTTCTTTGTTTACGAAGCCGATGAATACCGCCGCCATTTCTTAGCTACTAGTCCAGACTACGCAATTATGACCAACATCGATTTTGACCACCCTGATTATTACACTGGCATTGACGACGTTTTTGACGCCTTTCAAACCTTTGCTAATCAAGTGAAAAAGGGGATCTTCATCTGGGGGGACGACCAAAATCTAAAGAAATTAACCGCAAATGTCCCAATTTATTCGTACGGAACCAGTGAAGATGATGACTTCAGAGCTGTGGACATCAAGCGGACTACTGAAGGCTCTAAATTTGACGTTGTCCATAACGGTAAGAATCTGGGTAGCTTCAAGATTCCATTATTTGGTGAACATAATATCTTGAATTCACTTGCGGTAATTGCAGTTTCCTACTTTGAAGACGTTAATTTAGATGAAATTAGAGCCGAATTACTCACTTTCAAGGGGGTTAAGCGGAGGTTCGCCCAACGGAAAGTGGCTGACATGATTATTATTGATGACTATGCGCACCATCCTTCCGAAATTAATGCCACTTTGGATGCCGCGCGCCAGGAATATCCGAATAAAGAAATCGTTGCGGTGTTCCAGCCCCACACGTTCAGTCGGACGATTGCATACCTTGATGACTTTGCCAAGAGTTTGAGCAAGGCGGATCGGGTGTACGTCACTAAAATCTACGGTTCCCCCCGTGAGAAATCAGGAAATATTTCTAGTCAAGACCTAGTTGATAAGATCACGAAGGACGGGGGCTTGATTGAAGCTGAGAATGTCTCCCCACTTTTGAAGTATCAAGATGCGGTTATTATCTTTATGGGGGCCGGCGATATTCAAAAGTACGAAAAGATTTATGAAAACCTACTAAATGATTTACGGCCAAACGTAAATTAAAGGTTAAAATGATTTAGCATTCCTGATTTATTTGGTATAATTGTATAAATAGATAAATATGTTTTGAAAGAAAAGAGGGATTTTCTTGAATAATTTTGATCAACCAACAGAAAGAAGAAGCGTAAATAATGCCGTTGGCGTTAATTCCTTCTTCGCGCGGGTTTATGGTTGGATGGGCGCCTCCATTTTAATTTCAGCATTGGTAGCATTCTTTGTAATCCAAAATGGAATTTCAATGTCAGGTGGTTCAGCCATTGTATTAATGATTGTATGGGCAGTGATTCCATTCTTTGTTCAAGGCGCTGCAATGCGTTCAGCTGGTTTAGGACTAGCGTTGTTGTTCGTCTACTCGGCGTTGACCGGCTTCGTGTTCTCCAATATTTTAATGGTTTACACGAACACTTCCATCGTGGCAGCGTTTGTATCAAGCGCTAGCCTCTTCGTTACAATGAGTGTTTATGGATTCTTAACGAAGAAGAGTTTAGCTAAGATGGGAACGATTTTAACCGCTGCATTGATTGCGATTATCATCGCTTCATTAATTAACATCTTCTTACACGTTGGGATGTTATCATTAATCATTTCCATTGTTTCAGTGGTCATCTTTACTGGATTGACTGCTTATGACACTCAGATGCTAAAGCAATTCTATAACCAAAATGGTGATAGCAGTTCTGCTACTGGAATCGCCATTGGTGGAGCTTTAATGCTTTACCTTAATTTCATTAACTTGTTCTTGAGTTTATTACAAATTTTTGGAGCAGGAAACAACCGGAACTAATCTGGGACTGGTTACTAAAGAGACTTTCGATAATTTAAATTATCGGCGGTCTCTTTTTTAAATTCATCCAAATTGTTATATAATATTAACTGGAATATTACGAAATAAAAAGAACTAAGGAGATTACCCATGGCTGATAAGAGATTACTGTTAATTGATGGGAATAGCATCGCGTTCAAAGCATTTTACGCCCTCTATCAATCTGTCGATCGATTTACAAATCAAGATGGACTGCATACCAGTGCCATTTACGGGTTTAACACCATGTTGGATAACATGTTATCCGTGGTAAAACCAACGGCGGCGTTAGCTGCTTTTGATGCGGGGAAAACCACTTTCCGAACCAAAATGTTCAAGGATTATAAGAGTGGGCGGAAGCAAACCCCAATGGAACTGCGGGAACAGTTTCCCTATATTAAGCAGTTATTAGCTGCCCGGGGGATTGAAAGCTACGAACTGGCTAATTACGAAGCAGATGATATTATCGGAACGCTAGCTAAGCAGGCCGAAGCTGCTGGTTATGAAGTTACGATTGTAACTGGAGACCGCGATTTGACCCAGTTATGTTCAGATAAAACGACCGTTAGCATTTCAAAGACCGGGGTAAGTCAAACTGATCACTACACGGCTGATTACGTTAAGCAAACCATGGGGATTACCCCAGCTCAAATCGTTGATGTGAAGGGTCTGCAGGGGGATACTTCTGATAACTATCCTGGGGTTAATAAGGTCGGCCCGAAGACCGCTGATAAATTGATTAAGCAGTACGGAACAATTGAGAACCTCTATGACCATATTGATGAAATTACCGCTAAGAAGCTTAAAGAACACCTAGTTGAGGACCACGAGCAGGCGTTATTATCAAAGCGGCTCGCTACGATTGACCGGGATGCACCAATTCAGATCAAGGTGGCTGACTTATCATATCAGGGCGATCAAATTGAAACGTTAACCGCCTTTTATCAAAAAATGGGTTTTCGTAAATTTTTGAGTCAGATGGGTAGTGCCGCTGCTGAACAGGCCCCTACAATTAAGTTCACGACATTAACTGAGTCTAATTTAGATTCACTTGCTAAGTTAGGCCAAGCAATTACATTCTATTTGGCAATGGATGGCGATAACTATCATGAAGCTCCATTTGTGGGGTTTGTAATTGGAGAACCTGATAATTGGTTCGCTTCCAGAGATGTTAATTTATTAAAGCATCCAAAGCTAAAGGCGTTATTGGACGATGAAGACCACCAAATCAATGTGTTTGATGCCAAGCGTGCCTACGTGGGCTTACACCGCTTAGGAATCCAGTTGAACCACGTTGATTTTGATATGTTATTGGTTTCATACCTACTGAACACCAATGATAATAGCAACGATTTAAGTAAGGTTGCTAGTAAGCATGGCTATTACAACGTCCAAAGTGATGAGGCGGTTTACGGTAAGGGTGCCAAGCGGGCGATTCCAGAGGATGACGAAGTGCTATTTAACCACCTGACCGCCAAGGCTTTCGCAATTGCTAAGCTCAAGGAGCCCATGTTCAAGGACCTGACGGAGCATGATCAAACGAAGCTCTACCAGCAAATCGAATTACCAGTGGCGTTTGTGTTGGCCCGCATGGAAATTGCTGGAATTACCGTTAATCAAGATCAATTGACCGAGATGGGGAGCAAATTATCAGAACGCATTGCCGAAGTGGAACAGGCGATTTACACTGCGGCGGGAGTTGAGTTTAACATTGGCTCTCCTAAGCAATTGGGGCAGGTACTGTTTGAAAAATTGAACCTGCCAGTAATTAAAAAAACGAAGACCGGCTATTCAACCTCGGTCGATGTTTTAGAAAAATTAGCGCCACAAGCGCCAATCGTTGATAACATTTTAAAGTACCGCCAACTATCAAAAATTTCATCAACATACGTTGACGGATTGCTAAAGGTGATATATCCTTCTGATAATAAGGTGCATACTCGCTACCTCCAGACGTTGACTCAAACGGGTCGATTATCATCAGTTGATCCCAATCTCCAAAACATTCCAATCCGAACTGATGAGGGGCGCCAAATCAGACGGGCGTTTGTGCCTAGTCATCCGGGATGGCAGATTTTCGCTTCAGACTATTCCCAAATTGAGTTGCGGGTGTTAGCGTCAATTAGTGGCGATACTAACATGCAGGATGAATTTTTGCATAACGATGATATTCATGCTTCCACGGCTCGCCGAATTTTCGGTCTGGAATCTAATGATGAAGTTACTCCAGAACTACGCCGGCAAGCAAAGGCGGTTAATTTTGGAATCGTTTATGGAATCAGTGACTTTGGGTTAGCTAAAAACACGGGGATTACCCGTAAATCCGCACAGCAATTTATTGATAAGTACTTTGCTGAATACCCGAAGGTTCACCAATACATGCAGGATTCAGTTAAACAGGCCCATGAAAAGGGCTATGTTGAGACGTTAACTAACCGCCGGCGTTATTTGCCAGACATTAATTCGCGCAATTTCCACTTGCGTTCATTTGCTGAAAGAACGGCAATGAACTCGCCAATTCAAGGCAGCGCTGCTGATATTATTAAAATTGCCATGATTAACATGGAAAAAGCAATTGCTGGAATGGAAGCTAAAATGCTACTACAAATTCATGATGAATTGGTATTTGAAGCACCTGAATCAGAAATTCCAGTGCTGCAAAAGTTAGTTCCTAAAATCATGGATTCAGCTGTTAAATTACACGTACCACTAAAAGTGGCCAGTCACTACGGAGCCACTTGGTACGATGCCAAGTAAACGAAAAGGGGTTTAAACAATGCCAGAATTACCAGAAGTAGAAACGGTCCGAAAGGGCTTGACTGAGCTTGTTCAGGGGGCCACCATTAACCGGGTCGACGTGATTTATCCTAAGATGATCAACGTTACTCCTGATGAATTTATTAAATGCCTTAAGGGCAGTACCATTGACCGGATCGACCGGCGGGGCAAATACCTATTATTTAGATTGAACAATGGCTATACCGTAGTTTCGCACTTGCGAATGGAAGGAAAGTATGACGTTGAAAAAGAGGGCGTGGCACCTGGAAAACATACCCATATCATCATGCATTTGAATGATGGTCGCGAACTTCGGTATAATGATAGTAGAAAGTTCGGTCGGATGTACTTAATTAAAAACGGGGCGGAAAACACCCTCTCTGGGCTGGGCACGATTGGACCAGAACCCACCGAATCTGATCTAACCTTTGATTACATGAAAAAAATCATGAACAAGAGTCGCGGGAAGATCAAACCATTCCTATTGAATCAGGATCACATATCTGGACTAGGGAATATTTATACCGATGAGGTACTTTGGATGAGTAAAATTCATCCCGAACAACAAACGAATTTAATTTCAGATGCTCAAATTAAAGAACTCCGTAAAAATATCATTCATGAAATTGCGCTGGCCATTAAGGGTCACGGAACGACTGTTCATTCATATTCCAATGCGTTTGGTGAAGCTGGTCAGTTCCAAAGCCAATTGCATGTTTATGGGAAGAAGGGGCAACCTTGCGAACGCTGTGGGACCCCCATTGAAAAAATTAAAGTTGCACAACGGGGAACTAGTTTTTGCCCGAACTGCCAAAGGATAGTGACTGCTAATGACTAAAATAATTGGATTGACTGGAAGCGTTGGAACCGGTAAATCAACCGCTAGTAAGCAATTTAATGCCTCTGGGTTTCCGGTGGTGGATGCCGATGCAATCGCACACGAACAACAACAACGGGGAACCGAATGCTACTATGATATTGTCGACTTATTTGGAATGGACGTAGTAGGCCCCACTTCAATTGACCGTAAGAAACTAGCTGAAATTGTATTTTCAGATAAATCAAAGTTACGTCAATTAAACCGGACGATGGATCTCTACATTCGAAGAGAAGTTTTGAGACAGTTAAAGGATTACATTGCTCAATCACCAGATTTTGTGATATTAGATGCACCGTTACTGTTTGAATTGGGATATGAAGCATACGTCGATGTATCTGCGATGGTGGTTTGTGAACCCGAAATTCAAATTGACCGGATCAAAAAGCGGAATCAAATTGACACCGCAGCGGCCGTTAATTTAATTGGTCAACAGTGGAGTCAATCGATGAAGCGTGACTTAGCGGATGCAGTCATTGATAACTCGGGCTCAATCATGCAAACTAGTAAACAAGTGTTAGAATTACTGGAAAGTTTACTGTAAACAAACGACGAGGTGATCAAAATGAAGTGTCCCCATTGTCATAAGAATAGCACCCGGGTGGTAGATTCCAGACCCACTAACGATGGGACTGTAATTAGAAGGCGTCGTGAGTGTGAAAACTGTGGTTATCGTTACACCACCTTTGAACGGGTAGAATCAGCACCATTATTGGTAATTAAACACAACGGTAATCGTGAAGAATTCAGTCGCGACAAAATGTTACGGGGAATTATTCGCTCTGCTGAAAAGCGCCCAGTCTCGATGGACGCAATGACTAAAATTGTTGATGACGTCGAAGCAAAGGTGCGTTCAATGGGTGAAACCGAGGTCTCTAGTCAATTAATTGGGGAGTATGTGATGAAGGATCTTTCGGACGTTGACGAAATTGCATACATTCGTTTTGCCAGCGTTTACAGGCAGTTTAAGGACATGACGGTTTTTTATAACGAAATGAAGGAAGTCATGAACCGCGACCGAAGCAAAGAAACT
Organism: Lactobacillus sp. Sy-1; assembly: GCF_019303535.1. Taxonomy (GTDB): domain Bacteria; phylum Bacillota; class Bacilli; order Lactobacillales; family Lactobacillaceae; genus Nicoliella. The sequence goes on along the minus strand of NZ_JACCIU010000001.1, from coordinate 1,190,151 downwards.
GAGGATAATGGTAAAAAATGAGCGAACAATTAGCACAAAATGACCCTAAAGTTGGCTTTATTGTGGTGAAAAATGAACGGCTATCAGACTTAGCAAGCGAATCAATTGATTTGTTGTACCAACCCATCATTGGGAGTGCTGCAACAGCTTTGGTTCGCTTGCTTTGGCGCTACAGTGATGAACGACGAATTGATCATGAGCAGCGTTCGCACTACGATTTATTTGCTTTTCTACAGATTGATTTTCGTAGATTCAAGGAGCTACGCATTAAGTTAGAAGGCGCCGGATTGCTACGCACTTTGGTTCAAAGGACCGATTCACAACCGGTAATGATTTATCAACTAGTGCCACCGCTTTCGAACCGCCAGTTTTTTAACGACGACCTATTAAGCCTTGCTCTGTTGGAAAACGTCGGTGAAAAAATGTACCAACAATTAGCCCACCGGCTATTAATTAAGCCGTTTGAAATGACTAACACCGAAGAAATTACCCAAGACTTCTTAGACTCATTTCAAATCGATGCGGACCAAATTACTGATCAACCCAATTCAATTGGCCAACTTAAACATGAATACCACCTTCAACAACAGTCACTGCCATCAAAAGCGACCACGTCTGAACCAATTGTCGATGGCCGCGAATTTAACTTTCAATTGGTGTTGGACTGTTTGGCTAAGTCATATGTAAACATTGACCAGGTCAAAAAAGCCTATCAATTAATTATGAATGAACACCGTTTGTACGGGATTGATGAGGTGTCGCTTGCTAACCTGATCATCCGGGCAACCAACGTTCGGAATAACGTTTTTGACCCCCAAAAATTAAAAATTCTGGTAAATCGGATGTATCAGCCAGCTCCAAAGTTAAATCCGCAACCATCTCAACAAGTTCAGCAACCTGAATCTGCTGCTGATAAAGAATTTAGTGCTGAGGAACGATCTTTGATTAAGGGAGCCAATTACTACCCGCCAATTACGTTTTTAAACAAGTTAAAGCACCGTAACCATGGGTTTCCCGTTAATTCCGAAAATCAGTTAATTCAAGAGATGTTGGAGCGCAATATTATGTCGACTGGGGCTTTGAATATGTTGGTATACCACGTTTTAGTTGACCAGGGCAAGCCCCAAATCCCCAAGTCATTATTTAACTACGTTGCTAATGACTGGGTTCAAAACTACCACGTGCAATCTGCTAGTGATGCGATGCGGGCGATTAAGGCCTATAACCAAAAAAATGAGCAGGCACCAGCTCGTTCAGGTGGTGGTTACCGAAGTCAAAAGCCGATCCAACAATTTGAGCCGGATTGGATGAAGAAGGATTACCAGGAGAATAGTGATGAAATTTCAGAAGAAGAACGGCGCAAGACTGAGGAAATGATTAAAAACTTTAATAAGAAAAAATAACTGGGAGGGGTAATTATCAAGCACTTAGATGAAGAAATTAAAAATGTTGTGAATTCTAAAACAGGCATTCGTTCAAACTATAATCAATTAATGCGTGCTGCTTTTAACGACCCCGACGTTCAAAATTTTATTCAACAACACCATATTAGTAACGATGCAATTCGGCATTCTGCATCCCGAATTTATGAATTCGTGCAACAAAAAAAGAAGCGCACCGCTGGAAACGGGAGCTTAATTCCAGGTTATCAACCCGAGTTGGTCTTTAATGGCCATTTGATCGACGTTAGTTACTCACCAACTCCTGAAACGATTGAAAAGCAACGTAGCCAAGCAATTAAAAACCGAATTAAGTCGATTGCGATGCCTAAACAAGCGAGAAACGCTAATTTTGTCGACTTTAAGCTTGGAGGAAAGGCCTCTCGTGATACGATTATTAAGGCGGCGATGAAATTCGTTGATGACTACGTGAACCATCCCAATCAATTTGTGCAGGGGATGTATTTAAGCGGTTCGTTCGGGGTCGGCAAGACGTTTACCCTCGGCGCAATCGCTAATGAACTAGCTGAAAAAAATGTTTCCACCACAATGGTGCACTTCCCAAGCTTTGCCGTCGAGATGAAGAACTCGATCGAAGACCATACGAATGCGACTAAGATTGACTCGATTAAAAAAGCCCAGATTCTGATGCTAGATGACATTGGTGCTGACGTGATTTCTGATTGGATTCGGGATGAGGTGCTAGGCGTCATTCTTGAATATCGGATGCAAAATGAGTTACCAACGTTCTTTAGCTCGAATTTTTCAATGGACCAACTAGAAGAACAGCACCTGCCATATGATAAGAAAAACCGGAAGGATACGGTGCGGGCAAGTCGAATTATGCAACGAGTCCGCTTTTTAGCTAAGGAGTATCAGATGACGGGTGAAAATTTACGGTTGCAATAACTTAGGGCTTTTACTTGACATTAACTCTAAATAATAGTTTAATGATAATTGAAAATCATTACTAGATTAAATGGCATTGAAGACATGATTAGCGATTACGAATTTATAAGGGAAGAGGGGCATTTGCTGGAAGTCCTTCTAATTCGTCCGTTGGTTACCACTTCATTTGACTGCCCAGTGGAAATACTGGGTCGTTTGGTTAACGTTAGATACCAAATTAAGGGTTCATAGACTGATTACTATGGATATTTGGGTGGAACCGCGCTTATGTTACGACGTCCCATGGATACTATTTTTTAGTATCCATGGGACGTTTTTTAGTCTAGTAATGATAATTAATATTAAAGGGGATCACAATTATGGCTCAACTTTCATTTGAATTTCCAGACGGTAGCGTAAAAGAATTCGACGCTGGCGTTACTACTGAAGATATCGCAAAGTCAATTTCAATCAGCCTCGCTAAGAAATCAGTTGCTGGTAAGGTTGACGGTCAAACCTTTGGATTAACTACCCCCCTTGAAAAGGGTGGTAAGATTGAAATTATTACTAAGGACGATGCAGAAGGCCTTACTGTTTTACGCCGGACGGCTGCACAATTATTAAAGGCAGTCCTAGCAGACTCCTTCGTAGACATTCGGTTCGGAGAAAGTACTTCTGATGAAGATGGTTTCTTTGTTGATACTGACAAGCAAGACCGTCAAGTTAGTGCTGATGAATTAGATGGATTAGCTGACAAGATTGCTGAATTAGTAAAGCAAAACGTGAAGTTAGAACGGAAGGTCCTTTCCGTAGCCGACGCTTTAAAGCAAGTTGATGGCGACCCATACCAAGCTGTATTGGTACGTAAGTTAGCTAAGGATGACCAAGTGGTCTTCTACCAAATTGGCGACTACCTAAGCTTAGGCGAAGGCGTTGTTCTTCCAGAAGCAAAGGCTTTGAAGTTCTTCAAGCTCCTTTCAGTAGCTGGGGCATACTGGGAAGGAAAGTCATCCAACCCAATGCTACAAAGAATTTACGCTACGGCTTTCTTCAAGAAGGATGATTTAGAAGCCGACTTAAAGCAACGTCAAGAAGCTAAGGAACGTGACCATCGGGTGATCGGAAACCAATTGGACCTCTTCTTTGTTGATCCTAAAGTTGGGGCTGGACTTGCTTACTGGATGCCAAATGGTGCTACGGTTCGTCGGGTCATCGAACGCTACATTGTGGATAAGGAAGTTAACAACGGCTACGAACACGTGGTTACGCCAGTATTGATGAACCTAGACGTTTACAAGACCTCTGGTCACTGGGCTCACTACCGTGAAGACATGTTCCCACCAATGGACATGGGTGATGGTGAAGAACTTGAATTACGGCCAATGAACTGTCCTAGTCATATTCAAATTTACAACCACCATATTCGTTCATACCGTGACCTTCCAATGCGAATCGCTGAACTTGGGATGATGCACCGGTTTGAAAAATCAGGAGCCCTTAGCGGTTTACAACGGGTTCGTGAAATGACGTTAAACGATGGGCACACATTCGTTGCGCCAGACCAAATTCAAGAAGAATTCAAGAAGATCTTGCACTTGATGATGGACGTTTATAATGACTTTGATATCAAGGAATACCACTTTAGATTAAGTTACCGGGATCCTAAGAATACTGAAAAGTACTTCGCAAACGATGAAATGTGGAACAAGTCTCAATCAATGCTTAAGGGTGCCATGGATGAACTTGGTTTGGACTACGTTGAAGCTGAAGGGGAAGCGGCTTTCTACGGTCCTAAGTTGGACGTGCAAACTTACACGGCCCTTGGCAATGAAGAAACCCTTTCTACGATTCAATTGGACTTCATGTTACCAGAACGGTTTGACCTTCACTATGTTGGTGAAGACGGTAAGGAACACAGACCAGTTATGATTCACCGTGGAATCGTTTCTACGATGGAAAGATTCGTTGCCTACTTGATCGAACAATACAAGGGTGCCTTCCCAACTTGGTTAGCTCCTAAGCAAGTTAAGATCATCCCAGTTAGTGAAGAAAAGCATGGTGACTACGCTCGTAAGGTAAACGAAAAGCTTCGTAAGGAAGGGATTCGTTCTGAAGTTGACGAACGGGCTGAAAAGATGGGTTACTTGATTCGGGATGCCCAAACGCATAAGATTCCATACACGATCGTGGTTGGAGACGAAGAAGTTAAGAACGAAAACGTTTCAGTACGGCGTTATGGCCACGAAGAAAGCGATACTGAATCATTTGATGATTTTGAATCACAAATTAAGAACGATATTAACAACTACTCCCGTGAAGACTAATTCGTCCTTGACGGATTCGATTCTTCCTGGTATAGTATTATGTAGATAAAAAGCAGAAGCATCCCGCTTCTCGCCTTAGTGACCAGAGTCGCTGGGCAAATGTACGGTAAAAAATCTGATTTTATTTCGGATTAAAAAGCGGGTGCCTTCGTGCGTCCGCTTTTTCTGCTTTTTGAAAATATTTGGAGGTGGATTACCATAGCAAATGATATGATGGTCAATGAAGGAATTCGTTCTCGCGATGTCCGTTTAATTGACGCTCAAGGCGAACAACTTGGTGTTAAAACTAAGGCTGAAGCATTAAAGTTGGCAGAAGATGCTAATTTAGATCTTGTTTTAGTTGCCCCAAAGGCAAAGCCACCAGTTGCGAAGATTTTAGATTACGGAAAATACCGTTTCGAACAACAAAAGAAGGCTCGTAAGTCTCGCCAAAGTCAAAAGACAATTAGCGTTAAGGAAATTCGTTTGAGTCCCACCATCGATACCAATGACTTTAACACTAAGTTAAAGCGGGTACAGACATTCTTAAGTAAGGGTGCCAAAGTACGGGTTTCGATTCGTTTCAAGGGGCGTGCAATCACCCATAAAGAAATCGGTCGGGACGTCTTAAATAAGATGGCCGACGCAACTAAGGATGTTGCGGTCGTTACCCAAAGAGCTAAAATGGAAGGGCGGAGCATGTTCTTAATGCTTGCCCCAAACGATACTGAAAAGAAATAATTATTAAAATTATAATTATTATTATTTTTGAAGGAGGATATTCACAATGCCTAAGATCAAAACTAACCGCGCCGTAGCAAAGCGTTTCAAGAAAACTGCTAAGGGTGGTTTAAAGAGTGCTCATGCTTTTACTAGTCACCGTTTCCATGGTAAGACTAAGAAGCAACGTCGTCACTTGCGCGGTACTCATGTAATTTCAGCTTCAAACACTAAGAAGTACCTTAAGTTATTAAAATAATTTAATCTAAGAACCATTATTTAGGAGGAATTCAATATGCCACGAGTTAAAGGTGGAACCGTTACACACGCACGCCGTAAGCGCATGCTAAAAGCAGCTAAGGGATACCGCGGTGCTAAGAGCCGTTTATTCAAGACTGCTAAAGACCAAGTTATGAAGTCACGTACTTATGCTTTCCGTGACCGTCGTAACAACAAAATCAACTTCAGAAAGCTTTGGATCGCTCGGATCAATGCTGCTGCAAGAATCAATGGTTTAAGTTACAGCAAGCTTATGCACGGTTTGAAGTTAGCTAATATTGAAGTTAACCGTAAAATGTTAGCTGATTTAGCTGTTAACGATGCTGATGCATTTAAGGCATTCGCAGAAGCTGCTAAAAAAGCTTTAGCATAACAGAAATGAAGACTTTCACCAGACATTTTAATTGGTGAAAGTTTTTTTCTTAATATCACTTCTAGGTTGCCAGTCGGCCTAGTTACATAATCTTTAAATATGGGGAGCAATTATGATTGAAAAATTTAAACCAACTTGGATGATTTCAGCAATTTACGATTTGAAGCCCGTCCAGCTCAATGCAATGGGAATCAAGGCGGTGTTTACCGATTTAGATAATACTTTGATTCCCTGGAATAATCCAGATGGGACTCCCCAATTACGAACTTGGCTAGCAACACTAGCGGAGTTCAATATCAAACTGGTCGTCATTTCAAATAATAAACATTCGCGGGTAAAGCGTGCGGTCAGTAATTTAGATCTCGATTTTATTTCTAGGGCGATGAAGCCGCTCCCGGCGGGAATTAACCGGGCGTTACGGAAATACCAGTTAAATCGTGACCAAGTCATTATGGTTGGTGATCAATTGATGACCGACGTATGGGCATCGAATAATGCCGGGGTACGCAGTGTATTAGTCAAACCGATTCTTAATAGCGATGCTTGGATTACAAGTGTTAATCGGCGGATTGAAGGACGGGTAATGAAGCGACTCCAAAAAAGCTACCCGAACCTTACATGGCAGGAGGATATTAAATAATGGAAGATGAAGAATTACGGTGTGTTGGATGTGGAGCGCAGATTCAAACTACTGATCCGGATGGATTGGGCTACGTTCCCGCCTCGGCACTTAAAAATGCAATTGATAACGATGAAGATGTATACTGTAAGCGGTGCTTTAGACTCCGTCATTATAATGAAATTTCACCAGTAAGCCTCACCGACGACGACTTTCGGATGTTGTTAAGTCAAATTCAAGATACCGATGCATTGATCGTATATGTTGTTGATATTTTTGACTTTAATGGGAGCTTAATTCCTGGACTCCACCGGTTCGTTGGTGATAATCCAATTCTAATGGTCGGAAATAAATCTGATTTATTACCTAGCTCGTTCAAGCGCAGCAAGTTAACCGATTGGATCAGACAACAAGCGAACAAAAACGGGATTCGGCCAATTGACGTTGAACTAGTGTCCGCCAAGACCAATGACTCTGTCGACCACCTATTAGAAGTGATTGATAAGAAGCGCAAGGGGCGTGACGTTTACGTGGTGGGAGTGACCAACGTTGGGAAGTCGACACTGATTAACCAAATCATTCGCCAGAGTACCGGAATTAAGGAACTCATTACGACGTCTCGCTTCCCTGGGACGACCTTAGATAAGATTGAAATTCCATTGGCGGATGGCAAGCAAATTATTGATACACCAGGAATTATTCACGCTCAACAAATGGCGCACTACCTGAACGGTCGCGACTTGAAAATTGTTGCTCCGCAAAAGAAAATCAAGCCCCGTTCATACCAGTTGAACCCAGAACAAACGCTATTTTTCGGTGGCGTAGCTCGCTTTGATTACGTCTCAGGAGCGAAGAAGTATGGGTTTACGGCCTACGTTGAAAATAACCTGTTTGTTCACCGAACTAAGTTGACCAATGCGGATGCGTTTTATGAAAAGCACCTGGGGGACTTACTAACGCCGCCTAGTGGCGCTGACTTAAAGACCTTCCCTGAGCTAGTCAGGCATGAATTTAAAACAACTGAAAAAAGTGATTTAGTAATTGAAGGGTTAGGTTGGATTACCGTGCCAGCTGGTGTGGTTGTCGCTGGTTGGGCCCCTAAGCAAGTGGCCGTATTGATTCGGCGCTCGATGATATAGGAGGATATATATGAACTTACGTGGGAAACAAAAACGTTTTTTAAGAGCGCAGGCAAACCGGATGCGCCCGTTATTTTCGATTGGCAAGGAAGGGCTTAGTGACCAGTGGTTGACCCAGGTCAATGCTGCTTTGAACAATCGGGAATTAATGAAGGTGAACATCCTCCAAAATTCCGCCGTGGAACCAGAAGATGTTCGTGAATTTGTTGAAAATAATAGTGAGATTCAAGTCGTTCAAACGATTGGGCGGACGGTTTTACTGTTTAAAATCGCTGATCAAGCTAAGAATCGGCACATCTCTGAGGATGTTAAACAAATTTAGGTGAATTAATTATGAACAAAGTCGAATATCAAGCGAATGTTAAAACCCTGACCCAAATCATTGGGCATCGAGACAAGGGGCGCAATATTGGAATCTTAGGTGGAACCTTCAATCCGGTGCATACCGGTCATTTAATCATTGCTGATCAGGTCAGAAGTCAATTAGGCCTAGACCAAGTCTTATTAATGCCAGATTCAATTCCACCGCACGTTGATCCGAAGCACGCAATTGATGCTGGCCACCGGGTCAACATGCTTCGGCTAGCTACTGAAGACAATCCCAAGCTCGGAATTGAACTAGCCGAAGTCCTCCGGGGCGGGAAGAGTTTTAGTTACGATACGATTAAGGAACTAACCAGTCGCTTCCCCAATAATAATTACTACTTTATTGTGGGTGGTGACATGGTCGAATACTTGCCGAAGTGGTATCGAATTAACGACCTCCTTAAGATGGTGCAATTTGTGGGGGTCAAGCGTAGTGGCTATCCAATCACTTCTAAGTACCCAATCGTGTGGGTGGACGTTCCAATGATGGATGTTTCATCGACTTTAATCAGAAGGAAGCTGCACCAGGGTCAGTCAATTCGCTACCTGGTCCCGTCTGCAGTGGCGAATTATATAAAGGAGAACCAACTCTATGAGTGATGTAATTTTAGACTATCATGAACACATTGTTTCATACGACCGTGCTGAATTAGTAAAGCGGCTTGACGCTGCGTTACGGCCTAAACGGTTTGCCCACGTTCAACGGGTGGAACAAATGGCAATCAAGCTGGCGCGTTTGAACGGCGTCGATGAAGAAAAGGCTAGTATTGCAGGACTAGTGCATGACTATGCTAAACAACGTCCCGATGAAGACTTCATTAAAACGATTCAAGATTATAAATTAGATCCTGAACTTTTGAACTATGGGAACGCCGTTTGGCACGGTTATGTTGGTTGGATCTTAATTAAAAATGAACTCGGAATTCAAGACTTTGATATCCTAGATGCGGTTAAGTACCATACGATTGGGGCTCCGTACATGAGTAAGTTAGCGCAGGTAGTCTACATGGCAGATTATATTGAAGTCGGCCGTGACTTTCCAGGGGTAGATAAGGCCCGTGAAATCACCTTTGCGAATCTCGCAGAAGGGGTGGCTTATCAGACCTTCCACACCCTTGATTTCTTAATTAACCGGCATGCAGCGGTATTCCCTAAGACCATTGATACCTTTAACGCCTGGGTTCCGACCTCTGAATTGTATAGAAAGGATAGATAATTAAATATGGATAGTAAAGAAAAAGTAGAAGTAGTGGTAAAAGCTGCTGATGACAAGCGGGCTCACGATATCGTGGCGCTTAACGTAGAACAAATTAGTTTAATGGCTGATTACTTTGTAATTATGGATGCTTCATCATCCAGACAGGTAAAGGCCATTGCCGAAGCCGTTGTTGATGAATCAGAAAAGGCGGGCATTAACATCAAGCAAGTGGAAGGGAAGAATGAATCTAACTGGATCTTGATTGACCTTGGTGACGTAATCGTTCACGTATTCCAAAAGGAACAACGGGAATTCTATGACATTGAAAAGTTATGGTCCGATGCTGCTGAATTAGACATCAGCAACTGGGTTGTGGAATAATGATTTACAGTGAATTCGCCGCCCTCTATGACGAATTATTCGATCCTGAAATGTATGCAAAGTGGGTGCAATTTGTCCGTCAAAATGCCCAACCGGGTTCGCTATTGGACCTTGCCTGTGGGAACGGACGCCTAGCGATTGAGCTTGCCCAGCACGGTTTCCAACCGGCTGGCCTAGACCTCTCAGCAGACATGTTAGCGATTGCCAGTCAAAAAGCTGTCGAACATGCCGTTGACTTACCGCTCTTTAACGGGGATATGATCGACTTAGTCGGGCTCCCCGTTTATCAAACGGTGACTTGCTTTGATGATTCAATCTGCTATTTAGCCGATGAAAATGCATTAGGACAATTATTTGAACAGGTTGCGAACCACTTGGCTGTGGATGGCACGTTCCTATTCGACGTTATCACCCCGTATCAGACCGATGAAGTCTACCCGGGGTATATGTATAACTATCACGATGAAGATCGGGCGTTCATGTGGCGTTCGTATGAGGGGGATGCTCCGCATTCAGTTGAACATGATCTCTCGTTTTTCAACTATAATCCAGCTAAGGACGCCTACGATGAAATTTCTGAATTACATCGGGAGCGGACCTATCCACTGGATACCTACCTAAGTCAATTGCAGGCAGCCGGCTTCACTAACGTGGAGGTAAGTGCCGACTTTGGGACTCAAGCTCCCAAAGCCGATACGACCAGGTGGTTCTTTATCGCTAAAAGGGGGTAACACCATGCTATCAGCCGTTGGCATCATTGCTGAATACAATCCCTTCCATAACGGTCATCAATACCAGCTAAAAGTTGCAAAGCAGCGCTCGAATGCTGACGTTGTGGTGGCGGTAATGAGCGGGAATTGGGTCCAACGGGGAGCGCCCGCGATCGTTGATAAATGGCAACGGACTGAAATGGCGTTAGCTGGGGGAGTTGACCTAGTAGTTGAACTGCCGGTCTTTAGTGCTGTGCAACCGGCTGACCGTTTCGCGATGGGCGCCGTTGCAATTATTAATCAGCTCAGGTGTCAATCGTTGGCGTTCGGGTGTGAGCATCCCGAATGGGATTTTGCCAAACTAGCAGTGGGACAACTCACTAGTGATAACGAACACTTCCGTGATTACCACCGTCCGTATCCGGATTTGATACAAGCGGCGCTGAAAAATCAACTGGGGGTTTCAATCGACCAACCCAATGATATTTTAGCCTGGAACTATGCTCGGGCTCGCCACGCAATTAACGGCTCATTTAGCCTAATTCCGATTCAACGGATTGGTAGCCAGCACCATGATCACTTTGCAACGAACGCATTTGCCAGTGCCAGCTCAATTAGAGCGGCTTTGTTTGCTCAACATTGGGCACAAGTTCGCGAAATGCTGCCGCCCACTTCATATCAATTGCTCCAGAATCCAATGGAGTGGTTAGATTGGGACTGCTTTTGGCCCCAGCTGCGGTACCAGTTAATTACTACTCCGCTAACAGTTTTGCGGGAACGATATCAAATGACCGAGGGAATTGAGCATCGCCTAAAGGCAGCCGCAATTAAAGCGAATAGTTTTGATCAATTCATCAATATTGTCAAAACGAAACGGTATACTTTTGCCCGAATTCAGCGGTTGTTAGTAGTTACGCTCCTTCAATTTAATTCGAATGTGATGGTGGATCATTCACCATATATTCGGATTTTAGGGTTTAATAATGTGGGGCGTCAGTATTTAAAACAGGTCAAAAAGCAAATTCAGTGGCCAATCATTTCAAAGATTGACCAATCAATGCTAAAATCACAGTTGCAAGCGGAATTTAATGCGGGAATGTTGATTCAGATGCAAACCGGTCATTTTGAAGATTTATATCGGCACCCAATCATTAAAAAGTAACGCTATCAAGGAAATTACCTTGACATTAAAATTGCGAATATGTATAATTAATCACGTTGCATTAGGAGGAACTGTTATGAAATGGTATTTGAGTGATTTAAAAGATTACAAAGCTGTACCACTTTCTGAAAAAAACCACCTCGATTTAAAGGCTGACCTTTTATCCAGGTATTCTGATCAGATCATTGATGTTCAGCCAGTTGATGTTGAATCACATGTATTTTATGATCAAGGAAACGCAATTGTAAATGCACAGGTGAAGGGCGAGATTACGGTTCCGTCTTCTCGTTCCCTAACGCCCGTTAAGTTGCCCTTAGATTTCAGCATTAATGAAGTCTACGTTCCAGATGAAGCTGCTTTAAAGCGCTTCGAAAATGATGAAAGCAATTCCGGTGAAATTGGCCTCGTTGCTGATGAAGACGGTGCGATTGATTTCGATAAGGCCGTTGCTGATAATATCATTTTACAAATTCCAATGCACATTCTGTCTGATAAAGAAGCCAAGCTCAATATCATGCCCGAGGGGAATGATTGGCAGGTTATTTCTGAAGATGATTTTAATAATCCAAAGACAGATGATAAACCAGTTGATCCACGTCTTACTAAGTTAAAGGACTTCTTTGACCAAAATCAGTAAGACTTAAAAATTTCACTAGTGGATATTTTAAAAAAGAAGGAGGGGTTTATATTGGCTGTACCAGCAAGAAAAACTTCTAAAGCTAAGAAGCGTATGCGTCGGGGTCACATTAAGTTGAATGTCCCTGGTTTAACTCCATGTCCAAACTGTGGTGAACTACGTAAGTCACACTTTGTTTGCCCAAGTTGTGGATACTACGATGGTAAAGATGTTATTAGTAACACTAATAACTAATTATCAGATTAAAAAAGCTTTCAGAACACCATGGGTTCTGAAAGCTTTTTATTTTGGAGTAATTAGATTAGACTAGGCTTAAAAATATCTAATCTATGTTAAAATGGAATTATATGAAAAATGAAGGTGGATAAATTATGACCAAGGTATTAATTGTCGAAGATGAAAAGAGTCTTTCACGCTTCGTTGAACTAGAACTAAAACACGAAGGCTATGAAGTCACCGTTGCCGGAAACGGCCGGGATGGACTAGAAGAAGCCGTTAATGACGACTTCGATGTGATTTTACTGGATTTAATGCTTCCCAAGTTAAATGGAATGGAAGTTGCCCGGCGCTTACGGGAAAAGAAGGACACCCCGATTATTATGATGACCGCTCGGGATTCAGTAATCGATCGGGTTTCTGGATTTGACCACGGGGCTGATGACTACATCGTAAAACCATTCGCAATTGAAGAATTACTTGCGCGGATTCGGGCCCTCCTGCGGAGAATTAAGATTGAAGGCCACCAAAAAGCGCAAGCGCAAAAAGTGGTTCATTTTAAAGACTTGACGATTGAAAAGGAAAGTCGCATTGTTCGGCGGGGCGACGAAGTGATCGACCTCACTAAGCGAGAATACGAACTACTATTGACCCTAATGGAGAACGTTAACGTTGTATTGGCCAGAGACGTTCTCTTAAACAAAGTCTGGGGATACGATTCCGATGCTGAAACCAACGTTGTGGATGTTTACATCCGATACCTCAGAAATAAAATTGATCGCGAGGGTGAAAAGAGTTACATCCAGACTGTTCGGGGAACTGGATACGTGATGCGTTCATGATTCACAGACAAGATAAGCAACAATCACAAAACGGGTCCCCTGATGAAGTTAGTAACGGTAAGCGGTGGATTTCACTTAAGTGGAAGTGGTCGTTCGGGACGTCGGTAGTTGTTTTTCTAGTTGTATCAGTTTTTTCATTCTTAATCTATAATCGATTTTCGGACGTGCTGTTAAATCAGGAACGTGCGCACGTGCGGACGACCCTAAACGGCGTTACCAATCGGTTAAATTCATTGGATCATTTTAACCAATCCAACGTCTACAATGTGTTATCACCACGATTAAAACCTAGTGATTTAAATGATCAATCCTCTCCCGATACGGTGTTTAACGACCTATCACGTAATAATACATCGGTAATTGTTTCAGGTAAAAATAGGCAGCCACTATTTATGTTAGGTAGCTTTGGGGTCAGTGATGAACTTGGTAAACCAATTGTCAATAAACAGGTTTACGATGATTATTTTAACCACTCGTTAGTATTAGTTGGTGATTCACCAGTCTATGCTAAGGGAACCCGTCAAGTGGTTGGGACCGTTAGGATCGTTGACCAGTTAAATGATTATCACGCAACCATTAATAAGTTGGTGGCCATCCTAATCTTACTTTTGATCATTTCAACGGTGGTCTCGACCTTACTAGCCTATGCGCTTGCAGCCTACCTCCTACGTCCAATTAACAAAATTCGCCGTACGATTAACGTTGTAAATGAGTCTCCAAAGACTAATAAACGGGTTCCTAAATTAAACCAAAACGATGAGTTAACTGACCTCGGAACCCTCTTCAATGATATGTTAGACACCATGCAACGCTACATCAAACAGCAGCAGCGCTTTGTTGAAGACGTTTCACACGAATTGAGGACTCCGGTAGCGGTAATTCAAGGGCACATGGACCTGTTGAAACGGTGGGGGAAGGACGATCCTGAGGTACTCGAAGAATCGATTAATTCCTCGATCAGTGAAATTAACCGAATGAAGAGCCTAATTAATGAAATGCTAGACCTTTCTCGAGTTGAGCAGGCAAGTCTAAACTATCGCGATCGGATTACTAATGTTGAAGAAGTGGTTGAACAGCAGTTTAATGACTTTAAAATGCTGCATCCGGACTTTCACTTTACGTTTGATAACGATGTTCGCAAGCCAGTTTACGCTCAGATTTACCAGAATCACTTAGACCAAATTTTAGTGATTTTGATGGATAACGCAGTTAAGTACTCCACTGATCGTAAAATCATTCATGTCTCCTTATCCCGGAACATGCGCAGTGTTGAGCTATCTGTGCAGGACTTTGGGGAAGGAATCAGTCAGGAAAACGTGCGAAACGTGTTCGATCGGTTTTACCGGGTTGATAAGTCCCGTAGCCGTGACCAAGGCGGCAACGGACTGGGCCTTTCAATTGCCAAGCGGCTGGTGGAAGCTTATCACGGAAATATTGCAGTGGAAAGCTCGGTTGGTTCTGGCTCAATCTTTAGTGTTTCGCTCCCAATTTTAAGTAAGGACCAGCGCTTGAAATTAGAAGCAAAGGAAAAACAACTTGAACCATCTGACTTAGATAAATAAAAAGCGAACCGATAAATTAAATATCGATTCGCTTTTTATTTTGAGTTATTTTCGATTTTGTTTTCCGGCATTGCGATTACGGTTCTTTTTCGTTACTGTTGATTCTTTAACATCAGCAGCTGGTTTAGGACTGGCACTTGCGATACTAGTTAAATCAACCTTCTTAGGTGGATTTTTCTTAGCGGCTTCTGCGACTTCTTTTCGAATCTTAGGCCGATAGAGATTAATGATGAACGTTTGGATACATGCAAAAATCCCCCCGATAAAGAAGTAAATGCCCAGTCCAGCGGGAGCCTGGAATGCAATTAGCAGAATGAAGATTGGACTGATGAACAGCATCATCTGCATCTGCTTTTGCTGTTCCTTGGGCAACCCATTTCTGGAAAGCAGGGCTTGAATTACATACGCCACGAACGATAGAATTGCGAGGGCAATATTCTTATCGCCTAACTTAATTCCAAAGAAAATCGTTTTGGATAGCTCAGGGGAGAACCGGATTGCCTCGTATAGGGCGGCAAAGACGGGGAGTTGGATTAACATTGGTAAACACCCAATTCCACCGGTCATGCTAACACCATTTTCCCGGTAGAGTGACATCATGGCCTGACTAGCGGCCACCTGTTCCTCTTGGGTTTTGGCATTCTTTTGATGCTTTTTAATTTCATCCATCTGGGGTTTCAACAGGCTCATTTTTTCCTGTTGGGTGGTGGACTTACGCATCTGGTTGACCATCAATGGAAGGAGGACTAATCGAACCAAGACGGTCAATACGATTAGGGCCCACCCATATCCGCCAACGAACTTAGCGATGAAGTTCAGAATGCTTTCACCGGTCTTACCAAAGAGATCGTAATACCACCCGTATGGCTTTCCGTTTTTATCGGTCTGCACACAACCACTTAACAATAAAACTAGTGAGCCAGTCATTGCTAGCGCACCGAGTCGTTTTAACTTTTTCATTTAAATCTAAAATCCTTCCTAATCCTTTAAATTCATTTGCTTAAAACATCGTAAATTAATCCCCACCGATTTGCAAATTAAATCGTGGTGAATTGGTGAAAAGCCTCGTGCTTAACGAAACGCAGGCTAAGGTCGGTCACTTCGGCGGCACTGCTTGGCGCCTTGCGAATTTGATCTACGAATTTATCTAATTGGTGGTGTTCACCCTGGGCTAAGACCCTAACGGTCCCATCGGGTAGGTTTTCGACACTCCCATTAATGCCTAAGTGCTCTGCGACTTGCTTAGTGGCCCATCTGAAGCCGACTCCCTGGACGGTTCCAGAAACGATTAGTTCTAAAGTTGGTTTCATTTAATTACCTCTTACTTAAAAATTAGTTAACAATAAAAGTATATCACAATAAGTATGTTAGAATATTAATTACGGATTATATAGGAGCAAAAATCATGGAAAAAATTACATCGAACCAAAATCGCCAGGTCAAAGCCTGGACCAAATTAAAAACGAAACACGGCCGTGAAAAGGCAGGCCAGTTCATATTAGAGGGCTGGCACTTAGTATCCGAGGCCATTCACTACGACCAACCGATTATGACAATCATTACCACCCAGGAGCGCTTAGATTCGGATGGGGATGCATTCGTTGACCAGTACGAATGCGTTTTGGTCAGTGATGAGGTTGCCAAGCACATTGGTGACACCAAGACGCCCCAGGGCATCTTTGCGATCGTTGAAATTACTGATCCTAAGCAGACCGCCGCTAACTATGCTCGCGGTGGTTGGTTACTATTGGATCAGATTCAAGACCCTGGAAACATCGGGACGATGGTTAGAACGGCTGATGCAATGGGGCTAAGTGGGGTTGTTTTTGGGCGGGGAACTGCTAGTCAGTACTCGCCGAAGGTTTCCCGGGCAATGCAGGGCAGTCAGTTTCACATCCAGATTGCTGAAGCCGACCTAGTAGGCTGGGTCAATGAATACCACGAACAAGGATTCCCAGTTTATGGGACTGAGTTGAACCCAGCTGCGGTTTCATTGGATCAGGTTGCTCCTCAATCCGATTTTGCATTAATTATGGGCAACGAGGGCAATGGGATGCAAGCAACGCTACTTGCGATGACCGATGCTAACCTCTTCATTCCAATGAAGGGAAATGCCGAATCCTTGAACGTAGCAATTGCCGCTAGCATTGTGATGTTTCACCTACAAAAATAGGAGGGGTTTTTCGTGGATGCATCTAACTGGAAACAAGATTCAGAGTACGTCGCGATTGTTTCGGATCTACTAGAACAACCGCTAGTTAAGAAGATGGCGACGATCGTCCAACACCACCACTCCACGCGCCTTAACCATTCGATTTACGTATCTTACGTTAGCTATTGGATCGCAAAGAAACTTCACTTGAATTATCGTTCTATTGCTCGAGCGGGCCTATTACATGATTTTTTCTTTTATGACTGGCGGGTAACCAAGTTCAACTTGGGCTCCCATGCCTTTATTCATCCGCGAGTGGCGTTAAAGAATGCGGAAAAAATCACAGAACTATCGCCAATGGAACGCGACATTATCCTAAAGCATATGTGGGGATTCACATTGGCACGGCCAAAGTATCGGGAGAGCGTGATTGTTTCGTTAGTGGACGATTATGCTGCAATTCATGAGTTTTTATTACCTTTTCGACAAAAGATAAAGCAAATGTTTGAAAAAATCTGAAATATCGATAGAATGAATATTATATTAACTTACTTTATGACAGGGGAGGGATATCCAATGGACGTACTAAAAGACGAGCAATGTGCTCCTGATTTTCATCTATGTCCTAAGTTTGAAAAAACATTTTCAATTTTAGGTAAGAAGTGGAACGGGTTGATTATCGAAACACTACTGAATGAGGGGCCCCTCAGATTTAAGAATCTTTCGAAGGCGGTTAACCACTGTAGTGATCGGGTCCTAGTCGAGCGACTTAAGGAATTAGAAGCCGAGGGCATCATTATTAGAAATACATTTCCAGACTCATCATTAATTCAGTATGAATTAACTACCAAGGGTGCTGAATTAGCACCAATCATGAATTCAGTTCATACTTGGGCTGATAAGTGGTTTGCTTAAGAATAAGCTTGATTAATTGAGCTTAATAGGTTAATATCAAATTAGATATGTTACGATGAAAAAGTAGTAGGTTAACCGCCATGCAGAGAGGTTACAAATGCTGAGAGTAATCAATAGGTTGGCCGAATTCATTTTCTGAACAGGTATTGGGCGTTTTAAATAACAAAAAATATCCGGCGGTCACCGTTATTGACTTTGAGAGTAGTTGGACTTGGGTGTCCAGCTAAAGTAGGGTGGTACCGCGCAGCTTCGTCCCTTTTTAGGGATGGAGCTTTTTTTGTGGACTGAAGGAGGAAAACGATGAGTTTAAAAGATGAATTAAGTCGAATTCATGACGATGGCCTAAAAGCCATTCAGAATGCAACCGACATCAAAACAATTAGAGAAAATATTAAAGTAAAGTTATTAGGTAAAAAGGGGCCAATTACCAAGGCTCTGCGGGGAATCAAGGATCTTTCAGTTGACGAACGGCCTAAGGTCGGCAGTTACGCAAATAAGATCAGAGATGACATTCAAACGGCATTGGATGCTAAAATCAGTGAATTGGAAGCTAAAAAGTTAAACAAACAACTAGCGGCTGAAAAAATTGACGTTACCCTACCAGGAACGCCGGTTGCTAAGGGTCACCCTCACGTTATCCAATCCATTATTGATGAAATTACCGACCTCTTCTTAGGAATGGGTTACGAGGTATTGAGCGGTCCAGAAGTTGAAGAGGACAAGTACAACTTCGAAATGATGAACCTACCTAAGAACCATCCCGCTCGTGATATGCAAGACACTTTCTATATTACCGATGAAATCTTAATGCGGACTCAGACCTCACCAATGCAGGCCCGAACGTTAGAAAAGCACGACTTTAGCCAAGGCCCCCTTAAGATGATTTCACCGGGGGTCGTATACAGACGGGATACTGATGATCAGACCCACTCACATCAATTCCACCAAGTAGAAGGAATGGTGGTGGCCGAAAACATCACCATGAGTGATCTAAAGGGAACCTTGGAGCTATTGACCCACGAACTATTCGGCCAAAAGTTCAACGTTCGGCTTCGGCCAAGTTACTTCCCATTCACCGAACCATCGGTTGAAGCTGACATTACCTGTTTTAACTGTATGGGCAAGGGTTGTAACGTATGTAAAGGGAGCGGCTGGATCGAAGTCTTAGGGGCTGGAATGATTCACCCGAACGTATTGAGAAATGCCGGCGTTGACCCTGAAAAATACACTGGATTTGCATTCGGATTAGGACCAGATCGATTAGCAATGCTTAAGTATGGAGTAACTGATATTCGGGACTTCTACTTGAACGACGTTCGGTTCCTATCTCAATTTAACTAAGGAGGGTTCAATAATGCTTGTTTCTTATAAATGGCTAAAGGAATACTTGGACTTAAGTGTCCCAGTAGACCAGTTAGCAGAAAAAATCGAAAGAACTGCCGTTGAAGTGGACGGAGTTGTGAGACCAGATGCTGGACTCAAAAAAATCGTGGTTGGTAAAATCCTTTCAATGGAAAACCATCCTGATTCAGATCATTTGCATGTTTGCCAAGTTGACATTGGTGAAGATGAACCGGCTCAAATCGTCTGTGGGGCGCCTAACGTTGCGGTGGGCAAGAAGGTGATCGTTGCTGAACACGGGGCCCGAATTGCCAACAATGAAAAAATCAAGCGCAGCAAGATGCGTGGCGTTGTGTCCAATGGGATGCTCTGTGGACTCGATGAAATTGGAATCGACAAGAATGTGGTTCCAAAGGAATGGTCAAATGGCATCTACTTCCTCCCGGATGATGCTAAGGTGGGTGATGATGTTTACTCATACATTGGGATGGACGATGAATTGATCGACCTAGACGTTACCCCTAACCGTGGGGACATGCTCAGCATGTATGGGACGGCCCACGAATTGGCGGCCATTTATGACCTGCCATTAAATCTAGACCATCCGGACTTAACTGAAAACGGTACTAAGCGAACCAGTGAACTCATTAACGCTACCGTTGATGATCAAATCGCACCTAACTTTAACGTGCGGGTGTTAACAAACGTTAAGGTGCAAAGCAGCCCTCTTTGGTTACAAATTCGGCTTTGGAATGCTGGTATCAAGCCTATCAATAACGTGGTGGATGCCACTAATTACATCATGTTGAAGTACGGCCAACCAATGCATGCATACGACTACGATAAGCTATCCGGCCATCAACTCGTGGTAAGACAGGCTAAGGCCGGTGAACAACTAAAGACGTTGAACGAAAACGACAATGAATTAGTTGCTGATGATATTGTGGTTGCTGATGCTGATAAGCCGGTTGCATTAGCCGGGGTAATGGGCGGTTTTGACAGCCAGGTGACGAATGATACGACGACCATCGTATTGGAAAGTGCTACCTTTGACTCTGTCAAGGTAAGAAAGACCGCTCAACGCCACTTAATTCACACTGACGCCTCTCAACGGTTTGAACGGGGCGTTGACCATGCTAGTGTTCGTGAAGCGTTGGACGCAGCCGCTGAAATCATTGCAAAGGATGGCAATGCAGAAGTCCAATCCGAGATTGTGACTGCTAGTGACGATCATCTGGAACCAACAGTGGTAAGGACTTCTGCTTCACGGATCAACCAAGTTTTAGGAACCAGTCTCACTACTGATGAAATTAGTTCTATTTTCGAACGCCTCGGCTTTAAGGTAGCTGAATTTAACGGCGACTATACGGTTACGGTTCCGGTTAGACGTTGGGATATTCATATTCCAGCCGATCTCTTCGAAGAAGTGGCACGGATTTATGGATATGATAACATCCCAAGTACGCTTCCATTGAGTCGGACCACCGTTGGGCGGTTAACTGAAAAGCAATCCTTGATCAGAAAGACGCGCGCCGTTTTAGAAGGGGCCGGGCTAACCCATGCGATCTCTTATTCACTGACGTCAGCTGACAAGGCAGCATCGTTTATGATGCGCGATAGCGTAGCAACCGAACTTAGTTTCCCAATGAGTAGCGACCACACCACTTTAAGAATGAACCTATTGAGCGGGTTATTAACCGACGTTGCTTACAACCAAGCACGAAGTGTGAATAACGTTGCGTTGTACGAACAGGGCCGGGTTTTCTACAAGGATGCTGATGATCAAGTTCGGCCAACTGAAGTGGAACACGTTGCTGGAACCATTACCGGTTCACTAACTGCTGATGCGTGGGATCACCGGGCAACCGAACCTGATTTCTACCAGGTGAAGGGAATTGCCGACCTCCTATTAGCAGAGTTGAACGTGGCTGGGGATGTTGAATATCAAGCTACCGATCAATATCCTGACATGCATCCGGGCCGGACTGCTAACGTTTACGTTCACGGCCACTTAGTTGGTTTCGTGGGGCAAATCCACCCGAACATAGCTAAGCAATACAAAATCAAGCCAACATACGGGTTTGAATTTGACCTTCAAAAACTAATTGACATGCCAAAACAAGATCAACAAGCTAAGGTGATCTCGAAGTATCCTTCAGTCAGTCGAGACATTGCAATGCTAGTTGATAAGACCGTTACGAACCACCAAATTGTTGAAGTAATTAAGAAGCGTGGTGGAGCGTTCTTAACCAATGTGCACCTTTTTGATATTTTCGAAGGAAAGGGCATTCCAGCGGGGAAAAAATCAGTTGCTTATTCACTCACCTATCAAAACAAGCATGATACAATGGTGGATGATGACGTTAATAAAGCTTTTGAAAAGGTTACCAAGGCATTACAAGATGAATTTAACGTTACCATTCGCTAATAAGAATCGACAGGTGCTAAAGACTGGGGGGCGAGGCAATTGAGTGATCATCATTCTGGTTCCAAACAGGACACTCAAGCTTCTGCAAAGTTTGGCAAAAAGATTATCCTTTGGATCATCTCGATTTTAATCATTTTGTTTATCTTTATTTTATTTTTGGGGCACAACTACATTAAGACATCTTTAAAACCGTTGAACCCCAAGGACCACCAAACCACTGAGGTGAACATCCCAATGGGAGCGTCCGATAAAAAGATTGGTTCGATTTTACAAGACCAGGGAATTGTGAAGAGTGGAATTGTCTTTAACTACTATGTTAAGGCCCATAACATCAATAATTTCCGCTCTGGTTACTACGAATTTTCACCATCAATGAGTTTGAATAAGATTGCGAAACTCCTTAAACAGGGTGGAGCAGCTGAATCAATTCGGGCCCTACGGGGAAAGGTCGTGATCAGGGAGGGTGATAATATCTCAACAATTGCAGATACCGTTGCCCAACGGACTAACTACACGCGCAATGAATTCTTAAGTTTAATGAATGATAAAGACTTCGTTAAAACCCTTGCTAAACGTTATCCGCAGTTGTTAAAATCGGAAACAAAGAGCAAGTCTGTTCGCTACCAACTGGAGGGGTATTTATACCCGGCCACTTACAGTGCGAATGGGACCAAGAATTTAAAGCAGTTAGTTGAACAGATGGTGGATAAGACCAACGATGAATTAAAGCCATACTATAAGCAAATTAAAAAGAAAAATCTTACCGTCCAAGAGCTATTAACAATCGCATCATTGATTGAGGGCGAAAATGTTAATACCAAAAACGGTGCAATTATTGCAGGAGTTTTATATAATAAACTCAACGCTGGATTACCACTTAATTCTGCAGTTGCGGTTGCGTACGCATCTAATGACTACGTGCATAAGTTAACTAAAAAGGACTATCAGGTAAAATCAGCTTATAATCTTTCGACCAATTTAGGATTTGGTCCGGGGCCGGTTAATAACCCTAGTTTAGAATTTATCCTAGCGGCTTTAAACCCAAAGGAACAATCGAAGGGTTATTTGTACTACCTAAATGACATGAGTAACAAGCGTGTTTTTTATTCACAAAATAAGATTAGTTCGCTAAAGAGCATTACTAAAGACACCACGAAGCAAGATGACTAGGGGAGATTTATAATTATGACAGAAAAAAGAAAACGGCCGGTTGTAATTGGGGTAACTGGTGGTTCCGGAAGTGGTAAGACGACGGTTAGTCGGGCAATTTTTAACCACTTACTTGGTAATTCACTAATGATTCTCCAACAGGATGCTTACTACAAGGATCAATCGCATAAGACGATGGCTCAACGGGAATTGACCAATTACGACCACCCATTAGCTTTTGATACTGACCTTTTGATTGAACAAATCAATCAACTATTGGATTATAAGCCAATTGAAAAGCCAGTCTATGATTACACCCACCTAACGCGTAGTTCCGAGACGGTGCACCAAGATCCAATGGATGTAATTATTCTAGAGGGAATCCTGGTCTTAGATGATAAGCGGCTGCGCGACCTAATGGACATCAAGGTGTTCGTGGATACTGATGATGATATCAGACTAATCAGAAGAATTCGGCGTGATACTCAAGAGCGGGGGAGAACCGTTGACGAAGTAATTCAACAATACCTCGATACAGTTCGGCCAATGTACCACGAATTCATTGAACCCACGAAGCGGAATGCAGACATTATCATTCCAGAAGGTGGAAAGAATGAAGTCGCAATTGACCTCCTGACCACTAAGATTAAATCAATTTTAATTCAACACGGTGATCACCGGGTTGAAAATAACATTGATACATCAATTTAAAATTTGAAAGGATGATTTAAATGCCAGCAGATGAAAAATTTCCAATGACTGCCGAAGGAAAAGTCAACCTAGAAAAGGAATTAGACAACCTTCGCTTAAATGAACGGCCTAAGATTATTGAAAGAATTAAGATTGCCCGAAGCTACGGGGACCTTTCTGAAAACTCTGAATATGAATCCGCTAAGAATGAACAAAGTATGCTAGAGGGTCGAATTTCAACCATTGAGCACATGCTACAGTATGCTGAAGTGGTTGATAACGCTGCTACCGATTCCGACTTAGTCAACGTTGGAAAGAAGGTTACCTTCGAAGAACAACCCGATGGTGAACCAGAAACTTATCAAATCGTGGGGGCTGCTGAAGCAGATCCAATGGAAGGTAAGATTTCAAACGACTCACCAATCGCCAAGGGCCTCCTTGGCAACAAGGTCAACGACGTGGTGACCATTAAGATTCCAGCTGGTGACATGATCGTTAAGATCACCAAGGTTGAATAATTAATTAAACTCAAAAATCCGCACCCAGTTAATGTTGCTGAGTGCGGATTTTTTAGTTGGTAATGAATGTGAATTAATTTTGTTTTCGTTTGCGGTTGAGTCCGTAAAGAAAGCCAATTAAGCCAATGGAACCACCGGTAATAATCAATCCGGGGGTTAGCAGTGGTGGCCAGTAATAGAGTTCAAAATCATATCGACCGGGTTTTAAATTAGCCCCGATAAACATGTTCGACCACTTCTTAATTGGATGGGATTTGCCGTTGATCATTAGATGCCATCCCTTTGAATATGGAATCGTGGTCGTTAGGGCTTGGGATTGCTTATTAATGGTAATCGAACCCTTAAACGAATTGCTACTGTGGCTCTTAATGGTGGCAGCTTGTTTTTGCAACTGCTTCACGTGCGTCTCAAAGTCATGGTTATTAAACTGATAGAGGGTGAAATTTTGCAACAGGAGGCTAGACTTAGTTAATTCAACGTTAATTGTAATTGGTTTGCCCTTATCCTTGGAGGCTACGTTAACCACCACTGTATTCCGATAGGTGGGGTACTGATTCAGTAGCAGGCCGTTGCGGTAAAGCTTGACGTTTTGACTGTCCTGGGAACTACCAAGGTTGATCGAATTACCTAGCGTGAGGTAGTAAGAATCATTGGTCTTAGGGGTAAACGTCAACATCATATTGGCCGGCTTGAGCAGGTTCTTCTTCTGTAGGAACGCACCGGTCAAATTTGATTGCCGTGGAACGTTTTTAAAGGTTGAGCTATCAAAGTTGATTGCGGTGAATAAGCGGTTGTTACTGTTACGTCCAATTAGATCGTTAAAGATATTGGATTGGTAACGGGTCGGATCATTTGCCAAATTCTTGTTAAAGACCTGGTTACTACTGCTAAAGATGACCGGCAGAGTGAATGGATTTTGGTAGGTCTGGACGTGATTGCGTTCGCCTAGCAACGAGTAACGGTTCAAGTCCGGTTTAGTAGTTAGCGGTTCTAAGTACTGACTTGAATCGGGGTTATTTGCGTTTAACCAGTACTTCATATCTAAGAACGAGTCGGTCAACATGGTTCCGTTCGAATATTCGGTGAAGCCATCCCCATCTGGTTGGCCAATGTTTTCCATGAATTGAGGCGTAGCGGTTTCAAAGGTCGATGAGAAGTGATCACCACCGTTATAACTGGCTTGAAACGGATCATCCTTAGTCCGATAGAACGTCTTCCCAATGCGATAAAATGATGAATCGGCAGCTTTAATTCGGTCGACGGGTTGCTTCAAATTGGTGGTGTAGTCAACGTAGTTAGGGTTGGTAACGTATGAGATGTTATTTAACGAACTAAATACGTTATATCCCATTTCACCGCAGGTTAGGATTAAGATGGCCACCGTAAAGTAGCTATTGTGCCGGACCCAGAATAAGAGGAGGATGGCTGCAATCATCAGAATAATACCGATTGAAACGTTCTCGACGGTCAAGAAGTTAGTGAATCGTTTGAAGTTCAGCGTTACGGATAGGATTCCGGCCGCAATGATTGCAATTACGACCGCCTTGGCCCATTCATGAAGGAAATCGAACTGGTTTAAGGCCTGGCAACCAACCCAAATTAACCAGAAACAAAAGATGAATGAAAACCGGTATGGATACCAAATTGGAAATTGCATTGCATGCCAGAAGAGATCCAGTGGTTTTAACATCATTGAAACCACTAAAAAGGCGGTTAGTAAAAACGCCGCAATGCGTTGACGAATTGGAAACTTACCAATGAAGAAAAATGCAATAAAGCAGATAATGGCAAGGCTACCGACGAACACGTTCGGGGTCCCATTTGGCATTTGATCGAAGTTAAAGGCCCCATTAAAAAACTTGGCAAGCATTTTGAACGGGGCGTATTCAAATTGCCACTTAACCTTGGTCACTGTGTAGGTTGCCTTACTAACCAATAGTGCAGCAAAGGTGGGTAATAAGATAAAGGCTGCTAGCCCCCCAGCAACAATCGAGCTTAGGGCGTAGCGAATCCCAGTCGTTAAAAACCACTTTGGTGATTGCCACCTAGTGACTACGTAATAAGCAAAGTAACCAACTGAAAAAATGCAAATCATGTAGGCCATATAGTAGTTAATCATCAGCATTGCTGCTAAACTAAACAAGTATGTCTGCCAGCGTTGGTCATCAACTAAGCGTTCGATTCCCAATACGATTAACGGCAGCATTATCATTGCATCCAACCAGATTAAGTTCAATTGGTTAGCGATGATCCAGCCATTTAAGGCATACACCGTTGCCCAGACTGGAATGAGGGCTTTTGGCGTCCGGGATCGCTTGGTAAGCAGGTAGCCCATGCTCAGCCCTGCCAATCCGTACTTGAGGAGGGTTACAACTAGGATACCACTAGCAAGGCTTTTCAGTGGGAAGCAGAGTAGAATTAAATTAATCGGACTGGTAAGGTAGTAAGCCCATAGTCCGACCATTTCACCACCGAGGGCCTTGGAAAAGGAGTATAGGATACTACTGGGGTCGCTAGTCAATGCATGTTTAAAATAAGCAAAAAAGTCGACGTATTGTTGACCCATGTCCACCGTTAGAATGCTTTGGCTACCGAACGGTGCCATGTTGCGATAAGCGAAGTAACATGCCATAATAATAAATGGAATTAAAAAACTGAGCCATAGGAACCAGTTTAATTTAAAAAAACGTTTCATTAATTTTCGCACCTCAAATATAAAATAAGTTAAAAAAGCAATAATTTTATTGTACATTCATTCAGAAGTAAATAAAATATCATTATAGGAATAATTATGAAATGTGTAAGGGGATTTAATTATTTTGGATAATTTTTTTAAGCGCCTTTTTAGCCGCCAGAAAAACAATGGCGGATCTAAGATTTCATTTCGATTGAATTTTATATTCGTAATCGTGGGAATCTTATTTGCAGCGTTAATTGCTAAGTTAGCTTACTTACAAGTGATTGACGGAAATCAATATAAGGCTGAAGTGAATCGCTCTGATACGACGATTAAGACTGATAACGTTCAACGGGGAATGATTTATGATTCGACCGGGAAGTTATTGGTCGGCAATAGCACGCACCGAGCGATTACATACACCAAGGGAATTAACGTGTTACCAGCTAAGATGTATGAAATTGCAAATGAACTGAGTCAATACATCACGGTTCCGACGGACACCTTGACCAAACGGCAAATGGCTAATTACTACATTGCTAGTCCTACCAATGCTGAAAACATCAAGAAGAAGTTAAATGGGAACTACACGAGCGATAATTTGACCGAAAAAGAGGTTGATTATGTTCTCAAAAACGTTGACTTAAATAATGGGATGAAGAATCCGGCCACCATCTATACTAAGATGAACGGGGCTTATCAACTTTCCACAACCTACATTAAGACCACAAACGTAAGTAATCGAGAAGTGGCCCAAGTCGGTGAACATCTTTCAGAGATGCCGGGGATTCAAATTGGGACGAGTTGGTCACGGGAATACCCACAGGGGAATGCAATCCAAAGTATCATTGGGACCGTTTCTTCAGAAAAAATTGGGCTCCCTAGCGACCGCTTGAACGAGCTACTAGCACAAGGGTACTCCCGAAATGATAGTGTGGGCCAAAGTTACTTGGAACAACTTTACGAACCAACCCTAAAGGGAACTAAGGCGCAGACTCAAGTGGAAGTAACTCGCGGAACCAGTGTTGCTAAGGAAATTAAGAAGTACGGTGGGCAAAAGGGTGATAACCTCCAGTTGACAATTAACGATAAGTTCCAAAATAAACTCCAAAGCTTAGTGCGGGACTCAGTCAGCGGGAGCGTCGGTGATTCTACCGGAGCATATGCAGTGGTTATGAATCCCCATACGGGTGCGATTATCGGGATGGCTGGAGTGAACCGGAATCCAAAGACCGGAAAGGTTACTTCCAATGAATTAGGGGCCATTAATAATTCGATCGTTATGGGGTCCGTTGTTAAGGGTGCCACTGTTTCCGGGGCCTTAATGGATGGGGTCATCACCCCAACCAATAACGTCCTAACTGAAAAACCAATCATTACCGGAGGAACCAAAAAGACTTCCTGGTTCAATAAGAATGGGGAAGCCAATATGAACATCGATGCCTCGACTGCCCTTGAAGTTTCATCTAACTCCTACATGATGCAATTGGCAATGAAGGAAGGGAAGTTTAAGTACGTCGAAGGGGGTCCGTTGACCATGAATCCAGACGTCTTCAACATTATGCGTGGGTACTTTAACCAATTTGGATTAGGGGTTAAGACCGGTGTTGACATTCCTGGGGAATCAGCTGGGATTCAAGGGCTTGGTGGCTATGCTAATATCGGACATGCCTTGGACCTTTCCTTCGGGAACTACGATGCCTACACCACCCTGCAAGTGGCTCAATACATTTCAACGATTGCTAATGGTGGGTATCGGCTTCAACCACACATCGTGCAATCAATTCGGGGCACAACTGCTAACGGTAAGTTGGGACGGGTTAAATATTCATTTGAACCAAACGTGTTGAATGAAATTAATATGACCCAAGCCCAAAAGAAAGTCGTTACCGACGGTTTCTATGACGTGGTTCACGGAACGAACCAGTACAAAACCGGGATTAACTTGAATACGATTAAGCCATCGGTTTCAGCAAAGACGGGGACTGCACAAACTTACTATGGTGGAAAGCATGGGACCGAAACGGTTACGCTTAGTTTAGGTTCATACGCTCCATCATCAGATCCGCAGGTGGTAGTGGCATTAGCAATTC
Organism: Lactobacillus sp. Sy-1; assembly: GCF_019303535.1. Lineage (GTDB taxonomy): Bacteria > Bacillota > Bacilli > Lactobacillales > Lactobacillaceae > Nicoliella. The sequence continues at coordinate 1,161,354 of NZ_JACCIU010000001.1, read as the reverse complement.
CAAACTTGCCAACTGATGCTGAAGATAACAACACCAACTTGGCAAAGGAAATCTATGCTGCCTACTGGAAGTACGTTCAATCGACTTCAACGCTTAGTAATTCGAATTAGCTGTTAAGTAATTTTCCTTAACATTCTTTCTTAAATTACTAGCAAAGTTGCTCAAAAAATGATAGAATGGTTTAGTCAATAGCTATTAAGCTCAATTAAAAAACTAATTAATGTTTGGGGGGATAATAATGCGCGTACACATTACCTTAGAATGTACTGAATGTCACGAACGTAACTACTTATCTAGCAAGAACCGTCGGAACAACCCCGATCGTCTAGAACTAAAGAAGTATTGTCCACGTGACCGTAAAGTTACTTTACACCGTGAAACAAAATAAGGCTTGGGGGTTTAACCCAAACCTTTTTTATTATCTAGGATAATTATAATGAATAAAAAAGCACTTAGAAATCAAATTATTGATGCTTTAAAACAAACACAGCATGTGGATCATAATTTATATCAGCAGTTATTTGCACATCCTGATTGGCAGTCAGCTAAGACGGTGGCAGTGACTTTAAGTTCAGCCATTGAGTTGGATACTAATCCCATCATTCGCCAGGCATTAAGTGAGGGAAAGCGCATTGTGATTCCACGAACGCTGCCCGGCTTTCAGATGGAATTCGTTACCTATGATGACCAAACGCAGTTGTTTAAGACGCGGTTTGGCATCATGGAACCAGCAAATGGAAGCGGGCTTGCAAAGGCCTTAATTGACCTAATAATCGTGCCTGGGCTAGCGTTTGCTAGTCAGACCCATGATCGATTGGGATTTGGTGGTGGTTTTTACGACCGCTACCTAGCTGACTATCAGGGCGCTACGGTTAGCTTAGCATTGCCCGCACAGCTTTTTGATCAGCCGAATTGGGACGTTGACCGTTATGATATAAAGGTACAAACAATCATTAGCTAATGGGGTGCATTTTTGAAAAATAAAGTGGTTCAGATTGATTCGAAGCCTTTCGTGACCTATACCTTATTGACCATCATGGTCGTGGTGTTTGTCATCATGAGTTTATTCGGCGGGACGTCTGACGTTGCTAATCTGGTTCGCTTTGGTGCCAAATACAATCCATTGATTGTTGACGGCCAAATTTGGCGGCTAGTGACACCGTTATTCATCCACTTGAGTATTACCCATATTCTATTTAACGGAATTACGTTATACTATATGGGGACTCAATTAGAAGCCCTGTTCGGACATCTCCGGTTTGGATTAATTTTCTTTATCTCAGGAATTGTTGGCAATTTAGCTAGTTTTGCGTTTAATGATGGGCTTTCAGCCGGTGCCAGTACCGCAATCTTCGGATTATTCGGCGCATTTTTGATGATTGGTGAGGTCTTTTGGGAAAATCCCTACGTAAAGCAGATGACGAAGACATTTGTGTTCTTCATCCTCTTGAACTTAGGGTTTGACCTCTTCTCAACCAATATCGACATTGCAGGGCACATCGGTGGCTTAGTAGGTGGGTTCCTATCCGCCTATTTTGTTGGGTTACCAAGAAAGCGCTTTATTTCATTACCTAAGCAGATCTTGGCTACAATTACACTAGTGATCATCGCACTGGCCTTATTCTATATCGGACATGTTGGAAAGTACTAAATTATTTAGTGCATTTTACTTTAGGATGTGGGACAATGAAAACGTTGTATGATGTTCAACAATTACTAAAAAAATTTGGAATTTACGTTTATGTTGGGAAACGACTGTGGGACATTGAAGTAATGGCCTTAGAACTCGACCATCTCCATGACGCTCACGTTGTTTCTGACAAAGCTTTTATAAGTGCAAAGTTAGTTCTTAATCATGAGCATAAGATTGAAGAACGAAAAGAAGCAAAGAAACACGATTTAGGAGGAATTTAGTAATGGCAGCAAATAAATTAATTGGAATTGATTTAGGTGGGACGACTACCAAGATGGCTTTTTTGACCACTGATGGTCAAATTTTAGACAAATGGCAGATTGATACTGATATTAGCGAAAACGGTAGTCATATCGTTCCTAATATCATCAAATCAATCAATGAAACCATGGATAACGCTAACCACGTTAAAAGTGATTTCATTGGAATTGGGATGGGTACACCAGGAACTGTTAACCGTGAAAAGGGAACTGTTACTGGTGCATACAATCTTAATTGGACCACTCCTCAACCAATTAAAGAACAAATTGAAAAAGGTATTGGACTACCATTCGTTGCTGATAACGATGCCAATGCCGCTTCACTAGGTGAATCATGGCGTGGTGCCGGGAGTAAGGAAAGCGATGTTGTGTTCGTTACCCTTGGAACCGGTGTCGGTGGTGGAGTAATCGTTGATGGTGAATTAGTTCACGGAATTAACGGAGCCGCTGGTGAAATTGGTCACATTACCGTTGTTCAAAACGGATACCTATGTACTTGTGGAAAGCGGGGGTGTCTAGAACAATACGCATCCGCTACTGGAATCGTTCACGTTGCTAAGGACTTAGCAGCGACCTTTACTGGGACTTCCCGTCTAAAGGAACTAGAAGATGCTCGTGAAGAAATTACTTCTAAGATTATTTTCTACCTAGCTGATAATGGTGACATTTTAGCTAATCAAGTGGTTGATCGGGTATGTTCATACTTAGGATTAGCACTCGGAAACATTGGAAACATCTTTAACCCTGGTAGCATCGTAATTGGTGGGGGAGTTTCTAATGCCGGAAACACATTGTTACAACCTACCACTAGATACTTCCAAGAAAACGCATTTAAGCCTGTTCGTGACTCCACTCGGATCCGGTTGGCCCAATTAGGAAACGATGCTGGGGTAATGGGGGCTGCTGAATTAGCTGAAAAGGCGTTTGGAAGCAATAAATAATTTCTATCATGAGGGGACTTGTTAAACCTTGTCGTTTTTAATTACAGTTGTTGTTATTTTAATCGTTTGGGGAGCATGGTTTCTTATCAACCGCTACCGGCTCAAGCAGGTTGCAAATGTAATTGATGAAAGCCAATTTACCCAGTTAAAACGGCGGGCGCAGATTATTGACCTGCGTGAAAAACGTGATTTTGACGCGGGGCATATTTTAGGGGCCCGTAACGTTCCATACTCGACCATTCGCCAGTTATACGGCGATATTAGAGCTGATTTACCAGTGATTTTATATGATCAGGGCCAATCGATCAGTACCAGAGCCGCGCTCTTTTTGCATAAGAAGGGATACCGGAAACTCTATGTATTGAAGAACGGTTATCGAAATTGGAATGGGAAAACTAAAAAAAGAGATGCTTAATTTTAGTTAAGCATCTCTTTTTTAGTGGGTTTTAAATTAGCCTTGGTGAGCAGAACGGCTCTTTCTTAATGAACGCTTTCTGTTTTCTTCATACTTAGCTTCTTGATCCTCGATTGGATCGACAACTGCTTTTTTGAATGAAAAGAGTACGCCTGCAGCGCAACCAACAGTTGCAAATACACCGGCTAAAAATCCTTTACCGAAATTATGCATAGTAGTGCCTCCCTTTCATAATGATTTCACTTATTATTATGCTTTATTTATGGTAAATTATCCAGTAAGAACGATAATCTTTTTGTAAATTCAATTAAAGGATGCTGTTAAATATGAAAACGAAAATTTTTGCGCACCGTGGAGATAAGCGAGATGCTCCCGAGAACACCTTAATTGCGTTTCAAAAAGCCCTCGAATTGGGGGTGGATGGAATTGAGACCGACGTCCATTTAACTAAGGATCGTCAACTAGTCATTATCCATGATGAAAGCGTTGAAAGAACGACGGGACATGTTGGGTTGGTTAATGATCTTACGTTAGCGGAGTTAAAACAATTAAATGCTAACCTGACCCATCCAGAATTAGGGATTCAATCAATCCCAACCCTCTTAGAATTAGTGGAGTGCTTAAATCAGGGTGGGTTTACCGGCGACCTAAACTTAGAAATTAAGACTGATCACATTCACTACCAGGGAATTGAAGAAATGGTGGTTAAATTTTTCGAAAGCCACGCCCACGGGTTTCGTTTGATTTATTCCAGTTTTAATTTAGCCACTACTGAGCGAATGATTGAGCTAGCACCGCAAGTTGAAACGGCTGGGCTAATGATTTATCATTATGGGGCAATGCGCCGGTTGTTTAATCAGCGTCAAATCAGAACATTTCATCCCGAAGTGCGAATTTTAATGGCGCACCCGCTGTTTAGCTTTCATCGTTATTTTAGACCATGGACGGTCAATCAAAAATTTGAAATCGCGTTTTGTCTGCGCCGGCACTACCGGGGATTGATTACCGATCACCCGCAGCTAGCGTTGCAAATGCGCGATAGAATCCAAGGAGCAGATAGTTAATTGCAAAAAGTATTAGGAATTGTCGGGCCAACTGCGGTTGGAAAGACGACATTATCAATTCAATTAGCCCACCAGTTCAATGGTGAGATTATTTCAGGGGATTCAATGCAGGTGTATCGCCACCTAGACATTGGAACCGCTAAGGTGACGCCGACTGAGATGGATGGCATCGTCCACCATCTGATTAATATCAAAGATGTTACTGAGCGCTACTCGGCGGCTGATTTTGTGGCCGATGCACGCCAATTGATTAATGAAATTACCAATCGGGGCCGCCTGCCCATTATTGCTGGTGGAACTGGTTTTTATCTCCAAGCCCTTTTGGATAATTTAGTATTAGGTGGCGACTCTGATGCAGATCAGTCGATTCGAGCTGAATTGCACGCCCACGCTGAAAATGTAGGGAACGAGGCCATCTGGACGGAATTAAAGCAAATTGATCCGCAGGCTGCAGCGCAGATTCCGGTGAATAACGTTCGCCGGGTAATTCGGGCTTTGGAAGTGTACCAGAAGACGGGCCATCGCTTTTCAGATCAGCCCCAACTAATGGCTGGGCAGTACGATACCTTGTTAATTGGGTTAAATGCCGATCGGAAGTTAGTTTATGACCGCATTAACCAACGAGTTGATTTAATGTTCCAAGCAGGACTATTGGATGAAGCCCGTTGGCTTTTAGAGCAGGGGGGTCCAACGGTAGCAGCCGGAAAGGGAATTGGTTATCGGGAACTCTATCCGTACTTATCAGGGGCAATAGATTTACCAACGGCAACCGCCAAAATCAAACAGGACTCTAGACACTATGCTAAACGCCAGTTAACGTGGTTTCGCAATAAAATGAATGTTAGATGGTTTAACGTAATTGAGCATCCAGAAGCTAGAAAACAAATTCAACAAACCGTTTCCGCCTGGTTGACAAAATAAATTTTAAAACTTATGTTATAAAAAGTAACATAAACGCTTGACGAATTTAAAATACATGATATGATATTAGATGTTGGAGGGTTACATTATGAGTGAAAAAGAACTACGTCGTTCATTATCGGTATTACCAATCGGGACCGTGATGAAATTAACTGACTTGACTGCTAGACAAATTCGATACTATGAAGAACAAGGGTTGGTGCTCCCGAAGCGCAATGAGGGCAATCGCCGGATGTATTCATTAAATGATATCGACCGGATCTTAGAGATCAAGGACTTCTTAGGGGAAGGGTTAAACATTGCGGCAATCCAAGCGGTATTTGCTAAGCGTGAGGCGAAAAGAAAGCAGGAGCAGGAATCGCTGGCTAAGTCGATTTCAGATGACGAAGCCCGCGAGCTGCTCCATAAGGAATTTCTAAACCTCGGTGGACTAGCTGATAATAATAACCCCTTTAACAATCCGATGTAAAAATTTGATTTCCAACGTGAGGAGCGGTTTATTTATGGCAACTAAGCATGATTACACAAAAGACGACATCAAACAAATGGTTAAGGAAGATAATGTTAATTTCTTACGATTAATGTTTACTGACCTATTTGGAACTGTTAAGAACGTAGAATTACCAATTAGTCAGTTAGATGAACTATTGGATAATAAGATTATGTTTGATGGTTCTTCAATCGAAGGGTTTGTTCGGATTGAAGAAAGTGATATGTATCTATTCCCAGATCTTTCCACTTGGATGACATTCCCATGGAGTGAAGAACACGGTAAGATTGCTGGTGTGATTTGTTCCGTTAGAAAGCCTAATGGTGAATACTTTGAAGGTGATCCTAGAAACAACCTTATTCGGGTCTTAGAAGACATGAATAAGGCCGGCTTCTCGTCCTTCAACATTGGGCCAGAACCAGAATTCTTCTTATTCAAGATGGATGAAAATGGCAATCCTACTACTAAGCTTAATGACTCCGGTAGTTACTTTGACCGTGCCCCAATGGACCAAGGAGAAGATTGCCGTCGTGAAATTGTTCTTACATTGGAAAAGATGGGCTTTGATGTAGAAGCTGCCCATCACGAAGTTGCCCCAGGTCAACACGAAATTGACTTTAAATACGCAAATGCGCTAGAAACTGCTGATAACATTCAAAACTTTAAGATTGTGGTTAAGACGATTGCTAAGAAACATGGTCTATACGCAACCTTTATGCCAAAGCCACTTAGTGGAATTAACGGTTCAGGAATGCATATGAACATGTCACTTTTCCATGATAAAGGAAACGCATTCTTCGATAAGGATGATAAGTTAGAATTATCAGAAGATGCTTACCATTTCTTAGGCGGATTGTTAAAGCATGCTAAGGCAATCACCGCAATTGGTGATCCTACTGTTAACTCATACAAGCGACTAGTTCCTGGTTACGAAGCTCCGGTATACATTGCATGGTCAGCATCAAATCGTTCACCACTAGTTCGAATTCCCGCTTCTCGTGGTTTATCAACCCGTTTGGAACTTCGGAGTGGTGATCCTACTGCTAACCCTTACATGTTTATCGCAGTCTTACTTGAAGCTGGTCTTGACGGATTAAAGAACAAGATCAAGCCAATGGCTGAAACTAGTCGGAACATCTACAAGATGGACTCTGAAGAACGAAACGAAAATGATATTGAAAGTCTTCCAGAAACGCTAAAGGATGCTTTGAATGAATTAGCTAAGGATGACGTTATTAAAAATGCCCTTGGTGAACGTTTAATTAAGGGATTCACAACTGCTAAGCATCTTGAATACGATGCTTACAAGATTCAAGTTTCAGAATGGGAACGTAAGCAATACATGGAACATTATTAAGATTTAATTACAATTATAAATAAGTAAACCGCCCCGGTAGAATTAGCGTGCTGATTCTTTGGGACGGTTTCTTTTTGAGTTTCCAAAATAATTTACATGTTTAATAACATACGTTATTATTATATGTACGGTTGTTTTAATTCAAAAAGGATAATATGGAAGTTGATAAAATGAATAGTTTAGCAAGTTTAATTAGTAGCACTGCTAGTCAAGCTAGTGAACTCAATAACTCGATTAGTTCTAATGCGCAAATGGTCTTCCATAGCAATGAACAAATCGATCGAATTATTGGCGAAATCAGTAGTTTTACGAGTGATTTTCCAGAAAATAATGAATTAAAATCTAAATATTTGATTGCTAGCTCTATTTATGATGAAACCAATTTGATTAGTAGTCAAGTTACTGATAAAAATTCGCTTGCTGCTGATGGGCTGTTGCAGACTAAAATGGTCGGAAGAGCAGCGAATATTATTCAATCGAAGACTGATGAGAGCAATCTATCTGCTAATTCCTATCGCGCCTTAGCTAGTAGCTATGAAGCTGAATTAAACATGGATGTTGCTAGAGTATACGATAGTCTGGCTAATTCGGCCTTTAATGATGCCGGGCAAGTGACTTATAATGATTCTTTGACTAATTTATTATCGGTTGCCGAGGGAATTAATAGTGACCTGGATGGATTTAATTCAGCAATTGTTAGTGAATCTGCTTCAGCGAATTCACTGCTAGCCGAACTAAACTCAATCCATGAAGATGTAACTACACTCGCAACTAAGCTATCCAGTGATCGCAAGGTTAAAATTGCTGCTATAAATACTAGTACTCATGCTAGTGAATTTATTAATTCGATAAACCAGACTGCTGCTAAAATTAATTCTGAATCCAAAACAGCGAGTTTAATTATCAGTGGAATGCGGGATCATATCAGAATAAATAAATCCCAGTTGGGGATAATTAAGGCTACACTAGACCAAATTCAAGTTATAAATGATCAAATTCATCGGTTTGCGTTTATTTCTAATGATGACTTGTCGGCTGATATTTCAAAACAAGTGCGTTCACATTCAGTGCAAGCGCATTCGGTATATGCTGATATTGTATCGTTAAGCAGTACTAATGATGATCTGGGTCAATCTGCTTATTCACTTAGTAGCGATAATTACAACGTTAGTCAAGTTACTTCATTAGCAGTTGATAATGCGGATGCATTTGGTTCTGAAATCACAGTAGCCTTCTCAAGTGCTGATTATGCTGGAATTAATTCAATGGCCCAGCGGTTTGCTCGTGCTGCTAGTATTAGTGATAGTGGAGCTAGTAAAATCGGTAGTAACGTTGATCGAATTAGGTCACTTAGTACAGATTTTGACGTGAATGATGAAGATATCAGTGATGGTAGTGACTATATTAGTTCTGTTAAGGCAGCGGTGGTTGAACTGGGCAGTCAATTAGCATCTGCTAACGCTGCCGATAACCTAGTGCAATTGTCTGATTTAGTAGCCAGAGTTGCTGGTTCGAATCAGAAGTTACCGCATACCAGCGGACAGATTCCGTTTGAACAACGCTATCATGATGAAAATGACAACTATGATAGCGATTATCAGACAGGCTCGTTACAGGCGCGTGATGATCAAAACGTAGATAGCAATCTTGAAAACCACTCAGACGGGTTCATTAAGGGGTACATTAAGGTATTTAACAATAAAATTATTACGCATCCTAACCATGCTTATTCTCGAAAGACGATTTATCAATATGGACAAATGAATCGTAAAAGTAATCGTTCTAGAATTACTTTTTTTGACGTTCGATTGAAGAAACTAGGATTGTATCGTGATCATGTTTTGTATTATTATACAAGAAAACTAAATTTTAATTCGCTTAATAGTTTTAAATGGACTGAGATTACTTATAAAAATTCATTTACTGTTGGTTACTAAATAATTAAATATAGGAGATTACCAATTTAAATTAATGGGGATCTCCTTTTTATTTTTCAATTTTATTTTATTTGATAAAACAATTGTTTAATATAAATAATGCTAATGTTTTTTCAGCCATTACTGTACAATGAAAATTAAATTGGTGGTATACTTAGTCTATAAATGTATCTAATTAGATAGTAATTTAGTTACTCGAGGAAAACGGTACATACTAATGTTAAATAATCGTTTGATTATTTGTAAATTAGTCGTGATAAAAAGCTAAGATTAATTTTAAAATGTTAGATGATTTTTTGAATTAAGGGGGACTTTAATTTGCTCTACAATAAATTTCAGTACAATAAAGTAAATGATAAAAAAGTACTTAAAAAAGTAAAGAAACAATGGGTTGTAGTTTCTTTATCAATGTTAGCAGTCCTTGGGGGTGGATCATTCCTAACTCAAAAGACGGTTCATGCGGATGTAGATGGTGACGCTAACTACACTTCCAACGGATCCAATGCTGACCAAGATGAATATAATAATAGTAGTTCTACTGATGCAAATAGTGGGGCTTCTTCTAGCAGCGTTGATTCTACCAATAGTAGTGACAAAACTAGTGATAGTCTTGCTAGTTCTGCTACCAGTAGTGACGATGCATCAAGTACTAGTTTGACGAGTGGATCTTCTAACGGTAGTTCTGTTAGCGATTCCAGTACTAGTAGTTCAAGTGCATCTGGTAATAACACCAGCACATCCAAGACCAGTAGCGAAAGTAGCGTGGGCAGTTCATCTGCTGATGCTTCTTCTGCATCGAATGGTTCACTTTCCAGTGATACTAGCAGTAGTGAAAGCGCTAATTTAACTGTTTCAGACGCTAATTTAAATACCGCTAGTTTAGCTAGTGCTTCTGTGAACGCTTCTTTAAGTGTGGATGCATCCCTTAGTTCCAATGCTTCGCTCACTTCCGGAGTAGACAGTAGTGCATCGGCTAACGATAGTTCTGCTAATGCAGCGCAGTCAAGTGACTCCACTAGTTCTGAATCCAGTACTGGATCAAGTAGTGCTCAGCAGTCAGGAGTTAATTTTGCAAGCGCAGTCAGCGTCAGTGCCACTAGTTTTTCGTACAATAGTTTGGCTAATTTAGATTTGCAAACAATTTTTAATACTTCGGATGGTAGCAATGCGATTGATTCTAATAAGTTATCATCATCAGATGCTGAGAACGTTGAGTTGTTATATCGGGATGCTAATTTAGGCGCAGTTGATAATAGCAGTTCTCAAGCAGCGGTTAATAGCTACATTGCAAAGCTAAATAGTTTGAATGCTTCCTTTGCTGCCATTTCAAATGCAGTGGTTAGTGCTACATCTAATGTTGCATCGGCTTCTAATCTGGCTAGTTCAGCTAATATTCTATCAATTCGTTATGCTGATAATACCAGTAACACCACTAGTTCATTGGCTAGTTCAGCTGCTCTTGCCACCCAAAGTGCGTATTCATTAGCAAAGAGTTATTCGACGGATTTATTGGTCCAAAGTATCTATGCTTCGATTGCTGCTACAAACGTATCATCACTTTCAGCAACACTATCATCAGCTTCGGTTGCATTGAGCAACGGGCAAAGTGTTGCCTACTTAGACACCACACTATCAAATGTTGATTCACAGGTGGTCTCAGTTAATGGTTACCTATCTAGTGCTAACACGACTTCTTCTGGGATTTATAGTGACTACAGAATGGCTAGTGCTAACTATAGTTTAACTAGCTCATATACATCATTGACCGCTTCGCAAGCTTCAGCCAATGCAAGTAATCCAGGAACTGCAAGTGGATTTATTAATGTTACTACGGCTAGTCAATTTGATGCGGCAATGAGTAACACTAACATTTCACATATTAATGTCGATGCTAACTTTAATTTATGGTCGATGTATAGTGGATATAGTGATGGGACTGCTTATGGTCACCCACAAACCTTTACTGTGAACGGACTACGGATGGATGGAACCACATCCACGGTTGATTTTGCAGGAAAGTCATATAATGTTTCGGGTAGTTCTGGGCAAAATGTAATTGTTCAAAACATCACAATGTTTGGACAGGATTTTTATGGTCCAATTACTGCTAGAGGAACTGGTCAAAACCTCTATTACGATAATATTACCTATACCGGGAGCCAGTTAGCTTATGCAACAAACACCAATGTTTATTTAGGGAACCCAAACGTAACTCCTGATACGCTTAACTCAGGTTTTGACCCCACTTCTACTGGGACCGCTAGTTCGGTAATCATTAATGCTGGGCAAAATTATTCTCCTTCTGCTGTGGCTAAGCAATATGGAACGGATCAAAACTCTCCTACTACTACAATGATTACCAATACATCTAGTGTTGCCCAAGCTCAAGGAACTGCGATTAATTATGGTAAAGCTAATGGTGGTTCTGATCAGCAGATCTTCCAAGTTAACAGTATTGAATTTCTATCGGGGGTTAACTTCTATGGATCAACTTATAATGGGAATGCCCTTGATCTTGGTGGAACTGCAACTTTTGACCATAATTCCAATACGACCTTGGTTCCCCAAGGATACTATCCTGAAGCTGGGGTTGGTAGTTATGAATCCCAAGGGATTATTATTAGAGGGAATGGATCAGTTAACTTAAATGCCGGGTCTGTCCTTAATATTAATCCAGCGATTAATCAGAATAATCTTAGTGGTGGCCTTGGTAGTGGATATATGGGAGCTGCAATTTACAGTACCGGGAGTGGTAATGTAAATATTAAAGATGGTGCCACTCTAAGTGTTAATGCTACAGGAAGTGGAAATAGCACTGGTTGGAGATCAGGTGCTGATTTAATTTATTTAAGTAGTGGTGCTAATATCAATGTCTCTAATCAAGGACAACTTAAAATTAACACTAATAACATTGGTAATTTAGGTGGACAGTCAATGAATGCAATTGAAATTGCTGGTTCTGGTGGACTAAATCTAACCGGAACTTCGATTTTTAAGGCTGCTGCTGACGGAAGCGCACCTGTTAATTTAATTAAATCTAGTGGTAATCTTAACATTAATGATCCCCAGCAAATTATTTTAGATTTGACTAATAACACTAACACGAATAGTAACCTCTTTACTGGTGGAATTACGGTTAGTGGGACTTCTACCACTGCTAAGGATAATCAAGGTGGGGTATATGGACCATACGGTAATATTACGGTTAAAAGAAGTGGGACTGGGACTGGAGCTAACACTGTCGTTTATAGTGTTACTTCTCCATTAACTAATGCGGTTGCTAATCCTAGTAATGCAGCTAATAAGGGAACTTATCTCGAATTAGACCACGTTCAAGATGTTCAAATCGCTGGAGTTCAATATAATTCAACGACCGGTGCAATTTCTGGATATGCAACTCCTGGTGCATATATTAAGTTGCAATACTACACCTCTGATCCTGGAACGAGTGATTTTGCAAATGAAAACTATGCAGGGTTGAATAATGGCCCATCTGATGATCCAAGTGATTCAGGTGATGTTAATTACATTACAAAGGCAGATTCTAATGGGAACTGGAGTGCTGTGGTTCCATCTTCTCAATTAAGTGATGTTAATACTGCTATGGCGGCATACAAGTTTAATGCGATTGCCCATTTAAATACGGTTAAGCAGATTAAAGAAGCAAGTATAAACGTTCAAGCATATCTGGATGGTGAAAATGGTAACACCTCAAGCTCCCAAGCTGGTTCAACTAGTTATCAACAAGGAAATGATTATGAAACTGGTTATAACCAAGGGAAACTAGATATTTATAAAAATGCTGGGATTAATGCTAAGTCTAAGGATTATGCACTTGGTTATAATAATGGTTTCTTGAATAAGCCAGATGTCCTAGCTAATTCATATTACAGTGCCGCAAGTTCCGCTGCTTCTAGTAACGTCTCAGCATTTGCTTCAGGGAGCACATTAGTAACATCTGCTTCTTCAGCGCTTTCTTCTGTCAATGCGCAAAGTTCAGCGATTGCTAGTGAAAATAGTTATGCTTCATCTGCTGCAGCAGATCCCAAATATAGCTCATACGCCTTCATTGGGTATATTGCATCCGATCAAAATTCAAGAGCGGTTTTAATTAGTGCTGAATTATCAGCAGCTGCGAGTTTGAGTACTGCAATTGGTTCCTATATGACGATTGCTTCTTCTGCAACGTCAGGTTTAAATAGTAGCTTTTATGGGGGGCCAAGTAGCTCTGCTTCAGCTTCCGCTTATGCTTATTCCGTTTTAAGTAATGTAAATTACAATATGTCCGTTGCCACTTCGTATGCGGCCAATTCATCAAATGCCGTTCAAGCTGGGGCATACATTGAAATTGCTGCATCTGGAGCAAGTCAATTAAGTGGGATTGCAAGTGGGGCCACGTTAAACTCATCCATTGCTTCTTCTGCAATTAGTGTCGCTAGGTCCTTGGTGGCATCAGCTTCAGTTGCGCTGAGTACTGCTAGTGCGGCATCGGCTGCAATGTCATCCACTCAAGATGTTATGAGTAATATGATTTCAATTGCTGATGCTGGAGTTAGTGCCACAAACTCAGTTGCAGCAATGGCTAGTGCTGCCAGTCTGTATGCTTCTTCCGCAAGTGTTAGTGCGCAGAGTACTTTATCCGATGCTGGGACTCAAAATGTTAGCGCTAGTACCGCTAATTCTGGGGCTAAAAGTGCTGCTTCAGCTGCAATGTCATATGCTAGTGTAGCTAATAGCACGGCAGCTAGTGCATCTACTAAGGCAAGTGAATTTAGTGATGCTGATTTATCTGGATCAATTACGAGTGTTGTAGCTATCATTAATAGTGCATCTACCAACGCCAGCACCGCTGGTAGTGCAGCGTATTCAGCAGCAACAGTGGCAAGTAGTGCTTATATAGCAGCAAGTATAGCTACTGATTCATTATCTAGTGCAGCGGCAACTACTTCTGCAAAAGCTTCTGAAGCGATTTCATATGCTAGCGCAGCAGCAAGTTACTATAATAGTAACCCTTATGATTCATCAGCTTCAGCTAATTTAAGTAGTGCAATTAGTGCTGCTAATGCTGCCCAATCACAGCGTGCATCAATTTCCGTTGCGTCCGCAAGTGTTGCGTCACAACGGAGTTCAGCTGTTTCACTTGCATCAGCCGCTACTGACGCTGAAAAAAGTGCTGAAGACGCTGCTAATGTGCTTTCCAACGCTATCAATAGTTTGAATGATTTAACAGCTTATAATTCTAGCTCAGATATGAGCATTGCTAATTCAATCAAGGCGGCGGCATCAAGTCAGGGATCAATCTTTAATTCTGCTTCAAGCGCTACTCCAATAACTTACAATAGTGCTCAATCTGACTTTGCGAATGTTTCTAGTCAGGTTAGTTCTGCTAGCGTGGCTAACTCCACTGCTAATAGTAATTCTGGGGTTCTTTCTAGTGCAGTGTCAAGTACACCTAATAATTCATTTATTAGCTCTTACAGTGCAATTGGTTCTAGTGCTTATTCATTATTATCGAACTATTTCTCCAGTGCAGATTCGATTAGTTATGCAGCCTCTGGTGCAATTGCTGACGCTTCGAATGCAATTTCTAATGCTAAAAGTATTTATTCTACAGCTTCAAACGGAGCTTATTACGCCAGCTTAGCATATAGTTCAGCAGCTTCTGCTTACTCATTAGCTAGTGTAGGAAATCGGATTTCAGCGGAAGCAAACCTTAGTTCAGCTAGTTTTGCATTAAATTCTGCAATTACTGCTGCTACTCAAGCTTCTAATAACTACCTTACGATTACTAGTGCTAATAGTGCACTAGCTGGTCAATATGGTGATTTACAAACTCTTCAAACCCAAATTGATTCTGAAAATGCAATCCTTTCATCAGCTGCTTCAGCAGCATCTTCAGTAGCTAGTGATGTTGCAAAAATTTCAAATGAAGTTCAGTCTGCAAGTAGTTCTGCACAGAGCGCATCTTCAATAGCATCAAGTGCGGTTAGTGCTTCAAGTATTGCCAACCAAAACTCGACTGGGGCTTCTAGTGCATCTTCCATAACTAGTAGTTATACATCGAAAATTGCATCTTCATCGAGTGCGATTGCTTCGATGTCAGCTGCTTATTCTGCTGTGTCCTCATTTACTTCTTTATCATCAATTGCAAAATCTGAATATGGAATTGCAACTTCGGCATCTAGTGATGCAACCATTGCTTTAAGTAGTGCAAGCGTTGCCAGCTACAATGCAAGCTCTGCAAGTTCTGCAGCAAGTTCATTTGCTAGTGCAGCTTCTGCAGCAGCAGCATCTGCATCTAGTGCCTCTGCAGCTGCTAGTTCAGCATATACCGCTGGAAATCAAGATGATGTTAATACTTATAGTAGTGCTGTTGCTAGCTATTCTAATGCGGCTGACTCGTATCTGCAAAGTGCTATTCAACAAAGTAATAGTGCTAATGATTTTGCTTCATCTGCAGTTAGTGCATATTCTAGAGCTAATAGTGATGCTAGTGTAGCTAGTTCTGCTTATTCAGTAGTCAATTCAGCATATTCACAAGCGATTGTTGATAGTCAAAATGCATCTTCAACTGCGAATAATAGTACTGCTAGTTCCCAAAACAATTCAATTGCAGTTGCTTCTGCGAATGCTTCTGATATTAATAATGGGATTATTAATCAAAATAATTCTATTATTAACTACTATAGTGTGGCTAGTTCAGCTTCTACTGCGGTATCTAATTACTCAAATGCTGGGGTTAGTTCAGCTGCATTAGCTAGTAGTTATGCAAGCAATTCAAATAATAGCAGTAATTCAGTAATTAATTCTGCTTCTACTGCAATTAATTCTCTAAATTCACAATTAGCTTCGCTTAGTACAGATGCTTCTAATCAAGTTACTTTAGCAAGCCAAGCGGTAGCAACTGCTTCTGGATATGTTTCTGGAGCATCATCTAGAGTTGCTATGATTTCTAATTATGCTTCTTATGCTAGTTCATACTACGCACTAGCCCAAAGTGCAGCTTCAGTTGGTAATATTCCACAGGTAACTAGCTATAATTCTTTGGTGGCATCAATTGCTTCTGCCACAGCTAATTTCTTAGATCCATTAAGAAATTCTAATACCGCTATTAACAGGGTTGCTTCATCTGCGTCTGGATATGCATCTGCCGCAATTAATGATCAGAATTCCGCTTCTGTAATTGCTGGTTCCATTACGTCTGAACTTAACATTATTAGTGCGGCCAGTGCTGCCATTAGTGATGCAATCTTAGCATCATCTTATGCTAACAACGCATCTAGTTATTCAAATAATGCTCATTCTGCTAGTAGTTTAGCTAATAGTGTTTCTAGCGCTACTAGTGGATACTATAATGCTGCTTCCAGTACTGCTGTATCTGCTAACAATAGTGCAGCCGATGCTTCTGCAATTGCTAATTCGTTGAATAATTCTGCAATGGCTCAACCTAATAATTCAACATTGGTATCTTATGCAAATGTTGCAAGTAGTGCTGCTTCTGTTGCAAGTAGTGCCGCATCTGTTGCTAATTCAGCTCGGAATAAGGCCTATCAAGATAGTTCAATTGCGAACTCACAAAGTGGGGTGGCACTTAATGCATCATCAAATGCAAGTAGTGCTACTTCTGTTGCTACCTCTGCAGCCTCTGTTGCATCTAGCGTTGCAAGTAGTGGCGATAGTGCGACTGCAAGTTCTGCACGGAGTGTTGCTAGTGTTGCTGCTTCTGAGGCATCCAACTTTGCAAGTATTGCTAGTTTTGCCTTTTCAATTGCATCCAATGCTGCTAATGATGCAAGCTCTGCCAATAGTGTTGCATCCAATGCTTCTGGAACTGCCAGTTCAGCTGATAGTACAGCACAAAGCGCTAGTTCTGCCGCTAATGGTAACAGTAGTGCTGCAAGTAATGGGCAAAATTCAGCTAATTCAACTAACAGCTCTGCTTCCACTGAAAATAATTCTATTTCCAATACCGCTACAAGTGTCACTAATAATGCAAATGATGCTGCTAATTTTGCGGCTTCAGCTAGTTCAGCTGCGGTTGCTACTAGCGGATTGAATCAATCTGTAATGAGCATTTCGAATGCAGTTGCATCATTAGCAAATTCTAATTCAAGTAATGCCATTATTAGTGCTGCTAGTTCAACTGCTACCTCTGCATCCAGTGTTGCATCTTCGGCATCCTCAGATGCAGTTATCCAGTCCTCGACTGCTAACAGTGCTGCAGTAGTTGCTTCAGCAGCAGCTGCACAAGCAAGTCGTGATGCTTCAGCCGCTTCCTCTAATTATGTCAAGGTTTCAAATGCGGTTGCTTCTGCCAACAGTGCATATCAGGCAGGAAACGTTAGTTTAGGGAATTCATATGCTACAACAGCATCTAATACGTCATTAGCGATGTCCGACCAAGCAAATGATGTTGTTGCTCAATCATCAATTGCTAGTTCTGCGAGAACTGTTGCATCCAATGCTGCTAAGCAGGCAATCGCTGACCAAAGTAATGCTAATCAAGCATTATCAGCAGTCTCCGCAGCACTTATTTCTGCACAGGCTGCTAGTGATGCTACTGCTGCTTCTAGTTATGCTAGCCAAGCATCTAGTTATAATGGCAATGCGCAAAGTGATAGTGCTGCAGTTCAAAAGGATGCTAGTGCAGCAAGTAACAACGCTACTTCAGCATCTAATAATGCCGCAAGCGCTAGTGCTACTGCTAGCACAGCTGCTGCCAGTGCTGCCGCTGCACAATCAACCGCTAATGCTAATAAGAGCAATTCTGCAGTTCAATCATTAGCATCTAGTGCCGCTACTGCAGCATCGATGGCTTCTTCTGCTGCTTCCGTTGCTAGTTCTGCCAATCAGCAGGCGGCTTCTGATTCATCGAATGCCATTGTGCAAAGCAACAGTGCTACCTCAGCAGCTGCTGCTGGATCAACAGCTAATAGCATTGCATCTAGTGCTGCTAGCGCTGCCTCCACGGCTGCGCAATCCGGAAACAGCTCTGCTGCAAGTACTGCTCGCTCAATCGCTAGTTCTGCCGCTAATGATGCCTCTAACGCTGCCAGTGCTGCCGCCGCTGCTAAGTCGGCTGCGGATTCATACGCTAATGATGCCAGTTCTGCTAACAGTACGGCATCCAGTGCTAATAGTGCCGCTAGTTCTGCATCTAGCATTGCATCCAGTGCTAATAGTGCCGCTAGTTCAAATGCTTCTGCTGGAAGTGGTGCATCTAGTGCCACTTCTGGAACCTCTAGTGAAGCAAGTAGTTATAACTCTGCAACGAGCCTTAGTACCAGTACCGCGAAATCATACGCAAACTCAGCATCGTTCTACGCTTCTCAAGCTAGTTCCGCTGCTGTTGCCACAAGTAACTTTAATACGCAAGTAACTAGCAATGCGACCGCTGCCAAAAGCTTGGCTTCTGCTAATGGGCAGAACCAAATCGTGCAAGCTCAAGCTAAGTTAGTGAACGCTGCTTCTGTTGCCGCATCCAATGCGCTGGTTGATGCTAATAATCAATCAGCTGCCGCTAATAGTGCCTACGTAAATGCATCTAGTGCTGCCGCCAGTGCGATTGCTGCTTCAACAGCTGCGAGTGTGGCTACCAGTAACGTTAATAGTTTGGTAAGTGTTGCTAATAGCTACTACACTATTGGTGATGTTAATAATGGATCAATCTTTGCTTCGCAGGCATCTGCAACTGCTTCTGGGATGGCCGCATTATCTACGGCCGCTTCGAATGCCGTGATTGCTGCCTCCAGTGCAACTATCATTGCATCCAGTGCTGCTAGTGCTGCTATTTCTGATCAAGCCGTAGCTTCTTCAGCTGCGAGTGTTGCTGCTAGTGCTATTAGTGCTGCTAATTCAGCTGCTAACCAAGCATCTGGTGCAAATTCGAATGGTAGTAACAATAATAGTACCGCTAGTAATGCTAATTCAGTTGCTGGGAGTGTGGTTTCTGCAAACGGGACGAATGCTAGTTTAGCAAATTCTTATGCTTCGAATGCATCTTCATCAGCCAGTTTAGCTGCTTCTAACAATAGTAGTGTTGCAACGGTCAATGGAAGTATCGCAGCCCTAGTAAGTGCGAACACTTCAAATGCTTCGCTTGCTAGCTATGCTGTTTCTGCCAGTTCAGCTAGTTCTGCAATTGCATCGCTTAATACCGATGCGCAATTACAAAAGAGTGCCGCATCCAGTGCCGCTAGTGTTGCCAACTCAATTCACAGTGCTTCTGACGGTTCCTTGAGTACTGTAATTTCTTCGGCTTCCATTGCCGTTTCCAATAACGTTGCTTCGGCTAACTCTGCTTACCTTGCTGGTAGTACCAGCGATGGGGATAACTTTGCTTCCGCTGCCAGTACTGCTGCATCGACTGCAAGTGCGACTGCCCAATTAATGCTCAATAATTCCAGTGCCATCCTTAGTTACACTAATCTTGCAAGTACCGCAGCTTCAAAGGCGGCTCAAGATGTGCAACAAATGGGCGTTCAGATCAATGCCTTCAATAGTGCTGCTAGTGCTGCTAGTTCCACAAACTCCGCTGCACAAAGTGGGGGGAGTGCCGGATCGAGTGCAAGTAGTCAGGCTTCCTCTGCTTCATCTGCTACTAGTATCGCTGCATCAACCGCAACTACTAATGACAGTATTATCAACTCTGCTTACAGCGTCACAAGTTCAGTATCCGGAGCAATGACAACCAATGCTGCTTCTGCTAGTTCTATTGCTAATTCCATTAACAGTTACTTTAATAATGACCCAACTAATTCAACATTTAAGAGCGCTGCATCAGTTGCTTCTAGTGCCATTACTGCTGTTAATAGTTTTAGTGCTGATGCTTCATTACAAAATAGCATTGCATCTGCTGCTTCTGCTGCAGGGACTTCACAAGTAGTATTAATTACCTCTGCGAGCGCAACTGTTAATGGAGCTGTAGCTAGTGCTAATAGTTACTACAGTGAAGCTATTAATGCATATAATACTGGTGATACCATTGGTGGATCCATCTATACCAGTAATGCAGTTAGTTATGCTAATACTGCTAGTTCCGTTGCTGTGATTGCTACTAGTGCTGCAAGTAACGTTGCTAGCTGGGCTTCAACAGCTTCCATTGCTGCGTCGAATGCTAAGAACGATTTAGCTAGTGCATCCAATGTCCTTGTTTCAATGAACTCAGCTGCATCTGGGGCTTCATCGGCTGCATCGAATGCTGGTTCAGGGACTGCCTCAGCTGCATCTAGTGCAAGTAGTACGGCTTCATCCGCAAGTAGTACTGCCAGCAGTGCTGCTAGTGGTGCCAATGCTAATGCCAAGGTTGCATCGAGTGCTAATTCAGTGGCTTCATCCGCTGATGCTGCTGTTACTAGCTATTCTAACAATGCGAGTGGCATGAGCTCTGCCATGAGTGCATTCGTAAGCAATAACGCTAGTAATTCTGCAATCAGTACTGCTAACTCGGTTTATAACAGTGCCAGCGCTGGTTTAACCAGTGCCAAGACTGCTACTGATAGCTACTCTGCAACTGCTAGTTCTGCTTACAGTGTAGTTAGTTCTGCCGCTTCCGTTGCTAATAGTGAAAACACATTGGCAAGTTTTAACGCCAGTGTTGCTAGTTCGAACGCTAGTGCTGCTGCTAGTGCTACTTCAGCTGGTAACTTTGCACAAGCAACTGCTTTGAATTCCACTGCATCATCAGCTGCATCACTTGCTGTACAAAACGCTTCTAATGCAGTTAACGCTAGCTCTGTTGCTGCTTCAGTAACTGCATCTGCAGTCAGTGCCGGTAATTCCGCAAGTTCAGAAGCCGTTGTTGCTTCTGGATTAGCGAGTGCTGCGAACTCTGCATACCAGAGTGCTGCAAATGCCAGTGCCGCTGCTAGTTATGCTAGTCAAGCTAGTGGTTATTCAAGCGTTGCTTCCTCCGCTGATAGTGGGGCTAACACTAGTAGCTCTGCTGCGGGTTCATCATCATCACAAGCTGCTTCGGCTGCTACTTCAGCAAGTAATGATGCTAGTTCCGCTGGGCAATCAGCTGCTTCGGCATCTACTGCTGCTGCGAGTGCTGCTGCGACCGCTTCTGCTAACCCAAGCAATGCAGTGATCAGTTCCGCTGCATCCACTGCTAAGTCGGCTGCCAGTGCTGCTAGTTCCGCTGCCAATGACGCTAGTTCACAAGCATCGACTGCCTCGAGTGCGGCCTCTGCTGCTGCTAATGATAGTAAGAACGCTAGTTCTGCTACCAGTAATGCTAATAGTGCGAGTGTGATTGCCTCAAGTGCTTCTGCCGCAGCTTCTGCTGCTGCTCAAAGTGGGGATAGTTCCGCGGCTTCGACGCAAGCTTCAATCGCCTCGAGTGCGGCCAGTGCTGCGCAAAGTGCGAGTGCAATCGCCTCGAGTGCGGCCAGTGCTGCGAGCTCCCATGCATCAATCGCTAGCTCCGCTGCTAACCAGGCTTCTGCAGACAGTAGTAATGCTGCTTCGGCTAGTGCTGTTGCATCCAGTGCTAATAGTGCTGCCAATTCAGCAGCAGCTGGTTCTGCAGCTGGATCCAGTAGTGCTTCTAACACGAACAGTTCTGCATCTAGTTATGCTAGTGCAACCTCAATTATGGCTAGTCAAACTAACACGAATGCACAGTCTGCTAGCTCATATGCGTCAATCGCTAGTTCTGCGGCTTCATTAACTAGTAATTACAATAGTCAAGCAGTTGCCCAAGCTGCCTCGACGGCCGCAATTGCTTCGGCTAATCCAACCAACACGCTAGTTTCTAGTGCAAATTCGGTGGCCACTTCAGCTGCTGCAGTGGTTGCTTCTGCAAACGTAGTTGCTGCTAGTGCAAATACAGTTGCCTCAAGTGCTGCCAGTGCTGCGAGTGCTGCTGCCGCTAAGGCAGCAAGTGACAATATTGCCGTCAGCAATGGGGTAATTACCGTTAACTCGCTTACTAGTCAAGCCGTTTCTGAATATAACACTGGGAATGCTACTGCTGGAGCTGTTTATAACGCTCAGGCATCAAGTGCCGCTGCTAATTTAGCTGCTTACCAAAGCGATGCGGCAGTGCAATCTGGAATTGCATCCACTGCAGTTATTACTGCCAGTTCAGCTGCTTCAGTTGCAGTTGCTGCTGAAAAGGATGCTTCATCTGCCTATGTAGTATTATCAGGGGCCTCAACGGCCGCTAGTTCGGCTGCTAGTCAAGCTTCTGGGGCCAACTCTAATGGGAGTGCGAATAATAGTAAGGCTAGTTCAGCTAATTCAGTTGCCGGGAGCGTCGTGGCTGGGAACAATGCGAATATTAGCTTAGCTAACTCCTATGCTAGTTTAGCTTCTAGCTATGCTTCAATTGCTGATTCTGATGCTACAAGCATCAATACGATCAATACGAGTGTTGCTAGTTTGGCGCAAAGCAATTCTAACAACCCAATCATTACTGGCGCTGCCAGTGCTGCTAGTTCGGCTAACAATGCAATTAGCGCTCTCAACTCTGATGCACAAGATCAAAAGTCCATCGCCTCGAGTGCTGCTTCAGTTGCAAATAGTATCCATGGATCAGATGGAGTTCTTAGTTCCGCAATTTCAAGTGCGTCCGTTGCGGTTGCAACGAACGTTGCCTCTGCGAACTCTGCATACCTAGCAGGAAGTACTACTGCTGGGGATAGTTACGCTGCTACTGCTAGTACTGCGGCTTCAACTGCCAGTGCTAATGCTCAGGTAATGATCAATAACTCTAGTGCAATCCTTAGCTACACTAACATTGCTAGTACCGCTGCATCTAAGGCTGCTAATGATGTTAGTCAGATTGGGGTTCAAATCAGCAACTTTAGTAGTGCAGTAAGTACCGCTAATAGTGCTGCTGCTGCTGCAACTAGCGGGAATAATGCCGGAAGCGGCGCTTCATCGACTGCTAGTTCCGCATCTGGGGCCACCTCTACGGCGGCAAATACTGCTACTGCTAATAGTGCTGCTGCTAGTTCGGCTTACAGTATTGCCAGTTCCGCTGCTTCGGTAGTGAGTGGAAACGCTATTAATGCTAGTGCAATTGCTAACTCAATCAATGCTTACTTGAATAATGATCCAAGTAATTCTACGTTCAAGAGTGCTGATAATTATGCCTCTAATGCCGTCATTGCAATCAATAGTTACAATTCCGATGCCGCTAGCCAAAGAAGCATTGCCGGAAGTGCATCCGCTGCGGTTACTTCACAAATTGGGGTAATTACGAATGCGAGTGCAACGATCTCCAGTGCAATCGTTGCAATTAGCAATGCGAACACTCAAGCCAGCTTTGCTTATAAGACTGGGAGTATGGCCAGTGCCGCTGTTTACGTTAGTGCAGCTGTTGCTGCTGCTTCAACCGCTAGTCTACAGGCCTCAATTGCGCAAAGTGCTGCTTCAGATACCAATACTTTGACTTCAATTGCACAAAGTGCTGCTAGTCAAGCGGTAAATGACATGAATTCTGCTTCTAACGTCATGCTTTCATTGAACTCAGCAAGTGCAGACGCTAGTTCAGCTGCATCGAATGCCGGTTCAGGAGCCTCATCAGCTGCATCTAGTGCAAGTAGTATGGCTTCATCCGCAAGTAGTACTGCCAGCAGTGCTGCTAGTGGTGCCAATGCTAATGCCAAGGTTGCATCGAGTGCTAATTCAGTGGCTTCATCCGCTGATGCTGCCGTTACTAGCTACTCTAACAATGCGAGTGGCATGAACTCTACCATGAGTGCATTCGTAAGCAATAACGCTAGTAATTCTGCAATCAGTACTGCTAACTCGGTTTATAACAGTGCCAGCGCTGGTTTAACCAGTGCCAAGACTGCTACTGATAGCTACTCTGCAACTGCTAGTTCTGCTTACAGTGTAGTTAGTTCTGCCGCTTCCGTTGCTAATAGTGAAAACACATTGGCAAGTTTCAACGCCAGTGTTGCTAACTCGAATGCGAGTGCTGCTACTAGCGCTAATTTAGCTGGTAACTACTCACAGGCGAGTGCTTTGAACTCCACTGCAGCAGCATATGCTTCTGCAGCTTCTCAGAATGCTAATAATGCAGTTAACGCTAGCTCTGTTGCTGCTTCAGTAACGGCATCTGCAGTCAGTGCCGGTAATTCCGCAAGTTCAGAAGCCGTTGTTGCTTCTGGATTAGCGAGTGCTGCGAACTCTGCATACCAGAGTGCTGCAAATGCCAGTGCCGCTGCTAGTTATGCTAGTCAAGCTAGTGGTTATTCAAGTGTTGCTTCCTCCGCTGATAGTGGGGCTAATACTAGTAGCTCTGCTGCGGGTTCATCATCATCACAAGCTGCTTCGGCTGCTACTTCAGCAAGTAATGATGCCAGTTCCGCTGGGCAATCTGCTGCTTCGGCATCTACTGCTGCTGCGAGTGCTGCTGCGACCGCTTCTGCTAACCCAAGCAATGCAGTGATCAGTTCCGCTGCATCCACTGCTAAGTCGGCTGCCAGTGCTGCTAGTTCCGCTGCCAATGACGCTAGTTCACAAGCATCGACTGCCTCAAGTGCAGCCTCTGATGCTGCTAATGATAGTAAGAACGCTAGTTCTGCTACCAGTAATGCTAATAGTGCGAGTGTGATTGCCTCAAGTGCTTCTGCCGCAGCTTCTACTGCTGCTCAAAGTGGGGATAGTTCCGCGGCTTCGACGCAAGCTTCAATCGCCTCGAGTGCGGCCAGTGCTGCGCAAAGTGCGAGTGCAATCGCCTCGAGTGCTGCCAGTGCTGCGAGTTCCCATGCATCAATCGCTAGCTCCGCTGCTAACCAGGCTTCTGCAGACAGTAGTAATGCTGCTTCGGCTAGTGCTGTTGCATCCAGTGCTAATAGTGCTGCCAATTCAGCAGCAGCTGGTTCTGCAGCTGGATCCAGTAGTGCTTCTAACACGAACAGTTCTGCATCTAGTTATGCTAGTGCAACCTCAATTATGGCTAGTCAAACTAACACGAATGCACAGTCTGCTAGCTCATATGCGTCAATCGCTAGTTCTGCGGCTTCATTAACTAGTAATTACAATAGTCAAGCAGTTGCCCAAGCTGCCTCGACGGCCGCAATTGCTTCGGCTAATCCAACTAACACGCTAGTTTCTAGTGCAAATTCGGTGGCCACTTCAGCTGCTGCAGTGGTTGCTTCTGCAAATGTAGTTGCTGCTAGTGCAAATACAGTTGCCTCAAGTGCTGCCAGTGCTGCGAGTGCTGCTGCCGCTAAGGCAGCGAGTGACAATGTTGCCGTCAGCAATGGGGTAATTACCGTTAACTCGCTTACTAGTCAAGCCGTTTCTGAATATAACACTGGGAATGCTACTGCTGGAGCTGTTTATAACGCTCAGGCATCAAGTGCCGCTGCTAATTTAGCTGCTTACCAAAGCGATGCGGCAGTGCAATCTGGAATTGCATCCACTGCAGTTATTACTGCCAGTTCAGCTGCTTCAGTTGCAGTTGCTGCTGAAAAGGATGCTTCATCTGCCTATGTAGTATTATCAGGGGCCTCAACGGCCGCTAGTTCGGCTGCTAGTCAAGCATCTGGAGCCAACTCTAATGGGAGTGCGAATAATAGTAAGGCTAGTTCAGCTAATTCAGTTGCCGGAAGTGTCGTGGCTGGGAACAATGCGAATATTAGTTCAGCTAACTCCTATGCTAGTTTAGCTTCTAGCTATGCTTCAATTGCTGATTCTGATGCTACAAGCATCAATACGATCAATACGAGTGTTGCTAGTTTAGCGCAAAGCAATTCTAACAATCCAATCATTACTGGTGCTGCCAGTGTTGCTAGTTCGGCTAACAATGCAATTAGCGCTCTCAACTCTGATGCACAAGATCAAAAGTCCATCGCCTCAAGTGCTGCTTCAGTTGCGAATAGTATCCATGGTTCAGATGGATCCCTTAGCTCTGCAATTTCAAGTGCGTCCGTTGCGGTTGCAACGAACGTTGCCTCTGCGAACTCTGCATACCTAGCAGGAAGTACTACTGCTGGGGATAGTTACGCTGCTACTGCTAGTACTGCAGCTTCAACTGCCAGTGCTAATGCTCAGGTAATGATCAATAACTCTAGTGCAATCCTTAGCTACACTAACATTGCTAGTACCGCTGCATCTAAGGCTGCTAATGATGTTAGTCAGATTGGGGTTCAAATCAGCAACTTTAGTAGTGCAGTAAGTACCGCTAATAGTGCTGCTGCTGCTGCAACTAGCGGGAATAATGCCGGAAGCGGCGCTTCATCGACTGCTAGTTCCGCATCTGGAGCCACCTCTACGGCGGCAAATACTGCTACTGCTAATAGTGCTGCTGCTAGTTCGGCTTACAGTATTGCCAGTTCCGCTGCTTCGGTAGTGAGTGGAAACGCTATTAATGCCAGTGCAATTGCTAACTCAATCAATGCTTACTTGAATAATGATCCAAGCAATTCTACGTTCAAGAGTGCTGCTAATTATGCCTCTAGCGCCGTTACTGCAATCAATAGTTACAGTTCCGATGCCGCTAACCAAAGAAGCATTGCCGGAAGTGCATCCGCTGCGGTTACTTCACAAATTGGAGTAATTACGAATGCGAGTGCAACGATCTCCAGTGCAATCGTTGCAATTAGCAATGCGAACACTCAAGCCAGCTTTGCTTATAAGACTGGAAGTATGGCCAGTGCCGCTGTTTACGTTAGTGTAGCTGTTGCTGCTGCTTCAACCGCTAGTCTACAGGCCTCAATTGCGCAAAGTGCTGCTTCGGATACCAATACTTTGACTTCAATTGCACAAAGTGCTGCCAGTCAAGCGGTAAATGACATGAATTCTGCTTCTAACGTCATGCTGTCATTAAACTCAGCAAGTGCAGACGCTAGCTCAGCTGCATCGAATGCCGGTTCAGGAGCCTCATCAGCTGCATCTAGTGCAAGTAGTATGGCTTCATCCGCAAGTAGTACTGCCAGCAGTGCTGCTAGTGGTGCCAATGCTAATGCCAAGGTTGCATCGAGTGCTAATTCAGTGGCTTCATCCGCTGATGCTGCTGTTACTAGCTATTCTAACAATGCGAGTGGCATGAGCTCTGCCATGAGTGCATTCGTAAGCAATAACGCTAGTAATTCTGCAATCAGTACTGCTAACTCGGTTTATAACAGTGCCAGCGCTGGTTTAACCAGTGCCAAGACTGCTACTGATAGCTACTCTGCAACTGCTAGTTCTGCTTACAGTGTAGTTAGTTCTGCCGCTTCCGTTGCTAATAGTGAAAACACATTGGCAAGTTTCAACGCCAGTGTTGCTAATTCGAATGCGAGTGCTGCTACTAGCGCTAATTTAGCTGGTAACTACTCACAGGCGAGTGCTTTGAACTCCACTGCAGCAGCATATGCTTCTGCAGCTTCTCAGAATGCTAATAATGCAGTTAACGCTAGCTCTGTTGCTGCTTCAGTAACTGCATCTGCAGTTAGTGCCGGTAATTCCGCAAGTTCAGAAGCCGTTGTTGCTTCTGGATTAGCGAGTGCTGCGAACTCTGCATACCAGAGTGCTGCAAATGCCAGTGCCGCTGCTAGTTATGCTAGTCAAGCTAGTGGTTATTCAAGTGTTGCTTCCTCCGCTGATAGTGGGGCTAATACTAGTAGCTCTGCTGCGGGTTCATCATCATCACAAGCTGCTTCGGCTGCTACTTCAGCAAGTAATGATGCCAGTTCCGCTGGGCAATCAGCTGCTTCGGCATCTACTGCTGCTGCGAGTGCTGCTGCGACCGCTTCTGCTAACCCAAGCAATGCAGTGATCAGTTCCGCTGCATCCACTGCTAAGTCGGCTGCCAGTGCTGCTAGTTCTGCTGCCAATGACGCTAGTTCACAAGCATCGACTGCCTCGAGTGCGGCCTCTGATGCTGCTAATGATAGTAAGAACGCTAGTTCTGCTACCAGTAATGCTAATAGTGCGAGTGTGATTGCCTCAAGTGCTTCTGCCGCAGCTTCTGCTGCTGCTCAAAGTGGGGATAGTTCCACGGCTTCGATGCAAGCTTCAATCGCCTCGAGTGCTGCCAGTGCTGCGCAAAGTGCGAGTGCAATCGCCTCGAGTGCTGCCAGTGCTGCGAGCTCCCATGCATCAATCGCTAGCTCCGCTGCTAACCAGGCTTCTGCAGACAGTAGTAATGCTGCTTCGGCTAGTGCTGTTGCATCCAGTGCTAATAGTGCTGCCAATTCAGCAGCAGCTGGTTCTGCAGCTGGATCCAGTAGTGCTTCTAACACGAACAGTTCTGCATCTAGTTATGCTAGTGCAACCTCAATTATGGCTAGTCAAACTAACACGAATGCACAGTCTGCTAGCTCATATGCTTCAATCGCTAGTTCTGCGGCTTCATTAACTAGTAATTACAATAGTCAAGCAGTTGCCCAAGCTGCCTCGACGGCCGCAATTGCTTCGGCTAATCCAACTAACACGCTAGTTTCTAGTGCAAATTCGGTGGCCACTTCAGCTGCTGCAGTGGTTGCTTCTGCAAACGTAGTTGCTGCTAGTGCAAATACAGTTGCCTCAAGTGCTGCCAGTGCTGCGAGTGCTGCTGCCGCTAAGGCAGCGAGTGACAATGTTGCCGTCAGCAATGGGGTAATTACCGTTAACTCGCTTACTAGTCAAGCCGTTTCTGAATATAACACTGGGAATGCTACTGCTGGAGCTGTTTATAACGCTCAGGCATCAAGTGCCGCTGCTAATTTAGCTGCTTACCAAAGCGATGCGGCAGTGCAATCTGGAATTGCATCCACTGCAGTTATTACTGCCAGTTCAGCTGCTTCAGTTGCAGTTGCTGCTGAAAAGGATGCTTCATCTGCCTATGTAGTATTATCAGGGGCCTCAACGGCCGCTAGTTCGGCTGCTAGTCAAGCATCTGGAGCCAACTCTAATGGGAGTGCGAATAATAGTAAGGCTAGTTCAGCTAATTCAGTTGCCGGAAGTGTCGTGGCTGGGAACAATGCGAATATTAGCTCAGCTAACTCCTATGCTAGTTTAGCTTCTAGCTATGCTTCAATTGCTGATTCTGATGCTACAAGCATCAATACGATCAATACGAGTGTTGCTAGTTTGGCGCAAAGCAATTCTAACAACCCAATCATTACTGGTGCTGCGAGTGCTGCTAGTTCGGCTAACAATGCAATTAGCGCTCTCAACTCTGATGCACAAGATCAAAAGTCCATCGCCTCGAGTGCTGCTTCAGTTGCAAATAGTATCCATGGATCAGATGGATCCCTTAGCTCTGCAATTTCAAGTGCGTCCGTTGCGGTTGCAACGAACGTTGCCTCTGCGAACTCTGCGTACCTAGCAGGAAGTACCACTGCTGGGGATAGTTACGCTGCTACTGCTAGTACTGCGGCTTCAACTGCCAGTGCTAATGCTCAGGTAATGATCAATAACTCTAGTGCAATCCTTAGCTACACTAACATTGCTAGTACCGCTGCATCTAAGGCTGCTAATGATGTTAGTCAGATTGGGGTTCAAATCAGCAACTTTAGTAGTGCAGTAAGTACCGCTAATAGTGCTGCTGCTGCTGCAACTAGTGGGAATAATGCCGGAAGCGGCGCTTCATCGACTGCTAGTTCCGCATCTGGGGCCACCTCTACGGCGGCAAATACTGCTACTGCTAATAGTGCTGCTGCTAGTTCGGCTTACAGTATTGCCAGTTCCGCTGCTTCGGTAGTGAGTGGAAACGCTATTAATGCCAGTGCAATTGCTAACTCAATCAATGCTTACTTGAATAATGATCCAAGTAATTCTACGTTCAAGAGTGCTGCTAATTATGCCTCTAATGCCGTTATTGCAATCAATAGCTACAATTCCGATGCCGCTAGCCAAAGAAGCATTGCCGGAAGTGCATCCGCTGCGGTTACTTCACAAATTGGAGTAATTACGAATGCGAGTGCAACGATCTCTAGTGCAATCGTTGCAATTAGCAATGCGAACACTCAAGCCAGCTTTGCTTATAAGACTGGAAGCATGGCCAGTGCCGCTGTTTACGTTAGTACAGCTGTTGCTGCTGCTTCAACCGCTAGTCTACAAGCTTCAATTGCGCAAAGTGCTGCTTCGGATACCAATACTTTGACTTCAATTGCACAAAGTGCTGCCAGTCAAGCGATAAATGACATGAATTCTGCTTCTAACGTCATGCTCTCATTGAACTCAGCAAGTGCAGACGCTAGCTCAGCTGCATCGAATGCCAACGCTGGAACTTCAAGTGCTACGTCAAGTGCCACTAGTGCAGCCAGTGCAGCTAGTGCAGCTGCTTCCTATGCTGCGAGTGGGGCGAATGCCAATGCTAATCGGGCATCTAATGCTAATTCTATGGCAGCCTCTGCCGACGCAGTCGTTACTAGCTACTCTAACAATGCGAACTCCCAGAGTTCAGTAATGAACAATTACGTTAGTGCTAATCCAAGTAATGCTGCAATTAGCGTTGCTAACTCTGCATTAAGTTCTGCAAGCACTGGTTTATCAAGTGCTAAGGCCGCTACTGATGGATTCTCTTCAACTGCTAGTTCTGCTTATAGCGTTGCTAGTGTTGCAGCTTCAACTGCAAATACTGAATCCATCAATGCAAGCACCAATGCTAGTCTTGCTAATTCGAATGCTGTTCAAGCTGCTTCTGCAGCTAACGCTGGAAACTTCTCACAAGCGAGTGCATTTAATTCTACTGCTGCTAGTTATGTATCGTTAGCTAGTCAAAACGCAACTAATGCTCAAAACGCAAGTTCAACTGCGAAGAATGCTGCTAACTCCGCTATTGCTGCTGCTAATTCCGCTGTTTCTGAAGAATCAGTTGCCTCAGGGCTCAATAGTTCCGTTAACTCTGCCATTGCTGCTGCATCAGTTGCAAATGCCGCTGTTAGTTATGCATCCAATGCATCGAACGCTGCAAGTGCTGCTTCTAGTTACAACGGTAACGCTCAAAGTGACAGCGCAGCTGTTACTTCTGATGCTTCGACTGCTAATAGCGCTAATTCAGCTGCTTCAATCACTGCTAATAGTGCGGCTGCTTCCGCATCTGCTGCTGCTAGCCAGGCTGCATCTGCTAACTCGACTGCATCTGCTAACCCAAGTAACGCAGCAATTAAGTCATTGGCTTCTAGTGCTACTAGTGCTGCTGCTGCTGCTTCAACTGCTGCTTCAACTGCTGCTTCAGCAAGCAGTAGGGCTAGTGCAGACGCATCAAATGCTGCCAATCAGAATTCAATTGCAGGTTCCGCTGCTATTCAGGGATCAATTGCTAATAATAACGCCACTAGTGCAGCAGCAGCAGCATCTAGCGCTGCTCAAAATGGTGATAGTTCAACTGCTAGTTCTGCCGCTTCGGTTGCTAGTTCTGCTGCAATTGTGGCATCGAACGCTGCGAGTGCCGCTGCTGCCGCTAAGTCATCTGCAGACTCATATGCTAATGATGCTATTTCTGCTAACAGCATTGCATCAAGTGCAAGTAACAATGCAAGTGCCGCTAACAGTATTGCATCAAGTGCAAATAGTGCTGCTAACTCGACTGCGAGTGCCGCTACTTCCGCTGCTGGAAACAATTCTGGAACTTCTTCGTCTGCAAGTAGCTATAACACGGTTGTTGGGACTAATACCTCTAATGCTGTAGCTGCTGCTGGTCAAGCATCAGTTTACGCATCGCAAGCCAGTTCTGCTGCTGTTGCTACTGGTGGTTACAATAGTGGGGCCCAGAGTAATGCTGCTGCTGCTAAGGTTCTTGATGCTGCTAATAGTAAGAATAGCGTAGTAGCAAGTCAAACTGTCATTGTGGAATCTGCCGCTTCAGTTACCGCAAGTGCATTATCAGACGCAAATAACCAATCAAGCGTTGCTAATAGTGCATACGCAGTTGCTTCTAGTGCTGTGGTAAGTGCAACTAGTATTTCTGCAGCTGCTAGTTCCGCTGTTACCATGGTTAACAGCTTAATTGCTGTTGCTAATAGTGCCTATGCTAATGGTGATGCAATTACCGGTTCGATTTACGCTGCTCAGGCATCTGCCGCATTACCTGGCCTTAGTTCACAAGCAAGTATGGCTTCTAATGCTGCTTCTGTTGCTTCCGTTGCAACTCAAAAGGCTTCAATTGCAGCTTCCCAAGCAATTGTCGATCAATCAATTGCTAGTTCTGCATACAATGCAGGATCAGTTGCAATGAATACTGCTAATTCAGCTGCCAGTGCCGCTAATAACGCTGCTAATAGTGGAAATAGTAATAATAGTACTGCTAGTTCTGCAGCAAGTGTTGCTGGAAGTGTTAATGGTGCTGACAGTAATAATGTTAGTGCTGCTAATTCATATGCAGTAAATGCTTCATCTTCAGCTAGTTTAGCTTCATCAGATGCCACAAGTATCAACGCTATTAATAGTGGGGTTGCTAGTCTTGCTTCAGCAAACTCTGCTAATGCATCCGTTGCCAGTGCCGCATTGGCCGCTAGTTTAGCTAACAGCACCATTGCTTCACTAAATAGTGATGCACAAAATCAAAAGAGCATTGCTGCTAGTGCAGCTAGCGTTGCAACTTCAATTCACAGCAATGGTGATAGTTCAGTAACTGCTGTTATTAGTAGTGCTTCGATTGCTGTCTCTAACAATGTTTCACTTGCTAATTCAGCATACCTAGCAGGGAATACTAGTACTGGTGATAGCTACGCAGCTACTGCTAGTACCGCCGCTTCGACAGCAAGTGTTAATGCGCAGGTAATGTTAAGCAATTCTACTACTATTCTTTCATTAACAAATGTTGCTAGTGCTGCTGCTGCTAGTGCAGCTCAGGATGTCCAAAACATCGGGATTCAAATCAATAGCTTTAATAGTGCTTCAGCAGCTGCTGCCAGTGCTGCTGCTGCTAATCAAGGGGGAAGTAGTGCTGCTAGTTCGGCATCCAGTGCCTACAGTTCTGCTGCTTCTCAAATTAACAATAACTTTAATACCGCTGGTGTGAATGTAACTTCAGCTAACGCTTACAATTCAGTTGCATCCAGTGCTGCTAGTGTTGTAAGTGGGGTTAATAGTTCTGCAAATGCTGTTAACGGAACCGTTAACAGCTACTTGAATAATGATCCAACCAATTCAGCATTCAAGAGTTATGCTTCGACTGCTAATAGCATTACTGCAACCATCAATGGTCTCAATAGTGATGCTCAGACGCAAAAGAGTACGGCTGCTACTGCTGATTCAGCCGTTAATTCTTATTACGTATTGATCAGCAACGCATCTGTTGCTGTTTCTAATGCATCCGTTGCTGCTAGCGTTGCAAATAGTCAAGCAGTTTCAGCTTACAATGCCGGGAATACTTCCGCAGGAAGTAGCGCAATGGTTAGTGCAGCATCATACGCTAATTTTGCCAGTTCAACAGCGGTATCAACCAGTAACTATGCTTCCTTATCAACAAGTTTGACTGCCGTTGCAAGTACAGCTGCTAGTCAGGCTGTTCAAGATGAAAAGTCTGCTAATGCAGCCTTTGGTTCACTGAATAGTGTTGCTTCAGCTGCTAGTTCAACCGCTGCTAACGAAGGCAGTGGCGCTGCTTCATCAGCAAATAGTGCTAGTTCTGCTGCTAGCATAGCTAGTTCCAATGCAGTTTCATATGCAAGCGGTGCAAATGCAAATGCCAGTGCTGCTAAGTCAGCTAGTTCGGTTGCATCATCTGCAGATAGCGTGGTAGCTAGTTACTCCAACAATGCTACTCAACAATCATCTGCAATGAGTAACTACGTTTCGAACAACCCTAGCAATGCTGCCATTAGTTCTGCTAACTCAGCATATCAAAGTGCTAGTTCTGCACTTGCCAGTGATAAGGCTGCTACAAGTGGTTACGCCAGTGTAGCTAGTTCCGCATATATTGCTGCAAGTACTGCTGCTAGTGCTGCTAATAGTGAAGCAAACAATGCGAAATCAAATGCTAGTCTTGCTAGCGTAAATGCTAGCCAAGCAATTTCTGCAAATAATGCCGGAAACTATTCTCAAGCTAGTGCCTTTAACTCATCTGCAGCTAGTTTTGCTTCCGCTGCTGCTACCAATGCTTCGAACGCTTCTAATGATAGCGTTTCTGCTCAATCAGCAACGATTGCTGGACAATCAGCAGCTACTTCCGCCAGTGCGATTGCTAGTGCTGCTGCAGCTCAAAATAGTGCAGTTAATTCAGCGGTTTCTGCTGCATCAACTGCAAGTACTGCAGCATCAAATGCTTCCGCCGCATCGAACGCTGCTAACTCAGCATCTAGCTACAATAGTAATGCCCAAAGCGATAGCGCAGCCGTAACTTCTGATAATTCAACTGCTAATAGCGCTAATTCCGCTGCTTCAAGCACCGCTAATAGTGCCGCTGCTTCTGCCTCCGCTGCTGCTAGTCAAGCTGCCTCTGCTAACTCAACGGCCTCTGCTAACCCAAGTAACGCAGCCATTAAGTCATTGGCTTCTAGTGCCACCAGCGCCGCTGCCGCTGCAAGTACGGCCGCTTCAACCGCTGCTTCAGCAAGCAGCAAGGCGAGTGCTGATGCTTCTAATACGGCTTCTCAAAACTCAATTGCTAGTTCCGCTGCTGCTGCTGGATCAAAGGCTAACTCCATCGCAGCCAGTGCTGCGAGTGTCGCTTCCAACGCCGCTCAAAGTGGTGACAACAGTACGGCCAGCTCAGCTCGGTCAACTGCTGAATCAGCTGCTAGTGATGCATCTAACGCAGCCAGTGCTGCCGCTGCTGCTAAGTCAGCTGCAGACTCATATGCTAGTGATGCCACTTCCGCTAACAGTACCGCTGCTGCTGCAAGCAACAATGCCAGTGCTGCCAACAGTACCGCATCTAGTGCCAATAGTGCGGCTAACTCAACGGCAAGTGCAGCCAGTGCTGCTGCTAATAACAACGCTGGGACTTCTAGCATGGCTAGTTCCTATGCTGTAGCAACGAGTGTAAGCACCAGTAATGCAATTTCCAATGCGAACCAAGCATCCGTTTATGCATCACAAGCTAGTTCCGCTGCCGTTGTAACTAGTGGTTACAATAGTGGGGCCCAAAATAACGCTGCCGCTGCTCAAAAGCTTGCTTCTGCTAATAGCACCAATAGCGTAGTTGCTAGTGCCACTGCCGTTGCCAGTTCTGCTGCTTCTGTTACCGCAAGTGCCTTGTCCGATGCTAACGTTCAATCCAGCGTTGCTAACAGTGCCTATGCCGTTGCTTCCGCTGCTGCTAGTCAGGCTAAGTTGGACTCTAACAACGCCAGCTTAACCGCCGCTAGTGTTAACAGTTTAGTTGCTTCCGCTAACACGGCTTACACGAATGGTGATGCCGTAACTGGAAGTACGCTTGCTGCCCAAGCGTCTAGTGCCGCCGTTGGTATGAGTGCCCAAGCTAACGATGCTTCTAAGCAAGCATCAATCGCAGCTTCCGCTACTACGATTGGATCAATTGCAGCTTCTAAGGCCATTGCTGATCAGGCTGTTGCTAGTGCTGCATCTGTAAGTGCAGCAACTGCTGAAGCAGCTGCTCAATCAGCTGCTAACCAAGCCTCAAATGCTGCTAGTGGTGGAAGTGCTAATAATAGCACTGCTTCCTCAGCGAATTCAGTAGCTATCAACGTTAATAGTGCAAATAGTACTAACGCTAGTTTAGCTAACTCCTATGCTTCAAATGCATCTTCATCGGCCAAATTAGCATCTTCGAATGCTACTAGCATCAATGCAGTTAACGATAGTATTGCTAGTCTTGCAAAGAACAACTCCTTGAACCAATCAATCGCTAGCGCTGCTACTGCTGCAAGTACTGCTAACTCCATGATTAATTCTTATGCTAACGATGCTAGTTCCCAAGCATCAATCGCTGCGAGTGCCGCATCTGCTGCAAACAGCATTCATGCTTCCGATGGTTCACTTACCACTGCAATCTCGAGTGCATCTAATGTAGTAACCACTACGGTTTCTGCTGCGAACTCAGCTTACCTTGCTGGAAATACCAGTGCCGGTGATATCTACTCATCCACTGCTAGTTCCGCTGCCTCAGTTGCAAGTGTTAACGCACAGGTAATGATTAGTAATTCAAGTGCAATTCTTAGTTACACGAACATTGCCAGTCTTGCTGCGGCTAGTGCTTCTAATGACGTTACTCAAATTGGGGTCCAAATTAGTAACTTTAATAGTGCTGCCAGTGCTGCTAATAGTGCTAATTCAGCCGCTAATAGTGGAAACAATGCTGGAAGTGGGGCTTCATCCACCGCTAGTTCTGCATCCGCTACAAATTCTACGGCTGCTTCAATCGCCAATGCGAATAGTGCTGCTGCTAGTTCCGCTTACAGTATTGCCAGTTCTGCTGCTTCAGTAGTGAGTGGAAATTCTATCAATGCAAGTGCAATTGCTAGTTCAATTAATGCTTACCTTAGCAATGATCCAAGTGATTCCACGTTCAAGAGTGCCGCTAGTTATGCATCCAGTGCCGTTACTGCAATCAACGGTTATAATTCTGATGCCGCTAACCAAAGAAGCATTGCCGGAAGTGCTTCCGCTGCAGTTACTTCACAAATTGGGGTAATTACGAATGCGAGTGCAACTATCTCTAGCGCAATCGTTGCAATCAGTAATGCAAATACTCAAGCCAGTTTTGCTTATGCAACTGGAAATACTACGGGGGGCTCAAGCTACACTGCGACTGCCGTTACTGCGGCATCCGTTGCGAGTCAACAAGCTTCAATTGCAACCAATGCTGCAATTGAAACCGCTACTTTAACATCGGTTGCCCAAAGTGCTGCTAGTCAAGCAGTAAACGATATGCAATCTGCTTCTAACGTAATGCTTTCATTGAACTCCGCAAACGCAGCTGCTAGTTCTGCTGCATCTAATGCCAACTCCGGCACTTCAAGTGCTATGTCAAGTGCCACTAGTGCTGCCAATTCCGCAAGTACAGCTGCGTCTTACGCTGCAAGTGGAGCTAATGCCAACGCTACGAGTGCATCTGTTGCTAACTCCGTTACTGCTTCTGCTGATGTAGTTGTTACTAGTTACTCTAACAATGCAAACACGCAAAGCTCAGTAATGAGTAGTTACGTTAGTGCAAATCCAAGCAATTCAGCAATCAGTGCTGCTAGTTCGGCATTGAGTTCAGCAAGTAATGGATTATCCAGTGCTAAGGCTGCTACAGATGGATTCTCTTCAACCGCTAGTTCTGCTTATAGTGTTGCTAGTTCTGCCGCTGTAGTTGCAAATAGTGCCAACTCAAATGCGGTTATCAATACTAGTCTTGCTAATTCAAATGCTGCTCAAGCTGCTTCAGCTGCTAGTGCTGGAAACTATTCACAAGCAGGGGCATTTAACTCTGCCGCTGCTAGCTATGCTTCATTAGCTAGTCAAAATGCAAGTACCGCTCAAAATGCAAGTGCTGCTGCATCAAATGCTAATACAACGGCTCAAACAGCCGCTAGCTCAGCTGTTTCCGAAGAAGCAGTTGCTTCAGGGCTTAACAATACTGTTAACTCTGCCGTTGCTGCTGCATCAGTTGCGAATACTGCTGCATCGAATGCTTCCGCCGCATCGAACGCTGCTAACTCAGCATCTAGCTACAATAGTAATGCCCAAAGCGATAGCGCAGCCGTAACTTCTGATAATTCAACTGCTAATAGCGCTAATTCCGCTGCTTCAAGCACCGCTAATAGTGCCGCTGCTTCTGCCTCCGCTGCTGCTAGTCAAGCTGCCTCTGCTAACTCAACGGCCTCTGCTAACCCAAGTAACGCAGCCATTAAGTCATTGGCTTCTAGTGCCACCAGCGCTGCTGCCGCTGCAAGTACGGCCGCTTCAACCGCCGCTTCAGCAAGCAGTAAGGCGAGTGCTGATGCTTCCAATACGGCTTCTCAAAACTCAATTGCTAGTTCCGCTGCTGCTGCTGGATCAAAGGCTAACTCCATCGCAGCCAGTGCTGCGAGTGTCGCTTCCAACGCCGCTCAAAATGGTGACAATAGTACGGCCAGCTCCGCTCGGTCAACTGCTGAATCAGCTGCTAGTGATGCATCTAACGCAGCCAGTGCTGCCGCTGCCGCTAAGTCAGCTGCAGACTCATATGCTAGTGATGCCACTTCCGCTAACAGTACCGCTGCTGCTGCAAGCAACAATGCCAGTGCTGCCAACAGTACCGCATCTAGTGCCAATAGTGCGGCTAACTCAACGGCAAGTGCAGCCAGTGCTGCTGCTAATAACAACGCTGGGACTTCTAGCGTGGCTAGTTCCTATGCTGTAGCAACGAGTGTAAGCACCAGTAATGCAATTTCCAATGCGAACCAAGCATCCGTTTATGCATCACAAGCTAGTTCCGCTGCCGTTGTAACTAGTGGTTACAATAGTGGGGCCCAAAATAACGCTGCTGCTGCTCAAAAGATTGCTTCTGCTAATAGCACCAATAGCGTAGTTGCTAGTGCCACTGCCGTTGCCAGTTCTGCTGCTTCGGTTACCGCAAGTGCCTTGTCCGATGCTAACATTCAATCCAGCGTTGCCAACAGTGCCTATGCGGTTGCTTCCGCTGCTGCTAGTCAGGCTAAGTTGGACTCTAACAACGCCAGCTTAACCGCCGCTAGTGTTAACAGTTTAGTTGCTTCCGCTAACACGGCTTACACGAATGGTGATGCCGTAACTGGAAGTACGCTTGCTGCCCAAGCGTCTAGTGCCGCCGTTGGTATGAGTGCCCAAGCTAACGATGCTTCTAAGCAAGCATCAATCGCAGCTTCCGCTACTACGATTGGATCAATTGCAGCTTCTAAGGCCATTGCTGATCAAGCTGCCGCTAGAGCCGCTTCAGTAAGTGCTTCGAATGCTGTAAGTAATGCTCAATCAGCTGCTACCCAAGCTTCGAATGCTGCTAATGGAGGAAGTACCAACAACAGCATCGCTTCTTCAGCTAACTCAGTTGCCGGCAGTGTGTTTGCTGGTGATAGCGCCAATGCTAGTTTAGCTAATTCCTATGCTTCAAATGCATCTTCATCAGCAAGCTTGGCTTCTTCCAATGCCACTAGTATCAATGCAGCTAACAACAGTATTGCAAGTCTTGCATCCGCAAACTCAGCCAATGCAGCAATTGCTAGTGCTGCTACTGCTGCAAGTACTGCTAACACTTTAATTTCTTCCTACTCTGCAGACGCAAGTAGTCAAGCATCCATCGCAGCTAGTGCTGCCGCTGCCGCAAATAGCGTTCACGGTTCTGATGGTTCATTAAGTAATGCCATTGTTAGTGCATCTAACACGGTTGCTCAATATGTTTCATCTGCTAACTCCGCTTACTTGGCTGGGAACTCATCAGCAGGAAGCTTTAACGCTAGTGTTGCTAGTTCTGCTGCCAGTGATGCATCGACTGCTGCTCAAACGTTAGTGGCTAACTCCAGTGCAATTCTTAGTTACACGAACATTGCTAGTCTTGCTGCTTCTAAGGCCGCAAGTGATGTTGCACAAATTGGCGTTCAAATTGGATCGTTTAATAGTGCCTCTGCTGCTGCATCCAGTGCTTCTACAGCCAATAATAATGGGAATAGTGCTGCTAGTTCTGCTTCTGCTGCTTATAGTTCTGCAGCTAGTGCAATTAATGCCAACTTTAATACTGCTGGGGCTAACGTTTCATCTGCTAATTCCTACAATTCAATCGCAGCTAGTGCCGCCGGAGTCGTTAGTGGCGTTAATAGCTCCGCAACTGCTGTTAATAGCACGATTAATAGCTACTTGGCTAATGATCCTGCTAACTCAGCATTTAAGACCTATGCCTCTGCTGCTAACAGCTTAACTGCCGTTGTTAATAATATTAA
Source organism: Lactobacillus sp. Sy-1 (assembly GCF_019303535.1). Lineage (GTDB taxonomy): Bacteria > Bacillota > Bacilli > Lactobacillales > Lactobacillaceae > Nicoliella. The sequence continues at coordinate 1,121,563 of NZ_JACCIU010000001.1, read as the reverse complement.
TAGCGATGCCCAATCTCAAAAGAGTATGGCATCCAGTGCTACTTCTGCTGTCAACTCATACTACGCATTGATCAGCAATGCTAGTGTCACTGTTTCTAATGCTACCCTTGCTGTAAGTATCGCAAATAGTTTGGCTGTTTCTGCTTACAATGCTGGGAATGTTTCTGCCGGAAGCAGTGCAATGGTTAGTGCTGAATCATATGCTAGTTTTGCTAGCTCAACTGCTGTTAATACCAGCAACTATGCATCATTGACTACTAGTCTAACTGCTGTTGCAAGTACCGCTGCTAGTCAAGCCGTTTCCGATGAAAGTGCTGCTAACGTTGCCTTTAGTTCATTGAACAGCATTGCATCTGCTACTAGTTCTACTGCTTCTAACGAGGGCAGTGGCGCTACATCATCAGCAAATAGTGCTAGTTCTGCCGCATCTTCAGCAAGCAATGCCGCTTCAAACGCTGCAAGTGGTGCTAATGAAAATGCAAGTGCTGCTAAGTCAGCTAGTGTAGTTGCATCATCTGCAGATAGTGTAGTAGCAAGTTACTCTAACAATGCTACTCAACAATCATCTGCAATGAGTAACTACGTTTCGAACAACCCTAGCAATGCTGCCATTAGTTCTGCTAACTCAGCATATCAAAGTGCTAGTTCTGCACTTACCAGTGATAAGGCCGCTACGAGTGGTTACTCCAGTGTTGCTAGTTCCGCATATATCGCTGCAAGTACGGCTGCTTCAGTTGCAAATAATGAAAACTCAAAGGCTTCCACGAATGCTAGCCTTGCAAGTACGGCTGCTAGTCAAGCAATTTCTGCTAATAGTGCTGGAAATTACTCACAAGCCAGCGTTTATAATTCAACTGCCGCTAGCTTTGCTTCCGCTGCCGCTACGAATGCTACGAATGCTAACAACGCTAGTGCCACTGCTCAAAGTGCGACGGATGCTGGTAAGTCAGCTGCTAGTTCTGCTAGTGCGATTGCTAGTGCTGCGGCTGCTCAAAATGATGCAGTTAATTCAGCAATTGCTTCCGCAAGCATTGCCAGTGCTGCTGCTAATGATGCTAAATCGGCTTCAAACTCTGCTAGTCAAGCAGGTAGTTACTCCGGAAACGCATCCAGTGCCAGTGCCGCAGTTAAGTCTGATACTTCAACTGCTACTTCCGCTGCTTCCGCTGCATCTAACACTGCTAGCTCCGCTGCAAGCACTGCGAGTGCAGCTACTTCCGCTGCCTCAGCAGCTGCTTCTACTGCTTCAGCCAACGCAAGTAACTCAACCGTTCAATCTTATGCGTCATCAGCCAACAAGGCCGCTTCGACTGCTGCCAGTGATGCTTCCAATGCTAGTTCCGCGGCTTCAATTGCTAGCTCTGCTGCTTCAGTTGCTAGTGTTCAAAGTAGCGCTGCAAATTCAGCATCCAATGCAGCATCAACTGCTGCTTCGATTGCATCTAGTGCTGCCAGTGATGCCTCAGCAGCTGCTAACTCTGGAAACAGTAGTGCAGCATCAACTGCCAAATCCATTGCTAGTTCTGCTGCTTCAGATGCATCAAATGCTGCCTCAGCAGCTGCGTCAGCTAAATCCGCTGCAGATTCTGCCGCCAGTGCTGCTACTTCTGCTAATAATGCTGCATCCAGTGCAAGTAACGCAGCAGCTAGTGCTGCCAGTGATGCTTCAAACGCTAATAGCAATGCTAGTTCTGCAGCTAGTGCTGGAAATAACGGAAGTGCTAGTGCCAGTTCTGCTAGTGCAGAAGCAGCAAATGCAAGTGCTACGACTAGTAGCTTTGCGAGTGCTGCCAATGCAGATGCATCCGCAGCAGGTAGCTATGCCAGCGTTGCATCTTCTGCTGATAGCGTGGTTAATAAAGATGCCGCCAGTGCTGCTGTACAAAGTGCAACGATGAGCGGTTACGTAGCCGGTAATTCTGGGAATGCTGCAATTAGTAGTGCCGCGATTGTAATGAACTCAGCTAGTGCGGCGCTTAACAGCGTTAAGAGTGATGCTGATAGTCAAAATGCAAAGGCGTCCACTGCTGCTAGCGTAGCCAGTGCGGCTGCAAACTCAGCTAACAATGCTAGTGTAATAGCTAGTTCGAATGCCAACATGGCTAGTGTCTACGCTAGTCAGGCTATTTCTGCTAATAATGCTGGTAATTACTCACAAGCTTCCGTGTTAAACGTTAGTGCTGCGAGTGCTGCTGATGCGGCGAATGCACAAATTTCATTTGCACAAAGTGCCGCCAATGCCGCTGCTAGTGCCAAGAACGATGCATCTAGTGCCGCTAGCGCTGCAGTCAATGATCAAAACGCTGCAGCTGGTTATCTCAACACGATTAACAGTGCTGTAAATGCTGCTAGCGTAGCCAGTGCTGCTACAAGTACCGCTAGTTCTGCTTCAAATGCTGCTAATAAGACATCCATGGCATCCAGTGCTGCCAGTGTTAACTCAAGTGCAGCTAGTTCCGCTGCATCAATGGCTAGCTCGTCTACATCGACCGCTAGTTCTGCTGCCAATAGCGCTTCTAGTAACTCTGCCGCTGCAAGTAAGGCTGCGAGTGCTGCTAATTCCGCTGCGGGGGCTAACCCAAGCAATGCGGTAATCAGTTCTGCTGCTTCAACTGCAAACTCTGCTTCTGCTGCTGCTAGTTCCGCTACTTCGGATGCTAGTTCCGCTGCATCTACGGCATCGAGTGCTGCATCAATTGCATCGAGCGCATCGAATGATGCATCATCAGCTTCTAACGATGCAAGTAATGCCGCTTCAATTGCTAGTTCTGCATCTGCCGCTGCTAGTTCTGCTGCCAATAATGGTGATAGTTCCGCTGCATCTAGTGCTGCATCAATTGCATCTAGTGCATCGAGTGCGGCATCGAGTGCCAGCGCTGCTGCAAGTAAGGCCGCTTCAATTGCTAGTTCTGCTGCATCAACTGCTAGTTCTGCTGCTGATCGGACTGGTTCTGATAATAGTATTGCTTCCTCAGCGAACTCAGTTGCAAGCAGTGCCAATAGTGCCGCTAGTGATGCTGTTAAGAGTTCTAACGCTGGTTCAGGAAGTGCTTCTACCGCAAACAGTACTGCTTCAAGTTACGCTAGTGCTACTTCAGTAATTGCTGGACAAACGAGTGTTAACGTTTCACTTGCTGGATCATACTCCAAGAATGCTAGTTCAGCTGCAGTTGTAACCAGTGGTTACAATAGTCAAGCAGTTGCCCAAGCTGCCTCAGTTGCTAGTTTAGCTTCTGCTAATCCAAACAATGCGGTTGTATCGAGTGCTAACGTGGTTGCTAGTTCTGCTGCCTCAGTGGTTGCTTCTGCTAACAACGTTGCACAAACCCAAGCTAGCGTGGCTTCTGTTGCTGCTAGCGTTGCGAGTGCCGCATCAATGCAAGTTAGTTCCGATAATAGGGCTGCTAGTTCTGGAGTGGTAGTCGTAAATAACTTTGCAAGTCAAGCTGTTTCAGAATTTACTGCTGGAAACTTCTCGGCCGGAAGCATCTTGAATTCCCAAGCTGCTAGTGCTGCTGCTAGTTTATCTGCTTACCAAAGTGATGCTACTGTTCAATCCAGTGTTGCTAGTTCAGCGGTAGTTGCAGCTAGTGTCGCAGCTTCAATTGCTGAAGCTGCTGAACAAACTGCTTCATCTGCAAACGTAGTAATTGCCAGTGCTGGTCAAACTGCTAGTTCAGCTGCTAGTGAAGCTGGTAGTGCTGCAGGAACTGCTACTAACAATAGCAATGCTGTTTCATCGGCTGGTTCGGTTGCCAATAGCGCTGCTAGTGGAGCTAACGTCAATGCTAAGCTAGCTAGTTCGTATGCTTCTGAAGCCGTTTCGTATGCTAATACGGCAAATAGTAATGCGACATCCGTTAACTCTGCCAATGCTAGTGTTCAAAGTTTAGCTAGTGCTAACTCACTGAACAGCACGATTGCTAGTTACGCATCAGCTGCTAGTTCTGCTAACTCTGCAGCTCAATCGTATGCTAGTGATGCTGACATTCAATCCAGCACTGCCGTTAGTGCTGCCAGTGCTGCAAGTAGTGTAAGTACTGATAACGTTGGACTTCTAAACATGCTTTCTGGATATTCAGCTCAAGTATCTAATTATGATTCATTTGCAAACGTTGCTTACTTGAATGGTAATAATGCTGCAGCATCGTTATTTGCTGGTTCCGCTGCAAATGCGGTTACCTACGCTAGTTCGATTGCTCAACAAGTGCTTACAAACTCCACGGCTGTTCAAAGCTACACTAACATTGCTAGTGCTGCTGCTGCTCAAGCTTCCAATGACGTAAGAAATATTAACGTTCAATCCGCAATCGTTAATAGTGCCGAAAGTGGTGCCAACAGTACCGCTAATGGTGCTTCTAGTGGAACTAGTGCTGCTAGCTTAGCATCTAGCACCGTTAGTTCAGCTGCTAGTGCAGTAACCGTTGATTACAATACTGCAACTGCTAATCAATCTGCTGCATCTTCATACGCTGCTATTGCTAGTTCTGCTGCCAGTGTGGTAAGTTCTAATGCGGTTCTAGATAGTCAAGCTAATAGCGTTATCAATAGTTACTACAATAACGATCCACGGAATAGTGCTTTCCAATCAGCCGTTAGTGTTGCAACTAGTGCAATGAACGTTATTAATAGTGCTAATTCAGATGCTAAATCCCAAAGTGGAATTGCAGCTAGTGCCTACAGTGCGGTTAGTGCAAACGTAAACATTGTTAGTTCTGCAAGTAACACGGTTGCAAATGCACAATCATTTGCGAATACCTTCTACAGTCAAGCTGTTTCAGCTTATGCTGCCGGAAACAACGTTCTTGGTTCACAAATGACGGTTCAAGCCCAATCTGCTGCTAGTGCCGCAAGTAATGCGGTGGTGGTTGCCAATAGCGCTACGGCTGCTACTGATAGTTTGACTAAGGTGGCCCAAAGTGCCGCTAGTCAAGCCGCTTCAGATGAAAGTAAAGCTAATGATGCTGGACTTTCATTAGCCTCAGCCCAATCTGCTGCTTCCGCTGCCGCTGCTTCAGCAGCCCAAAATGGGACTAATAGTGCTAGTGCGGCTAGTTCAGAAGCTGCAAGTGCTAGTGCCGCAACTTCTAGTTTTGCTAGTGCCGCAAATGCTAATGCTTCAGCTGCAGTTAACTATGCTAGTCAAGCATCATCAGCTGACAGTGCAGTTGCTAGTGACTCTGCAAAGGCAGATGGTCAAAGTGCTACGATGAGCTCATATGTTTCAGCTAACCCAAGTAACGCTGCAATTAGTTCTGCCGCAGCAGTTGTAAGTAGTGCTAGTTCCGCAATTAATAGTGTTAAGGCTGATGCTGATAAGCAAAATAGCGTAGCTTCCAGCGCTGCTAGCGTTGCTAAATCCGCTGCTAGTGATGCAAATAACGCAAGTGTTACTGCTAGTTCAGCAGCTGCAATGGCCAGTGTTTACGCTAGTCAAGCAGCTTCCGCTAATAGTGCTGGTAACTACACGCAGGCTTCAGCATTAAACGTTAGTGCTGCCAGTGCTGCAGATAGTGCTAGTGCTCAAGTTGCAATTGCATCTAGTGCAGCTTCGATCACTGCTTCTGCTGCCAGCGTAGCCAGTTCTGCTGCCTCAGCCGCAATTAATGATCGCTCTGCTGCTAATAGTTATGAAAATACGATTACTAGTGCCGTTGATGCTGCTAAGCAAGCTAATTCAGCTGCCTCGAGTGCCGCATCGGCTTCTTCTAATAATAGTGCTGCCTCTGCTGCTAGTTCTGCTGCATCATCAGCTACTAGTGCAACATCATCAGCTGCTTCAACTGCAAATAGTGCTGCAAGTGATACTAGTTCTAACAACAGTGATACTTCATCTGCCACTAGTCAGGCCAACAATGCTGCCAGTGCTGCTGCTAGTCAAGCCGCTGCACAACCAGGTAACAGTACGATGAGCTCCGCTGCTTCAATTGCATCGAGTGCCGCATCAACTGCTAACTCAGCTTCCAATGATGCTTCAAGTGCTAACTCAACTGCGTCGAGTGCTGCTAGTGCTGCAAATAGCAACAATTCAACTGCTAGTTCAGCATCGACTGCTGCCTCCACTGCTAGTTCAATTGCATCGAGTGCCGCCAGTGCTGCTAATTCTGCCGCTCAAAATGGTGATAGTTCTGCCGCATCAAATGCTGCATCTATTGCATCGAGTGCTGCTAGCGCTGCTAATAGTGCAAGCAGTGTTGCAAGTAGCGCTGCCAGTGCTGCGAGTTCAAATGCCTCCACTGCTAGTTCCGCTGCTTCTAAGGCTGCTAGTGATAGCAGTACTGCAAGTAGTGCTAATTCAGTTGCATCATCTGCTAATTCAGTTGCATCAAGTGCTTCCAATGCTGCTAAGTCAGGGAGTCAAAGTGGGGTTTCTGCTGCTAGCACCGCAAGTAGCTACGCTAATGACATTAATAGCGCTGCTAATAAAGCAGACAATGATGCTGCATCAGCATCAAGTTACGCTAGTCAAGCTGTTTCCGCTGCTTCTGCAACGAACAACTTTAACGGCAATGCTCAAAGTGATGCATCTGCAGCCAGTGCCGCTGCTTCTGCTAACCCAACGAATAGTTTCATTGCTTCACAGGCTTCAATTGCCAATAGTGCAGCCAGCACGACTGCCGCTAAGCAATCTGATGCTGACTATCAATCTAGTGTTGCAACCAGTGCCGCTAGTGCTGCTAGCGTCGCTGCCTCGGTTGCTAACTCGGCTTCAGCTAATGCGAGTGCAGCGGTTGTAAACGTTAATAGTCTTAACTCTGCTGCTAGCTCTGCTTATGCGAAGGGTGATACTTCTGCCGGAAGTGTCTACAATAGTCAAGCAGCTTCCACTGCTAACAGTATGGCTAGTTTACAAAGTGCTGCTTCATCTGCAGCTGCTACCGCAAGTTCGGCTAAGAGTGTTGCTAGTGTTGCTGCTTCCAAGGCCATCTCTGATCAAAGTGCAGCTGCTTCAGCCGCCGCCATTGCTAGTTCAGCAAATGATGCTGCAACATCGAATGCCGAAAGTAACACGGCCAACAACAGTAGCGCTGCAGCTAGTGCCTTTAGTAACACCACTAGTTACGCTAGTGAAACTAATGGTGATTTGAATACCACTAGTACAAATGCTTCAATTGCTGCCTCTGCTTCAGTTGCTGTTGCTAGCGATTCTGCTAAGGGCCAAAATTCAGCAAGCTTGGTTAACTCAATTGCCGCTACCAATTCAGGGAACGCTACCGTTAGTGCTGCCGTTCAGGTAGTTAACTCTGGGGTTGCTCAATTGACTAGCTTGAATAATGATGCTGGAATGCAAAAGAGTTTGGCATACTCAGCTACTGCTAAGGTTAGCTCTGCAGCGATTGTCGTTAATAGTGTGAACGCAGTTGCTAGTGAAAACTCACGAATTGCTGGAATTTACGCTTCGCTAGCTGCGAGCGCAACCAGTGCCCATGATTATGCCAATGCTAGTCAATACAACTCGTTCGCATCTGCAAATGCTTCGAATGCGGTTACTATGGAAAGCGTTGCTGCATCAGCTTATAACGATGCTTCAGCAAGCTCATCCGTTGCAGCCAGTGCTGCTAGTGCCGCACTAACCGATGAGTCAGCTGCTAACTCAGTATCTACGATCATCAGTGATGCAACGAATAGCGCTGTTCAAGCAAGTCTCGCAGATAGTGATGCTGCGCGGGCATCCGTTGCTAATAGTAATGCTCAAAATGACATTGCTAAGATTATTGTTGATTCACAAGTTACTAGTTCAGTTAACGTTCAAACTGCTGGTAATAGCTTAGTTGCTTCTCAACAAGCTGCTAGTGCTGTATCCGCTGCTCAAGGGGCAACTTCGAACGCAAATGCTGCTGCATCAGTTGCTTCTGCATATCCACGGGATCAATTTGTTCAATCCAATGCTCAGCTTGCTGCATCAGTTGCTACGGTTGCAACTAACGCTGCCAACGCAGCTTCATCAGCCGCATTGGTTGCTAGTTCTGCTTATGTTGAGGCTAAGAGCGCCAGTCAAACTGCTAACTCAGCATTAAGCGCTGCAACTAGTGCGAACGCCTCTGCCGAAAGTGCTAATAGTGCTGCTAGTTCTTATGCTCAACTAGGAAACAGTGCAAGTACTAGTTCGGCTCGCTCACTCGCTGAATCAGCTGCCAACACGATTTCACTCTACAGAAGTCAAGCTGATTCTGCATCTGATGCTGCTGCTTCATTAGCTTCGATTGGATCATCTGCACAATCAGTTGCCACTTCAGGTAACAGCGTTGCCCAAAGTGCTAGCGCAATTGCCAGTTCAGCTAATTCAGTTGTTAACTCCGAAGTAGCTGCTGCAAATGTCGGAATTAGCGTTGCTAACTCCACTACCAACGAAACTAATTCAATTGCTAGTGTTGCCGGGGAAGTTAGCGGTTCTGCCAGTGCTGATGATAGCCAAGCAATTAGCTATGCGAAGGCTGCTAGTTCTGCTGCTACGGTTACGAATACAGATAGTCAATCAATTGCTTCAAGTGCTATTGCCATTGCAAGTATGAATAGCAAGTACCCATCTAATGGAGTGCTTAATTCACAGAATTCAATTGTTGCTTCTGCTGCTAAGGCTGCAACAGCATTGAATAGTGATGCTACAGTTCAAAACAGTATTGCTAATAGTGCCAGAGTGATTGCTGAATCGGCTAGCTCATTGGTAAATACGACTAACATTATCGTTCAAGCTTCTGCTGCATTTGCTAGTTCTGCTGCACAACAAGCTAACTCCTACTTTGTTGAAGGAAACGTTAGCGCTGGAAACACCTACAATAGTTTGGCAGCATCTGCAACTAGCGCTGCGAAGTCAAACAGTGTAACCTTACAATCAGCCAACGCACTGGTTAGTGTTAACACATCAATCGCTGGTTCCGCTGCTTCGACTGCAATTGCTGAACAGGGATCTGCTAGTTCACTAAATGCACAAGCTTCGAGTGCATACGGACTTGCTTCTAACGCATATCTAGCTGCTTCCAACGCGGTGGTTGCTAGTGCGGACTCAGTTTCAACTAGTTCTGCTAACTCAGGAGCTAACAGTGCTGCTGCAATTGCAAGTTCTGCGGCAAGTAATAATGCGCAAGTAAGTATCCATGCAAATAGTGTTGTCTATCAAGTGGCTTCGAATGCTAGTGCGACTGCTTCCATCGCCACTGCAATTGCTTCAATTGCTAGCAATAATTCTGGTGATGCCTCCATTGCATCATTAGCAACGCTTGCTAATAGCGCTGCAGTTGCTGCAAGTGTTAACGCAACATTTGTAAGTTCTGCTGCAATCACAATTGGTTCAGCAAACAGTGTTGCTAGTTCAGCAAATAGTGTTGCAAATGCTGCTAAGGTAGTTGCTAACAATGACAATACCCTTGCATCCAGTGCTGCTTCTGCTGCTAAATCCGCAGCTTCCGTTGGTGACAATGGCATTGCCAGTTACTCACGTTCCGTTGCAGATTCTGCGGCTAGCCAAGCAAACGTTCAAAACAGCATTGCTCAAAGTGCGGCCTCAGTTGCTTCAGTTGCAAATTCAATTGCAGCATCGCTTGAACCACAGATTCTTGCTAATAGTCAAAGTGCTGCTAATGCTAATAGCATTGCTTCATCTGCTATGAGTGCTGCTCAAGTACAAAGTACAGCTAATAGCGCTGCTAAGAGTGCTTCAGCTGCTAGTTCAGAAAATGCTAGCGTTTCCAGTGCAATTCAAAGTGCTGAATCCAGTGCTCTAAGTAGTGCCAGTGCTAGTGCCACTTCGGCTGCTAGTCTAGCTGAGAACTACTTTGAAATTGGGGTAAGAGATGCTGAAAGTGGTAAGGCTAAAGATACTTCGTATGCTAGCCAAGTAACTTATCAAGGTGCATACGATGGATATGTTGCTGGATCCAATAACGCATCCTCACTAACTCCATCTGGAGCAAGTTCATCCTATGCTAGTGACTTTGCAAGGGCATATACAATCGGGCATGCTGTATACACGAGTCAATATGCAATTGGAAAAGCTCAAGCTAACTCCGATACGATTGCTGCTGCTTCACTTAGTGGTGAAACTACCGGATACAAGGACGGATACATTGCTGGCTTTAATGCTAAGTTAACTAAGCATGCTAGCTATGTTTACAACAAGAAGAAGATCTACTTCTACAAGAATCCAACCTTCTCGGTCAAAGAACGGGTTGCTAAGTCTTCGAAGATGTCTGGAACAAACATTGATAAGTTTAGAATTAGCAAGATTGCAATTTCTTCAAGTGGATTAGTTCGTTACTATGTTAAGGATGTCTCATCCAATGGAAAGGGCACCTACATTACTGCTAACCACAACTATGTTGTAAGTGCTTACTATCAACAATCAGACTTGAAGGGTAGAAATACCGTTAAGGTTATCAATCCTAAGGGTGCATTGATCCATGGTGAAAAACAATTTACAACTAGAAACAAGTTCTACAAGACCGGCTCTAAGGTCAAGATTCAAAAGGTTGTTAAATACAAGGGAATTACCAGATTCTATATTGGAAATGGTAAGTACCTAACCAGTAACAAGAAATTCGTTAAGTTTATCTAATTACTGATTAAAAATTTTAAAAAGAGTTGTCGATTTAATCGGCAACTCTTTTTTATTTGTGATTGTCTTATGCTGGATTCAATGCTATAATACAAACAACATATGAATATTGATATCCTTTAAGAGTGGACCAGAGAGTCGCCAAGGTTTGAGATAGTATGGGGTGTGGACCGTTTACACTGAATACATACTGTAAGACCAAACCAAAGGGCTTTCTGATTAAATGAATCAGGAGGCTCTTTTATTATGATTGATATCAAATTCGTTTAATTTGTCAATAATGTCCCCAGTGAGGGTAGTTGATGTTGGAAATTCTAAAAACAAGACTACCCAAATGTTACTGGATAGTCTTGTTTTTTAAGGAGGAAGCACATTGATGCAATTAGCGAGTGACCACGATTTCTTAAATATTAACGATTTATCAGAACCTGAGATTAACGATTTAATTGAACTAGGGGAGCAATTCAAACATGCTCAAAAGACGGTTCACCTTAGTCGTCCGGTGTATGCTGCGAACCTATTCTTTGAGAACAGCACCCGAACGCATAGCTCGTTTCAAATGGCTGAAAAGAAGCTAGGAATTGAGTTGATTGGAATTGACCCGGCCACTAGTTCGGTTAAGAAGGGTGAATCACTGGGGGATACGATCAAGACCCTCCAAGCAATTGGAATCGATATTGCGGTAATTCGCCATGCTCAAACCGGTTGGTATCAACAGTTAACGAAGGATCCTAACATCTCGTTGTCACTAGTTAATGCAGGGGATGGGAGTGGCCAACACCCATCGCAAACGCTGCTTGATCTAATGACGATTCACGACGAATTTGGGTCATTTGCGGGTTTGCACATTGGAATCATTGGTGACTTAGCGCATTCACGAGTGGCTCGATCCGATGCGGAATTATTGCATCGCATGGGCGTAAACGTTTCGTTTAGCGGCCCCCGAGAATGGTATCCAGCTGATTTTGACCAATTTGGAACTTACTATCCCGACGTTGATCAAATGCTGCCTAACTTAGACGTTGTGATGTTGTTACGGGTTCAATTAGAACGATTAACCGAAAATGCGGTCGCTTCGTTTACACCAAGTGATTATTACCACACCTACGGGCTTTCTGAAGAACGCGCATCATTAATGAAACCAAACGCCATCATCATGCATCCAGCTCCCGTTAACCGTGGAGTAGAAATTGCCTCATCACTGGTTGAAGCTCCCCAATCACGAATCTTTACCCAGATGCATAATGGGGTGTTTGCTCGAATGGCAATTCTAGCAACCATCTTAGACCAACGCGGACTACTGGAGGACTAAAAATGACAACCTTAATTAAAAACGCACGTTTGAACGACCAAACTATTTCCATATTAATCAAGGATGGCAAAATTACCGCCATTGATTCTTCAATCAATACGGATGCAGAGAATGTTTTTGACGCCCATAATCATCAAGTCATTCCTGGATTAGTGGATGTTCACGTTCACTTTCGTGATCCGGGTTTGACCTATAAGGAAACCATCGAAACAGGGAGTAAGGCTTCCGCACACGGTGGTTTTACAACCGTTTTTGCAATGCCCAATGTAAAGCCAGTGGTTGACAATCCAACTGACTTTGCCAAGATGGTTGCCAAAAATCAAGCAGATGGCGTAATCAAGATTAAACAATACGCTGCCATTTCTGGAGATTTAACTGCGAATCAAGTAACCGATATTAAGGATATGGCTGACCTTGGCGCCATCGGGTTTACTAACGACGGTCACGGAGTGCAAACTGCCGATACGATGTATCAGGCAATGAAACTAGCTAAATCTGTGAACCGGCCAATTGTTGCCCACGTTGAAGATGATAGCCTAATTCATGGTGGGGTTATGAATGCTGGACTTGCTGCCGACCGATTAGGACTTCCTGGAATGAGTAGCTTAAGTGAATCAGCCCAGCTAGCTCGTGACTTAGTATTGGCAAACGCCACTGGCGTTCATTATCACGTAGCACATATTTCAACCAAGGAATCAGTTGAACTACTCCGGATTGCGAAAGCACGGGGGATGAATGTGACTGCTGAAGTATCACCACATCACTTACTATTGGATGACTCAATGATTACGATGGATAATCCAATGATGAAGATGAATCCACCATTGCGGAGTCCGGAAGACCGAGCGGCTTTAATTAGTGGGTTATTGGATGGCACCATTGACATGGTTGCTACTGACCATGCGCCCCATAGTGTTGAAGAAAAACAGGGTTCCATGCGGTCAGCATCTTTTGGAATTGTCGGGATTGAAACGGCGTTCAGTTTGATTTACACTCATTTTGTGAAGAGTGGGCTGGTTGATTTACAAACGGCGCTTGACTGGATGGTTACCAATCCGATTAAGGCGTTTGGCCTCCATGATGCTGGCCAACTACGGGTTGGTGATGCTGCTGACTTAGTAATTATGGACTTAGACCACGAGTTTAACATTGATGCCGCTGACTTTTTATCCAAGGGCAAGAATTCACCATTTATTGGTGATCAGGTTTACGGTAAGACAATTGCAACGTTCGTTTCCGGGAAACAAGTTTATTAATCACATTCGAGGGGGATTACAATGAAGCGTTACTTAGTATTGAAAAATGGATCTGTTTATTCTGGAGAAGGGTTTGGATCAACTAAAGATGTCTTTACCGAAGTCGTATTTAGTACTGGAATGACGGGTTATCAAGAAACGATTACCGATCCTAGTTATTACGGGCAATCAATGGTGTTTACATACCCATTGATTGGAAATTACGGGATTAATAGTGATGATTTTGAAAGTTTTAAACCGGCCGTGGATGCAATTATTATTCACGAGTTGGCGCGTCGGCCCAGTAATTTCCGCTCAGTGATGAGTTTAGCAGAATACGCTGAACAAGAAGATCTTCCTGGTTTGACCGGGGTTGATACTAGAAAGCTAGCTAAGGAAATCAGAAATGAAGGGTCAATGCCCGCTGTGATCGTTAGTGAACTAAATCAAGCTAAGATCGATAAGATGTTTGAACGTGATTACCAATCAGAATTGATTGCTAAGGCAAAGCAAGTGGCAACTAAGAACATCTACCAAGCACCTAGTGATGGGGTGCGGATCGCTCTTCTGGACTTTGGACTAAAGGAATCAATTGTGAAGGCCTTAACCAAGCGCAACGCCAACGTAATTGTTTTCCCAGGGAACACGCCTGCTAAGGAAATTATGGAATCCCACCCAGCCGGCATTTTACTTTCCAACGGACCAGGTGACCCCACCCAATACCCATACGCATTGGAAACAATTCGCGAATTGCAGGAACACTACCCATTGATGGGGATTTGTTTAGGACACCAACTCTTTGCCCTTGCCAATGGTGCACAGACTTATAAGATGAAGTTTGGGCATCGGGGCTTTAACCATGCGGTTAGCGACATTGATTGCACCCGGCGGAACTTTACTTCCCAAAACCACGGGTATGCCGTTGATCGAGATTCCCTAAAGGATACCGACCTCGTAATCACCCATGAAGAAATCAACGACGGGACCGTTGAAGGGGTTAAATTAAAGGGTCACAAAGCATTTTCCGTTCAATTCCATCCAGACGCTTGTCCTGGACCACATGATTCCGAATACATGTTTGACAAATTTATTAACCTAATTAACGAAAATAATGGAGGTCAAAACTAATGCCAAAGAGAACCGATATTCACAAGATTTTAGTAATTGGATCAGGACCCATCGTGATTGGGCAAGCCGCTGAATTTGATTACTCTGGTTCGCAAGCCTGCTTGTCATTACGAGAAGAGGGTTATGAAGTGATTTTGATCAACTCGAACCCTGCAACCATCATGACCGATAAGGAAATTGCTGATAAGGTGTTCATCGAACCAATTACGTTAGAATTCGTTTCTAAGATTATTCGGCAAGAACTTCCAGACGCCATTTTACCTACCCTTGGGGGCCAGACCGGTTTAAACATGGCTAAGCAATTAGCTGATTCAGGAATTCTAAAGGAATTAGATATCGAACTACTGGGAACTAAGCTTCATGCGATCGAAGAAGCTGAAGATCGAGAACTGTTCAAGGATTTAATGGAACGTCTTGACGAACCAGTTCCTGAATCCAGAATTGCCACTACGTTAAAAGAGGCGCAAGATTTTGTGGCTGAAGTTGGCTATCCAGTTGTAATCCGACCGGCATATACGTTAGGGGGAACTGGTGGTGGATTCGCATACAATGACGACCAACTCCATGAAATTACCACTAACGGACTGGAACTATCACCGGTGACCCAGGTATTGGTGGAACGTTCAATCGCTGGTTACAAGGAAATTGAATTTGAAGTGATGCGGGATGCTTCAGATAACGCGTTGATCGTAGCTTCAATGGAAAACGTGGACCCAGTTGGAATTCATACCGGGGATTCAATTGTGGTATCACCAACCCAAACCCTTTCTGACCGTGATTATCAAATGATGCGGGATGTGGCATTAAAGATTATCCGAGCCCTAAAGATTGAGGGTGGCGTGAACATCCAAATGGCGTTAGACCCAAACAGTTTCAAATACTACATCATTGAAGTAAACCCCCGGGTATCACGTTCATCCGCTCTTGCATCTAAGGCTACTGGGTACCCAATTGCTAAGATGGCCGCTAAAATTGCGGTTGGTTTACACCTCGATGAAATTACGAACCCAATTACTGGAACCACGCTTGCTGAATTCGAACCCGCTTTGGATTACGTGGTTACTAAGATTCCAAGATGGCCCTTTGATAAGTTTCCCGCTGCGAGTCGGCAGCTTGGAACTCAAATGAAGGCCACGGGTGAGGTAATGGCAATTGGGAGGAACTTTGAAGAATCCATCTTAAAAGCGGTTCGTTCACTTGAAATTGACGATAAGTACGTCTTTGATAGTCGGCTTGCTGAAGTTGATACCCAAGCCCTATTGGATCAACTAGTGCCAGCTCAAGATGACCGGCTATTTGTAATTTGTGAACTATTGAGAAGACACGTTCCATTGGAAAAAATTCATGAAATCACCAAGATCAATGAATTCTACTTGGATAAATTCTTACACATTATCGAAATTGAAGAACAACTCAAAAAAGACCAAAGTAACGAAGCGCTCCGGTTGGCCAAGCAAAATGGTTTTACCGATGACGAAATTGGTCTGCTCTGGTCTAAGACTGGTGATCAAATTCGTGAAACTAGAAAGCAAAATGACATCTTACCAGTCTACAAGATGGTTGATACCGTCGCTGGTGAATTTGAATCCAAGACCCCATATTACTACGGTACCTACGAAGAATCCGATGAATCTGTGGTTACTGATAGACCATCAATCCTAGTAATTGGTTCTGGACCAATCAGAATTGGGCAGGGGGTTGAATTTGACTACGCAACCGTTCATAGTGTTAGAGCAATTCAAAAGGCCGGCTACGAAGCAATTATCATGAATTCTAATCCAGAAACGGTTTCAACCGATTTCTCCATCTCTGATAAGCTTTACTTTGAACCATTGACCCTTGAGGACGTTTTAAACGTAATTGACCACGAAAAACCACTGGGGGTCGTTGTCCAATTTGGTGGGCAAACTGCAATCAACCTTGCAGAACCACTTCATGAACGGGGAATCAAAATCCTTGGGACTACGGTTGAAGACATTAACCGTGGTGAAGATCGGGAACTATTTGGGGAAGTAATTGACCGACTTCAGTTACCACAACCAAAGGGAGCTACCGCCACGACTGTTGATGGCGCCGTTAAGGTTGCGAATGAAATTGGATACCCAATTTTAATTCGGCCATCATACGTTTTAGGTGGTCGGGCAATGGAAATCATTACCTCAGACGACGCTCTCCGTGAATATATGAACCGGGCGGTCAAGGTTTCAAATGAACATCCAGTATTGATTGATTCTTACCTCGTGGGTTCAGAAGCAGAAGTAGATGTAATTGCTGACGGGACTAACGTTGTTATTCCAGGAATTTTGGAACACATTGAACGGGCTGGAATCCATTCTGGAGACTCAATGGGGGTTTACCCACCACAAAACATGCTCCCAAGTATCAAGGAACAAATTATTGAAGACTCCATTAAGCTAGCCAAGGACTTAAAGACGGTGGGGTTAATGAACATTCAATTTGTAATTCATGATAATAAAGCCTACGTGATTGAAGTGAATCCCCGGGCATCTAGAACGGTTCCATTCCTCTCCAAGGTGACCCACATTTCAATGGCCCAAGTGGCAACCCAAGTGATGTTAGGAAAGACACTACCAGAATTAGGGTTAAAGGAAGGGCTAGTACCAGAACCAAAGACCGTCCATGTTAAGGCACCGGTATTTAGTTTTAGTAAGCTGCCAGCCGTTAATAGTACTTTAGGTCCTGAAATGAAGTCGACCGGTGAAGTAATGGGTTCAGACGTTACCTATCCTAAGGCGCTTTACAAGGCGTTCGTTGCTTCTGGGGTTAAGGTCCCTGATCACGGAAACGTTCTCTTTACGGTTGCCGATGCTGACAAACAAGAATCATTAGACTTGGCACTTCGTTTCAAAGCTCTTGGGTTCCAAATTCAAGGCACCGAACAAACTGCGAAGTTCTTTGAAAAGCACGGCCTGACTGCTAATAAGATCGATAAGTTAGAAGAATCAGAAAACAATGCGATTACGGAATTACAAGAAGACCAACTCCAAGTCGTAGTCAATACGGTTGATAATACTAAGCGGGCTGCGAATGATGAAAGTCAAATTAGAGCGACTGCAATTGAAAATGAAGTCCCACTATTCACTGCTCTGGATACGGTCGCTGTCTTCTTGGACGTATTAGAAGCGCGTTCATTTGAAATTAAGCCATTATAATTAGGAGGAAGCAATGAGTAAGCTGGATTTAACTGGTCAGATCAATGGACTGACTTTCAACCAATTATTTTTAAACGCATCTGGTGTTCACTGCCAAAGTACTGAGGAGTTAGACGACCTCTTAAACGATCCGTATATGGGAGGAATTGTAACGAAGAGTGCAACTTTAGCAAAACGGGATGGCAATCCTGCACCGCGCTACTACGAGTTACAAAATGGCTCAATCAATTCAATGGGCCTACCGAACTACGGATTTGATTACTACATTAAGTACGTTTTAAGTGACCATGCAAAGCCAACGATTTTATCAGTAGCTGGCCTTTCAGCTGCCGATGATGTTAAATTGCTCCACCAAATTCAAGACTCAGATTATGATGGATTAACAGAGCTGAATTTGTCATGTCCAAACGTAATTGGTAAGCCCCAAATGGCTTACGATGTTGATGGAACCAGGGCCCTCTTAGATGAAATTTTCGCGTTTTATAAGAAACCACTAGGGGTTAAGTTACCACCATACTTTGATTTAGTTCATTTTGATCAAATTGCGGCGGTCTTGAATAAATACCCATTGACCCACGTTAATACCATTAATTCGGTTGGAAACGGCCTTTGGGTCGACGTTGCTAGTGAATCAGTGGTAATTAAACCGAAGGGTGGTTTTGGTGGCCTAGGCGGGAAAATGGTTCTACCAACCGCACTCGCAAACGTGCGGGCACTTCGGCAACGCTTAAACGCTTCAATTAAGATTATTGGAACCGGTGGGGTACAAACCGGAGCGGATGTCTTTGCTCACATTCTGTGTGGGGCTGAGTTAGTATCAGTTGGGACCCAGTTGCAATCAGAAGGGCTAGGGGTTTATAAACGCTTAACCACTGAATTAGAACGAATCATGACTGATAAGGGTTACCAATCACTTTCTGATTTTCGGGGAAACCTTAAAACAATTTAAAATAAAATTATTTATCCCAAAATTTAAATTATGATATTATAGAATGTAGTTAACTATGTCTAGTTGACTGCATTTTTGTTTACGACACATAGATGTAGTTTTAAAACATGAAATAGAGCGAGGGTAAACAATGAATAATGACAGAGACAATCGGGCTACCGAACTAAGTGTTAGTTTAAACGCTAAGATTGATCACCTAAATGCACTACGAGATGCGTTGAACCATGGTGACGATTTAGCGATTTACAAGTTAATTAATGCAAAGCACTTCAATGAAATTATGCAACCAGCAGAACCAGTTGATGATAAGTACGATGTATCACTACTAGTAAAAGATTTACAATCTGAATTAAGCCACTACTTAAGTGAAGGATTGATTAACTACTTGGGCCAAAATTATCCATTTTTCTACTATAATGAGTATCAATTTGGTCATTTTCGGATTTTCTTTGGGAACTGGTGGGATCATAAGCTATTTGGCGAATTAGACGTATTAAACGTTAAATTTGAATTTAACGAGGTCGAACTAGATAAATTAGGGCGTTCCTTTGAATTAGAGGCTGAAAATAAGACCTTCTATTCTGATGAAATTATGTCAATTACCGACAAGAGTCAGGAAATTCAATCCTTGATTGATGAAAAAGATGAACGGGATGCAATGAAGGCTGACTTGAAGGTTGCGATTCGTGAAAACGAATCCGGAATCACGATGCCATGGGATGCTGCAAGGGTGAAGGCCGAACACACCCAGTTGACCAACCAATATAAGCACTTAGTTGCAGAAGATGAGGCGGCTTCTGAAGGGGCTAAGCAAATTAAGCAAAATGAAGCTAGAATCTTGGAGCTAAATAAGGAAGACACAATTATTAGCTACGAAAAGCAAAGCATTCGTGATTGCTTCCAGAACTTTAATAACTTCATGGATACCCAATCAGGGCTTTATGCTGATTATATGCAAAGTTTAGGAGGCGATAATCATGAAGGATAGCGATCGAAAAATGGGAATTGCGCTTTTTGAATATAACCGGAATCTAAAAGCGGGATTGGACCGGGGAACTAAATATTCTGAACTGTTAGATAAGATGACCTATACTAATGATTTAGAAGAATTATTCAACTCAATTCAAGAATTAATTCATTTTCAAATGGACACTGAATTCGTGCAGTTTCCAATTAGATACTCAACGGCTGATTTATACTTAGTCTTTATGGCCCGCTTATTAGAAGAACATAATATTTCATCAATGATTCAAATGCAAATGAATGGAACAGCGGGGAATGTGGTTCAACACTTGACCCAATTAGAAGCAGCTGATTCATTTAAGTTCGTTGTTGATCGAAATCGAATTGCCTATACTGACGTAAATCGGGGTGAACACATTTTTTACCTTGATTTTGATGCTAAACAAGCTGGTTTCGATAGCAATGCGCTATTGAATCTATTTGTGGTGGATTTAAACCCAACGGTGGGTCCGACCCCAATTATCATTGCAGTTAACACGCTAATTGCGTTTACTAAGTTCATGGGAACTGATTATGGATACGAGGTTGATTACAGCATTTTGGATACGACTAATGCTAGTTTTCATGCCTTTAGAAACCGAAACTTGCCTTCTCGCTTTATTGATGAACTCTTTATTAAGGCTTCTGAAAATAAGTATCCACTAATGTCATACCAACTATCTGGGGCCCAGTTAAACCTTGACGGGGTTCAACTAAATATTTTCAACAACCAGGATGAAGCTAACCCTAATTGGGGGCTTCAAGTTGTCGATAGTGGGGAGAACGTTTCATGGTTCCAACTACTATTAAGATACGACTTTTTGAAGGATTGGTATCTAACCAACCTCGCAGATTTGGAAATTGATGCTGATTAATTAAGAAGGGAGAATGTGTACTTGGACTTTCAAGTAATGCTGGTTAATGCGGTGAATTATTACCGTCAATTTGAACAACAAAACCAGTTACAGTACCTACCAGAAACCCGGTTTAAAAACGCGTTTGTTGAATTGGACGTTTCATTTGCTGAACTAGCGAAAATGATTGGATGGTATATTCCTAAGGCAGATCGAAAATCATTTAGCTCAGTAGAATTACTCGCCCAGTACGCACGGGTGTTACGGTCCTTTTTACTGGTTGCAAACCTGAGAAATTGGAACCGGAACGTGTTAGTTGATGCAGATGAATTAGATAAGTTGAGCCGGCAATTTACTAAAACGGACTTTAGTAAACTATACCTAGCGACTAAAAACATGTTATTTGCAGCCTACTTCAAGCATAGCCAAACTGACTTTAACCATGCCTGGAAACTATTTTTGAAATTAGGGTTAGCTGATTTGCACTTTAGCGCTGATGATATCAATGCTGAATTCAATCGCCAGATTAATTTAAACCCGATTGATCCGAAATAATTTTAGATATGGATTGACACATTTAAATTCATCTCGTATAATCATTAATGTTGTTTGAATGTCGCAGTAGCCCAGTTGGATAGAGCAACGGTCTTCTAAACCGTAGGTCGAGAGTTCGAGTCTCTCCTGCGACACTAAAGATAGCATTAAAAAACATTAACCTTTTTGGGTTAATGTTTTTTTGTTGCTTGACTTAGGTTCTTTAAGTGGGTTATACTAATCACTGTTGTATTTGTGGACTTCCACAGCTACAACCGCACGATTTAAGTATTAAGTTCGCTTAATGTGACGCTTAATTTCGGCGAGTCTAAGCAAATTATTTAAGGAGGTGCACATAGATGTACGCAATTATTATTACAGGTGGTAAGCAATACAAGGTTGCTGAAGGTGAATCAATCTTCGTTGAAAAGTTAAACGCTAACGAAGGTGACAAGGTTACCTTTGACAAGGTTGTATTTGTTGGTGGTGACTCAGCTAAGGTTGGGGCTCCACTAGTTGATGGTGCTTCAGTTTCAGGAACTGTTGAAAAGCAAGGTCGTGAAAAGAAGATTACTATCTTCAGATACAAGCCAAAGAAGGGTTCCCAATCCAAGAAGGGTCATAGACAACCTTATACTAAGGTTAAGATTGACTCCATTAAGGCTTAATTAAGGGAGCTATTAATGATACAAGCAATGATTCATTATCATGGTGATTTGATTACCGCCTTTGAATTAACAGGTCATGCTGATTCGGGTGAATATGGTCAAGATATTGTTTGTTCAGCGGTTTCCGCTTTGTCGATTACAACGACGAATGCGTTGCAGACTGTTGCTGGAGTTATCCCGGATGTCCAAAGCGACTCCGTGAATGGCGGTTTATTGATCGTCAAGCTCCCAGCCATTAATAATCATGAACAGTCATTGAAGGCTCAGACGTTGCTTGCAGCGTTTGAATTGGGGATGGCTGACATTGCGAAAATTTATTCGCAATACGTTAATTTAAAAATAAATCAATAAATTCCATCCGTGGAGGTGTAATCAAATGTTAGAAATGAACTTACAATTCTTCTCTCACCATAAAGGGGGAGGTTCAACTGCTAATGGTCGTGACTCAGCTGGTCGTCGTCTAGGAACTAAGATTCCTGATGGTGGTTTAGCTACCAAGGGCGCAATCATCTACCGTCAACGTGGTACTCACATCTACCCAGGTGTAAACGTTAAGCGTGGTGGCGATGACACTTTATTTGCTCTTGCTGACGGGATCGTTAAGTTTGAACGTTTAGGCCGTAACCGTCGTCAAGTTTCAGTATACCCAGTATCTGAAGCTGTCGCTAAATAATACGGACAAAAGATACCTAAGGAGCCTTATGGGCTCCTTTTTATTTTGTTATTGGGACTTAGTAATCAAACTAAGACTAAGTATGTTATAATATTTAAGATAATCAAGATAGGGATATCATTGTTTTTTACTATAGGAGGAATAACAATGGCTACAATTTCGACTGCACAATTTAAGAACGGTTTAACAATTGAGGTGGATAACGCAATTTGGAAAATCATCAGTTTCCAACACGTTAAGCCTGGTAAAGGAGGCGCTTTTGTTCGTTCAAAATTAAAGAACTTAAGAACTGGTGCCGTTCAAGATAAGACTTTCCGGGCTGGTGCTAAGATGGAACAAGCACCAATTACCACTAGAAAGATGCAATACCTTTACGGAGACCCAACCGGTTGCGTATTTATGGATATGGACACTTACGAACAAATTACCATTCCAGAAAACCAAATTGAACAAGAAATGAATTACCTTCAAGAAAATATGGAAGTTAACGTTGTTCAATACGGAAGCGAAACTCTCGGAGTTGAACTACCAAATACGGTTGTTTTAGAAGTTGCTGATACTGAACCAAGTATTAAGGGAAACACTGCTTCTGGTGGTTCCAAGCCTGCTACGATGACAACTGGATTAGTTGTTCAAGTTCCATTTTTCGTGAACTCAGGAGACAAGTTAACAATTAACACCACTGATGGGACTTATATCTCCAGAGCTTAATTACAATATCAATACCGGCATTTAATGAAAGGGTGATATTTATGGCAGAGAGTAATACTTTATTAAAGGGCAACAAGCAAAGTGCGGGTTCGATTCATATTGCCCCACGGGTACTGGAAATCATTGCCAGCATTGCCGCTGTTAAGGTCCCTGGAGTTGAACGGATGCAAGGTTCATTTGCCACCGGGGTAAACGAACTATTCGGTCACAAGGATTTTGGAAAGGGGATTAAACTTTCCTTTAATGATCAGGACCAAGTTAGCGTTGATATCTATGTCTATGTTGACTACGGAGTTTCAGTTCCCAAGGTAGCGTTAGAAATCCAAGATAAGGTCAAACAACAACTCTTGTTTATGACCGAATTGGATGTTTTAGATGTAAACGTTCATATTGAAGGGATTGTTCATGCTCATTCTGAAAGCAAAATTGATCCTGATGATTTATTTGCGGATAACGATAACAGTAAGGGTGAGTAAAAGTGAGTTTAAATCGACATCAAATTAGAGAGCTTGCTTTTCAGACTTTGTTTGCAATCAATGCAAATCAAGAAACTGACAAGGAAAGTTTTTTCCATGCAATCGTTAAGGATGACGAGGCTGAATATCCTGAATTTCTCCGTCAGTTAGTTGATGGAGTTATTGAACACCAATCAGAATTAGATTCACAAATTAGTGAATACCTAGGTCAGAAGTGGTCGATTGGTAGAATTGCAAAGGTGGATTTAATCGTCCTACGCATTGCATTCTACGAACATGATTACGTTGACGATATTCCTGATAAAGTAGCTGTTAATGAAGCAATCGAATTAACCAAAAAGTATAGTGATGATCGCTCTCGTCGCTTTGTTAGTGGCGTGCTTTCACACATTGTTGAGGGTTAACGATATTACTAAATTAATAATAATTTAATTTTGTTATAAAGGATTCGTACTGGGTACGAATCCTTTTTTAAAATAATCATTGGTATGCTAAAATAAAAAGAGATTGTAAAATTTAAATTGTTCATAAAAAACAAGGGGTTGAATTGAAGCATGGCACAAATTATTGATGGAAGAGCGTTGGCAAAAAAGACTAATGATGAAACTAAACAAATGGTGACCGAATTACATAGTTTAGGGATTAAACCATGTTTAGCGGTAATTTTAGTTGGGGATGACCAGGCCAGTGCTCGGTACGTACGAAACAAGCATAAGAAGGCCGAACAATTAGGAATTGAATCCATTGTGAACCACCTTCCGGCTGAAACAACGCAAACTGAACTCCTAAAGGTGGTTAATCAATATAACGAAGACCCCACAGTTGATGGGATTTTGGTTCAATCACCACTTCCTAAGCACATTGATGAACAACTAATTACTAGAACGATTAAACCTGAGAAAGACGTTGATGGTTTCCACCCCGTTAATGTCGGAAACTTGTTTTTAAATGAACCCAAACACTACCCCGTTGCATGTACTCCTAAGGGGGTCATGGCCATGTTTGAAGAATACCAAATTGACCTGACCGGTAAAAAGGCAGTTGTAATTGGAAGAAGTTCAATTGTGGGGCGGCCAATGGCAGCACTATTGATTAACGCTAATGCTACTGTAACCGTATTGAATCACTACTCAGAAGATTCCAAAAGCTTCATTAAGCAAGCAGACATTGTGATTGCTGCAACTGGGAAGTTACACATGGTATCTGGGGACGACTTAAAGGTGGGGGCCACTGTGATTGATGTGGGCCAAAACTTAAACGAAGCCGGTAAGTTAGTTGGGGATGTTGACTATGATTCCGCTGAAAAAGTAGCTGGCTACATCACCCCAGTTCCCGGTGGGGTTGGTCCAATGACGATTGCAATTTTAATGCGGCAAACCGTTGAATTAGCAACTTGGAGTGCTAAGGATGACCACTAATCCTGAATATCTGTCAGTTTCTGCGTTTACTGGCTACATTAAGCGCAAATTTGACGTTGATCCATACCTAGAGCACGTTTATATTACCGGTGAAATCTCTAATTTTCGCCGGCGCCCGAAGCATCAATACTTTTCACTCAAGGATGATAAAACCAAGATTAATGTTATGATGTGGAAATCAGATTTTGATAAGGTTCCTTTTGAATTAGAAGAGGGCATGAAGGTCAATGCATCTGGACGGATTTCAGTGTACGAAGTTGGTGGGAATTACCAGCTCTACATTAAAAGAATTGAGCCAGATGGGATTGGTGCGCTTTATCAGGCGTTTGAGCAACTAAAAAAACGCTTAGCGAGTGAGGGCTTGTTTGACCCGGCCCATAAGCAACCAATTCCTAATTATCCAAAACGAATTGCGGTTGTAACATCCGAAAGCGGAGCCGTGATTAAGGATATTATCACGACCGTTAGAAGGCGCTATCCCATTGCCCAAATTGTCCTATTTCCAGCCGTTGTACAGGGAGATAAAGCAGCTGATGATATTGTTACCCAGATTGAACGGGTTAATGCGTTGGGGAATTACGATACGTTAATTATTGGTCGTGGGGGTGGCTCCATCGAAGATTTGTGGCCATTTAACGAAGAACGGGTGGCGCGGGCTATTTATAATAGCCAAATTCCAATCATTTCTTCAGTGGGACATGAGACCGATACGACCATTGCCGACTACGTTGCTGATATGCGGGCTGCGACTCCGACTGCAGCGGCCGAGGAAGCAGTGCCAAAGCTTTCCCAGGTATTGATTAATTTAAATCAGCTCCATGATCGCACCCTGGTGGCGTTTCGCAACCTCTTATTTAATTACCAACAACGCCTTGCGAATGTGCAAGCGTCCTATGTCTTTAAACAACCAGAGAGACTATATGAGGCTTACGTTCAACACCTTGATAATCTTAATCAACGCTTGAACGCCGCCTTTAAGGGCCTATTAAATGACGAGCAAAACATCCTGCAAAAATTAAATTATGACCTTCGGGCGCAAAGCCCAATGGGGCTAATTCAAAACCAAGGCAACCAGTTAAAATGGTTGGATGAACGGTTGCGCAGTGCCATTATCAATCAATTGAATGATAAGCAAAACCACTTTAAACGCGTTGTGAACGCTTTGGACCACCTCAGCCCACTGCAGATTATGGGTCGTGGTTATTCATACGTTTCCAAGGATGACCACGTGATTAAAACCGCAAGTGAACTACGGGTTGATGATCAAATTACCCTCGGGTTTATCGACGGAAACGCGAAGGCCCAA
This sequence comes from Lactobacillus sp. Sy-1, assembly GCF_019303535.1. Classification (GTDB taxonomy): domain Bacteria; phylum Bacillota; class Bacilli; order Lactobacillales; family Lactobacillaceae; genus Nicoliella. The sequence goes on along the minus strand of NZ_JACCIU010000001.1, from coordinate 1,095,572 downwards.
ATTAAGCAGATTGAAGTTAAGGAGCGAAAAAATAATGACTGATCAACCATCATTTGAGCAAAATATGCAAAAACTAGAACAAATTGTTCAACAACTAGAACAGGGGAACGTCCCACTGGAACAGGCTTTAAAACAGTTCCAAGCTGGCGTCCAACTCAGCAGCGAACTACAAGCAACCTTAAACAATGCAGAAAACAAGTTAACTAAGGTTATGAATGCCAATAACCAAGAAGAACCATTTGACCGCGACCAGGGGAATTAAAAATGGGGATTGATAATCAATTAGCAACGTTTGAAAATCAGTTTAAGCCGTTGATTAACACCCTTTTGGTTGAACAGCTTCCAAATGACGTTGACCAACCAGAGTTGGCTGATTCAATGCTGTATTCAGTTGCTGCGGGTGGCAAACGGCTGCGACCATTACTGACGATTGCGGTGATTCAAACGCTAAGTGGTCAGGTTGCACCATCACAGATGAAAGCCGCCTGTGCAGTTGAACTATTGCATACGTATTCGTTAATTCATGACGACTTACCCGCAATGGATAATGATGACTTAAGGCGGGGCAAACCCACCAACCACGTTAAATTTGGTGCTGGAATGGCCACTTTAGCTGGGGATGGACTATTGACGCTTGCGTTTCAATGGTTGGTTGACAATTCACTGCCAGCTCAAACCAAGGTCAATTTAGTAACCGCATTAAGCCGCCTGGCTGGACCGGCTGGAATGGTAGCTGGCCAAGCAGATGATATTAACTTTGAAAACCATCAGTTGGGGTTAGCAGAGTTAAAGCGTCTGCACCGTCACAAGACGGGGGACTTAATTTTATACGCGGTGACTGCCGGGATGCTTATTACCGACAACCTTGCGTATAAAGCTGAATTAACCCAGTTTGCGGATGCATTCGGCCTCGCATTTCAAATTTACGATGATATCTTGGATGTTACCAGTAGTGCTGAACACCTTGGCAAGCCGGTCCATCAAGATGCAGTCAAAAACACCTATCCGAATTTAATGGGTCTAGACCGCTCCTATCAGGAACTGGAAACCACGATTCAGAATGGTCAGGCGGCCCTGGCCCGGATGCAAGATGAAAACCAAGTTGATGTTAGCTTATTATCGGCCTTCTTTTCATATTTTCAATTTTAATGGAGCATAGAAATAAATGGAAAAACAGAGAGTAGATATTTTACTAGTTGCGCAGGGACTATTTGATTCCCGCGAAAAAGCAAAACGGGCCATTATGGCTGGCGAAGTTCTAGGTAAAAATGAAGAACGCTTGGATAAGCCGGGGGAACGGATCCCGGTTGATACTAAGTTACATTTAAAGGGCAAGGCATTACCCTACGTTAGCCGGGGGGGCTTGAAGTTAGAAAAGGCCCTGCGGGTGTTTAAAATTGACGTTAGTGGCCTTAAGGTGTTAGATATTGGTTCGTCGACCGGTGGATTTACGGACGTGATGCTACAATCCGGCGCAAGCCAAAGCTATGCGCTGGATGTGGGGAGCAACCAACTAGTTTGGAAATTGCGCAACGACCCACGGGTAATCGTAATGGAACACACCAACTTCCGTTATAGTAAGCTAGCTGATTTTGCCGCTGGCCAACCAGAATTCGCATCGATTGATGTATCATTCATTTCGCTTCACCTAATCTTGCCCCCACTAAAGCAAATTATTAAGCTGAATGGAGAAGTGGTTGCCCTAGTGAAACCTCAGTTTGAAGCGGGCCGGGAAAACGTTGGCAAACATGGAATTGTCCGTGACCATCAAGTGCACGTTGACGTTTTAAATGACATTGTGCAGTTTTCAGTTGCAAGTGGCTATTCGGTATTAGGACTAGACTTTTCACCAATTAAGGGTGGCGAAGGGAATATTGAATTTTTGATTCACTTACGCTCGGTCACTGAACCAACGATTTCACCAGATGTTTCTGTCGATCAAGTTCTAAAAAATGCGGATGAAGCACTAAATATTAAAAAATAACGGTAAAGGGGGGTTCTTAGATGAAAAAAAGAGATCGACAACACATGATCAAACAGTTAATTAGTAAGGAAGCAATTCGAAATCAAGCTGAGTTTGTAAAGATGCTTGATGAAGTCGGGGTTAAGGTAACCCAGGCAACGGTCTCTCGAGACATTAAGGAAATGCGGTTAGTAAAAGTACCCTCCCGTTCTGGTGGCTACAAGTATAGCCTTCCGCAAGAAAAAAAGATTAACATCGAAAAGAAACTGCAACAAGCAGTTGCGGATTCTTTAATTTCAATTGCGGTTCAGGATAAAAACGTTTTGATTAAGGTTTCACCAGGAAGTGGGGCCGTGATTAGTTCGTTGGTCGAAAAAATGAACTACGATGAAATTTTTGGAACGCTGTGTGATGACAACACAATTTTAATTATTTGCGTATCTGACCAGGCAGCCATTCAATTAAAAGACAAAATGAATCAACTAGTGGTAAAATGAAAAGACTTAGTGACAAGTCTTTTTTTAGTATAGGGGGATTTCTCCATTGCTACAGGAATTAAACATTAAAAATTTAGCGATTATTGACCACATTGAGGTCAATTTTGAAAATCATATGACCGTCTTAACTGGTGAAACCGGGGCCGGGAAATCAATTGTGATGGATGCCATTGGATTACTGGCTGGTGGTCGGGGCTCTAAGTCCTTAATCAGAACCGGAGCGGATAAGTTAGTTTTGCAGGGGCAGTTCGTTTTTCCTGCCGGAGGGCTGACCTATCGCTTATTAGATGAAATTGGCGTCGACCATGAGGACGGGAGTGTGATTTTACAACGTGAAATCACCCAGAATGGGCGGAACCTTTGTCGAATCAACGGCATGTTAGTAAATACAAACACCTTAAAACGGGTGGGCCAAACAATCGTTGATATCGAAGGTCAACACGACCATCAAGAGTTACTGCGCCCAGAACGCCACCTTCATTTGTTAGATGAATTCATTGGGAGCCCCATCAAGCAGGTCTTGGAACATTATCAAGAACGCTACCGGCGCTTCAAAAAGTTAAAACGCCTGGTTGAAGATAAAAATAGTAATCAACAACAATGGGCCCAGCATATCGACATGCTTCAGTTTCAAGTTAATGAAATTGCAGCTGCAAATTTACAGTTAACCGAAGAGGATGAATTGGTCCGGGAACGGGACCAGTTATTAAACCACCAAAAAATTAGCGATGCGTTAAAGGGGAGTTTTATTCACATCAATGGTGACGATACCTTGAGTCCAATCGACATGATTGGTGATGCAATGAACTCGATGCAATCAATTGAACAGTATGATGAAAGTTACCACGCAATCAGTGCAGATATTCAAAATGCATACTACGCACTTCAAGATGCTTCTAATCAAATTTCACACCAATCAGATTTACAGGAATTTGACGAAAACCGGTTAGCTGAAATTGAGGAACGCCTGGATTTAATTTACCAACTAAAGCGCAAGTACGGAGATTCAATTGAAAAAATCTTTCAGTACTACGATCAAATTAGTCGGGAATTAAAACAAACGGAAGCGGACCAAAGTGATAGTAACGACTTGGATAATCAATTGGCTACCGTTGAAAATGAACTAAAGCAGCTGGGCGAACAACTTAGTCGAATTCGGCATCAAGCTGCGATTAAACTGGAAAAGGCAATTCACCAGCAATTAGCAGATCTTTACATGGCGCAGACCCGTTTTGAGGTTAATTTCAAACCGTTGCCGGCGCATCACTACACTAGCAATGGGATTGAAACGGTTGAGTTTTACATTCAAACCAACCCCGGAGAAGGATTTCACGAGCTAGCCAAGATTGCTTCTGGGGGGGAACTTTCCCGGATCATGTTAGCGCTTAAAACCATTTTTGTTAGTTCCCAGGGCATTACCTCCATTATTTTTGATGAAGTGGATACTGGAGTCAGTGGACGGGTGGCTCAGGCAATGGCTGAAAAAATCAGTGCAATTGCTGAAACCGAACAGGTTTTGTGCATCACCCACTTGCCCCAGGTAGCCGCAATTGGTGATCACCATTATTTTATTGGTAAGCAGGTGGTTAAGGACCGAACGAAGACCACGATTAAAAAACTAGACCATGATCAACAGGTAACCGAATTATCCAGAATGCTAGCCGGGAAGAAGGTCACAAAATTGACCCTGGAACACGCTAGTGAAATGTTGAAGATGGCTTCCGAAAAGAAACACGGTTAATCGAAATTAATGGGTTGATAAATTACTTAAAAAAAGTGATAATATAAGTAATAGCTTATTTTGAGGGGACATTTAAAAATGGTTAAAAGAGGAATGTTGATTGTTTTATCAGGGCCTTCTGGTGTTGGTAAGGGAACTGTTAGAAAGGCACTTTTTAATGAACCTGACGTTGATTTTCAGTACTCAATTTCAATGACGACTAGAAAACCACGTGAAGGGGAACAAAATGGGGTGGATTATTTCTTCGTATCGAAGGAAGAATTCGAAGAAAAAATCAAGAATGGTGAGATGTTGGAATATGCTAAGTACGTTGATAACTACTATGGCACACCACTAGAATACGTTAATAAAACCCTCGAATCAGGAAGAGATGTTTTTCTTGAAATCGAAGTGAACGGTGCGATGCAGGTGCGTGCTAATTCACCTGAAGGGGTGTTTGTCTTCTTGACGCCACCTGATTTGCTAGAATTAAAGAACCGCTTAATTGGTCGTGGCACTGATGAAATGGACGTGATTAATAAGCGAATTCACACTGCCGTGAGCGAAATTAAGATGATGCGCAACTACGATTACGCCGTTTTAAACGACGAGGTAGCAAACGCCGTTGCAAGCATCAAAAACATCGTTAGAAGTGAACGACTTAAGGTAACCCGGGTAATGCCCGATTACCTTTCAATGTTAGGAGATGAAAATTAATGTTACTATACCCATCTGTTGATAAATTATTGACCCAAGTTAATTCTCGTTACTCATTAATCATGTTGGCAAGTAAGCGTGCGCACGAATTAGATGCCGGTGCTAAGCCACTATTGTCAGAATACAAGTCCCAAAAATCAATCGGAAAGGCGTTCGAAGAAATTGCTGCGGGCGTTGTTCAAATTGACCGTTAGACTGATTGTTTTACTCTAAAAACCCTTTGTGAAATTCACAAGGGCTTTTTTAATATTTGGAGGTCAAAATGATTAAAAATTTAAACGTAGCACTATACGTAACAGGGAGCATCGCAGCTTACAAGAGCTTAGTGATGACTAGGTTATTGGTTAAAGCTGGGGCTAATGTACGGGTCTTGATGACGGATGGAGCGTTAGAATTCATTCAACCGCTTAGTTTTCAGGCCTTATCCAAGCATTCGGTGATAACCAACCATTCGGCTGGGATGGATGCTGATCAAATTACTCACATCGAAGTTGCGCAGTGGACCGATTTAGCCGTAGTAATGCCTGCCGATGCCAATACGATTGCTAAGCTTGCGAACGGAATTGCTGACGATGTGATCAGCACCACGCTCCTCGCTACTGATTCCCAAAAGCTGGTTGTTCCGGCAATGAATGACCACATGTTAGCGAACCCAGCAACACAACGCAACTTAGCTACGATCAAACAGGACGGGATTGCAATTATCGCCCCCACCATTGGCTTTTTAGCCGAAGGTTACGCTGCGCCGGGTCGGATGGTGGAACCAGAGTTAGTAATGGAGCGGATTCAAACATTAGTTAAATTAAAGCAGACGCCACCAACCCATAGTCTTCGCGGCCGCCGGGTCCTAGTGACAGCAGGGGCCACCCGACAGCCGATTGATCCGGTCAGGTTCATTACCAACGCCTCTTCCGGAAAGATGGGGGTCTCAGTTGCAAAGGCAGCTGCAGACTTAGGCGCTGAAGTTACCTTAATTTGTGCGGACGTCCGGGTTTCAATTCCAGCCGGCATCAAGGTGGTCAACGTGGTAACTAGTTCGGAATTACAAGCGGCTGTGCTACAATTAATGAAGACAAATGACGTATTAATAATGACTGCTGCCGTTGCTGATTTTCAATCCGTACGGGTGCAACCCCAAAAAATTAAAAAAGCCGCTCAGTCTGATACCTTTACCCTCCATTTTAGGGAAGCTGATGATATTTTAAAGGCGGTGGCTAAGATTAAACGTTCGGACCAATATACGGTAGGCTTTGCTGCTGAGACTAACGATTTGCGTGAAAACGCTCTGAAAAAATTACGGTCGAAGGGACTAGATTTACTGGTCGCCAACGATGTTTCGAACCCGCAAATTGGGTTCAGTAGTGACGACAACCAGGTAACCTTCTTGCGGACCGACCATGCGCCGATTCAAACAAAGGTGTTGCCTAAGCCGGCAATTGCGGAACAATTGGTGGACTTGGTTGCTCAGGATTTAAACCAAAAATAAGAAGGGATTCGATTGACCGTGAAATTTGCACAAGTATTAGTTGACGTGCCAACAATGCAGACAAATAAGCCCTATACTTATAAGATTCCGGATGCACTGGCGAACGACTTACGGCTTGGCATTCGGGTCATTGTTCCGTTTGGGCGCGGCAAACGCAAGGTCCAGGGGTTTATCGTTGGCTTTACCGACCACGTTGAATACGCTGGAAAAATGAAGGCGATTGATTCCATTATTGATTTAACACCGGTGGTTAACGATGAGTTATTGAGCCTTTCCAAATGGCTGGCCCAAACGACCTTCGCCTTTCGAATTAGTTGTGTTCTTACCATGTTGCCTAGCGTAATGCGCGCAAAGTCGACTAAGATTTTGAAAACCAATGGACAGCCACTCCCCGATGCGTTAGTCGATTTATTTGGTGACCATTCCGAATTAGAGTATGATGAAGCCCGCTTCAATTCAGACCAGTTGGCAGCAATCATTAAGGCGGTGCAAAATGGCGAACTAGTGGTCGACTACGTGGTTAAAAATCAAGCGCGTGTAAAGCAGGTTTTAAAAATTAGCGCTACCCAATCACCGAACGAATTGCAAACCGTTCTTGCGGGGGTGCCCAAAAACGCTGTGGCGCAGCAAAAACTATTAAATTGGTTAATTGAAAACCCCACTGCCGAAGTGGCTCAGCCGAACTTGGTAAACCAACTTGGCATTCCAATTGCAACCGTTAATACGGCGGCCCAGCGGGGATGGTTAAAAAAGCAAAAGGTTGCGGTACTACGCGATCCTTCCAAACAACCGGTTGCAAGGAACTATCCGCTAGCACTTAATGGTGATCAACAAACGGCGGTTGATCAAATTGCCACTTCGATTACTAATTCTAATGACGACGTGTACCTACTGGAAGGGGTTACTGGCTCCGGGAAAACGGAAGTGTACCTCCAGGCAATTCAAAAGGCGCTGGTGGCTGGCAAAACGGCCTTAATGTTGGTGCCAGAAATTGCGTTGACCCCCCAAATGGTTAACCGGGTAAAGGGCCGTTTCGGTAACTTGGTAGCAATGCTACACAGTGGCCTTTCAATTGGCGAAAAGTATGATGAATGGCGGCGGATTAATTCCGGGCAGGCCCAGGTTGTGGTGGGGGCTCGTTCTGCGGTGTTTGCCCCGTTGGAAAATATCGGGGTCATTATCATGGACGAAGAACATGATAGTAGTTATAAACAAGAAGATACCCCTAGGTATAGTACCCGTGAAGTTGCTAAATGGCGGGGGAAATATAATCATTGTCCAGTTGTGTTGGGGAGTGCCACTCCTTCGTTAGAGTCGCGGGCGCGGGCTGGCAAGGGCGTTTATAAGCTTTTGATGATGCCCCATCGAATCAATAATCAATCCCTGCCAGCAGTTAAGGTTGTCGATATGCGCAACGTGATCGTAAACGACGGGCAAACTGATTTTTCTAAACCGTTGTTAGATGCAATTCAAGACCGTTTAAACAAGCACGAGCAGACTGTTTTGATGTTGAATCGGCGCGGATATTCTTCGTTCCTGATGTGTCGGGAGTGCGGATTCGTATTAAAATGCCCGAACTGCGACATTTCACTGACCATGCACTTGAAGGGGCGCAAGATGCAGTGTCACTACTGTGGCTTTGAACAACCAATCCCAAATGAGTGCCCCAATTGTCATGGACACCAGCTTCGCTCGTTTGGCACTGGAACTGAGAAGGTGGAACAGGCGCTCAACCGCTTGTTACCATCTGCCAGGGTGATCAGAATGGATGTTGATACCACTAAACGAAAGGGTGCCCACGAAAAGCTGTTAGCCCGTTTCGGCAGTGGCCAAGCGGATATCCTGCTCGGCACCCAAATGATTGCCAAGGGCCTGGACTTTCCGAACGTTACTTTGGTGGGGGTATTAAATGCCGATACCTCGTTAGAACTCCCTGATTTTCGGGCGAATGAGAAGACGTTTCAGTTATTGACTCAGGTTAGCGGGCGGGCTGGCCGTGCTGAAAAGAAGGGGGAGGTCTATATCCAAACTTATAATCCTGATAATAAGGCGATTCAATTTGCGAAGGACCAAGATTACGAGGCCTTTTACCGTTGGGAAATGCGGATGCGACACTTGGCTAATTATCCGCCATACTTCTTTACGGTCAGGGTAACCGCTAGTGCAAACTACGAAAATCAATCCGCCAGCGTGATTTATGAAGTGGACCGGTTCTTAAGGCAACACTTGACCAACCGGAATATTATCTTGGGGCCAACCCCCGCAGCGATTTCGAAAATTAACAATAAGTATTACTATCAATTAATTATTAAGTATAAGCACGAACCAAACCTACAATCGGCGTTAGAATCAATCTTGGATCAATATCAAGCTGCCACTCGGCACGGCGTTTACATTTCCATTGATTCGGAACCGGTTAGTTTTATGTAAGGAGTTGTTTTGAATGACATCAATCGTATTTATGGGTACCCCAGCGTTTAGCGTTCCCATTTTAAAGGGGTTAGTGGAAAATGATTACGACGTAAAGGCCGTCGTTACGCAACCAGATCGACCAGTGGGACGCAAGCGAATCTTGACCGCCTCACCAGTGAAAGAGGCGGCAGTTGAGTTATCGATTCCGGTCTTTCAACCAGAAAAGATTAGTGGCAGTCCTGAAATGGCCGAAGTCGTTTCATTAAAGCCAGACTTTATTGTCACCGCCGCATTTGGGCAGTTTCTTCCGGACGCGCTCCTTGCTGCTGCTAAGGTGGCTGCGATCAACGTGCATGGCTCATTACTTCCTAAGTACCGGGGTGGAGCACCGGTTCAATACTCGATTATGAACGGGGACGCCGAAACCGGCATTTCCATTATCTACATGGTTAAACAAATGGATGCCGGGGATGTGATTGAGCAATCAGCCCTTCCAATCGGCCCCACCGATGACACCGCCTCCATGTTTGAAAAGTTAAGCTTATTAGGCCGGCAAATGCTATTAGCCGTGTTGCCTAAGCTGATTGCTGGGACCGCTACTAGAACCCCTCAGGATCCTGATAAGGTGGTATTTTCCCCTACGATTAAGCGGGATGAAGAACGCCTTGACTTTACACAGTCTGCCCGCTTAGTGGATGCTAAGGTCCGGGCGTTACGGCCAGATCCAACCGCTTTTACAACCCTGAAGGGCAAGCGGACCAAGGTTTGGCAGACAACCCCGCTTACCGATGCCACTGATGCGGCACCGGGCGTGGTTGTTGAAAAGACTAAAAAACGGTTGGTGGTTGCTGCTGGAGACGGCACCACCATTCAATTAGATGTAATTCAACCAGCCGGCAAGCCCAAGCAAAAAATTAACGATTATTTGAATGGAGCGGGCCAAAGTATTCAAGTTGGGGAGCAGATTATAACCAATGACTAAGACAGACAATCCACGACAACTAGCTGTGAGCACCCTTACTAAGATCGAACAGGGGGCCTACTCTAGTTTACAATTGAACCAAATCATTCAAAACAGTAACATTGAGGAACGCGACGTGAATCTGTTGACCAACATTGTTTACGGCGTGCTCCAACATAAATTGACCCTGGAATATCAAATCGCACCGTTCATTAAAAATCCTAAGAAGGTGCAACCATGGGTATTGGTGCTGTTAAAGACGGCCCTATACCAAATGGAATACTTAGACCGGATTCCAACCCGGGCGATTTTTAACGAATCGATTAACATTGCAAAAGTCATGGGTCACGACGGAATTCGCAAGATGGTAACTGGGGTATTGCATCAAATTGACCGGAGTGGCCTGCCGTCAATCGATAAAATTAAGGACCCTTTAGAAAGAATGCAAGTTCAATTTAGCGTTCCATCATGGATCATTAAACAATTAGTGGACCAGGTGGGAACCACTAAAACGACCCACATTTTAGCATCGCTTAACCAACCGGCGAAGCAATCGGTCCGCATTAATACTGCTGAGGTTAGCAGAGACCAACTTGTTAGCCAGCTAAATCAAGCGGGCTTTACGGTTCATGATAGTCAATTAGCTACCGATGGACTCATCCTAACCGAGCGCTCCGCCAATTCTGCAGCTGAGTTTAAAAATGGCGAGTTAACAATCCAAGATGAAAGTGCGATGCTTCCGGTTGAAACAATGCCCATTCAGCCGCACCAATTAATTTTGGATGCTTGTTCTGCCCCAGGGGGTAAGACCACCCAAATCGCGGAAAAACTAGCTCAATTGGGGAGCGGACAGGTAATTGCCCTTGATTTGCATGAAAGCCGTTTAAAACAAGTGGTTAAAAACGCAAAACGGATGCACTTGAATGATTACGTTCAAACTAAGGCGCTAGATGCTAGAAAGTTAGCGACAGTCTACGCAGATGCGACCTTTGATCAGGTTTTAGTTGATGCTCCATGTTCAGGATTAGGCCTAATGCGGCGTAAGCCTGAAATCAGGTATGAAAAATCAATTCAAGATATTCAACACTTAGCCCAGATTCAGTTGGCGATTTTAGATTCGATTGCTCCCAAGATTAAGACTGGCGGACAGCTGACCTACAGTACTTGTACGATCATTGACCAGGAGAATCACGACGTGTTAGTTCAATTTTTAACGGCCCATCCAGAATTTAAGATGCAACCAATTGAACTGGGGAGTGTGGGTTCCAAAGCAGGTGAGGTTCGAATTTACCCCGATGATTTTGATTCAGATGGATTCTTTGTTGCTAATTTAGTAAAAACAGGTGATTAAATTAATGAATTTAAAAATCGCATACGAAACTGCCATTGGCAAAGTCCGGGCTAAAAATGAAGATGATGCCTCCTTTTTTTACGACCAAAATAATAATGCCTTGGCGATTGTTGCTGACGGAATTGGCGGGAACCGAGCCGGTGAAGTTGCTTCTAAAATGGCGGTCGAAGGGATTGGCAAGCGTTTTGAAAATGAACGAATCCAATCTGTGAAGCAGGCTTATAATTGGATTGCACAACAAATTAGTTTTGAAAACCATGAAATCCTATCAATTTCAATTAAAAACCAGCAGCTAAAGGGCATGGGGACCACCTTCGTTGGCTTTTTGAACATCGGTAACCAATATCTCATCTGTAACATTGGTGATAGCAGGGGGTATCTCTTGCGTAATAATCAACTAACTCAGTTGACTGAGGATCATTCATACGTAAATGAATTGATTAAGGCTGGTAAAATTAGTAAACAAGATGCCGCTAACTATCCCTATAAAAACGTAATCGTAAGGAGCCTAGGGATTTCTAGCAACGCGGAACCCGCCATTTCCGATGGCTCGATTAATCCTGCTGATCAGTTCCTACTTTGTAGCGATGGATTGACCGACTTAGTTTCTGAATCTGTAATTCAATTAATTATGCAATCGAGTCGGTCCACCCAGGAAAAATGTCAGCAGTTAGTTACATTGGCGAATCAAAACGGTGGCTCTGATAATATTACGGTCCTAATCATTGAAGCGCAGTTTGATCAAGGAGTTGATAATCATGAATAAGGGGCAATTACTGAATGCTCGTTATCGAGTTATCGGCCAAATTGGGCAAGGTGGAATGTCAGATGTTTACCTGGCAAGAGATCTTAAGACGGATCGCTTAGTAGCGATTAAATTTTTGCGGGTCGACTTTCGTGATAATCCACATACCAAGAGTCAATTCAAGCGTGAAGCCATGGCAATCAGTCGTTTAAATAGTGCGAATATTGTTAAAGTGTATGGATTTGAAGAGGCTGATGGAGTTCAATATTCAATCATGGAGTACGTTAAGGGAACGAACCTAAAGAACTACATTAAGATGCATGCCCCCATTTCTGTACCGAACGTAATTAAAATTATGAACCAGATTTTAGATGCAGTTTCCGTTGCGCACCAAAATAACATCGTTCACCGTGATTTAAAGCCTGAAAATGTTTTGATTGATGCTAACCAAAACGTTAAGATTACCGACTTTGGAATTGCCATTTTTTCATCTGAAAAAACGATGACGCAGACAAACTCAATTATTGGTTCGATTCACTACTTATCACCAGAACAGGTTCGTGGTGAAGTTGCCACGAAGCGCTCCGATATTTATTCGCTCGGGATCATTATGTACGAACTCCTAACGGGCCGGGTTCCATTTGACGGGGAAAATCCGGTTTCAATTGCATTAAAGCACTCTAGAGAACCACTCCCCCCATTAAATAATGATCAGATCAAAATTCCGGTAGCAATTGAAAACGTGGTTTTACAGGCGACTGCTAAGAACCCCAACGACCGATTCAATTCGATTCATGAAATGAAATTTGCCCTGGATGAAGCGCCCAAGTTAAAGAACGTGAAGCATTTTGTTAGTAGCCATTCATTGGATGCCGAAGATGAAACCAAAATTATGGACTTTAATGAGCTGAATGCGCTAGACAATACCGCTAGTGGTGAACAGCTACCAAGGATCAAAAAACACTCTGGTTGGGTGTTTTGGACGACTTGGATTAGCGTAGTATTCGGGGTTTTAATGGTTTTTTTACTCATTATTCACTTCTGCTTTGTTCAAGTCCCGTCCTTGAATGGGTTATCCAAGAACCAGGCAATTAAAGAGCTGCAAAAAAGTGGGTTAAAGGTTGATCATATCAAATATCAATATGCTGATAACGTTCCAATTAACCACGCCTTTGTGACCAATCCACCGACCAAAAGCTGGTTGTTGCGCAATAAGGCAGTTACGTTAGTCCTTAGCAATGGGGTCAGTAAAATTGATTTGAGCAACTACATCGGTCAAGATTATGATATTACCGCCAAAGAACTGGGCAATCAGGGTTTTACCGTTCAACGAGAATTTGCTAGTTCTGATACCTTTAGTAGTGGTAAAATTTTAAAACAAAATTTCGTTCCTGGGAATTCTTACAGTCCACGGGATAAAACGATTAAGTTTGTCGTATCTGACGGAATTAAAGAGTTCACGATGCGGCGCTTGATTGGCCTCAGTAAGGAAGAAGCGGCTAGTTACGTTGAAATGATGGGGCTTAACCCGACCTTTGATTACCAGTATAATGATGACTACCCAGCGGGGATGGTGTTCAATCAAAACCCTGATTCTGGATTGACCGTTTTTAACGGCGATAACGTCATTATTTCAGTCTCCAAGGGAGAAAAGACTAATAGTAACCAAAATGGTCCGCACACATTGAATGTAAATGTTAACTTACCGTACCAATCAAACGATAATAAATCCAACGTTATTGATATTTACGTAAAGGATAAGAATAATTCAATTGACCATCTTTACCGTAGAATTACAATTTATCAAGATACCAAGTTTATCATTCCATTCAAGTTAGACGGGAAGACGGCGGGTGAATATAAAATTGTCCGGGATGGGAAAACAATTAGTAACGTTAAAAACATTAACTAGTCATCTTTATAGTATAATAAATAAAAAAGGGGTGTTCAGTTGGCTAAGGGAAGAATTTATCAGTCATTAAGTGGTTTTTTTGATGTTCATTCAGACGGTAAGACATACCGGACGAGGGCACGGGGGAACTTTAGAAAACATGGTATTAAACCCGTCGTAGGCGACATTGTTGAATTTGAAAATGATTATATTTTAAGCGTTGATGAACGAAAAAATTCATTGGTGAGACCACCACTGGCAAATATCGACCAGGCAGTCGTGGTCACAGCTTCAACTGCGGCTGAATTTAGCATAAACCTTTTGAACCGGCAGTTAGTAGCGTTAGGCATTAGTCATATTAAGCCGATTATTTACTTTACTAAGGTCGATTTAATCGATGCAGAACGCTTTACTAAAATTAAGCAACTAGCGGCTGACTATCAACAAATTGGTTACACCGTGATTTATCCTACTGGTCAGGATGATAACGACTCCGTTACGGAGTTAAAGCGTCATTTTGCGGACGTAGTGACCGTTTTTATGGGGCAGACCGGGGCTGGAAAATCAACGCTTTTGAATAAAATCCTCCCTAGTTTGAATTTAGCGACTGGTGAAATTTCCCAGGCCTTAAACCGGGGTCGGCATACCACTAGAATGGTAACGCTGATTCCGATTGCCGGCGGATTAGTAGCTGATACCCCCGGGTTTTCTTCCTACGATACGTTTGATATCGATTACCGGGAAGTAAAAGATTATTTTCCAGAGTTTGTTCGAAACGCTCCCGATTGCAAGTTCAGAGGGTGTTTACATGTGAATGAACCTGGTTGTAAAATTAAAGCAATGGTGGCCGATGGTGAAATTTTAAAGAGCCGCTATGAGGATTACCTCCAGCTCTTTACCATGATCAAGAATCGCAAGCCAGTTTATAATAAAAAGAAATGAGGAAATTCAAATGATTAAAGTAGCTCCATCAATTTTAAGTGCTGATTACGTTAACCTTCAACGCGACATCGAAAAGGTTGAAAAAGGGGGGGCGGAATACCTACACATCGATATTATGGATGGCATGTTCGTTCCCGCTATTTCATACGGCCCAAACTGGGTAAAAGCAATCAGACCCATCTCAAAGATGATTTTAGACGTTCACATGATGGTTGAAAACCCAGAACGGTACATTGATACCTTTGCTGATGCTGGGGCCGACTTAATCGGGGTGCATGTTGAATCCACGCCCCACATTCACCGGGCCCTACAAATGATTAAGAACCGGGACGTAAAGGCTGAAGTGGTAATTAATCCTGGCACCCCAGTCGAAGCCATTAAACCAGTGCTATATATGGTGGACCAAGTACTAGTAATGACTGTGAACCCTGGTTTTGGGGGCCAAAAGTTCATTCCAGAAACGGTAAAGAAAATTAAGCAACTTAATGAAATCAAGCAACAAGCAGGCTATGACTTCGATATCGAAATCGATGGTGGGGTCAATGACCAGACCGTTAAGGGCGCTTATGAAGCGGGCGCAACGGTTGCCGTTGCTGGTTCGTATGTATTTGGTGCTAAGGATCCTGCAAGCAAGGTGCAAGCAATTAAGGATGCGACTAAGTAATGGTTAAACACCTGAATCTAATGAGTGGGGGTCCGGTTGATAATTGGCCGGATACCATTAAAAAACATCAGGTGGCAGGTGATTGGATTGGAATCGACCGGGGAACACTGCGGTTGATTGATTTAGGAATCGACCCCATTTATGCGATTGGTGATTTTGATTCAATGGCTCCTGATGAATTAGCGGTTGTTAAACAGCATGTCGCAAACATCCACCAGTCAAATCCTGAAAAGGATGATACTGATACCCAGTTGGGCTTGAAAATCGCTTTGCAACGCTACGCGGCGCAAACGATTGATATTTATGGGGTGACTGGGGGGCGGATTGACCACTTCTTGGCAAACTTTTTGATGGTTTTGGAGATGCGCTTTCGGATGTTTGCCCCCCGCATTCGATTGATTGATAATCAAAACACGATTAGCTACTTTCTGCCTGGTAAGCACCAGCTTCAAAAGGAAGCTGATAAGAAGTACTTAGCGTTTGTTCCGCTCAATCAAATGACCTTAACGTTATTTGATGAACGCTACCGGTTAGATCAATACCCAATTCAAAATCCAGTTTCACTTGCTAGTAATGAATTTATTGGCGATACTGGCAGTTTTGAATTTGATCAGGGCGTTATCGCCGTTATTCAAAGTAAGGACAAATAAAAAAAGACCAGTGAGAACTGGTCTTTTTTTATTAAAAAGTGATTATACACGAGTAACCTTACCTGATTTTAAGGTCCGGGCACTAACCCACACTTTTTTGGGTTTGCCATCAACTAAAATCCGAACTTTTTGCAAGTTTGGCTTCCAGCTACGACGTGAAGAATTTAAGGCGTGAGAACGCTTGTTACCGAAATGGGTTCTCTTACCGCTGATAAAGTCTTTAGCCATGATAATGCCTCCTTACTTTTATTTTTATACATTGCTTTTAATACACTACAATAATTTAGCATATTATCGCTATTATTGCAATACTTTTCTTTCAAGTATATTTACTTGACAGCTTTGAATCTCAAATTCAACTTCAACTCTTTTGATTAGTTGGTTCTTGTGGTAGTATTAATAGTTGATTATAGTGTATTTCGAATCTTTTAAGGAGGCTATTGCATTGGCCGTTAAAATTAAGACAAAGTACGGAATTGTAGACATTAGTAGCGACGTTATTTCTTCTGTTGTCGGAAGTGCAACCACCGATAATTATGGAGTGGTTGGAATGGCTAGTAAAAAACAACTCCGTGATAATATGAACAGTATTTTAAGAAACGATAACTACTCTAAGGGAGTCGTCGTTAAACAGGAAAAAAATGGAATTGCGATTGAAGTTAACATCATCGTTAGCTACGGAACTAAAATTTCTGAAGTGTGTCGAAACGTTCAATCCAAGGTAAAGTATAATTTAGAAACCATGCTTGGCATTACCGCCAACGCCGTAAATGTTGTAGTCCAAGGGGTTCAGGTTTTAAACGATTAAATCTAAACTGACCGCTTGTCTAGGGGGCAAACAATTGAGAGTAACAGAAATTGACAGTAATCAATTTAGAAGAATGATTAAAGCGGCATCAGTAACGCTAAAAAATAATGCTGATTTTATTAATTCGTTAAACGTATTCCCAGTTCCAGATGGGGACACCGGAACGAATATGAACCTATCGTTGGCTAGCGGTGCTAAGTACGTTGCCAATTCCACTAGTGAGTCAGTTGGCACCCTTGCAGAAGCATTTGCAAAGGGGCTTTTAATGGGTGCGCGTGGTAATTCAGGCGTGATCTTATCCCAAATTTTCCGGGGGTTTGCTAAATCCGTTAGTCAAAAGCCCCAATTGGACGCTAGTGATTTGAATGCGGCATTAGTAGAGGCGACTAAGACGGCCTATAGTTCGGTTATGAAGCCCACTGAGGGGACCATCTTAACGGTCATCCACGGGGCTGCTGAAAAGAGTCGGCAAAGCTATTCCAAAATGGACGTTGCCGAATTAATGGACGCTGTGAGCGCAGCTGCTGATGTAGCGTTAAAGAAGACAACGGACCTGCTACCGGTATTAAAACAAGTTGGCGTAGTTGATTCAGGTGGTCAGGGACTAGCGTTTGTCTTTAAGGCCTTTGCAGACTCATTAAACGGCCGCGAAGTTAAGGTTGAAAAAAACGAACCTGATAGTGAAGAAATGGACGAAATGATTGATGCTAAGCATCATAAGAGCGTTCAGGGTGAAATTGATCCAGCAGATATCAAGTATGGCTATTGTACTCAAATCATGGTCAGAATTGGGCATGGTAAAGAAGTTGAACGCCAATTTGATTACCAGCCATTTTACGATTACCTTGCTAAGCTGGGGGATTCACTCTTAGTCATTAACGATGATGAAATCGTGAAGGTCCACGTTCACACCGAACACCCTGGAAAGGTATTAGCCTGGGGTCAACAGTTTGGTGATTTAGCGACCGTTAAGGTTGATAACATGCGTCTCCAACAAGAAGATATCATTAATAATGATGCCGATGACGAACCAACCAAAGAAGAGGTCGACCGGCCTAACGATACGGCAGTCATTGCAGTTACCAGTGGTGATGGAATCGGAACGCTTTTTAATAGCCTGGGGGTTACTGATTTGATCAGTGGGGGGCAAACAATGAACCCTAGTACCCAGGATATTTTGGATGCAATTAATAATTCACACGCCAGTCGGGCGGTAATTCTACCTAATAACAGCAACATCTTTTTAGCTGCGGAACAAGCTGCTAAGGTTGCTTCCATTCCAACTGTGATCGTCCACACCAAGACGGTTCCACAGGGAATGACGGCCATGCTGGAATACGATCCATCAGCTGATTTAGCGGACTTAAAATCAGCAATGGAATCGAACCTCGAATTCGTTAAGAGTGGCGAAGTCACCCAGGCCGTTCGGGATACCGAATTAGATAACGTTCACATTAAAAAGAATCAATACATGGGAATTGTTGATGGTAAGATTACGGTTACCAGTTCAAACATGATTGATGCTGCTACCCAGATGGTAAAGGCAATGCTAGATGAAGATAGTGAAGCAATTACCATTATTTATGGTCAGGGTGCTAACGAACGGGAATCCCAAAAATTAAAGGATAACATCATGAAAATTGATGAAGACTTAGAAGTCGAAATTCATGAGGGGGACCAACCGGTCTATCCATTCCTAGTGTCTGTTGAATAAGCATGGTTAATCGGATTTGATTCCGATTTTTTTGTTCGGAGGTGATTTGTGATCAGCACTTTAAACGATTCAGTTGCAACGCTAAATGGGATTGGGCCCAAGAAACAATTAGTATTGAACAGCTTAGGAATTAAAACGATTGCTGATTTATTAAATTACTTTCCGTTTCGTTACGATAATTTTAAGGCCCAATCATTAGCAGATCTGCCGGCACAAGCTCAGGTTACGCTAAGGGGGGTAGTATTGGATTCCCCGAATCTATTTCGCTATGGTTATAAAAAAACCCGCTTAACATTTACGATGCGAGTCGAAAATGCAGCGGTTCGGGTAACCTTTTTTAACCAACCATGGCTAAAAAAACAAATTACCCCGAACCAACCGCTGGTCGTCTACGGACGCTTTGATCACCAGCAATTATCGATGGCTGGGATGCGGATTATCAGTAATACGACCAACAAAATGGACCCGATTTACTCCGTAAATAAGCAGATTCGTCAGGCAACGCTTCGCAAGTTGATTCAAGAAACTTACGAGCAATACCATGATCAAATCGCAGAAATCATTCCTGAATCGCTGCGGAAACGCTACCGGTTGGAGTCGCATCAGCAGGTAGTCCACGACATGCACTTTCCAAAAACGCTGGCTGATTCGAAGCGGGCGCTGCGGACCGCTAAATTTGAGGAATTTTTTATTTTTCAAATGCGGATGCAGCTACTGCGAATTCGTGATCATCAGTTTGCGGGGGTGCAAATTAATTACGACCATGCTGCCGTTGCCGCCTTCATTGCTGGGTTGCCATTTCAACTAACGAATGCCCAACAACGCGTTGTGAATGAAATTTTAGCGAACTTGGGTGATGATTCCCAGATGAACCGGCTCTTACAGGGAGATGTCGGCAGTGGGAAAACGATCGTTGCTGCAATTGCAATTTATGCTACGATTACTTCTGGTTACCAAGCAGCACTGATGGTTCCAACCGAAATTTTAGCTGAACAGCACGCCAATGGATTGGCTAAGATATTCGCAGACGTTCCCGTATCCATCGCATTGCTAACTGGTGATACTAAACCAGCGGTTCGAAAAGAAATCTTGCCACGGATTGAAAGTGGCGAACTTAACCTATTGATTGGCACGCACGCCTTAATTCAAGATGAGGTGGCCTTTCATAATTTAGGGTTAGCAATCATTGATGAGCAACACCGCTTTGGGGTCAATCAACGCGGGGCGCTGCGGAAAAAGGGTGATTCACCAAACGTCTTGACCATGACGGCGACCCCAATTCCCCGGACGATGACGTTAACCGCTTACGGTGAAATGGATGTTTCGGTAATTAATGAATTACCAGCGGGGCGCAAACCAGTCGTTACCCGCTGGATTCAAGAAAACCAATTATCGAACGTGCTACCATTTATTTTGCAACGGTTAACCCAACGGGATCAAATGTATGTGATTGCCCCGTTGATTGAAGATTCTGACCAATCTGAGATGCAAAGTGCTGAGGCGACCTTCGAAATGTTTAAACGTTCGTTTCCCGGCTTTCAAGTCGGGTTATTACATGGGCGGATGAAGGATGCCGAAAAAAATGCCATTATGACGGCGTTTAAGAACCAGGAAATTCAAATTTTGGTCTCAACGACCGTTATTGAAGTTGGGGTGGACGTCCCCAATGCCTCTTTAATGATGATCTTCAATGCGGACCACTTTGGGTTAGCGCAACTGCATCAGTTACGTGGCCGGGTCGGCCGGGGGCAAAAGCAGTCATACTGTATTTTAGTGGCTAATCCCAAAACCGAAGTGGGTAAGAAGCGGATGAACGTAATGGTTGAGACCAACGATGGATTTGTGGTGGCCCAAAAGGATTTGGAACTACGGGGAGCCGGCGACGTAATGGGCCGGCAACAATCAGGACAGATTCAATTTAAGATTGGCGACCCGGTTGCAGACCTTGTGATGCTTTCCTATGCCCAACAGGAAGCCAGGGGCATCATTAATGACCCGCATTGGACTGAAAAAACTGAAAATTTACCACTAGTTAAATATTTAAATGATGAATCACTAAATGATTCACTAGATTAGGAGCGATACGAAATGAAAATTGCAGTTGATGCAATGGGTGGCGATTACGCCCCCACCGAAGTTGTTAAAGGAGTCGAAATGGCACGGGACCTTCACCCCGACATGGAGTTTTTACTATTTGGCCCCAAAGACCAAGTCGAACCATTGGTTGCCAATACTGAACGCATCACCTTAGTGCATACCGAACAGGTAATTGAAATGGGTGAAGAACCAGTTAAGGCAATTAAAGCCAAAAAGGATTCTAGTATGGTAAAGGCTGCCGAAGCCGTTCATAATGGCGAAGCTGACGCATTTTTATCTGGTGGGAATACCGGAGCCCTACTGGCTGCGGGACTCTTTATTGTGGGTCGAATCAAGGGAATCGAACGCCCAGCGCTTACGACCACCCTGCCAATGGTGGAAGGCCCAAATGATAAGTTCGTAATGTTGGATGTGGGCGCCAATGCTGATTCCAGAGCCTTTCACCTCTACCAATATGCCTTTATGGGCGCCTACTATGCTGATGCCGTATTGGGCATTCAAAAACCCCGGGTCGGCCTATTAAATAACGGGACTGAAGCTGATAAGGGTGATAAACTCCACAAGGCAGTTCATGAACTATTGGCCGCTAACCATGATTTAAACTTCATCGGTAACGTTGAATCTCGAGAATTGTTAAATGGTGCCGCAGACGTTGTGGTTACCGATGGATTCACTGGAAATGCTGCGTTAAAGAGTACTGAAGGAACAGCACTAACCATGCTAAACTTAATTAAAAGGAGTATAATTAATGGTGGTTTAAAGGATAAACTAGGTGCTTACCTGCTTAAGGATACCTTTAATGACATTAATACCAAGTTAGATTACTCTAAGTATGGTGGTGCAGTGTTGATCGGGGTCAAGGCTCCCGTAGTTAAAATGCATGGTAGCAGTAAGGCCACGACCGTTAGAAACACACTGGGACAAATTCACACGATGGTTAAGTCTAATACGGTCGGGAAAATCGTTGATTACTTTAACACCCATGCTGATGCAATGAAGGCCATTAAGCAGGAAGCCAAGAATAATTAATTAGTAGGAGTAAATAATGACAAAAGATGAAGTTTTTAATAGGGTAGCTGATATGATTTCTGATCAATTTGAAGTTGATCGAAGTAAGATTACTGGCGATTTAAACTTTAAAAGTGATTTAGATGCTGATTCAATCGATTTTGTTGAATTCGTGTTAAACCTAGAAAGCGAATTTGGAGCAACGATTGATGATGAAGATGCTGAAAAATTAAATACGGTGAACGAAGCCGTGGATTACATCGTTAGTCATTCTTAAAAATAAAACATACATTAATGAAGGGGCGATTACATTTTGTAATCGCTTTTATTGAAATTAGGGGTGGAATAAAAATGGATGCAGCTTTTGATAAAGAATTAGCGGATAACTTTGGAATTAAATTTCATAATGAATCGCTACTGGACGAGGCGTTTACCCAGGCATCATACGTCAATGAACATCCAGGCCATAAGTTAAAGTTTTACGAACGGATTGAGTTTCTTGGGGATGCTGTTTATGAATTAGTGGTTTCAGAATATATTTTTAAACGGTATCCCGATTTACCTCAAGGCCAACTAACCCGGTTGCGAGCAGCAATGGTTAATGAACAAAGTTTCAGTAGCTTTGCGCGGGAATGCCACTTTGATAAGTACATTCGCTTGGGACACGGTGAGGAAAAGGCCAACGCCAGAAATCGGGATTCATTGCTTTGTGATATTTTTGAGTCGTTTATTGGAGCCGTTTATTTAGACCAGGGAATGAAACCGGTTGTCCGCTTTTGCGAAAAGGTAATTTTTCCAAAGCTCGATGCGGGATGGTTTGATGAGTTCTTTGACCATAAGACCGAACTACAAGAACGGGCTCAAGTAAATGGACCGGTGGCAATTGAATACCACCTGCTTGATGAAAATGGGCCCGAAAATCACCGCCGCTTTAAGGTGGCGGTCACAATTGATGGGCAGGAATACGGAATCGGCAGTGGCCATTCCAAAAAGAATGCGGAACAGGGGGCTGCTAAGCAAGCCCTGAAACATTTTGATTAATCTTGACAGAATTGGGGAATTAATTTGAAACTAAAATCAATGCAGCTAGTTGGTTTTAAATCATTTGCTGAAAAGACGACCATTGACTTTCAAAATGGGTTAACCGCCATTGTGGGACCGAATGGAAGTGGGAAAAGTAATGTAATTGAAGCAATTCGATGGGTGTTGGGGGAACAATCTGCTAAGCATCTGCGAAGTACAAAGATGGCTGATGTTATTTTTTCTGGTTCCAAAAACCGCCGGGCGTTAAATCGAGCGGAAGTCATCCTTACGTTTGATAATTCTGACCACTATTTAAAACCGGACTACACTGAAATCACTGTGACCCGAAAATTATTTCGAAACGGGGACAGCTACTACTACTTGAATCAACGGGAATGTCGTTTAAAAGACATTAACGACCTCTTGATGGATAGTGGAATTGGCCAGGGGTCGTTTTCGATTATTTCACAGGGAAACGTTGAAGCCATTTTTAATAGCAAACCACAAGATCGGCGGAACATCGTGGAGACGACTGCTGGGATTTATAAGTACCGGCAGCGCAAGCAGGTTGCTGACCATCGCCTATCTGAAACGAACGACAACTTGACCCGGGTGAACGACATCATAGCAGAGCTCAAAACGCAGGTGGTGACCCTGCGTGCTCAAAGTCAAGCGGCCGAACGGTTTCAGGAGTTAAACACCCAATTGAAGGATTGGCACCAAGCCAAGTTAACCGTCGATGCAAAGCGGCTCTTAGCTAGCTATACTGACGCTGAAAAGCAACTGGCTACCCAACAGGCGCAAGAAACCGATTTGACAGCTCAAATTGAGCAAATGCGGACTCAAAAACAGGATTTGCAACGCCAGATCGATCAGTTGAACCACCAACAAGACCAGGCTCAAGCCAAGTTACTCAAGCGGACCAATCAAATTGAACAGTATAGAAGCCAACTCAAATTGGATGACCAGCAGTCTAGTTTTAAGGCGGAACAATTATCCCGGGCTAAGGCGGATTTAGCGACCCTAGTTAACAAATATTCAGTGATTGAAGATCAGATTGGGACGGTTGAGCATTCCGTAGCCGAGCAACAACATATCATTGACCAGTTGAATGCCACCGTTGATTCGAATCCGCTTCCCGCCATTGAATCCAAAGTGACGAATCATAATCAAACGTTAACGGAGTTACGAAACCAATATTTAGACCTTTTACAACGGTCCAGTAGCTTGAAGAACCAAATTAACTTCGCTAGTAAGGATAACGCCCAATTTAGTCAACAGGAGCGTATCATTCACGACCGTCTCGCCGCCCATAAGCAGGCGGTGGCGGAGTTAGAAACTAAGCAGGCAGCGCTAACGACTAAGTTAACTGCTGCTCAAGCGCACCTTAAGGCTGATCATGAAAGGGTTACCCAGGCAGCTGCACAACGAAAGCAATTACGACTTGAACTCGAAAAAGAGCAGGGACAGTGGTACACCGAACTTAAAACCAAGCAGCAATTAACCGCACGTCTAAACGGGCTGGTTGAGTTTCAAAATCAACACGGCGGCTATTTTCAAGGCAGTCGGAATTTATTGAACCACCGGGACCAATTAACCGGCATCATCGGGGCAGTCGGTGAGTTCATCGAAGTGAATCGCGACTACATTAAGTCCATTGAGACAGCATTAGGGAACCGAATTCAACAAATCATGGTAACCGATAACGCTGCTGCGCGAGCGGCCGTTCAATTAATGACCCAACGCAAATTAGGCCGGGTGACCCTGTTACCGTTGAACAGCTTAACCAAACACCACCTTTCCCAAACGGTGGTGAATTCAATTCAAAGCCACCCCGGATATGTTGCGGTCGCCAGTCAGTTAGTAACGGTGGCGGATCAATATCAAGTGGTGATTGAGCACCTACTGGGCAACGTTGTTATTGCTAAGGATCTTCGCTCAGCAACGCAAATTGGCACTATTTTGAACCACCGCTATCGGATCGTGACCCTTGATGGGCAGGTCGTGAATGCTGGGGGTTCAATTACAGGTGGGGCAACCCAGAAACAATTTGATGGGATGCTGGTCCAACGTGAAAAGCAGGCGGAATTAAAGCAATCCGTCGATCAAGCTGCGCAGCGGGTTGCTGATTTAGAGACCCAGGTCAAAAATAAGCAGGCGCAATTACGCACCTTAGAACAGCAAAATGCTGAGCACGACCAATCACAACTAGCTTTAAAGCAGTCCGTTCAAATGTTAACTAGTCAGTTGGAACAGGTTCAATCAGAGATTGAACAAAAGCAACGGGAGGCTGCCACCCAGCGGATTAACCTGCAAAACCTCAGTGCTAATTTTGCGCAGTCTTCGGCGACTGATTTAGAGGCCGAATTGGATCAAATTAACGGGCAAATCGAACACAATCAAGCCCAGGTGAAACAAACTAATCAGCAACTAGCTGAACTAGATGCCAAGCGGCAACGGGCCACTGCTGACCACCAGGCCAGTCGGGAAAAATTAATTTTAGCCCAGGCCGAATTGGACCATCTGAACCAACGAATTGCTGATTTGAATCAGACCCTGGCGGAAAATCAAGCGGCCCAAATTGAAATTAACCAAACGATTAGTGGTTTAAACCAGCAAAGTACTGGAAAATTGACCAATGCGGATTTAAACCATAAAGTTAACTTGCTGCAACAGGCAGTGGTTGACTTGAAAGCCCAGATTACCACCAGGAAAACCACCCTGCAAAACTTGCATCAAACGGTTACCCCCCTCGATACAAAAATTGATCAAGCCCAAGATACGCTCTTGAACCATCGGACGACGATTGAACGCATAGAGCAGGGGCTACAATCCATTACCCAGCAGCTGCAGTCAATTAAGCTGGATGCTAGCCAAAAGTACGGACTTAGTTTTCAAGCCGTGGTGGATAATGACGTTGATGCTGATTTAGCAACGATTGAAGGGCACCTCACGGACTTAAAGAAGCAGGTTCAAGGATTGGGGCCGGTTAGCATTGATTCGATCACCCAGTTTGCGGAGGTGAACGATCGCTACCAATTTTTAAAGCAGCAAGCCGATGACTTAATTCAGTCGAAACAACAGTTAGAAGCGACTATGAATAAGATGGATGCCACCGTCAAGGACCGCTTTAAGAAGACGTTCGACCAATTGCAGCGGGCTTTTAAGGCCACCTTTAAGGAAATCTTTGGGGGTGGAGATGCAAAACTAAAATTAACGGATCCCCACCACCTGTTAACCACCGGGATTGAAATCATGGCTCAACCACCGGGCAAACGGTTCCGCAGTATGACCCTCCTTTCTGGGGGGGAACGCTCATTAACGGCAATTGCACTGCTATTTGCGGTGTTAAAGCTGCAACCAGTGCCGTTTGTAATTTTGGACGAAGCGGAATCAGCATTGGATCCAGCTAACGTTGACCGCTTTGCCCGCTATATTCAAAAACTAAAGGCGCAGACCCAATTCATTGTGATTACGCACCGCAAAGAAACGATGGTCTATGCTGATAACCTCTACGGAGTTACAATGCAAGACTCCGGAATTTCAAAGGTGTTAGCGGTGGACCTAAAGAAAGCGCAAACGACGAAAGGATGATTTTAAATGGGATTATTTGATATTTTTAAACGGCGTAGCAAAAAGAAGGAACAAGCAGCTGCTCAATCCGCTGAGCAAACTGAACAGCAATCTACGAACGCAGAATCATCTGAAACAGCGGCTGAAACGAGGAGTGGGATTCAATCGGCTTCCAGCCAAAGTAGTGAATCCGTTAATTCAGATTCAGCCACAGTGGGAAGTGAATCCAGTTCACAATCAACTGATGCAAGTGCTGAATCGGCAGAAGCAACGGAAAGCAGCAGTAACGCTAGTTCCGAATCCGCCTCATCAGTAGAAGCATCCAGTAAAGCAAGTGCTGAATCAGCAGAAGCAACTGAATCCAGTAGTAATACCAGTTCTGAATCCGCCTCATCAGTAGAAGCATCCAGTAAAGCGAGTGCTGAATCAGACGAAGCAACGTCAACTAGCAGTAACGCTAGCTCCGAATCCGCCTCATCGGCAGAAGCATCCAGTGAAGCGAGCGCTGAATCAGACGAAGCAACGGCAACCAGCAGCAACGCCAGCTCCGAATCCGCCTCCTCAGCAGAAGCGTCTAGTGAAGCGAGCGCTGAATCCGATTCCGCAAGTGCTAATTCAGCCACCGAAGACCAACCAGCAGTTCCTGAAGAAGCTGCTGAGGAAAGCGAAAAGTACGAACACGGGTTGGCAAAGTCCCGCTCATCATTCGGACAACGGCTCAATAAGTTGTTTGCCAACTTTAGATCGGTTGACGAAGATTTCTTTGACGACCTAGAGGATACGTTAATTGAATCAGACGTTGGATTCGACATGGCAGTTAACTTGACCGACCAGCTGCGTGATGAAGTAAAGCTTAGAAACGTTAAGTCTAGAAGTGAAGTTCAAAACGTGGTGGTGCAAAAATTAATCGAGTTATACGACGAAAATGGGAACGGTGAAAAGAACACGATTAACTTTGCAAAGGAAGGGCCGACCGTAATCCTCTTTGTGGGGGTTAACGGGGTCGGCAAAACGACAACCATTGGTAAAATGGCCAAGCTCTATCACGACCAGGGAAAGAAGGTCTTGCTGGCAGCTGCCGATACATTTAGAGCCGGGGCCATCCAACAACTGGACGTCTGGGCTAAACGAGACGAAGTCGACATCGTTAAAAAACCGGAAAAAAGTGATCCAGCATCAGTTGTATTCGATGCCGTTCAAAGGGCTAAGAAGGGTCAATATGACGTGTTATTCGTTGATACCGCTGGCCGACTACAAAATAAGGTTAATTTAATGAACGAGCTTTCCAAGATGAAGAAGATTTTGACCCGTGAAATTCCAATGGCGCCCCACGAAGTGATGTTGGTATTGGATGCAACGACCGGCCAAAATGCATTGAACCAAGCTAAGCTGTTTAAACAGGTTACCGATGTAACGGGAATTACGTTGACTAAGCTAGATGGGACCGCTAAGGGTGGAATCGTTCTTGCAATCAGAAACGAACTTCACACCCCGGTTAAGTACGTTGGATTGGGTGAAAAAGTCGGCGATCTACAACCATTCAACGCTAGTGACTTTGTCTATGGATTGTTCAACGGTTTGTTAAAATAATTGACGAAACTCCTTTAAATTATGTATTCTATAGGATAAAGGGTTGCAATGAGACGGAGGAATGACCTTGGAATTAGCAAAGAATTACCGGATCAATTCACTATTGTCGTTTTATCGGCCCCTGTTGACCAAAAAGCAGAATAGCTACATGCAACGCTACTACGTTGATGACTATTCACTAGGTGAAATTTCTGAGGAATTTTCGATTAGTCGACAAGCAGTTTACGATAACATTCGGCGGACTGAATTAATATTGGAAAAATATGAATCCCAACTCCATCTTTACCATGACTTTGTGTCACGAAATCAAAAGACGGATCGGATTAAGGAATATGTAAGCGCAAATTACGCGACTGACGCCGAATTGGTCGGCTTAGTGGCTGATTTAGAAAAAATAGAAGAAGAATGAAAGTGGTGAAATAATGGCATTTGAAGGTTTAACTGAACGACTCCAAAAGGCCATGCGGAATCTTCGTGGAAAGGGTCGGGTCAGTGAGTCCGACCTAAGAGCCACCATGCGTGAAATTAGACTGGCGTTATTAGAAGCCGACGTTAATTTCGGGGTGGTTAGAAAGTTTGTTAAGCAGGTCCAAGAACGGGCCAAGGGTGCTGACGTTTTAGAAGGATTGAATCCAGCTCAACAAATCGTTAAAATTGTTGATGAAGAATTAACCAAGATGATGGGGGAATCAGCAGTTCCCCTTAATAAGTCCGATAAGATTCCAACCGTTATTATGATGGCTGGGCTCCAAGGGGCGGGGAAAACGACTACTGCTGGAAAGTTAGCCCTAAAGTTAAAGAATGACCAAAAGGCGCGGCCACTGCTGATCGCAGCCGATATCTATCGGCCGGCTGCCATCGATCAACTTCAACAAGTTGGTCAACAGGTAGACGTGCCCGTCTTTTCAATGGGGACTGACGTCGACCCCCGCGAAATTGTCGAAAAGGGAATGGCGCAGGCAAAGGAAAACCATAATGACTACGTGATTATTGATACGGCCGGGCGGCTCCAAATCGATGAAAAATTGATGGATGAGTTAAAGGATATCAAGGAAATGGTTCACCCCGACGAAATTCTGTTGGTCGTAGATGCAATGACCGGACAAAATGCGGTTGAAACTGCCGAAGGATTTAACGATGCCCTGGGCGTTACCGGGGTGGTATTGACCAAGTTAGATGGTGATACCCGTGGTGGGGCCGCCCTCTCGATTCGGGCCGTGACCGATAAACCAATTAAGTTTGTTGGGCAGGGTGAAAAGTTAACCGACTTAGACGTCTTTCATCCGGACCGGATGGCTTCTAGAATCCTTGGAATGGGGGACATCCTTTCATTAATTGAAAAGACCCAAAAGGATTATGATCAAAAGCAAGCCGAAGAAATGGCCGAAAAGATGCGGGAAAACACCTTTGATTTTAACGACTTTTTGGATCAAATGAAGCAAATTCAAAAGATGGGGCCACTAGAAGACATCATGAAAATGATTCCGGGAATGGCTAATAATCCGGCTTTAAAGAACGTTAATATGGACCCGAAGGACATCGCACACATTGAAGCGGTAATTTATTCCATGACCGCCAAGGAACGGGAGGATCCAGACCTCTTGAACCCTTCCAGACGGCGGCGGATTGCCCGTGGTTCTGGACGTCCAATTCAAGAAGTGAATCGGATGATCAAGCAGTTTAATTCGATGAAAAAAATGATGAATAAGATGTCTAATGGAAACATATCCGGCATGGAAAACATGATGAACGGACTCGGTGGCAACACTCCTGGAATGGGTGGTGGCATCGGTGGGAAACTATCGAACCTTGCCATGAAGCGGATGGCTCGGAAAATGAAAAAGAATAAGAAACGCCGCATTAAGAAGCGGAAGAAGTAATTTAAAGTCATTGCCGCTGGTCGCGCAATGACTTTTTCAGTTTTAGGAGGTGGGTACAATGGCGTTAAGTTATCAACAACTAATGCTAGCTGCAAACGTGGTCATTCAAGGGGGCAACGTTCCTAATATCGTTGGGGAAGCGGGCATTGGGAAATCAGCGCTGGTGGCCGACTTAGCGCGTCAAAACGGAGCCGAACTATTTACAACGGTGGTCAGTTTGTCCGAAAAGGGTGATCTGGCAATTCCGGTTCCCCCATTGACTAGCGATTCGTTTGTTAACACTAAGGACTATGGCAAGTTGGCCGATGTCCAATTTGGTTATTCGCACCAGTTGATTGAAATCATTCAATTTGCGCAACAACATCCAAACCAGCCAATCTATTGGTTCTTGGATGAATTTAACCGGGGGAGTCAGGGTGTACAGAGTGAGTTAATGAACCTGGTCCTCCAACGTTCGATCAACAGTCTGCGACTTCCAACTGAGGTACGCATCATCATCGCTGAAAATCCTGATGCAACCATGAGTGGGTTTACCAATAGCGACTACCATGTGGTGGGAGGCGATGATGCAATTAAGGATCGGACGGTGAGGTTAGTCTTAAAGACCGATATTCACGATTGGTTGAAGTGGGCTCAGGAACGGGCGACAATTCACCCCGCAGTTATCGATTACCTTACACAACATCCTGACATGCTGAGCACCCAGTTGAGTGGGGATGACTTGTTCCCCACCCCGCGGGCCTGGGAGCGACTTTCTAATAACTACCAGGAGTTATTAAAACTACCATTGGAGCAGCGAAAAGCGATTCAATTAGACGTGTTTGCTGGTGACATTGGCAACCAAGCCGCCGTGGCCTTTCAAACGTTTTTAGACCGGGCCGAGCAATCCAATTTAGTTGAGCAATTATTTAGTGGCGATTTTCAGGATGCCCTGACAACCTTTGCAAAATTAGACCAGGTGGACCGGGTTGCAATTATTAAGGCGGGAATCGCAAAGCAGGCTGATTTATCAGCTGATTTTGCGCTGCGTCTGGGGCAGTTATTAAAACTAATTAACCCCGATGGCCAGTACACTTGTTGTTTGGCGTTGATCGATAATCCAACCCAGTTACAACGAATTTATGAATTAGCCGAGGCCGCTCAACCGACGTTCGTCGATTTATATCGGCAGATTGAACAAATTGGATTTGATACCCTTTAACGGGAGGTGGCTGGATGCAAGTTGAAAATAATTTAGCCCGGTTGCAATCCCAATCGGGCGTAAACGTGGCCCTAATTGATGGCATTATTAGCGGACAGTTAATTCAGATTCTCAAAGCCGATCGGTTTAGCGGCGAGCTTTTAATGCAACTGCCCCGCCACTTTGCAAATCAATTTGATGGGAACATTGGGTTAAGCTGGATTAACCACCAGATTAGCATCGTAATTAATCCACAGCGGTTTAAAGCCGCTGATTTAACGGCGAGTCAGTTGGATGGAATTTTGAAGCAACTCGCCCTCCACGTTGCGTTTTGCCATCCACTGATGTATTCACACGCCACCGCATTGAACCAATTAGCTTGTGACATTGTTGTTGATCAATACCTGGGGGCGCAGAGTACCCACACGTTAGATCAACTAAATTTCCAAATGGGGGGCAATCTAGCTGAACAGATGGGCTCACATTACTACCTAGCTGCATTAAAACGAATGCAAGCTAGCGGGACCGATTCGGTGGAACGAAACGCTGAGCAATTAATTAACGGTAATCAAAATAATCACGATGACCACACGGGTTGGCAACGGTTTAGCGAACAAGAACGGACCTTGCAGACGGGGGAATTAAAACACATCGTGACCAGGGCGGTCCAGCAGACGCCGGAAAAACAGCGTGGCACCGTTCCCGGAAATGTTTTACAGCAAATTGAATCGATGAGAGCGGCGCCGCATATTCGCAACTGGCGGACGCTAATCCGATTGGGCTTAGGGACGATGCCAATTGGCAGTCAGGAATCACGGGCCAGATTCAACCGCCGGCAAGCATATCGAATGGAACTGAGCGGCCGAATTAGCAATACGGTTAGGAGCATCAACATCTTCGTTGATAATTCTGGCTCGATGGGGGATGCTGAAATCAGTTCACTCCTCAACGAAATCAATCACTTTTTGAGGCAACTAGCGGTTCCGGTTACCATCTATAGCTTCGATGCCCAAGTGCATGCAAAAACGAGCTACCGAGCTAATAACGGGAATCAAATTCAGTTTCGACGGTTAGGCGGCGGGGGAACCAGTTTTCAGGCCGTCTTTGATTATTTGAATCAGCATCGTAATCAGTTAGTTGATACTTTAACCATCATTTTAACGGATGGTCACGGTGAAAAAATAATTAACGACCATGGATTCAAAAATATCCTCTGGATTCTAAGCACGCCCGTGCAAGCATTTTCGCTATTAGGATCCGGTTATCCTGGTAACTTGGTTTCGATCAACACCGTTCACTAAGAGGAGGAATTGATATGCAACGGTTAAATCCAGAAACACTGACAATGCTGTTTAAGGGTGCCCCCAAGATAAAACGGGCAATGGCGCTGCTTCATGACCAGTGGCAAAACTTAGACGACGATAATCCATTCATGCCACAAAAAATGACCCCCGAAATGATTGGGTTAGCGAAACAACTACTAGCAACCGGACTGGTGACGGCAAAAATCGATTTTAATGATTACCAGTCGGTCCAAGCGTTTATCATGCACAATAATAGTTATATTGATGCGGGGGCCAAGGCGGTATTATTAGCGCCATTCCAATAGTTAGTTTAAAAAATTGCATGGTGTAAAGAAAAAAACCTTTACATCTCGTTGAAATCCTGATATATTATTATTTGTTAAAAGAAATATAGGAGGTGTTTGAATGTCAGTTAAAATTCGTTTAAGAAGAATGGGTTCAAAGAAGCGTCCTTTCTACCGTGTCGTTGTCGCAGACTCAAGAAGTCCTCGTGATGGTCGTTTCATCCAAATCGTTGGTACTTATAACCCACTTACTAAGCCATCACAAGTTAAGCTTGAAGAAGACGATATCTTGAGTTGGTTAGGTAAGGGTGCACAACCTTCAGATACTGTTCGGAACTTATTGTCCAACGCAGGAATCATGAAGAAATACCACGAATCAAAATCCACTAAGAAATAAGTGATTAGTAATGACGACTAATTTTGACAAGTTAATTAAAACAATCGTTAAACCTCTGGTGGAATACCCAGATGATATTACTATTCAGCATAATGAGACTGACCGGTTTTATGAATATCATTTAAAAACCAACCCTAAGGACGTGGGTAGAATCATCGGTAAAAAGGGCCACATCGCCCAGACGATTCGGACCATTGTCTACAGTGTCCGTGTTAATGGTAGTAAACGGGTTAGATTGATTATTGAAGATGGTCAAAAATAAAACTCTTAGATAAAACCACTGGTTTTATTTAAGAGTTTTTTTAGTCGAATACAGAAGGTAGGTAATCATCATTTCATACTATAATATTGGTAAAATCGTTAATACGCAGGGCATCCATGGTGAGGTCCGAGTGATTTCAATCACGGACTTTCCAGAAAATCGGTTTGTGGTGGGCAATCAGGTAACTGCTTTCTTACCAAATGGGACTCAGGTTGAATTAACAATTGATAAGGTGCGAACCCAAAAGAGCTTTGTGATCCTACACTTTAAGGGCCACGACTCCATTAATGACATTGAGTTTTTAAAACCATCGACCCTCAAAATTACGGATGAACAGCTATCCGCTGATGACTTAGCAGCGGGTGAGTACTACTACCACCAAATTTTAGGATTAGCCGTTTATGATTTAGCAAATAATTACCTCGGGAAGATTACTGATATCATGGATACCGCCGCTAATGACGTTTGGATCGTTACCCGTGAAAATGGTAAAGAGTTACTTTTACCAAAAATCGAACAAGTAATTAAAAAAGTTGATTTAACTAACCAGCGGGTTACCATTGATTTATTGGAGGGGCTTGAATAATGAGGATTGATGTTCTTAGTATTTTCCCGCATATGTTTGATGGTCCGATGCGTGAATCAATCGTTGGTAAAGCAATTGAAAAGGGCATTTTAGACGTGGCTGTGACTGACTTTCGGGATTATTCAACCAATAAGCACCATAACGTAGATGACTATCCATTCGGTGGTGGAGCGGGAATGTTACTCCAAGCTCAGCCCATATTGGATGCGTTTACAGCTACTCAGGAAGCGGCAAAACAACAAGGGCATTCTAGCGGACGGGTAATTCTATTGGATCCAGCCGGTAAGCAGTTCGATCAAACGGTGGCAGGGGACTTGGCTAAAGAAGACCATCTCACCTTTATTTGTGGTCATTATGAAGGATACGATGAGCGGATTAAGTCGGTGGTGACCGATGAATATTCGATGGGCGATTTTATCCTAACTGGTGGTGAGTTACCAGCAATGACAATTATCGATGCCACCGCTCGCTTGTTGCCGGACGTGCTTGGTAACCAAGCGTCTGCACCGGGCGATTCCTTTTCCACCGGACTACTTGAGTATCCTCAATACACCAGACCGGCTGATTTTAGGGGGATGAAGGTTCCCGACGTCTTGATTAGTGGGAACCACCAAAAGATTGCTGAATGGAAGCAAAAGGAGTCATTACGCAAGACACTATTACGGCGTCCGGATTTGATTGATTACCAAAAGCTAACCGCCGAGCAGAAACGGCTCCTGGCCGAGGTAAAGATGGAAGAATATCCAGACCCAGATTATGATTAATCACCTTTACATTCAGTTGTGACTGTGATAACATTATTTTTGTTGTATTGAACACCAATTAAAACGGTATTCCGCTGCTAGAGACTTTGGCATGAATGCTAGTTGAAAGGAAGATATATTTATGCGTCAAAATAGTTTAATCGAAAAGATCAATGCTGATCAATTAAAATCTGATGTACCAGATTTTCGTGCCGGGGACACTGTTCGTGTTCACGTTAAGGTTGTCGAAGGTGACCGTGAAAGAATCCAATTATTCACTGGAGTTGTAATCAAACGCCGTGGATCTGGAATTCAAGCTACTTACACTGTTCGTAAGACTTCTAGTGGTGTTGGTGTGGAAAGAATTTTCCCATTACACTCACCACGGGTTGACAAGATCGAAGTGCTTAGATTAGGTCGGGTTCGTCGTGCTAAGCTTTACTACTTACGTGAACTTAGTGGTAAGTCCGCTCGGATCCCTGCTACTCGTCGCAAACGTTAATTTTAAAATTAAAATTAAACAAAATAACCATCAGTCCGCTTGGATTGATGGTTATTTTTGTCTAAAGATTTAAATCTTGTTTGTAGTTAAGTGGCGACAAGTCGGTTGACTGGGTAATTAACTGCGCGGTGAGTTTCCGATACGCATTTAGGGCTAGTTGAGCAGCTTGGTTACTAACGTCGTTAGCCACCGCGATTGCTTCTGATTTAGAGAGCCCAACTGCTTGCCGATCGGCACTTAAAATTAATTGCCGGTACTTAATGGAAAGGGTTTCCTTTGTTTCCATTAGTAAATCACCAAATGCAAGGTAGTGTGGATCAACTAACACTCCGGCGAGCTTAAAAATCCAGTAGGCCGAGTGAGCATCATATTCAGCCGCACCAATTTGGTACTCATCTGGAACGGTGGTGATACCACTCAAAAATGGAACGTAGGTGCTTTGGGCAGCGACGCCCATTGCTAACCAGTGAATGTTCCCAATGGCTTTTGGTAAATTAGGCCGTAATTGGAGCACGTGGGACTCCTGCGTCTTAGCAAGGCTAATTGGACGGAATCTCTTTTTATCGGCTTCAGAGCCGCTACCAATTGGATCGTAGGGGGTTTCTTGGAAGTGGGATGATAGAAATGCCTGGGCATCATCAATTGAAATCTTTTGAGCGGGTTTTCTTAACATCGGCATCTCTTGGCTCGTGGGTGATTGCTCAACTTCTGGGTTGAACATTCTTTGCCCGTACCAGACCCGCGGGGTATTGTAATAGGTATCAGATTGACTATGGGTCCCAAAGATTTGCCGAAAGTTAAAGCGGCCGTCAATTGATGGATTTAAATGGTGTTGGGCAACAAATTCGCGAATCCCGCTAGACCACATGAAATCAGCCGGGTTATCAAAATCGATTTCTTGGACTGCCATTTGATTAGAAACCACCGCATAGCAATCGTCTGGAATTTTAATTGCGACCCAGTGATGACCGGAACCAGTGTCCATATACCACGCTTCGTCATTGTCAGCAAATAGAATCCCGTTGCTTTCACAGGTCCCGTATTTTTCGATGATGGTGCCTAACCGCCGGACCGCCTGTCGAGCGGTTTTTACATATGGCAAGATCACCGTTACCATTGCCTCTTCACCAATTCCATCGCTAACCAGTGGATCGTAGCCCAATACGGTCGCATTAGCGTAGGTACTTTCGGTCGCACTCATTGCGACGCCGTATTCATTAAAACCGTCCTCTTCAAAGCGGCCGTATTGGTCCGTCCATTCCGGAGTGGATTCGTATTGGAAGCGGGTTTTAGGAAGCGGCAACTTAAATCCGTTATCGTTTGACTTAAACAGCTGCGGAGTTTCAAATTGACGACGTTCAAAGACCTTGAGGTGCTTAGGCCATGCTGCTTTAGCGTCTTCGTTACGGCCAATCATAATGGAACCGTCGAGACTAGCATTTTTACCAACTAAAATACTGGTACATGCTGAATAATATGGAGCTGAACTCATTTTAGAACCATCCTTTCTGTAATCATAATAAATTATAACGATTATTCATTATTGAAACCAGCGTTTAAAATCATGATATAATAATAGGCATTAAAGACCTTACGAATGGAGTCATTTCATTGAAGAATCAACAATACATTATGTCCATTGACGCTGGAACCACTAGCGTTCGGGCGATTATCTTTGATCACCATGGACACATCTTACAAAAAGCACAACGCGAGTTTAAACAGTACTTCCCCAATTCAGGATGGGTTGAACACGACGCCAATGAAATTTGGAGTGCCGTTCAAACCGTTATTTCTGATGCATTGATTTCAGCTGAAATTCCACCATATAAGATTCAGGGAATTGGGATTACGAACCAACGAGAAACGACCGTGATTTGGGACCGGCATACCGGAAAGCCAATCTATAATGCGATTGTATGGCAGTCCAAACAGACCAGCCAAATCGCTGATGATTTAAAAGCGGCTGGTAAAACCGATATGATTCACCAAAAAACGGGGTTAGTAATTGATTCATATTTCTCGGCTACCAAAATCAAGTGGATTTTAGACAACGTCGCGGGAGCCCGGCAAAAGGCTGAAAATGGCGACTTATATTTTGGCACGATCGATACCTGGTTGCTTTGGAAGTTAACCAGTGGGCATGTTCATGCGACTGACTACACGAATGCCAGTCGCACGATGCTGTATAACATTCACGACTTACAATGGGATTCAGAAATATTGCAGTTATTGGACATCCCCGCATCAATGCTACCGGAGGTGAAGCCCTCTTCGCATAATTTTGGGTACACCTCTAACTTCACGTTTTCCGGAGTGCAGGTTCCCATTACCGGGATTGCGGGTGATCAACAAGCCGCTTTATTTGGTCAGTTAGCACTAGAACCAGGGATGGTCAAAAATACTTACGGGACCGGGGCGTTCATTGTAATGAACACGGGTTTGGAACCCACCATTTCAGATAAGGGGTTATTGACCACCATTGCCTATGGAATCGATGGGCAGGTGCATTACGCCCTTGAAGGAAGTATCTTCGTAGCCGGTTCCGCAATTCAGTGGTTGCGGGATGGAATGCGGATTATTCAGCATGCTTCTGAGACCGAAAAAATGGCTGAACAAGCCGCTGATAGTGGGGTTTATGTAGTACCAGCGTTCACTGGCTTAGGGGCTCCATACTGGAATCAAAATACCCGTGGAGCGGTGTTTGGGCTTACCCGTGGCACGAGTCGGGAACAATTTGTCCGCGCAACGCTAGATTCGTTGGCTTACCAAACCAAGGACGTCGTGAACACCATGGTTTCAGATACGCAATTAGCGTTAAAAACGCTTCGGGTCGATGGGGGCGCCGCTAATAATGATTATTTGATGCAATTTCAAGCTGATATTTTAGACATCCCAATCGAACGGTCCGCCATTTCTGAAACGACAGCCCTGGGAGTTGCCTACCTAGCGGGCCTTTGTGTTAACTATTGGCATGATATCGATGAAATTAAGGCGACGGTTGGTCAGTTTGCGGACTTTGAGCCGGCAATGAGTAGTGCCACCCGTGATAAATGCTATGCGGGTTGGCAACGGGCGGTCAAGGCCGCGCAAATTTTTGGGGATGTAAAACCAGACTAACTAAAGGTCTCGTTAAGGTATTTAGCAACCCCGTTTTGTTCGTTATTGTATTTAGTAACAACGTTCGAAACGGCCTTAATGGAATCAACCGCATTCTTCATCGCAACCTTGGTGCCGGCTGCGCTTAGTAGTGGGAGGTCGTTAACTTGGTCGCCAATTGCGATGATGTCTTTTTTAGCAATGTTGAAGTTTTGAGCGAGTTGTTTGACGCCGTAAGCCTTATCAACGCCGCTGCGTTTGATTTCAAAGATGGAAAGTGGCCCGCCCCAATGGGCAATTTCGACTTGATTCCCGTAGTGATCGGCCACGAATTCCTCTAATTGAGGTAACTTAGCGGCATCATAGTCAATTGCTAAGTCAATTGGATTATGGGTCAGGTTGGTGGCGTTTAAGACTTGGTCTGGTGCCACATGGTTAGGGAAAAACCCACATGACACCTTAAATAACTCATCGCTGGCTGGTTTACTTGCTAAGATTGAATGCTTATCTTCGGCTACTATGATGTTAATGCCGAGGGCTTCTTTATGATCAAGGAGGTCCAATACAATTTCGCGGTCAACGGAAAATTCATACTGCCCACTCCAAGCGTATTCTGGGACGATACCTAAGCTACCGTTAAAGTTGATCATCGGGGTTTTTAAACCGAGCTTTTGGTAGGCAGGTAACGCTAGTCTAGTCGAGCGGCCGGTCACAATACATACGATGTGGCCCATTGAGATAACCTTTTGAACTGCTTGAACGGTAGCGTCAGTGACTTCTGAATTTTCGTTTAGGGTGGTGCCATCTAAATCGAGGGCAATTAATTTTGGGGTCATTTACGGTCTTCCATTTCTAATTAGATTTAAATAAATTATCACTGATTGTTTAACACTTTGTCAATCATTGTGCCCGTGGTTACCATCTCATTTTACATTTTCAGCATGATGTATTAGTGCTTTGTTACTCATTAAATAAGGAGAGAATCATTATTTTAAAGCTACCTGAACAATTTAAATTAAAATATGAAAAGTTGTTGGGGGATCAGGCGGAGGCCTTCTTCCAGAGTTTTGAACAACCGGTGAACCACGCCTTTCGGATTAACCCTTTAAAACAACACCTACCAAATGAAGAATCATTATCGGATCCGGTTCCCCACTGTCAATGGGGGTACTATGGAAAGGTTAACGGGAAGTCCGTTGACCACCAAAGTGGCGCCGTGTATAGCCAAGAACCCAGCGCAATGTATGTGGGGGAAGTAGCCGCTCCTAAACCCGGGATGAAGGTCTTAGACCTGTGTGCAGCTCCTGGTGGGAAATCCACCCACCTGGCGAGTTTTTTGGATAACACCGGGTTGTTAGTTTCAAATGAAATTAATTACAAGCGAGCCAAAATTCTGGTGGAAAATCTAGAACGGTTCGGAGCGCAAAATACGGTTATTTTAAACGAAGATCCACAGACGCTTCGCAAGCACTTTCCAGCTTACTTTGATCAAATCCTAGTTGATGCCCCCTGTTCTGGGGAGGGGATGTTTCATAAGGATCCGGATGCGACCCAGTACTGGAATTCAGATTACCCCAGTGAATGTGCAGTCCGCCAACAAGCGATTTTAAGTGATGCTGTTCAAATGCTTAAACCGGGTGGCGAATTAGTTTATTCTACCTGTACCTTCGCGCCGGAAGAAGATGAACAGATCATTGCCTGGTTACTAACTAAGTATCCATTTGAGATGGTGCCAATCAACAAGGATGCGGGGATGGTGGATGCTAAGCCTGAATGGGCAGATGGTAATCCTGAAATTGCGAAGGCGGTCCGGTTATTTCCCCACCTGTTTAGGGGGGAAGGCCACTTTATTGCTAAACTAAGGCTTAAAGAGGCGGTAAATAACCCCAAACCGATTAAAAAGTTTGAACGGGGCAATTTAAACCGGGAACAAAAACAACTCTGGGCTGATTTTATGGCTGACAACATCGATCAGTTACCAATTAACGACTTAATTTGTTTTGGGGATCAGCTCTATACGTTACAAGCGAACATCCCCGAACTAAAGGGATTGAAGGTCATGCGGCCCGGACTATTATTTGGAACGTTTAAAAAGAAACGCTTCGAACCTAGTTATGCACTGGCGTTAGCGGTTCAACCCGCGTCAATGAAGAAAACGGTGGTAATTGACCATGCCCAGTGGGCTAAATATGTGCATGGCGATACGTTTAAGCTAGTCGATGATGCACAACTAACTAAGGGTTGGTATCAGTTAATCTGCGATGATCAAGCAATCGGCTTTGGGAAAAACGTGAATGGCACGATCAAAAACTTCTTCCCCAAGGGGTTACGGTTCGCTGCTAAATAAAAAATGGCTTCATCACTTCAAATGAAATGATGGAGCCATTTTTTAATATTTAATGTTTCTTTGGTGGATGTAGTTCATTAAGTCACTTGAAAGCAGCAACCGTTCCGATTGAAGCTCAGCAATGTTGCGACACCCCAGCATCGTCATGATCGTAACAATGCCAGTTTGCCAATCCTGAATCATTTCCACCGTCTGTTCTGGACCGTGTTTAATTAACTGGTTCAAAATCGTCCCAGCAACCCCAACGGCATCGGCACCCAGGGCGATGGCCTTGGTAATGTCTAGCGGGGTCCGAATGCCACCGGAGGCAATGATGCTAACTTGCTTTTTAAGGGTCTGGGCTTCCAATAACGACTCAACGGTCGTTTGGCCCCATGCTGCCAGGTAATCTAAATCCTTATGCTTTCGCCGGAAGTTTTCAATTAACGCAAAGTTAGTGCCGCCACGACCACTGATGTTGATGGCCTGGGCCCCAACTTGTTCAACTAGGGTTTGAATCGTTTTTTGATCCATTCCAAAGCCGACTTCCTTTATGATGACCGGCTTAGAAGCGTGGTTGACAATGGACCTTAAGTCTGTTTGCCAGTTAAAGTCCCGGTCGCCTTCAGGCATAATCATTTCTTGGGCAACGTTAATGTGGACTTCTAGGGCGTCTGCGTCCAAGAGTTGAATCACTTCTTCCGCATCCGCGAGGGGGTGACCAGCGCCAATGTTTGCAAACACGTTGCCAGATTTAAGGTGGTCCCTAATGACGGTAAAACTCTTCTGGGTCGTTGGATCCTTTAAGGCAACGCTAGCCGAGCCACTAGCCATCGCAAGGCCGGTTTGTTCGGCAATCATTGCTAGTTGTTGGTTTAGCTTTCCCGTTTCGGGGCTCCCACCGGTCATTGCTTCGATGTAAAAGGGCCACTGCATTTTAATGTGTCCATTGAAGAGGGTGGAATTAGTCACTACTTGATGGGCACTAATTTCCGGTAGTCCGTGATGGATGAAGCGAACTTGATCAAAGCCCGCGGTTGCGGTTGACTGGAAGAATTTTTCCGCCAGCGAAACGTGTTCGTTCTTACGATGTGAATGACGGCTGATCATGGGATTCCTCCTGTTGGTTGTAACTCACCCGTAGTGGTAATTTATCAATGGCAAATTGGTGCCACCGGGCAATAATTTGCTTTAGGTCCGTTTGATGGTTAACAATCGCAATTCCACAATCACCACCACCAGCTCCGGAAGACTTAGCGGCTCCACCTAGCTGATTAACAATGTCACACATTTGTTTTAGCTGGGGGGTCTCGATATTTACGTTAGTGTGGTTAGCGAGGGCAACCAATAATTGGCGGTTATGATGAATTTGTTCTTGAATCGATTGCAGGTCGTGGTTTCTAAAGGCCTGAATCATTTTATTAACGCATTCATTACTAGCGGTCAAAAAGTGGTTATAAAACGTTGATTCGTCAACCCGTTTATTAGCCACCTTACCAACTAAATGGGCGGTTGAAGCCGGCCGCCCCGTCCAGCCGATCAATACTTGTAATTCAGCGGGGGGGTTAAGGGCCTCAATTTTTAAGTGGGGCCATTCAATCGCTACCGTATCGGCGATTGTGTGGTGGGCAAGGTGATTTAAGAGCCACTTACGGTCAAATGATTGGTAGGCAATCCATCCTTGGTAAACACTAGCGGCGACGTCACCGAGGGAGCCGTTTCCCTGAACGGATAGGTGAGCGATGGCAGCGAGTTTAAAAATGGTGATTAAATCCACATGGTATCCAACGACCTTGCAGATGGCTTTGACCACTGCCACCGTCACGGCTGCTGAAGAACCTAATCCGTATTTTTGACCGTTATCACTATCTAGTTCACTGGTGATCTTTAAGTGGTAATTCCTAATTGGCACCGCTTGGGCCCGAAGGTATTCCTCAGTGGTTTGAATTGCTGAGGCAACGTAGCTGAACCGGCGGTCAAATGGACTAAATTCCACTTGGTTCCCATTATGGTGCCACTCCAGTTCACCTGCGGGGCTTTGGTCTGACCAAGCGGAGCTAAAGTGGGACTGAAGGTGAGCTTGGACTTGAATAAATTGATCGACCGCAATTAAGATTGCAGGGTGCCCAGGTTCGACAACGGCGTATTCACCGGCAATATAAAGTTTTCCAGGAGCTTTAACGGTTATCAAAAAATCATTTCCCTTCTTTATCTGGGGTCTTTAATAATTGTAACACCTGGCCCCGGTTTACATACGACAATTTTATCTTCAGTAAAGTGGCGATACAAGGCGTTGATGATGGTAGCTTCATCCTTAGATTGACAGATGATTTTGACGTTGGGGCCGGCATCCATGGTGAAATAACAGTTAGTGCCGTTTTCCCGTAAGGATTTGACGATATGCATGGCTTCCAAGCTATCCGCATTAAAATAGGTAAAGCTTGGATCAGCACTAAGCGTTAGGGCGTGCATGCGCATCGCATTGGTTTCTGCGATATGTCCGACCATATTGAAATTAGCTTGTAAAATGGCCGCCTTAATATTCACGAGGTCCTTAGCGGCTTGTTGCTTCCAGGCTGCATAGTAGGGGGATGTATTTACGGATGACTGCATCCCCATGCGACTGCTAATTTTTTTGGGGTGCCGATTCAAAACCACGGTAATCATTTTAATATCCATTTGCACGGGATCTTCAATTGGCTGGGCAAATGAGGTTGTGTCTGAATCACCAGCATGCCATTCCACGAATCCACCGAAGATGGAGCGGGTTGCAGAACCAGACCCTCGTCTGGCAACCATTGATAACTCGGCTTTGGATAGCGTTAACCCAGCCGCTTTACAAGCGGCCGTCGCCAGCGCGGCAAACGCCGATGCCGATGATGCTAATCCAGCGGCGTTGGGAACGTGGTTGTAGGAGCGAATCAATGCGTGGGTTTTGATTCCGGCTAATTGACGGACGACCGCTAGACAGTTAGCGACCTTTTCATCAACGGGCGCTAATACGTCGTCGATAAAGAGTTGGTCTGCGGATAGTTGGCTGTCAAATTGGACTCCGGTATCGGTGTAGAAATGGTCTAGCGTCAATGAGAGACTG
This sequence comes from Lactobacillus sp. Sy-1, assembly GCF_019303535.1. GTDB lineage: Bacteria > Bacillota > Bacilli > Lactobacillales > Lactobacillaceae > Nicoliella. The sequence continues at coordinate 1,052,103 of NZ_JACCIU010000001.1, read as the reverse complement.
CTATTTTGGGGGATGATTAGTTTCGCGTCCGCTTTCCCCCAGTATTTAACTAGTGCGATGTTAGTATGAGCCCGCGCCCATACAAGCTGATCAGACATGTAATTCACTCCTAAAAAGTTTCGATCCAGGTGTTAACGGCGCCCGCATTTGAAAGGGCGTTTGCAATCTTGAGGGCAGCAGCGTGGTCATCAGCTAGGGCGATGATGCAACCACCCAGTCCGCTCCCGGTAATCTTAGTGCCAAGTGAACCATTTTGGTTAGCCACTTGAATTAGATGTTCAGTCCGGGGGATGTTGATGCCAAGATAGTCTAGCTGACGTTGGGCTTGGTTAAGGAGGCTGCCCAGGTGGGTAATGTCATCTTGTTCTAAGGTGACCTTAGTTTGTTCCGTTAGTTTGCCAAGGTTAACGATGGCATCCTTCGCATTTTGATCCCGGTTGACCATTTGCCGAACGGAGTTGACGGCAACGTCGGTTTGCCCCCGAATGCCACTATCGGCAATGATCATGTAGCCATTGAGGTTCATTGTAATTGAATCGGGGGTTTGCTTATGAATGAACCACACTGGTGACTCAGAACTAACGGTTGCGGTATCGATGCCACTAGGGTTACCGTGGGTAATCGTTTCTTCAATGTCGCTCAACTCAAACATTTCGCGTTTAGTAAGGGGGGCATCAAAGTAGTTGTAGAGACTCTTGATCAGTGCAATTGAAACCGCAGCGGATGAGCCCATCCCCCGTTCAGAAGGAATTTCGCTGGTAAAGTTAATTTGGAAGTGGGCTGGTTGGTTTGCAAATTGATTGCAGATGGCCTCAATCAGCCGCTTAATGCCTAATAAATTGACGGGGGCTTCCTTCAAGCTCCCCTTATAAAATTCACTATTAATTCGAATTCCATCGTGAATTGATTTAGTAGTTACCGTCATTGGAATGCTGTCAATGGGGAACGCAATTGCGGGGTGGCCATAGACCACGCTGTGTTCACCAATCAAAATAATCTTAGCATGACTACTTCCGGTCGCTTCTTTTTTCAATGTTATCGCTCGCTTTCTAAAATCAGTCTTCATAATAGCATAATTTATTTGCTAACAACATGAAAAACAAGCAGGTTAGTTAATAATTAATTGGTTCTTTAAACTTAGAATTAATCTTTTAAATGTAGTATCATAATGTTAGTTTAAAATTTGAACGAATAAGATTGGTGAATTTGATGAATTCTAATACTGTCTTTTCGGTCGTCGACTTGGAAACGACCGGAAATAGTACCCACGATGACAACCGAATTATCCAATTCAGTTGTACCCTCGTACAAAATAATAAAATCATTCGGGTATATTCGACCGATGTTAATTCCGAGACCAAGGTACCCACTAGGATTACGAAGCTTACTGGGATCACGAACGATGAACTTAAGTCGGCCCCTACGTTTGCGCAACTGGCTGATAAGATATATAAGTTGCTTTCCGGGACCGTCTTTGTTGCCCATAATGTGAACTTCGACTTTCCGTTTTTGAACCGTGAATTCGAACGGGTGGGGCACGCTAAATTACAAATCAAGGCGGTAGATACAGTAACACTAAGCCAGTTATTATTGCCAATGGTGCCGAGCTATCGACTCCGGGATTTGACAAGCTACTTTAACATCGTCCACGATCATCCCCATGCCGCCAGCAGTGACGCAATTGCCACTGCCCACTTGTTTTTAGTGTTGATTAAAATGCTTAAGACCCTCCCACTTCAGACCCTTAAGTCAATCATGGGCCTAAATCTCCAGTTGCCGCTAAACACTAGTCAATTAATTCAAGCTGTTTATCAGTCGCAAGTCCACCAAAAAAAGATTCTACCCAGTTACTTAATGTCTAACCACGGGTTAGTGTTAAGAAGATTTAACCGCCACCATAAGCAATTGGATAAGCACCAATATTCATTTCCGTTTAATGATCACCAAAAACTAGCTGAGTTTGACCACCAAATTAAATTCATTCCAGAACAAGTGCGGTTAATGAACTTAATCTACGATAACTATCAGGGCGCAGCCCCCGATAACCTCTTTATTGCGACCAATAAAGGAATCGGAAAGAAATTCGGGTACGGATTACCGTTAACGTACTTGAGCCATAACCAAAATCAAAAGGTCATTGTCAGTCTGGGAAGTCAGGAAAGCGAAGTGGACTTCGTAAATAAAACCATTCCAGTCATTAAGCAGTTAGCACCGTTTGAAGTCAGCTATTCGATTCTAAAGTCAGCCAATAACTACATTGACTTGAACCGCTTCTTTGTTACGCTGAAGGTCGTGGACCAATCAACCCAGTTTCAATTCATGAAGGCACAGTTATTGGTCTGGTTAACGATCACGCAAACGGGGGATTTGAGCGAGTTACTATCGATTCAAGATTCACCATTTGCAAATGAGATTAACCACCAGGGAATCAAATCCATTCGGCCTAGCCAACCATTTTACCGGGTGGACTTTTTAAGGCGAGCTAGAAATTACAATAAATACTCCAACCTATTAATTACTACCCACGACTACCTATTGCGCCACGCTAAGCAGATTAGTCAGCAGAATCAAAAGCCGTTATTGGTAATTGATAACGCTTTGGAATTGAACAACAGTTTTTTAAAAGCAAATAAGATTACGATTGCTTTGAACCACATTAACGTCTTAATCAGAAAAATTCAGGGAACAATCAAAACCACCCATACGCTAAGCGTAACTGACATCGTTGGCAATCAAAAGGATTTTAAGAGGTCGCTAAAGCACATTAGTAGTGATCTGAACACGATGACCGATACGTTGGGGGCAATTCAAAAGCGAATTTCGACCCGATTTTTAGGGCGAGAATTCATGAGTAGTAATGATAACCACCTTCATGGAACCCTGGATAGTGGCAAACTACGGGATGAGTACAATTTTGAGACCCAACGACTTACTAGTATTAAAAAGGCGTGGAAGGCCTGCTTTGAAAATGCGAACCGAATTATTGCGGGCCCCCAGCATGGTTATTCACTAGTTGAGCAATCGGTGATTGACCATTTTCAATCACTGGTGTTAGAGATGACCCGTGAAATTAAAAAGTACCACGAATTTTTGGACCATCTGAAAGAACATAGCGACCAACTCTTGATTACAGTCTACGCTAATCAGGTTCATGATGTTAACAATGCCTTTTTTACGGAGGAACTTTTGACCCCTGAAAATGATTTGGATGAATTGCTGTATAAGTATTTTCCACCGGTATTGTTGGTTGATAACTTAAACGTTGATCGGCGAATCACGGACTTTACGTTTGCTAAGTTGGGGATGGTGAGCCCCAATAAACGGTTGATTCAATTAGGGCACCAACAGCCTAAGTACCCCTTGACGTTAGTTAATGATTCACCAGTGTTGACCGGTAGTTATGATCGACCAACCGTTGATTACTATGTGAATTTGATTTTAAAGTTGCTAAGTGACGGCCCGAAGAAAACCTACCTGTTGTTCAATTCGGGATCACTTTTAAGGCGGGTTTACTTTGCATTGACTGAACATCACGTTAACGAACGCTTCAACATTATGGCGGAATCGATTAGTGGCAATCAGGCAAAGTTAATCAAAAATATATTAAATGATGGTCAGTTAATGGTATTAGGTTCGATTGAACCGCTCAAGAGCAGCCATTTGGTGGTTGAGCAATTTGATGCAGTGATGATTGCGGATTTGCCGTTGATTCAAGCTGATTCCGCACGCAACCGCTTTATATTAAATCAAATTGGACAGGCAAATAACGATCCGTTCAATCAATTTATCTTGCCGAACGCCATTTTGAAGCTCAACCAAGAATTAGCGTTGCCCGTTGCTGGTCAGTTCATAGCAATTCTAGATTCACGGATTGTGAATCGCCCGTTCGGCAAGGTTATTTTGAATAGCTTAGCAACCCAATTTGACTTTCAATCGCTCAGGAGCCGCCGGTTGCTATTTGCGATGGCTAATTTCTTTAAAAATTTTGTTAAAAAATAAATCAATTTTATTTTGGATTTGATATAATGTTATTGTTAATGTAAACGGAAAAAGGAAGTTCGCCATGCAAAGAGAATTGTTACGACACCAGCATCGCCGGAAGGTTAGAAAGATTAGCCTGGGGGTGTTGGCCCTACTACTTGTGATTCTTTGTATTCTACTATTTCGGGCTCAGCGACCACTGAGCCGGGCTAAGAGTCAGTCAATCGCACTTGCTGAAAAGACTGCTGGAATTCAAAGGGTTGATAAGTTCTACACGTCCGAATTGAATCGGACTTATTACACAGTTCAAGGAACCAACAACCGCAATGCTAGCCTTTATGTTATTATTAGTAAGGATGACGGGAAGACGACCGTTTTAAAGGCTAATCAAGGCATTGCTCAAGCGGACGCTATTAACCGGGTCAAGTCCGCAGGGAATCCTAAGAAGATCCTGAATGCAGCACCATCACTATTTAATAATCAGCCGGTATGGATTGTTAGTTATCTAAACCAATCTGATAAACTATGCTACTACACTTTGAATTATAGTAATGGAAAGGTAATTCAAACGATTACGAACGTATAGGATATTAACTAATAAAGACGGGGGAGTTTCAAATGCAACAAATTAATATTATCGATGCGAAAAAGCATGTCGATGAAAAGGTTAAAATTGGGGTTTGGCTAACCAATAAACGTTCTAGTGGGAAGATTGCATTCTTGCAATTGCGGGATGGAACCGCATTTTTCCAAGGGGTCGTTTTGAAAAAGAACGTCTCAGAAGAACTATTTGAAGAGGCTAAAAAATTACGCCAAGAAACTAGCATGTACGTAATTGGAATTATCCATAAGGATGAACGTTCCAAGTTCGGCTATGAAATGGAAATTGAAGATATTCAAGTGATTTCAGAAACTGAAGATTACCCGATTACTCCTAAGGAACACGGAATTGAGTTTTTGCTTGACCACAGACACCTTTGGTTACGTTCTAAGCGTCCATTTGCGGTCCTAAGAATTCGGGATGAGGTAATCAGAGCAACCTACGAATTCTTCGGAAAGGAAGGGTTCGTTAAGTTCGACGCCCCCATTTTGACCGGGAGCGCACCTGAAGGGACCACTGAGCTATTCCATATCGACTACTTTGATACGAACGCATATCTTTCCCAAAGTGGTCAATTATACGAAGAAGCCGGTGCCGAAGCCTTTGGTAAGGTTTACTCATTCGGACCTACTTTCCGGGCTGAAAAGTCCAAGACGAGACGGCACTTAACTGAATTTTGGATGATTGAACCAGAAATGGCATTTATGCATCAAGAGGAAAGTCTAGACATCCAAGAACGTTACATTGCTTACTTAGTGCAAAGCGTTCTGGATCATTGTCAATACGAACTGTCAATCTTGGATCGTGACGTTGAAACTCTAAAGCGTTACACGAAGGTTCCATACCCACGGATTAGTTACGATGAAGCAATTGAACTATTGCAAAAGGCTGACTTTGATATCAAGTGGGGGGCTGACTTTGGTTCGCCAGAAGAAACCTACCTTGCTGATCACTTCGATCAACCAGTATTTGTACTAAACTATCCTAAGGCATTGAAACCATTTTACATGAAGCCCCATCCAACTCGGGATGACGTGGTAATCTGTGCGGACTTATTAGCGCCCGAAGGTTATGGTGAAATCATTGGTGGTTCTGAAAGAGCGACCGATTATAATTACCTGCTTGAAAAAATCAAGGCTGCGGGATTAGATCCAAAGGAATACTCATGGTACCTCGACTTAAGAAAGTACGGAAGTGTTCCCCATTCTGGATTTGGGTTAGGACTCGAACGGATTCTAACTTGGTTGACCCTTGAAGACCACGTTCGTGAAACGATTCCATTCCCAAGATTATTGAACCGGCTTCACCCATAATCATAAAAAAAGTAGCCACTAAGTGAGGCTACTTTTTTAATTCAATTTAACGAGGAGGGATTAAATGTCCATTGATAAATTTGCCCAACGGTTGATTAACGGTGGTCAGACAACGATTGCTAACTATCTGCTTGATAACTACGCCAAAATCGGCTTGAATTCAGATGAACTAGTCCTCTACCTGCAGTTTAAGCGGTTCTTTGATCGCGGAATTAACGCCCCAGATATTGAACAGATTAGTGCGGCCACTAACATTGCTGCGAATGAAATTTACCAAATTTTGCATAATCTGATTCAAAAAAAGCTAATGACGATTAAAACTGGTCAGGATCAAAACGGCAAGGACTTCGACCAGTATAACTTCGATCTAATGTACGCTAAATTGGCCGAATTAAGTACCGAGAACGATGTTTATCAACCCGTTACGGATAGTAGTCAGTCCGATGATCAAAGTCACGGAACGAATAGCATGACCGTTAATAACCGAGCTCACGTTTACGCAAGTATCGAACGAGAGTTTGGCCGGGAGCTATCACCAATTGAATTGGAAACCATTAGCGGCTGGCTGGACCAAAGTCATTATTCTCCGGAACTAATTGAGTTAGCCCTGCGAGAAGCGGTGTTGAATCAGGTTTATAATTTAAAATACATTGACCGCATTTTGATCAACTGGGAAAAACGCCACGTGAAAACGGCTGCCGACGTTGAAAAAGAGCTCAATCGCTACCAGGGGAAACGTAATCCCCAACCACCTAGTGGTGATGACGATGACGGCCCTGAAATTCCCATATTTAAAATTAAATAGAATCAAAAAAGGATGCTCGATTTTGAATTCGAGCATCCTTTTTGGAACCAACCTTAATTATTATTATTATTGTTGTTATTATCGTTGGTTGCATTGGTCTGGTTATTATTGTTATTATTATCGTTTTGATTATTATCATTATTTTGGTTGCTAGAGCTAGAACTTGAACTAGAGCTATCAGAACTACTGGATGACGATGACTTGGTGCTGTCATCACTCGGTTTACTTTCAATATCGCTAGAGGCTCTTCCAGAGGAGTTATTAGTCCGGTTAGAACTATCCTTATCACTGGATTCACTAGTGCTACTTGAATTAGTTCTGATCGATGAGGAGGAACTACTAGAGGCGCTACTACTGTTCATCACCCCGTTACTGTAGCCCGCAACATAGTATTCGGTCTTTCCATCCCGGCTAACTTCACCCACGTCATTTGGTTTCGTCCAGTCAACGTTCGGCTTGTTTTGCGAAGCATAGGCCATTTCATACTTATATATTTGTTGGGCAATCTGGGACTGCTGCTCCGAGACGTAGTGATTAGGCTCTAGGGGCTTATCATACCCGGTCCAAATCGAAAGGGAGAAGTTCTTGGTGTAACCAGTGAACCAAGAATCCATCGATGAATAGCTAGGCACGGAACTAAGGTAGTTATCTGGATACTGGGTCGTCCCAGTCTTTCCGGCTTCATAAAGCCCATCGACCTTAGCTGCGGTTCCTGAACCATTTGAATCCGTCATAACGCCTTTTAACATGTCGGTGATCATAAAGGCAGTTGCTGAAGACATTGCCTTGGTACCCTTACTGGAGTAATTATGAACGTCACCATTAGCTTCTACAATTTTATTAATGTAGTAAGGTTTGTAGTAGGTTCCACCATTAGCAAAGGCAGCATAAGCGGCGGCTTCTTGTTCAGATGAAATGTAGGCGCCGATTCCGTTTTGCAGTTGATACTGAGATTTTTGGCTAATGCCAAGGCCCTTTAAGAATTCAGTCGCCCGATCGATTCCAACTTCTTGCAGGGTTCGAATGGCAGGGATGTTTCTGGATTCAACCAGAGCCCGCCGCATCGAAATGTCACCTTCATAACGATCATCGAAGTCCATTAGCTTAGTTGTAGTTCCAGGATAGGTGAATGGGGTATCCTGAACGGTTTGATAGGTGGGATAGTGCAAGTATTCAATTGCTGGACCGTAATCCATTAGTGGTTTCATGGTGGAACCACTAGAACGATCGGTTTGCACCGCCCGGTTCAAACCAAATGAAACTTTGGTCTTTCGATTTCCAAGCATGGCCACAACTTTCCCATTATTAGAATTCATCATGGTAGCTCCCACTTGGAACTGATTATTTGGAAAGGCAATTGATGAATTGTGGTTAGCTAGGTTATAGAGATACTTTTGATTGGAAAGGTTTAAGTTCGTGTAAACCTTTAATCCAGAATTAGTGTTGTAGCCGCGGGCCTTTAATTCCTGTAGGGTTTGCTTTAGGTAAGCATCGATGTACTTTTCATTAACTGATGTAACGTCGGTATTTCGATGCGTCTTAGCTAGCCCGTGTTTGATGCTAACGGCCTTTGCCTTATCAGCAGTTGCTTGGGAAATTTCCTTATTCCGTACCATTGCTTGGAGAACTTGATTCCGGCGTTCCTTAGCGTACTTAGGGTATTGGTAAGGATTGTAGTTAGTAGGGGACTGTGGCATCCCAGCTAGCAACGCAAATTCTGGGAGCGAGAGCTTACTTAACTTCTTACCATAGTAATATTCCGCAGCCGTTTGCATCCCGTAAACGTTATTCCCCATGTAAACTTTATTAATGTAGAATTCTAAGATTTGATCCTTAGAATATTGTTGATTAACCTTAATTGCTAGGTAGGCTTCTTGGGCTTTACGTTTTAGGGTTCGATCAGTTGCAGCCGTGGAGAAGACTGATAGTTTAACCAATTGTTGAGTTAACGTACTGCCTCCTTGAAGCCCTAATGATGAATCAGTTAGGTTACCAAACGCTGCTCCAATGATCCGGAGGGGATCGACACCGCCTTCCTTATAGAACCGGCGATCTTCAATGGAAACGACGGCTTCTTTAAGTTGGGTCGGGATGTTCTTAGATTTAACGTATTCGCGATTTTGGATTCCTAGTCGGGAAATGACCTTTCCACTGGAATCATAAATCTTGGTTGAATTATCACTAGAAAGAGCGTTATAAGTTATTTGCGGAGCACTAGATGCATAGTAGAAAAATAGTCCGGTTCCTAATGCAAAAACTACCACAAAAAACGCAAGCACCCCTAGGATAATTTTCCGAATGAGGTGGCGTTTCCCGCCTCGGTACTTAGAATGGTTCCGATTCACTCGGGATCCTTGATTATTGTCTGACATGAAAAAAACTCCTTCATTAATCAATTATCTGATCAACAGCATCTAAATATGGAATCAATGGCTGTAATCGATATTTAATATTGTACCCAAGCTCTTGAATTTTCAACTTGGGAATTGACTTTCTTCCACCATTGAACTGGGCATCCCAAAATTGAAACAAATCAGTTGCTTTGAATAAAAAAATTTCATCCGTTTTAACGAATTTAATAATTGCAAAACAAATGCCCCCTAGTTGATTGCATTTCCGCATATGTTCAACTTGGTGTTCATGGAAGTTACTTAAGGGAAAGGCCGTCGTGTTTTTAGTTTCCTTAGCATCAAAGTCAATGTAACGACCCTTATAAACCCCATTGTAATCGGTGGTCGACGCCTTACTAAAGTAGGCTTCTTTAATCACAGCAGCAGTCCGTTTTTGGTAATCGACATTTACGATTTGAATCGGGGTTGGCTTTTTATGAATGACGGCAATGTCATTAGCAAGGTAATATTGGTTACTCTTATTAAGTTCAGCTTCAAGCGTCATTCCCCGATCACCATATGAATTAATACCGGATCCTGTTCGAATGTTACCACTGGAATGGTGATTAGGACGAATTCCACCGGGATAGTTAATGGTCATATAACCACCTTTCAATCTTTTATTTTAACAAATTTAATGTGTTAAAATATAAATAATAGCTCACTAGCTTTTATTATACCAATTACGGTGGCGTTTTGAAATTGTTTTTAGAGGAGGTGGTGCTTTGAAGCGACTTTGGATAACTGGATACCGCAGCTATGAACTGGGGGTGTTTGATGATAATGACCCCAAGCTAACCGTTATCAAGGTGGTTTTAAGGGACTTGATTACATCGGCAATTGAATCCGGTTATAATTGGATCATTACCGGCGGACAGATGGGAATTGAGCAGTGGACGATTGAAGTCGCCAGTGAGTTAAAGGCTCAATATCCCAGCGAATTTCAAATTGCATTGATGACTCCGTTTACTGAATTCGGGAATCAGTGGAATGAAAGGAATCAGTTAAAATTAAAAGCGGTTCAAGCAAAGGCTGACTTTGCAGCAACGGTTAGTAACCAGCCCTATCGCACCCCGCAACAATTAAGAAATTATCAAGAATTTATGTTAAAGCATACAGATGGGGCAGCAATGATTTATGATGTAGAGAAACAGGGCAAGGGGCAGTATGATTATCAAGCCATTCATAATTATATGCAGGACCATGATTATCAGTTGAGAATGATTGACTTTGATGATTTACAAGAAGCTGCCAATGAATATCAGGAAAATCAAAATAATAGTTTTCAATAATTTAATTATTTGGTATAATGTTATTCGTGCTTGATAAATTCGTGAGGTGTAACAAAAGATGGAACAAATTCATTTTACTCCTAATCAGATTTTGAATAAGGAATTTAGACAAAAAATGCGTGGTTATGATCCTAACGACGTTGATAGCTTTTTAGATGATGTGATCAAAGATTATGATACGTTTGATAAAGAGACCCAACAACTCCAGGATGAAAATAACCGCTTAAGAAGTCAAGTTGACGAGCTCAATCGTCAGTTGGCAATGAGTCAAGAAACGACTTCGTCAAATGGACCGGTGAGTCCCGATAATAGTTTTCAAGGGACACCACAGCCTAGTCCAGCACCATCAATGAACAACGCAACAACCATTGATATTCTGAAACGTTTATCAAACCTAGAACGGCGGGTTTTTGGAACTCAAATGGGTAATGGTAGTTCTGACTCCCATCGTTTCTAATTAATAACCTGGTGTAAATCCTGAGTAATCGCGGCTGGTTCGTATCAGCTGAGGAAAGTCCACTCTCGCACAGACTGCGATGTCTGTAGTGTTCGTGCTCGGCGAAAAAATAAGCCGAGGAATTACCATTTGGTAATTATGGCGGAGAAACGAGCTAATGCTTCGGCGATGCTTTAATACTCTGTAAAGTGCCACAGTGACGAAACAATTAGAGAAATCTAATTGGTGGAACGCGGTAAACCCCTCGAGCGGGAAACCCAAACTACGGTAGGGGAGCTTCATGTACGGAAATTGAACCAAGCATGGGGGAGAAATTTTATTTCTCAGATAGATGATTACTACTCAATTGATTTGTCCTGAAATTTTAATTGAGCACAAAACATGGCTTACAGGGATTTGCACCATCAGGAAGGGGTGAGAGTTTAACTCTCACCCCTTTTTTATACCGATTTTTTAAAGGAGACTAACATGCAAAAATTTAACCTAATCGCTACTTGCGCAGCTGGAATTGAGGCACTAGTAGGAAGAGAACTACGGGACTTGGGTTATGAGACCCAGGTCGAAAATGGCCGGGTCCGTTTTCAAGGGGCTGTAAAGGATATTTTGAACGCAAACCTTTGGTTACGGACGGCAGATCGAATTAAAATCGTTGTTGGTGAATTTAAGGCGTTTACATTCGAAGAATTATTTGAAAAGACCAAGGCGTTAGACTGGGGTACCCTGTTACCAATGGATGCTGAATTCCCAATGGAAGGCCGCTCCAAAAACTCGAAACTCCACAGTGTTCCAGATGCCCAATCAATCGCTAAAAAGGCGGTGGTTAGCAAGTTAGCCGATGTATACCATCGGCGGACTCGGTTCCCAGAAACCGGAGCTAAGTTTCCACTAGAAGTGGTGATTAACAAGGACCGTGTAATGTTGACCCTTGATACGACTGGCTCTAGCTTATTTAAGCGCGGGTACCGAATCGAAAAGGGAATCGCCCCGTTAAAGGAAAACATGGCGGCCGCGTTGATTATGCTAACTAGCTGGAAACCAGACATGCCATTTTGGGACCCAATGTGTGGTTCCGGGACCCTCCCAATTGAAGCTGCTTTGATTGGCCGAAATATCGCCCCTGGTTTTAACCGTGATTTCCAATGTGAAAGTTGGGACTGGGTGCCAGATGAATTAGCGGAACAGGTTCGAAATGAAGCCGACGAGAAGGCTGATTATGATACAGAACTACAAATTTATGCTTCCGATATTGATGGGAACATGGTCGAAGCAACTAAACACAACGCTCAAGAAGCGGGACTAGCTTATGATATTCACACCAAACAACTAGCGGTTCAAGACTTTAAGACCAATCTCTTGAACGGGGTAATCGTTGCTAATCCCCCATATGGGGAACGGATGAGTGATAAGGAAAGTATCATTCGTTTGTACCAACAAATGGGCCGGGTATTTAAACCAATGAAGACGTGGTCGAAGTACTTCTTAACTAGCGACTTAGAATTTGAACAGCACTATGGTGAAAAAGCGACTAAGAAACGGAAGTTATATAATGGTTCGCTAAGAACGGATTACTTCCAATACTGGGGGCATCCCGACTTTAGAAAGCGACATCAAGATGCCTAAATCACAAGTGGCAATTATCGGTGGGGGGATCATGGGCAGTACGGTTGCGTACTACTTAGCGACCACCCCGGGATGGCGCGATTTTTCTGTGACCCTGTTTGACGATGGCATTGGACAAGCAACTAAGGCTGCTGCTGGAATTATTTCACCGTGGTTATCCAAGCGTCGGAATAAGAAATGGTACCGTTTGGCACGAAGTGGGGCAGCGGTTGTAAATCAAATTGCGACTGAGACCCAGATGGATGCAATGACCTATTGTCAATCCGGGACCATCATTACTAGAAACACGGATGAACGGGTTGCCGAGCTACTGGAGTTGGGGCGGCAGCGAATTACGGACGCACCAATGATGGGAACGTTAAAGAAGTTAACTGCTGAGCAAGTCAATGAAATGATTCCAATGCTCGATAATGCCTTGCCGGGACTATTGATTACCGGGGGGGCACGGATTGATGGGGCGCGCTATGCGGAGCATTTATTAAAAATTGCCGCTGGACGGAACCTTTCTAGCAAAAAGCAAAAAGTTACTTTAACTAAAAACAAAAATAAAATCAACATCAATAATCAAGAATTCGACCGCGTTATCATCTGTACTGGGGCCTGGATGCAATCCACAATCGCCCCGCTTGGTTTCAACTTAAAGGTCCGCCCCCAAAAGGGCCAATTAATTCGACTCCATTTGAACCACCCAGTTGCTTTTGATCAAATGCCGGTTCTAATGCCAGAGGGAGAACGGGACCTAATTCCCATTAACCACAACCAAGTGATCATTGGTGCGACCCATGAAAATGATATGGGATTTGACCTTGCTCCTAGTGAAGTGGTAATTGAGGATCTATTAGCCAGTGCTCAACGGTTAATTCCTGAAGTGGACCGTTCCAATATTGACGAAGTAAGGGTGGGGACCCGGGCATACACTGATGACTTCGCACCTTACTTAGGGTCGCTTCCCAGATTTGAGCAGATACTAATAGGGGGTGGACTCGGTTCATCCGGGTTAACAACGGGGCCCATGATTGCTAAACTGTTAGCCACGGCCGTAATTAACCAAACGCATCCCGATTGGTCTGAGTATACTAAGCCACTAACGGACTATTTACTCTGATGGAGTGCTTGTTGGGCTAATTCATGAGCCCCCATATTTGCTGATTCTGGAATCCATTGGTTCATTACTAGCTGAAAGTTGGCTTCTAGTTGTAAAATTGTATCAACAAAAGACTGGTAGTGCTTAGCATATTGTTTATCTAAACTATCCGCTAAAATTTTGCTATCAGTGTAGTAAAAAACAATGGTTTTACTTAAATCATCATCCGGAACTCTTTCAATCAAAGCCCTCAATCCTGCAATACAGGTTGAAAATTCAGCGGTATGATTATCATGAGCATCCGCTAGCGGCACCTTGAGCTGTGTTTGGTGGCCCTGATTTAAAATCAAAATGCCACCGGCACTTTGATCATGTTCTTGATCACCATGGTTTAATGTTGCTGCATCGGTATATAGTTTATACATTGGTTTAACACTCCATTCGAAAGGATCTAAATTTAATGATAACGCCAAAGAGAACGTTTTTTTACCAGCCAAACCCGCTAACGTCCACCATTTGCTGGAGTTGGACGTTTGTATTATTACTATTAGGGGTTATTTTTTGGCTAGAAGTTACCCAATTTTCTTGGATTACCCTATTCTTTTTTGTTTTATTTGGGTTTATTAGCACGTTTCAAATTATATTTCGAAAAATCACAATTGAAAACAGTCATTTTAAGGTCGGGCACGTTATGAACCCGAATTGGTTAGATATTGACATGCACGAAATTAATAACCTGCGAGCGCATAAATTTACGTTAAGCTTTGATTATCAACAACGCCACTGTATTTTTATGCTTCCAGCCAATTCCGTAATTGAAATCAATGGTATAATAAACGCATATCAATAAGTGGGGTGGAAAATTTTGAAAACAGATATTGAAATTTCTCAAGAAAGCCAATTATTACCAATTGGTAAAATTGCTAGTAAGTTAAATTTAACCGACCAACAAATCGAGCCTTACGGACACTACAAGGCCAAGATTACGTTACCGGTCGCTGATCAATCAACCAAGGGAAAGTTAGTTTTAGTAACTTCCATTAACCCAACTGCGGCTGGGGAAGGAAAAACAACCATGGCAGTTGGGCTAGGGGACGCCTTAAGCGAATTAAATTATAAGACGGCCCTTGCGTTGAGAGAACCATCCCTAGGTCCCGTAATGGGCATGAAGGGGGGCGCTACCGGTGGGGGATACTCACAAGTAATTCCAATGGAAGACATCAATCTACACTTTACTGGTGACTTCCATGCCCTTACCGAAGCCCATGATACCCTTTCAGCATTAATTGATAATCACATTCACCACGGAAACCAATTAAACATTGACCCTCGGCAGATCACATGGAAACGGGTCTTAGACATTAACGACCGTGAACTACGGCACACCGTAATCGGATTAGGGGGCCGGACTTCCGGTGTCCCACGTGAAGATGGCTTTGACATTACGGTTGCTAGTGAATTGATGGCCATTCTGTGCCTGAGTCGCAATATTCAAGACCTCAAGGAACGAATCAGTAAGATTTTAATTGGGTACACTTATGATCGTAAACCCGTTTACGTTCGTGATTTAAAGGTTCAAGGAGCATTAACGTTGCTATTAAAGGATGCCATCAAACCCAACCTAGTGCAAACGATTGAACACACCCCTGCATACATCCACGGTGGCCCGTTCGCCAACATCGCCCATGGTTGTAATAGTATTATTGCGACTAAGGCGGGCCTTAATACTGCTGATTATACCGTTACCGAATCAGGATTTGGTTCTGACTTAGGGGGCGAAAAGTTCATGGACATCGTTGCCCCACGGTTAGGCAAAGCCCCTGATGTAGTAGTAATCGTTGCAACAATTCGGGCATTAAAGCTTAACGGTGGAGCTGATAAGAACGATTTAGCAACCGAGGATCTAGCTGCATTGGCAAAGGGTTCTGCTAACTTAGGCCGCCACATTAAGGCAATGAGTCGTTACGGTAAAAAAGTAATTGTTGCCATTAATAACTTTGCTAGTGATACCGAAGCAGAAATCAACCAATTAAAGCAGTACGTTGATGATAACTTTGCAATCCCTAGCGTTACTTGTTATGAATGGGCACAAGGTGGTAAGGGCGCAGTTGACCTAGCAAAGTTAGTAGTGCTTGCTGCTGATCAGGAAACTCAGTTTAACCCGCTTTACTCTGTTGAAGATTCAATTGAAACTAAAATCAATAAAATTGTGACTGAAATTTACGGGGGCAATGGAATTGAGCTTTCCAGTAAAGCCCAAAAACAACTCAAACAAATTGTCCAAAATGGTTGGGATAAGCTCCCAGTATGTATGGCTAAGACTCAGTATTCACTTACTGATGACGCCTCCATTCATGGAGCACCAACCAACTTTAAGATCCACATTCGTGAATTTCAAGTGAAACTAGGGGCTGGGTTTATCGTTGCCTTAACTGGAAACGTATTAACAATGCCAGGGCTACCTAGTCATCCAGCAGCACTGGATATGGATATCAAGGATAACGGTGAAATTACCGGATTATTCTAAACGAAGGGACGTTTCGAATGCCTTTTATATACATGATAGGCCTCTTGATCGTATTAATCGGTGCCGATCAAGGAATTAAGGCCTGGGTCTCAGCGACAATGACGCAGGGCCAAAGTGACACACTGATTCCAGGAGTATTATCGTTGACCAACCTCCATAACCATGGTGCAGCATGGAGTATGCTGCAGGGCAAGATGAACTTCTTTTTAATCATCTCAGTAGCTGCCGTGTTAGTAATGGGGTATTACCTGATTAAATTCAGAAAAAGCCGGGGCTACTCATTTACAATTGTATTCTTACTTGCGGGAACAATCGGTAACTTTATTGATCGAGGAATCCATGGCTACGTTGTTGACATGTTTCAAGTTGATTTGAACCTCCCGTTTTTAAACTTCGTGTTTAACTTTGCGGACGCATGTTTAACGTTTGGGGTCATCATGTTGTTGATCATGCTCTGGCGAAGCGAAAAGTTAGAAAGTGCTAAATCATAATGGATAGTCAGTTTCAAATTACTAACCAGTCCGGTCGGATCGACAAAGTCTGCGCAGAACTAGAACCCCAGATCAGTCGTTCGCGGGCCAAGGAGTTAATTAAGGAGTCCCAAATCTTAGTTAATGATGCGCCCGTCAAACCCAAATATGAAGTCAAACCGGGCGATCGAATTCAAATTACGATTCCAGAGCCTAAAAAATTAGACCTAGTGGCTGAAGCCATCCCACTAGCCATCGTCTATGAAGATGATGACGTGTTAGTGGTGAATAAGCCCCAGGGGATGGTCGTTCATCCCGCTCCGGGCCACCCAGACCACACGTTAGTCAACGCATTGTTGTACCATACGCCGTTGTCCAACATTAACGGGACGCTTCGTCCGGGAATCGTCCACCGAATTGATAAGGATACTTCCGGGCTCTTAATGGTTGCGAAAAATAACTTAGCACATGAATCACTTTCTAAACAGCTCAAGGATAAGACCAACGTTCGCAAGTATATCGCATTGGTGCACGGAGTGATCAAGGATGACCGCGGGACGGTGGATGCGCCAATTGGGCGCGATAAAAAGGATCGAAAGAAACAGGCGATTGTTGCTGATGGTCGGCATGCGGTAACTCACTACCGGGTGTTGGAAAGGTTTGCGAACTACACGCTAGTGGAATGCCAATTAGAAACCGGTCGGACCCACCAAATTCGAGTTCACATGAAATCGATTGGGCACCCGCTAGTGGGGGATCCACTGTACGGCCCCCGAAAGACAATTGCCGGAAACGGTCAATTTCTCCATGCGGCTGTATTAGGCTTTAAGCACCCTAGAAGTGGGGAACAATTGTTATTTTCAGCTCCACTGCCCACAATCTTTGAAAAAACGCTTACTCAATTGCGTCATCGTCAGCATTAACATTGACAAACCAGGCAATTTAAAATATTCTGATATTATATTAACCACTGGAAAAATGGTTGCTGTTCGAGTAATCGAATTAGCAGCCTTTTTTAATAAAAGGAAGGACGATAAAATGGCAAAAGTAATTATCGATAAAATGGCAATGCAACGTGCATTAACAAGAATAACCTATGAAATCATTGAAAAGAATAAGGGCATCGAAGACCTTGTGATCGTCGGAATCAAGACCCGCGGAATCTACCTAGCAAAGCGAATTGCCAATCGACTCCAACAACTAGAAAACGTTGAAGTTCCGGTGGGGGCGTTAGATATCACTAAGTATCGTGATGATATTGAACATGATAGTGCAAAGGAGACTCCGACTGTGGTTGCTAGCGGCGATCGGGTCTCAGTTGAAGGCAAAAACGTCATCTTAGTGGACGACGTATTGTATACTGGCCGGACCATTAAAGCGGCCCTAAGCGCCATTTCAGAACTGGGCCGTCCTAATAGTATTCGTTTGGCAGTCCTAGTTGACCGGGGCCATCGGGAGTTACCAATTCGAGCTGACTTCGTTGGCAAGAACATCCCCAGTGCCCAGAACGAAAAAATTCAAGTTTCAGTTCAAGAAATCGATAAGCGTGACGCTGTTGAAATCGTCAACAAATAGGGCTGAAATTGGATGGGAGCATTAAAATGACAAAACGTTATTTAATATTAGAGGATGGCTCATCATATCCCGGCGAAGCATTTGGTGCATTGGCCACCACCACCGGTGAAATAATCATTAATTCAAATATGATGGGGTACCAAGAATCCATTACTAATCCAATTTATCATAATCAAATCATTGTGTTTACCCAACCCACCATCGGAAACGTAGGGATTAACCATAAAAGCTATGAATCAATCGTTACCAGTATCAAGGGGGTCATCACCCGTGAATACTCTGATACCACCCTCAATCATCAACACAAGCAATCATTGGATACATTCTTAAAACAACACGAAATCCCGGGAATTGAGGGGATCGATACTAGAGAACTAGCCCATCGGATCACGAAAAAGGGAACCATGAAGGCCAGCATCGTAGACGTTGATGATGAGCATGCGTTTGACCAGTTGAACGCCACCGTTTTAACCAACCAGCAGGTATCACAGGTCGCCACTCCCAAGCCATACCCTAATCCGGGCAATGGCTTTAATATCATCGTAATTGACTTTGGCTTAAAGCAGGGGATCTTAAGGCGCCTAGATGAACGTGATTGCAATGTAGTGGTGGTGCCTTGGGATACTTCGGTAGAACGCATCTTAAGTTTGGATCCGGATGGAATTGTGATTTCAACCGGTCCCGGGAACCCTGCCGACCTGCCTAAGTCGATCATTAAAACGATTCAATCATTGCAGACCCAGTTCCCACTACTAGCAATTGGTCTTGGCCACGAGTTATTCGCAATCGCGAACAACGCGAAGGTTTATAAATTAGAGACCGAACACCACGGAAGCAACCATCCTGTAAGAAAGATCATTACGAACCAGGTAATTTATGTTTCCCAGGCACAGGGGTATGCCGTTGATTACGATTCAATCGACCGCAACACGTTGATTACGACCTATATTGATCTTTACAACGGGACCGTTCAAGGATTACGGCACCGTGATTATCCCGCCTTTTCAGTTCAATTTTCGCCAGATGGTGAGCCGGGACCCACAATTGCATCCGATATCTTTGATGAATTTTTAGAAAATATTGGCTCACAAAGGAGGTAACCACAACGTGATTAATCAAAACATCAATAAAGTCCTAATAATCGGCGGTGGTCCTTCCAAAGTGGGGCAGGAAAACGAGTTAGATGCCGCTGTTTTCCAGACCATCGTTAGTTTTAAACGGGTCGGGGTGAAGAGTATTGTGATCGATGATAATCCATATTCGATTGCGACGACCGAAATTCAACCAGCTAGTGCTTATATTGAAGCGGTAACCTTAGATAACGTAGTTGCAATTATTCAAAATGAGGGGCCCGATGCGATTCTGCCTACCCTTGGAGGCCCGAATGCGATTAAAATTTGCCAAAAGCTAGTTGAAATGAAGATCCTTGCTAAGTACTCCGTTGAGCTCTTAGGACTCTCCAAGGCGGCCCTGAAGTTAATTGGCAATCCATTGCGTTTCAGCCAACTAATGAAGGAAGTCCAAGAACCAATCATCTCATCGACGATCGTTCATTCAAATGCTGAAGCCTTTGACCTGGTCAGACAGGTCGGCTTTCCAATCATCGTAAAGCCGGTCTTATCATCAATCAATAGCCGGCGGACGATTTGTAATAGTTTTGATGACTTGGAAATCGCGCTTAGTGAATCTTTTACTGATTCCACGTTGAATCGCTGTGTGATTGAAAAAAGCATTGTGGGGTACAAAGAGTTAAGTATCATTGGCATTAGGGATCCGAACGGAACTAAGTTGATTATTAATGGGGTTGAAGATATTGATGCCATTGGAATTCACTCTGGAGACTCAATTGCGGTTTCCCCAATTCAAACCATCACCGATTCGGTTTACCAGCGGCTTAGAAAGGCAACGCTCAACATCATGGAACAATTAGAGATCATCGGAGCTTGTGAGGTTAGTTTCGCGTTGAATCCGGATAACAATGATTACTTTGTTACTAAGGTCACTCCAAACTATAACCGCGGTTTCGCGCTAGCAACCCTGGCTACTGGGTACCCACTCAACTACGTTACGGCTCAATTAGTCCTTGGTAATGGTTTTGCCGATATTCACTTACCCCATGCCTATGCTAAGCTGACTACCTTTATGGAACCGTTGATGGACCGCATCTTAATTCGGATTCCTCTCTGGCCGTTCGACAGCCTCAAAACCGTTGATCAGCATTTAGACCAATCAATGAAATCGATTGGTTCGGCGGTAGGAATTGGGCGGACCGTTGAAGAGGCCATTTTAAAAGCAATGCGTAGTTCACAGTTCAATCCACGGGATGTCTTACCGAACATGGAAGAACTCAGCGATGATGAAATGATCAGCCAGTTGATTCATCCCAAGGCTAGCCGAATTTTAGTATTGATTGAGGCCTTACGGCGTAACTATCCGGTCGAAGACCTTTCCGAACTAACCAAAATCGATCCGTTTTACTTTAAACGGTTGCAAAAATTACTGGCCGTTGAAAACCTCGTTGTAAAAGAGCCGCTAACCGAAGAATCCCTTCGAACGGCCCACCGGAGGGGGTTTGGGGATGGTATGTTAGCAGCCGCTTGGCAAACCGATTTAGACAAGGTGCGCTACTTAGGCAAGTTGAAAAACAGCGTGCCAACCTATAAAATGATTGAACCATCGGCAGGGGAAGAAGCCCATTCAATTCGTTCGTTTTATAGTAGTTTTGAACGGGAAAATGAATCCCACCAGTTGTCAGACCGTTCGGCATTAGTGATTGGGCGAGGCGGTAACCGGTTAGGCCCAAATTCGGCTGCTGATTACTACACTTCGGAGGTCCTAATTCAAATGCACCGGTTGGGGTACAAAACGATTATCATGAATAATAACCCCAATTCAGTATCGCTCAGTCCGCAGTTGAGTGACAAACAGTATATTGAACCAATTCAGATTGGGGCCATTTTAAACATTGCTGAAATTGAAAAACCAGCTATCGTTGTGGTGCCGGGAAATCGGCACTACCTAGTTCGGCAGTTACGGCAGTATCCAGACCTAAAGGTGGTGGTGCTGCCACCTGATCAAGAAACCGGGGTCACGTTGCCGCAAAAAACAAGTTTTGCGATGAACTTTTTTGTCACTAAGGATGAAAGTCGGTTTATTAATACCGTCAAGCTAGCGTCTGGGAAGAACCACGAACTAAAGGACATTTCCCACCTGGCTTTTCCATATGCGATTGATGATGATAAGTTAGCCGGGCTAATTACAGATGCTAAGGAATTGATCAGCAGCTCCTATTGGAAAGGACTAGTACAAATCCTAGTGTTAGAAGACCAGGGCCTGTTCAAGGTCGTGGGGATTCGACCGATTCGAATTATTGAAACGATTTTTTTGAACCGGATTTCGAACGTTAATTGGATCAAAATGCTAGTTAAGTTGTACACCAATCAACTAACGACCGAAGACTTGAACAAAACCTTCAAGAATCTTTCGTTCATCCCGTTCGCAGAGATGAAACCTAAATTTCCATTTATCGACTTAAAGGTGGACCAAGAAGTCGGGTCCACGAATCAAGAGGTGGGGGCAGAAATCAACCTAGATCCCCCTGAAGATGAATAAAAGAGTGACGACTATGAAGAATATTTCATAGCTGCCACTCTTTTATTTATTGATTATTATTCGCCCTTAGTTGATCCACAACTTGTTTATTTGGGGTTACATACATGGTATTTTGCCCTTCATAGATAACAAATCCTGGCTTAGTTCCGTTCGGCTTTTTAACGTGCCGGACTTGAACGTAATCAACCGGCACGTTCGCAGAGTCACGACCTTTAGAGAAGTAAGCCGCTAGCATGGCGGCTTCTTCAATCGTTTGTTCACTGGGGGCAAACGAGCGAATGATAACGTGGGATCCGTGGATTTTTTGGGTGTGCAACCAGGTATCACGCTTATCAGCCATTTTAGTGGTCAAACGGTCATTTTGCAGGTTGTTTTTCCCAACTAGGATAACAGTGCCATCACTAGCCTTAAACTGTTCTGGTTGGCTAATTTGGCGTCTACTTGGTTTCTTTTTACTTTGGTGTTCGTGATCCCTTAGATAGCCGCCTTGTTGTAATTCAGCCTTAATATCAGCAAGGTTGCTAGGGTCTGCTAATTCAATCTGCGATAAAACCCCCTCAAAGTATTCTACCTCCGCGTTCGTAAGTTCAATTTGATGACTAACGAATTGAATCGCATTCTTCTTTTTTTGGTACTGCTTGAAGTACCACTGGGCGTTTTGAGAAGGGGTCTTGTCCGGTAATAAGCTGATTTTAAGCGGGTGGTTATCATCATAGAAGTTAGGGAGTTCGACTTGTTTAGCTCCGTGTTGGACTTGATTCAAATAGGTCGTTAAAATTTCCCCCTTAATGCGATAGTCATCCGCAAACTTAGTATCATCAAGTGTTTTAGTTAGCTTTTTTAACTTGGTCCGGTTTTTCTTGAGCTCGTTTCTAGTAACCTTAATCAAAACGCCCCCTTGTTCGCGGACCCGATCCCTTTGCGCCTTGGTTTGGTAGTAATCGTCCAATAGCGCACTTAGCGAATCATAGTGCTTTAATGAATCGGTAATTCCAATTGGATCAAAGGGTAAAAAGATCGGCTTATCACGGTCAATCAAGGTCGGCGTGGGGGTGTTAAATTGTTCAAAGAACTGCTTAAATAACTCCATTGATGAGCCCGATTGGTGCAAAAAGCGGGCTAATTGAGTAGCGGTATCCTTACCCAATCCTTGAAAGGTTTGGCGGAGTTTTTCCGAGAGGACATCCTGATTCGGAAACTCCCGGATGATTTGTGCTAACCGGGCTTCATCGGTAAATGTAAACGGATCCACTAAGTCCTGCTTCGGTGGATTAATGTATTCCGTTCCGGGAAGAACCGTCCGGTATCTACTTTTATCGGGGCCAATACGTTTAATGGCATCGATAATTCTGCGGTCGGAACCGTCCACTAAGATCACGTTACTATGGCGCGCCATGATTTCAATGATTAAGACCATTGATTTTAAATCGCCAATTTCATTGCGGACCGTAAAGTGAAACTGCATTACCCGGTCGTTGTCAGACTGAGTGATGGAATTCAATACACTTCCGCTGAGGTACTTTCGAAGCGTCATGGTGAAATTAGTGGGGACCGGGGGATTGACGTAGGGGATGTTGGTTACCTGTGCCCGCGCATAACTAGGGTTGGCTGATAACAATACCGGATAGCTGTTCCGGTTCGATCTGATTGTGATGATAATTTCATTTGGATAGGGTTGGTTAATCTTAGCAATTCGGCCACCCTTAAGCCAATCACTTAGTTCTTTTACCATTGAGTGGGTAAAACTTCCGTCAAAAGACACTTTTCAATCACTTACTTTCGGTATAGATGTATATTTCTATTATAACAAAAAACCGTTAGAATGATTATTTGAAAGGCCATTAATGGTATAATGAAAGTTAAAGTGTAATAATTTAAAGGATTGATGAAGACATGAAAATTGCAATTGTAACGGATAGTACCGCTTATCTTTCAAATGATGAGTTGGCAAAGTATAAAATTCATATCCTCCCAATTTCAGTTATTATTGATGGTCAAACCTATGAAGAGGGTGTCGACATTGATACGGCTGAATTCTATGAAAAATTACAATCTGCAAAGAACTTCCCCAGTACTGCTCAACCAGCAGCGGGGAAAATTATCGAATTATACGACCAATTAGCGCGGGATGGATACGATACCGTAATTAGTATTCACCTCGCTAGTACCATCTCAGGACTATACAACCAGTTAGTTGCCCTGGCCCCTACCATTAAGAACATTAAAGTAATTCCATATGATTCCAAGATCACCGTTAAATTAATGGGATACTTAGCTATCGCAGCCGCCCAGATGGTTACCGATGGCAATTCAGTTGATGAGATATTAACTGAATTAGACGCATTGCGGGCTACGATTGATGAAATTTTTGTGGTTGATGACTTAATGAACCTTGTAAAGGGGGGCCGGCTGTCAAATGCGGCGGGGATGGTTGGAAGCTTACTGCATATCAAACCGCTCCTTACCTTTGATGATCAAACCGATAAAATCGTGGCCTTTGACAAGGTCCGGACTAGAAAGCGGGCTTTGAAACGCGCCGAGGAGATTTTTAACCAACGGACCAGTAACCTGGACTATCCGGTGCGGGTCTTGATTATTAACGGTAATGATCAAGAACACGGTCAAATTTGGGCGGATAAAATTAAAGCATTAAGACCCGATGTGAAGGTTACGCAAAGCTACTTTGGCCCCGTAATTGGTGCTCACCTGGGGAATAAGTCACTAGCATTAGCCTGGATGCGTGACTTTGAGTTAAAATAATGATTATTGCTTAATTTATTTTAATCATGTATCATAATGATATTATGATATTCTTAAGATTATCATAAAATATTCGGAGTAGGGATTAACGCGTCAAGTGCCATTGGAACGGAATGTGAACTTTGGACGAAAAACGATGCGTTTGCGATGTTAGTCCCGCATTCGCCACCATTGATAGTGGCAGCTCTATTTAGGAGATGTCTCTTTTGCATACACAAAAGAAAGTTTTTGCTCAACCTAATGCTAGTGGGATTGCTATTTTAGGATTACTCACTGCCATTAGACTGATTTTAGGAAGTAGCTTATTTACGTTCTATTTGGTTCCTAATAAGATCCAATTTAGTTTCGCGTTTATTGCAACCTTTCTAATTGCGATGTGGTTCGGGCCGTTTTGGGCTGGTGCCATTGCCGGATTTGCTGATATCTTTTTAACGTTAATTTCAGGCCAAATTTACTTTCCTGGATTCACGTTATCAGCCGTCCTAGGCGGGGTCATTTTTGGATTATTTTTCTTTAATCATAAACCAACCCTTAAGACCATCATTATTTCACAGGTAATTGTGGTGGTGGTTATTAATTTAATTTTGAATACGACCTGGGTGGTGATTTTAAATCACGTCCCGTTTGAAGTTATTTTTCTTTCCCGTTTCATTAAGGAAATCTTTACGGTTGTAATTCAGATTATTATTATGTACTTAATTTCGAAAAATCAAACGATTATTTCCTTAGGAAATCGACTTAGAAAATAATTTAGTTAACCAGCAATCAATTTGATTGCTGGTTTTTTAGTTGGAATTGAAAGGGGAATGGTCAATTTGGAAAACTGAGTTATTACTTTACATAACATTTATTATCCGAAGAATATCAATTAGGGGATATGTCAAATCCAAATGCAACAACTTAATGTAATCTTAGCAAAGTTTGTTGGATTCATGTTTAAATTTATAATTCGCATTTTTCCATTTTAAAGTTCGTCTAGGACGCTCATTAATTTCATTTACAGCATCAATATAAATTTATATTGATTATTTTAATAAATGTGCTATATTAATTTTAAGAGAAGATATACCAATTAACTTAGATATAAAGAAACACCCAGTTAATCATCGTTTAACTGGGTGTTTCTAATTTGAAAATCAAAAAGCTCGTGCGTTAGTTAGGTCAATAATTGAACGCACGGGCTTTTAATTATTATAAGTAATGCATCCCGCCATCAACCATAATCGATTGACCCGTAATGTATTCGGTTTTGGGTGATACCAGCCATGACACTACGTTAGCAACGTCTGCTGGGGTTGCTTCACGCCCCCGGTCAATTTCATCAATTACACCGGCTTTTTGTTGATCGATTGAAATGTTTTTAAGCGCAGCTGTTTTTTTATCAATAGCATCCCGCATTGGCGTTCTTACCACGCCAGGATTATAAGCATTTACGGTAATGTTATCCTTCGCTAACTCCTTAGCTGCCGATTGGGTTAACCCACGAATGCCAAACTTAGATGCCGAATAAGCACTCTGTAATGCAGATGCTTCCACCCCCGCTAGTGATGCAGCGTTTACAATGCGCCCGCCATCACCCTGCTTTAAAAATTGCTTGGCAGCGGCTTGAATTCCCCAGTAAGTTCCCTTTAAGTTAACATCAATTAACCGTTCAAATTGGTCCGGATCTGAATCCACGAATGAATCAATAAATGCAATTCCAGCGTTATTAACCCATACCGCAAGTTCACCTAAGTCATTAACTGCAGACTGGGCAAGATTGAAAACCTGGTTTCGATCAGCCACGTCGACGACGTACGCCTTGGCTGAATACCCCTCCGCATTTAAATCGTGTGCAACCTGATTAGCGGTTGCTTCATTAATATCAGCAACGGCAATTGCAAATCCATCGTTTGCAAGTTGATGCGCAATCCCTTCACCAATTCCCTGTCCTGCACCAGTAATAACTGCGACTTTAGCCATTATGAAACTCCTCCTTTAAATTAAAAAGAGCGCCACCATCCTTAATTAAAGGACGAAAGCGCTCTATTTCCGCGGTACCACCTTGATTTGATAGCCAAAGGGGCTACCACACTTTAACTCGTTAACGGGAGGCTCCGAAACTACCTTATCAAGTGACTCAGTAACTTACATGCTCTAAAGACCATCTTCAATCAACCATAATTAGTGCTTTCACCATCCACACCTCTCTGATAATTACAGTTAACATACTCATCTTTAAGTTTCGAACTATTTAATAATTAATTACATTATAATCATATTATAATTCAAGTCAAATCTTTTCACCGGTTTCTCATTAAGAAGCAGGGGTTAACTTCCCGCCACCAGATAATTTGTAAGTCTGCCCATCTAACCAGGAGTTTGAGGAACTGTTCTTGTCGTAGTAAATGGTATGGCCGTTGGACTTAATATTTTTCAGAGAGGTCTTACTTGCAATTAACGTGGTCAAATGGGAATCTTTGGTAACGGTCCAAGTACTATTAGATCCTAAGGTCAGCTTAGTGGTTCCCTTGGTGTTGGCAGAATTAATGCTTCCAGTCAAACTAGAGCCATCCTTTAACGTTAGGTTAACGGAACTACCACTAGCGACCTCTACGTTTCCAGCAAGGGTTTGTTTAGTCGCAGTAAAGGTTAATTTTCCACCGTTACTACCACTAGTCCCCCACCGATCACCAGCAGCCCTAATTAATGTATCAGAAGTGTTGGTTAATTTAACGTTATTCAAGTTAACGTTAGCCTTAGTATTGGTAACATAGAACAACGCCCCGGTATGGTTAGTGGTCCCCTTCGAACCATCAGTCACCTTGGAAGTTAGTGAACCACCCTTCATGGTAAATGAGGCGGTCCCCTCTTCTGAATCCCCGGACATACTCTGGTATAGCATTACCCCGTTGTTCTTATTTGCAGTTAAGTGGGAATCAACGGCGTTAATGTTGTTGGCCCCTTCAATTACGGCAGCCTCTGCGCCACTGGCATTCCCCTGTACGTTTTTAACGTTGATTTTTCCGGTGGAATAGATGATTGGCGAACCGTCACCCGTAGTCTTTAGATTTCCAGTATTTAAAGTAACGGTCCCACCCCCACGGTCAGTAGCAAGGGTTGCCGAATGACTGCCATTAGTGGAGATATTCGTATTTGTTGCGGTAATGGTTCCCTTTTGGGTCGCATCTAGTCCCCGCGATGAATTCTTGGTCGTGTTGATTTTAGCGTTATTCAATTTAATTGTAGAGTTGGAGCCGGTTGCAAAGACAGCGTTGGCTCCGTTGCCACTTGTGGTTTCAGTTAAATTATTAACGTTCGCAGTTCCACCATTAGTTACTAGTAACCCTGCGTTTTGCCCAAAAAAATTACTGTTGTCCTCGCTAGTCGTTTCACCAGTTTTAGCAATGACGGAATTATTAAGCGTCAAACTACCACCCCGTTTTACCAAGAACGCAGAATGGTTTGCTTTGTCAGAGCTAGCTTTATCATCACTAACGGTTGTTTTGCTAGTAACTGTTTTATCCCCCTGCAAATTAGTAGAACTAGATGATGAACCACTTGGCTTAGCTGGCACATTTTGTTTGACCATTGCAGCGTGAACCATTGGTGAATGAAGTTCATTTAATGGGTTAGCGGTAAAACCTAATAATGAGGCACTTAGTAAGATTGAGATTAAGGTGTTTCGACGATTTTTTTTCATTGTTAAAACTTCCTTTGTTTTTAAATTTGATTTTTTGATGGGACATAAATGCTAATGTAAACGTCTATCTTTGCTTAAAGTCGGATTTAATTGAAACCAAATGTTGGGGCTGATAGACATGCTTGATGGCTAGTGGAGCAACCATTGCAATTGAGAGGAGACTAATAATGATCTTCTTTTTAATTTTTAATTCCTTCTTTCCTCTTGAATTGATACTAGTATATTTGATTTTGTAACCAGTGAAAACTAGATTGAGCCTAACTCAATAAAAGCTTAGTTAACATAATAAAATGGCAAACATCCTTAAACCAACCTTAAAACACAAAAAAGCCCTGAAAGATTATTTTCAAGGGCTTTTTGCGTTATCCAAAGTCAATTGTATCAAAAATATTCCGCTTAGTAATTTCATCTAATCCAAGGTAGTGAAGGGTCATTGCTTCACTGGAATGGTTCAATGATTGCATCACCAATGCGATGTTATGATTTGTCTGTTCATAAAGTCGGTATGCACCGGTTTTTCGCATCGTATGGGTCCCTAAGTAGTCAATCCCTAGTAATTCACCCGTCCGTTGCATGATTTTATAGAACTGGTTAACCGTAATGTGACGCTCTGGGTACATAATCGAAGGAAACAGCCATTCGGAAGTTTGGTGCCGGCTCCGCAGCATTTTTTGACGCCATTGCTGGTAACGCAATAAATCATTTGCCACCGGCTTTAAATAAAGTCGATTTTGCTTCCCGGTCTTTTGGTCATGAATATAACTACTGTCCTTTAAGATGCCGTCATCGTCAAATGCATCTAAGTACTTTAATTTCATAACGTCGCTACAACGAAGTAGGGTCGCTTTCCCTAGCTGAAAAATCATATAATTTCTATGGCCACTCTTTGCAAAGTTGTGCATCAGTGTATCCTCAACGTCAATGAGGGTTTGATCATCTTTAATTGGATAAACTTTTTCTTCGGCCATCATTATCACCACCTTATTTAATTATATCATTGTTTTTTGCTTATTTAATAAAACAGTGATATAAATTTTGATATTATTTTATAGCGTTGATTTAACAGTCTTTTCATATCATTATTAGGTACTAACAATGATATAGAATTAAAATCATTTCTTAACAAATTCGCGCTCAGCCATCGACTTCGTTGTTTTAGGTGCCCCATTTATCGAACTCCACTAAAAAAGCAATCCGCCCTAATTGCGAATTGCTCTTAACGATTTATTTTGATTTGCTTTTTCCCAAGTAGAAGACGCTGACTAGTAAGCCCAATAATACGACGCTTCCAATTACAACGTAAATCCAAACCGGGGGAGAACCCTTAGTTTTAGATTGCTTAGCAGTTGCATCCGCTAACTTAGCATTGATGGAAAAAGAATGCTTAAAATTCCAATGGGCCTTCCCGGAACTAACGGCCAGTTTCAACGTATAATCACCGGCAGCTAGCTTTTTATTGATTACAACGGGATAACTCATTCTGGTTAATGGAGCCATGTTCATGTTTGTTTGGATTTGCTTAAAGACGACCTGATTATTTGATTGATCGATAATGTGGGTCTTGATCTTCATTTGGCCGAACATGGTTGGCGTTAAATTATCAATTTTAGCAATGACGGTTGGATACCCATAGTGCATTTTAGCTAAAACCTGATTTAAAGCTAACTTAGTGTTAATGGACCGGTTGTTTTCTCTAAGGACAATCGGAATCGCATATGAAATCACGTTCTTAAAATTAACGCCCGATTGTTGGTTGCTCTGGTTTGATCCATCAGCCTGTGCAATATAAAAGCCCCCAGCAATCACCCCACTAAAGGATTGCTTAGGAACTTTAATCGTGTATTCCTGAATCACCTTCGCCTTAGCTGCTAACTTAATGGTTTTAGGACCACTAATCAGCTTACTGAAGTTTACCCTTCCAAAATAACGGTCAGTTAGGTCCGTAAAATTATATTGGATCACTCCGTTATCACCAGTTACAGCGGTATTGAAATTCACCCTTAAGGTTTGGACCTGATTGCTATTATTAGCAAAGACCAGTTTAACATTTAACTGCTGGCCCGGTTTAACCGTTTGTTGGATTGCAGAAGTATTCTTTGAATCGTCAACTTCAACGGAGTATTGATATTGTGAATTAGCGTTATCAGCATGGACCTGCTGACTGAATAATTGAAATCCCAAAATCATTCCTAGCAGAATACTAACTAAAGAACAGCTGCGTTTAAATAACTTCATTTAAACGCTTAATTATTACCAGATGCGCTGTTAGCTGCAGAATTAGTGGTGCTTCCATTAATTGTCCAGTTAATGGATGCTGAATAAGAAGTTGCAACAACGCTGGTGTTTTGATTCAAGTTCAAAACGGGATTTAAATTCGTAATGGTGTGTCCTTCATTAGTTCCTTGCACTACTTGAACTGTTGAGGTATCACCAATTTTAGCGGTTGCATTGGTAGTAACGTTTGCGCCATTATCTGCTGATGCGGGTCCAAAGTTAATATCCCCAGTTAGTGAATTTTTGTTACTACTATCGTTTAATGAATTAACTGACACCGTAACGTTCCAACCAACTGCCCCTAATCCCCGGTTATCATCAGTTGCTAATGAAGCTGATGATGCCTTTGCAGACGTGTTACTATTCGCAATGTCTGAAACAGCAACACTGGTAAACGTAATGTTAGATGCGGAGGCTGCTAAACTCCCTGGGGTAACGGCAACGTTTGCTGATTGTTGAGTAGCTGCAGAATCTGCATGGGCCAATAATCCCGTTGTTCCAGCAATTGCTAAAAAGCCTAGGGTTGAAGAAACTAACAGTGTTTTCTTTGTATTTTTGTGCATAATGATTACTTCCTTCTGTATTATAATGGATAGCAGACGACTTTTTTATACATTATATGTGTAAAGAAACATTTGTATATAATGGGTCGTTTGTTACAAATGATATTATAGCACCATTTTATATTAATGGGTACATAAATTAAATTGCTCTAAAATACTATCATGTAGGGGATGAATGGAAATTTGAATGGTTCGCAATTTTATGGGTTAATTCTAAAGATTATGTTTCTTAATCATTAGAATTTAAAATTTTAAATTAATCGTTATGTATAATTATTCATCAGTAAAAATAAAAAGAGCGTTGGATAAATTCCAACGCTCTTGCATGAGATTAAGTTAACTATTTTTCATTCCAATGTTGCTTCTTAAAGGCTTCTCGACCGCCACTTTCTTCAATGACGTAACGAAGTGGATCCTTCTTGTAGAAGTCTTGGTGGTAATCCTCAGCTGGGTAGAATGGCTTAGCATCTTCAATTTGAGTTACGATTGGTTGATCAAACATCCCACTCTTTTGAAGATCTGCCTTGGATTCTTCAGCGATTTTCCGTTGTTCTGGACTATTTACGAAGATAACGGGACGGTAACTATCACCCCGGTCTTGGAATTGACCAGAAGCATCGGTTGGATCAGTTTGGTGCCAGTAAATTTCAACTAGCTTCTTGTATGAAATCTTGCTAGGATCAAACGTGATTTTAACAGCTTCAGTATGCCCAGTAGTATGGCTACATACCTGTTCGTAAGTTGGATTTGGAACGTGACCACCAGTATATCCTGAGACCACCTTTTCAATTCCAGGAATCGTATCAAATGGTTTTACCATGCACCAGAAACAACCACCAGCAAAAATTGCAGTTTCCATTCAAAAATCACTCTTTTCATTTTAAATTGATTAAAAACTTGGGTCGAATTATTTAAAATCTTTAAGGTATTCGCCGTATCCTTCTTCTTGTAGCTTATCAACCGGGATAAACTTAAGGGCTGCTGAGTTAATACAGTATCTTAGCCCACCGCGATCCTTAGGTCCATCAGGGAAAACGTGACCTAAATGAGAGTTCGCATCCTTACTCCGAACTTCATTTCTGACCATGCCATATGAAGTATCCAAGTTAGATTTAATATTTTGGTTATCAACTGGCTTGGTAAATGCAGGCCAACCACAACCAGAATCGTACTTATCCTTTGAAGTAAATAGTGGTTGTCCACTAACAACATCAACGTATAATCCGTCTTCAAAGAAGTTATCGTACTTTCCACTGTATGGGGCTTCGGTCCCCGCATTTTGGGTTACGTCATATTGTTCCCTAGTCAATTTACTCTTATCATAATCAGTCATTCAAAAATCCCCCCGTTAATTTTTTATGTCTTACACTATATATTAATAGTTTAAATAATTTAGGCTGAATTGCAACTGATATGCTTACAATCGAAATTAATTTTATTTTAGGGACAAATTAACCAGTCCCAACGATCAATCTGACGGTCAGAACTGGTTAATGGCATCTATTAATTTTTATTCGAAAGCTTCAGTTAAAGGTGGAACTACTTGCTTCTTACGGGAAACAACCCCTGGTAAGTTCATAACATCGGCATCGTTTAATTTACCATTGAATGCTTTTTCAACGGCTGATTTTGGATCTCCAGTAACAATTAATGCGGAGTTACTGTCTAATACGTTGGTAACCAATACTAAGTAAAGGTCAAAACTATTTGCTGCACTGGCTTTTTCCATTGCAGCCTTGATTTCATCGGTCCGCTTCAAGATATCTTGAAGGTCAACAACGTTAATTTGATCGATCCGAACGTTTTTACCACCCATTGTGAATGACTTGGCATCTTGGTCCACTAATTCATCAGCAGAACTAGCATCAACGTTAGTTCCGGCCTTTAGCATCTTGATTCCGTAGTCCTTGTAATCAACGTCCGCAATCTTAGCTAAATCTTCAACCGCCTTACGGTCAGTATCAGTAGTAGTTGGTGATTGTAATAGTAAGGTATCTGAAATGATGGCAGATAACATTAAACCAGCAACCTTAGCAGGAACTTCAACGTTATTTTCCTTGAAGAGCTTGTAGATAATGGTACTAGTACATCCAAGGGGTTCTTCACGCATGTAAAGTGGTTTTTCAGTTTCAAAGTTACCAACCTTGTGATGATCAACCACGTGGGTAATGGTAACATCCTTAATGTCACTAACACTTTGTTGAAATTCATTATGGTCAACTAACATTACTGAATCAACTTCTGGCTTAG
The DNA here is from genome assembly GCF_019303535.1 of Lactobacillus sp. Sy-1. Lineage (GTDB taxonomy): Bacteria > Bacillota > Bacilli > Lactobacillales > Lactobacillaceae > Nicoliella. Next base: position 1,018,847 of record NZ_JACCIU010000001.1, on the reverse strand, counting down.
CAGCAGTAATTACCCGTGGTGCAGGTTCGTCAAAGTAGTCTAAGACAAACTTCGTTTCATCGTTGATTTCGCCTAACGCAACGGCTTCAACATCGTAACCTAGCCTATTTTGTAGGTATGCGTATGCTTTCGCAGCGTTAATTGCATCTGTATCTGGATTTTGGTGTCCAAAAACTAATTCTTTACTCATTATGATTGCCCCAATTCTATTAGATAATTAGTATGATGACGCTTCAATTCTATTTTAGCACTTTTTACAAATTAATTTAAAGCCTTTTGAATGGAAATTGGTTGGCCTTCCGACTTAACATCCACCACGAAGCTTCCGTTTGAATACCGTTCCCCCATTGGGTGGTCAATCGGCACAACATCATGCACCCGTCTGTGGTCAGTATAGATATGCAATGGTTGCTCCAGGTCAATTGGTTTAACGGTCACAAAGCCAACAATTGCATGTGGTTGGGCCTTTAAGGCCTTGAGGATGATAACACCCCGCCGGCCCCTTCCGGCTAGCGGAATTTCGTTTACAGGAAGATTCTTGTAAGAACCCCGTTGAGTTATGATCGCCATGATTGAATCTTCAGTTGCTAATTGACAACTAGCGACCTCGTCACCATCCTTAAGCGCAATGGAACGCACTCCAGTACTCTTAGCTCCACTAAACGATACTTCAGTGAGTTGATATCGAGTGGCCATCCCCTGCTGACTAGCAACCACGACTTGATACCCATCAACGTTGCCGGATAGGTACTCAATCGTAATCACGTTCGCATCTGGCTGCTTCAACTTTTCATAAACGCTTGCATGACTCTTGTAGGTCCGACCAGGGAGGAACTTATTAAACTCAGTTAATTTAACGTACCCATCACTAGTGGCAATTAAAAAGCTTCCGGTTGCCTTAAGGTCCTTGAACGCAAACGTTTTAATGATTTTTTCATCGTCGGCAAGCCCAATCGTTTGTGAAATATGCTCGCCAGTGTCTTTCCACCGGGTATCAGTGATTTCAAATACCGGCCGATAGATCAGGTGCCCCTTATTCGTAAACATCATTAAGTGGTCCCGCGTGTTTAATTCCTTCAAGAAGATGGGGTGATCGTCTGACTTAAGGCCATTTTCATTTGCTTCTGAGGCCCGGTACGAACGAACACTACTCCGTTTCAAGTAACCATCGTCACTGACTAATACCACTACGTCTTCATCCGGAACCGTTACCTTTGTACTAATCTTGAGGTTTTCGATTTCAGCTTCAATTTCACTGAGCCGTGGGGATGCGTACGCCTTCTTAATGGCGCGTAACTCATTTCTCAATACCAGATCCAGTTGTTTAGGGTCTGCTAAAATGGCCTTGAACTTTTCAATCCGTTCTGCAAGGGCTTCAGCCTCAGCATTTAACTGGGTCACATCGGTATTGGTCAAGCGGTACAGTTGCAAGTTAACGATTGACTCAGCCTGGGCGTTCGTAAAATCAAACGCCTCAATTAAGTTATTTCGCGCAGAGGCCTTATCCTTACTTCCTCGAATGGTCTTAATTACTTGATCCAAAATGGATAGCGCCTTGATCAGTCCTTGAACGATTTCTTGGCGGTCTAAAGCCTTATCTAAATCGAACTGGGTCCGTTTTTTAACCACTAGCCTTTGAAATTCTAAGTAGGAACTAAGTGCCCGCTTGAGGGTTAGTCTTTCCGGACGCATGTTATCAATCGCAACCATATTAAAATTATATGAAATTTGCAGGTCGGTATTCTTAAAGAGGTAGTTTAAAATCCCTTTAGAATCAACATCCCGTTTTAATTCGATCGCAATTGAAAGCCCATTACGGTCACTTTCATCCCGGACTTCAGCAATTCCATCGATCTTTTTAGCAATTCTAATTTCATCAATTTGCTTAACGAGTTGAAGCTTGTTCACTTCGTACGGAATTTCGGTGACCCGAATCAACTGCTTATTCCCCCGTAAGGTTTCAATTGCTGTTTTAGAACGAACAGCGATTCTTCCCTTACCGGTTTCATAAGCCTTCTTAATTTCATCAATTCCTTGAATGATCCCGCCAGTTGGAAAGTCAGGCCCGTGAACGTACTTCATTAAATCAGCCAGAGTAGCATCAGGCTTCTTTTGAAGTGCAATCACAGCGTCGATCACTTCTCCTAAGTTGTGCGGTGGAATATCAGTCGCATAACCAGCCGATATTCCAGTGGCTCCATTCACCAATAGGTTCGGGAACCTAGCTGGAAGGACAACCGGTTCGTATTCAGTATCATCAAAGTTCAATACCCAATCAACAGTGTCGCGATCAATATCCCTAAGCATTTCACCAGCAATCTTGCTAAGGCGGGCTTCAGTATACCGCATTGCAGCAGGTGGATCCCCATCCATTGATCCGTTATTCCCGTGCATTTCGATTAGTGGTTCACGTAGTTTCCACCCCTGACTCATTCTGACAAGGGCTTCATAAATGGAACTATCCCCATGGGGATGGTAGTTCCCCATTACGTTTCCGACGGATTTAGCAGCCTTACGGAATCCCTTGTTGTAAGTATTCCCATCTTTATTCATGGCATAGAGGATTCTTCTTTGGACCGGCTTCAATCCATCCCGCACGTCTGGTAACGCTCTTTCTTGAATGATTGACTTAGAATAACGACTAAATCGTTCACTCATGATATCTTCAAGCGTTAGCCGTTCAATTGTTTGTCCATTCTTCAATTAAGTGGGCCTCCCTTGATTAACTATTTAGCGGTATTATCTAAAATACTGCCATCTTCTTCTAGGTTAAATTGGACGTTATTTTCAATCCAATCCCGTCGTGGTGCTACCTTATCACCCATTAGGGTCGTTACCCGACGGTCAGCTAATTTAGCATCATCAATGTGCACTTGAATTAGTGTTCTGGATTCAGGGTCCATCGTGGTTTCCCATAGTTGATCGGCGTTCATTTCACCCAACCCCTTAAAGCGTTGGAGGGTATACGGTTTCTTGAATTCCTTGGTCAACCGTTCCATTTCACCATTGGTCCAAGCATATGCGACCCGGTCTTTTTTACCAACCTTCTTTTGCACCTTGTATAGGGGTGGTAATGCAATGTACACCCGACCGGCTTCAATCATCGGCCGCATGTACTTATAAAAGAACGTTAACAATAGGATCTGAATGTGGGCCCCATCATCATCGGCATCGGTCATGATGATAATTTTGTCGTAATTAGCATCTTTAATGTTAAAGTCAGATCCGACCCCGGCTCCAACGGTATAGATCATTGTACTGATTTCTTCGTTTTTCATAATGTCAGGGAGCTTTGCCCGTTCGGTATTCAATACCTTCCCCCGTAATGGTAGGATGGCTTGATGCTTCCGGTCACGGCCCTGTTTAGCAGAACCACCAGCTGAATCCCCTTCAACTAGGAATAATTCATTTTTAGCGGCGTCCTTTGACTGGGCAGGGGTCAACTTTCCTGATAGGAGCCGTTCTTTTTTGCGCTTCTTATTCCCGCCACGGCTTTCATCCCGAGCTTTACGCGCCGCATCCCGGGCCTGTTGAGCCCGAATTGCTTTTTGAACTAACTGCTGAGCAAAGTCGCCATTTTCCATTAGGAAGTAAACCAGCTGGTCACTAATAATGCTATCCACGATTGAACGGGCTTCAGGGGTCCCAAGTTTCCCCTTGGTTTGGCCTTCGAATTGAAGGAGCTCTTCTGGAATCTTTAGGGCAATAATGGCTGAAAGGCCTTCACGAACATCGGTCCCGTCTAGCTTCTTATCCTTCCCCTTTAGTAAGCCCACTTTTTTGGCGTATTCGTTGAACGCCTTGGTCCAAGCACTACGGAATCCTGATTCATGGGTCCCACCGTCCTTGGTCCGCACGTTATTAACGAATGATAATGTATTTTCAGTGTACCCATCGTTATATTGAGCAGCTACTTCAACTTCGATGCCTTCCTTAGTACCGTCAAAATACATCACAGGTCCTAAGGTGTGCTTACCTTCATTTAGGTATTCAACGAATTCTTCAATTCCCTTTTCAAAGTGGAATTGATCGTGTTTTTCAGGGGTTGTCCGCTCATCAGTCAACGTAATTTTGATCCCCTTTAGTAAGAAGGCGGATTCACGTAACCGTTCCTTTAACACGTCGTAGTTAAACACGGTCGTAGTAAAGATTGCGGGATCGGGCTTAAAGGTCACTGTTGTTCCACTGTGCTCCTTAGTCTTACCCAGGTCATTCAAGGTGCCAATCGGCTTCCCACCGTTTTCAAACTGTTCTTGGTACTTATGACCATCCCTAACGATCGTAACCATCAAACTAGTCGAAAGGGCGTTCACAACACTGGAACCAACTCCGTGAAGGCCTCCAGAGGTCTTATAACCACCATTTTCGGAAAATTTCCCACCGGCATGCAGAACCGTTAAAATCACTTCGGGGGTTGGTTTTCCTGACGAATGCATTCCAACTGGCATTCCCCGTCCATGGTCGACAACGGTCAAACTATTATCCTTATGAATTGTAACGTTAATTTCATCACCATATCCGGCTAACGCTTCATCAACGGCGTTATCAACGATTTCGTAGACCAGGTGGTGGAGTCCATTACCATTGGTAGAACCAATATACATCCCTGGCCGTTTTCGAACGGCTTCTAGCCCCTCCAGGACTTGAATGGAGGAATCATCATATTCTTGTTTTGATTTAGCCATTATGAGAAAACTCCTTTATCTTAGAAAATACAATCTATATAATCATAACTTATTTACGCGACTTTGCAAATTTTAATTCGAACAAATGTTCTATGGTATAATAATTTAGTACGTTTAATTTATAAATGCAAGTGGTGATGATTTAAAGTCACCATCGTTATTAAACGATTTATTGGGGGCATCATTTTGAAAATCGCAGTATTATTAATCATAGCATATTTATTAGGTTCAATTCCGAGTGGAATTTGGATTGGGAAAACTTTTTTTAAGGTTGACGTTAGACAACATGGTTCCGGAAACATCGGCACTACAAATACCTTTCGGGTCCTAGGTCCCGTTGCTGGATCAGTTGTATTATTCATGGACATTGCCAAGGGATCGCTTTCAGCAGCATTGCCACTGCTATTTGGCATCAACTTCGGTTCAATTCACCTGACCGAGCTAATCTTTGGGTTGTGCGCCATTATTGGTCACACGTTCTCAATCTTCGATGGATTTAAGGGTGGGAAGGCCGTTGCTACTAGTGCAGGGATGTTATTAACGTATAATCCCGTTTTGTTCATCATGGCAACCTTAGTGTTGATTTTTGTGCTCTACCTGAGCAGCATGGTCAGCCTGGCTAGCCTATGCACATTCATATTTGTTTCAATCGTTGCGTTAACAATTCATGACTACCTGTTAGCAACAATTGCAATCATCCTGACCATCTTCGTATTTTACCGCCATCGAAAGAATATCCGACGAATTTTGAACGGGACTGAGAACCTCGTTCACTTTGGTATTAAATACAAGCATCAACAACACTAAATAATTAAAGACGCTTACCATGTGGTGAGCGTCTTTTTTATTTCCTAACTAATACACCGTGATGTCAAAACAGGCATCAAAACGATCTCCAGAAGCTAGTTGTTCGATTCCCTTTTTGTGAATTAAGAGGCCGTCTGCATCAACGTCATCAGCGATTCCCCACCATGGTTCAATGCAAACAAATTGGGCATCTGATGGGTACTGTGACCAAAGCCCCATGTACTTAGCATTATCAGTATGCAAAGATACCCCGTGTTGATTAAGCGTATGTTTAGATTCTAGCATTACGTCAATTGGTTGCTGTTGTAAGTCTAAAATTACGGCATCGTTTTTAAACAATTCTCTGGAAACTGGGAGTGGGTTTTTAAAATCTAATTCAGACCCATCCTTAGCGGCACTAAGTGAGTTTTCCAAGGGGATTTGGTTAAAAATTTCCCGTGGCGCCACTTTAACTTGGTAATCGTCAAAGTGCTGGTCAGCATTCAGTGGAACGTTAAATGCGGGATGGGCGCCCACTGAAAAGTACATCTCATTAGTTCCCTGGTTAACTACGGTTAAATCAACCTTCACCGTTGTCTTATCCAATGTATACTTAACGAATAGCAAAAAATCAAATGGGTACACCGGCTTAGTTTCGGCATTGGCCTTTAAAACCATCGTAATTGAATCAGCCGTGCGATCACTCAGTTCAAATTCCATGTCCCGCGCAAACCCATGCTGACCTAGTGAATACTTCTTGCCTTCATATTCATACTGGTCATTCTTAAGTCGACCAACGATTGGAAATAATACCGGTGCATGTCGACCCCAAAAGTTAGAATCAGCCTGCCAAAGGTATTCAATTCCATTGTCACCCTTAATACTATTTAATTCAGCACCCTTAGAATTAACTTCAATTGTTAAACTGTCATTTGATAAAGTGAATTCCATGCGATCATCCTCATCTATCTTTAAGTTATAAATTAATTTTAGCAAAAAAACTAGTGTAAATCACTAAATTAATCGTTTAAAGAATAAACTGGGATAGATTTTGGTCCTTAGCAAGGTGGCCGACCTTATCTTCAACGTAGTGTTCAGTGATTGTGATGTCACCCATTTCCATATCTGGACCTTCAAACAATAGGTCTTCCAAAAGTTTTTCTAGAATGGTATGCAATCTCCGAGCCCCAATATTTTGAATATCGCGGTTAACATTATATGCAATTTCAGCAATCTTTTGAATTGATTCGATCGTAAACGTTACCTGGATGTTATCGGTCCCAATCAACGCAACGTATTGCTTGATCAACGCATTATTTGGCTTCGTCAAAATGTTCACAAAATCTTCCTTGCTCAATGAATCCAATTCCACCCGGATTGGGAACCGTCCTTGTAATTCAGCAATTAAATCACTAGGCTTACTTTCCGCAAACGCCCCAGAAGCAATGAAAAGGATGTGGCTAGTATCCACCAAACCATACTTAGTATTGATGTTGGAACCTTCTACGATTGGGAGGATGTCTCTTTGAACTCCTTCTCTTGAGACTTCCCCCTTGTTTTGGGATTGACCGCCCACGATCTTATCAATTTCGTCAATAAAGATAATCCCGGTATTTTGGGCCCGGTTAATTGCTTCGCGGTATAGGTCAGCATCGTTAACTAGCTTTTCTGATTCTTCCCGAATCAAAATTTCGCGGGCTTCAGAGACCTTGAGGTGGGCCTTGATCTGCCGCTTAGGGAGCATACTACCTAGGGTGTCATTTAAATTGATTCCCATTTGACCCAGCATATTATTTTGTTGCGCTACTGATTGCTTAGGGTCATCCATTTCAATTTCAACCATCCGGTCTTCTAATTGGCCTAGTTCTAGTTGCTTTAGAAGCTGTTCACGCTTGGCTTTCACTTCATCACTAACTGGTTGGTGCTTAGGGGCTTCTTGGTTGTTAGGCATTTGCCCCTTTTGGAGTTGGTTAAGCATGTCCATCATGCTCTTCATATCCGCATTTTGGTTCGCTTGCTGGTTGTCATCAGGGACCATCAACTCTGCTAGGCGTTCATTTGCTCTTTGTTCAGCTTGACCAGCAACACTACTGAACCGTTCTTCTTTGACCGTTTTAACGGCATTTTCCACCAGGTCCCGCACCATTGACTCTACGTCACCACCGACGTAACCAACTTCGGTAAACTTAGTTGCTTCCACCTTCACAAATGGAGCGTTAACAATTTTAGCAAGGCGTCTTGCAATTTCAGTTTTTCCCACCCCAGTTGGTCCAATCATTAAGATGTTTTTAGGGGTAATGTCTTCTTGCATTGACTTAGAAAGGTGCATTCTTCTGTATCGATTTCTCAATGCCACGGCAACCGCCTTCTTAGCAGCGTCTTGGCCAATGATGTATTCATTTAGTTCTTTAACGATTTGTTTTGGGGTCTTATCGATTGCTTTCATCAAAATCCTCCTGAAATTATAGTTCTTCTGAAATAATGTTTTGGTTAGTAAAAATATCAATGCTTCCGGCAATATAGATTGATGCCTCAGCAATTTCCTTGGCACTCATGTCCTTAGCATGGTGCTTCATTCCTAGTGCAGCCGCTAGGGCAAAGTTCCCGCCAGAACCAATTGCTAGGATATCATCATCTGGTTCGATTACTTCCCCAGATCCAGAAACCAAGAGCAAGTCCTTCTTATCGGCAACGATCAATAGTGCTTCCAGCTTTTGCAGTGATTGATCACCACGCCATTGTTGAGCGAGCTTTACGGCTGCTTGCTTTAAGTTTCCGCTATATTCCTTAAGCTTGGCTTCAAACTTTGATTCCAAGTTAAAGGCATCGGCAACGCTTCCGGCAAATCCAACGGCAACCTTTCCATCATAAATTTTACGCACCTTGTGCGCGGTCCCCTTCATGATTACCTTTTCACCCATGGTTACTTGACCATCTCCGGCCATTGCAATATGACCGTTGTGTCTAACTGCACAGATCGTGGTTGCTTCAAATTTTACTGTCATTATTCATACTCCTTCTTAGTCCTTCGAGCGTGGGAAGAACTGATTATAATTTTTTAGTAGGTTTTCTTTAGTAACGTGCGTATATATTTGTGTCGTAGAGAGGCTACTATGCCCTAACAACTCCTGAACACTTCTTAGATCGGCCCCGTTATTTAACATGTCGGTAGCAAACGTATGCCGAAACATATGGGGGTAAATATTACTGTCCAGCGAACTATTCTTTAGAATGGAATCTAAAATATATTCAATTCCACGGGATGTCAATGGTGCCCCATGGTTATTTACAAATAACGTATCATGGTCTTGATGGTACTTCTGCATTAGCGTGGGCCGAGTAGTTCTAAGATAGTTTTTCAATGCCTGCCTAGTTTCCGGACTAAACGGGACGTAGCGTTGTTTGCTGCCCTTCCCTAAAATATCCATAATGCGATTATCAAAATCTAACTTTGCAAGGGTCAATCCTGCGCACTCACTTACTCGTAATCCAGTGCTAAACAGTAATTCTAGTATAGCAACATTTCGCGGAATTAAGGTCTCATTTGTTCCATTATGGGCGGATTTAAACAATTCTTTAATCTCATTCGGGTACAAAAACTTAGGTAGTCGGTTTTGCTTCTTCTTTAAGTGGACGTATTCGAACGGCTGATTTTTAGTTACGTCCGTTTTAATTAGGTAGTTATAAAATGACCTCACCGCAGATATCTTGCGTAGAATTGTATTCCTTTCGTCGCCCTTCCGATTTAAGTAGTTCAAGTAGTTTTCAACATCGATTTCAGTCGCTTCTAATAAGGAGCGATTTTCCTTCCCAGCCGCAATTTTAGTAAATTCGTTTAAGTCATTTAAGTATGCACGAATGGTTTGAATTGAATACTGTTTTTCAACTTGAATATGGGCAATAAAAATGTTAATTAAATCTTTGTTTTCTTTCATTTTTCACCTTGGTTAAAGTAAAATAGTACATTTTACTACAAATCTTCAAAAAATAAGGTATTATCCATTTAGATAATACCTTATTTTTGAACGGGTTCTTCGTAGTCGCCGTTAGGACAAACCACCTGAACGCCACCCTTAATCTTCTTTTCAACCAGGAAGTGCCCATCCCGTGGACAATCCCGGCCAACTGGTTTATCCCAGCTAACAAAGTCACATTCTGGATAACGCGAGCAACCGTAGAAAATCCGGTTCTTCTTCGATTTCCGTTCGATCACTTGCCCCTGCTTACATTTTGGACAGCTAACCCCGATTTCCTTTACAATTGCCTGGGTATTCCGGCAATCAGGGAAGCGTGAGCAAGCATAAAATTTACCATACCGGCCCATCTTAATGACCATCGGAGCTCCACAGATGTCACAGTTAAAGCCCGCTGGTTCGTCCTTAATCTGGATACTTTCCATTGTCTTTTCGGCGTGGCTAACCTCTTTTGAAAATGGTTCGTAGAACTGATCAACAACGTTGACCCAGTTTTGCTTATCCTCTTCGATTTCATCTAGTTTTGATTCTAAATCGGCGGTAAAGTCAATGTTAATGACGTCTGGAAAGTACTCTTCAATAATGTCATTAACAATTTCACCGAGCTCGGTTGGTTCAAACCGCCGGCCCACGAACTTAACGTAGTAACGCTTTTGAATCGTTCCTAACGTAGGGGCGTACGTGGAAGGCCGCCCCACCCCGTTTTCTTCAAGGGCCTTGATCAAGTTCGCTTCACTATACCGTGCCGGAGGCTGGGTGAAATGTTGATCAGGATTATTCTTGACCAACTTAGTGGCATCCCCTTCAGCCAAGTCTGGAAGGTCGTTATCCTTTTCACGAGTCCCATAAACCTTCAAGAATCCAGGGAATTTCAATTTAGAGCCGTTCGCTCTAAAGTTGACCCCGTTTTGTTCGAGGTCGACCGTCATCGTATCCATGACCGCTGGCGTCATCTGGCTGGCTAAAAATCGTGACCAAATGAGCTGGTAGAGTCTGAATTGATCCTTGTTCAAGTATTCCTTAACGCTATCAGGGGTTCTCATTACCGAAGTTGGTCGAATCGCCTCATGGGCATCTTGGGCACCTTCGGGTAGTTTCCCCTTGAGCGGTTTATTTGCAGCGTATTCAGCTCCGTAGTTTTCGTGGAGGAAGGTCGCTGCTTCATGCTTTGCAATTGCGGAAATTCTGGTGGAATCGGTTCGCATATAGGTAATTAACCCTTGGTTACCTTCCTTGCCCAGGTGAATTCCTTCATACAATTGTTGGGCAGCCATCATGGTCTTTCCAGTTCTAAATTTCAACTGGCGGTTGGCCACCTGTTGCATCGTACTGGTAGTAAATGGCTGTTGGGGTTGGCGCTTTCTTTCGCGGCGCTTTACACTTTGAATCGTAAAGTCGGCATTCTTATCTAACTTTCCTAAAACGGATTGGACGTCGTCATTATTATGCAATTCTGCCTTTTTACCGTCTAGGCCGTAGAAACTAGCTTCGAACTTAGCCCGCCCCTTCTTAAATTCACTATCGATCGTCCAGTACTCTTCTGGTACGAACTTTCGAATTGCTCGTTCCCGATCAATAATCAACCAAAGAGCAATGGATTGAACCCGTCCAGCACTTAACCCCTTTTTAACCTTTTTCCATAGCAATGGCGAGATTGAATATCCCACCAGCCGGTCTAAGACCCGACGCGCTTGTTGGGCGTCGACTAGGTTCATGTCAATGCTTCTAGGGTTCTTAAAAGCGTCCTTGACGGCATCCTTAGTAATTTCATGAAAAGCAACTCGGTTATTATCGTTAATATCTAACCCTAACAGGTGTGATAGATGCCAAGCAATCGACTCCCCTTCTCGATCGGGGTCAGATGCGAGGTAAATGGCCTTGGCCTTTTTAGCCTCAGAGCGCAACATCTTAATCGTGTCACCCTTTCCTCGAATGGAAATGTAGTGGGGTTCGAAGTGGTTTTCAATATCAACCCCCATCTTACTCTTGGGCAAATCTCTAATGTGACCCTTACTGGCAATTACGCGATAGGTGCGACCTAAGTACTTTTCAATTGTTTTTGCTTTTGCTGGTGATTCAACAATCACTAGCTTTTTCTTAACGGTTCTCTTACGTTTCGATGTGGAAGTTTTTGTTTTTGTGGTCATTAAATAATCCCTCAATCAAATTATTCATTTCTATACATTAAATCTCTCACATAATATTGCAGTTAGTTGATTGTGTCAAATTAAAAATCTTCCAAAATATCTTCAGCCGTCAAAATTGGCTTCGCTCCTTCAACAATCAACTGGTTACACCCCACAGACAACGGATGGCCGATGGGGCCGGGGATTGCAGTCACATTTCGATTGTTGTTCAACGCTAAATTTGCGGTGATTAAGCTTCCTGATTTTTGGGCTGCTTCGACAATAATAATATTTTTGATCAACCCCGCAATGATCCGATTTCGTTCTAAAAAATGGTGTTTTCGTACGCTGACCCCCAGCGGATATTCAGACAGTAATAAGTGGTCGTGAGCAATGATGGACTGAAGTCGCACATTACTCCGCGGATAACAGTAATCCAGTCCCGTCCCAATTACAGCAATCGTCTTGCCACCATTTGCGATCGTTAGCTTGTGGCACAGGCCATCCACTCCGGTTGCTAATCCCGAAACGGTTACAATCCCATGTTCAACCAGTTTTGGCATCAGAGTGCGAATGACTTCCACCGCATATTGGGAGTTCTTACGACTCCCCACCATCCCCAAAAGCGGGCGGTGCGCTAATTGAATATCGCCCTGATAGAACAATACTAAGGGCGGAAAAGCGGCCTCCCGCAAGGCTTGCGGGTAGTCTGAATCAAAAATGGTTGTATATTCACACATCCGCTCGTTAAGGGCCATGTCGGATTCAATCTGTTCACTTAAAAAACTAGCCTTGAATTGGGCGTGATAGTTGCGCCTAATCGTAGCAACTTGAATTAAATCATCAACGGATAGCTTCACTTCCTGGGTTCCATCAAGAACCCCTAACTGCGAAACTAGCCACTGGTAGACTCGGTACTCACCTCGAAAGCTAATTCCCCGACAAATCCTCAGTTTTAATAATAATTTTCTTGCTTGCATACGTATCAATCCCTTCATTATTAGAAAAGATACGCAAAAAAATTATTTTTGGATGGATTTTTTTACGGGGGCAAAACTAATACGGTGAATCGGGGTCGCACCGAACTGCTTTAACGCCACTAAATGCTTAGCGGTCCCGTACCCTGCATTGTGCACGAAATCATATTCTGGATACAAACTAGCGTAATCATCCATTAACCGGTCCCGATGCACCTTTGCCAGGATACTGGCAGCTGAGACTGAAATACTCTTTGCATCCCCCTTGATCAAACGCAACTGCTCAATCGGTACTGGCACCTGCATTGCATCTACGATTAAACGTTCCGGTTGAACGGCTAAGTTATTGACGGCCGTTTGCATCGCTAGTCTAGTGGCCTCGTAGATGTTAAGCTTGTCAATCATGTGATTATCCACCACCCCTAAGCCAGTAGCGATTGCAGCATCGTCAATCAACGGTGCTAATTCAGCGCGCTTTGCGGGAGTGAGTTGTTTGGAATCGTTTACCAACTCCAAATCAAAATCAGCTGGGATGATTACTGCCCCAGCCACCACGGGGCCGGCAAGGGGACCCCTGCCTACTTCGTCGACTCCGGCAACGTAGGTAATTCCCTGGTGCCAGAATAACTTTTCATAGCGAAACCGCGCCAAAAAAGCGGCGTGTTGTTCAGCCTGCTTTTGCAATTGTTGTCTGCGCCGGGCCAGTGCGGTTAAGACCCCCTTACGTGAATCATGCGCCCACTTCGTTAGTAGTGGATCGGAGGGGTCGGTAATGGCCGCTAAGCGTTGCTTGATTTCATTAACCGTCTCATTCTTCATCTGGATTCACTAGTTCCATGGAGTCGAGGGTAAAGCGCCCTAACTTAGCCTTCCGAGCGTCTTGAATCAAACGCACGGAAGCGCGTTCATAATCGTCGCGCATCCCGACATTTTGGGTAATTTTAAGCAGTAAATCAACGTTGCTTAACTGCATGTCCGCATCGGTCAAGCGGTAGCGTTGCATCAGCTCCTTAGGCCGGTTGTTCCGAAAGAAGTCCAACGCAAATAACGCAACGTCATCACTAGCGTATAGGTTATCCTTAATTGCCCCCGTTAACGCTAGCTTATTTGCGATCGATTGATTTTGAAACTTTGGCCATAGGATTCCTGGGGTATCTAATAACTCTAGGTCCTTACTGGATCGGAGCCATTGTTGACCCTTGGTAACTCCCGGGCGATTACCTACCTGGGCAGCACGTTTTTGAACTAAGCGGTTCAAAAGCGTCGATTTTCCAACGTTAGGGACCCCCACACAAATTGCTTTGATGGGCCGTTGCTTCATCCCCCGTTTTACTTCCGCCGCCAGCTTTGGTTGTAAGATTTTAAGGGCCGTCTGAGTTACTAGTTTATTGGCCCCGTTTTGTTTGGAATCCACTGCAATTGCCGTATACCCGTGGGTATCAAAGTAGTGGATCCATTGGTTAGTCCGGTTAGGGTCTGCTAAGTCCGCCTTGGTTAAAATCAAGAGGTGCGGTTTATCGACCCCGATTCTAGCAACTTCCGGATTCATTGAACTAAATGGTGCCCGCGCATCAACTAGTTCAAAGATAATATCCACTAAGTGAACGTTCTCTTCAAACTGACGGATTGCTTTAGCCATATGGCCTGGAAACCATTGAATATTTACACCCATTTTTTCACCTCATTATTTAATCTTTGTAGTCTAAAAAGTGGCTCCATGCGTCATCAAAGATGGTCATTGACGGTAGATAGGAACCATTTTCTTCTAGGTACTGCGAAATTTCGTCGAAATCAGCGGTATTTTTAGGAAACGAGTGGTCGTAAAACGCGTTATTCGCGAATTCAGCAAGCGGCTCGTAACTCTTCGGGTTGCGTTCAGTCATTAAATACTGATAAAAACTCTGTGCGATTGTAATCACCCCCGCATTATTTTAACTTTCGGTACGTTTCAAAGCGGTATGGAAACTGATTTTTTTCATCAGCGGGAAACGACTGCGCATCCACCAACTTAAAGCGTGAATAATCCACTGGTGGCATCTTAGTGTCACCATCAATCACCGCATTAATGACGGTCCGGTATAATACGTCAACGACGTCCATTAACTCATTGAAAATCATTGCTCCACCAACTACGTAAACGTCATCTGATTGTTCACGATAGGCAGTTAAAAATTCAGCAACGCTATTGAAAACCACCACTGAAGGGGGAAATTCAGCCTTAGAATGACTGGTCAACACCATGTTAGTCCGGTTGGGCAGCGGTCGGCCGAACGACAAAAAAGTTGGTCGCCCCGCCAAAATTGGATGGCCAGTCGTAGTGGTCTTGAAGCGGTGCATATCGGCTGGCATCTTCCACGGCAATCCGCCGTTGTTTCCAATCGTTGCGTTCTTAGATTCAGCCCACACAAATGCAATCATTTTAATTCCTCCTCAACTAAACGGCTACTGGAGCCTTAATTGCTGGATAGCTATCGTAGTCAACCACCTTAATGTCATCCATTTGGTAGTCGAAAATACTCTTTTTCGCTGGATTTAGCCAGAGGGTGGGCGCTTTTTTAGGCATTCTGGATAGTTGTTGTTTAACCTGTTCAACGTGATTGGAGTAGATGTGCGCATCCCCCAGTGTATGGATGAACTCACCGGGTTGATACCCCGTCTCCTTTGCAATTAAGCACGTCAATAGAGCATAACTAGCAATGTTGAACGGCACCCCCAAGAAGATGTCACCACTTCTTTGGTATAGCTGACAGCTTAACTTGCCATCATTAACGTAGAATTGAAACATCGTGTGGCAGGGAGGCAGCGCCATTGATGGCACGTCTTCCGGATTCCAAGCTGAAACGATCATCCGTCTGGAATCGGGATGCGTTTTGATGGTTTCAATTACATTTTTGATCTGGTCAATCGTCTCGCCACTCCGGGTCTTCCAATGACGCCATTGGCTGCCATAAACATCCCCTAGATTGCCGTACTTTTCAGCAAAAACATTGTCATTAAGGATGCGGTCACAAAATAGTTGCTTTTGGGCTTGGTATTCCTGATCAAATGTGGGATCAGAAAGGTGCCGACGGCCAAAATCAGTCATGTCTGGACCGTTATAATCGCTTGATTTTACGTAGTTGGCAAACGCCCATTCGTCCCAGATGTGATTATTGTGTTCCAAGAGGTACTTGATGTTGGTATCCCCATGCAGAAACCACAGTAGTTCACTTTTGATCAACCCAAAGGGAACTTTCTTGGTGGTAAGTAGTGGAAACCCAGCGCTTAAATCAAAGCGCATCTGATAACCAAAGGTACTAATGGTCCCCGTTCCCGTTCGGTCTTGTTTTCGGTGACCGTGTTCCAATACGTAACGCTCTAAGTTTAAATATGCATCTTCTAACATTTTTTGGCTCCTATTCATCAGCATATTGACTGAGGTATTCCCAGCGGTCCATTTTAGCGTCTGACTCCGCTTGAACCTGGTTCAATTGCTTTTGTAACTTCGCAAGTTTTTCAAAATTATCACTATTATCGGCCATTGCCTGCTCGATTGATTCTCTTTGCTCGTCTAATTTTTCAATCTCAGTTTCAATTTTACCGTACTCGATTTTTTCAGCATAGGTCAACTTTACCTTTGCGGCCTTAGTGGGCTTAGCTTCAGCAGCGGCTGCTTTAGTGGCCTGATCAGAACGCTTATTGCTTTGCTTAGTAGCCGCATTCCGTTGGGCTAAGTAGTCGGTAAAGCGTCCAAAGTGCTCTTCAATGCGTCCGTTGCCATCAAAGAACAATAAGCGTGTAGCTGTTTTATCTAGGAAGTAACGGTCATGTGAGACCGTAATTACGGTCCCGTTAAAGTGTTCGATGTAATCTTCCAGCACCGTTAACGTTCCGATATCCAAGTCGTTGGTCGGTTCGTCCAACAATAAGACGTTCGGTTGTTGCATCAGCAGCTTTAAGAGGTATAACCGGCGTTTTTCACCCCCGGACAGTTTTCTGATCAACGTTCCGTGCATGAAGCGAGGAAATAAAAATTGTTCTAATAGTTCAGTAATACTTAGATCGTTCCCCTGGTTATCGGTTACGTGTTGGCCAACGTCACTAAGGTAGTTAATGACCCGCTTGTCCCCTGGAATTGGTTCCGTTTGTTGGGTATAGTAGGCTAGTTTAACGGTCTCTCCAATCGTAACGGTTCCGGAATCAAGGGGCACTCGTCCGGCGATCACGTTCAAAAGGGTGGACTTTCCGGCACCGTTTTCACCACTAATTCCGATCCGTTCATTCCCCTGCACTAACATGTTGAAATCATTCAAAATTAACTTATCACCTAATTTGAGATCGGCGTGTTCAATGTTGATTACTTTCTTTCCCAGTCGTTGTTGACCGAGTGAGATATCAACGTCTTGATCTAATTGGAGGTGGTTAATGTTACTTTTAATGTCGTTAAAGCGATTGATCCGGGCTTGTTGCTTTGTAGAACGGGCCTTAGCACCCTTTTTCATCCAGGCTAATTCCTGTTTGTAGAGGCGCTGTTGTTTATGTTCGGCGTTGACCGCTTGATCAACCCTAGCCGCCTTTTGTTGAACGTAGTCTTGGTAGTTTCCCTGATAGGAGTATAGCTTGCCGAAAGATAGTTCCCAAATGTTGTTTACAACCCGATCTAAAAAGTACCGGTCATGAGTAACCAATAGTAACGATCCCTTATACTTAGCTAGGTATTCCTGGAGCCATTCAATTGAATCAAAATCCAAATGGTTCGTTGGTTCGTCTAATAACAACAAGTCTGGTGATTGAATCAGGACTTGCGCCAATGCGACCCGTCGTTTTTGCCCTCCTGATAAGCTGGCAATTGTTTGTTGCATGTCGGTAATCTTAAGCTGGGTTAAAATCGTCTTAACGTCGCTTTCGGCATTCCAGGCATCCTCTTCATTCATCTTAGCCTCTGCATCCATATATTGCTTTTGAACCTTCGGATCTTCAGGATTAAATGAGTACCGATCCAAAACCTCTTCATAGTGCCGAATGGTCTCAAAAACGGCCTGACTACCGCTGAAAACCGCGTCTAAAACGGTTCGGTCTTCGTCTAGTTCTGGATGTTGGCGCAAGTAGCCAATCGTATACGACTTGGAAGTAATAATTTCACCACTGGAGTCGGTATCAACTCCAGAAAGCACGTTCAAAAGCGACGTTTTGCCACTTCCGTTGGTCCCAATCAATCCAATCCGGTCGTGTTCGTTAATAATAAAGTTAAGGGATTTAAAAAGGGTCTTTTCACCGTAGGTTTTTGTTAAATTTTCCGCTCTAAGCGTTTGCATTAAATATCACCCTTTCATTAAATTAAGCTTGTAAAAGTACCTTTGCGTGTTGTAACAACGTTGGTTGATCGTTTGGTAATTCACCATTGATCACCACCGCCTGAAGTTGCTTTAAGATTCGTCCTAGGTCCGGGCCGGGCTTTAAAATTCCCGCTTTGATCAATACCCCACCGTTAATTGCTAGTTCATGGCCATTTTTAATTGGTAGTTGCTCGTATTGACTGAGCACCCGTTCACTGTCAACCGGGATTTCAAGGGCTTGGGCAACCTGAATTGCGTCCATTAGCAATGGCTGGCCGATTTGAAACAGCGTCATTGCATCTAAATTATCGTTTTGGAAGGCCAACACCGCCTTAGTAATCTTTTGAACCGCAGTAATTGTTTGGTTCGCAGCCTTCCACTGTTTCAAAAAGCTGCTAATTTGGTTGGAATGCAGAGCAAAGCCACTGCTCAACAATCCCCAGACCTGATTATCATTTGCTAGTTTAAAATTCGGGAGGGCGATGATCGATTCGATGGCTGGTAAGTAATTATTGAGGACCGGCACATAATCAACCATGTTAGTGTTGAGCATGTCCCTAAGTCCCAGCTGCGGCTGATAACCCATCATCATTTTCACAAATTCGGTGTAAATGCGTTCCACTGCAATCTTTTCCAATAAGTAGCTATGTTTAGTGATTGCCCGCATTGTATCCGGATCAATGGAAAAATTAAGTTTACTTGCAAACCGGACTGCGCGCATCATTCGAAGGGCGTCCTCATTGAACCGGACATTGGCATCCCCTACCGCACGGATTAAGTGGTTTTTTAAATCGGTTACCCCATCGAAGAGGTCAATTACTTTCCCATCTTCCTTCATCGCCAATGCATTAATCGTGAAGTCACGTCGTTTTAAGTCTTCTGTAAGCGACCGAATGAACGTAACCTTGTCTGGCCTGCGGTAGTCTTGATAGCCAGATTCGGTTCGAAAAGTAGTGACTTCGTAGCCGTTCCCATGGTCTAAAACCATTACCGTTCCATGCTCAATGCCAGTGTCAACAGTTCGTTCAAACAAGGCCTTGATTTCAGCTGGATAGGCACTTGATGCGATATCCACGTCGTGAATCGGCAGGCCTAAAATGGTATCACGAACGCTCCCCCCGACAAAGTAAGCTTCGAATCCGGCGGCCTCAATCGTCTGTAAAACTGGCCGCGCGGCTTCGAATTCTGCTGGTAATTTTTGAATCTTCATTGTATCCGCCCCATTCTAAATTGCTAATATCAATGTTACCAAAATATTGGGGAGGTAGGGGTGATTTTGTTAATATTTATTGATTAATTTTGATTTTGTGTTATTCTTTTATTTAAGTTAATGTAAAAATGTACAAGTAGGGAGGACATCACCCATGACCGTAAACAACTATCCGTACCAAAAAAATTTTGAAGCCTACCTTCACCAGGTTGCACTCGCTCAAATTACAATTGATGAATACTCAGCGACGTTAGTCGACCTCTTTGAATACCTATCTAACTTTAACGCTGGATATCAAAAGGACCACCGGGTCAGTGAATTATTCGACCGTGATATTCAACAATACATGAATATGTTAGTGGACGAACGTAACATCACAAACACCACTTATAACAAGGTCCTTTCCCACTTAAATATCTATTTTAAGTACCTATTTACCCAGGAGCTGACCCAAAAACTGCCTACTCTAAATTTAAAGGGAAAGGAACGCAAAACCCCGGCATCAGTTTCGGTCAAGTGGCTCCAGGAATTACCAGTCATCTTGGCAGATGATCAGGTTCACATCTATACCCGCTTGGTCCTATTATTGATCAGTAAGGGGTATAACCTAAAGGAATTCCTCCAACCTGGGTTTTATCGGGCCTTCGAACAAATCAAATGGACCCCTGATGAACAGGCGTTTATCGACCAATTTCAAACCTTTATCGCTCCCATTAGGGTCCGCCAAAATAGTCCGGACATCTTCTTAAAGCAACGGTTCGCGGGTGATCCCCACATCACGCTCCAGGGGATCCATAAATATTTAAAACCGGATGAACAAAAAATTGGGATGCAATTAAAGCCATCCCAATTATTTCAAAGCTATGTGGTTGATTACATCCTAAAGCATCCCCGTCTATCAGATACTGACTTATCGGAAACCCTGCGGTTAGATATGGTTTCAATTCTGTACTACCGGAAATTAATCCATAATTTAGACTAATCACTAGTGGTACTCACTTAAAATTTGGGCCATTTCACCATCGGTTGGTTCCAACTCAATATAGCGCTTGAGTAGTGGTAACATCGCGTCTGTTTTCCCCACCGAACGGTAAAACAACGCCGCCTCCTTTAAGAAATCTGGATTATCACCAAATGACTTCGCAGCCAATTGGTAGTAATTGGTGGCTTGGTCCAAGGATTCCATTTCAGAATAAGATGTTGCTAAATTCCATGCTAATTGAGGATCCACAGCATGGGTTTCTAAATACTGTTTTAAGAAATTAACGTTCCCCTCGTAATCCTCTTCTTGAACCAGTAGATTCGAGAGTTTAATGGTTAAGTTTAAGTCATCCGGTGCAACTTGGTGTCCCTGCCGATAATAATGCTCAGCTTGGTCGGTTTCGCCCAATTTAAGGGCTAAATCACCCGCTTTTTGCCAGAGCACTTCATTATACTCATCAACCCCTAATCCCTCTTGAAAGACGCGTAATGCGTCTTTTTCTTTGTGCAATTTTTCAAGGGCTTCCCCTAAATAGGGGTAGAGGGTCGGATAATCATGGTCGCTGTCCCGCAGGTCTTCAAAAACGTTGACCGCTTGTTGGTACTCACCTAGTTGTAAATAGGTAAAGGCCGTTTCAAACTTAACGTCTGAGGTCATATCAATTAATTTGATCTGTTTTAAATACCCGATTGCATGACCAAACCGACCAGCGTTTGCATAAGCAACCCCAATTCGCTCCACGAGGTTGACTGCGGATAGTTCAGTGATCCCCTTTTTGATCAGGTGCAGATACAACGGAATTGCCTTATCAAATTCACGGGTTGAAAAGTATAGCTCCGCAAGTGCAAACGTAATCACATCTTCATCGGGAGCAGCTTGCTTTGCGGCTAATAACTTTTGTTTACTGACCTCAAATAAGCCCTGGGTTTGATAGAGATCAGCCGCAATCATCAACGATTGGACGTAACTATCGGAATCCGGTTTAATTTCACTCAGATAGGAAAGAGCCAGGTCATTTTGGTCTTCACTGATTGCAATTTCCGCCAGGTTAGCACGGAGTTCATCAGCATCTGGATATTTAGTTAATAATTGGTGGTAAATTTGCTTTGCCTGGGGTAAAAAGCCTAGCGAATATAATTCCTCGGCGAATGAGAACAACAGGTCGTCATCGTCGTTTTTTAGGGCCAATTTGAACTGTTCATCAAATTCGGTTAGTTTGCCTGCTTCTAAGAAGTCAAGGGCCCTTTGTGAGTAGCTATTCATCCAACGTCCTCCTCAATTGAAATTGGGAAATAAAAAAAGCCAGCTCGACATTCGTCGCACTGGCTCGTTTTAAAACATACAATTATTTAACTGCATCCTTTAAAGCCTTACCTGGTTTGAAAGCTGGAACCTTACTTGCAGGAATTTGAATTTCTGCACCAGTTTGTGGGTTGCGGCCCTTACGAGCGGCACGTTCACGAACTTCAAAGTTACCGAAACCGATCAATTGAACTTTTTCACCCTTTGATAAGTGGTTTTCAATTGAGTTGAATACTGCATCTACAGCTGCAGTAGCATCTTTTTTAGTTAAACCAGTCTTTTCTGCGACATCGCCAACTAATTCTGCCTTGTTTGCCATTGAGATTCACCTCCTAAAAAATTAGGAACTTTTGGTCAGCATCAAAATACTGAACTTAATCATTATACCATGAAGATGACCTAAAGTTCTAGGCACACCAAGGGGCGCCTTTACTTTATCCAAAATATCACAAACCCCTGGTAAGTGCAATCATTTTGTATAGATAAATGCCGATTTTTAGCCATTTATCCCAATTTTACTTCCGGTGGCGACTCAAAATTTTAATTGGGGTGCCCTTAAAGTCAAAATGAGCCCGAATTTGATTTTCCAGGTACCGTTGGTATGAGAAATGCATTAGTTCAGGATCATTAACAAAGACCACGATTGTAGGCGGTGCAATTGCCACTTGAGTCGCATAGTAAATCCGCAGTCTTCTGGACTTCACGGTTGGGGTGGGAGTCATTGCAATTGCATCAGAAATAACCTGATTCAACGCAGATGAACTAATCCGTTGCTTATGGTTCGCATTGACCTCTTCAATTAGGGTTGGAATTTGGTTCAACCGTTGGTGGGTCAAAGCAGAAACGAAGATGATGGGGGCGTAACTGAGGTATCTAAACTCAGTCCGGAACGCAATTTCAAAGTCGTGTTGACTATGGGTGTTTTTCTTAATCGTATCCCACTTGTTAACGACTACAATAATTGCCCGACCGGCATCATGGGCATATCCAGCAATGCGCTTATCCTGTTCGCGAATGCCCTCTTCGGCATTAATCACCATCAAAACAACATCACTATCATCAATGGCCTTCATTGCCCGCATTACACTATAACGTTCGGTATTTTCGTATACCTTCCCCCGTTTTCTCAATCCAGCGGTATCAACCATCGTAAATAGTTGCTCGTTAAATTCAAACGTGGTGTTAATGGCATCCCGTGTAGTTCCAGCAACATCCGATACGATCACCCGGTTCTCACCCAAAATGGAGTTAACCAACGATGATTTTCCAACGTTAGGTCGGCCGATTAGACTAAAGCGAATTGAATCCACTTCTTCGGTGTCACTTTCGGATGGAAAGTGAGCCACTACTTGGTCCAATAGGTCCCCTAATCCAATTCCATGGGCCCCAGAAATTGCGTAGGGTTCGCCAAAGCCAAGGGAGTAGAAATCATAAATGTTTAGCCGTAATTCTTGGTTATCCACCTTGTTAACGGCGAGGACTACCGGCTTTTTAGAACGGTATAGAATCTTGGCAACCCGTTCATCAGCGCTAGTAACCCCCTGTTTACCATCAACCATGAAGATGATTACATCGGCTTCATCGATCGCCACTTCGGCCTGGGCAGTAATTTGTTTTAAGAATGGTTCATCTCCAATATCAATTCCACCAGTATCAATGATGTTAAAGTACTGGTTCAACCATTCGGCATGGGCATAGATTCGATCTCGAGTAACCCCGGGGGTGTCTTCAACAATTGAAATGCGATCCCCGGCAATCCGGTTAAAAATGGTTGATTTACCCACATTGGGGCGTCCAACGATTGCGACTGTTGGTTGTTGTGCCATCTTTTAAACCTCCTTTAAATGAATAGTTATAGACAAAAAATTATCCTTCAAATAAATTGAAGGATAATTTTAATAATATCAAAATTAATATAATCAGTTATTGATTACTTATCGTCTTCATCCTTGTTTAAAGCCTTACCAACGATGTCACCTAAAGTGAAACCACTTTCTTCTTCAGGAGCATCCTTGATGGAGTTATCATTAACTGGCTTGCGACTTGGACGACGCTTGTTTTCACCTTCTGAGTGTTCTGGTTCTGGTTCAAGAGCACGCATTGATAAAGCAAGCCGGTGGTTTTCTGGTTGAACGTCTAAGACCTTAACTTCAACCTTTTGACCAACCTTCAAAACGTCACCTGGAGTAGCAACGTGCTTGTGTGAAATTTGTGAAATGTGAACTAATCCTTCAACTCCTGGGAATACTTCAACAAACGCACCAAAATCAACTAAGCGCTTAACAGTTCCTTCAAGAACACTGCCCTTAGGAGCTTTAGATTCAATATCATCCCATGGTTGTGGTTGAGTTTGCTTGATTGAAAGGGCAATTCTGTCACGATCTTCGTCAACAGAAAGAACCTTAACCTTAACTTCTTCGCCCACTTTAAGAACGTCACTAGGCTTTGCAACCCGTTCGTATGAAATTTCAGAAACGTGAACTAATCCATCAATTCCACCAAGGTCAACAAAGGCACCAAAATCAGTTAAACGAGCAACCTTACCTTCAACAACTTCGCCAACGGTAAGCTTGTCCATAATTTTTTCACGAGCTTCTTTTCTTTCTGATTCAACAATTTCACGGTGAGAAAGAATTAGACGGTTTTCGGATGGGATTACTTCAACAATCTTACATTCGAATTCTTGGCCCTTGAATTGGTTTAACTTTTCAACAAAGTGATCAGTAATCATGGAAGCTGGAATAAAGCCACGTACACCATCAGCATCAACAACTAACCCACCACGAACGGCACGGCTAACAGTAACGTTAACGGTTTCACCCTTATCGGCTTTTTCCTTGATTTCATCCCAAACTTTGAGATCTTCAAGCTTCTTGATTGATAAGAGGTAGCTTCCGCCTTCCTTATCGTCACCAATCCGCTTAACAACGTAAACCTTAACCTTGTCTCCAACTTTAAATTCATCTTTAACATTTTCGATTGGTTTTACAGAAAGTTCGTGGCGAGGGATTACTCCTTCAACACCTGAATTTTCGATTCCGACGAATACTTGATCACTATCGTCGACATCCAAAACTTCACCACTGACAACTTCGCCAACTTTTACTTCTTGTACGCTATTCAAAGCGTTTAATAAATCCTTATTTGTATTTTCGTTAGTTTCACTCATAAAAATACTTCCTCCTTGCGACAACAACTAACTGTAGTTTAACCTACTTTTTCGATAATTGCTAGTAATTAGTTATTATTAAGTTTATTTTTCATTAATTTACTAATTTCGTCAACCACATCTTGGATTGACATCTTAGTAGTATTAATTTCAATTGCATCTGCAGCCTTGACTAACGGGGAAACTTTCCGGTGTGAATCCTTATAGTCTCTAGTTTCGATTTCGGCTTCTAATTCCTTTAATGGCGTATGAATTCCCTTTTCAGCATTATCTTTAAACCGGCGTTGCGCCCGTTCACTAACGCTGGCCACCAAGAAAATTTTCACGTCCGCATCGACTAAGACGGTCGTTCCAATATCCCGACCATCCATAACGACCCCACCGTTTTTAGCAATCGCCCGTTGTTGATCAACTAAGTTCTTGCGCACCCCCGGCAATGCAGCTACCGTTGAAACGGAGTTCGTGACCCGTTCTGAACGAATCTCGTTGGTAACGTCTTGATGATCTAAAAACACCAATTGATGGGGCTGGCCCGGCTTAAAATCAATGGCGGTATCATTCAATAGGGCCACGATCTTCGGTTCATCATCAAGGGCGATTCCCGCTTGAATTACCTTTAAGGTAATCGAACGATACATCGCTCCAGTATCACAGTAAATGTATCCAAATTGTTTTGCAATTAACTTAGCAACAGTACTCTTTCCAGCGGAAGCCGGCCCGTCAATTGCAACCTGTAGCTTTTTTTCACTCAATGAAATCAATTCCCCAATCAATATTATTTAACCCGTAGTTTTTGTCCCGGATGAATTTGTGAAGCACTAGTTAATCCGTTCAACTGTAGCAATTGTTGTTCTGAAATCCCAGCATTAGTAGCAACCCGGTAGAGTCCTTGACCAGCTTGGACGGTAACGTAATCGCCACTCTCACTGCTAGCAGAGCTGCTCTCTTTTTTACTACTTTCGGATGATTTCTTAGCCATACTACTGGATTCTGAACTGCTCTTAGCACTGGCGCTTTTGGAACTTGCCGCACTGCTGTGTTTCTTGCTAGTGCTATCCTTTTTAGCTGATTTTTCCTTACTGGTACTAATCGATTGAACCTTAGTACTAGCAACGCTAGAGCTATCTCCATTTCCAGTTCCGCTAGTGCTCTTCATTACTCCAAATAGCAATGCAATTGCTGCAATTAAAATAATTGCGCTAATTAAAATAATTGAGATTAGGCTATTACTTTTGTTTTGTTTTCGCAACTTAGTGCGAGATAAGTTCCCCTCGTCATCAGTAACATCGTCAAATGTTTGATTCCAGGGTTCTTTATCATTTTCATTTTTATCCTTCATAGCGACCTCCTCTAAAATAATCATTTATTATTGTAACATTTACTTATTCATTTTAATCATCATTTTTAAATAATTTTTTGATAACTCTTCGCCAGTCCAAATTAGGCTCCGAATTTGGTTCCACAACCGTATTCATAAGCCCCAATCCTTCAATTGGCAGGGCCGGTGTGTGCAAGTTACAACACCGCTTGGTATGTGGCGGCGCAGTTTGATCAAAATACTCCAATAACACCTTTCTACGGCACTGTTTTGCATGCACATAGTTCATCATCGTAGCGATATTGCTCCGCTGTTGCTGAACCCGTAAGCTAAAAATCCGATTAACCTGGTCAGCAGAATAAGCATGCCGCCAATAAAAACTTAAAATGCGAATTTGATCGTCTTGATCAGCTAATTTAGCCATTTCTTGGGGATTCCGGAAGAATGCATTGACAATCGATTCATCTGGGATGTTATTCACCGTTAGATGAGCTGGTAACGATTCGTCTCCATCTTGATACAATAAAACCGCAATACTTTGCTTTCCATCCCGTCCGGCACGGCCAATCTCTTGCATGTAGGCTTCCAAATCGGCTGGCAGGTGGTAGTGAATCACAAAGCGAATATTATTCTTGTCAATTCCCATCCCAAAGGCACTAGTAGCGCAGATGATGTCCAGTTGGTCGTTCATGAACTGGTGTTGGATTTTAAACCGTTCTTCATCCGAAAGCCCAGAATGGTAGGCCGCAACCCGTAATCCGGTTTTTTCCATGAGCCACAGCGCCATTTGATTCGCCCGCTTGCGACTTAAAAAGTACACTACTCCCGGTGCAACGATCGTATTAACCAACCTTAAGAGCGCCGCTTGCTTATCTTTATCATCCGACACTGTAGTTACCGCTAGGTAAATGTTAGGACGGTCAATCGATTCTACCACCCGTGTGACCGGCTGCGTTAGGCCTAATTTAGCAATAATATCCGCCTGAATTTTGCGCGAAGCAGTTGCGGTTAGCATTAACGTTAAAGGAGGACCTAGCTGGTCTAAAACCCCCTTTA
Organism: Lactobacillus sp. Sy-1; assembly: GCF_019303535.1. GTDB lineage: Bacteria > Bacillota > Bacilli > Lactobacillales > Lactobacillaceae > Nicoliella. The sequence continues at coordinate 991,947 of NZ_JACCIU010000001.1, read as the reverse complement.
GATTTAAGTATTCGGGGCGAAAATCGGGCCCCCACTGCGATAAACAATGAGCCTCATCAATCACTACCAATCCAGGATGAATCGCTCGAACCTGGTTCAACACCTCCGAATTAGCCAACATCTCAGGGGAAATATAGATATACTGGTAGTTCCCCAGGTGGGCCAGAGCCACTTGCTTTTGTTGCCAATCAAGCATTGAATTAATTGCAACGACCCGTTTTACCCCAAGGTATTGTAGCCTCGCCACTTGATCTTGCATCAACGATAGCAGGGGCGAAACAATTAAAATCGGGGCGCGTTGAATCAAACCAAACATTTGATAGATTAACGTTTTTCCCGCTCCGGTGGGCAATACCGCAAGCGTATTGTGATTATTGATCAATGACTGCAACACCGCTAATTGCCCTGGGCGAAAGGATGTAAACCCGAAGTGTTGCTTTAAAATTGCCACTAGCTTCTGCTCATTCATCAACATGACTCCTTAAAATTTGATACATTCGAAAATAAAAATAATCGAAGTTGCTGAACTGGTTCTTAATCGTACTAAATTGCCAATCATCAATGTTGCCATGGTAAGTTGACTCAAGGTACTGCCAGATGGAATGATCAAACTGCCTTTGAAAGTAAGCATTTGTTCGCGGAATTAAAATCGCAACCTCTAGTAGATGCTCCCTTACGGTTGACAGTTTAATTCGCCTAGCTCGGGCAATCCAATCGATTTGGGGCCGATTTAAAAACATCTGATAGGTTTGCTGGGCACTATTGCTAACCAACGAGCGTTGGGTACCATTCAATAGGCTTACTAAGCTAGGATAATCATTCTGATGAATAGTTATAAATTTCACCAAGCAGCTAAATAATTGCCATTCATCAACTAATCGTGGTGCCACCGGCGACTTAAATTTAGCTGCCTGTTGAAAAATGGTCATTCCAGTAGTGGAGTGACCGTTTAAAATGGTGCTAAATTGATATGCTAATTGGTCGGACATCCCCGATAAAAAGGCATTTAACAGCGATGTTAGTTCATTGACCAAGGCCTTGGATTTAAAATGATGAAACCACTGCTTAATGAACTGATCTTCACGGTCATTGATCAACATCGGGTAATAGTGTGAATTCTGGTAACTAAATTCAGAGACAATTTGAACCGCCAATAAAAACCGGCTTCTAAACTGCCGCAGGTTAAACCGTGCATTCATTTTGACTCCCTCATGATAATCAAATTGATGGAAAGCTTTATGTACCCAGGCGGCTCCAGCAGCCGTTAGTAAGTAGTGACTAGCATCTGACTGAACAACCAACCCAGCGTTAATTAGGCGTTTTAACTCACCCGTTGTGGTATTAGAATCAAGCTTCGGAAGCAAGCCCATAAAATCATTAATTCCATAACGCATCCCCCAAAACAATGTCGAAACCGTCCGTCGCTGAGTGAGGGTGTTTTCAATCACCCGAATGCGCCGTGGCTGTTTCGCACTTAGAAAAAACATTATCAAATCATAATTCATCAAAAGCTTCCTCTCAAAGATTATTTATGTGAACTGATCCATTTGGATAGGCGACCCTGAACCAACACGAACAACGTCCCAATCACAATCCCCTTAATCAAATTAAACGGAATCACTTGAATTAAGATGTACTTCGCCATGTCCGGAATCTTAAAACCGATTAAATTTGCATATAGTGGCGTGATTACCAACCAGTTCAACACTGATAGAACAACCACTAGGCTAATCGTTTCAATCGCCACCGTGGCAATACTACCCGTTAACCGGCTGCGGTTCTTAAATCCTCTTTGGGTCCAAACAATTGAAAATAACATCACGATCGATGCTGATAGTGAAGCGATGATTCCAATTAAACTGGCAATCGAAGCTCCACCAGTGACCCAATACAAGAGCGATTTAATTACCGCAATGATAACTCCACCAGCAGGGCCAAATAATAATGTCCCAATTAAAATTGGGATATCACCAAAGTCTAACTTAAAGAACGCAAACATCGGAATCGTCGGGAAAAACATTAAGATGTATGATAATGCCGCCAACAATGACATCTGGACCAACTGAACAACGCTAAATTTCTTCTTATTTGTTTCCATAAAAAAAAGCCCCTTAGTTAGGCCATCTTCACTGGATTAAAAAATCCCAAAAGAACCGTTTCCAAAAACGGTCTTTAAAAAGCAATCTTCTTCATACCAGACTATACTGTCGGCCTTGGAATTTCACCAAATCAACTATCAAGAGATAGGTAGCGGGCTATACCGCCGGTTGGGAATTGAACCCTGCCCTGAAGATAAACCAAAAATTTATTTACATGTCTATTTTACATAATTTAATTCGGAAAAGTCAAATAAATTACTTTTCCGTCATTTCACGAAGGCGATCCACTTCCACCTTCTTTAGGGGTCTGTACTCCCCAGGTTTTAAATTCCCTAACGTCAAAAAGCCGTATTGAACCCGACTTAATTTTTTAACCGGGTTGCCAATTGCTTCGAACATTTTTTTAACTTCATGGTTCCGGCCTTCGTGAATCGTCAATTGAATGACTGCGTTTTTCACCTGGTAACCATTAGCAGCTTCTAATACCTTTGTCTTAGCAGGAGCAGTCTTCTTACCATCAATCACCACTCCTAAACGAAGACGTTTTAATCCCTCGTTAGTAGGCATCCCGGTCACCTTAGCAACGTAGACCTTATTAATTTCATACTTGGGGTGGGTTAATCGATTATCTAAATCCCCATCGTTAGTCATTAGTAATAGTCCGGCTGTATCATAATCCAGCCGTCCCACCGGATAAATCCGTTCACTGATTTCTGGGAAGTAGTCCATCACGGTTTTCCGATTTTTATCGTCACTAACCGTTGAGACCACCTGGCGCGGCTTATAAAGCAAGTAGTAAACGGGTTGTTCCCGACTGATTGGGACCTCATCGACCTTAACTTCATCGCTACTTTTCACCTTAGTTCCCAGTTCGGTTACGACCTTGCCGTTCACTTTGACCCGCCCCGCTTGAATGATGGCCTCAGACTTCCGGCGGGATGCCACCCCTGCCTTTGCCATTATCTTCTGTAATCGTTCTGCCATTTTTAGTCTCCTTTACTATCCGTGTCTAAATCCATCGGTGGTAAATCCGTCAGGCTATTTAAGCCAAACAGGTTTAAAAATAATTCGGTAGTCTGGTATAAAACCGGACTGCCTGGGACGTTTTTCTTCCCCGCACTTTCAACCAACCCCTGTTTCACCAACTTTTGAATGATAGCTGAACTATTGACCCCACGAATTTCATCAACTTCGATTCTAGTTACCGGTTGGTTATAAGCAATGATCGTCAATCCTTCCAAACTGGCCTGGGTCAACCCATTATGATCATCATTCGCATATAGTTTCTTCAAATCCGTATTTAACGCCGGTTTAGTCGTGAGTTGATAGCGGTGGTCATAACTAATGATTTGCAGCGCGGATTCAGCATCGCTTTGGTACTTAAAAATCAGGGCTTGAATCAACGATTGAACCTCTTTGGTGGTCAGATCTAAAACCGTACTGATTTGTTCAACTGAGATCCCGGTATCCCCGGTAACGTAAATCAGGGCTTCGACCCGGGCTAAATTACTGTTCATCATAATCACCTAACCGTTTCAAAATCACCCCGTTAGAATTGGTCTCTTGCACCATCGCTTGGTGTTGCTTTACCATTTCTAAAAGCGCTAGAAAGGTCGTGATCAACGCCTCTAAATTAGCCTGCTGATTGAAAATGTCGCTCAGCGCTAGTTGCTTAGCATGGTCGAGGCGGTCCAGTAACCATTCCGTTTGTTCCGCTACTGAATACTGCCACTCATTAACCGTAACGGAATCATCAAACTCAATCTGGCGGTTACGGACGATTTTTTGAAAGGCATTGGTCAGCAATTCCGTGTCCAACGGGGCGCTGGTGTCAATTAGCCCGTTTGCGTAGTTGGGAATCAATTCAGCTCGCGAATGGAGTTTCGCACGGTCGACGTAGCGCCGTTTTAAATCCCCCGCGTGTTGCTTATACACCTGGTATACGATTAGTTGGTTGACCAATTCGTTTCGGGGATCAACGTCTTCGTCGTCGGGATCGACAACGGTTGGTAACAATAACTTCGACTTAATTGCCATTAAGTTAGATGCCATTACAAAGTACTCCCCCACCAAGTCGATATTGAGCGCCTTCATTTGATCTAAATAGTCAACGTATTGTTTCGTAATCGCCTCAATTTGAATGTCGTAAATGCTCATTTTGGACTGCTTGATCAGATGCAATAACAACTCTAAGGGCCCGTCAAATTGATTAACATGGACTGCAAAAGCTCCTTGATCACTCATCTTTAGATTGCTCCCAAGCTTCACAGACCTTGGCAGTTTCTAGTGAACCAACAATCTTTTTATCTAAATAAATCTTTTCTAACTCGTTTAACATCTTAAAACAATTATCCATTGTAAATAATTCTGGAACCAACACTAACCTTCTAATCAAGAGGTTTTGCTCCTTATCCTCCACCCCTAATAATCCAGACCAATTATCGTTTTGATCCTTCCACAGGTAAAAATTACGCGTATCAGAATCAGCATACCAGTCCATTTCTTCGGTAATTCGGTCCATCTTATTCATATTGGGGGTTAATGATAATAAATCGTAAACAATTTTTTGATAATCATCTTTGTATTTCAATAACATTTTAATAAATCCTCTTTACTAAATTACTTTCTAGGGTGGTATTTATCGTAGACCGCACTTAGGTGGCGGTGCGAAATGTGGGTATAAAACTGGGTCGTAGCAATATCCGAATGGCCTAATAGCTCCTGGATAATTCGCAAGTCCGCCCCGTTTTCCAAAATATGGGTCGCAAATGAATGCCGCAGCGTATGCGGGGTAACGTTTTTCTGAATATCAGTCTGGGCAACGTAATGCTTAATCTTTTGCCAGATACTTTGGCGGCTCATCCCACCACCACGGGCATTTAAAAATAGGTGGTTAGAACGATGATTGCCCAGCAATCGGGGCCGACTAAGCTGTAAATAACGTTGAATCCATTCAATCGCAACCGTGCCAATCGGGATAATCCGTTCCTTATCCCCCTTCCCAATCGTTTGGATTAACTGCATGTCTAAGTGCAAATCGGATAGCTTTAAACCAATTAACTCACTAACCCGCAGCCCAGTGGCATACATCACCTCTAGGATGGTCCGATCCCGCAACCCAATCTTAGTGGTTGGATCTGGTTGCATTAATAGCTGATTAATTTCTTGTTCGGTCAGCACCGCTGGTAAATGATGGTCCGGTTTGGGAAGGTCAATTTTTAGCATTGGATTCGTATCAACATAGTGAAACTGCATTAAAAACAGGTAGAACTCCCGCATTGCAGAGATAAACCGGGTAATTGAACTCTTCGCCTTGCCAGCAGCCTTCAGTTGAGCCATGTATTGCAAAATCACTTGTTGATCAACACGTTGCCAATCGGAAATCCCCAACTGCTTTAAAAACGCAACGAATTCAACAATATCTTGTTTATAGCTAGTAATGCTATTATTAGCTAACCCGCGTTCTACTAACATGTAACGAACGTATTCATTTACTAATTGATCCATTTGATCACTCCACGTCCTTACTAATTCCCTTTTCAGTCAGCTTTAAGAACTGGTCATCTTCAGTTACTAGCCGTTGTTTTAAGAGGGCTCCCACGGCGCGTTTAAACTGCCCCTTACTGATGCCAAAGAACTTTTTAATGTCCTTCGGATCGCTCTTATCGGTGTATGGTAACTGTCCTGATTCATCGTGCTTCAAAACGGCAAATATCATGGCAGCATCTCCACTAATGGCCTCGTAGGCCCTGGGTTTTAATGAAAGGTTCAATGTCCCATCGGGATGCACCCCAATGACCCGTCCTGAAACGTGTTGGCCTAGTCTGGGTTCCACTTCCCGTTCGTTCGGGTGGACAAAGCCTAGGTGGTAATCATCAGTAATTACCTTTGTTCCCGCTAATTTATCACGATAAACGGTTGCTTGAACGTTCTTGTTCATCATTTTATTATTGGCCGGCTTAGCAATTGCGTTAAAAATTTCTTCATCGGCTAGTTGACCCCAAATCCGACCCTTCTTATCCACCTTGAGGGCAATCATTAAGTGGTCCCCAACGCTAGGCCAAATCGACCGAATCGTTGGTAAATCATCTAATGAAACTGCAACATCCTTATTAGGTAATCCAATATTTACAAAAATTCCTAAGTCGTGTTTAAAACCAACCACTTCACCAAAGGCATAGTGATCAATTTGTGTCTTTGGAGCGGTTCTAGTAATTTGCATTTTATGGGCTTCATTTTCGTAGGTAAAGCCCTTAAAATTACTTCCTAACTTAAGTGGTTTTTGAATTTCTTTTTTATCTAGTTGGAAAGTTGCGCCTTCAATTTGAACAAAATAAAAATGATCATTTTCGTCCGTAACTTTTCCTGCAGCAATCTTACCAATAATTTGATCCATAATGATCCTCACTTCACTTTTTAACGTTATCTAATGAATTATACACTTTTTAACTCAGCATTTCACTTTAATTATAATCGTTATTGGCCTTAATGGTCAAAAGAAGCCACTAAAAAAGTCCGTCCCGGCAAAAACCAGAACAGACTTTTAATTTAAGATGATTTAATCATTAAATGGAGCTTGAAGCACCATGGTAAACGATTCCCCGACGAGCATCAACAGTAATTAATTCACCGTCAGAAATCTTTTCAGTGGCGTTACCAGCACCAACAATTACAGGAATTCCCATTGAAATTCCAACAACTGCGGCGTGTGAAGTTAATCCACCGTTTTCAACAACGATTGCGCTAGCCTTGTTAATTGCTGGCATGTAATCCTTGTTAGTGTTCTTAGCAACTAAGACACCACCATCAGTAGCCTTGCTGTTTGCTTCATCAGCATTGTTAGCAACAAAAGCCTTTCCAATAACAGTCTTGTCACCGACACCTTGACCTTGAGTTAACTTGGATCCAATTAATTGAACCTTCATTAAGTTAGTCGTACCACGGTCACCAACTGGAACTCCAGCAGTGATTAAGATCAAGTCGCCTTCCTTAGCTAAACCAGTTTCAACAGCCTTGTTAGCTGCTAAGTCAAACATTGCATCAGTACTTGATGGTTGTTCAACTACGATTGGGTGAACACCCCAGTTAACAGTTAAACCACGACGAGTCCGGTCGTCGAAAGTTAATGCAAGGATGTTAGCATCTGGATGGTACTTTGAAATCATCCGAGCAGTGTAACCAGTTGAAGTAGTGGTTACAACGGTCTTGATTCCAAGGTCCTTAACCATTTGAGCAACGTTGTGGCCTAATGCTTCAGTAACATCACCGTTCTTGAAGTCAGGACGCTTGCGACCGTAAAGGTTAAATACGTTTTCAGCCTTAACGTCAATCTTGCTCATTGCTTGAACAGACTTAACTGGGTAGTCACCATTAGCACTTTCACCTGAAAGCATGGTAGCGTCAGTACCGTCCCAAACAGCGTTAGCAACGTCAGAAACTTCAGCCCGTGATGGACGTGGGTTTTCTTGCATTGAGTCTAACATTTGAGTAGCAGTGATAACTGGCTTACCCATTTCATTACATCTGTCAATTAAGTGCTTTTGAACCAAAGGAACGTTTTCGAATGGAATTTCAACGGCCATGTCACCACGGGCAATCATTAAACCATCAGAAACCTTCATGATATCTTCAAAGTTGTCGATACCTTCTTGTGATTCAATCTTAGGGAAGATTTGAACGTCTTCCATATTTTCTTCTTCGAGTAACTTACGGATGTCAAGAACATCTTCTGGCTTACGCACGAAGGAAGCAGCGATGAAGTTGATTCCGTGTTGACAACCAAAACGAATGTCACTAGTATCCTTGTCAGTAATACCAGGTAAGTTGATTGATACACCAGGTGCATCAACAGTCTTACGTGAACCTAATACGGCATTGTTTTGTGCAGTTACAACTAATTCTTTATTAGCTGCATCCTTTTCATCAACAACAGCATCCAAGATTCCATCATCAAATAAGACGTGGCCACCTTCGTGAACGTCGTCAAATAAACCAGGGTAAGTAACGGCAATCTTGTCCTTAGTTCCTTCAATAGAAGCATCCATTGAAATTCTAAATTGATCACCAGTATGGAAATCTAACTTGCCACCTTGTTGAACGGTAGTCCGAATTTCGGCACCCTTAGTGTCAAGCATAATTCCCATTGTCTTTCCAGTTTGCTTTTCAGCTTCGTGAACAGTGTTCATCCGACCAAGATGTTCTTCATGGTCACCATGTGAAAAGTTAAAACGGAAAACGTTAGCTCCAGCCTTCATTAACTTAATAATGGTATCTAGATCAGTACTAGCAGGACCTAATGTACTTACGATTTTAGTCTTCTTCATAAGTTAAACTCTCTCCTTTGATTTTGCGCAAATTAATCAACTAATTAAAAACTAGCGAACTAATTTCCACATATTGGATTACAAAGTAATTGTATCACTTTTAATGGTTAATGTCTGCTTTTAACATTGTTTTTTATCGGCCTTTGATTATTTTTAACGTTTTTGATAGACCACGTTTTGAGCCCCCAATAATTTTGCAAGGGTCGCACGGACTGCAGGGGCATCACTAATGGCACTCTGCCGATTCAAAAGTTGTTTAGTATCACGTTCAGCCCAGTATAACAGTACCCGGTAACCCCCTGGGTGAGATTGGATCAATTGATTGAGTTGGTTGAGCTGATTTTGATCACTATTAGCCGCCGTCAACTTTAAAAAGCAGATTCCCACTAACTTAGGTTGGGCCCGTAACCCGTTTTGCAGGTTGGCTGCCGCTTGAATCTGGTTAGCCACTAATTGAATTTTATTAGCACCGCGTTGTTCAACCTTTCCACTAATCATTAATACCCGTTTCGTCTGCAAGAGCGGCTGAATCCGTTTGTAGACGTTAGGGAACACGACGATATCCACGTCCCCAATTGGATCGCTTCCATCCACGAACGCCATTTGGTCGCCCTTCTTGGTCCGAATGGACTTAATCCGATTAATGTAGACCACCATATTGACTTGCTGATTAATTAATCCTGCCATTTCGTCAACACTGCGGGCGTTAAAAGCACCAATAACGTCATCAAATTGTTCGGTCGGATAACTAGAAAGATACACCCCGAGCGATTGTTGCTCATTTTCAAGTAGCGTGCTCAATTCAAACTCATCTTGATACTTCATCTTGGGTTGCAAAGATTTTAACAACTCAATTGAACCACCACTAAGGTTAATTGACTCTAAAAATTCTGGCAGCGAAGCAATCAGCTCCGAACGGTGAAATCCGAAGCAATCCAGTGCGCCAGAGTAAATAAGGGGGGTAATCACTTCGACCTTTCTGAACTTTGCATCAATTCTCAATAACAGGTTTTCCAAGCTCTTAAAGGGACCGGATTGCTTGCGATTAGCTAACAGATCGGTAATTAAGTCGCTGCGGACTCCCCGAATTGCAGCTAACCCAAAGACCAGGGTCTGATCTTGGAGTGTAAATTGGCGTAGACTCTTATTCACATCTGGGGCTAACACCTTAATTCCACGCCGCTTGGCTTCCAATAGGAACGTCCGCATCTTCTCACGATTCCCTAGTTCAGCATTAAAAATTGCAACGAAAAACTGGCGGGGATAGTGGGTTTTTAAATACGCTAATTGAAACGCCATCTTGCTATAGGCAACCGCATGGGACTTGTTAAACCCATAACTAGCGAAGCGGTCAATATAATCAAAAGTCGTCGTTGCCACCTGGGGTGAAAATCCCTTCTGCTTAGCCCCGGCAATAAACTTTACCCGCATTGAATCCATTACGGACTGCTTTTTCTTACTCATTGCCCGCCGTAAAACGTCTGATTGGCCAAGTGTGAAGCCCCCCATTACTGAAGCTACCTGCATTACCTGTTCTTGGTAGACAATAATGCCATAAGTGGGCGCAAGAATTGGTGCTAGGGCTGCATCAGGATATGAGACCTTTTGTTGGCCGTTCTTGCGGGCAATAAATTCATCAATGTTTTGCATTGGACCGGGACGATAGAGCGCATCAACGACGGCCACCAGATTAAAATCATCTGGATGAACGCGGCGTAAGACGGCCTTGATTCCATTAGACTCGAACTGGAAAATTCCGTTGGTGTCCCCCCGTTGAAACATTTGCAAGGTTTTAGGATCGTTAATGTTAATTTGATGGATGTTAAAATCTGGATCAACCGTTTTATGAACCCCATCAATAATGGCCGCCAGCAACGAAAGGTTCCGTAATCCCAAGAAATCAATCTTCAACAGCCCAACTTCTTCAGCATAGTTTTTCGAATACTGGGTCATTAATAAATGATCCTTCCCATTTTGCAGGGGCGTCATATTCACCAGGGGTTGGTTACTTAGGATGATTCCAGCAGCATGAGTTGAAAAATGACGGGGCAGTCCTTCTAACTTTAAAGCGGTCTCATAAATCAACTTACTTAACGAATCCGTATTAACAATGTTCCGGAGCCCCGGCGATTGATCGTAGGCAGCTGATAGTGAAACGTTGAGCCCATCCGGAATAGCCTTACTCCACTGGTTCGCCCGTTCGTTATTGACCCCAAAGGTCCGGTTAATATCACGGAGGGCCTGCTTAGCTCCCAACGTATCAAAGGTAATAATTTGGGCGACTCGGTCATGGCCATATTTATCATGAACGTATTGTAAGACCTCATCCCGCCGGTTATCTGGAATATCAAGGTCAATATCAGGCATTTGCGCCCGTTCCTCATTCAAGAACCGTTCGAACAAAAGGTCGTATGCAATCGGGTCCACGTCTGTGATTGCCAGAACGTAGGCAACGAGTGAACCGGCCGCAGAGCCCCGGCCAGGCCCGGTTGTAATCCCGACCGAATGGGCGTGGTTGATCACATCCCAAACAATCAAAAAGTAATCAGCAAACCCCATGTTCACGATTACTTTTAGTTCGGACTGCAACCGATTTTGGTAGCGCTCAACAGCATCTTCAGGGATGTGATTTTGCTCCAAGCGCTGCGTCAATCCCGCTGAACAAAGTTGGGTCAAGTATTCCGCTGATGTTTGCCCATCTGGCGTCTGATATTCAGGTAACTGGGTCGGATGTTTCTTAATTTCAACGTTACACTGGTCTGCAATATCGCCACTTGCCAACATGGAAGCAATCAAACCCTTTCGCTGATATTCTCTTTCCACCATTTCCAATGGCTTTAACCAATTCCGCCCCAGCTGGTTGCGCTTTGCTTCCGAAAAGTTAAGCTGCTTGCTCCCTTCAATTGAACTCAGCACCTGATTTGCAAAGTAGTCCTCCGAGTCAATGTATTCAACTGGATCGACTCCCACTAAAGTAAGGGCATGATTATCACTAAGGGTCCGAAATGCAGCGAGTGTTGATTGGTCAAAGCCAGGTGACACCGCGATTTTTAAATCAGCTGCGTCCACATACTTTAATAGTAATTTCATGTACTCGGCAGCCGTCGTTAAGTCATCAGGTAGTAACGGCCGCAATTCGCCATTCGTGGGCAAAATAACGAATAAATTTTTTAACCACGGCTGAATTTGATCAATGCTTAGCCGTTCATCAGTCCCTAAGGTTTGCTTAGCAGTTGCAATCCGCATTAGGTGATGGTAACCAACTTGATCCTTGGCTAATAAAACCATCGGAAAGTCAACCAACGGGTTCAAAACCCCCGCCATCGAAATGGTCATCCCAATGATGGGTTTAACACCAGCCGTTCGACAGGCATTATAAAATTCGACCGCTCCGTACATTACATTATTATCAGTCAACGATAACTGCTGATAACCCCGCTTTTGAGCCGTTTGAACAAGTTCCCGGATGGAAATAGTACTCTGTAATAAACTGTAACTACTAATTATTTGGAGTGGTGCAAATCCCATGGCAAACATCCTTTCTCTTCAACCATATTAATTGGCAGTCACCAAAATTTCAACAATTATCACTAGTTTTAAATTGTTTTTTTATCGATTTGTGATAAAATTCTAGTTAATGCGAGGTGGAAAATATGCGTACTGTAATTGCAAATCTTACTGTTATTTTCTGGGCATTCATTTTTGGGGATGTCCTCGGATACATTAATTCCGCATTATCAAGCGTTACTGTTAACTACGTTGGCGTAGGAGTCGTTGCCGCTATAGTTGCTTTAATTGCAGTCAATGGAATTAATTTACTATCAGATAAACAAATTTAATAAAATAAAAGCTGCTGGTCAAATTGGCCAGCAGCTTTTATTTTATTATTGTTCTGCAGTGGTGGTAAATCGCAACTGATCATTAGCTAAGTCAATTTGAACCCGACTGTGGGGTTTAATTTGATTTCCAATAATTTGCTTAGCAAGTGGGGTTTCAACCTGATTCGTAATAAATCTTTGTAATGGGCGAGCCCCATATTGTGGTTCGTAACCCTGCTTTGCAATCCATCGCTTAGCAGATTCGGTAATCGAGAGTTGAATTGATTGTTCTGCTAATCGTTTGGATAGTCCGTTAACAATCTTAACCACGATTTGTTCAACGTCCGCGAGTGATAATGGCGTGAACATAATTTCAGCATCAATTCGGTTCAAGAATTCTGGTCTAAAGCGACTCTTCAATAATTGTTGAACCTGTTGTTTAGCATCACTACTGATCTTGCCGTTTTCATCGGTACCGTTCAATAGGATGTCAGACCCTAAATTAGAGGTCATAATCAAAATTGTGTTCTTAAAATCAACCGTCCGGCCTTGACTATCGGTAAGCCGACCATCATCTAAGACCTGTAAGAGGATGTTGAAAACGTCTGGATGGGCCTTTTCAATTTCATCGAATAAAACGATCGTGTAGGGGTTTCTTCTAACCGCTTCGGTCAGTTGACCCCCTTCTTCATATCCTACATACCCGGGAGCCGCTCCCACTAATCTAGAAACGGATTCCTTTTCCATGTATTCAGACATGTCAATTCTGACCATGTGATCTTCGGAATCAAAAAGGTCTTCCGCTAACGCCTTTGCTAATTCGGTTTTCCCAACTCCGGTGGGGCCTAGGAACAAGAATGAACCTAGCGGCTTACTAGGATCCTGTAATCCCGCTCTAGAACGAATGACCGCATCGGCAACTGCATCGACAGCAGCGTCTTGACCAATGACCCGTTTGTGAAGGTTATCAGCCAGGTGTAATAACTTTTCTCGTTCTCCCTGCACTAATTTGTTCACTGGAATTCCAGTTTGCCGACTCAAAACATCCGCAATTTCGTTACTGGTAACTGATTCTTCGACCAACCAATCTTTGGAATGGTCTTCTGATTCCATTTGCTTTAATTCAGCTTCTAGCTTAGGAATCGTACCATTCTTTAATTCGGCACTCTTGTTATAATCGTAGTTACTTTCCGCTTGCTTTAGTTCATTCTTAGCTTGGTCTAACTGACGCTTCTTTTCCCCTAGTTTGTTAATGGAGTCCTTTTCACGTTGCCACCGGGCATTTAAGCCATTAACTTTTTCACGGGTGTTCTCAATTTGGGGCTTTAACTCGGCTAGGCGCTTTTTAGAAGCCTCGTCGGTTTCATTCTTAAGGGCCGCTAGTTCAACTTCTTCACGCATTAATTGCCGGTTGGATTGGTCCAATTCAGTTGGACTGGAGTTCATTTCAACTTCAATCGTGGATGAAGCTTCATCCACCAAGTCAATCGCCTTGTCAGGCAAGAACCGGTCGGTAATGTAGCGGTCTGATAACTTTGCAGCAGCTACTAACGCATTATCGTGAATTCTAACCCCATGGTGAATTTCAAGGCGTTCCTTAATGCCCCGCAGAATCGTAATCGTGTCCGCCACGCTAGGTTCCTTAACTAATACCCGTTGGAAACGCCGTTCTAGGGCCTTATCCTTTTCCATGTATTGACGATATTCATCTAGGGTCGTTGCCCCAATCAAGTGGAGTTCCCCCCGGGCTAACATTGGCTTTAAGATGTTTCCAGCATCCATGCTGCCCTCTGATTTACCGGCCCCCACGATGTTATGAATTTCATCAATGAACATGATGATTTGGCCTTCGGACTTCTTAACTTCTTTCAAGACCGCCTTAAGCCGTTCTTCGAACTGCCCCCGGTACTTAGCACCAGCAATCAGGGAACTCATGTCCAATTCAAACACGGTCTTATTCTTTAAGTTTTCAGGAACGTCATTAACCGCAATTCGCTTTGCTAAACCTTCCACGATTGCTGTTTTTCCGACCCCTGGGTCCCCAATTAAAATTGGGTTATTCTTGGTCATTCTAGAAAGAATTCTAATTACGTCTAAGATTTCACCATCCCGCCCAATAATTGGGCCTAGCTTTCCAGCTCTGGCTTCGGCAACCAAGTCAACTCCGTACTTCTTTAATGCTTGGAAATTATCTTCTTGGTCCTTCGATGTCACTTTTTCACCCCCACGAATTTTATCCACTTCGTTTTTAACATTTTGTTCCGTAATGCCTTGTTGTTTGAGGTAATCGGATAGCTTTTCGCCATTTAATTGCATTAACGCAATCGTAAGCGTATCAATCGCTACGTAGTCATCCCCCAACTCAGTTTTAACTTGATCTGCTTTTTGCAAGAGGTCGTATAGTTCACTGCTGACCCCCTGGCCATATTGAACATCGCCTTCGACAGTGGCAATTTGATCAATTTCAGTGTCAATTTCTTGTTCTAGTTTTTTAACATCCAACCCTAGGTCAGCATAGATTTGCCGGCCTAATTCGCCGGGTTGAATTAAAAATTTAAATAATTGGGGAATCCCAATTTGTTGTTGTTTTCTGGTAACGGTAATTTTTTGTGCCTGTGCCAATGCTTGTGACACGGCATCAGTTAAATTATCTGGATTCAAAATATCACTCGTTTCTGTCTGAAATAAAAATACTTATGAACCCGCCTTACGGGTTCATAAGTATCATATCAAAATTATTTTTAAATTTGAAATATTTTGACCAACCTTGACCAACTATTATTTAGTAACCAGTTGGGCAATTTCAATAATCACGTCAACAGCCTTATCCATTGTCTGTTCTGAAATATATTCAAATCGACCGTGCATGTTTTCGCCACCCGCAAATAGGTTCGGGGTCGGCAGCCCCATGAATGAAATCTTGGAGCCGTCAGTTCCCCCCCGCACTGGGAAAATTAATGGTTTGACCCCCTGATTATTCATTGCTTGCTTGGCAATATCCACTGCCGTCATATCCTTCTTCAATACGTCGGCCATGTTATAGTACTGGTCCTTAACGACTGCCGTTATCCGTGGGGTATCGAAACGCTCGTTAATTTTAGCAGCGATTTGTTCAAACAACTGCTTACGTTGTTCAAATTTTTCATGATCATGATCTCTAATGATGTAATCTAACGTTGCTGAGTCTGGGGTTCCATCCATTTTTTGGAGGAAGAAGAAGCCTTCCCGACCGTCAGTTAATTCGGGCCGGTCGTGGGCTGGTAAAGCATTGTTGAACTCGATTCCGAGTTGTAGTGCGTTCACCATTACGCCCTTTGCGGATCCCGGATGGACGTCGGTTCCAGAAATTTTGACCACGCCAGATGCCGCATTAAAGGTTTCGTACTGCAAATCTCCTAATTGACCACCGTCGACGGTATAAGCAATATCAGCTCCAAAGTCAGCAACGTCAAAGTGGTCAGCACCGGTTCCAATTTCTTCGTCCGGACCAAAACCCACTTCGATTTCACCGTGCTTAACTTCAGGATGGGCAATCAAAAATTCCATTGCGGTAATAATTTCACTGACTCCGGACTTATCATCAGCCCCTAGTAGCGTAGAGCCGTCGGTTGTAATTAACGTTTGCCCGGCGTACTTCTTTAAGCTACTAAACACCTTCGGGTCCAAAGTGTATTCACCCTTAGGATCTAACTTGATAACCGACTTTCCATCGTAATCTTCAATAATTTGGGGCCGGATATTTTCAGAATTAAAATCCGCCGTATCAACGTGTGAAATAAACCCAACCTTAGTGGTCGGGTGCTCTACATTCGATGGTAACGTTGCAAAGACATAACTACTCTGGTCGTTAGTACGAACGTTGCTCAATCCAATCTTTGTTAATTCGGCCTTTAGTTGGTTCAAGAAATCAACCTGATTGGTGGTCGATGGTGAAGTCGTAGCTTTCTCATCAGACCGGGTATTAAATTGAACGTATTTTAAAAATCGTGGTACCAGTGATGCATACTTATTTGATGCCATAATGATTCCTCCTAATATTAAATAAACGTATATGGATCGGTATTTACTTTTGATTCTAGCACTTCAATTGACCAGTCATTTTCGGTCGCCCAAGCGTTGAATAACTTCGCTAGTTTAGGAATGCAAATCTTTTCAATATTGTGGCCTGGATCAATTACGTTTAATCCAGCCGATAGCATATCGTGACCGGTATGGTAGTAGACATCTCCAGTGATGTACACCTGGGCGCCCTTAGTCTGGGCAACAGGAAAGAACTTCCCACCGTCACCCCCTAAGATGGCAACCCGTTGAACAACTTGGTCAGGTTGATTAGAAACCAACCGTAACCCATCAATATCAAAAATTTGCTTACACTTTTCAGCCAGCTCCATTACGGTAGTCGGTGCACTTAAGTCACCAATTCGACCCATGCTAAATGGATTTTCAGTGGTGCCCAAATCAACTAGCCCCACTGGATTTTGAATCCCAACTGCATCCGCTAACCAGTCATTCATTCCACCATCTGCATCGTCTAAATTGGTGTGTGCCGCATACACCGTAATATCATGCTTAATGATTTGCGCATACATTTCGTTTTGTGGAATCGTCAAATCCAGGTTCTTTGCCGGTCTAAACATTACCGGATGGTGTGCAAAGATAAAATCAACGTGGTTATCAATCGCCTCTACTACCACTTCAGGACGCACGTCCAAGGTTGTCATTACCCGATGGACGGGCCGGTTTAAGTCCCCAATCTGAAGTCCAATTGGGTCATGTTCGACTGCAATTTGTTTTGGTGCAAACTTTTCAAAACGCTCTACTAAATCAATTCCGCGCATTTTTTAAAACCCCCTGAATTTGTTCAATTTCAGCATTTAATCGTTGCATTCGTGCTACTGGTGGGACCTTTGCTGATTGCATCTGGTGAAGCGCTGACTGCAATCTGGTGATTTTATCGTTCCACTTTTCAACGAAAGCCGCATTTTGGTTATTGATCAAAAATGGACCAAACCGTAGTTCAACTGCTGAATAGTGAACCGGCTGGTCAGCCTTTACCGCATCAATCACCTCATAGATATGTTGATCTTCCTTTAAGATCTCTTCATGCATAATCTGGTAATGATTATCCACTAACCAACGCCGGACATCCTCTTCATCCACGTTGGGTTGTAAGATGAGCTCCGGAAAATGGGCTAATTTTGCCTTCCCCTGTTCCAAGATTTTAGCAATTAAGGCTCCGCCCATCCCAGCAATTGTAATTGTATCAATTTCATCGGTTGGTTTGATAGCCGCCAATCCATCAGCCAATCTAGGCATGATTTGATTGGATAGCCCCGCTAGTTTAATTTCATGTTCTGCATTGCTCAAAGGGCCCATTGCCACTTCACCAGCAATCGCAAACGATGCCTTTTCAACGCTTACTAGGTAGATTGGTAGGTACCCGTGATCAGAGCCAATATCTGCGACCCGGCGATTGTTTTTTACATACTTAGCAACGGTCTTTAACCGTTGTGATAAATTATTTCCGTCCAAGGTGTTTCCTCCGCTAAAGTTTATTTATACCCCTTAAATTATAGCAAACCCAAAAAAGAAGAACAAAAATGAATTCCAATCTAATATCATTTTTAAATTTGATTTGCCGTAAAGACCTGCTAGACTCATGCCATAAGCGCTAAATAACCATTAATACTAGTCTTATCCATCGTTTTATAATTATTTTGAAGGCGATAATTTAGTTCATAAAAAAGCACCTCATAATCATTAGACTGTATCTAATAACTATCAGGCACCTTATTGCTATTATTTATTTTTTCTATTCTTACGCTTGTAAATGCCAAACATAATTCCAGATAATGCAATCATAATTGCACCCAATTCAAAAAGACGCGTTTGTTTTTCGCTAGTTTGAGGCAATCGATGACTAGCTTTAAATTGATGGTTTTTGCCATTATCAACATGGTTAATAACTGCTGAACTGGATTTAAGTGAAGTTGCTGCCGCAGAATGCGATAAAACAGATTCATGCAAACCAGCCGAATTATCACTATTCCCCTTATTCGCTAAAATTGACACTTCATTAGCATGATTCCCATCATTCGAACTACTTCCTGCACTTGAAGAACTAGCTACCGCAGTAGAAGTAACGCTATCACTCGAGGAACTAGTGCTTGATGATGAACTAGCATTGCTAGAACTACTACTCGTTGAACTAGCCGAAGGCGTAACACTATTGCTAGCGCTTGAAGAACTAGTACTTGATGATGAACTAGCACTGCTAGAACTGCTACTCGTTGAACTAGCCGAAGGCGTAACACTATTGCTAGCACTTGAAGAACTAGTGCTTGATGATGAACTAGCATTGCTAGAACTGCTACTCGTTGAACTAGATGCTGGTGTAACATTGCTGCTAGCACTGGAAGAACTAGTACTTGATGATGAACTAGCATTGCTAGAACTGCTGCTCGTTGAACTAGATGATGGCGTAACACTATTACTAGCACTTGAAGAACTAGTACTTGATGCCGAGCTTGAACTAGAACTGCCACTTGAATTAGAGTCAGAACTAGATCCTGGAACCGAATTACTATCAGCAGCACTGGAAGTTAGCGAACTAGCTGCCGAAGCAATTGAATCTAATTGAGCACCTGCGATTGACATTGGTTGGATATAGCTAATAGCTAAGCTAGCCGCACTCTGAGCAATTGAAGTGTAATAATCAACTGCTGTACTATCTGATAATGCTGCTTGATGCGCACTATCAGCGGCAGCTGAAAAGCTAGTTGCACTGGATAACGTTTCATAATATGAAGATAATGACTTATTATCGCTCACGTTGTAACTATTAGCGGCGGTACTAATGGCGTTACTAAATGAATTATGATTAGAAACTGCCGCTTGATTATCCGAACTTAGTTTATTGATTGCGCTAACTGCAGCTAAGTAGGCACTTGCAGCCGTACTATTAGCATCTGAAGCAGCCTGATTCAATGAAGTCATCGTTGATTCAATTAAAGTTGCTTCACTAACTAGCGAATTCATCGTCGAGTTCCCACTGTGTTGAACTGCCAAGCTGGCAATTGCATCTGACTGTCCCTGAGCGCTAGCATAATTAGAACTAACCACATTGGTTGCTGAACTAGCTTGATTGGCGGCTGTACTAGCAGCACTGCTAGATTGAGCTTCTACAGGATTGGGGAATGAACTAAGGCTGCTTGCATCAATCCAATTAATATCGTAGGTAAACGTACTATTATTAAATCCAATGAAGCTATAAAGATTATTATAAACCCCGATATAAAGTTGAAATTGATAGCTAACCGTTTTGGGAAGATTATCAGCACTAGCAGTGAAAGCATACGTTTTAACTGCTGGGTAGAACCCTGCATCTTCCAAGTATTGTTCAGGGTAATAATTGCTCTTATCAATTTTAGATTCCGGATTTTCAACTGTATATGAATTAACAGTTAACCCATCACTCGGCTTAGTATAGTTAGTTAATTGATCATCACTTAATTTACCAAAAGCAAAGTAAGCATTCTTTCGATTACTAGGATCAGTCTGACTATCATCTGCATCCCCAATATAAGTTGCATCAAATGGTGCGCCATCAGTTTGGGCATCCAAACTAATGTAACTATTAGGAACGACGTAGGTAGTTTGCTGGTTGTCAGTTGGCTTGATTAAAGTAATCGTCTTAGTAAAGTTTTGATTATTAGCATGGTATAAATTAGTAATAACCGTTCCTGCCATCCCAGAAAAATCAGAAATCTGATTATAATTAATGGAAATTCGATAGTTAACCCCATTACTACCAGTATTATCAGTTTTCCAATTAGAAATATTCGGGAACTTCGGTGTGTTTGCTACCCACTGATTGTTTGAATTCTCTGTCCATGAATTAACAACCCTTTTAAGAATTGAAATGTCAGTAATCTCATTATGATCTAGATTAATGTTCCATAAATTGGGCATCGTAATATTTTCAAACGGATTAACATCCACAATGTTATTGTAGCTTAAATCAAGACTAGCTAACTTTGCTAAATTCCAGTTAGTAATTACACTTAAATCCGAAATATTATTGCCACTCAAATTCAAAGTAGTTAGATTGGGCACATACTGTGTTCCTGAATCCTTTAAAAATGTCAGTTGATTACTTTGGATATTATCATTGGTTAACGCTAACGAAGTTAAATTGGTTAGTTTAAAAATCGGTGTGAGGTCACTTACCTTAGATAAGTCAAAACCACTAATGGTCAGCTGCTGCAACCCGCTTAAGTTTGCCAAATCACTTAACGTACTAATGGAGCCATTAGCACCCGCGCTGATTGACAATGAAGTAATCCCACTAACGTTATCCATGGTGGCAACACTTCCATTAAGGGCTGTACTAACCGCATTAGAAACTACTGAATCTGAAAATGAAAGCGACCCTGAATCATCAGCTAACCGATTTTCAAGAGCTAAATCGCTAGCGCTACTGGGATTAGTACTGACTGAATTAGAATCATTGGTAGCACTAGCATCTAAAGCAGCACTGGATGAACTGGAACCATTGGTCACACTGGTATCCGAAGCAGCACTACTAGTTGTACTAGCACTGCTGGTAACACTACTATCTGAAGTCGCACTAGATGAACTAGAATTATCGGTCACATCAGCATTCGAAGCCGTACTACTGGTTGTGCTGCTACCCGTAGCTGATCCATCATCAATTTTACTATCACTCGATGTGCTTATAACGCTTGGGGAAGCGGAAATAGTTGAATTAACAGTGTCAACGTTGCTACCTGAGGAGCTCACAGACAAATTATTATTGTCAGATTCAACTCCACTACTATCTTCTCCAGACTGACTAGTCGCATGGCTAGTAGTTGCAAGACTATCAGCATGAGCCGAATGATGTCCCGAAACCTGAAATCCAATTGCAACAATTCCAGTAGTAATTGCTGTAAAGACCCACCGTTTTTTCGATTTATACATCCGGTAGTTAATTTTTATTTTATTGTTCATTAATATCTCCATTATCTAAATTATCAAAAAATCATTTAACATTAATATAAAATTTATTATTTATTTCATAGTATAACGTTTAATCTATTAAAACAATATTTCCAAGGATAAAATTGAAAGCGATTTATTATTAATCAAAATCATTAGTGTAAAATCTAATAGTACAAAATCATAAATTTTATACTAATTATAGCAAAATAAAAAAAGAAGAACAACGCGTTCTTCTTTTACGTAATTAAACTATAGGAAGTCTTTTAGTTGCTTACTTCTTGATGGGTGGCGTAACTTTCTTAACGCCTTTGCTTCAATTTGTCTAATCCGTTCTCTAGTAACCCCAAAAACCTTACCAACTTCTTCTAGGGTTCTAGTACGACCATCGTCAAGCCCAAATCTTAGTCGTAAGACGTTTTCTTCCCGATCAGTAAGGGTATCTAAGACCCCTTCTAGCTGTTCCTTTAGTAGTTCATAGGCAGCGTGATCAGCTGGACTAGTTGCATCTTGGTCCTTAATAAAGTCACCAAGATGGGAATCATCCTCTTCCCCAATTGGCGTTTCAAGCGAAACTGGTTCTTGAGAAATCTTTAAGATTCCACGAACCTTTGAAGTTGGCATGTCCATTTCAGCACCAATTTCTTCTGGCGTTGGTTCTCTACCAAGGTCTTGAAGGAGTTGTCTTTGAATCCGAATTAACTTATTAATCGTTTCAACCATGTGCACTGGAATCCGAATCGTCCGAGCTTGATCAGCAATCGCACGCGTAATTGCCTGTCTAATCCACCAAGTTGCATAGGTCGAGAATTTGAATCCCTTCCGATAATCAAACTTTTCAACGGCTTTCATTAGCCCCATGTTTCCTTCTTGAATCAAGTCTAGAAACTGCATTCCACGACCAACGTAGCGCTTAGCAATTGAAACCACTAGTCGTAAGTTAGCTTCTGCTAACTCTTGCTTGGCTTCCTCATCACCATTTTCAATTCGCTTAGCAAGTTCAATTTCCTGTTCGCCCTTTAAAAGCGGAACCCGACCAATTTCCTTTAGGTACATTCTAACCGGATCATTAATTTTAACCCCGGTAGGTGCAGATGCACTGTTATTTAATTCTTTTTTAGTAACGTCATTAGCTGCCTTTAAGGCTCTTGGGTCTGGATCCCCATTCTTATCAACGACACTGATTCCGACATCTTCAATTTTACTTAGTAATTTGTTAGAAGCTGATTCAGTTAACTTAAATGGCACGATAATCGTATCATTTAATTCGTCGTAGGTAATGTGACCCACTTTTTTATACTTTTTAACTAATGATTTTAATGATTCTTTGTATTCTTCTGTTTTTTTGTCAGCCATTTAAAAGCCCCCCATTTAAGATTGATTCTTATCAGCTTGTTTTTGCTTAAGTTGTTGAAGTTCAATCAATTCCATTCCAACCTTAATTTGCTCTTTTAAATTCCCAGTTCTGGTCGCCTCTGCCAATTGATCCTGCTTAGCTTTAATTCGATTTTCAAGCGGCGCTTCATTCATAATTATATTAACATAATCATCAATTTCACCATCATAACTTTGCTCAGAAACTGGTAAATCCTCTAGCTCAATTACGATGCGCTTAAGTGGCTCCTCCTTAATTGTGTCAACAAAATCAGCAACCTCATATTGATCATGGGTATTAAAATAACCCTCAGCAAGCATGTATAGCATTTGATATTCATCAGTCGCAAAACAAAAGCCATCAATGCTAGTCACTTGCAACCAAACATCATGACTATGAAGCATTCGATACAACAAGAACTGTTCAGCACTCTCAATTTTAGTAATTTTACGAGTGGTTGGCTGATCTTGAATCAAGGCAATCTGTGAATCATCAATCTGCTTGTGCTCGTGGTATTGCTGATAGTCACGTCTTTGGCGATTCTGAGTGGCTATGATTGCACTAAGTTGATCCAATAACGCTTGCTTATCAACATTGAACTGTTCCACCAACTGATTCACGTAAACATCACGTCCAACCGGAGTATCAATTTTAGCAATTGCAGCCAACGCATCGTTCAAATACGCTACCCGATCTTCATCGCGCTTTAAGTTCCGGTGTAACTTTAAAAACCGTAACTTAAACGTAACCGGACTTTCTCGGGCTGACTGGACTAAGTTTTGGAATTGTTCATCACCGTTTTGCTTGCGGTATTCGTCTGGATCGACTCCCGCAGGCATTTGAATCACGCCCAATTTTAACCGTGACTGAGACAACGCATCGATTGCCCGATTAATTGCTTTTTGTCCCGGCTCATCCCCATCATAACAAACGTAGAGTTGATCAGTCATTCGTTCAATTTGGTGAATTTGTTGGTTGGTAAAACTAGTTCCCATCGAAGCAATTCCATTTTTAACCCCAGCTTGAAAGGCGGAAATTACATCCATAAAACCTTCAAAAAGAATCACGTCCTTAGTCATTCGAACGGCAGCCTTAGCTTTATCCAAATTAAACAAAACATCCCGCTTACTAAAGATCTTGGTCTCAGGACTGTTCAAATACTTAGCTTGACTAGCCGCCTTATCCAACACCCTTCCGGAAAAAGCAATTGTCTTTCCTGATTGGTTACGAATGGGATACATCACCCGGTTGAAAAATCGATCAGAAAGCGCCCCTTGATCATTTTCAATAAACAATCCGGACTGCAAAAGCAACTGCTGGTCAATCTGTTTTTGCTTTAAAAACGGCTGTAACAGATTTTCCTGTGGTGCAAAGCCTAATTGAAATTCATTGATGGTTTCATCACTTAATCCACGCGAATGTAAATACTTCAGGGATGGTTCCCCTAACTTAGTGTTAACCAAAATATGATGATATAGCCGGGCAACCTGATCATAAATTGAAATCAACTGGCTCTGGGTCTGGTCTTGATGTTGACTCTGGTTACTAAGTGACTGAGTATACTGATCTGGAATCTCAATGTTTTGCATTCTAGCAACTTCCATAACCGCTTCTGGAAATGAAATGTTCTTAATTTCGGTCAGAAACTTAAAAACATTTCCCCCCCGACCACAACTAAAGCAATGAAAAATCTGTTTATCTTCAGACACTGAAAATGAAGGTGTCCGTTCTTCGTGAAACGGACACCGACCAAATAGATTTTTACCAGCCTTCTTAAGTTGAACATATTGACTGACCACGTCCGTAATATTAACGCTATTTCTAACGTCTTCAATTACTGCTTCTGGGATTCTTGCCATTTCAACACCCCATTAAAAATCAATCTAATTCTTAAAAGTCGCACCTTGAATACATAAGATGCGACTTTTAATCCGATACAATAAACACTTATTAATATAGTATCATATTCATTTTTAAATCAAAAGCAAATTGATTTTTATTTTACAATTAGTTGATCAATGGCACTGAACCAGTTAATTAGGTTGGAGATTAATACCATTTGCTTTAAGTGGTTATTTTTAACTGCTTCATCCTTGTCCATAACCATGGTTTGGTCGAAGTAGTCATCAATTGGTGCTGCTAACCCGGCAAGTTGTTCATATGCAGTTAATGGTTTTTCACTAACAAAATGATCTTTAATGTTATTAACAACATCGTACAATGCTTTTTCTGAATCGTTAGTGAATAGGAATGGATCGATTTGAAGATCTTCGTCTGCAAAGTCAGCTTTAACGGAAATCTTAACCACCCGTCCTAACGCTTCAACGATGGCCTTAAAATGATCACCATGGGCTTTTTCTGATAATACCTTTGCACTATCTAGCATGTACAAGACATCGTTATTAGTAGCGTTTACGGTTGCATCGATAATATCATGCCGCACGGATTCGTCTTGAAGGACATTTACGACCCGGTCCTTAATAAAATCAATTACCGCATTGATCTGAGCATTTTGATCTAAATCAGGCGCCTTATCCGCTCTTTGTTCATCAATGATGAAACTTTCCATTGTATCAGCAAGTGGTAGTGACCAACCGTATTCATTTAAAATTCTAACAATTCCAATTGCCTGTCTTCTCAATGCGTATGGATCATTGGACCCAGATGGAACCATGCCTGCGGCAAAGAACGTCATAATGCTATCGAACTTATCAGCTAGCGCTAATGCTGCCCCAACAGCAGTTTCTGGTAGCGCCCCATTAGAAGAAGCTGGTAGATAGTGTTCTCTAATTGCAGTTGCAACGGCCGGTTTTTCACCCTTCAATAGGGCGTACTTTTCACCCATTACCCCTTGTAATTCAGAAAATTCGCCGACCATTTCAGTAACTAAGTCAAACTTGTAAATTTGAGCCGCCCGCTTAGCATCAGCAGTTTGTTCTGCGGTTAAGCCCACCTGCTTAGCAATTTGTTCCACAATAATTTGGACCCGTTCCATTTTTTCATAAACGGTGGAAATTTTATCATGGAAACTGACCTTCTTCAAACGGTTCACAAAGAAATCAATTGAGTGCTTTTGATCTTCATTGTAGAAGAACATTGCATCTTCCAAACGAGCGGTAAGCACCTTTTCATTTCCACTAATCACGTTTTGAATATCATAGTCGTTCCCATTTCTAACCGCAACAAAGTGGGGCAATAGTTCCCCTGATTGGTTTACAACGTAGAAGAACCGTTGATTATCACGCATCGAAGTGATTAGTACCTCAGCAGGAATTGAAAGGTACTTCTTGGCGAAGTTCCCAGCAAACACCGTTGGCCATTCCACTAAGTTATTAACTTCTTCTAGTAAAGAAGGGCTTACCTTTACGTCCCAATCCTTATCAGCAGCTAGTTTAGCGATTTGGGATTTAATGTTATCCTTTCGCTTATCAGCATCAACGATTACAAATTCCTTTTCCAGGTCAGCTTCGTAATCAGTAGCGTTTTTGATTTCAACATCATGGCCTAAGAAACGGTGACCACGGCTAGTCCGTCCAGCATCAACGTCTAAGATGGAAAATGGCACCACTTCACTGTCTAAAACGGAAACTAGCCAACGAATGGGCCGAATGTATTCAAGATGATAAACGTTCCACTTCATTCTAGTTGGGAAGGTCATACTAGTGATAACATCTTTGATTTCAGGAAGTACTTCTGCCACTGGTTTTCCAGCAATATGTTTTTCGATATATACATACTCAGTTCCCTTCACCGTCTTGAACTCGATGTCATCTGGATTAGCACCCTGCCCCTTTGAAAATCCGATTGCAGCCTTGGTCCAATTTCCATCAGCATCTTGAGCAATTTTCTTGGCAGGCCCCTTTACTGATTCATCAATATCGGTCTGCTTATCTGCTAAACCACTAATTTGTAAGGTTAGTCGTCTGGGGGTAGAAAATGGTTTGATTTGATCAAACGTAATTCGTTGTTCTTTCAAAAAAGCACTGGCCCGTTTTACTAACTGCTTGATGCTAGGTGTAACAACGTGAGCAGGCATTTCTTCTAATCCAACTTCTAATAAATAAGTATGTGCCATCTTATTTGTCCTCCTTGTCATCTTTTAGTAATTCTTGGCGTTTCTTTTCATCCTTGATCAATGGAAAGCCTAGTTTACGACGTTCTTCAATGAAGGCCTTGGCAACTGACCGCGCCATTTTTCTAATTCGGGAAAGGTAACCCGCCCGTTCAGTTACTGATACTGCACCACGAGCATCCAAGAGGTTAAAGGTATGGCTACACTTAAGAATGTAATCGTAAGCAGGATGCACCAATCCATTTGCAATTTGCTTATGGGCTTCCTTTTCGTAGGTGTTAAATAAAGTCAATAGCATGTCTTGGTCGCTTTCTTCAAAGCTGTATTTGGAGTGTTCAAATTCTGGTTCCTTGAAGATATCGCCGTACTTTACTCCGTAACCCCAATCCAATTCAAATACGTTATTAACATCTTGAATATATGATGATAATCTTTCAAGTCCATAGGTAATTTCAGCGGCAACGGGATCCATTTCTTGGCCCCCCACGACTTGGAAGTAAGTAAATTGAGTAACTTCCATTCCGTCGAGCCAGATTTCCCAACCAACACCGGCACACCCCATGGATGGGTTTTCCCAGTTATCTTCGACGAAGCGGATGTCATGTTCAACCGGGTTAATCCCCAGTTCCTTTAAACTGTCTAAGTATAGTTCTTGAATATTTTCAGGAGATGGTTTCATCAACACTTGAAATTGGTGGTGTTGGTAGAGTCGGTTAGGGTTTTCACCATACCGACCATCAGCTGGTCTTCTAGATGGTTCTACATATGCGGCGTTCCATGGTTCAGGCCCAATTGCCCGTAAGAACGTGTATGGGCTCATGGTCCCAGCACCCTTTTCGGTGTCGTAAGCTTGCATTAATAAACAACCTTGGTTTGACCAATATTGCTGAAGTTTTAAAATAATTTCTTGCATTGACAATTTCTTAGTCATTGAATACTCCTCCTAAATAATGACGGCATAAAAAAAGCCTATGTAAATAACATTCCGTTATTTACATAGGGACGATTTGTTCGCGGTTCCACCCTACTTCTAATCCATTTAGATTAGCTACTTTCAATGGTTTCAGTTCCAAAAGCGCCAAATTATAATTATCCCCCAACTAGTTCTCACTAAGCCTAGCCTCACTGTAAAGCGATTAATCATAACCCTCTTTTTTCATCACCGATATATATTTATCCTAATCATAATTTACGATTCTTAAAAAGTCAATTGTTTAGAACCCCATTTGACTGATTTCATCCAAAAACTTTTTACTCTTCAAATGAATTCCAACCGTATCTTCATAAATACTATCTAATAGGTTCCTTAACTCGTTTTTGGTTCCTTTGCCAACCTTAATTGAGCGAATTTGTTTAAGGTTAACCACCGAAAACTTCTGGAGGTAAAAGACAGCTCGTCGCCCTAATCCAAACCTTCTAGGATCTAAGTGCCAATGGCGTTGACACAATAACCCATTGTAGGGTGCTGAATAATCTAGTGGCAGATTGGTTTCATGGCAAACCACGCAGTCCTTTAACCATGGTTGAACTCCAAATAGCTCCAACAATTGAATCTCAACAATATTGGTAATAATTGCTGGATCCACCCTCTGATCAATAAGGGCGAGGGCGTAATAGAGTTGGTTAAACCAATGGTGGTTAACCTCGCCCTCCGGCAACGCGGTATCAATTAAACTCATCACGTAGGTAGCATAGGCATTCAAAACGATGTCGGCACTAATTTGAGTGTAGTGGTGCGTAGTTAGTGGCTCACGAATGTATGAAAGGCCCTGATCTGAAATCGTCCCCTCATACTTCCCGTAAGTGAACGGTAGGATATCAGCGCTCATTTTAAAGCCCTGCTTTCGGCCCCGCCGAATTAGAAACATCTTGGTCCCAAATTCATTGGTAAAGAACTTAACGAGCATGTCATTTTCACGGTAATTCTTTCGGTATAATAAAATTCCGTTAAACGGAACGTTTTTCCTAGTGGCCAAATTCACCACATCCTAATTAATAATCCTTCTTTTTGTAACCGAGTTCTTTCAAAACGGAACCCTTGTCACGCCAACCTGGTTGAACCTTCACCCAAAGTTCCAAGAAAACCTTGCTCCCTAGAAGATCTTCGATGTCCTTACGAGCCAGGGTCCCAATTTTCTTTAACATGGCACCCTTTTTACCAATTACAATTCCCTTTTGACTATCATGATCCAAAATAATGGATGCTTGAATCGTAACCTTTCCATCATCATTAGCCCTGATTTTCTCCACGTCAATCGCAACTGAGTATGGAATTTCCTGTCTAGTTAATTGAAAAATCTTTTCCCGGATTAACTCAGCAACGATAAAGCGTTCAGGATGGTCAGTTACCTGATCGGCTGGGTAGTACTGAGGCCCGGTTGGTAAATGATACGTTAAGTCGGTTAGTAATTCGTCAACGTTATTGCCCTGCAAAGCGGAGATTGGAAATACCCCGGCCCAGTCCAGGGCCCGTTTATAGGTATCCATAATTGGTAATAGATCGTTCGGATTAACCTTATCAATCTTATTAATCACCAGATAAACCGGTTGCTTAACTTCTTTTAGTCGGTTAATGATGAAGTTATCCCCGGCCCCCCGTTTTTCAATGGCACTGACCATAAATAACACTGCATCGATGTCTTTTAATGCTGACATGGCAGATTCTTCCATAAAGCTCCCTAATTGACTCTTAGGTTTTTGAACCCCGGGAGTATCCAAGAAGACAATTTGGGATTCATCAGTGGTATAAACCCCCTGAATCTTATTTCTAGTTGTTTGTGCTTTATCACTCATAATGGCAATTTTTTGGCCAATCACCCGGTTTAAAAAGGTTGATTTTCCAACGTTAGGCCGTCCAACAATGGCAACAAAGCCAGATTTAAAGTTAGGATTATCCATTTACTTACCTCCAGGGCATTAATTTTAATAAAAGCGGAACAAATACAATTAAACCAATTACAGAAGCTAAAAAAGCGGTCAGCAAAACCCCACCAGCAGCAATATCCTTAGCTTCCTTTGCCAGTTCACTATATCTATCACCAACTAACATATCCACCACCCGTTCAACGATTGAATTAATCGTTTCTGCGAATAACACGATAAAAATTGATAGGACTAACCATAAATAGTCATTCAGTGAAGCCCGCAAAAGAAACGCCCCTAGTAAGACTGCCAGCGCACTAACCGAGTGGGCCCGAAAGTTTCGCTCCGAAACTAATAGAACCCGTAAACCATTTAGTGCGTGAAAAAGGGACTGGTAAAAATGGTGGTTTTTGCCAACCTGCTTGTTATCTTTTAAGCCCATATGAATCCATAATCTTTCTTTGAAGTGGGAACATTACCGCCTCATCCTCAGGTTGCATGTGATCATAGCCATTTAAATGTAAAAAGCCGTGGACAACTAAAAAGCCTAGCTCACGGTCGTATGAATGTTCTAAGAAATCAGCCTGTTCAGCAACTTTATCTACCGATACAAAGATATCACCTAAATTTTCGGGAATTTCAGCTGCCATTTCGGGACTCATTTTAATATCATCGTCGCCATCTTCAATCGCAAAGCTAATTACATCGGTCGCTCGGTCAACGCCACGATACTCACGGTTAATTTCTTTGATACGGTCGTTGTTTACCAAAGTCACTGACATTTCAGTATCTTCACGTAGTTTTAGGTACTTTCCAGCATATTCTAAAACATCCTTGATTAACTGGACGTCCTTTGGGTCCGCCCCATCTTTGGTATCATCATAAATTTCTAAATCCATTTAATCTATCCTCTATTTTTTGGTGTCATCGAAACTTTCATATGCGTTAATAATTCTAGCAACCACTGGATGTCTCACCACATCGTCAGCTGAAAACGCAACGAAGCGAATGCTTTTAACGTTTTGTAGAATTTTTTGGGCTTCAACCAGTCCACTAGTGGTGTGTCTAGGTAAATCGATTTGCGAAATATCTCCATTAACAATCATCTTTGATTCAAAACCTAGCCGCGTCAAGAACATTTTCATTTGAGCACTAGTTGTATTTTGGGCTTCATCCAAAATAACAAAGGCATTGTCAAGGGTCCGTCCCCGCATATAAGCAAGCGGTGCAACTTCAATAATCCCCTTTTCTAGCATTCGATTGGTATGCTCAGCCCCTAAAATAGAATAGAGGGCATCGTAAATTGGTCGCAAATATGGATCAATTTTTTCCTTCAAATCACCGGGTAAGAAACCTAAACTCTCCCCAGCTTCCACTGCGGGCCGGGTCAAGATAATTTTTTCAACGGTTCCCCGTTTGAGGGCTGCAACCGCCATTACCACGGCTAAGTAAGTTTTCCCGGTCCCAGCGGGTCCAATCCCAAAGGTAACATCATTTCTTTGAACCGATTGAACGTATTGACGTTGGCCAAAGTTCTTAATTCTAACTGGATTGCCCTTGATGTCCTTGATCAATACTTGGTTGTATAAGTCTTTAAAATATTCTAGCGTGCCATTATTAGCCATCTTCATGGCACTAACAAAGTCGCTGTCATTCAACCCAATTCCACTGTGAATGAGATCAACCATGTTTTTAAAAATAGCGAGTGTATTCTTCACTTTTTCGGAATCGCCTGAGACCTTAATCTTAGTCCCAAAAGCGTTAATTGATACGTCCATTCCTTCTTCTAATAAAGTGACAAATTTATTTTGTGATCCTAATAATGCAGGTTCATCGTCTAAATTACTTAAAACGAAACTATCAGTTATAACATTATCATCAATCAAATTATAATGCTCCCTTACTTTACTATTATATTAAATGATACCCAAATATTAGCATAAAAAACGCAATTACAAAAGAAGATACCCCTGTTGATTATGTATGACTGGGTGAATTAACACCCAATTAAGATCGATATTACTGAAGCAGCGTCTTAACCGCCTTATTCACTAACGTCCCGTCTGCCTTCCCCTTTACCTTTGGCATTACGGCACCCATGACCTTACCAAAATCACCCTTGCCAGTAGCACCAACTGCAGCGATGGTGTCCTTAACAACTTGGTTAATCTCAGCTTCTGACATTTGTTCTGGAACGTATTTATCCAAAACCTTTAGTTGTGATTCTTGTTCTGCAACTAAGTCGTCTCTGTTCCCCTTCTTAAATTCTTCGATGGATTCTTTACGTTGTTTATATTCCTTCATTACAACGTTACTTTCTTCATCGGGGGTTAAGTCATGACCTAACTTAACCCGTTCATTGGTTAGGGCCGACTTTAGTAATCTAATTACTCCGAGGCTTTCCTTATCGTGAGCCTTCATTGCAGCCTTTAAATCAGTGGTTAATTCATCGTTTAAACTCATGTCCGTCATCCTTTTCAAATATATTTAAGCACTAAAAAACGCTCCTGAAACAACAGGAACGTTTTTATAGATTAGAAGCTACGACGCTTTTTGCTGTTGCGTTTTCTTGCTGCTTCGGATTTTAATTTACGTTTTACGCTAGGTTTTTCGTAGAATTCACGTTTACGGTATTCACGCAATGTACCACTCTTTGAAACGGTACGCTTGAAACGACGAAGAGCATCATCAAGAGATTCGTTTTTACGAACGACTGTTTTTGACATATGAAAATCCCTCCCTCCGAGCTCAAAATACAACTACTTTGATATCATGAAATAAAAACAT
This sequence comes from Lactobacillus sp. Sy-1, assembly GCF_019303535.1. Classification (GTDB taxonomy): domain Bacteria; phylum Bacillota; class Bacilli; order Lactobacillales; family Lactobacillaceae; genus Nicoliella. The sequence goes on along the minus strand of NZ_JACCIU010000001.1, from coordinate 959,611 downwards.
AATATAATAGTTCTTAATAATTATACCTAACAATTAATTTACAGTCAATAACTCTGAAAAAAAATTCAAATATGCTAGAATAAATTTATATCAATAGGAGGATTCCCATGAAAAATATAAACGTATTTATTATCTCAGATTCAAGTGGTGAAACGGCCTTTTCAGTTGCTAGGATTGCCGTCTCCCAGTTTCCAGACGTTAAAGTCAATTACCAACGGTTTCCATTTATCCAAACTAAATCAATTCTAACCGGCATTTTAAAAATGGCGTTGGAAAATAATGCCATCATTTTTCACACCCTGGTTAACGAAGAATTGAGCAGTATGATTCGTACCTTTGCAGCCCAAAATAACCTCTACAACTCAGATTGTCTCCAGAACGCTTTATCAGTTGTTAGTGAACGAACTGGGGACACTCCCGTCCGAGTTCCAGGACTAGTGCATGATTTAAACGATAAGTATTTCGACCGAATTGCCGCCATGGAATTTGCAGTTGCGAATGATGACGGTAAAAACCCTAGTGACTTGACCAAAGCAGACATAGTTATTTTAGGGGTTTCTAGAACTTCTAAGACCCCCCTCTCATTGTACTTAGCCAATAAGAACCTCAAAGTTGCAAACATTCCAATTGCGCCTAATACCCAGCTACCAGATCAAATTTGGGACGTGGATCCGAACCGAATCTTTGGCCTCACTAATACCCCGAAAGCATTGAAAAAGATTCGTCGAGCTAGAATGATTGCATATGGATTGAGCCCAGATACACCATATTCCGATCCAGAAAACATTAAGGCCGAACTACAATATGCTAAGGACTTGTACAAAAAACTAGGTTGTTTAGTAATCAACGTTTTTAATAAATCAATTGAAGAAACGGCAACCATTATCATGGAAAGTTTAAACCTAGATACAAATAATCGCCATTAAAAAAATGCAGACCAGTAAACCTGGTTTGCATTTTTAATTTAGAATGGTTTTTGGTTCAAAATGTCATCAATTAAATTAGGATCAAACTTTTGTTCAGTTAACATCTTCACTTCATATCCATGTGGTGAAAATTTATGCTTACCATCTTCCGATTTTACCATTGGGGTTTCCATAATCTTAGGCACAGTCGTTAATTGGGGATGATGAGCAATGTAATCCAGTGCATCGAAGCCAATCGTTCCTAACCCAATAATTTCATGACGATCCTTATGACTCCCCATTTCATTTTTAGAATCATTAAGGTGCACCACCCTTAGCCGTTCGATTCCAATGACCTTATCAAAGTGGTCTAACACCCCATCAAAGTCATTTTTAACATCGTAGCCAGCGTCGTTAGTATGGCAAGTATCAAAAGTTACCGACAGCTTTTCGTTTAAATGCACTCCATCGATAATTTGTGCTAGTTCTTCAAACGTCCGCCCAACTTCAGTTCCCTTGCCAGCCATTGTTTCTAAGGCAATCTGGGCTTTTTGATCTGGTTCGATCACTTCGTTTAACCCCTTAACAATGTTTTGAATCCCAGTCGCTGCTCCAGCACCTACGTGGGATCCCGGGTGTAAAACAATTTGTTGTGCTCCAATGGCTTCTGAACGTTTGATTTCCTGTTTTAAGAACTGAATCGCAAATTCAAAGTTATGGGCCTTCGCCGCATTAGCTAGATTAATGATGTATGGTGCGTGAACCACGGTTGATAAAATGCCGTGGTCCTTCATAAATTGTTTTCCTTCGTCCGCCCTTAATTCGTCAATTGGTTTGCGCTTCGTATTTTGTGGTGCTCCGGTATAAACCATAAACGTATTTTCACCGTAGCTAAATGCTTCTTCAGCTGAACCTAAAAACATCTTTGGACTCTTCATACTTACGTGTGAACCGATTAAAAATTGATCATTCATAAACTTCGCCCCTTATTATTTTGACAACTTGTTCTGAAGAATCTGCTGATTCCCAGCTGCAAAATTTTTCTCTAAACAGTTTCATTTTATCATATTCATTTTTAAAAGTGCCATCAACTGTATAACGAGCTAACTGATCAAAGAATTGATCCTGGTTAGTAGTTAGTGGCCCGGGTAATTCAGTTTGGTAGTTAAAATAAAAGCCCCGGAGTTGATCACGATAGTGCTCCAAATCATAACTATAAAATAGCATCGGTCGATTTAAGTTTGCAAAGTCAAACATTACTGAAGAGTAATCAGTGATTAATAAATCGGTAATTAAATAAATCGAGCTGATGTCTTCATCCGCTAAAATCCGAACTCGGTCTTCAAACCCGGTGATGTTAATGTGGTCCTTAATCAAATAGTGGGGACGAATAATTAAGATCGTATCATCAGCCACTACCTCAAAAAAGCGTTTTAAATCGAACGGTAACTCAAATTTGTACTGACCCCTGGTAATGTATTGATCATCCCGCCAAGTCGGAGCATACGTAATTACATGAGCAGTGGAATTGCCGAGCAGTTCTCTTTTCAAGCTTTGAATCGCTATTTTATTATTATCAGAATACAAAACGTCATTTCTAGGATAACCAATATCCAAGAACTGGTTATGAAATTGAAAGGCCCGTTTAAAAATCACCTTTGAGTACTGGTTTGGGGCAATCAAGTAGTCCCAACGCCTAGTTTCGGCAACAAAGCGGCGGTGGTACTTAGTCGTATCAGTCCCAGGCATCTCAACGTTATCAATATCGACCCCTAATTTCTTAAGGGGCGTCCCATGCCAGGTCTGAATATAGGTAGTCCTACGATTCTTGCGCCACCAAGCCGGCATCCGTGAGTTAAACACCCAAAACTCAGCCCGCGCCATGTACCAGACCCAACTGGGCATAAACCTTTTTAGGAGTTTAATTTCTGGGTACTGTGCATGTAATTCGTTATATTTATCCGGCTTGACCGCAAAAAATGTGGTTTGGGCAAATTTAGGATCATCCCGAACTAGCTGCCGATAAATCGCAGCTGGATTATCATTAATGTCACGGCCATTAAAGCTATCAAAAATGACTACCCCTTTTTTTACCGGTAAACAAATAAACCCATCGTTAATAACGATGAGTCCATAACGAATCACAATCTTAACCATTTTAATCATCTTATTAATGAATGAATTAAGCATTTGATTCCTCCAAATTAAATTAAGTCAACGAAGTGGGATCTAAACTTGTAATGTAAGTGGGCCCCAACCAACAAGAAGAATGCAACGAATAGCCAGAAGATAATCGTTAGGGTTGGGTGTTGCCAAAACCAGGCTTCTGAAAACATCGATTCTCTAAACCCATTAACAATGTAGAAAAATGGATTTAGTTGTAAGATCCGTGCGAATGCTGGCGGAAATGCATCGGTCTGAAAGTTAAATAGCACTCCAGACATGTAGAAGAGCATTCTCATTACTGATTGTAGTAAAATGCGGTAATCCCGGACCAAAATCGAGACGGTCGAATTAAAGATTCCAAAGGCCACTAGCCACATGATCATTGCAAAGAAGTAGTAAATCCACTGGAACCAATAGATATTAGGGGTAATTCCACCCTTGAAAAATCCGATGACAATTGAAAATACCAGCATCGTCCAAAATGAACTGAGGTTACTTATGATCTTAATGGAGGGCAAGATACTAACCGGAAACTTCATCTTGGAAACCATTCCAACCTGTTGGTAAATACTCTTCGATGAATCCAAGGTAACACTGTTCATAAAGAACCAGGGAGTAATTCCGATCACCATCCAAGAAAGGTAATCAACACCTTCGGAAGCCCCCTTCTTAAGTCCAATCCCAAACACCATCCAATAAATGGCGATTTGAATTAGAGGGTAGAGGTATTCCCAAACTAGCCCTAGATAATGGCTTTGATAATCCGATTTATCTTGGTACCTAGAAATTCTAAACATAATTCCCAGATTGCCTAATTGCTCTTTAATTAACGTTCCAACTTCTTTCAAGTCGTTGACACTTCCTTATCTATTTTCAATATATCTATCAATGACCCGCTTAGTAGCCTGGCCATCATTATAAGTATTCCAATGCTGATTAAAATTAGTAAAATCGGTTTTAGCATTTTGCTTAATTGCAGCTGCTAATTCAGCCGATGTTAAAATTGGTTTTGATGGTAACCAGTTCAATAAGTCGGACTGAATTCCCGGATTTTTTTGGTACTCTGCTAAGTCAAACATAAAGAATAGCATCGAGTGGGCATTAGGTAACAAGCTGTAATCAAACGCAACTGATGAGTAGTCTGTAATCAAAGTATTAGTAACCGATAGTAAGTCGGAAGTGGATAGCTGGTTATAAAAGTGAATCCGATTACTACCAGACTTAAGATTTTCAGCGGCCAATTCAGCTTCCTTATTTTTTAACAATGGATGGAGCTTGACCACTACTTCCGCAGCTGGATCAACCGTAATCGCCTCTAGTAAATCAGCCGGAGGGGTAAAAGCCAGCCCATCCCGGTAGGTCGGCGCGTACAGAATCACCCGTTTATCTTTTAACTCAGGTGCCACTACGTACACCCGACTTTGCGCATGGGTTTGCCAATCCGCTTTAAAGAACCGATCCGAACGCGGATAACCCAGCATTTGCATCCGTTCAAAGGGAACGTGGTAACTATTTTCAAATACCCGGCCCATCGTTTTGGATGCGACAACATATTCATCAAATTGGTTATACACGGACTGAAAGCGGTGCTGGTCTGATTTACTTCGCTTCGCTGTCATTGGATCAGCCCAACCAAATTTTTTAATCGCCCCATTCGCATGCCATAATTGGATAATCTTCAGCCCACTAGAGTGGACTAAGCCCCCTAAGAATGGGTAGTAGTTATCACAAAAGACCAGTCGTGACGACATGATGATTGGCAACAACTTGAAGGCGAAGGACAACCCCTCTTCGAACTGATAGGTAGTGATCCCAAACGCCTCTAAATCGGTCGCACCCGCTTCCGTATCAGGTTCATACAGCACAATTAATGATTGACCACTAGGCAGTTCTGATGCCATCCGCTTGATCAAGCGAAGGTTGTTATCAAAACTCATTATGTAGACGACATTATTTTTTTGCTTAAAATAAAGACATAACGAAATCATCCTAATCAACCATAAATACAATACCTTCACAACTAAGTCACCATCATTCCCTCAAAATAAAAGTCCTAGATAATACAATTGGATATTATAACATAATTAAAATTAACAAACATTAAAATTTAAAGAAATCTAAGCATTCAACTCTAGTTCAATTACTTCAACTTGGGCTCCCAGAACCGCCCGATAATTTTAACGATTGGTGAGATGGTCGTGAATGCAGCCGGATCGGATTCATTCATTGCCTCTTCAAATTCTGCCATTTCATATCTTGAAACCACGGTGAATAGAATCGTTTTAGTATCGTGATTATAGGCCCCTTCAGCATGGTGGACAATTGTGATTCCACGACGAAGGTGATTTTGAACACTATCGGTTACACTCTTGGGACGTTCTGTAACAATCATTACCTGCAACAATTGCTGTCTGGTATAAGTCAAATCAATTATCTTAGCATTAACCACTAGTCCAATCGCAGAGTAAAATGCGTACGGCCACCCATACGCTAATCCGGCCGCTACCACGATAAACACGTTGAACGTGATGTTAACATTTCCAATCGTTTTACCAGTTTTGCGCCGGATGACAATCCCTAAAATATCCAACCCACCGGTTGAAATGCCGTTTTTAAGTGAAATTCCGGTTCCAAAACCATTTACGATCCCCCCAAAAATGGCACAAATAATTGGGTCATTAGTTAAGTAAACCGGGTGTAAAGTCTTAATCATAAAACTGGCGAGGAAAACCGCCACCACTGTAAAAATGGTAAATTGATGACCAATTTGCTTCCAGGCCAAGACAAACGTTGGAATGTTCAATAAAAACAGTCCGATCGCAGTTGGAATCGTAAACGGAAGGTAGCGGCTCGACATGGTATCAATCAATTGGGATAACCCCGTATATCCAGACGAGTAAATGTGTCCGGGAGTCCAAAAAAAGTTCATGGCAACCGAAACGGTAATTGCATAAAAAAACGCCATTGAGGCTTTTGCTAAGTACTCGTGTCGTTCAAATAGCAATCGCATATCATCCATCTTGTAGTCCCTCCTTATAAAAACATGCAATAAGTATACCACCAAAAAATAAATTTAAAACACTAAAAAGGGAAGAATCAATGATTCTCCCCTTTTAGCTTAATTCAATTATTCTCTAGAATCGTTATCATCGTGTTCAGTAACTTCAATTCCAAGGTCAAGGAGTTGCTTTGGTGCCACTTCAGCCGGAGCGCCAGTCAATGGCTCAACAGCCTTAGAGTTCTTAGGGAACGCAATTACGTCACGAATGTTACCCCGTTGAGCTAACAATCTAGTAAACCGGTCTAATCCGATTGCTAACCCACCATGAGGTGGAAAACCATATTCAAGCGCATCTAAGAAGTAGCCAAACCGTGCTTGAGCTCGTTCCTTACTAAAGCCCAGGGCAGCTAGCATTTTTTCTTGTAGCTCACGGGTGTGAATCCGGATTGAACCACCACCTAATTCGAGCCCGTTTAGGATAATATCGTAACTTTGGGCGTGGGCTTTGTGAGGATCTTCACCTTCGTTTAGGTAGTGTTCATCCCCTTCATTTGGCATTGTGAATGGGTGGTGAGCAGGAACCCAACGGTTGATTCCTTCATCGTATTCAAAGAGTGGCCAGTCAACAACCCAGAGGTAGTCAAAGACGTCCTTTGGAATCATGTTTTGTTCTTCAGCAATTGCAGTTCTTAGATAGCCTAAGGTATCTGCAACCACCTTGCTTCTATCAGCAGCAAATAGTAGTAAATCACCAGGCTTTGCGCCGGTTGCTGCTAGGATTTGCTTAAAGATTGTTTCATCCTTAAAGAACTTAGCAATTGGACCGCTAAAGCCATCGTCAGTAACCTTTAGCCATGCTAATCCTTGGGCACCGAATCGTTTTACGTAGTCCGTGTACTTGTCAATATCCTTTCTTGAATATGCGTCAGCACCACCGGGAACGGCGATTGCCTTTACTTGATCGCCATTTGCAACCACGTTTGTAAAGACCTTGAATTCAGAATCCTTAACAACATCTGAAAGATCCTTTAATTCCATTCCAAACCGAACGTCTGGTTGGTCAGTTCCAAAGCGATCCATTGATTCTTGCCAAGTAATCCGTTTAAATGGTGTCTTAACATCGATATCTAAAGTATCCTTCATTACCTTCTTAATCAACCCTTCGGTAATGGCTTGGATTTCTTCAGCTGATTGGAATGAAGTTTCCATATCAATTTGGGTAAATTCTGGTTGGCGATCACCACGTAAATCTTCATCCCGAAAACAACGAGCGATTTGGTAATACTTATCCATTCCAGCCCCCATCAACAATTGCTTAAATAATTGTGGTGATTGTGGAAGGGCGTAAAATGATCCCTTATGAACTCGGGAAGGGACAAGGTAGTCCCGCGCCCCTTCTGGCGTTGAAATCGTAAGGTCTGGGGTTTCAATGTTTAAGAAGTCTTGGCTATCAAAGTAGCTATGAACGGATTGTAAAATCCGGTTCCGAACCAACATTCCCTTTAACATTTCTGGTCTTCTAAGATCTAAATAACGATACTTCAACTTTAGTTCTTCAGACACGTTAATGTCATCTTGAATGTAAAATGGAGGGGTCTTAGCCTTATTCAATAGTGTTACTGAACTAACTTCAACTTCCACTTTTCCAGTCTTCATATCAGGGTTAATTTCATTTTCAGAACGCGCTACTACGGTCCCTTCAACTTGAATTACGTATTCGCTTCTGAGGTCTTCAGCAACGGATAAAGCTTCCTTACTATTATCTTCACTAAACACTAATTGAACGATTCCTTCACGGTCTCTTAAATCAATAAAAATTAACTTTCCAAGGTCCCGTCGCTTTTGAACCCATCCATCTAAAATTACCTTTTGGCCTAATAAGTCTTCATTTACTAGTCCAGCATAAGTAGTTCTGTCTTTCATTACTTTTCCACCATCCTATTTTAATTAAAATGCTTATCAATCACTTTGCCAAAGTCGTTCTTAACGTCATCAACTGGAATCGTTTCTTCTTTACCAGTTTGCATTTGCTTGACGTGAATTGTATGGTCAGCTAATTCTTGATCCCCAATGGTTAGCGTATATTCAGCTCCCAATTTATCGGCAGACTTAAACTGTGCCTTGGGCTTACGGTCCAAGTAGTCGCGGTCTACTGAAAAGCCATCCGCACGGAGCGCTTGAACAACTTGAAGGGAAGCTACATCGGTATCATCCCCGATCCCCACTACGTAAGCATCCAATTGATTCAAATCTGGGAACTGAACCCCTTCTGATTCCATTAATAGCAAGAGCCTCTCCAAACCTAAACCAAATCCGATTCCGGAAACTTCAGGACCACCAAGTTCTTCGACCAGTCCGTTGTAACGGCCTCCAGCACAAATGGTAGTGTAACCACTCCCTAGTGCCTTGGAATTTGCCATAATTTCAAAAATCGTATGGTTATAGTAGTCAAGGCCCCGCACGATTTCAGTATCAACTTCATACTTGATTCCTAAGCTGTCCAACAAAGTCTTGACCTTATCAAAGTGTTCTTGGGAAGTTGGCGTTAGGTAATCTAAAATCCGTGGCGCATCAGCCACCAGCTTTTGATCATTGGCATCCTTACTATCAAGAACCCTAAGCGGGTTTTTGTGAAGTCGCTGTTTAGAATCATCGCTTAGTTCATCAAAGTGAGGTTCTAAGTAATCAATTAAGGCTTTCCGATAGGCATCCCGACTTTCAGTATCCCCTAAGGTGTTTAGAGCCACCTTCAAGTCACTGATTCCAAAATGATTTAGGAGGTCTAGCGCCATTGCAATTACTTCGGCATCTAGGCTAGGCGAATCACTGCCAAATGCTTCGACCCCGATTTGATTAAATTGGCGTTGCCGACCTGATTGAGGCCGTTCATAACGAAACATTGGTCCCATGTAAAAGACCTTGACTGGTTTTTGGTGTTCGGGTCCATATAATTTATTTTCAATGAACGCCCTAACTACCCCGGCAGTTCCTTCTGGACGCAGAGTAATGTGACGATCACCCTTATCCTTAAAATCATACATTTCCTTGGTAACAATATCTGAAGTATCCCCGGAAGTTCTAGAGAATACTTCGTAGCTTTCAAACATGGGCGTTCTAATTTCCTGGTAACGATAATCAGCAAACAGCATCCGAGCAGTATCTTCAATGAATTGCCATTTTTGTGATTCCCCTGGTAAAATGTCCGCAGTTCCTTTTGGTTTTTGGTATCTCATACGGAGTCCTCCTACAATAATCAATCAGGCCAATAAAAAAAGCCCCTGTCAAAATAATTGACAAGGGCGCAAAGAGCGCGGTACCACCTTTTTTATTGCTAATAGGTAACGTCTATGCAACGAATAGCTAAGCTATTAACCTCTAAAGTGTCCTTCCGTTTTAATGATGGCATTTTTCCACCCATCAAATGCTCTCTAAGCATCACCAAAACGTACTCTTCTTTTTCACCGGTCTAATTTTTAATTCAAGTTAAGATTAATCGAATTAGGTTCAAAAGTCAAGGTAATTCACCTCGAATTTAAAATCGACTATAATTAAAGATACGTTTTATAAAAGGATGGTGTTTAAAATGTTTAAACTTACTTCGAATTGGCTCGCCCAACTGCCAATCAAAAATGTTCAATCCTACCAACCAGTCAGTGGTGGTGATATCAATGAATCATTTGCAATTTCAGATGGTCAAACCAAGTTCTTTATGAAGGTCCAACCCAACCGCGGCGCTGAGTTCTTTGCACATGAAGTGGAGGGAATTAAATTATTGGGGCAAGCCGCTAACGTTCCAACCATAGTAGATTTTGGTGAAATTAACGGGGATGGCTTTTTAATTTTAAAGTGGATCGAACAAAGTAGTGGCAGCCAGTTTGAACTTGGTCAAATGGTGGCTAAGGTCCATCAAATCCATGCTAATCAATTTGGTTTAGACCATGATTTCATGGCAGGTCGGGTTCCCAAAAACAATCACTGGCAATCAGATTGGCAAACATTTTACGTTAATCAACGCCTATTGCCACTTGCTAACGTTGCTAAGCAAAAGGGCCGTTGGAACTCATTTCGCGAACAACACTTTAATGCAATGATCGAACAAATTAACACTTACTTCGCAAAGCATCCGACCATCCCCAGCCTACTGCACGGCGATTTGTGGTCTGGTAATTTCACTTTTTCCGGTGGTCAACCATATTTAATTGACCCAGATGTTTACTATGGTGATCGTGAATTCGATATTGGGGTTACAACCGTCTTTGGTGGTTTTAACCAGGATTTCTACGCCGGTTATAATTCAGTGTATCCACTAAAAAAAGGCGTTGAAGAACGCCTTCCTTGGTATCGAGCATATTACTTATTATTTCATCTAGTCCTATTTGGTGAAACATACGGAGCCGGATTTGACAATTGTCTAAAGCCGTTTTAAAGCTGGCATTAGTTCAGATAATGCAGCTACCTTAACCTCTGGATTACCAGTGGAATGAATAATGCCATCTGGATCAAATAAGAATCCGTCGATGTTAGCATTATGGCCCGCATCAATATCTAGTTTCCGATCGCCAATCATTGCAGCGTGACTACGGTCAACTGAGTATTTATCAATTAAATAGTTCAAAGAATCCGGATTCGGTTTCCGCGGAAATGATTGTTCACTGGTGACGAAATCAGTGAACAATTTTTTGATGCCAACCCGCTCCAGCATCGCCAGTGAAATTTGATCCCGATGAGTTAGCAGGAAATTTTGGCCGCCATGATCAACGTTCCACTTTAGAATTTCCACTGCTCCTGAAAACGGCTTACTATTTACCACTAGGTGATCCTGGCGCTTCTTGAACGGAGGCAAAATTGCAGATTGCGAAAGGTTGAACTCAGCCGCAAACCGATTAATGGCACTTCCTGCAGAATGTCGCCGCATTTCTTCATAGTAGGCGTTATCATCCATTTCAATTTCATCGATTCCTAATTGTTGAAGGGTTTGGTCAAAGGCAGCCACCATCATTGGATAGGTATCAAAAAGGGTCCCATCAAAATCCCAAAATAAGCTTCGCAAATCCATTCCCCCTACTTATTATCAGTATCAAATAATATGGTTACCGGACCATCATTATCAATTTCAACCTGCATATCCGCGCCAAATACCCCGGTTTGAACGTCAAAACCTAGGCTAACTAACTTAGCGTTAAACTGTTGATAAACCTGGTTAGCATGTTCTGGTTTCCCGGCATCAAAGAATGATGGCCGGTTGCCCTTGGCAGTGTTGGCATAGAGGGTAAATTGAGAAATCGATAAAATTGACCCGTTAACAGCGGCCAGGTTTAAGTTCATCTTCCCAGCTTCATCTGCAAACAGCCGAATTTTAGCAATCTTATTAGCAAGGTATTCCACTTCTGTTTCTGTATCTGAATCAGAAACCCCTACTAATAGTACGAACCCGGTCCCAATTTCACCGTGAACTGCTCCGTCAATTGAAACCCGTCCCTTAGTTACCCGTTGTAAAACAACTCTCATGAAAATCCCCCTCTAAATAAAAGCTACTTGAATGGTCGCTTAACCACGTAAACATCTGAAATGTTTTTAATGTGATCAATAATTAGGTTCAATTGGTTGAGGTTCTTAACCCCCACCCCAATTGAAACGGTAACGTTCTTTTCATCATGAATCTTTCCCTGAACGGAAGTTAGATGTTTAGAAATGCTGTTAACTGACTTAATGATATCATTTAATAATCCATTTCGATTGTATCCCTGAATGGAGAGGTTCGTGATGTATTCCTCCCGTTGGTTCAACTCATCGGCCCAATGGACGTTAATTAACCGTTCACCAGTTTGCATGGCCTTTTTTACATTTGGACAATCCACACGATGGACTGAAATTCCATTTCCTTGGGTAATGTAGCCAACAATATCATCACCTGGAATCGGGGCACAACAATGGCTTAACCGCACTAATAGGTTCGAAACCCCTTCTACCACGACCCCGTCAATGGAGGTTGTTTTTTTCTTGGGTTTTTTATCGTCATTTTGGATTGTTTGGTGTTCCTCTAAGATGCCCCGTTGTTCAGCTTCTTGCCGTTCTAACTCCTGGGCTTGCCGGATGTGGCTAGTGAGCCGGTGAACAATCGTATTTACCTGAAGGTCACCAAACCCAACCGCTGCGTACAAATCAGAAGTGGTCTTGTAGTCCAGGCGTTTTGCAGACTTCGCCACGTTAGATTCTTCTAGCACCTCATTAACGTTAAAGCCGGCTTCCTTAATTCCAGAAGCAAGCATTTCACGACCAGATTCAACCATCTTATCGTGATCGCGTTTCCGGAAGTACTGCTTGATCTTATGCCGCGCCTTACTGGTAGACACCAGTTTAATCCAATCCCGACTGGGCCCAGTCGAAGCTGGTGAAGTCATAATTTCCACTAAATCGCTATTTTTGATGCGATAGTCTAGGGGCACAATTTTACCGTTTACCCGTGCACCCGTGGTGTGGTTCCCAATATCAGTATGGATCGTATAAGCCATGTCTAATGGTCCGGCACCCTTTGGTAGTTCCAAAACATCCCCGTTAGGAGTAAATGCATAAACGTGATCACCGAATAATTCACCCTTAACGCTTTGCATGAAGTCAGAGGCATCATCAGTGTCTTCTTGGAGTTCGATGATCTTTTTGAACCAATTCAACTTGGTATTATCGGTGCTGCTCTTAACCTCACTCTTAATTCCTTCTTTGTAGGCCCAGTGAGCAGCAACCCCGTATTCAGCAACCCGATGCATTTCGGCCGTCCGAATCTGGATTTCCAATAGTTTCCCTTCAGGTCCAATTAGAGTCGTATGCAGGGATTGGTACATATTCGCCTTAGGCATTGCAATGTAGTCCTTGAACCGGCCTGGCATTGGCTTCCACTTAGTATGCACGGCCCCTAAAACAGCATAACAATCCTTCACTGACTCCACAATTACCCGAATCGCAAAGAGGTCATAGATTTCCTCAAATTTTTTATGCTTATTGTGCATTTTTTTGTAAATCGAGTAGAGATGCTTTGGCCGCCCATAAATTTCATCGACCTGAATGTCCATTCCCTTCAGTGAGTCCTTTACTTCTGCTAACGCTTCGTTAATATAATCAACCCGTTGCTTACGTTTCGAATTCATTGAGTTAACAATTTGGTAGTACTGGCCCGGATTAATGTAGCGGAGGGATAGGTCCTCTAGCTCCCATTTAATTGTTCCAATCCCGAGCCGGTCAGCAAGGGGGGCGTAAATTTCAATTGTTTCATCAGCAATCCGCCGTTGTTTTTCCGGATTTAAATGGTTTAACGTTCGCATATTGTGCAAGCGATCAGCTAGTTTAACAATCATCACCCGAATATCCTTACACATTGCGAGCAGTAACTTCCGATGGTTTTCCGCCAACTGTTCACGGTGTGATTTATACTTGATCTTACTTAACTTAGTAACTCCATCAACGATTAAAGCAATGTCACTGCCAAATAGTTCCTGAATGTCACTTAGTTCAGCCCCAGTATCTTCAACCACGTCGTGTAAGAAACCAGCGCTAACCGTTTCGGCATCCATCTTTAGATCGGCTAGAATTCCGGCAACTTGAACCGGATGGACAATGTATTCCTCTCCCGATTGCCGCTTTTGGCCAGAATGCGCAATGGTGGCAAATTTAAGGGCCTTTTTAACTAGTGCAACGTCTTCTGGTTGCATGTAAGTATCAACCTTCTTAATCACATCGTTTGATTCCAAAACTTTAAATTGCGACATTTAAATCCCCCCTTAACTTAATTCAGAAAATGCTGAAATGGCTGCCAATAAGTACAGTGGTGCCGTTTCAGTTCTTAGGATTCTAGGTCCTAATCCCGCTTTTTTAACGCCCTTACTTTCCATCAACTCAATTTCTTGTGGTGAAATTCCACCTTCCGGGCCAAAAACCGCCAGAATTGAATCGTTGGGATGCATCTGGGCTACCGTTTGGTGTAACATCGATTCTTCGCCGGCCTTAGCGGATTCTTCATAGGCCACGATTTTTTGCTGATAATCACCAGCAATAATTAACGCTAATTTAGCTTGGTATTCAATTGTCGGCACCTTATTGCGATGTGACTGTTCAGCTGCACTTAGCGCAATCGTTGATAATCGGTCGATCTTTTTACCAACCCGGTTCGGCTGCCATTTCGCAATTGACCAATCACCAGCAAAGAAAATGACCCGATCAACCCCCATTTCAGTTGCCTTTCGAACCATCCAATCAGCCTTATCATTCTTGGCCACTCCACACGCAATTGTAACTGAAAATGGTAACTCCGCATTCAATTGCTTTTGGTCAATAATTTTAATCTGTGGCTGGGCATCCGACTGCACTAATTCACCAATAAAAACATGTTCAGCATTATCAACAAACTCTGCCCGGTTCCCAACGCTTGCTCGCATTACCCGTAGCCAATGTTTTTGAACAGCGGCTGGTAAGCCAATCGTTTGTCCAATTTGAATTGATTGATTTAAAAAATAGTGTTGCATGGCATTAATCCTCTTCTAATCTTCTAGTGGCAATGATGCCGCGCCAATCATCCATTGCCAGCGTTTCACTAATTGTAAACCCATTTTGAACTAAAGTATCAATAATTAGGTCGAACTTATCGTTAATAATTCCAGAAATCACCATTTTACCACCCGGTTTTAAGCAGTTAAACGCCTGGGGAATTAACGGCTGAATTACATCGCTAAGCATGTTAGCAGCAATGATATCGACCACGTCATCAATTCCATTCAACATGTCATTGGCACTAACTTCAACGTCCTTAGCAACTGGGTTTAAATTGATGTTTTCTAATGCTGAACTGACAGCAACTTCATCTAAATCGAACGCTTTGATGTGCTCGACACCCATTAATTTAGCGGCAATGCTTAACACCCCTGAACCAGTTCCGACGTCTAGCATCGATTCACCGCCCCGAATCACGGTTTCCAACCCCTGAAGGGTCAAAATCGTTGTTGGGTGGGTACCAGTTCCAAATGCGCGACCGGGATTTAATTTAATAATTAACTCGTTTTGACTAGTGGGCTGGTATTCTTCCCAATCTGGCACCACTGTCAAAAAGCGGGTCAACCTAGTCGGATGGTAGTATTTTTCCCATGTTAATGCCCATGAGTCATCGTTAACCGGCTTTAAACTAATTTCAGCTGGACTAGGATCGAGCCCGAAGTCAGCTAACTGATCAATCCGCACTTGTAGCTCCGGAATTAATTCGTTGATTTTGACTCGCTCATTAAAATAAGCGTTGATTACAACTACTGCACTGTGATCATCAACCTGAATTCCACTCGCGCCAGCTTCCATCAACATATTATTAATGGCTTCGATTGACTCATTATTAGTCTTTACAGTTAATTCTTGCCATTCCATCTAGATTCCTCATTTCCATCATGCTCAAGGTAGTTTAAGAAGTGGAGCGTTTCGCTCCCCATTAATCTAAAAAATCGACTATCAGCCATTTTACATGATCGTATATATTTAATATTAATGATAATCAAATTTTAATTAAAAGGCAAACAGATATTGAGGTATGCTAATATATATAATAGCAAAATTAAGCAGGGGGAATCCAAATGGATAAGCGCATCACAATTCAAGATATTGCAAACTTAACTGGGCTTGCCAAGTCCACTATTTCACGGGCCTTAAATAATGATTCCAAAATTTCAGAAACCACCCGCGCGCTCGTTAAAAAAGTTGCAAAAGATAATCATTACCATCCCAACTTAGTGGCCCGCAGTATTGCCACCCACCAAAGTCGATTAATTGGAATTATCATCCCTGCATTCGAAAACCAATTTTTTTCACGAATTTTAGATGCCATCCAAAGTTGTGCAGCTAATCAACACTATCAACTAATTATTGCCACCACCAACGAGCAACCCCATCGTGAAATCCAAGCGGTAAAGGCGATGCGGAACCAAATGGTGGCGGGAATCATTATCGCAAGTACCGGGAAGATTCAAAATTATCACCAGTTGATTGGATCCCTTCCAGTCGTTTTTATTGATCGGGTGGTAAATGCTAGGGAAAGCAATCACTTTAATAGCATCTTAGTGGATAACATTAACGGAAGTTATAACGTTGTCAATCAAATGTTAGCCAACGGTGCCGAACGGATTGGGGTAATTGCTAACAACCTCTTTCAAAAGAAGTCTAATCGTTTAATTGGCTATCAAAAAGCACTGGTTGACCATAACATCCCCTTCGACTCAGATATCGTAAAGTATGCCAGTCAAGATGGTAAGGATGCCGCACCGCTAGCTAGTCAACTATTGATTAACCAAGCCTGCGACGGAATCTTTGCAACTGACAACACAATTTTAAAGGCCATTTTAAGGCAATTGACCACCCAACAAGTGGCCAATCTACAAGTCGGTACCTTCGATGATAATTCTTACTTGTCATTGATTGGGATGCCCATCATCGCTAACCAGCAACCAGCTACGGAAATGGGGATTGAGGCATTTAAAATCCTAAGTAATCAAATTAGCCACCCGCACCAACCGGTCAAACATATCAAGTTAAAAACCACCATTAAAAACTACACGTAAAAAGGAGTTGCCCGGCTAGGACAACTCCTTTTGAATTAAACTAATCTTCTGATTCACCGACAGTTCCAACATCGATTGCTTGGTGCTTAAGTGATGGAAATACCTTTTTATCTGAGATTCCAGTAATACTTCCTTGGAATAAGAATGCAAAGACAGTTCCGAGACCAAAGTTAGCAAACTTGATCATTAATGGTCCTGGCGTAATTAATGCGGCAATCAATGCCATAATGGTAGGTGGAATGTAAGATAACCACATCGCCTTAGTAGCACTACCGTTACAGAACTTGAAACGAAGGATTTGCATTAAATCATCAGCGGGATGCAATGCGATGTTAACCCGTTGGTAAATTGAAATTGCAAGTCCGATGAATGCTACCCCCAAGAAGTTAAGGAAGATGTAGAAAATCGTCATCCCTAACCCATGAGCAACTGGGAACACCTTAGTAAAGATGTTTGAGAATAATTGAATCAAGAGTGAGAAAGGTCCCAAGAAACAAATGTTTCCAATCAACCGGTTCCAACTCCACTTTCCCACTAATACCATGTTTAAGAAAGTAATAATCAAACCTAATCCAAAGAATGCCCAGAATAAAGCAGTTGGGTTATCAGGACCCAAGAGGGCCTTTCCTAAATTACTTTCAGCAGCGGTCCAGTAAGCTGAACCTAAAAACGATGGACTAACCTTAGCACTTGATACCAAGGTCAAAACGTTTCCTGCTGAATTAATGATCAATGAGATAACGAAGTACACAATTGCGCTAGTCATTGAAATCGTCCGAGTAGAACGTCCAGAAGCCATAATTTAATCACCTATCCTAAATTTGTGAATGTTTAATCTAATTAGCACTTACATATTTACTAACAGTAACTGAAGTAAATACTAAATTCCAACAATCATTGTGAAATTCATAACAAAATAAATTATATAACATTTAATTAAAAAATCAAGCCTTTTGAGAGACTTTTTTTAATTAAGTAACCGTTTCCATTATTTATTTATCAGAATCGTTCAACAATACATTCACAACTTTTTCGGATGCATTTCCATTTTCCCATGCATCAAAGCGACGGTCGAATTCCTGGTAGCGTTCCGCATACTTAGCCTTAATCGTGTCGATATTCTTAATTGCATCGACAATTTCATCGTTCGTTTTAAGCAGTGGGCCTGGTAAATCCTTTTGCATATCCAAATAAAAGCCATGCAGGACCTTAGCATAGTTATCATAATCATATACAAAGTATAGAATTGGCCGCTTTAAAATTGAGTAATCAAAGAAGACACTCGAATAATCGGTAATCAAAATATCAGAAACTAAGTATAGTTCGGAAACATCTTGATAGTTAGATTCATTAAAAACAAAGTCGCCGAAAGTAGAAGTATCAATTCGATCGGTAATGAAGTAGTGGGTCCGTAAAATCATTACATAATCGTCCCCGAAGTTTTCCCGAAGCTTTGCAACATTCAACTTTAATTGGAACTTATATTCATTTCCACTAGCCCGTTCGTCATCCCGCCAGGTTGGTGCGTATAGGATTACCTTTTTATCTAATGGAATCCCCAGCCGTTTTTTAATTTCAACCGCCCGCTGGTCGCGATCAGGAGCATTTAAAATATCGTTCCGTGGGTACCCAGAATCAATCATCTTATCCTTAGGATACATAAATGCATGGTTAAATACATCCGCTGAAAATTGGTTCGGCGCAATTAAATAATCCCATTGACGGGATTGTTCGTAGAAGTTCCGTTTGTACATTGGGGTCGCATTCACAACGTTATCAATGTCAAACACTAACCGCTTTAGTGGAGTTCCATGCCAAGTCGATAATAGTTTAGTCCCGGGGCGTTTAACGAACCAGCGGGGTTGGCGAAGGTTAAATACCTGGTATTTAGAAGTTGCTAAATAGTACATGTATTTAAATCCGAACCGCTTCACGACGGTGGTGTTAGCTTGACCTGCTAATGATTCACGAACTTGGGGATCGGATGCACTCCAAACGTGTTCATACTTTCCAGGATAGTGCTTTTGAATATACTCATAGATGTACTTAGGGTTATCAGAATAATTCCGACCCAGAAATGATTCGTAAAAAATAACGTTCGATTTAACTGGCATTTTAGTAAAAACGTTTTGGTAGAGCAATTTGGTGATTCCCCGTCCCCTGCGTTTTAGGAGTCGGTGGGCGTTTCGACCGAACACCAATGATACGATCAATTTCTTAGCTAGTCCGTAGTTTCGATCAATTAGCGAATTAATGATCCGGCGACTTAATATGTTAACGCTCTTTAAAGCTTGTTGATCGATTAAGTTAAGGTAATCACTAACTAACTGGAGCGTTTGATCAACATCCCCCATTGAATCTCGTTCATCTAAAACAGCCTTATACAGAGTCCGGTTCAATCTTCGAACCGTGTATTCTGAAAACGCCAGCTTAAATTCAGGATTCGTAAGTTGTTGGTAACCGTCAATCCATGATTTGACCATTAATTGCCAACGGTCATCACGAGCTAACTGCGCATTGGAGGGATCGTTAATTGGATCGTTATGATAGACCAAAATGTATTGGTAATTATTAACTAATACCAACCGCTTACTGAAGTTTAAGACCCCCATCATAAACTCAATGTCAGAATATAACTCATTATTAGCATTAAAGCGGAGGTGGTGATCCAGTAGAAACTGACGCTTAATTGCCTTCCCAGCCACTACTAACTGTGCACCCAGTTGATTGTAATGATTTTCCTTTGAATAAATATTGTATTTATTGGTAATCCAGTGGGCAGCACGTTTGTTTAAATTCAGGTGCTTTAAGTCAGCGGGAGTTAAGTTTAAACTTTTGGTTCTTGGTTTCCGTTTCTTACGACCGCCCCAATCAGGAAGAACGTCTTTTTCACGATGGTT
Organism: Lactobacillus sp. Sy-1; assembly: GCF_019303535.1. Lineage (GTDB taxonomy): Bacteria > Bacillota > Bacilli > Lactobacillales > Lactobacillaceae > Nicoliella. The sequence continues at coordinate 940,056 of NZ_JACCIU010000001.1, read as the reverse complement.
GATCTTAAGGTCCTTCAGAAAAGCTTCTTGGGTTTCATAGGTTTTATAGTGGTTCAAACCAATAATGGTATCATCATTCCGAGGGGTCATGTGGTTCAAGCGTTTGAAGGCATCCTTTAATAGAAAGTCGTCCGCATCAACGAAAACAACGTAATCACCAATTGCAGCGTCCAAAGCAGCGTTTCTAGCTGCCCCAATTGTTTGCGGTGCGTATGAGACAATCTGTAATGGGAATTTCCCCTCTTGAAAGCGGTTATCAAAGTCGTTACATGCAATAATCCATTCAAATTTAGTAAAGGATTGGGATTCTAAATTAGCTTTTAACTCAACTAGTCGATCTAAATCCTCAGCCTTACAAGGTGTAATGATACTAAATTTCATAATTTCATTTCCCCCCTAAAATATTTGTTTAACGGAGTTTAAAACGCCCCGTTTAGCTTTCCTAGCCTTTAGTTGGACTTGATTTTCTGCTGGTAAATCACTAACAGCATCGTTCAACAGCTTAAGCCAATGATTTCGATCTGGCTCACTATGATCATCCGCATGAACTGATTCATATATAGTTGCTAAACGGTTCGCTAATGCACTTAAGTAGTAATTTTTAATTTTTTCATCGAAAATGAAGGCGCCGTTTTGAATCAACAACAAACCTTGCTTTACCTGTTCGGCAGTCGAATTAGCGCTAAGGACCATGGTTGGCATGTTCAATCGGACAAAATCATCATTATCAATTAAATCGTAGAGCAACTTTGCTAGGTAGTTCTTATCACTGTGTAAGCGCTCAGAATTAACCCGGTATAAAACGTTTCGACCAGTTAGGTCAACGTTATTAAAGAACGTCCGGTAACGATAATTCCGGTCATTTAAGTAGTAACTTTGGAGTCCTAGTAACAAATCAAGTTTTTTTGATAAAGGTAGGTCAAATAATGATTCCCTTGGATCCACTTCAAAAATATGACGAATCGTGGTTTCCTTGACCTCGCCTAAATTTTCAAAAATGGGGTCGAGTTGATCTGAAATTCGTTGGTCATTATTAACATAATTTAGCATTAATAAGTCCGTGGCATGATTGGTTAACGTGTTTTCCCATTGCATTATCGCATTGGGAAGTAGAGCATCGTCAACGTGTAGATTTAACCAGTAAGTATCTCCGGAATCAGCTAGTGTGACATCCGTGAGTGAATCAATTACCGTGATTGGCAGCTCATGGCGGTCAATATATTCAAATAAGCCCGTCTGCAACTGACTAGTTTGCTTAATTATAATTTGAAGTTCACTGGAATGGTATTGGCTAGTTATGTTATTCACAAAACTACTTAAATTGGGTTCATCTAATAATTGGTTCGGTAAAATATTAATTATAAACTTCATATAATCCTCCTAGGCGCTATGAAATTTGGTTGATTAGCCTTAATTATAAAGGAATATAAAAATAACCGCAATTCTGGTCAATTAAAAAGGCCCATTTATCCGGGCCCATTGATGATTATTTATTTTCTTTTGGTAGGAATAGGTTTAGAAAAATTCCGATTACGGTGGCTAATGCTAAGCCAGTAAATTGAAATTGATTTCCAATTTGGAGGTAGGCGTTTCCCACCCCAATTACCAAGATAATGGATGAAATCATTAGGTTGCGCTTGCTATTTAAGTCCACCTTTTTTTCAACCATTAACTTAATTCCACTAGCTGCAATTGTGCCAAATAATAAGAAACTAATGCCCCCGATGACGGGTGCAGGCATCTGCATAATCAAAACATTTAACTTGTTAACGAACGCAAAGAGGATTGCAAAGATGGCCGCCCCAATTAAAACGTAGACGCTGTGCACCTTAGTAATTGCCATTACCCCGATGTTCTCACCATAACTGGTAACTGCTGGTCCCCCTAGCAATCCAGCGGCAATTGAGGCCGCTCCATCACCAGCGAGTGTCCGGTTGAGGCCGGGATTTTTAAAGTAGTCCCGGTGCGTCAGTTCATCTAAAACCATAATATGTCCAATGTGTTCCGTCATCGTTACGAACGCAATTGGGGCAATCGCAATGATGGCCCCCACGTTCAAATGGAACGAATAGTTCACGAACGGGATTTCAAACGGTGGCATTTCAAACCAGGGCGCCTTTGCAATTACGCTCACATCAACCAATCCGGCTAGAATTGATACTCCATACCCACACACAATTGCGAGGAGGATCGGAATCAAGCCCAAGAATCCCTTCAAATATATATTAAAGAATACGGCTAAAAAGAGGGTCAAAAGGGCAATCATAAAGAACTTAATATCATAGTGGTTGTTATTCATCATCGCGTCCTTAGCAGCGCTTCCCGCAAGCGATAACCCAATTACAATGATAATCGGCCCCACGACAATTGGTGGTAGTAAGTGGTCAACCCAGTCCTTGCCAATCATCGCAATGATTGCTGCCACAATTAGATACACAATTCCTACGGTTACGACCCCTTGGGCAATTCCAGGGTAACCAGTGGTCTTCATTAACGCTGCCATCGGCACAATGAACGCAAAGCTAGACCCCATGTAGGCTGGGATTTGCCGTTTGGTAATCAAAATATGAAGCAACGTTCCCACCCCGGATGAAAACAGGGCAATGCTGGGGCTTAAGCCCACCAGTAGTGGTACGATTACCGTACTGCCAAACATTGAGAACATATGTTGTAGAGATAACCCAATCCAAGGGAGTAACTTGGGTTTATCGTTAACATCTAAAATGGCGTCATTGTCATGGTAATTATTATTCATTTGAAAAATTCCTTTCAAAAAAAGCCCCCACTAAGCGACTAGTTAATGGGGGCTTTCAATGCAGCCAAAATCGGATTATTAATTCGAACCATCTTCTAGCCTCTCTGGACTAATTAAAGATATTATATTATTAACATGTTACTGAAATTGAAACCAAATGTCAATCCTACTTGGTTCCACCATCGGTTTCATCTTCATCGGTCTTTAGAACCGCCATGAAGGCTTCTTGTGGAATATCCACCTTTCCAACCGCCTTCATCCGTTTCTTACCGGCCTTTTGCTTTTCAAGTAACTTCATCCGTCTAGTCCGATCACCACCATAAAGCTTAGCAGTAACGTCCTTCCGATATGCCTTTACGTTGGTTCTAGCAATTACCTTAGCCCCAATGGCAGCTTGAATCGGAATTTCAAAGTTTTGCCGGGGGATAATCGTCTTTAACTTGCCAACAATATCACGAGCCCGACTGGCAGCAAATGAACGGTGGGAGATAAAGCTAAGTGCATCAACCCGGTCTCCGTTCAAGAGAATGTCAATCTTCACCAAATCACTTGGTTGATAATCATCTACTTCGTAGTCCAAAGAGGCATAGCCATGGGTCCCAGACTTCAGTTTGTCAAAGAAATCAAAGATGATTTCAGATAGTGGCATATGATAAATCACATTGACCCGGGTATCATCTAGGTAATCCATGGTTTCGAATTGTCCCCGGCGTTTTTGACAAAGCTCCATTACCGCTCCAACGTAGTCGTTGGGCACCATAATGGTTGCCTTCACAAATGGTTCCTCAATTTTTTTAATGGCGGAAGCATCTGGCATTTCGAATGGGTTATGAACATCCACTTCATTTCCATCGTTAGTAAAGGCATGGTAGGTAACGGAGGGCGCCGTTGTAATTAGATCCAGGTTAAACTCCCGTTCTAGTCGTTCTTGAACCACGTCCATATGCAATAGTCCTAAGAATCCACACCGGAACCCAAACCCTAACGCTTGGGAATTTTCAGGTTCAAATTCCAAGGAAGCATCGTTTAACTTCAACTTTTCTAGGGCTTCACGGAGGTCCCCAAATTTAGCGTTATCAGTAGGGTATAGCCCGGCATACACCATGGGGTTCATTTCACGATAACCAGGAAGGGCCTTTTCTGCCGGCCGACTAGCCAGGGTAACGGTATCCCCGACCCGGGTCTGCGTAATATCCTTGATACTAGCGGTAATGTATCCAACATCCCCCGCCATTAAATAGTCACGCTTAACCGGATGGGGAGAATTGACCCCCACTTCGGTAACATCGTACTTGGTCCCACTATTCATCAATAGAATTTGGTCGCCTGGTTTTACGACCCCTTCTTCCAACCTAACGCTCAATACCACTCCACGATAGTCATCGTATACTGAATCAAAAACCAACGCCTTTAATGGCGCATCGATGTCACCACTGGGGGCGGGGATTTCGTGGACAATTTTTTCTAGTAAATCGGGAACCCCCAGCCCCGTTTTAGCACTGGTCAGGGCCGCATCATCGGTATCTAAACCAATCATATTTGAGATTTCGGCCTTCACATCATCTACCTGTGCTGAAGGCAAATCCACCTTATTGATCACGGGAATAATTTCTAAGTCGTCATCTAGTGCTAAATAAACGTTCGCTAGCGTTTGAGCTTCCACTCCCTGGGTAGCATCCACGACTAGCAATGCCCCTTCACACGCCGCTAAACTCCGTGAAACTTCATACGAAAAATCGACGTGTCCGGGGGTGTCAATTAGATGAAATTCATAGTCATGACCATCCTTAGCGTGGTAAGTCAACTTAACCGCATTCAACTTGATTGTAATTCCACGTTCACGTTCCAATTCCATATTGTCCAATAGTTGATTCCGCATATCCCGCTTGGCAACCGTATCGGTTAATTCCAAGATTCGATCAGCAAGCGTTGATTTTCCGTGATCAATATGTGCGACAATGGAAAAGTTCCGAATATATTTTTGGTGTTCCTTCATTTCATTAAGATCCATTTTTAGTCCTGCCTTTTCCTTTTCGTTTCGATAATCATTTCCTTTAATTATAACAATCACAACGCAGGATAACAAATTAGAACCAATAAAAGCCAGCGATAGGCTGGCTTTTATTAATTATTTCTTATCAAATTTATCACGCATTTTATCAAAGAATGATTGGTTCTTAGTGATGTTAATATCTTCACCACTAGCATCAGCAAATTCCTTTAACGCTTCACGTTGCCGCTTATTTAATCCCCGAGGGGTGATAATGTTAACGTTAACCACCTCATCGCCACGGCCAGAACCATTTACGTTTGGAATTCCCTTCCCCTTTAAGCGGAAGTTAGTACCAGTTTGGGTTCCAGCGGGAATTTTCAGACTAACTTGACCATCTTCGGTCTTACTATCGTCATTTAACGCCCGCACTTTAATTTCACACCCGAGTGCAGCTTGGGCAAATGAAATTGGTTGGTTGTAAATAATCCGGTTTCCATCGCGTTTAAAGTACTTACTTGGTTTAACAGAGAATAGAATGTATAAATCCCCGTAAGGACCCCCATTACTACCGGCATCCCCCTGTTGAGCTAGACGCATTTGTTGACCATCATCAACTCCAGCCGGAACCGTAACCGCAATTTCATGGGCTTGTTCAGTTTGACCAGCGCCATGACAAGTTGGGCATTTTTCTTTGATTTCCTTCCCAGTTCCATGACAAACTGGACATTCTTGTTGGCTTCTCATCCGACCAAGGGGCGTGTTTTGTTCAACAGTAACATAACCATTTCCGTGACAGTGTTGACAAGTTTGTGGTTTAGTTCCTGGTTTAGCACCATTTCCGCCACAGGTTTGACAAGTTGCTTCCCGATTGTACTTAATCGTCGTTTGTTTCCCAAATACGGCTTCATCAAAGCTCAATCCCATTTGGTATTGCAGGTCACGACCTTGAGTAGGCGCATTTGGATCATGGGCTTGGCCACCGCCGCCACCAAAGAATTGACTAAAGATGTCTTCAAAGCCACCGCCGCCAAAGCCTTGGCCGCCACTAAAGCCACCAAATCCGCCGGCGCCACCAGCACCGCCACCACCGAATCCCTGTGGACCATCAGCAGAACCATATTGATCGTAATTAGCCTTTTTATCTTTATCACTTAAAACTTCGTACGCTTCGGTAATTTGCTTGAATTTGGCCTCAGCATCCGGTGCCTTATTAATATCTGGATGGTACTTAGCCGCAAGTTTCCGGTAAGCACGTTTAATGTCATTTTCACTGGCATTATGATCAAGGCCCAACACCTTGTAATAATCTTCTCCAGCCATTGTTTGCCTCCTATTTCAAATTAATTTCATTTTAAAGGATTAAAACCCCTTAGACAATAAAAAGCCAAAGCCTAATCAGCGACTTTGACTTTTTATGACAACGAATTAATGACAATTATTTGTTATTGTCCTTCTTATCATCATCGTTAACTTCGTGGAAGTCACCGTTAACTGTGTTGTCATCACCCTTAGCAGCGTCTGCACCAGCATTTGCACCGGTATCAGCACCACCTTGAGCTTGTTGGTTTTGTTGATATAACTTAGTAGCTAATTCTTGAACTTGCTTTTGTAGTTCGTCCTTCTTAGCCTTCATATCATCAAGGTTGTTTTCTTCCTTAGCCTTCTTCAAAGCATCTTCAGCATCCTTAGTACCCTTGATTTCATCTTCAGATACCTTGCCTTCAACATCCTTCAAAGTCTTGTCAGTTTGGAAAATCAATTGGTCAACTTCATTCTTTAAGTCAACTTCTTCTTTGCGCTTTTCATCAGCATCAGCATTAGCCTTAGCTTCATCCATCATCTTGTTGATTTCGTCATCTGAAAGACCGTTAGAATCCTTAATGGTAATCTTTTGTGACTTACCAGTTCCCTTATCCTTAGCAGAAACGTTAACGATTCCGTTCTTATCAATATCAAAAGTAACTTCGATTTGAGGGATTCCACGAGGGGCAGCTGGAATGTCAGTTAATTGGAATTGACCAAGCGTCTTGTCATCAGCAGCCATTGGCCGTTCACCTTGTAAGACGTGGATATCAACGGCTGGTTGGTTATCAGCAGCAGTTGAAAAGACTTGACTCTTTGAAGTTGGGATGGTTGTGTTTCTGTCGATTAACTTAGTGAAGACCCCACCCATTGTTTCAATTCCAAGTGAAAGTGGTGTAACATCAAGTAAAACAACGTCCTTAACGTCACCGGTTAACACTCCACCTTGAACAGCAGCACCATCAGCAACGGCTTCGTCAGGGTTGATTGAGTGGTTAGGTTCCTTCCCAGTCCATTCCTTTACGGCTTCTTGAACGGCAGGAATTCTAGTTGAACCACCATTTAAAATAACGTTATCAATGTCGGAAGTGGATAATCCAGCATCCTTTAAAGCGTTATCGAAAGGCTTCTTAGTTTTTTCAACTAGATCGGCAGTTAATTCATTGAACTTAGAACGGCTTAACTTAGCAGTTAAGTGGAGAGGCCCTTCATCGCCAGAAGCGATAAATGGAAGGCTAATTTCAGTTTCAGAAACTCCTGAAAGATCCTTCTTAGCCTTTTCAGCGGCATCCTTTAACCGTTGTAATGCCATCTTATCCTTTGATAAGTCAACGCCGTGTTCCTTCTTAAAGCCATCGATCAACCAGTCCATAATCTTCTTATCGAAGTCATCCCCACCTAAGTGAGTATCACCATTAGTTGAAAGTACTTGGAACACACCGTCCCCTAATTCAAGAACAGAAACATCAAAGGTCCCACCACCAAGGTCATATACCAATACCTTTTGGTCGTTATCCTTCTTGTTTAATCCGTATGCTAAAGCAGCTGCAGTAGGTTCGTTGATAATCCGCTTAACGTCTAGTCCAGCAATCTTACCAGCATCCTTAGTTGCTTGTCTTTGAGCATCATCGAAGTATGCAGGCACGGTAATAACTGCCTTGTCAACAGTGTCGCCAATGTAGTCTTCAGCAAACTTCTTGATGTATTGTAAAATCATTGCTGAAATTTGTTGAGGAGTGTAACTCTTGCCATCAATATCAACCTTGTAGTTACTATCACCCATGTGACTCTTGATTGAAACAACGGTGTTAGGGTTAGTGATCATTTGCCGTTTAGCAACTTCACCAACTTGGATTTCACCATCTTTAAATGCAACTACTGAAGGGGTTGTTCTGGAACCTTCTGGGTTTGGAATAATCTTTGGTTCGTTACCTTCAAGAACGGCAACTGCTGAATTAGTAGTTCCTAAATCAATTCCAATAATTTTGTTACTAGCCATAATTTAATTTACCTCACTTTTTATTTTTGATTCATTTAATTTAATTTTATTTTGCAACAACAACCATCGCAGGTCTAATTACTCGATCAGCTAATTTGTAGCCGTTTTGTAATACCTTGACAACGTGGTCAGTTGGATGATCATCATCAGCCGGCACCGTTTGAACGGCTTGACAGAAGTTCGGATCGAATTCCCTTCCTTCGACGTCCAAGCGTTCCACCTTACTATCGCTAAGAGCCTTTTCAAGGTGTTTTGCCACCATTTCAACCCCTTGCTTTAGTTGTTGACCGCCCTTGTCGTCGACCTTAACTTCTAAAGCCCGGTTCAAGTTATCAACAATTGGCAGGATATTAGTAGCTAACTTCTGTCCATCATACTTGAGGATGGTTGCTTGTTCCTTTTTAGCCCTGTTTTGTACGTTTTGTAGTTCTGCTGCAGCCCGGAGATACTTATTTTCCATATCATCCAATTGGCGTTTTAAGTCGATAATTTCCTTATCATCGTGCTTTTCTTCAGTAGCGGCTTGTTCTTCAGCAGCCGTTACCTTTTCTGTTTCAGTTGCTTCCGCAGAATTTTGCTTTTCTTCATCATGCTTCTTATTAGATGCCAAACAAAACCCTCCTTTAGATTTATTTATTTTCTTTATAGTAACCTAACAAACGATTGGCAAGCTCTTCTCTAAATGCACTTACTAAGGTAATCACCTTAGAATACGGCATCCGAGTTGGGCCCAATACAGCGATAACACCCTTGCCATACTGGCCAACATCGTAAGTCCCGGTAATAACACTATAGTTTTTCAATAGTTCATTACTCATTTCAGAACCAATCTTGACCGACACCCCGTCACCAGGGCTATCGATAAATTTTGCAATTTCACCAGATTGATTTAGCATGGAATACAGTGGCTTTAAATAGCTAACGTCACTTTGTTCCGTGAAACTTAACAGGTTCATTTCTCCGCCAACGTACAGCCGGTCTCTGGCTGCTTTCATCAAAACCTCATCCAAGATACTGATAAAAACATCCGGTGAATGCAAGTACTGATTGACTTCGCTTGGAATCACCGATTTAAGTTGTGCTAGCACCACCGATAATGGCTGTCCAACTAAACGATCGTTAATTAAATTAACCACCGCTTCTAGTTGTTCTCCAGTAACCCCAGCGGGGATTCGAAACATTTGCGTTTCAGCATCACCGTTATCAGTTACTAGGATCGCCATTACTCGCTGATCACCGAGCGCAACCAACCTAAATCCCTGTAAGTGCCTGCTAGTTGCCTGTTCAGGCTGTAGCGTCAAAGCAGTGTAGTTAGTCAAATCAGAAAGAATATTAGCAGATTGCTGAACTAACTCATCGATTTCTTGGTAATTAGTATCCAATGCCTTATGAATAACCGCTAAGTCACTCGACGTATTAACCCTTGAAAGTGTTAAATGGTCGACATAGTACCGATAGCCATTAATCGATGGAATTCGTCCGGATGAAAGGTGGGTCTTTTCAATCAACCCCGCTTTTTCCAATACTACCATTTCATTTCTAATCGTAGCTGAACTAACATGGAACGGAAGCTGATTAGCTAATGCCTTAGAGCCAACTGGGACTCCAAACTGGGTATAGTCCTGAACGATTCCAGATAAAATTCGTTCTTGTCGTTCTGTAAGCATTAATAATCACTCCTTTTTAGCACTCGTATGTATCAAGTGCTAAGCTACATATATAATGTACCAAAGTGAGAATTATAAGTCAAGAAAGACACTCACAAATCACTTAAAAATTTTTCAGCCTCTTTTTGATCGGCCTGAAGTTGCTTAATTAAGGCATCTACGCCGTTAAATTTCACTTCTCCCCGGGTCCAATGCAACCATTCAATTTGGACATCTTCACCGTAAATATTTTGGTTAAAATTAAATAAGTTAATTTCAACGGTAATTGGGTGGGCATCACCAAAAGTAACATTTCTTCCAATCGAAGCCATTCCGCCATACCACTGATCACCAATTTGCATTCGGACAATGTAAATACCAATTGCTGGTAACCATTGGTATTCACTGTGTTCAACGTTTGCGGTGGGGTACCCTAACTCGCGGCCACGGGCAAAACCATGCACGATGGTCCCACTAGTAACGAAAGGACGGCCTAATAAGCGGTTCACCGTATCAATGTGGCCAGCATCTAAATTGCGCCGAATTCGAGTCGAGCTAACTTTTTTATTATCAATATCAAATGATGCTACTTCAACCACTTCAAAGCGATCCTTTACGTACTCAGGCAGTAGGTGCATGGTTGCTTTCTTTTCACCATAGGTGTGATCAAAACCAGCTACGACTACTAACGCGTTCAATCGACACAGATAGTTATCAACGAACTGCTGGGGTGATTGTGCTTGGAATGCATTGGTATAACTAACTTGAAATACCACCTGCACCCCCATTTGTTCCAATAAATCCATTTTGTAATCATTTAAAGTTAAGTAACGCTTATCATGTGCACTTAACCGTTGATAGACAATTGACGGGTGATGATCATAGGTTAAAACTGCTAGCTTAACGCCCTTTTGATCCGCAATTTGCTTTGCACGTTCAATTACCCGCTGGTGCCCTAGGTGAAGGCCATCAAAGAAGCCCATTGCTAAGACCACCGGTTCGTTAAATTGTAAATTCCCCATCGGGTGGTGAATTTTAAAGATTTCCATTATCAAAACTCCTACTTTACACTAAACATTTTTAGCGGTTTATAAACCCCTTGGTCATGATTAAAATAGTACAGTGCTTTGATTTGCTGATTAAACCTTACAGCAATCTGATCACTATTCATCTTAATATCTTGGGGGGCTAAAAATCCACCATTTTGCACTACTTTCCATTGCTTTAACGTTAAATTAACATTTGGAAACCCACTTAAGGCATGGTCAATTGGGAAACAGATGGTCTCAAGTTGATTGGTTTGGACTGCCGTTTCAACTTGACTAAGGGTTACCGCTTGGTTAAGGGTGAACCCCCCGCTCTTAATTCTAGTTAGGTCGGACATTACTGCCGGAACCCCTAAAATTTGGCCAACCATAAATGATAGGGTGCGCACGTAAGTCCCCTTCCCACAACCAACCTCAAATTTAATTTTTTGAACGTGATTTTCCGCATCAAAAGTAACGGGAGCGGTGATTTTAAAGTAATCAATCCGGACATGGCGTTCTGGACGTTCAACGGTTTCTCCAGCCCGAGCGTACTCGTATAATTTGCGGCCGTTTACTTTGACTGCTGAATACATTGGCGGGATTTGTAGAAGTTCCGGTTGAACTAATTCTTGCATTGCCTGATTGATGGTTGATTGCTCGAATGGGGTCGTAATTGGCTTTTGGTCAATTACCTCCCCGTCTAAATCCTCAGTCGTCGTGGCAAAGCCCAGCGTTATCTCACCGCGGTAAACCTTCCCAGAATTCATTAGAAAGTCCACCACCTTAGTGGCACTGCCCACACAGATTGGCAAAACCCCATCCACGTTCGGGTCTAAGGTTCCACTATGGCCAATCTTTTTTGTTTTTAGGATTCCTCGCAGCTTTCGTACGCAATCGAAGCTGGTCATTCCCCGCTCCTTATTTAATGGAATAATTCCGTCCACAATGAACGCCTCCTCATTTCTATCTTCATTGAAACTCAAAAAGAGTAGATAATAAACGTTCATTACCTACTCTTTTTAAATTATTTATCTTCGCGTTGTAGTTTATTGATCAATTGATCAATCTTACTTCCATATTGAATTGAATCATCCAATTCAAAATGAATCTCAGGGGTTTTATAAACGTTTCTTAAGCGGGCTCCTAAGCCACTGCGAATCATCCCAGTTGCTTTATCCAACCCTTTTTGAGTGCTCTCTTCGTCACTCTTCTTATCAGAAAGGATACTGTAGAAAATGGTGGCTTGTTGAAGATCACCAGTTACATCCACACCCGTAATCGTAACCCCCTTAACCCGGGGATCACGAACTTCCTTTAATAACAGGTCGTTTACTTCCCTTTGAATTTCTTGTTGTAGTCTACCTACTCGGTATTGTGCCATCGGTATCACTCCTTGATCAAGATTATTCGACTGGAACTTCCTTCATTACGTAAGCTTCAATGACATCGTTAACCTTGATATCATTGTAATTTTCAATGGTTAACCCACATTCAAATCCTTGCTTAACACTCTTCGCGTCGTCTTTGAACCGCTTCAAACTACCTAGTTCACCATCATAAACCACGACGTTATCTCTAATTAACCGCACCTTACTATCACGGCTAATGTAACCAGAAATTACCATTCCACCGGCAATCGTTCCAACCTTAGAAGCTTTGTAGATTTCTCTAACTTCAACCTGTCCAGTAACTTCTTCCTTGTAGGTTGGTTCCAAAAGCCCCTTCATTGCTGATTCAACTTCATCAATCGCATCGTAAATAACTTGGTGGAGTCGAATATCAACGCTGTCACTTTCCGCTTGCGCCTTTGCTTGCGGTGTAGGGCGAACGTTAAATCCAATGATAATGGCGTTACTTGCTTCTGCTAGGGCAACGTCACTTTCGTTGATGGCCCCAACTCCAGTATGAATGATGTTGACCTTAACGCCTTCAACTTCAATCTTTTGAAGACTGGATGAAAGTGCTTCTACGGATCCTTGCACGTCAGCCTTAATGATAATATCAACTTGCTTCATTTCACCTTCCTTAAGGGAATCAAACAGGTTATCAAGCGTAACGTGGTTAGTTTGCCGACGGTCGTTTTCCTTCGCTTCTTCGGCCCGCTTTTCACCAACCGTTCTAGCGGTCTTTTCATCGTCAAAGACAATGAAACGGTCCCCAGCTTCAGGAACGTCATTCAATCCAGTAATTCCAACCGGCGTAGAAGGCGTTGCTTCCTTCATTTCTTGGTTGTGTTCATTAACCATCGTCCGAACCCGGCCAAAGGTATCACCAACTACGATCGGATCCCCAACGTGCATGGTCCCTTGTTGAACCAAGAGGGTTGCAACAGTTCCCTTGCCACGGTCTAAGCGGGCTTCAATTACTGATCCAGCAGCATTTTGCTTCGGATTAGCCTTTAATTCCATCACTTCAGCTTGTAATAGGATCATGTCCAATAGTTCATCCACGTTATTCCCAAACTTAGCTGAAATCTTAACGAAAATGGTATCCCCACCCCAGTCTTCTGGGATTAAACCGTAGTTACTAAGCTGTTCAGTAACGTGGTCAGGGTTGGCACCCGGTTTATCAATTTTATTAATGGCCACGATAATTGGTGTCTTTGCGGCCTTGGCATGGTTAATCGCTTCAACCGTTTGTGGCATTACCCCATCATCTGCAGCAACCACCAAAATGGTAATATCAGTAATGTCAGCACCGCGGGCCCGCATTGCAGTAAAGGCCGCATGTCCTGGTGTATCCAAGAATGTAATCGTCTTGTGATCGTGTTGAACTTGGTAGGCCCCAATTCCCTGGGTAATCCCACCAGCTTCACCAGAAGTAATGTGGGAGTGTCTCAGATAATCCAATAGCGTTGTCTTCCCGTGGTCAACGTGTCCCATAATGGTAACCACTGGCGGCCGATTTTCTTGGTAGGCGGTATTGTGTTCTTCTTCGTCAAAGAGCTTATCAAGGTCAGAAACGTTAACTTCTTCTTTTTCCTTAGCTCCAATCCCGTAATCAGCTGCCAAGAGTTCGATGGTTTCCTTATCAAGTGATTTGTTTTGGTTAACCATTACACCCAACATAAACAACTTTTTAACGATTTCAGCTGGTTCACGGTGCAGAACCTTACCAATTTCTTGAGCATTCATTCCATCAGTGTATTCTAACACTTCTGGAAGCGGATGATCCTTTCGCTTAGGAGCATCGTTATGCTTATGAATTTGGCGAATTCGTTGGTTCTTAGTGTACTTATTGCCGAAGTTATTATTTCGCTTGTTAAACTTCTTTTTGTTTTTACGGTTATTCTTATGGAACCCGTTCGAATTACCATTGCCACCGTTATTATTGGTGTTAGTATTCCGGTTATTGGAATGACTGTTGTTATTGTTGTTGTTCGCACCGCTAGCGTTAATGCGGTGGTTATTAGAATGGCTATTACTATGACTAGCATTGCTCCGATTATTACCAGCTTGTCCCTGGTGGTTTTTGGCAGCATTACTATTCGACTTGTTAGAGTTAGTTCTTTCACCTTGCTTATGGTCATTCTTAGCAGTCCGCTTTTCACTATTCCGGTTTTGGGAATTAGTATGGTGTTGACCACCATTTGACTGTGACTTTGCATTAGCATGACTGGCTGGTTGGTTAGAACTCCCTTTTAAAGCTGCTCTGATCTGTTTTTCTTGGCTATCATCAATCGTAGACATATGGTTATGAACCGAAATACCCTTACTATTAGCGCTACTAATTAGTTGCTTACTAGTAACATTGAGTTCTTTAGCTAATTCATAAATACGCTTTTTACCCATATAATCACTATCCTTTAACTATTTTTTATTTCGTTTAGTTTGCTAGCAAAGCCCCGATCAGTAATCCCCACCATCGTGCGCGGAGCACCAATCGCATCACTTAACTGCTGTTTGGTAATTAGGTGATGGTACGCCACTTGGTATGAACCAGCTTTGTCAATAAACTTTTTGGTAGTTGATTGTCCGGTATCACTTGCAATAATCAAAAGCGCAACCTGATGTTTTCTAATCGCACTTAAGATAATTGCTTCGCCAGTCACTACCTTTCCGGCTCGTTTAGCAATTCCGATTAAATTTAAATACTTCTGACTATTCATTTTCAAACAATTTTTTTCTGGCTTGTTCATGGTCAGTATATGCGATTAAATCATCATAAAATTGATCATCAACCTTGATTTCAAAAACCTTATCAAATGTTTTCTTAGCCTTAGCTTGCTTAGCAATTTCTACATCCATTGAAATATACGCACCGCGACCGGCTTTTTTGCCAGTCTTATCAATGCTAACGTTGCCTTCCTTGTCACGAACGATTCTAATTAACTCTTTTTTGGGAGCCATTTCGCCAGTAACAATATCCTTACGCATTGGAACTTTTCGACGTCGCATTTAAAAACCCTCCATTAGTAATTAATCAGCGTTTTCGTTGTCATCAGGGTCTTCAGCAGCAATGTTATTATCATAGATATTCTCGTCTGCTTCAGATTCCGATTTAATATCGATTTTAAACCCAGTTAACTTAGCAGCTAATCTAGCGTTTTGACCGCGTTTCCCAATTGCAAGTGATAATTGGTAATCAGGAACAATTACGGTACATGCCTGGTCATTTTCAGGATCAAAAATAACATCCACTACTTCAGATGGGTTTAAGGCGTTTGCAATAAATTTCGCCTTATCATCGGTCCATTCAACGATGTCCATGTTTTCGCCACCGAGTTCATTAACGATTGTTTGGACCCGTTGTCCCTTTGGCCCAACGGTGGTTCCAACTGGATCAATATCTGGGTTATTAGAACGAACGGCCACCTTAGCCCGATCGCCAGCTTCCCGGGCAATTGAAACAATTTCAACTGTTCCATCATAGATTTCAGGAACTTCTTGTTCAAATAACCGTTTCAATAGTCCAGGGGCGGTCCGGCTAACGAATACTTGAGGTCCCTTGGAAGCATTTTCAACCTTAGTAACGTAAACCTTGATTTTTTCCTGGGGCCGGTATTCTTCATTTGGCATTTGGTTACTAGTTGGCATAACCGCTTCAACCTTACCTAAGTTAATATAAACAAAGCGGTTATCAGCCCGTTCCACTTCACCAGTAATTAATTCATCTTGGTACTGGCTAAATTGGTTATAAACCATTTCCCGTTCGGCTTCTCGAACCCGTTGCATAATTACTTGCTTAGCAGTTTGGGCGGCAATTCGACCGAAGTTTTTAGGAGTTACCTCAATTTTAATATCGTCTCCAACTTCATAACCATGGCTAATTTGAAGAGCATCCTTAATGCTATATTCAGTTTGGGGATCTTCAACCACATCCACAATCTTCTTAACAGCATAAACGTGAATATCGCCCTTCCTATCATCAAATTCTACATCTACATTTTGTGATTGGCCATAATTACGCTTATAAGCAGATGTTAAAGCTGCCTCTAAGGCATCGATGATGGTTTCCTTCTTGATACCCTTTTCTTTTTCTAGGGCATCAAAAGCACCCAATAATTCTTTACTCATTATAATTCTCCTTTGAACTAAAACTTAATTGCAAGTCGGACTTTAGCAATTGCCTTTGAGGGAATCGTGAGTTCTCTGAATACACTCATATCATTATACTCAATTACTAAATCATTATCTTCGGTAACCGCTTTTAAAGTTCCTTCGTACACCTTGTTTTGCTTGACTGGGTAGTACAGCGAAACGTTAATGTAGTTACCAATTGCTTCTCTAATTTCTTTTTCGTTTCTCAAGGGCCGTTCTGCACCTGGAGATGATACTTCTAAATAATAAGCTTGTGGGATTGGATCAGGATCCATTGCATCTAATTCTTCACCTAATTGATCGCTAATGATAGCACAATCCTCAATGGTAATTCCAGCAGGTTTATCAATATAAACCCGCAGATACCAATTTTGGCTTTCTTTAACGTATTCAATGTCGAACAACTCAAAGTGATGTTCATTTAAAATTGGTGTTAAGACATCTTTCACAATCTCGGGAACGTTACTCAATTTGTATGCATACCTCCTATTAAATCCAATAAAAAGAGTGAGCATCCCTGCTCACTCCCTTAACCGAGTATTAATTACTTAACTAAATATACCATAAATAAGTGATAAACTCAAATCATAGCATATCGAATAAACTTAACTGGTTTTCATCTGGTAACCCTTTTAAGACTCCATTTTCATCCATAAAATCAACAATCTTCTTCGAAACCTTTCCCCGTTTAGCAAGATCTTCCTTTGAAATAAAGGCCTTGTCTTCACGTGCAGCAACGATTTGCTTTGCAACGTTCAATCCTAATCCTGGAATGGCACGGAATGGCGCTAAAAGTTGGTTCCCTTCGATTAACCACTTATCAGCATCAGACCGTTTTAAATCAATCATTTCAAATTCAAAGCCACGTTCTAGCATTTCATTTGCTAGTTCCAAAACGGTTAGCAGATTTTTATCCTTTGCGGACGCATCGTTACCCTGGTCTTGAATTGCCTTCATCGATTCTTTGACAGATTCCTTGCCGCTGGCCATCGCAACCACGTCAAAGTCATCAGCACGAATGGAGAAGTAAGCAGCGTAGTAGACCAATGGGAAGTACACTTTGAAGTAAGCAACCCGCAGGGCCATTAAAACGTAAGCCGCCGCATGGGCCCGTGGGAACATGTACTTAATTTTGAGACAGGACTGGATGTACCAATCGGGAATATTGGCTTCGTTCATGGCCTTTCGCCACTCATCCTTGATTCCACGCCCCTTCCGCACTGATTCCATAATTTGGAAGGATGTTTCTGAATCCAAACCCCAGTTGATCAAATCGGTCATAATATTATCACGACACCCAATTACGTTTGCAATCGTAGCGGTCCCGTTCTTAATGATTTCATCAGCATTTCCTAACCAAACGTCAGTTCCATGTGATAAACCTGAAATTTGTAGTAGCTGAGAATAATTTTTAGGGTGGGTTTGTTCCAACATTCCCCGGACGAACTTAGTTCCAAACTCTGGCACCCCGAGGGTTCCGGTCTTGGACTGAATCTGTTCGGGAGTAACCCCTAAAATTTC
This sequence comes from Lactobacillus sp. Sy-1, assembly GCF_019303535.1. Classification (GTDB taxonomy): domain Bacteria; phylum Bacillota; class Bacilli; order Lactobacillales; family Lactobacillaceae; genus Nicoliella. The sequence continues at coordinate 922,272 of NZ_JACCIU010000001.1, read as the reverse complement.
AGTCCCTGAGAAAATTGACATCACCCCTTGATCATCCATCGGAATGGTTTGTGGATCAATTCCAGATAGATCTTGGAGGGTCCGAATCATCGTTGGATCATCATGTCCTAAGATATCCATTTTCAAAATATTATCATGGATCGAATGGAAATCAAAGTGAGTCGTTTCCCATTCTGCTTGTTGATCATTAGCTGGGTATTGAATTGGGGTAAAGTCATAAATATCCATGTCGCTCGGCACAATGATAATTCCAGCTGGATGTTGGCCAGTGGTTCGCTTAACGCCAACGTCGCCTTGAGCTAGACGGTCGACTTCTGCCGAACGAATATTTTGTTCGGTATCCCGTTCGTAGGCCTTAACATAACCGTAGGCCGTTTTATCAGCAACCGTTCCAATCGTTCCCGCTCGATAAACGTTGTCCTCGCCAAACAAGACCTTCATGTAGTTATGGGCAATTGGCTGATAGTCACCAGAGAAGTTCAAATCAATATCTGGGACCTTGTTTCCCTTGAATCCTAGGAAAGTTTCAAATGGAATGTTTTGGCCATCTCCAATCATTTCAGTTCCACACTTAGGACACTGCTTTCTCGGCAAATCGTATCCAGATGAATACTCTCCCTTGGTATAGAAGTGTGAGTACTTACACTTTGGACATCGGTAATGTGGTGGCAGTGGATTCACCTCAGTAATCCCAGCCATGGTAGCAACTAGACTGGACCCCACTGACCCCCGGGAACCAACCAGATACCCATCCTTATTACTCTTAAAAACTAATTTTTGCGCAATTAAATAGATAACCGAGAATCCATTTCCAATAATACTTTTTAATTCTCGATCAACCCGTTTTTTAACTAGGTCGGGAAGCGGATCTCCGTAGTAGTCGTAAGCCTTAGTATACGTAAGGGTCTTTATTTCATCCTCCGCCCCATCAATGTGGGGAGTATATAGCTTATCCTTAACCGGTCGAATATCATCATCAACCATATCAGCCACCACGTTGGTGTTGGTTATAACGATCTGCTTAGCCCGTTGCTCACCCAGGTAACTGAAGTCAGCTAGCATTTCATCGGTAGTGTGGAACTGAACTTCCGGTAGTTTTTGCCGGCTAAGCGGGTTAGCACCCCCCTGGGAATGAATCAAAATTTTGCGATAGATGTACTCATGGGGGTCAACATAATGGGCGTCCCCAGTGGCCACCACCGGTTTATCTAGCTCTTCGCCCAATTGAACCATGTTATTAATAATTTCATGGAGATGCTTTCGATCGTGAATGAATTGCGAGTCAATCAATGGCTGGTAATTGGCTTGCGGTTGCACTTCTAAATAGTCGTAAAACTTAGCCTTTTCCCGTGCTTCATCAATTCCCTTTTGAACCATTGCCGTGAAAACTTCCCCGGATGCACACGCAGACCCGACTAATATTCCATCACGATACTTTACTAACTGACTCCGGGGAATTCTAGGCACCCGGTAAAAATACTCAACGTTAGAAAGCGAAACTAACTTAAAGAGGTTCTTTAAGCCCGCTTGGGTTTGTGCTAGTAGTGTCACGTGAAACGGCCGCGCGTGTTTGTATGCGCTGTGTTCCGTCATGTGATCATTTAGTTGATCTTGGTATTGAATCCCGTAACGGTCCTCGGCCTCCTTCAAAAAGAGGTAGTTCAAATGACCGGTACTTTCAGCATCGTAAACTGCCCGGTGGTGGTGTTCCAGGTTGACCCCAAATTTCTTAGCAAGGGTGTTTAACCGGTAACTCTTTAGGTTCGGGTATAAGAAGCGGGCCAGCGGTAGCGTATCAATAATGGGGTTTTCAATCTTACTCATCCCATAGCGTTCATAACCAACGTTCATAAAGCCAACGTCAAATGTAACGTTATGGCCAACTACAATTGCATCGCCGCAAAATTCACGGAATAACTTTAGGACGGTTTCTTCGGACTTAGAACCCCGTACCATATCATCGGTAATCGAAGTTAGGTTGGTAGTAAATTCACTTAAATGAAATCCAGGATCAATAAATTCTTCAAATTGATCAACAACGTTATCGTGCACCATCTTAACAGCAGAAACTTCAATAATTTTATCGTAAATGGCTGACAGTCCGGTCGTTTCGATATCAAAAACCACGTAGGTTGCATTCTTTAAATCCACGTGTTGATTATTGAACCCAATTTCCATCCCATCATCGACAACGTTTGCTTCTACACCGTAAATCATCTTTAACCCGTTCTTTTGCCCCGCACTATAGGCAGCTGGAAATCCCTGCAATGCAGAATGGTCAGTAATCGCAATTGCGCGATGGCCCCAGTCTTTAGCCCGTTTCGCAAACGCATCGATTCCATCAATTGCATCCATTTGACTCATATTCGTGTGAAGGTGTAGTTCGACCCGTTTTTCATCTGCGGTATCTTTTCGTTCAGCATGGGTAGTCGTATTAATATCAAAGGCATTCATGGTCAGTTCATGGGTGTAATTGTCCTCTTGCACACTTCCCCGTAGCTTTAACCAAGCCCCCTTTTGAATTGCTTCAAATTGGGCCTCATCCTGTTCGTTTCTGGAGAATTTTTTAACCACAATAGAGGAACTAAAATCGGTCACCTTAAAGATTAATAACTGCCGGCCAGACCTAAGGGCCCGGACTTCCTTATCGAAAACAAATCCGTTTAACACTACTGAACGTTCCTCTTGGGTAACGTCAATTAGCTTGGTAACATCTGCATCGTCACTAATTGCCTTCCCAAAAATAACCGGACCGTTGGTTTTAGGGGCCGCACTGCTCTTGGTAGCCCGTTTTTCATTTGCCTGTTTAATTGCTGCAACCGCCTTTTTAGCGATTTCAGCATCGGTTTGTTCCTTATTATCCTTGAATTCCTTAATCTTAGCCTGAGTTTCACTTTGGTCGACGAAGGTATGAATTGAAAACCGAGGAAACCCACAGGCTTGAAAACGTTCTTCAATTCGACCAAGAGCGGTATTTACCAAAAAGTCCTTAATGATTTCATTTTCAGCAACTAGGTTCACCCGGTGGTCTTCAACCGAAGGAACACTAGCATCACAAATTTGCTTAGCCATCATTGAATTTAAACCACTATTGTTTACCACCCAGTCCCAATAAGCCCTAACCAAGTGACTATCTAATTTTGGCTGAGCAACTTCAATTTCAAAGCTAACCCTTGCAAATGGCCCAAAAGTCGTAATCAAGCGGTGCACAAAATCATTAAATACGTTAAACGGCAGCTGTTTTAAAAAGTAAAATTTAAAATGCCAGCCCTTAGTTTGGGTGTGAACTTCTAACTGTTTAATTTCAGCATTTTTAAAGCAATCCGCATCCTGATAATCAGCTAACTCCAATTGATTTAATAATTTTTCAAAAAGCTCGTGTTTATTCAAGTGGCTAAGCTCCCTTCATGATTTGATTTAAAAAGGGACTGATCAAAACCAGCCCCTTTTTAAATCTAATTCAATTCTTTTTGTAAAATTCCAATGGTATTGGTAAGTTCGGCTTGCTTAACTTCCAATGTCTCACCAGTTTTTCTAATTTTAATTTCAACAATACCATCACTGGCTTTTTTTCCAACTGTAATTCGAATTGGGATTCCAATTAAATCAGAATCAGCAAATTTAACCCCTGCCCGTTCCTTACGGTCGTCATTTAAAACATCATAACCAGCAGCTGTCAAATCGGTTTCAATTTCATTTGCTAAATCCATCTGATCAGCTTTTTTAGCGTTTACTGGAATCACATGGATATCGAACGGTGCAATTGATGTTGGCCATACTAAACCATTCTCATCAGATTGTTGTTCTGAAACGGCAGATAAGAGTCGACTAACCCCTATTCCGTATGAACCCATGATGATTGGCTTTTTACGACCATTTTCGTCAAGCACATCTGCTCCTAAAATTTTAGAATAGCGGGTTCCTAATTTGAAGACGTGTCCAATCTCGATTCCCTTAGTAAACTGAAGTTTTTCAGAGCCATCAGGTGATAAATCACCCTTTTGCACTACCCGAAAATCATCGTAGGCATCAACCTTAAAATCACGATCTGGATTAACATTAACGTAATCGTAACCATCTTCATTCGCACCTACAACGGTGTTTACCATATCCTTAACATATTGGTCTGCAAAAACCTTTACTTTATCAGAGTGATTAATTGGACCAACGTAACCAGCTGGAGCTCCCATAAACTTCAGGACTTGTTCTTCACTAGCTACATCTAAGAAGTCAGCACTAAGGTAGTTCTTAAGTTTAACGTCGTTTACTTCGTGGTCTCCACGAACCATGACCAATACTGGTTGTTCATCAGCAATGAATAACACACTCTTAATAATTTGGCTAGGCTTAACATCTAGAAATTGGGCTAACTTTTCAATTGTTTTAGTATCTGGAGTAGCCTTCTTTTCTAGCTCTAATGGTTGCTCGTCCGACTTACTTGGAATGTAAGCGCACTTAGCCATTTCGATATTTGCAGCGTAGTCACCATTATCCGAGTATACGATGGTATCCTCACCAACTGCTGCCGGAGCAGAAAATTCAATTGAATCAGAGCCACCCATTGCGCCCCCATCACCAATAATCATTCTGTAATCAAGACCAATTTCATCAAAAATTTTGCAGTAGGCTTTTTCCATATCGTGGTAAACCTTATCCAATCCAGCGTCATCAACGGTAAAGGAATAGGCATCCTTCATAATGAATTCTCGACCTCGTAATAATCCGTATCTTGGGCGATCTTCATCCCGATATTTAGATTGAATTTGGTAAAGGACCAACGGTAATTTCTTATAAGAATCCACTGAATTCTTCAATAATTCGGTAAACGTTTCCTCGTGGGTGGGTCCTAAGATAAAGTCGGTATCATGCCGATTCTTAAATTTAAAAAGCTCAGGGCCGTAGGTATCATAACGACCAGAGTCCTTCCATAGCTTTGCCGGTAATACATCTGGCATCAACATTTCATTTGCGTTGGTAGCATCCATGTACTTCCGAATAATCGTTTCGATTTTCGTAATTACCCGGTAGGCAAGTGGTAAATAGGCATACATTCCAGCAGAGACCTGGCGAATATACCCAGCTCTAAGCATCATTTGATGGCTAAGCGCCTCAGCTCCGTTAGGAACTTCCTTTAGCGTTGGAATTAGCATCGCAGATTGTTTCATTTAAAACACCTCTAAATAAGATTTAATGGATAAAGAATCTTTCAATATCGTTCCATGTAACTAAAATCATTAAAATAATCATAAACGCAAACCCAATCAGTGTAACCGTAGTCTCTACTTTTTCAGAGAGCGGTTTCCGACGAATCACCTCAATAATATTCATAATAATTTTACCACCATCTAAGGCTGGAATTGGTAATAAATTCATAATTGCTAAATTAATTGATAACCAGGCGATAAAGTAAATCACTCCGCTAACGCCCAGCTGCGTTGCTTGGGACGTATTAGCAAAAATGGCAACCGGACCACCCAAATCATTTAATGAAAAATGTCCACTAATCATTATCCAAATCGAAGTTAGTAACGATTTAGCAGATTCATAAGTTTGGGTAAAACCAGATAATAGCATCGCTCCAAAGTTAGAATTAGTACTTCTCATAATTCCAATTTCAGCACCCTTTTTACCATCTGAAGTCACCACCCGTGGTTTAAGTGAGATGTTCTTAGTTTGGTTTCCCCGTTCGACAGTTAGGTTAATTTCCTTCCCATCGGTCTTACTTGAAATTGCAGTTGCAAGTGATTGCCAATTATTGGTACTGACCCCATTCACTTTAGTAATGCGGTCATTGTTCTTGATTCCCGCATTCCGTGCGACGTTAACGTTATTAGCCAGTTCCACTTGGTTAGAGTTATTTAACACGCCACCCTGAGCGAATGAAAAAATAGTGTAAGCAACAATTGCCAATAAGATGTTACAAATAACCCCCGCAAAGTTGGTTGCCATTCGTCTCCATACGGAAGCGGATTGAATTTGGACATCAATTGGGGCAATTTGCAATTCGGTACCGTCAGATTCAATTACCACAGCATCATGATCAACCGGATAGCGCTTGATTTCTGATTCATTACCATTTTCATAACCTTGAATAAAAAGATCCCGTTCTAAATCAGACTCAGTTACCACAAGGGGAATTCCATTGAAAAGGGTATTTTTATTGCTTGTGTTAATTTTATCAACAACCCCGTGATCATTTAACTTTAGCGCTACAGTCATTCCAGGACGTAAATTTTCATCATCATCATACCCACCAGCCATTCGAACGTATCCACCAAGCGGTAAAATCCGAATCGTATAGGTAGTTCCATTATAGCGATGTGCAAAGATTTTAGGACCCATTCCAATTGAAAATTCTCTAACCATGATACCGCACTTCTTAGCAACGATAAAGTGACCGAATTCATGAACTGAAACTAAAATCCCAAAAACAATAATGAATGCAATTATAGTTGTAAACATCGTTGTTCCCCTTTTCTTTTAAAAAATATTAAATAGGTGCAGGATTGGTAACACAAACAGTAAACTATCGAACCGGTCTAAAATTCCACCGTGGCCGGGCAAAATTTTGCCAGAATCTTTAACTCCATAGTGACGCTTCAATGCAGATTCAACCAAGTCCCCAAACTGACCACCAATTGAAGCAATGATGGTAATCACGATCATTGGTAATAGCGAGTAGAAGTTTTGGGGGAAAAATACAACAATTAAGGTTCCAACGACGGTCGCAAGTAGCGAACCACCAATTGAACCCTCCCAAGTCTTATTAGGACTAATGTGGGGGGCTAATTTATGCTTACCGAAGTGCTTTCCAAAAATATAGGCCCCACTATCAGTAGTCCAAACAATTAGTAATGCATATAATACGACGTTCAATCCGGTCGCCCGTGCAACAATTAGATAATGAAACCCAATTCCGACGTATAGCATTGCCATGGTAGCAATCCCAACATCATCAAAATTAAACCGGTTCTTGGTAAACACCATTCTCAATAATAACAACATTACAAATATGTAAATAATAAATGTAGGTGTTAAGTAGTTGGGCATGATATCAATCATTTTACTGGGCGCAATCAAGAATATGCCCCCCAAAAATGTAATTGTAGATTCTGGTGAAACGATAATCATTTTTTTCATCAGTAAGATTTCACCAATCGCTACTAACCCCATTGCAAAGGTTAAAATATCAAATGGAATCCCACCCCATAGTAGGAGGGGGATAAAAATACATAGTGCAACAACTGCGGTAATAACTCTTTGTTTCATAATGAACTCCTTACTTATTGGTTTTAATTCCACCAAATCGTCGATCACGATTTTGGAATTGGTAAATTGCCTGCTTTAAGGAATCAGCACTAAAGTCTGGCCATAGCTCATCGGTAAAAGATAGTTCACTATAGGCAATTTGCCATAATAAGAAATTAGAAATTCGTTGTTCACCACTAGTCCGAATCAAAAGTTCTGGGTCGGCGTTTGCACCAAACTTACCAGTCATCAATGATTTAGAAAATAGGTCAGCATCAATTTCATCAATTTCTACTTTACCACTTTGGACTGCTTTTGCAATTTTACGGGTAGCGAGGACCATTTCACGACGGGATCCGTAGTTTAAAGCAAAGTTTAAAACCATCCCATCACAATCAGCAGTATCTTGAATTGCCTGGTTCACAACTTCTTGAGTTGCTTTGGGAAGTCGATCGATTTCCCCCATTACATTTACCTGAACGTTATTGGCAATTAACTCTGGAACGAAGCTATTGAAAAATTTACCAGGCAAGCTCATTAGATAACTAACCTCTTCTTCCGGTCGTTTCCAATTTTCAGTCGAAAAGGCGTATAGACTAAGCACCTTTACACCTAGCTGACTAGCGGCCTTCGTGATGGTCTTAACGGTCTCCATGCCTCGTTTGTGCCCAGCAATTCTAGGGAGGTGTCGTTTTTGAGCCCATCTTCCATTCCCATCCATAATAATTGCAATGTGTTTGGGAATTCTGTTCATATCAAGTTCTTGATGATTATTACTTTCTTTTTTTCTGAACATCTAATTACTCCATTTAAATTAAAATAAAGGATGAGTAATTACCCATCCTTTATATAATACATTATTTAATTAAAATTGACCACCGAATTAAATTCAGTAAATTTAATTATTCAGCGTCTGGACGTTGAATTAATCTCCATTCACCACGGTTGTTTTCGATTAAGTTGTTAAAGTATTGTAATAAACTGTTAGCTTCTTCAGGTTGACGTTCGCCAAGCATGTTAAGCCCCTCACCAGTTGGAATTGGTTCTGATAAATCAGTAATTTCGTTTCCGTTTTCAATCTTAGCCTTTGAGAAAGCAATGATCCAGTCATTTGCAATTAACTTAGAAACAACGATGAATAAGTTAAAATCATCGTTAACAAATGCAGGCATTACATAAATATCATCTTGAAGTGGTTCTAGTGCGTTTCCAGCATAATTTAAAAATTCAGTGTTACCATTAACGACTGGGTCGTTAAGTCTAAAAACCATGTTATTAAATTCTTTTGATCCTGGTGTAATTTCTACGCTATCTTCTGCCATAAAGCATTTCCCCTTTTAATTAATATTATTTAGAATTAGTTATTAGTGATTTCTCTTTCCTTATCACTAACGATTTTTTCAACGCCACTGATTGCATCATCAGTAACTTTTTGAACCTTATTTTCTAGCCCATGGGCTTCGTCATCAGTAAAGTCTTCATTCTTATTGCCTTTCTTAACGGCATCCATTGCTTCACGACGCACGTTTCGAACAGCAACCTTACTTTCTTCACCAACAGCTTTCACTTGCTTAGCAAGCTCCTGTCTTCTTTCTTCGGTTAGTTGAGGAATTACCAATCTAATCACGTTTCCATCATTAGCTGGGTTAAGTCCAAGGTCAGCCTCTAAAATGCCTTTTTCGACATCATCAAGTGAGCTTTTATCATAAGGAGTAACCATAATTACCCGTGGCTCTGGAACTGAAATGGAAGCCACTTGGTTCACTGGAACTTCACTCCCGTAATAACTAACCTTCACTCGGTTTAAAATACTAGCATTCGCACGACCAGCTCGAATGCTTGATAATTCACGTTCAAGCACTTCTTGAGCTTTTTTCATCTTGCTCTTTGCATTATCCAAAATGTCATTTGAATTAGCCATTAATCAATTCTCCTTTACTGTTGTCCCAATCTGTTGACCGAGCACAACCTTTTTAATATTTCCTGGCTTATTTAAATTAAATACCACCAACGGAATTTGATTGTCCATCGCCAAGGAACTAGCCGTGGTATCCATAACGCTAAGTCCCTCATTAATGATGTCCATATAAGTAAGTGTATCATACTTAACGGCATCTGGATTAACTTTTGGATCGTCAGAATAAATTCCATCGACCCCGTTCTTAGCCATTAAAATTGCATCAGCATGAATTTCAGCAGCTCTTAAAACGGAAGTCGTGTCAGTTGAGAAGTAAGGATTCCCAGTTCCACCAGCAAAAATCACAACGCGATTTTTTTCTAGGTGACGAACTGCCTTTCGTCTGATGTATGGTTCTGCAATTTGACGCATTTCAATTGCAGTTTGAACGCGCGTTGGCACGCCAACCGCTTCCAAATTATCCTGAAGTGATAAACCATTCATAATGGTTGCAAGCATTCCGATATAATCAGCTTGCGCTCTTTCCATTCCCATTTTTGATCCAGCTTCACCACGCCACATGTTCCCGCCACCAACAACAATTGCAATTTGGATACCAAGATCATAAATTTGTTTGATTTCCTTAGCCATTGACCGCATTACTGGTAAGTTAATTCCAAAACCCTGTTCTCCTGCAAGAGCCTCACCACTAAGCTTTAAGATAATTCGCTTATATTTTAGGTCTGCCATCTTTTTTCCTCCCCAAACTTTTATATCAAGATAATTCTATCATAATATTTAACATAGTGATAGCTTATATCGTCTATCAATAGTTGTTCTTAAACTGAATATAAACTTTTTCACAAAAAAAGCGCTCCCAAAATGGCGCGCTCTTTTAAAAATGATTTAATTATTTGATTTGTCCATTTACTTCATCGGCAAAATTAGTTTCTTCAACTTCGATTCCTTCACCAACTTCGTATCTAGCAAAGCCCTTTAATTCGGCACCCTTGCTTTGAACGAACTTACCGACAGTTTGGTCACTATCCATAATGAATTCTTGGTCTGCTAAACTAATTCCAGCAAGGAACTTGTTCAAACGACCTTCAACCATTTTTTCAACGATATTTTCAGGCTTACCTTCGTTTAAAGCTTCCTTCTTAAGAACTTCACGTTCATGATCCAAACGATCCTTAGGAACATCGTTTCTACTCATAAATTCTGGGTTAGCAGCGGCAACGTGCATTGCAACTTGCTTGGCAGTAGCATCATCACTACCTTCAAGAAGAACTAAAGCAGCAATTAAACCACCATTGTGAAGATAAGCACCGAAGTGTCCATTGGCATCCTTTTCGAATACTTGGAAACGACGAAGTGAAACCTTTTCACCAGTAATTTGAGTAGTATGAATAATGCTTTCATTAATACTACCTTCTGGAGTAGATAATGCTAAAGCATCATCCATGTTAGCTGGCTTGTTAGCAGCAATTGTATTAGCAATTAGGTCAACTAGCTTCTTAAAGTCATCGTTAGTAGCTACAAAGTCAGTTTCAGCATTAACTTCAACGATTGCAGCAGTATTGCCATCAATCGCGATTTGTGCTAGACCATTAGCGGCAACGTTACCACTCTTCTTTTCAGCCTTTGCGATTCCCTTTTCACGTAGGTAGTCAAGGGCCTTCTTTTCGTCACCATCTGAAGCAACTAGTGCCTTTTTGGCATCCATCATCCCTACACTAGTCTTTTCACGTAATTGTTTAACTTGAGCAGCAGTAATTTTAGCAGCCATATTTATTTCTCCTTTTAGTTCATAATAAAAGCTGACCCAAACCTAGGCCTTAGCGGTCCAAAATTGAGTCAGCCCAAGTGCTTATTAATTATTCGTTATCATCTTTTGCTTCATCAGCATTGTCTTCAGAAGTCTTTGCAAAGTCGTTTTCGCTAACGCCTTCTTCACCTTGGTTACCTTCAATGATAGCATCAGCCATCTTAGCAGTAATCAAACGAACGGCACGAATAGCATCGTCATTTGAAGGGATAACAACGTCAACAACATCTGGATCTGAGTTAGTATCAACCATTGCAACGATTGGGATGTTTAAAATGTGAGCTTCGTGGACAGCAATTGCTTCCTTACGAGGATCAACAACAAATAAAACATCAGGAATCTTAGGCATGTCTTCAATTCCGCCTAAGAAGTATTCTAACTTAGCCATCTTCTTGTTGAGAAGGGAAACTTCCTTCTTTGGAAGAAGATCAAAAGTACCATCTGTAGACATCTTCTTTAACTTCTTAAGGTAAGCAATCCGCTTTTGGATTGTGTCCCAGTTAGTTAAGGTTCCACCTAACCAACGGTGGTTAACAAAGAATTGACCCGCACGGGTAGCTTCTTCTTCAATTGAGTTTTGAGCTTGCTTCTTAGTCCCAACAAAAAGAACAGTAGCACCCTTTGATGCTTCATCCTTCATGAAATTGTAAGCAGCATCTACTAACTTAACAGTCTTTTGTAAGTCAATGATGTAAATACCGTTTCTTTCAGTAAAGATGTATTCTTTCATCTTTGGGTTCCAGCGACGAGTTTGGTGTCCAAAATGAACACCGGCTTCTAATAATTGTTTCATTGAAATAACAGCCATGATATTTCCTCCATAATAAATAAGTTTTTTCCTCCCCGCTGCTCGACTGACTTTACAACCCATAAAATAGGCACTGGCAAAGCCATCACAGCGAGTGTGAAATAATTAACTATATAATTATACAAAATATAATTATATAATGCAATCATGATTTTACTTTTTTACAATTTTATCTGAGTCTCCAGTTGCAATCACATCCCGATTAGCATCAAGGGATGTATTTACCATGCTCTTAACAGCCGTTTTAGTATAAAATGCAATGTGTGGCGTAACTAATACGTTATCACGTTTTAGTAGGTTCTTAACCCGTTCATCAGGAATGGCATCAAAGCTACCGAAATCTTCATTGAAAACCCCGACTTCATCTTCATAAACATCAAGAGCAGCTCCACCGACCTTACCACTATCAAGGGCTTTAATTAGGGCATCAGTATCGATTAAAGTTCCCCGAGCAGGGTTTAAAATAATTACCCCATCTTTCATTTGAGCGAAGGTTTGGTCGTTCAACATGTGTTCATTTTCCTCAACAGCAGGTGCGTGCAAAGAAATTACGTCTGACTGACGGTATAATTCTTCAGGAGTATCAACGTAAATTCCTTCTTTATCAAGTTCAGGGTTTTTAAAGATGTCATATGCAATCACCTTGGCCCCAAATCCCTTGTAAATTTGAATTGCAGCCCGACCAATTCGACCGGTTGCAAATACCCCAACCGTTAATTGGTTTAATTCAGTTGCGATATCTGGAGCCCATCTTAAGTCTCCATTTGCGATTTTATGGTTAAAGACCTTAGTGTTTCTTAATAGTTGCATTAATTGAGTAACTGTGAATTCGGCAATTGCCTGTGGTGAGTATGCTGGAACGTTCGTTACCTTGATGTTATTACGGTTAGCAGCTGGAAAGTCAACATTATCAACCCCAACGTTTCGCAGTGACAATACCTTAACACCAAAAGCGCCTAATCGATCCAATACTTCAGCCGTATATGGAGCTTGTTGGAATGCAACCACTCCGTCAAAGCCCTCTGCCTTACTAACTGAAACTACATCTAAAAGGACGCTTTCAATTTGAACGTCGACATCCTGATTATTTGATTCCCATTCCTCCAAGAATGGTTTTTCATCATCACGAACTCCATAAACAATAATCTTCATAGTTAAAGCAACCTCCTAATATTTAATACCATTAAATATTATACCATTTAAACCAATCTGCACCCATTAATTCAGACTAACGTTGTGTTTTTTTAAGTATTGTTCCTTTGCAGACCGACTTTGATGCTTAAATGCATACTCGGCTTTTAATGCCTCACTTTTGGTATTAAATTCCTCATTATAAATCAATTCAACTGGCTGATGACTCTTAGTGTATTTGGCCCCGCGACCACTTTGGTGTTGTTCAATCCGGTGCTTTAAATTAGTTGTATAGCCACCGTAAAAAGAGCCATCTCCACACCTTAAAACGTACATATAAAAGTGCTTAACGTTACTTGCCATAAAGTACCCTACTAATCGTTTCAGTGTATTCATCAGAATTGCGCTTGTAAACCGTAATTGGGGCCTTAATTTTCAATCCCCCAGGTCTACCATCCTTAATCCCAGAAACTAACATCATATTGGAATCGCGGCCCTCACGAGGATAAATAAATTGAATTTCCTTTGGAACGAGCCGGTGTTCCCGCATTTTATCCAAAAATTCAACCATCCGATCAGGACGATAAACGAAGTAACAGCGGCCATTCGTTTTTAAAAGCGAACTGGTAACTGCTAATACCATGTTTAAGTTGGTTTTGATTTCGTGTCTAGCGATTGCTAAATACTGATTAGGATTCTTATGGCTGGTCTTAGTATTCTCAAAGTAAGGTGGATTACAAGTCACTACATCCACGGAATCACGTTTAATTTGTTGATCAATATCTTTAATATCAGCATTATAAACTGTGAACTGATCGTCTAAATCATTCAATTTGACACTCCTTTCAGCCATATCAGCTAATTTGGGCTGAATTTCAACTTCGGCAAATTGGCCATTAGTTTTATGGGCAGCGAACAACCCCACGGCCCCATTGCCAGCACACAAATCTACCACCCGTGTCTTAGCTGACTTAGAAATAAGTGCAAAATCAGCCAGCAAAATTGCATCGAGTGAAAATGAAAAAACGTGCGGGTTTTGAATCACCCTAATTTCATGACTTTCAAGGTGATCAATTCGTTCATCTGGTTTTAATTCAACATCCAATTTTTTCAACTCCGGTTTAAAAATTTCTTGCAATTAAATATAATAATAGAATAATATTGAAATGATAAATGTTTAGGAGGCTAACGTTTCATGTATTCATTTTTAAGGGTAATAGCGAGAATCGTCATCAAACTAGTTAACGGAAACTTCAACGTCATAAATAAAGATAAACTTCCGGAAGGGAACTATATTTTAGTCGGCCCCCATCGAGCATGGTTCGATATGCTTTACTTTGCACTGGCTGCTAGTCCCAAAAAATTTACCTTTTTAGCAAAAAAAGAACTTTTTAATAATTTTATTCTAAGGTATATTTTAAATCAAGTAAACGCAGTCCCAGTGGATCGTGAGAATCCGGGACCTTCTGTAATCAAGGAGCCAGTAAAAATTCTCCGGAATACCGACTTATCAATTGTAATTTTCCCATCGGGGAGTCGGCACTCAGAAGACTTAAAAGCTGGGGCAGCACTAATTGCTAAATTAGCGGGAGTCCCAATTGTTCCGGTTGTTTACCAAGGTCCATTGTCGTTTAAAGGGTTGTTTAGTCGCAAGTCTGTCTCAATTGCATTTGGGGATCCCATCACTATTGATCGGAGGCTAAAAATGAATGACGAGCAACAAGCTAAACTTGAAGCTAAAATGCAAGCTAGTTTTGACCATTTAGATCAAGAAATTGACCCTAATTTCAAATATGTTGACATCTCTAAAAAATAAAAAACAGGCAGTAACAACTAAGTTGTCGCTGCCTATTTTTTAACCACGATTCTTCATCGTGTTCATCATTTGTCTTAACTTCTTTTGTGAAGGCTTTTGACCCATCTGTTGCATCATTGCGCTCAATTGATCTTCGCTAATTGGTGGATTGCTCTTTAAGTAAGATTCCATATACTTCCGAGCACCAAAGAAACCAATTGCAACTCCTGCTACTAATGCAACAATTACGATCAAAATCCAAAGTCCAGTTCCCATTTAATTACACCCCCTGATTTTGAACCTAATCATATTAATTTTACACAATTCAGGATCATTTTAAAAGGGGCTAAATCACTAATCGTCGCGGAGTCCCTTTCCTCTTTGGATATCACGAACTTTTTTCGGAGTTACTTCTTTTCCGTCTTTATTATAGACCTTCATCATTTCAACTTGGGATCTAAAGTTTTCTTTGAAGCGTTTTAAATATTGCTTTCTTAATTTACCTTGTTCAACTTTTTCTAATTCAGATAATCCCTCTTCCTTAGCCTTATGGGCTAATTCATTAATCCGGGGGATGATTTTCATTAATTCTTTATCTTCAGCCATTAAAAATGCCTCCTAATAATTAGATTGCTTTAAGTATAGATTACTCGTTTTTAACACGATACTCAACTAAAAGCAACCGAACATTTGTTTTACACTCCATCTGTTTTATGCTAGTATATCGATATAACTAAGTTCTGAGGAGGTGAATAATTATTACAAAAGTGGAGTCAAGACAAACTGCCATTCTTCGATTTATTTGGAATAATATCAAGGAGCAAGGTTATCCCCCCACCGTTCGCGAAATTTGTGAGGGGGTGAAGTTATCATCTACCTCAACCGTCTATGGTCACATTACCAGGCTTCAAAAAAAAGGACTCCTTAAAAAGAATCCTTCTAAGACGAGGGCACTAGAAATTACTCCCTTGGGGCTCCAAGAACTGGACGTTAATCCCCGTGGTAATGAAATGCCATTACTTGGTCAAGTGGCAGCCGGTGAACCCATTCTAGCAGTAGAAAATGCAACTAGCTATTTTCCAATTCCACCAGAATTTGAATCAATCTCAGATTCACTATTCATGCTAACTATTAAGGGAACCAGTATGATTAACGTTGGGATTTTGAACCACGATCAAGTAATCGTTAAAAAACAATCCACCGCTGAAAATGGTGAAATTGTAATTGCAATGAATGAAGATAATGAGGCTACTTGTAAGCGTTTTTATAAGGAAGATGGGCATTACCGCCTTCAACCAGAAAACGATAGCATGCGACCAATTATTTTAGACCAAGTCACTATTTTGGGAAAGGTAATTAGTCTTTACCGGCCCACAATTAAATAGTTCACAGTCCTAAATTAACGGTCCCTCGTATGGGATCGTTTTTAATTTATCAAAATCATATTGAAGAATATCATCAGCACTCTTTACATACGCAACAATACTGTTTGAAATCATTAGGTTGACAATCCCTTCATTTTCATGAAGAACAATAATGTCCTTCCCAAGGTTAGTGGCGTACCCAATTTCAAAGGCGGTCCCACTATCTACATAACCGTCCTTAAAGTCTAAGACAGCAACTACTAAGTCACTAGCTTCTAGCTCATCGACGTCTTTTCTGTAAACCTTCTTGGCCCAATCAACAGTCCCCTCTTTTTCATCGGGAAAATTAGCAGTTCTGGGACTAAAGAAACTGCCAACAGTTGGATTGTTAGTGAGGGCTTCTTCTACCCGTTCAATTCTAGCAACTTGGTTATCGTCGAAGAAGGGTCCTGCTAAATAAATTTGCTTCATTTTCGATTCCTACTTTCGGTTTAAATATTGACGTTGGTCATCCTTAACACCAGCAAAAACAAACTTAGCATCATCATCAGAAACGGAGAGTATTAAGTCACCCGCTTTAATTTTAGGCCATGAGTTAAAAATGGATTCATATTCTGGAACTGAAAGCTGCCTTCTGGAATTCAACATTGTCTGCATCCGTTGTTTCCGGTTCGCATCAAAAAAGCCAGCTTCAACTTGTCCAGTAAAAAATTCTCCCTGAGCTCCCGATCCGTAACTAAAAAGTCCGACGGTATCGCCAACCTTCAAGTGATCATCATTATCAATTAACGATAATAAACTAAGGTATAAAGAGCCAGTGTAAAGATTCCCCACCCTTTTATTATACATACTTCCAAAACTAAATGCCGTTTTTAGTTCCGCTTGTTTATCAGGAGTTGCTTCCGGTAGTACCGCCCGTAGCCCCTTAATCCCCATTTTCGGATATGGTAAGTGAAAAATCATTGCGCTCAAGTCTGCAATTGAAAGGTCTGTAATCTGTTGATACTGATTCCAAGTCTCCTTAAAAAAGTTAACGTAAACGTCATTGGAATAATGACCATCAACAATCGCTTCAGTTGTATGCAATGGTCGCCAGAAATCCATGATGTCCTTTGAATAAAAGGCACTGTTACCATCAAATGAAATAATTCGTGGATTCGCACTAACGATCATTGCAACGGCTCCACCACCCTGAGTAACTTCTCCAGGGGTGTTTAAACCATACCTTGCCACATCGGCACCAATTACCAACGCCTGCTTATCTGGATGTAATTGAACATAATCACGAGCCATTTGTAACCCAGCAGTAGCACCATAACAGGCCTGTTTAGTTTCAAATGCTCGGGTCCGTGGACTTAATTCGAGAAGGGTTTGTAAATAAATTGCCGCTGATTTGGAATTATCAATTCCAGATTCGGTTCCAAAAATTACTAAATCAATTTTAGCGCGATTATCATCATTAATAATTTGTTCAGCCGCATTCGCTGCCATCGTAACAACGTCTTGGGTGTTTGGAACCACGGATTGTTCCTGCTGCCCAATTCCAATTAAATACTTATTAGGATCTTCATTTCGCGCCTTCGCCAGCTGCTCCATCGACAAGTACATGGCAGGGGTGTAAAAACTAATTGCATCAATTCCGACTTTCAAGTTAAAACCTCATTCCATAATTTTAAATATCCATATTCGTTATCTTAAAGCAATTTCAAATTAAAGTACAACTGAAAGCAGATTAATTAACGAAGGTTAAAATAATTAATTACAAATAAAAAACATGCCCATCACTTCGATGGACATGTTTTTGATAAGGAGAGTACAGGAGTCGAACCTGCCCGCCGAGATTAATCGGTTCGTCGGATTTCGAGTCCGATGCATTACCGCTCTGCCAACTCTCCAAAAGCGCATAATGATATTATAGCAATTTGTAAAAAAATTGTAAACACCATTGACGCCATTAATTAATATTTCATTAGGCTTAACATGTCATAACCCTTGATTTTATCGCGACCGTGTAAGTCCGCAAGTTCAATTAAAAATGCGGTCCCAACTACAATTCCGCCGAGGTCTTCCACTAACTCAATTGTAGCACTAATTGTTCCCCCAGTGGCTAATAAATCATCGGTAACCAAGACCCGTTGGCCAGGCTTAACCGCCCCTTCATGAAGGTATAATGATGATTCACCATACTCAAGGCCATAAGATGCTTTAACGGTCTTACCAGGGAGTTTGCCCTTTTTTCTAGCTGGCGCAAATCCAATTCCTAAGTCGTATGCAACTGGACAGCCCACAATAAAACCGCGAGCTTCAGGTCCAACCACCATATCAACCTTTTTATCACGTGCGTAACTAACGATTTCATCAGTTGCTTGCTTATAAGCTTGGCCATCTTCAAGCAGTGGTGAAATATCACGGAACATAATTCCCTTTTCCGGGAAGTCCTTATAAGAAGCAATGTAATCATTTAAATCTAATGCCATTATTATCTCCCTTTCGGTCATTTTAAACGATCAAGTTGTTGAACAGCGTAACTAGACTAGCAGAATTTGGCAACAATAATTGTTTTTCAGACTCTAGTTGAACCTTTCGTTTATGATAGGAGTCAGAGGCCAATAAATCTTGCTTAGAAGGGTGCGGAGTCATTTCCAATATGCCATTTGTAATTGAAACAAATCTAAGCTCTTGAAACACCTTAATCATAAAGATAACTAAACTGCGGTCTAGTTTAAGCTGCGTCGCAATTTGATTCAATGCTTGGTTGATATTGAAAGCCGAACGGCTACTCAATAGCTTAAAAAGCATTCCAAATTGCTGACGGCTCGGTAAACCACTTGCATATATGAAACTAGGCTTAAAGAGGTATAAAATCACCTTACTATCACCAATTAAATTAGCAACTTTCTTTAAATCATCAATTGTATCTGGACAATCAACGATTGTAACTACGTCGGAAACCATTTCTTTCGACAAGTCATTATACCAAATTACACTATTATTTTCACTAATGTAGGGGGCTAGTTTATCCATCAACTTATGATTAAAAAATACGTACGTAGCGTTAACGGTAAACATCCGCTTATTTAATTGGTCCGTCCGTCGATCAATTACCTCGATTCCAGCAGCCTGAATATCTTTAACCATGAATTGAATAGAACTACGATTATTCCAAGTATTCATTTCAACCGTTCCGGCTAGTTCAATTGAATTAGGCAATGCTTGGATGGCATCAACTAAATTCGCTTTCCCAAATGCAACCGCATTAATCCGATTTTGATTTCCGCTAATTGAAAAGCGCAGGTGGCTATTCCGGCTCCCCATCGTCTGAACATTTGCAACCATTGTGGGCTTCACTTCAAACACTGGCTCCTGATTATCGGTACCGTAAGGGGCCATTTTAGCTAACGACTCAACTAAGGATTCATCAATTTGATCAACACTAATGTTGTCGTCAATCACTAGCCGTGGTTTTGATTGTTCATGGCGAGTGGGTTGCTTAAAATTAGACTCAAAAACATCAGCAACCTTATTAATCGCATCTTGCTCAACAGATAATCCGACCGCCATCGCATGGCCACCAAATTTAAGCATCAACTGCCGTGCTGGTTCTAGGGCTGCAAAAAGGTTGAAGCCCTCAATGCTTCGGCCAGACCCCTTTGCAATCCCCGTTTTCGAATCTAGATTTAAAACCACCGCTGGCCGATTATATTTATCTACTAATCGACTTGCGACAATTCCAACGACCCCTTCGTGCCAGTTATCGCCTGCGACCAGGATGGTTTTCTTATCCTTATTTTGGGGTTGCTCAACTTGCTCGCAGGCCTCTTTAAAGATATCAGTAACTAATTTTCGCCGTTTGGTATTAAGCGTTTCAATTTGTTCGGCTAATTCATTCGCCCTAGCATCATCTACAGTGGTTAATAGTTCAACCCCGGCGTTTGCATCCCCCATTCTTCCCAACGCATTCAAGCGCGGAGCAATGCCAAATCCAATGCTACGTTCGGTAATTGGTTTGGCAGTGAGGTTGGCTAATTCTAAAATTTTTAATAGCCCTGGACGTTGGGTATTCTGGATTGCTTGAAAGCCAAACTTAGTTAAAATTCGATTTTCACCGGTTAATGAAACTAGGTCAGCAATCGTCCCGATTGTAACTAAATCTAAGCATTCCTGTGGAATTTCATCCAGAAGTGCGGTAGCCACCTTAAATGCAATGCCCGCTCCCGAAAAGAAGTGAAATGGGTACTCGGCACCAGGGTAACGTGCGTGAATTACGGCATAGGCATCCGGAACTCCCTGTTCAGGAATCTCATGGTGATCAGTAATGATTACATCACAATGATGTTGATTAGCAAAGTCAACCGGTTCAAATCCAGTTACTCCATTATCAACCGTGATAATTAGGGTCGTTCCTGATTCAATCATTTTATTAAACGCATCAACGTTCGGACCATACCCATCACTAAACCGATTGGGAATGTAATAATTGACATTGGCACCAATTTCAGTAAGGGTTTCATACATGATTGCAGTACTAGTCAAGCCGTCAGCATCATAATCACCGTAGATTGTAATTTGCTCTTCAGCCTCAATTGCAGCCGTAATCCGTGAAATTCCCTTTTCCATGTCATGCAATAAGAATGGGTCCCCCAAATCATTAGGATCCGGGTTTAAAAAGCGGTGAATTGCAGCCTGATCTTGATAGCCTCGTTGAAAAAGAATTTCGACCGCCACTGGATTAAGTCCCAACTCACTAGCGGTTGCTTGCACTTTTTCAGCATTTACATTTTCACTATTCAATTGCCATTCATATTTTGAATCAATCATTTAATCCCTCTTTATTTTTCAGGCTTTTCATTTCTTAATTGGGCTGCTTTTTTAGCACTTGCGTTGGCATTCTTTAATTCAGCTTTTAAATTATTAATCTCAGATTGCAGTTGGCTAACCTTAGCATCCTTTTCTTGATTAAGTTTTTTAATATCAAGGCTCTTCGTAACCGATGAGGTCGTCGACATTAAGAAACTGATCAATGCTCCAATCAAAATCAATAGAATTAACATCACAATCATTGGTAACTTAAGGGTATTCCCAAACCCAAAGTTAATTGATACTGATTGGGTATTAATTAGGGCAAATACAACCACTAGTAAAACTAAAATTCCTATAAAAATCAGCTTAGCTTGTTTTTTCATCTTTATCATCATCCTTAAACAGTTTGGTTTTTATCAAATGGAACGTCAACCACATCAAAATCACGAACTACAAACGTATTTTTAAAAATTGAGCGGGCTTGCTTTTGAAGCATGTTTGCCAATTTACCAGTATATCGTGATGAAATATGAGTTAATAAAAGTTTGTTTACATTAGCATTCTTAGCCAAAATGGCTGCCTGCACGTTCGTAGAGTGATAGTAGTTTCGGGCTAAACTAGCCTCATCCTTGGAAAAAGTACTTTCATGGACTAACACATCAGCATTTTTAGCCAGGCCGAGTGAATTGGGGTTCTTTCTTGTATCCCCTAGAATTGTAACAATCCGCCCCTTTTGTGCCCGTCCTATGAAGTCCTTACCACTAATCATCCGGCCATCAGGAAGTTCAACATCTTGACCCGCCTTAATCCTACCATAAATTGGTCCTGAAGGAATCTCTGCCGCCTTTAATTTATCCACCAATAATTCACCTGGGTGATCGTGTTCTTCAACCCGATACCCGAACGATTCAATTTGATGGTCAAGGGTATTCATATAAACAGTAAACTTATCATCTTCAAATATTTTACCCGGCGTGGTTAATTCTTCATAAATAATTTTATAAGATAACTTCGTTTTGGAAACCCCAAGGCTAACTTGAACAAAGTCCCTAATCCCCTTTGGTCCATAAATGGTTAATGGGGTATCGCCACCCTGAAATGAGCGACTACTAAGTAATCCAGGTAATCCAAAAATATGATCACCATGTAAATGGGTAATAAAAATCTTATTAATTTTACGCGGCTTTAAGTTTGAGCGTAATATTTGTTGTTGAGTTCCTTCACCAACGTCAAATAACCATACCGAATTACACTCATCAAGTAAACGTAACGCTGTACAAGAAACGTTTCTAAACTTCCCTGGAACCCCTGAACCAGTTCCTAAAAATTCAATCTGCATAATATTTCCTCTTATCTATTAAAAATTACAATAATATTATTGTAGCATATGATTATGAGATTGAAATCACAATCAAGGCAAAAAGAGCTTAGGAATAACCTAAGCACTTTTATTTAAAAATGGTTTTGGCAATTAAACTAACGTATTTCAAGTTGCCAGTCGGATTTGGGTGAACGTGATCATCCCAGAACCACGATGTTTGGTTCCTACTTGCTTGGTACCAATCAATAACATGGAAATTAGGGTGGTTTTTCGCAGCCCCCTGAATTACATTATTGACCTGTCCCTCCCAATACCTGGTTGGGACATGGACATTGATCCAATAAATCTGGTGACCAGGACCAATTTCTTTAATTACCCGTTCCATTTGATCAGGATTCATTGGACTGTTGGTTCCCAAGTTAAGAATTACATTTGGAGCTAGTGCATTTGACCCCTTGAGCTGATTAACTACCCCTGGTGTTTGCCATATCTGACGTCCGACCTGAGCTGAGACATAGGCATTTGGAAAGACCTTCTGTAAGTCAGCTGAAGCATCAGCCATAATCGAGTCTCCAACCGCTGTAAGTTGAAATTGCTTTGCCCTTGTGACCTGGTTGGAATTAAGATCATAGTCCTTCGCAATTTTAGCATCAGCACCCGTTAACTTTACAGTATTTTTGGGCACTGAAGAATTTGCAGCATTATTTTTAGCTGCCCGTTGCTTAGCTAAAAGACGGTTCTTCTTTTGGACTGCCTTTTGATTATTTTGAATATCTCGTTTCAAATCCCCTGCATCGGCCTGCTCACTACTGGGGTGGGAGGCTCCATATCCGCAAATTACAATTAAAACCACCACGGGAACCACAATTAAGCGCTTTAAGCCAAATTGAGAATGAAGCTTAAAGAACTCTGTAATGTGAACCCTGAGACTTTTAAAATTAAAGTGGCGAATTGGTTCCTCGATAAATCGATACGATAATTCACTAATCGTTAAGATAATTGCAATTTCGACCAGTGCATTCATAAACGGATGCTCACCAATCGAAATTCCCCTTATCTCATAAAAAATCATTACCGGAAATTGATATAGGTAAATTCCATAGCTTCGGGTTCCAATCCATCTAAATACAGGATTAGTTAGCATTTGATTGATACTGCCACCTGGATGAACACAGGTGGCAATTAAGAGGGTGGTGAAGATGGTAATAAGGAGCATCCCCCAGGTATAAGTAGCCGCACTTTGCCCTGATAGCGTGAACAGTAACCAAATAATACCAGTCAAAGCACTTAACCCTAAGCAATTAACAAGTGTCTTTAGCATTGGGGTTAGGTTATGCTTTAATTGATTCGATGGCCAAAGTGCCGCTAATGCCACCCCAAAAAGAATTGAAAACATCCTTGTGTCAGTTCCGTAGTACACCCGGTTAATATTATCGGTATGCGCGTACACATACGTCATCCAGGCTGCGCCTGAGAAAGAAGCTAACGTTAAAAAGAAAAAAATTCTAATCCTCAATTTCAAAATCAGCAGTAAGAGAATCAATAAAATGGGCCAAACTAGGTAGTACTGCGCTTCGATTGAAAGTGACCACAGATGGGTAAACGGTGATTCTCCTTGAAAACGGTCAAAGTAGCTTTGTCCATTGTCGATTTCCCACCAGTTATAAACGTAAAGTAAATTAGTCCAAATTGACACCCCTAAGTTTTTTAGGAGCCCCCGTTGAAAAAGGGTAATATAGGCCCCCGTTCCAATCACCATCGTAAATAGTGCCGGATAGAGTCGTCTTACCCGCCGATAATAGAATGATTTGAGATTAATGGTTCCAGTTCGTTCCCATTCCTGCATTAGTAAATCAGTAATCAAATACCCTGAAACAGTAAAAAAGATTGATACCCCGAGGTATCCACCCTTAATACTGAATGGCAATAAGTGATAGATAATTACCGCAATTACCGCAATTGCTCTAATTCCATCCAGCCCGGTGATATATCTCCGGTTGTCATTTTTAGTGCTTTTGCTTTGCATCTAGCCCCCCATTAATCTTCATAGGTAAATGAAAAGTCCAAAATATTAACCGTGTCGCCGTCCTGTGCACCATGATCACGGAGGGCCTCATCGACTCCCATGCCACGTAATTGACGTGCGAACCTAAGCATTGATTGTTCATGGTCCGTGTTCGTCATTTGGAATAACTTTTCAAGGCGATTTCCGGATAGGGTCCAACTGCCATCTTCTTCATGGGTAATTGTAAATGGTGCCTCTTCAACTCCATCTTCAATCGTTACCTCTTCTTCTACATCGGTAATTGGGAACTTAGGCGTTTCATCAAGTAAATCAGCGGTAGCGCCAATTAACTTGGTTAGTCCACTGTGGGTAACCGATGAAATGGCAATGATTTCATGCTTCGTTCCCTCTGCATTTACCTTAGCAGTAAAGGTTTTTAGATTTTCTTCAGAATCAGGCATGTCCATCTTAGTTGCAACGATAATTTGGGGTCTTAAGAGTAGGTTTTCATCGTATTTCGCCAATTCTTGATTAATTTTTTGATAATCAACGAATGGATCGCGGCCTTCTAGCCCGCTCATGTCAACCAAGTGTAAAATGACCCGTGTCCGTTCAACGTGGCGTAAAAATTGGAACCCTAATCCAGTCCCAGTGGAAGCCCCTTCAATCAGTCCTGGTAAATCGGCAATTACGAAGTCCCGGCCATCGTTCAACCGCACCATCCCTAAGTTGGGGACTAAGGTTGTAAAGTGATAATCGGCAACCTTAGGCTTAGAACTGGTCACAGCAGATAGGAGGGTCGACTTCCCAACTGATGGGAAGCCAACTAATCCAACATCGGCTAACAACTTTAATTCTAAGCGCACCCCGAATCCTTCACCTGGTTCACCGTTTTCAGCAATTTCAGGAGCCGAATTTTTAGCAGACGCAAAATGAACGTTTCCACGACCACCACGACCACCATTTGCAACCACGAACTGATCACCAGGATTGACTAGGTCACAAACCAACCGGTTAGTGTCGTCATTATAAATACTGGTTCCTTCAGGAACGTTAATCACCAAGTCATCCCCACTTTTACCAGTCATTTTCTTATTTCCACCGTTATTTCCATTGGCTGCTTTAAACTTTTGGCTATAGTGAAAATCCATCAAAGTACTCATTCCACTATCCACTTGGAAGACAACGTTTCCACCATGGCCACCATCACCACCAGCAGGTCCTCCATTGGGAACGTATTTTTCACGCCGCCAACCAACAACGCCGTCCCCGCCCTTACCGGCTTGAACTTTAATTTTAACTTGATCTACAAACAATTTTATTCTCCTAACCCTAATTAATTATATTATTAATTATATTATAACTTTATGTCGATAGCTAACTTTTCTTGGATTCTGAAGGGGTCTTATTCAAGCTAAACTTAATCGTTTGGGCAACCGTACTGGATATTCCAATTGACTCGATTTCACTAATGCTAGCATCTTCAATGTGTTTCATTGATCCAAAGTGGCGGAGTAATTTATTCCGGGTCTTTGGACCAACCCCCTTAATTCCGTCCAGGCGGGAACTTAACGAGTGTTTAGTATGCACCTGCCGGTGAAAACTAATCGCAAATCGATGGACCTCATCTTGGACTCGTTGAACCAGGTAAAAAGCCTGGCTCTTGGGATTCAAATTTAATGGTTGATCAGAGTTCCCAAATAGTAAATCAGCTGTCTTATGCTTATCGTTTTTAACCATTCCAGCAACTGGGATCGAGAGACCTAATTCGTTGATGAGAACGTCCTTGACCGCATTCATTTGGATTTCTCCACCATCCATTAAAATTAGATCTGGAAGCTCAGCATGCTCTTTTAACAGCCTGGAATACCGACGCCTAATTACTTCCTTTGTACTGGCTGTTTCATCAGCATGGTCAACGGTCGTTAGTTTATACTTCCGATACAGTTTGCGATTGGGTTGGCCGTCTTCAAACACGACCATGGCGGAAACTAAGTCGGTTCCTTGAATATGGGAATGATCGAACGCCTCGATTCGATGACCATGGGGTAGTCCTAAGACATCGGTCAATTCATTCATTGCTCCCGTTGTTTTCAGCTGATCCAATTCAATCAGACGGAATTTTTCATCCAGTACCAGCTTAGCATTTTTACCAGCCATTTCTAACAGGTCGCGTTTTTGACCCCGTTGTGGGGTTCTGACTGCAACATCTAACACCTTGCTCAAAACATCCTTAGGAAGTTCTGATGGAACTAAGATTTCCTTGGGAATGGGCTGATCACGTTGTTGATAAAATTGAACAATAAAACTGGTCATTTCTTCATTAGCGGAATTAACAACTGGGAACACCCGCTTGATTCGTTTCATTAAACGTGCTTGCCGAATGAAAAAGACCTGAATGGAAATCCACCCCTTGTTAAAGTAAAAATTAAAAATATCACGGGGGGTGGTGTCTTGTGAAATGATCTTTTGCTTCTCAACGGTGACTTCAATGTATTTCAACTGGTCCCGAAGGTCCGCTGCCCGCTCGAATTCCAAGTTATTAGCCGCTTCATGCATTTTTTGGGATAACGTTTTCTTGGCAACCGTAACGTTTCCGTTTAAAAAGGACTTAATTTTTTTAATTTGTTTTTCGTATTCAGCCTTCGGAACGGTCTTAAAGCACGCCCCTAAACACTGCCCCATGTGGTAGTACAAACACGGCCGATGTTGGAACCCATTACAGCGTCTTAGTGGATACATCTTTTGTAAAAAATTTAGCGTCTCATCAGCAGCATAGACATTGGGATATGGGCCAAAGTAATAACCCCCATCATTTTTAACTGCATTCACGATCAACAACCGTGGATCACGTTCATTAGTGATTTTAATATATGGATACCCATTATTTCCCTGTTTTAATTGGATATTAAAATATGGGCGATGCTTTTGAATTAACGTAATTTCGAGAAGAAAGGCCTCCTTATCGGTTGAGGTAATGATCGTTTCGAAATCACGGATTGTTGAAACTAGTTTAGCCGTTTTCCCAGTATGACTACTCTTAAAATACGAGCGAACCCGGTTTTTTAAATTTTTGGCTTTACCGACGTAGATAATATGCCCGTTCTGATCCTTCATTAAGTAACAACCAGGTAAATCGGGCAATAATTTTAATTTATTTTCAATGTGTTCAGTTGCCAAATTATCACTTCCTTATATGACAAACAAAGCAGTTTCTGCTATTATAAAATAAAATAAAGTCAGGAGATGTAATTATGGGATTAAAAATTAATATGCAAAATGACTTAGACAAAATGCTTGGCAAGTTTGCTCAAATCGATCCAAAGGATAACGATCGTGATAAGTTCATGAAAAAAGCTGAAAAGAAGAGCAAGGATAAGGGAAATAATAAAAATAAGATTCTTTCCCAAGATCGAACAGATAAATAAGAACACTAATAGCTCTCGGAATGAGAGCTATTTTTTAGTTGATTTGGTTTTCAATCCATTCCCAAACCTGATCTTTGCCACGCTTAGTCTTAGCTGAAAACATCACTAGGTCATCATCATCGACTTGAATCGCCTTATGAATCATACTAGCCTGTTTATTCCACTTTCCACCGGCAATTTTATCCATTTTAGTAGCAACCACTAACCGTGGAACATCGAAGTAATCTAACCATTCAGCCATTTGACGATCATCTTGTGTCAGATCATGCCGTCCATCAACTAGCAAAATAACCCCCTTTAATTGGGGCCGTTGGGTGAGGTAGGTTTCAATCATGGTCCCCCATTTTTCACGTTCCGCCTTTGATACTCTGGCATATCCATAACCAGGAACATCGACAAAGTAAAGCGCGTCCTCAACTTCATAAAAGTTAAGGGTCTGGGTCTTCCCAGGTTGATTAGAAGTATGAGCGTAGTTTTTCCGATTGATTAGCGTATTCGTTAGTGAAGACTTTCCAACGTTAGAACGCCCCACCAATGCAATTTCAGGATACCCAGTTTTAGGGTATTGACTCGGACTCACGGCACTAATTAATAAGTTAACATTATGAACATCCATATTTTTCTCCTTAAAAAAAGCAGGTAGCCACCTGCTTTTTAGTTTTATTTAGATTCAGTTTTTAAAACCAGCTTGGGTTCTGTATGTTCCGTAACAGAATCCTTAGTAACGACAACCTTATCAACGTCAGTTCGACTAGGAACTTCATACATAATGTTTTCCATTACGTTTTCAATAATTGAACGTAGTCCCCGAGCACCGGTATCACGGTCAATCGCTAACTTCGCCATTGCTTTCAACGCATCTTCACTGAATTCCAAGTCCACGCCATCTAGTTCTAGTAGCTTTTGATACTGCTTAACTAGCGCATTCTTTGGTTCAGTTAACACCCGAACTAAGTCAGATTCAGTTAACTTGTTCAAAGCAGTTAGGATTGGTAACCGCCCAATAAATTCTGGAATTAAACCGAATTTAAGCAGGTCTTCAGTAATAACATGTTGCATGATGTCATTATCATCCATGTCTGCTAATTCATCGTTATCAGTCCCGAATCCAATCGTCTTCTTACCGAGCCGATCCTTAACAATGGTTTCGATTCCATCAAAGGCTCCACCAACGATAAATAAGATGTTAGTAGTATCTACTTGAATAAACTTTTGTTGCGGATTCTTGCGACCACCTTCAGGTGGAACATTAGCAATGGTTCCTTCAAGGATCTTCAACAGTGATTGTTGAACCCCTTCACCAGAAACATCACGGGTAATTGAAACGTTTTCAGACTTCTTAGCAATCTTATCGATTTCATCAATGTAGATGATTCCCTTTTGGGCTCTTTCTACATCAAAATCTGCATTTTGTAACAACTTCAAGATGATGTTTTCAACATCTTCCCCTACGTACCCAGCCTGAGTAAGGGTGGTTGCATCAGCAATTGCAAATGGAACGTTTAAAATTCGCGCAAGCGTCTGTGCCAAGTAAGTTTTCCCAGAACCAGTTGGTCCAATCATGGCAATATTACTCTTTTGTAATTCAGTATCCCCTGGCTTTACCGTTTCCATACTCTTGATCCGCTTGTAATGGTTATAAACAGCAACCGCAAGCGTCTTCTTAGCTTCACTTTGGCCAATTACATATTGATTTAATTTATCAACGATTTCAGCAGGTGTTAGTGACTTAATGTCAACACTCTTATTATCTTGCGCTAATTCCTCGTCAACAATCTGTTTACATAAATCGATACATTCATTACAAATATAAACACCAGGTCCAGCAACAATCTTTTGAACTTGATCTTGAGATTTGCCACAAAATGAGCAAATTACTGGCCCCTTATCATCATCATCAAACAAATGTATGCACCTCACAGTTTGGTTTTATAAATATCAGTTTCAACACTATAGCATAATTTAGAACGGAGTTAAAATAATTAGCTTGCAATAAAAAAACCAGTTAGCGAAAACCGCCAACTGGTTTTAATCAAGAAATATTATTCTTCGCTATCTTCATTCTTGCTAGCAGGCTTATCTTGCTTTGCACTATCAGTAATTAACTTAACAGCACTTTGAATTGCAATATCATGCTTAAGCATGTCTTCGGATAAAGCACTCTTAATTGCTTCTTCCTTCATTCCATATTGTTTAGCAAGGGTCGCAATTTCTTCTTTTACTTCTTCTTCTGTTGGCTTAATGTTTTCAGCTTCAACGATTGCTTCAAGAACAAGGTTAGTCTTTACACGACGACTTGCACCATCAGCAAATTGCTTCTTAAGGTCTTCCTTACTAGTTCCAGTAAGTTGGAAGTACATTTGAGCATTAATTCCTTGTTGTTGCATGTTAGCAAGGTATTGATCCATTTGACGTTCAGTGTCTTCATCAATCATTGCTTGAGGAATTTCTTTAACTTCAGCGTTATCAACGGCTCCGCTAATTGCTTCGTCTTCAATGTTATTCTTAGCTTCAGTTTCCTTTTCGCTCTTAAGTTGTTCCTTAACCTTGTCTTTTAATTCGTCTAGGCTGTCAACATCTTCGTCAACATCCTTAGCAAATTCATCGTCAAGTTTTGGTAATTGCTTTTCCTTTACTTCGTGAATCTTAACCTTGAAAGTAGCCTTCTTACCTTCCAATTCCTTTGCTTGGTAATCGTCAGGGAAGGTAACATCAACATCAACTTCGTCCCCAGCCTTGTGGCCTACTAATTGATCTTCAAAGTTATCAATAAATGAGTGTGAACCTAATTCTAATGAGTAGTTATTAGCTTGACCACCATCGAATTGCTTGCCATCAACGTAACCGTCGAAGTCAATAATTACAGTATCGCCTTCTTCAGCTGGCTTGTCTTCCTTCAATACTAATTCAGCTTGTGATTGACGTTTCTTTTCAATTGCTTCATCAATATCCTTCTTGTATACCCGAGTATTTTGCTTTTCAACAGAAATTCCCTTGTATTCGCCAAGCTTAACTTCTGGCTTAACAGTAACAACTGCCTTTAAGACCCAAGGCTTCCCTTTTTCAAGTGATTCCACATCAACTTCTGGTTGGGCAACTGGATCGATTCCAGTTTCCTTAACAGCATCGCTGTAAGCTTCTGGAAGTAAGATGTTTAAAGCATCTTGGTATAGTGATTCTTCACCATACATTTCGTTAAAGATTTGACGTGAAACCTTTCCCTTACGGAATCCAGGGATATTCACATTCTTTTTGTTCTTTTGGAAAGCCTTATCTAAACCTTCCTTAATTTTATCTGTACCGATTTCAAAAGTTAATTCTCCATCATTGGTACCTTTCTTTTCCCATTTTGCAGACATTTTATTCCCTCCGAGATGAAAAATATTATTATTAATTTTAATTTATTTAATCAGGAAAGTGATTAAATAACTTCGTTAAACTACTAATCAAATTAGATTAATTAGTCCTTAATAACTACATATAAAAGTATACCATCTTAGCTAAAATCAAGCAATCAAAGCAACTAAATGTGATTAATATTAATCAATTTTTTGCAAAATAAAAAGGATTTGAAGCAAAAGCTTCAAACCCTTTTAAATGTTATTATCTAAAAATTAGTCATCAATTTCAGAAACAACACCGGCACCGACAGTATGACCACCTTCACGGATGGTAAACTTAGTACCTTGTTCGATGGCAACTGGCTTAGTTAAGTCCACGTGGAAAGTAACGTTATCACCAGGCATAACCATTTCAACACCGTCTTCTAGTTCGATAACACCAGTAACATCGGTAGTATGGAAGTAGAATTGTGGACGGTAGTTTGAGAAGAATGGAGTATGACGTCCACCTTCTTCTTTACTCAAGATATAAACTTGACCAGTAAACTTCTTGTGAGTCTTGATTGAACCTGGAGCAGCAAGAACTTGTCCACGAACAACTTGGTCACGGTCAACACCACGAAGTAATACCCCAACGTTATCTCCGGCTTCCCCTTCGTCAAGAGTCTTACGGAACATTTCAAGTCCAGTAACAGTAGACTTCAATGCTTCGTCAGTAAGACCAACGATTTCAACTGGGTCACCAACACCGATCTTACCACGGTCGATACGACCAGAAGCAACAGTACCACGACCAGTGATTGAGAATACGTCTTCAACAGGCATTAAGAATGGCTTGCTGTCATCACGTTCTGGAGTTGGGATGTATTCATCAACGATGTCCATTAACTTCAAGATAACTTTTTCTTGTTCTTCGTCACCTTGTAAAGCCTTAAGAGCTGAACCACGAACAACAGGAATATCATCACCAGGGTAATCGTATTCTGAAAGTAATTCACGAACTTCCATTTCAACCAAGTCAACTAATTCGTCATCATCAACTAAATCAGTCTTGTTTAAGAATACAACGATGTATTCAACACCAACTTGGCGAGCAAGAAGGATGTGTTCACGAGTTTGTGGCATAGGACCATCAGTTGCGGCAACAACTAAGATAGCACCATCCATTTGAGCAGCACCAGTGATCATGTTCTTAATGTAATCAGCATGTCCTGGAGCATCAACGTGAGCATAGTGACGCTTTTCAGTTTCGTATTCAACGTGCGCAGTGTTGATCGTGATACCACGTTCACGTTCTTCTGGAGCAGCATCGATATCAGCGTAGTCTTCGGCCTTAGCCAAACCTCTATCAGCTAATACCTTAGTAATTGCTGCAGTTAAAGTAGTCTTACCATGATCAATATGGCCAATAGTACCAATATTTACATGGGGTTTTGTTCTTTCATAATGTTCTTTTGCCATTAATGAAACCTCCTGTGATTTTCGAAAGACTAGTATCGCGAGATTGCGATACATCTTTTAGTATTATTATACTACATCTTCTCAAAAATACAAAGTTGTATCGCTCTCAAGAAGAATATCCTCTAATATTATATCTAGTGTATTCCTATTTGTAAACACAAAAAAAACACAAAAATAAATATTTTCGATAGTTTAGATTAAATCAATTTTTCAATTGATTGTCAAGTTATTTTATCGATTCAATTATCTTTAATAACCTGAATTGCCAATCATAGACAGCTTTAGCATCGTCATCTAACTGGTTTAAGTCCAAATGGTTCCCCTTTTGCATTTGATAGGCAACCGATACCCATAGTGAATAATCAGTAACAATTTCATCGCCAAATGGGTACAAATAGGCTAAAAATAAGTTAAAGGTTTTAACCATATTTTGAAAAATGGTTGGTGAAGTTTGCCCGAACCGCCGTTCTAAAACATTAAAAATCCCAACGGCACTCATCGTTTCTGAAAGCGGAACTAGCTTGAATAAATTCACCCGGTGAACCTTTTTATCAAGCCAATTAATGTCAATGAATTGGGTAAATTGAAGCTCTCTTAAGACATCTAAAAGACTAAATCTAATCGCAGGATACAAGAACGGATCAGATAAAGCACCCTTGGCACCGTCTACGTAATTAGGGACTGGCAGGTTCATTGATTCAGTAATAATTTGTTGTTGAATGGGAAGTTGAGCTCCACCAATGTGATATAGATTCATTTCCATTTTATTAATTTCATCAGGATGACTATTAATAAATTCACGCTGCAGCCGATTAAAATCGTTCTGTAATTCTGATTGAAAGACACCATTTTTTACTGAACGAATCATAATCTGAGCTTGAATAAAGTTATGGTTAAGTCCAAAAATTTTAACCATCAATTTAAAATTAGCCTCAGAATCTTGATAATCATTAATTTTTTCTAACATATATTCCTTAGCAGCTAAATAATCCTGATTATCAACCAACGCTTTCACAAGTAATAAGTTAGCTTTTTTAGACGGGTCATTTTCATAAATTTTCTTTAAATCTGCAATTGCCATGGAATAATGGTGAATAGCTAAATTTTGATAAATGGAATTCCATAATTCATCATAGTTCAAATTCGACTCCACTTCCTAGTTTTCACCCTTTGAATTAGCTGCTTTTTTATTGTTCTTGTGCCCTTTATGATGTTGGTGAACTTCCATAATTACTGGTAGAATCACAGGACGCCGTTTAGTTTGGTCAAACAGGAATGAGCTTAACTTATCCCGAACGTCTTGCTTTAAATGGCCCCAGTCAAATTCTTTATTATCAAGATTGTATTGAACAGCATCATAAACAATTTTAGAGGCTTCGTTCATCAGCGACTTATTAGCTTTAACATAGATGAAACCACGGGATGTAATCTTAGGCTGAGCAATAACCGTCTTTTTCTTCCGGTTAATGGTAACAACCACGACGAAAATGCCGTCTTCAGAAAGGACCTTTCTATCACGTAAGACGATATTCCCAATATCACCAACACCGATTCCATCAATCATTATATCACCAGCGTCCACGCTACTTGCCCGCAACATTTTATTTCCATCGTATTCTAAAACGTCACCCTTAGCTGGAATAAAGATATTATCAGCTGGAAAGCCAATTTCTTCAGCAACATTGGCATGGGCTTCTAACATCCGATATTCCCCTTGAACTGGGACTAAGTACTTAGGCTTTAGGATGTTTAACATGAATTGAAGGTCTTCTTGGCTAGCATCACCAGATGATTTAATATCATCTGAAATCATTTTAACCTCTGCATTTGCCCGGTAAATCATATCACGAGTTCTAGCAACGTTTGTTTCCATCGCTGGTGCAGGAGTGGTGGCAATTAAAACCATGTCCCCTTCCTTAACGCTAATTGGATTATCAACGGATTGCTTACTAGTCATTCTTTGAAGGGCCTTAATTGGTTCGCCCATCTTTCCAGTTTGGAGAATAACCGTTTCAGATGGATCTAACTTATCTAATTCTGCAATCTTAGAAATTAATAGATCCTTCTTTGGTAGGTTCAACTTATGCAATTTAATTGCAGTATTTACAATTTTTTCTAAGTTTTGGTTCGTAAGGAATACTTTTCGTTCGCTCTTGGCTGCGGCGTTAAATACCTGCTGAATTCTAAGAATATTGTATGCAGCACAAGCAACAATAATGCGATTTTCATGATATTCAAACGTATCATCAATGTAGTTAGCAATTTTACGTTCATTAGTTCCCTGGTTTGGGTTTTCAGCATTTGAAGAATCACTAAGCAATGCTAAGACCCCACTACGACCAATATCACCTAATGCTGCATAGTCAGTTTGATAGCCTTCGGATGCAGTCTGGTCAAATTTAAAGTCACCAGTATAAACAATCTTGCCAAATTTAGTATCTAAAACAATTCCCATCGATTCTGGAATTGAGTGGGTAGTCTTAAAGAAGGTAACTGTGACATCATCAAAAATAATTTCACTATCCTCATTAATAACGTTAAAATTATCGAACTTACGGCTACCTTTATTGTCTTTAACTAATAACTTAGCCAGCGCAATTGTTAATTCAGATCCAAAAACAGGAACATTAAATTCAGATAGAAAATATGGTAATGCGCCAATTGCATCTGCATGTCCATGGGTTAAAAAGACTCCCACGATTCGATCACGATTTTCCCGTAAATATGTCATATCAGGAATCACAAAATCAATTCCTAACATTTCATTTTCAGGATATTTTAATCCACAATCTAAAACATAAATTCCATCATTAATATCTACGGCGTATAGGTTTTCGCCATCTTCTCTTACCCCACCAAGTGGAATAATCTTCACTTTTTCCTTCATAATTCACCTCAGAAATTTTTTCTTTTTAATTACGTTCATAATATCTATGAGTTATTTTATCATATTTTAAAACCGAACGTATTATTATGTACAAAAAAAGGGTGTAGCTGCTAATTGCAGCCCACCCCTTTTAACAGTATTAACGACGTAGGCCAAGACTGTTAATTAGTTCACGGTAACGTTGAACGTCCTTGTTACGTAAGTAAGCAAGAAGGTTACGACGGTGACCAATCTTCTTCATTAATCCACGTTGTGAATGGAAATCTTTCTTGTGTTCCTTCATGTGGTTATTAATTTCATTAATATCAGCAGTTAAAACAGCGATTTGAACTTCTGCTGATCCAGTGTCACCTTCGTGACGAGCGTATTTTTTGATAATTTCATTCTTATGTTCTTGTGTAAGAGCCATAAAAAATCCCACCTTTCTTGTATAAGCACCCGTAACTGAGTAATCACCAGTGAGACAGTGGAGAACTAAGTCAGGGTTAAAATGTTTTACTAATCAATCATACTAGATAATTGCATCTTTAACAACCCCTAATTAATAATTAGTATGATTGTTAATATTGATTTGATGAATTCTATTGCAATTAAGATAGCGAGTCTGTATAATTAAAAAGTGTTGAATTATGGACATTACTTCGTATTTGGAGGTGAAATCATGCCAGTAATTAAGTCCGCTATCAAGCGTGTAAAGACGAATGAAAAAGCAGAAAAACAAAACATTGTACAAAAGAGTGCAATGAGAAATGCTATCAAGAAATTTGAAAAAGCTCAAGCAGCTGGTTCTGATAATCTTGAAGAAACATTCAAGGATGCAATTAGCAAGATTGACCATGTTAAGTCAAAAGGTTTAATCAAAGCTAACAAGGCTAGTCGTGACAAGTCACGTCTTACTAGACTTTTTAACAAGTAATCAAAACCTCAGCTCATGACTGAGGTTTTTTACTTTCAAAAAATCCCACTAATCAAAATTGGTTAGTGGGATTTTTTTATGCAAACTTGAGCATAAACATTTCAAAG
Source organism: Lactobacillus sp. Sy-1 (assembly GCF_019303535.1). Lineage (GTDB taxonomy): Bacteria > Bacillota > Bacilli > Lactobacillales > Lactobacillaceae > Nicoliella. The sequence goes on along the minus strand of NZ_JACCIU010000001.1, from coordinate 885,935 downwards.
AGCAATTCCGGAGATTCATTGGTGCTCTTTAATTGCCTTTCAATATCGGTTAACCCTAAAAAAGCCCGTTTTAAATCCTTAAACTGGTAGTGCCGACTAGTTTGAAGCGCCAGTTTAACCCGGTATGGATGTACTTTTAATGAGCTTGCCAGTTTTCCCTGACTATATCCATAGTTTTTAAGCACCATTACCTGTAATAACAATCTAAACTGACCTAATAAAACCGCATTAATTTGAATTGATGACTGACCATCCATTAACAGTTCTTGGTATAGGCTTACTGCGCTAGTGGTTTGCTTTTTCAAGACTAAATCCACGAGTGTAAAAATATTTTGATTTAAGGTCTTAGTAACCAAGTTGGCCACGGAATCCCTGGTAATTTGTTTCTCTTTTTGACAATAAATCATTAGCTTTGGTAAATCATTCATAATTGCCGAGAGTTGACCATCGGTCCTTTGAATCAGGCTCTCCATTACAGACTGATCAATTTGATACCCACGATGGTTTAAATATTGTCCTACATATTTTTTAGTTTCATTTTCATTCACTTCTTGTAAATCAACCCACACTGCCTGTTTTTTTAGCATTTTCACGATTTTCTTCCGAGCATCCAATTTTTCATAAGGTGCCATCACAACCAAGATGGTTGATGGAAGCGGATTTTGTACATAGTTAATTAACTCATCAGTTGCATGGTCAATTTTCCCCTTGCCCTTTTCACCGGTTAAAAAAAGCGGATTATTGATTATAACTAGTCGGTGCTCACCAAAAAACGGTGCGGACATTGCATCATTCATTGCCTCGGATAATGGCGTGCTATCCATGTCATAACTAGCAAGATTCATAGTTTGATCTGCCTCTGGAATCATTTTAACGAACTGCTTTTTCAGCTGTTCCATTAAATAAGTTTGTTTCCCTGTAACTAGGTAAATGGGTGCCAGTTCACCCTTTTTTAGCTGAGTTGTTACCTCGTAAAAATTCAATGTTTCACCTACTCATATAAGTTTTAAAATGTGCGCTATTAAACATCCCATAACGATATGCAATCATGCCATTCGTTTGGGTATTATAAACCTTGATTTGTCTCCGATTTAATTCATTCATCACATCTGAATTCGGATGACCATAACGATTATTGCGTCCAGCAGAAATAATTGCAATCTGAGGATGAAGCTGGTCTAGTAGTTCAGGGGCAGTCGAAGTCTTGCTCCCGTGATGACCAACCTTTAATACGCTGGCTTTTAAGTGCGGATACTGTTTAATAACGGCTCGTTCACCGGCTTGATCCAAATCACCAGTAAATAACCAGTTTAATTTGTTAATCGTCGTCCCAATCACTAGCGAATCCTCATTAGCCCCAATCCCCGGTTCGACTGGATGGTAAATATTAATTTGGCGATTCGAAAAGCGCATTCCACTCTTTGCCAATAATAAATTCGTATGGTTCATTTTACCACTAATTTTAGCCATAAAATTCTGATTATTCTGCATTCCCTCAGGAATGATTAAGTTTACCACTCTCATTTGGGTTAAAAAGGCTGGTAAATCACCACTATGGTCAGCATCCTGATGGGTTATAAATAAATTATCAATCCGATTAATTCCAATACTCTTTAAATAATTAATGGAGGTTTTTTCAGCATTAAATTTGGTTTGCACCTGGTTTTTACCAAACAGAACTCGCCCCCCAGTATCAATTAAATTCACCGATCGATTAAACGGGGTCCGAATTAAAAAGCTATCCCCCTGCCCAACGTCAAAGTAAGTTACCTCACCGTTCACTGGAAAATGAATCAACATAAATGTAATTAGGTACATGCCAAAAAGTATTAGCCACCGCCTTATTTTGGGCTTATCAACTAAAAGCAGGGTCATAATAAATAGCCCAGTTGCAACCAAAACTGGTGGCCGTCCGAATAAAATATTTCCAGGTAATGCACCGAACCAATTAATCGTTCCATCAAAAATGGTTAAAAAATTGGCAATCAAAACTGAAATCAAAGGAATTACTGTAAAGCTAATCATCCCAACGATAACCATCGGAAAAATAAGGATTGAAAATAACGGTAAAATCAATAAATTAGCTAAAAACGTTAAAAAATGCCACTCATATACGTGAAAAATAATAAACGGAATCCCGATCACATTCATCAACATTGTTTGCTTAATAAAGCCTAATTTATTCGTGAAGATCAGCCCGAAAGAAAGGGCATAACTTAATTGACTCCCGAATTGGATTAATGTACGGGGAGCTAAAATTAAATTAATAATCAATGCAATGCTCCAGATATCAATCCCCCGCACCCTAAGCTTAAAAGTTCTGGCCAGCATGCCTGCTTCAACCATTAAAATCGCCCTTAATAAACCTACTGAAGAGCCCGAAAAAATAAAATATAACGGCAGAATCAGAATAATTAAAATCTGGTAATGCTCGCGACGCATCCGGAGATAAATAAAAATTCGTTCAATAATACTAATAAAATAGTAAACATGGAGACCTGAAATACTAAATAAGTGAATCAAACCCAGTTGCTTAATTCCCGTTATCTCATCATAAGCCTCATCCGTCATTTCACCAATAATCAGACTAAGTACATATATATTCAAAGGTTTTGGCAACTGATTAGCATAGTTAATTAGGCCCATTCGAAAGCTATGGATCATATCAACTAAATTCAAGTGGTGTGATTCAGACAGATTAACAATTGATTTAATTTTAACTGAGTTGGTGATCGACTGAGTAGCGTAGTATTGCTTAGCATTGAACTGGTTTTGATTGGTTGAAGCTTCAATAGGCTTTACTTCTGCACGGACAACCAGCAAAAGCGGTTTGGTAAAATCATTCCCGGCTTGGAGCGGAGAATCTGGCCGAATCGATCCAGAAAATAGCACCTGCTGCTTTTCATTTAGCAACGTTGCCTTCCCGTAGTAGTAGTCTGGTCGCATTTTAATTTGATCTGGTTGGACCTTAATGGTAATCAATTGATTAGAATCCAGATTGAGTTCATTATTTTGAACCGCCCTGCAGTTTACAAAACAAACAATTGAAAATCCAATTCCACAAAGAATTAAAACCATTAAAAGTCCACGTTGTTTTAAAAATAGAATCCGCAGTCCTGTATAAACCAGTAGGCAACTCCCAAGCATTAAATTACCAAAAAACATCGTGTTGATTGCAACCATTAGCAACGCAATAAATATTAGATTATTCTTTAAAATTTATTTATCAGATAAATAGGTATTAAATGGTAGTTGTTCTAGCGTATCCTTATCCAACTTAACCTGGTGTAATCCAATCTGCTTCAGTTTTAAAAGGTGGAGGGCATAATCATCGTTATTATAATTACGCAGGTAATTAATTTTAACAATTCCTGCCTGTAATAACATTTTGGTACATTGAAGGCATGGAAAATCAGTAACGTAAATTTCGGCCCCGTCCGTAGATTCCCCGAACTTAGCACACTGTAAAATGGCGTTCATTTCTGCATGAATTGTTCTTAAACAGTGACCATCAACCATGTAGCAACCTTCATCAGTACAATGGGCATCCCCAGCAACGGAACCATTATAGCCTCCCGCAATAATACGCTTATCGCGTACTAAACTAGCCCCCACTGAAAGGCGATTGCAAGTACTCCTAGTCGAAAGCAATACGGCTTGTAACATAAAATATTGATCCCATGGAATTCGTTTCTTATTCATTTTAAAAACTCCCCTTGCCTCTAAAGAAAATCAGACGGTAATACTGTCCTTCATATTTTCAAACATCTTATCACCAATTCCGTCTGCGTTTTTAATATCTTCAATCGATTTAAAAGCACCCTTTTGTTCACGATAACTAATGATATTTTCTGCTTTTTTCTCACCGATGCCAGTTATTGTTTGTAATTTTTCTTTATCAGCAGTATTTATGTTAATTTTACCATTATCATCACCAGAATTACTAATTGAATCGCTGCTGGTCGTTTGCGATGGCTGAGAATTGCTTAGATGGACATTGCCCTTCACCTCCCCCTTCAGTGGAATATAAACTACTTGTTGGTCATTCAATCGTTGGGCTAGGTTAACGTTTTTATGGTCAGCAGCTTTCGTAAATCCGCCTGCCAATTCCACTAAATCTGAAACCCGGGTATCAGTACCGACCTTATAAATTCCTGGATCCTTTACTGCTCCTTTAATATCGACCACCATTTTACCATCAGGACTGGAGGACGATCCACTACTGGTAAGCGTTGTAACACTCGAAGATTCGCTCATGCTACCAGAATTTGCGACCCCGCTTTCCGCCAACTGATTAACATTGTCATTGGGGGCCGAATGATTCCCACCAAATAAAAGAACTCCTGCTAAAATGAGCATAACGGCTAACGCCCCGCCAATGATGTAATATCGATAAGTATCAATTAATTCCTTAATCCTATTCATCTGCTACCCTCCTATCTTTAAATACATACGTAAAAAGAGTTAATCCCAACGATTGGATTAACTCTTTTGTGTAATTATTTTAATTTATTCAGTGCATCCTTAAATGACGTTACCGGAATAACCTTCATATTTGGGGCATACCGTTTAGCCGTTTTAACTGCTAATTCATAATTCGTTAAGTGACCGGGTTCAACAGCCTTAACTGCCTTTGTCGGTTTAATATACGGTGCTAAAAAGATCGTTGCTCCATTCCGTTTCGCAGCAATAATTTTTTTATCAATTCCACCAATTTCACCCACCGATCCATCTGAATTAATGGTCCCGGTCCCAGCAATGTTTCTACCCTTCCGGATGTTATCGCCAGTTAATTGACTGTAAATTTGTAGTGAAAACATTAACCCACCCGAAGGCCCACCAATCTGACCGGGATCCACTTTAATCGGAATCTTAGTTGTAACCTTTAAATCATCAGTTAAAGTGATTCCAATCCCAGCTTGGTTAGTGTTTGGCAACTTGGTTAGAGGCTTAGTAACCTCATGGTACTTAGCATTATGGTAATAACCAATTTTAAGGGGGGCCCCTACCTTTTGCTTTCGAATGTAGTTTTGGTACCCCAACGCTGAATTAAAGTGATGTCCATTCACTTTGACAATCGTATCTCCAACGTGAATTAATCCCTTAAACTTAGATGTTTTCAAAACATCAATAATGTAAATCCCCTTGTAATCCTTAGTTACAGACTGTCCAGCTGCCCGATAGGCAGTATAAATTGCTTCATTAATCGCACTTTGCATATAAAAGGTTTGCAGGCGATCGTAAGTGGCACTATTCTGGCCCCCGGTCACGCTCTCAACACTTTCAATCGAGTAGTATGGATTTAACTTGGCATAAAGATAGGAAGCCGGAGTCGCCTGCATGATTCCGACCGAGGTTAACATGAACTTTCCCTTTTGATTATCAGGATGATTCTTAATATTAACGATGTTGCTCAATTTATCAGCCCCACCAGGGCCTTCAATATACTTAGGTAACGGTAACAAAAAACTAACCGCAACTAAGATGACTACCAAAACTGGTAAGCCAATTTTAAAAAAACGATGCTTCCCTTTATTTTTCATTTAATTCCCACTTTTCCTTGATAAAATCAGCAACCGGTTTTGAAACATAGTCGTCAACTGGTTTGCCAAAATGGCATAGTTCACGCACTCGTGAAGACGATAATGATTCAAAACGAGGGCTAGTGGGCATCAAAAACGTGTCAATAGATGGGTTTAACTGGTGGTTAAAAGTTGCTAATGACTTCTCAGCATCAAAATCACCAGTGTTTCTAACCCCGCGAACAATAACATTGGCACCGATTGCGGTCATTAAATCAATAATTAATCCATCGGTTAATTGAACCGACACGTTTTTTAAATCCGTAGTGGATTGTTCAATCAATGCCACCCGCTCTGTAGGATTAATCCAGCCACTTTTCTTGCTATTATTACCAACAACCACTACTAATTCATCAAAAAGGCGACTAGCCCGTTTGATAATATCAAGGTGTCCATTAGTCACCGGATCAAAACTGCCGGGAAAAACAGCCTTAGTCATTGCTATGACGCCTCCATTTCATACTTATAAATTGAAATTACGGTTAATCCGTATTCCTTTTGCCGAACTAATTGATACCCATCAACATTATCAGATAATTTAGCCTGGTTATCAGTTTCACAAATTACCATGGCGCCACTAGTCAATAGCTTTAACTCCCGTAAGGTAGCCAAATCGGCAAGCATCTGTTCTTGCTTATAGGGTGGATCTAAAAACACCATTTCAAATTTTTTTCCAGCAGAAGCAAGCCGTTGCAAAGCTAAATCGGCATTTGTTTTGATAACAGTAAACCGGTCGGCTTCATTCGTCATTTGTACGTTTTGCTGGATAGTCTTAATTGCTGCATACTGCTTATCAACCAATGTCGCATCATTAAAACCCCTTGAAACCGCCTCAATTGCGACACCGCCAGAACCAGCAAATAAATCTAAAAAGGAGCCCCCGTTAAAATAGGGGCCAATGATATTAAATAAGGATTCCTTTACTTTATCAGTTGTTGGTCGCGTTAGTCGCCCTGGAACCGCCCTTAATGGTCGCTTCCCAAATTTACCTGAAATTACTCGCACTGTTCATTCACCCTATTCATCATCATCATCTAAACTCTGGTTATTAGCAAAACTAGCAGAAAGTTCCACTAGCGGCGATTTTTCAACCGTCCTTACAATTTTTTGCTTTTTTAATAATGTTACTATTTTTTCGGCATCATCAGCATCAACGTATAGGACCGCATAGTGCATCCGCTTAGATACGTAGTCTAAGATGCCATACTTCTTTAAAAAGCGGGTCTGCTTAACAGAATGGACATAAACAATCAATCCAATTCGATTTTTAATATTCAAATTTAATAGTCACCTTTCACAGCTTGCTGTTCTCGCCTTGCAATTTTTTGTTTGTAACTAATTTTTAAAACTAACCCCAAACACAGGCACAGGGTAATCATGCTAGAACCTCCGTAACTAATAAACGGAAAGGTCACTCCGGTAATCGGGAGGATTCCAGTTACTCCACCAACATTAAAATAAGTTTGAACTACTAAGTAGGTAGCGGTTCCGTAGCAAATTAATGAACTATAGCCATCGTTAGAACGCACACCAATCGTGATAATTCTAAGAATCATGAAGCAAAGTAGACCCATAATTATTAACACCCCAATAAGTCCCAATTCTTCGGAGATAATCGCCATGATAAAATCAGTGTTCGGTTCTGGAAGGTACCCTGTTTTTTGGATACTATTACCAATTCCCTTCCCAAAGATTCCACCGTTACTAATCGCATAGTAAGAATTAACTAGTTGTTGCCCAATCCCATTGGCGTGAACGAACGGATTAGCAAAAGCTACCACCCGCTGGAACATATAGCTATGCTTCAAAAAGCCTAGCGACTTAAGGGGTCCAAAAGCTAGTAGGTAGAGTAGTAAATACGCCAGCGCAAGTGAACCGGCTAAGATTCTAAATGATCGTTTATAACTAACCCCAGAAGCGAGAATCATGACGATTACGATCGTAAAGTTAATCAATGTCCCCCCTAAATCGGGAAGAAATAGAATTAAAACTAAAATGATGATGGTAGTGATCATCGTCTTAATATGCGCTTTAAGAAAAGATTTCCAACTAGTGAACACTTCCATTTTCTTTTCATCACGACTAAGTACCCGGGCGTATAACAAAATAAAGTATAGCTTCACAAATTCAGCTGGCTGAACCCCAAACCCACCGAAGTTTAGCCATCCAGCAGACCCATTAATGGATTTTCCAAAGACCATTAAATAAACAAAAAGGATTATAAAAAAAACACCGGTAGCACTAATAAACATCGCATTACGTAGCTGTTTTTGATTAATTCTGAATATCCCAGCTAGCATCAAAAGCCCTACAACAACGTACATTAACTGCTTGATGAGGTAACTAATTGCCGTCCCACCATTTTGCATTTCAATATTCGAACTCGCGGAAAACACCATAATAATTCCAATTACACAAAGGATTGCATATGGAACTAACAAAAAGTAATCCAAGTCCTTAGTTATTCTCTTTAACTTCATTTTTAATCAGACTCCAACAGTATCGATAATTACATTAATTATATCATATATCGTAATTAGCCCTAAATTTTGAATAAAAAAAGAACGAAGAAGTAACTTCTTCGTTCTTTTAAAAGCAGCTTTTATCCGTGACGGGACATCTTAGCTTCCTTTTCACGTTGCTTAGTGTTTAAGGTCTTCTTACGAAGGCGAACAAAGTGAGGAGTTACTTCACAAAGTTCATCGTCGTTTAAGAATTCCAATGATTCTTCAAGGGTTAAATGTTCTGGTTCCTTAATCTTAGCCATATCATCAGAACCGGAAGCACGAACGTTGGTTAACTTCTTTCCCTTAGTAATGTTAACGGAAATATCGTTATCACGGCTGTTCTTACCAACAATCATTCCTTCATATACTTCAGTTCCGGGATCGATAAAGATTGTTCCACGACTTTCGATTCCCATGATTGCGTAAGTGGTAGTCTTTCCTTGGTTAATTGAAACTAAGGCACCGTTCTTACGACCTGGATTCCACTTCTTAATTACTGGAAGGTACTTGGAGAAACTGTGGTTCATAATTCCGTATCCACGAGTAATTGAAAGGAATTCAGTTGGGTAACCAATCAAACCACGAGATGGCACTAGGAATGTCAAACGTTGTTGACCATTTCCAGTGTTTTCCATGTTTTCCATCGTTCCCTTACGTTGCGATAAGGTATCGATAATTGAACCAGCGTATTCTTCTGGAGTATCGATTTGAACAGATTCAAATGGTTCACACATTTCGCCATCAACTTCACGAAGGATAACCTTTGGACGAGATACTTGTAATTCATATCCTTCACGTCTAAGAGTTTCCACTAGGATTGATAAATGAAGTTCCCCACGACCAGATACAGTCCATGAACCTGGTTCGCCAGTGTCTTCAACCCGAAGTGAAACGTCGGTGTGTAATTCACGTTGTAGTCGTTCAAATAATTGACGAGCGGTAACAAAGTCCCCATCCTTACCAACAAATGGTGAAGTGTTTGAACCAAATGTCATTTGAAGGGTTGGTTCATCAATTCTCAATACTGGAAGTGGTTCTTGCTTAGCTGGGTCAACAACGGTCTCACCAACGTTAATATCTTCCATCCCAGAAACGGCAATCAAGTCACCAGCTTCTGCTTCATCAATGTCAACCTTAGCTAGCCCAAGGAATCCCATTAACTTAGTAACCCGGAAGTTTTGAGTAGTTCCGTCAAGCTTCATAACGGTAACGTTATCTCCAACCTTAATCTTACCACGGAAGACCCGACCAATTCCGATCCGACCCAAGAAATCATCATAATCAAGCATTGCAACTTGGAATTGTAATGGTTCGTCTGAGTTATCGATTGGAGCTGGGATTGTCTTAATGATAGTATCAAAAACTGGCTTCATAGTGTGTTCTTGAGAGTCAAGATCATCACTGTAGCTTGAAGTTCCGTTCATAGCTGAAGCATATAGAACTGGGAATTCAAGTTGGTCTTCATCAGCACCTAATTCGATAAACAAATCAAGAACTTCGTCAACCACTTCAGCAGGACGAGCTCCTTCACGGTCAACCTTGTTAATAACAACGATTGGCGTCAAGTGTTGTTCGAGGGCCTTTTTCAATACGAACCGAGTTTGTGGCATTGTTCCTTCAAATGCATCAACAACTAAAAGAACACCATCAACCATTCGCATGATACGTTCAACTTCCCCACCGAAATCGGCATGTCCTGGGGTATCCAAGATATTGATTTGCTTATCGCCATATTTAACAGCGGTATTCTTTGAAAGAATCGTGATTCCACGTTCCTTTTCAATATCATTGGTATCCATGGCACGGTCACCAATTTCTGTGTGTTGGTCCAATGTATCAGACTGTTTTAGTAGTTCGTTAACTAAAGTTGTTTTACCGTGGTCAACGTGGGCAATAATGGCAATATTGCGGATGTTGTCTCTTGTTTTCAAGTTATTCCTTCCCTTCACACTAATCAAAATTAGTATTATACAAGATATACGTAATCCTATTTTTGTAAGAATTAACCGGTCACTTTTTAATAAGCGATTGGAGGTCCATAACAAAAGCTGCAACAAACTTCGTCACAGCGTAATAGCATTATCTTAAATTATCATTATTTATAGTAACTTAAAATCATAAACTAGTCAAAGACTAGTCACTCATTTTAAACATTTTTTTGTTTGATGCGCGGGCGGCCTTTAAACATTTAAAAATATTATACCCAGAATTATGCTCAAATTCTCGTTCAATTGTTCGTTGTTCGCCCTTAGCAGGAACAATTTTTTGAAAATCAACGTATGCATCAATCACGGCTTGTCGATTGGCCCCCTGATTTAATTCATAGGCATCTTCTACCAATTGATATAGTTTAAACACCCGAGTTAATTCATCTCGGTTCCAGTCTTCAAATAGTGGATATTGATAGTTAGGTTTCATTAGTTTACTAACTCCTTATTTTTATATTACTAAAAACAAAATTGTGCTAAAATTAGATGTAAAGAATTTGGAGGGATGATATTGTTTTTAATGAAGGACATTGTAAGAGACGGTGATCCCGTCCTAAGAAAGCAGGCTCAAAAGGTTAGTTTTCCCTTAAGCGATAAGGATAAGCAGTTAGCCAAAGACTTAATGGAATACCTAGAAGTGAGCCAAAACGAAGAACTCTGTAAAAAATACCATCTGCGGGCCGGAGTCGGCTTAGCCGCACCACAGGTTGGAGTCAGTGAAATGATGGCATCTGTGTTGGTTCCTAACGAAGAGGATCCTGATAACCCCATTTTTAAGGACGTTATCATTAATCCAGTGATTGTTTCTAACGCCGTCCAAAGATGTGCATTAACTGAAGGAGAAGGCTGCTTATCAGTTGATAAAGACGTTCCCGGGTACGTTCCTCGTTCAGCTAGAATTACACTCAAATACCAAGATGTAAATGGTGAGGAACACCAAGTAAGACTTAAGAACTATCCTGCAATTGTTTGTCAACACGAGATTGACCACCTCCACGGGACCTTATTTTACGATCATATCGATAGTAAGGATCCATTTTCCCGGTCAGAAGATGAAATCTTCATTGGCTAATATTTTAGACGCTGCGTTGCTGCGTCTTTTTTATTTGGCAGCAGCGGTATTACTCAGTCAATCGTTCAATGTCATTAATGTATTCTTCAGTGGACTGATTGGCAAGGTACGCCATCTCAATGTGTACTGAACGCCGATAGCGCCATAAGTCTGTGATTTTGATTTGGTTATCATCAACGGCTGGATTTTGATTTCTTTCATTAAATAGCTGGTTCAAATGTTCCTTTAAATAGTTCAATTTATTAGCTGGATTCTGATCATCAATCGCTAATCGATATTCAAATACTTGAATCCCCCGTCCCCAAACATCAGAAAGCACTTTGGAATTAACAATTTTTAAATTATAACCATCAGCTGGGAGTTTCTTTAAAAATGAATTTAAAATGGCCTGACAATGTTGCTCTGAAGCCAGCTGGGTTTTCTTAGTAGGGTTAACAACAAAAATGCGGTGAATTAAATTATAAATAATAATTGCAATAATGATTCCTAAAAAAGCTTCCCAAAACAATCAACTCTCATCCCTTTCAAATCAATTAATTAATTTATTTTAACATGCATTCAATTATATGTAGCTATACTATACTTATTATTTTGAATATGCTAGAATTAGATTAAATTAGTGTATTTTACACGCGATCGATACAAAAGAATTACATAAAACTATAAAAGGAGCATAATTGAGTATGATTTTTAAAGTGTTATATCAAGATTCTATGAAGCGTACTCCACGAAGAGAAACTACTAAGAGTATGTACGTTGAGGCTAATACGGAAGTTGAAGCTAGATCCATGGTTGAATCTGTTCCAGATTACAACATTGAATATGTAGAGCCACTAGAGGGTAATCATCTTGAATACGAAAAGAAGAGCCCAGATTTTGAAATTACGGAGTTTAAATAATCATGAAAAAACTAAACGTCAAAAATAACGAAACAGCTATTTATGGCGTTGGTGGTTTAGGAGAAATTGGTAAGAACACCTACGGAATCCAATTTCAAGATGAAATTATTTTAATAGATGCCGGAATTAAGTTCCCTGAAGATGACCTTTTGGGGGTTGATTACGTTATTCCAGATTATAGTTACTTAATCGAAAACCGGGATAAGATCAAAGCCCTAGTCATTACCCACGGACACGAAGACCACATTGGTGGGGTTCCATACCTGTTAAGAGATTTAAATGTGCCTATTTATGCCGGACCACTAGCGCTTGCTTTAATTAAAAATAAACTAGAAGAACATGGGTTATTAAGAAGTGCTGAGATGCACCGAATTGATGAAACTTCAGTACTGAAGTTCAGAAAAACCAGTGTCTCGTTCTTTAGAACTACCCATTCAATTCCAGATACACTGGGAATTGCTGTTCATACCCCATCCGGAGTAATTGTCCAAACTGGTGATTATAAGTTCGACCTTACCCCAGTTACTAACCAGCCGCCTGGTCTTCATGAAATGGCCCGGCTTGGTGAAGAAGGCGTACTATGCTTAATGTCAGATAGTACGAATGCCGAGCGCCCGGTATGGACTAAATCTGAACGATGGGTTGGAAAATCAGTTCGCCACATTTTTGATGCGGTTGAAGGACGCATTATTTTTGCTACCTTCGCTTCTAATATTTCACGAATCAAGACTGCTTGTGATACTGCATTAGCTCATAATCGTAAGATTGCTGTTTTTGGAAGAAGTATGGAAGCTGCAATTGTCAATGGTCGGGAACTAGGTTACTTGGATATTCCAGACGACGCTTTTGTTGATGCATCTGATTTATCTTCCCTGCCCGCTAACAAAACGTTAATTCTATGTACTGGTTCACAGGGTGAACCGATGGCGGCTCTTTCTAGAATCGCCAATGGAACCCACCGTCAAATCTCCATCCAGCCAAACGATACGGTTGTATTTTCAAGTAATCCAATTCCTGGAAATACAGTTAGTGTTAATAAGGTAATCAATGAACTTGAAGAAGCTGGTGCAAAGGTAATTCATGGTAAGGTAAATAACATTCATACTTCTGGCCATGGGGGCCAAGAAGAACAAAAGTTGATGCTTCGTTTGATGAAACCTAAGTTCTTTATGCCGATTCATGGTGAGTATCGAATGCTTAAAATTCATACTGAATTAGCTGAACAATGTGGAGTTCCACTTAAAAATAGTTTCATCATGGCAAATGGGGATGTTTTAGCACTAACTAAGGATACAGCTAGAATTGCTGGACATTTCACTGCTGGTGATGTATACATTGACGGTAATGGAATTGGCGATATTGGAAATGTCGTCCTTCATGATCGTCAAATCCTTTCAGAAGAAGGACTAGTTGTTGTTGTTGCTACCATTAATTTAAATAAACAAGAAATTCAATCTGGTCCAGACTTGCTATCTCGTGGTTTTGTTTATATGCGCGAATCTGGTAAGCTATTGGATGAAGGTCGGAAATTAGTATTTAGAACCATTCGTAGAGCGATGCATAATAAGCATGCGACCGAAGCAACCATTCGGAGTGCCATTATTAATGATCTGCAAAGATTCTTATTTAATAAGACCGAACGTCACCCATTAATTTTACCAATGCTAATTATGAACAAACACTAATCCATAATGAAAAAGCGAATTCAAAGATTGAATTCGCTTTTTTAAATCACTTAGTAAAGGAGTGTCCCCCCGCTTGCAAGCCAGATACCTGATAATTATTAATCCAACTGCCGACCGCGGTAAAAGTAAACAAAAGTGGCAATCAATAAAAGAAACTTTAGATGCTGGAAAAATTAATTATCAATATAGAATAACTGAATATCATAACCATGCTCGGTTAATCACAGAACAGTATACTAAGGATTATTCAAATAATCATCAGTTCAATAATGTTTTGTTGGTAATTGGTGGCGATGGGACGCTCAATCAAGTTATTAGTGGTCAAAAAAATGCCATTCTTCAAAATCATCAACTAGAGGAGTTTCCAATTGCCCTAGTTCCAACTGGCAGAAATAATAATTTTGCCCTTGAAATGGGAATTGATCGAGATTGGCAACGATCTTTAAACCACGCCCTAAGTTCATCTAACGTTTTAGATGTTAACATTGGCTTTTATCTAAATAATTTTAATAAACGTTACCATTTCTTTTTAAACAATATGGGAATTGGATTTGAATCTAATCTACTTAGTAGTAAGTCTAAACATCGCTGGAAATGGATTCAAAACCATTTTAAAAGAATCAGGCGTTTTTGGCGAATCTTAGTCAATCTATATGCAATTAAGGAGTTTCCCTTATACATGTCTGTAAACGGCAAGAGAGACCAATTTGCAAGGGTTGTGTGGGTTTGTATTTACAATACCCCCTATTTCGATAATAATAAGAAGTTAATGCCTAATGCGAACGTTAAAAGTCCGTCGTTAGCAGTACTAATCATGGAAAATAAAAACATTCTATTAGTGACTTGGGCCATTTTACTAATGTTTATTGGTAAGCGCCCCCACCTAAAATCAGTGCATCAGTTTGAATGCAACAGTTTAAAGATCAGTATTCCATCCATTGAATATGGGAATATCGATAATGAAGAACTAGGTGGTCATTTTTATAATGCTAATTATGGAATAACAACGTTTAAGTTTATCAACTAAAAAAGATCTGTCGATAATATAAATTATCAGCAGATCTTTTTTAGTCTTCAGAAGCATCCATTGCTTCTAAAATCATCTTTAGGGTATTACATTTCTTAGTTAGTGTTTTCATCTTACTGCCGTATTCTGGCTCAATGGTAATAGTATTATTACTCTTTGCTAGGATACTAGAATTAGCAGCCTCACTATTTTTAAGGTGCTCTAATTCCTTAGCCGCCTGTCTATATTCTACTAAAAGTTCAAATCTATTACTCATTGTAAACACTCCTAACAATTATTTAATTTATCATTATTTTGTTCGTTATTTAATGTAAAGCGTAAGAGTAATATAACACTAATTAATAAGTTTGTTAATAGTTTTGATTAATTTTTCTTAAAGGTCAGGATTTAAATGTTCGATAAACATCTGGTTAACCGTTTTAGCATAGTCATTACTAGATGAAAAAATTACGATGGTATCGTGGCCCGCAAGTGTCCCAGAAATACTAGTTAAACTTAGGTCATCAATGATGGCTGCTAAGTTATTAGCATAATTCGGCAGCGTGTGGATTACATTAATAAATTGAATTTGTTCAGCAGACGTCACAGAATCATTAATCATCTCATACAGATGACTTAATTCATTTGGATTATCGTTTTTATAGACTGTATAACGCCAATTATCACCATCTTGTTGCTTGATAATGTTCATTTCACGAATATCCCTAGAAATTGTGGCCTGGGTAGCGTCAATTCCAGCTTCCTTAAGCTTATGCATTAGCTGTTCTTGCTTTGAAATGGGGAATTGGTTAATAATTCTTTCAATCGCCGCTTGACGAACTTCTTTTTTCATTCAAAATCACTCCTTAATATGAAAAACTATCGTATCCTAAAAACATTCCTAGTAATGCATAGATACCAAAAATTAAAATTAACAATGCAATCAATTTCTCATACCGATTAAAAATAAACTGCTGATGATTGTCGTACTTCTGGAGGTAGTAAAAGACCGGAATTCCGCACATAAATAAGATTGTGGTTAATAGAATAAAATGAACCCCAGCTGCATATAACAACCAACAAGTATAGATACTTGCTACGCTACCAATCACGATATTTTTAACCCGTGCATTACTATGATCAGATTGGAGCGAGTATTTTAGCTGATAAAACGCTGAAAAAGCATATGGAATCAAAATTGCAGAACTAGCAATTGAGTAAAAGAGGTTATATGCACTGTTAGTAAATAAAAATGTAAACATAAATAACTGAACAACAATATTCGTTACAATTAATGAATGGACAGGCGCCCCATTTTTATTTTCACGCCTAAAGAACTTGGGAAACGTCCCCACTTTTGAGGCTTCATACGGTAGCTGTCCAGCAAACATGGTAAATGATAACCATGCTCCAGCAACGGATACGATTAATCCTAAGTTAACGATTACTGCACCCCACTTACCAACAACCCTTTCTAACAATGCCGCCATTGCCGGTTGTCCCAAATTGGCTAGTCCCGATTGTCTCATAACTCCGAAAGACAGCAATGTAATGAGCATATAGATTAAAATCACGATACTTAGCCCCAATATGGTCGCTTTTCCAACATCATTACGGTGATTAGCCCGGCCGGAAAAAACGACTGCGCCTTCAATTCCAATAAAAACCCAAACGGTTACTAGCATCGTACTTTTTACCTGGGCTAAAACATCGCTAAATGCAAAATGTCCATTGCTAGTAAACCAAAAATCAGTCGTGAAAATGTTTAAACGGAATGCAATTATCATTACAATGATGAATAATAAAATCGGGATTAACTTCGCAATCGTAATCATCACATTAATAAACGATGCTGATTCAACCCCGTGTAGGATCATGAAATGGCATCCCCACAATACTCCAGAAGCAACGATAATCGACCAAATATTTTGTCCATTGCCAAATATTGGTAAGAAATACGCAACTGCACTCATCAGTAAGGTGGCATACCCAACGGTCCCTAACAGCGTTGATAGCCAATATCCCCAGGCTGAATTAAATCCCATGTACTTACCAAACCCAGCTTCAGCATAGCTAAACACCCCTGCATCTAGGTCTGAACGGCGACGGGTTAAATTTTGAAAGGTAAATGCTAATGATAACATTCCGACTGCAGTGATAATCCAACCGATAATAACAGCTCCAGCTCCGGCTCCGCTTGCAATATCATGCATAATGTTAAAAACACCACCACCAATGATTGCACCGATTACTAGTCCCACTAACTCCAGTAGGCTTAACTTACGCCTTCCATTAGGCATTATACCATCTCTCCTTAATTCTATCTTATATTTATACGATTTTATGAATATAATAGACACATTTATCAATTATAACGCAATTATTAGTAAAATGCTGAATTTTTTATAAAAAAAAGAGCTGGCAGATTGCCAACCCCTTTTGGTGATTAAAGTGTTAAATTGCTACTTAGTAACATTGTCAATTGCTGATAATTCATCAGCAGTAAAATCAGTGTTATCAAGTGCTTTAAGATTAGATTCCAAGTGATTAACCTTTGATGCTCCAGTAATTACACTGGTAACACTTGGGTTATTTAATAACCAGGCTAAACTCATTTGTGCTAATGATTGATTCCGATTCTTAGCAATTTCATTTAGAGCGTTAATCCGCTTTACAGCGTTATCAGTCCCGTTCTTGACCAGAAAGTCATTCGTACTGTGAAGATGAATGGATTCTGGAATACCACCTAAATACTTATCGGTTAATAGTCCTTCTGCAAGAGGACCATAAGCTACTAGTCCCTTATTGGCGTTCGCTAATGAATCAATAGTCCCATCATCTTCAATTTTACGGTTGAGGAGGTTATATGACATTTGATTAACCACAAATGGGGTGTGTAATTCCTTAAAGTACTTCATGATTTCCTGTTCTTCTTGATTGTAATAATTAGAAATTCCGATGTACAAAGCCTTTCCTGATTTAACGATTCCGTCCAACGCTTCGGCGGTTTCTTCAAGACTAGTATTAGGGTCAAAACGGTGGCTGTAGTAAATATCAACGTAGTCCAAGCCCATCCGCTTCAAACTACGGTCTAGAGCTGCTACCAACGTCTTTTTGGATGAAAATGATCCATACACCCCTGGCCACATGTGATAACCAGCCTTGGTAGTAATAATTAATTCATCCCGGTATGGCTTTAAATCAGCCCGGTAAACCTGTCCGAACATTCTTTCAGCGGCTCCGGAACCAGGTCCGTAGTTATTAGCCAAATCAAAACTAAAGATTCCCCGGTCAAATGCAGCTAAAATTGCGGCTTCGCTATCCTTAAAATTAGCATCATCACCAAAACTATGCCACATTCCAAATGACAAGGCTGGTAACTGTAAACCAGAGTTGCCAGCACGACGTACCTTTACATTATCATATCGATTATCGCTTGCTTTATACATTTAAACTCACTCCTAATCTTATTGAACCATCTAATTTAAATAATAAATTGGTTTATAAATTCAGTCAAGAAATTGAAACTAAAAAAGATAAACAATTGAGTTTATCTTTTTAATAACTATTTAATGGAAATTTCCTTCCAGTTTCTACTCATCCCGGTAGGACTCCATACATAACCATGAACGTTAGTATTCCATAGTTCAGTAGTAGCTGGTTCATATACCGGAATTACTCCTTGATCCTTCATCAAAATCTTTTCAGCATTGGCCATATCTAAAGCCCGTTGTTTAGGGTTATTAGCGTCTTGATTATTCGCCCGATTAACTAGCCGGTCGTATTCTGAATTGCTCCACTTACCAAAGTTAAAGGTACTGTTTGAAGTCATCAAGTCTAAGAAGTTCGTTGGGTCGTTAAAGTCTGCCCCCCACTTAGTAAGCACAATGTCAAAGTTACCACTATCTTGACGGCTCATTCTAACCTTATTTGGAATGTTAGTCAGGTTCACCTTTAAGTTAGGTAGTTTTTGTAACTGGGATTGAATAAATTCAGCTACCTGTTTAGTGGTGTAATCATCATCAGTCATTAAGTTAACCGTCAAACTCTTTTGGCCACTCTTTGCAAGCGCCTGCTTCCAAAGTTGCTTAGCCTTAGGTAGGTTATAAGCAACCCCCTGCGAATATGCGGAAGCCTGCTTAAAGTTTTCGTTCGTTCCCTGAATCTTGAAATTATCCAACACGGTTGGAATAAAGCCATCTGGTGTAACGGATCCATCCCTCAATACGTCAGAAACTAGGTTCTTACGGTTAAGCGCCAATGATAGTGCTTGCCTAGCCTCTGCATTTTGAAAGATTTTCAACCGTTTTTCGTTGGTTAACATGTAAACGGTCGAACCACCAATATATGATTTAAATGACTTACTCTTTCGATAGTTAGCAACCTGAGTTCCGTTCAACGGAGTGGAATCCAATTTGTTTTGTTGGAATAGTTTCAATGTTGTTGAAGGATCTGAACTAACTTGAATGTCAATCTTCTTCAAGTGAACATTCTTCTTGTCCCAATAGTTATTGTTCTTAACTAACTGCCAAGTATCACCAGTCCCGTTCCAATTCTTTAGCACAAATGGTCCATCGGAAGTAATCGTGGAACTGTTCGTTCCATACTTCTTACCGTACTTTTCAACCACCTTTTGTTCCTGCGGGAAGAATACGGGGAATGCCAATAACTTTGTAAAGTAAGGCACTGGTTTATCTAATTTAACCACTAGTTTATAATCCCCAATGGCCTTTACCCCTAGTGAACTGGGACTCAATTTACCGCTTTGAATGGCTGAGTAATTATGAATCTGTTTGTATAAGTACCCGTACTGGGCTGCCAACTTAGGGTTAGCAGTTCTCCGCCAAGCATAAACAAAGTCCTTGGCGGTTACCTTAGAGCCATCGCTCCACTTCACATTCTTTCTAATATCGAAAGTGTAGGTTAACCCGTTCTTGGAAACCGTTTGTTTAGTGGCCAACGCTGGAATCGATTCACCATTTTTACCATTTCGGTAAAGCCCATCACCAGTATGGTTTAACATCGTTAAACTAGCAGCATCGTTAGCCTTTGAGTTATCCATTGTTGAAATGGGGGTCGGGTAACTAAGGTTTAACGTAGTTCTAGTATTATTAGTCGCGTTATTCTGCCCACAAGCAGCTAATAGTACCGCTGTCATTGGAATCGTTAAGCTGACCGCAATTAATTTGATTTTACTACTTAATTTATTCACGCATCTTCATCCCTTGCTAACTTATTGTAAACAATGTATCAATATTATGATATAACAGGCAAAATTATTTTTCAATCATTACCTAAATTGATCTGGGCGAACGTTTTCCATCCCAATCATGGGATCAATTGCATGGGTTGCCAATAGTTCAGCGGTTAAAAATTTTATTTTATTTGCTGATTTATCATTAGAATCGGGATTAGAATTACTTTTCAAATCAGTTTCAACGAGATTATCAGCAGCTGACTTAGTAACTGGTTGCCCAGCCGTTTCTTGCTCCATTACAGCTAGTAGTCGCTCCCTTAAACTAGTCCGTCGCCGAAGTGGTTGGTCTTGAACACAACGCTTGAAGGAGTTCAAGTCACCAGCTAACACCAATAATTTAGATGCCCGGGTAATCGCTGTATACAATAAATTTCGCCTTAACATCCTAGTGTACTGGGGAACAATTGGTAACAGGACCATCTTAAATTCGCTCCCCTGAGCCTTATGAATGGTTGTACAATAAGCTAATGTAATTTGATTCCAATCTTTTCTTTGGTAGGTCACTTCCGCATCGTCAAACGCAATTACCAACTTGTCATTACTACTGTTCTTTTCATTTGTAACGATGCTTACAATTTGGCCAATATCTCCGTTAAAAACATTGTCTTCTGGACTATTAACTAACTGAAGGACCTTATCTCCAATCCGGTAGTTATTATCACGATAGACAACTTCCTTTTGATCCGGCGTTTTTTTAGGGTTCATGATTTCTTGAACAATTTTATTTAAATTATTCACCCCAATCGGGCCCCTGTACATTGGTGCTAACACCTGAATTTCAGCCGCTGTGAACCCCTTCGTATGAGCGCGTCCCACCACCTGTTGAATTACCGATTGGACCTGTCTAGCCGTACATTCAATGAAGCTTCTATCAGATTGATTCATAGTAAAGTCATCTGGTAGCCGACCATTTTTTATATCGTGCGCCAATTCAATTATCGTGGATTTATCATCCTGTCGATGAATCGTATTTAATTCCAGACTGGTCAAGGTTTGTGATTCAAGCAGGTCACTAAATACTTGTCCTGGACCAACCGAAGGTAACTGGTCACGATCCCCCACTAAAATCACCTTCATGTGGTCTGGAATCGCCTTTACCAACGTCCTAAATAACGTTGTATCAACCATTGACATTTCATCAATAATTAAAATTTTACCGTCAATTTCCCGACTGCCAAAATCATCATCTTCGGTATCTTCATTGATATTAAGCCCTAACAGCTTATGAATCGTACTAGCTTCTGCTCCAGTGGTTTCACGCATCCGCTTCGCAGCCCGTCCAGTAGGAGCCGCTAATAAAAAGGGATATGGTTGATCGTCATAATCCTTAATTGATAACGAAAGGTCATTGATTTTAGCATACAGCGATAAAATGCCCTTAATAATCGTCGTTTTACCGGTTCCAGGGCCCCCGGTCAGTAGGAATACGGAGGACTTCATAGCCATTTTTAATGCGTTCACCTGTGACTCATCATAATCGATTCGATTATCAAATCCAATTTTGTTAATTAACTGGGTTAGTTTTTGATCATCAAGTTCTTGGGTGTCATCACCAGCAGTATTGATTCGCTTTAGGTGTTCTGCGATTTCCCATTCAGCATCATAAAGCGTCTTTAAATAGACCCGGTCTCCTTCGCCTACGATCTTATTTTCACGCGCCAGCGCAATAATCTGATTCCCAATTTCATCTTCAGTGATCGAATCACTTCTACTTCCGTTAAGAATGTCCATCGCTTCAGTAACTAGTGACCGCAAATCAGTGTAGGTCCCACCGTTACTAATTGCTAACTTGTCCAGGGCCGTCATAATGCCAGCTCGGAGCCGGCCATCTGAATTATTAGCAAAGCCCATTTCACTTGCAATCCGGTCCGCTTTCTTAAAGCTAATTCCGTTAATATCTTCAACTAATTGGTATGGATTTTCCCGAATTATCGTCAGGGTTCGTTCCTTATACCGGTTGTAAATCTTAGCAGCTAGGTTACTCCCAAACCCAAATCCATTTAGGCCAATAATTATTTGTTCGACCCCATTATGGCTTTGAATTCCGTTCAACAGCGCATCGCGTTGCTTATCAGAAAGCCCGAGTGGTTCCAATATCTTCGGATCGTTTAAAACCTTGGGAATTAAATCAGTCCCCAGTGAGTCGACTACTTTTTCAGCCGTTTTAGCACCGATCCCTGGGAAGTCGTCACTAGCAAGATACGCAACTAATCCCTTGCTGGTCGTGGGGGTTGCCCCTGAATATTGCTCAACACTAAACTGCTCGCCGTATTTATAATGATCAACTAGTTTTCCTTCGAAACGATATTCAGTATCCGAATCCAAATCGCCAAAGGTCCCGACAGCTATGATGTCATCCCCATCCCAATCAAAATTCGTCTCTTTGATTTGAACTGATAGCACTTTATAAAAATTATCTGGATTTTCAAAAAAGACCGCCCGAACGGTCCCAATTACAAATAATTGATTATCATCCTTAGGATTAGCTGAACTGCCGTCGTTAAATAAATCCATTGATTGGTCCAAACTAAATTCCTCCTGAATTCATTATTAGTTAATCACGCTTGGTTTTTTGAATTTGAATGAATTTTTCAATATCCTTCAAGCGACTTTGCCCCTTGTCAAAATAAGCTCGATCGTACTTTTTAGCCTTAGCAAAATATTCGTCAAATGGTTCGCCTAATACCATTGCAACGATTCCCCGGTCAAAGTTAGCCTTCCCATCGTTCGAATCATTTTTTAACACCACATCGAAGAATTGGGCCGCTTCCTTGAAATTACCAAGGGCTAATAAGCTAGCTCCTAAAATTTGGTTAACTGTAGGATCCTGCCGACGTAAGCCTTGTGCTGTCAATGCAAATACTACCGCACGCTTATAATTTTTTTTAGACATGTAACTCTGGGCTACCATAATATACGAATCAAACTTTAATTTTTGATCATCAATCTGGTTAAATTGTTGAATCGCCTTATCATACTCACCAGCTGCATAATAAACGTTACCTAGCCCATAGGTCAAAGTGTTTTTCGCCTTCTTGCTCCGGTCTGCGAATAACCCCATTGCCTTCATTAATAACTCTTCAGCTTGATTATAGTTTCGCAGTTGAACTAAAAAAGCCCCTAAGTCGTAGTAAGTGCGGTAATCGTGGGGATGTTCATCAATATCTTGAACGAGCCGGTGCAATGTTTCATCAGCCTTTTTTTGTTTGGCTTCCCTTTGCTTAGCCACTTCTGCTTGGTGTCTTTGATTCTGTAAATCTTTATCGTCTGTCATTATTATCACTTCCAATTAAATTGTATCGGTTGAGTCTAACTTTCTAGCTAGGTATTCAGTATCATTCCACTTTAATAACTGGAATGTTTTTCCCTGATCAGTAGTTTCTAAAATCGTCGTACTAGTGTTGGAAAGGCCGCCTCGTTTCCGTAAATCAGCTAACTTTTCACCCAAGAGGGAATTAATTAGGGCGTTCAAAGCAGCCCCATGGCTAACGATCATTATGTTTTGATCATCATTTGGATAGTCTTCAGCAATCATGCGAATGGCTGGCATCATTCTAGCCACCACTTCTTGAAAGTTTTCGCCCCCAATTTCGTGATTATCATACCGCTCTGGGTGTTCTCTAAAATTAGTAAATTGCTCTGGAAATGCCTTTTTAACATCCGTAAATTTTTGGCCTTCCATCTTACCCAAATGGAATTCTTCTAACCGGTTCCACAAACTAATTTGTGGGACTGTATTTAGCTGTTTGCGAATTCTTTCTGCTGTAACGCGGGCCCGTTTAATCGGACTCGCAAACACGTGCTCAAACTGAACGTCCTTAAAAAAAGCCGCTAGTTGATCCATTTCTTGATAACTAGTTTTTAAGAGTGGTGAGTCTCCCCCAGCTCCCTGATAACGACTTTCTAGGTTCCATTCTGTTTTACCATGCCGAATAAAATAAAATTTCATTTTTGTACCCCGTTATTTCTAATAGAATTAATATCTGCTATTCATTATAAACTGGATTCATAAAAAATTAAAACACCATACTATTTAGCATGGTGTTTTAACCGTCAATTGACGTAATTTAAATATATTGTAATTCAGCTTCATTTTGGTAAGCAGCATCGATAATGGCGGAACCTAAACATTCCTTCCCATCATATAGCACCACTGCTTGTCCTGGCGTAACGGCACGAGCAGGATCATCAAAGATCACCCGAATCTTTTTATGATCAGCACTAACCTTTACGGTAACCCCACAATCCTTTTGCCGATATCTAAACTTAGCGGTACAGTGGAATTCACTTCCCCGTTCAGAAATATCATTAACCCAAAAGGCATCTGAAGCATCTAGGTAGTCTGCGTATAGGTGTTCATTTTCATAACCTTTACCAACGTAGAGGATGTTTTTAGAAAGGTCCTTCCCAACAACAAACCATGGCCGATTATCCTTACCATCACCACCGATGCCAAGGCCCCGTCGTTGACCGATCGTATAGTACATCAAGCCATCATGGTTACCCTTTTCCTCACCATCAAAAGTCATCATCTTTCCGGGAGTGGCAGGAAGGTATTGGCCCAAGAAGTTTTTAAAGTTCTTTTCACCAATAAAACAAATTCCAACTGAATCCTTCTTATTAGCAACTACTAAATTAGCTTCCCGCGCAATCTTACGAACTTGGGGCTTAATCATCCCCCCAAGTGGAAACATTACCCGGTCAAGTTGATCAGCAGATAGCTGGCTTAAAAAGTAAGTTTGGTCCTTGTTTGAATCCGTTGCCCGTAATAAGTGGTTATGGCCAGCCTCATCACGATATAATTGGGCGTAGTGCCCAGTTGCAATGTAGTCGGCCCCTAGTTCCAAAGCGTAGTCTAAAAAGGCTTTGAACTTAATTTCCTTATTACAGATAACATCAGGATCAGGAGTCCGACCCTTTTTGTATTCTTCTAGGAAGTAGGTAAAAACCCGGTCCCAATATTCCTTTTCAAAATTAACGGAGTAGTATGGAATCCCAATTTGAGAAGCAACCTTAGCTACGTCTTTATAGTCTTCGGTTGCCGTACAAACTCCATTTTCGTCGGTATCATCCCAATTTTTCATGAAGACCCCAACAACATCATATCCTTGTTGCTTTAGAACGTAGGCGGTAACTGAAGAATCAACGCCACCACTCATTCCTACAACAACCCGAATTTTACTATTATCGGTCATTTATTTATCACCATCATTTCTTTAGATTTCTGAGAATCCACGATTTGAAGGTCGCAATTTCCAGTATTTAATATCTTACTAACTTAAAGGAAGAAATGCAAATTAATTCGTAATTGCCAATACCTTTCTTAAAATTAGGTTTTGGATTTGAAAATTCAATTGTTCAACATCTTCCGGATGCTTATCATCAAAGAGATTGACCTTTCTCAAACCCTTCGCATCTGTTACGACTAACTTGAGCTGCTTTAAATCCTTACTAATCCCAACTTTTAAAGTGAATCCAATGGCAGGATTAACCCCACTTAGTGGTTGTTTTAAAACAAAGCTGCCGTTATTTAACTTCTTAAATCCCATGTCTAATAGGGTAAATTGTTTAATTTCTGGACTGACCGTAAATTTACGATCGTCACCCGCTAGTTGATCGACAGTTGCAAATGCCATTCAACCACCTCCTAGTTATTTTTACTTAAGCGTTTAATAATTTTGGTAATTTCATCAATAAAGGTATTAATTTCAGTTTCGGTGGTGTAGGTCCCAAAACTAACTCGAATCGACTCGCCAATGCGCGGACTTTGTTTCCCGAACATTGCCACTAGGACATGAGAAGGTGAAATACTACCAGCAGTACATGCGGAACCCCCTGAAACAGCAATTCCTGCTAAATCTAGGTTAGTTTGTAATACATAGGTTGAAATCCCCTTAATCCAAAGGTTTAGCACGTGGTTTAAATTATCGGGCGCAATTTGGCCATTGACTGCGAAATTAACCCCGTTTTCTTGCAATCCATTAACGATCATTTCCTTAAAATGATAGTACTTTGCCTGCCGCTGCTTTTTTGCATCTGCATCAATCAACGAGACCGCTGTTGCAAACCCGGAAATGCCTGGAACGTTTTCGGTCCCCGCACGGCGCTTCATTTCCTGATCGCCACCCTTAATAAAACTAGGGAAACTAATATTTTTTTGTCGGTATAAAAAGCCCATCATCTTAGGACCATTAATCTTGTGAGCGGAAGTCGATAACATGTCAATATGATCCGCCTTAACATCGATATCCAATAATCCATAGGCTTGGACAGCATCAGTATGAAACCAAGCTTGATGATTCTTTAGTAATTCCCCGATTTCATGAATCGGCATTCTGCTCCCTACCTCGTTATTACCACTCATAATCGTAACTAAAATCGTTTCATCATCTAACGCATCCTTTAAGTCCTGAAGCGCAATGTTACCATTCTCATCAACTGGTAAATACGTCACTTTAAACCCCTTGGCCTCTAGATATTGCAGTGGCTTTAAAACCGCTTCATGTTCGATTGCAGTCGTGATGATGTGCTTACCCAACGACTGTCTAGATTCAGCAGTCTGGAGAATTGCGGTATTGTCACTTTCAGAACCACCACTGGTGAAAACAATTTCATTATCATCAGCATTAATGCTTTGGGCAATCAAGTGGCGACTATCCTCTAAAATCGTATGTGATTGCCGTCCTAGTCCGTATAGGGTGGATGCATTTCCAAATACGTTTTTAAATTTATCGTTCATATCGGCCAATACTTCGGCAGCAATCGGTGTCGTTGCCGCATTATCTAAATAAATCTCGTTCAAAGTTAGCCCGCTTTCTTTAATTTAATCTTGGTTTTGTAAAAAGTTTAACATCATCTTAGCTGATCGTTTCCCAGCTTCAACCACGAATTCATTAAAGCTCATGTCCGCATTTTCATCCCCAACATCAGACATTGCTCTAATTACAACGTATGGAATGTGGAATTGATTAGCAACTTGACCCACTGCGGCACCTTCCATTTCACTTGAAAGGGCATCTGGGAAGTGGTCTAGGATAGTGTCAATTTGTTTTTGACTGGCAATGAATTGATCCCCTGAAACAATCAAACCAGTTTTTGCTTCTAGCCCAACTGATTCAGCAGCTGCCATTACCTTATCAACAAACGAACGGTCAGCTTTAAAGCGCGCTGGTTGGTCAGGAACCTGTCCAAACTCATATCCAGCGGCAGTAGCATCTGCATCATGGTAAGCCGTTTCAGTTGAAATCACGACATCCCCAACTGATAATCCCTTCCCAATTCCAGCAGCTGATCCAGTATTAATAATAATATCAACGTCAAATTCAGTCACTAGGAGAACGGAAGTAATTCCAGCTTCAACCTTCCCAATTCCAGACTTCACTAATACTACTGATTCACCATTAATGGTTCCGGCAAAAAAGTCAATTCCCTTGATGTTTTTAGTAGTTTCATTTGCCAAACTGTCATGAAGGCTCTTAATTTCTTCATCCATCGCACATAAAATTCCGTATTTCATTTAATAACGCTCCTTAATTTACAAAAAATAAGACTAATAAAACAATTATGATTCCAACCGTGAAGAATAAAATTAATAAATCCAATCGCTTTGCAAGTCGCTTCGACTTATTTTCTGCAATTTGACGCTTGGTTTCTTTATCTTCCCAAATTTTATCCTCACGTATTTTTTTACGACTCAGTGGCTGTTCAGGAACTGGATCAGGATTATCAAAATTAGCTGATTCATTTGGATCCGTTTGCTGTTGTTCCTTCATTGCCCGGTATTGTTGGCGGGTTACAAATTCTGAATCAGAGTCAAAACGGTTCTTATCACCGATAAAATCCACCTACTTACTTAATAATTCCCAGTATAAAATGGCCATTGTCGTTTTAGCATCCTTAATTTGACCACTATCCAATAGTTGCTTAGCTTCACTTAATGAATATTCCTTGATGCCTAAATATTCACCTTGATCACGGGGTAATTCATCAGTCACGGGTTCTAAATCAGTCGCTAAATATAAATCCATGTACTCATCAGAAAACCCAACTGAGGTATAAAAACCAGTTAAGTGCTTCAAAGTCTTAGCATGGTAGCGAACCTCCTCGTTTAATTCCCGTACCATTGCCTCTTCAGAAGAACCGGTGTCCCTAGAATCAACCTTTCCAGCTGGAATTTCTAAGGTCACTTCTTGAACTGGGGCCCGCCACTGCGTTTCCATTAGCATCTTGTTATCCTTAGTAATTACCAGTGCCGCAACTGCTTTAGAGTGATAAACAATATCACGGCTCGCTTGCTTTCCATTCGGTAATTGAACGGTTTGTTTTTCAACATCAATAATGGAACCATGGTATTTAGGTTCCTTTTTAATTACCTTTTCTTCTAAATCCACTAATATCACCCACTTTACTGATTACTATAATTTTAGCGATAATTATTTCACTTTGCAATCTAATTAGCTTCGATTGGTTGTACCTTGGCTGCTTGCGGACCCTTTTGGCCTTCAACCACCACATATTGAACCTTTTCTCCTGGGGTCAGGGTCTTAAATCCTTCACCAATGATGGCTGAAAAATGAACAAATAACTGGTGCTTATCAGCCTCTTGAATGTAGCCAAAACCGCGTTTTTGATCGTATTCCTTTACAGTTCCAATTAACATCTTATCATTTCCTTTCCAATAAAAAAGCTGGGAATTATCCCAGCTTTTCTGATTATTCAGTGAATCCTTCTTTAGCAGTTTCAGGGAATTCTTGTCTAACGATTGCAGCACAACGTTGACAGAATTCTGGATAGTCAGGGTCAGAACCAACATCCTTAGTAGTTAAACGACACCGTTCACAAACCTTACCCTCCGCTTTTTCAACGGTAATGGCAACGTCATCACCATATTTATCAGCATCGGCTGGGGCTTCTTGATATTCTTTAACATCTAATTGTGAAACCAATAGAACTTGTTTAACGTTAGTATCTAATTCTTGGAGTAGTTGTTGATCCTTTTCGCTTAGATAAAGGGTTAACTTAGCTTCTGAAGCCTTCCCGATTAACTTTTGATCCCGAACTTTTTCAAGGGACTTCAAAACGTCTTCACGTAAATCCATAAATTTATTCCAGCGTGATAAGAGGGCATCCTCATTCGCAACCTGTTCTGGAACCGGCATTTCAGATAATTGAGCAAATTCTTCTGGTTCCTTCAAGAATTGCCAAACTTCTTCAGTCGTATGTGGCATTACTGGAGTAAGGAGCTTAGTCAAAGCAACGACCGCCTTATAAATAACGGTTTGCATTGAACGTCTAGAAACACTATCCTTTGCATCAATGTATAAAATATCCTTTGCAATATCCAAGTAGAATGCCGATAAATCAGTATTAACAAACTTTAAGACCGCCTTGTAGATATTTAAGAAGTCATAGTGGTCATAATAATCCTTAATTTCAGCAATAAACCGATTTAATTTAACGAACATAAATTGATCCAATGCACTCATTTTGTCAAATGGAACCGTATTTTCCTTTGAGTCAAAGTCGCTAGTGTTAGCTAGCATGTATCTAATCGTATTTCTAATCTTCTTGTAACTATCAGATACCTTAACAAAGTTTTCCATTGAAACCCGCACATCAGCTGAGGTATCAACAGAAGTCACCCAGGTTCTAACGATGTCGGCTCCCATCTTTTCAATTACTTCAGCAGGCGCAATTGTATTGCCAAGGGACTTACTCATCTTGTGCCCCTCACCATCAAGGGTAAACCCTTGTGAAACTAATTGTTTGTATGGCGCATGACCAGAAACCGCAACACTGGTAATTAAACTAGAGTTGAACCAGCCCCGATATTGGTCAGATCCTTCAAGATACATATCAGCTGGATAAGTAAGGTATGAACGTTCTGCAAGCACCCCTTGGTGAGATGAACCGGAATCAAACCAAACATCCATGATGTCATTTTCCTTGGTAAATTTACCATTTGGTGAATGTTCATTCTTATATCCTTCAGGCAGCAAGTCCTTCGCTTCACGTTCGAACCAAACGTCCGAACCATACTTGCTAAACAAATCAGCAACGTGATCGATGGTTTGTTTATCTAAAATTGGGGTCCCATCTTCAGCGTAAAAAATTGGAAGGGGAACTCCCCAAACCCGTTGTCTAGAGATTACCCAGTCACTACGATTAGCAATCATATTATGAAGTCGTTTTTGACCCCAATCTGGCTTGAATTTAACTTCATCAATCGCTGCTAAAATTTGATCCTTAATCTTATCGACCGAAGCAAACCATTGAGTAGTTGCCCGATAAATAATCGGCTTTTTAGTCCGCCAATCAAATGGATAACTATGTTCAATTGGCATGTACTTCAACATTAAGTTCAATTCTTTTAACTTATCTAATGAAATCTTGTTTGCATCTTCATAAAATACCCCTTCGAAGTCCTTTCCGGCTTCCTTGGTTAGGTATCCTTTAGAATCAACATCCACGAAAACATCCAATCCGTACTTTTTACCAACTTGGTAATCATCATCCCCAAAACCAGGAGCAGTATGAACTAATCCAGTCCCGGCGTCTAAAGTAACGAAGTCCCCTAACATGGTTAATAAGCGTCGGCTGTGATCAAATGGATGCTCTGCTTCAACGTATTCAAGATCCTTCCCTTTAAGGGTCTTAACCACTTCGTAGTCTTCCCAACCAAACATTTCAGCATCCTTCGCTAATAAGTCGGTTGCAACCACAAACTTACGATCGTCTCCAGCTGGTTTAACAACTGAATAATCGAAGTTAGCGGAAACGGTAATTCCCATGGAAGCTGGAATGGTCCATGGAGTAGTAGTCCAGACAGCAAGGTAGGTATTATCATCTAAGACGCCCTTGCCATCAACCACCTTTTCACCATAAAAAGCAGATGGCGAAGTAACATCATGATATTCAACTTCAGCTTCAGCGAGGGCTGATTCTGATGACCATGACCAGATAACCGGCTTTAATCCACGATAAATCAATCCATTTTCTGCCATCTTGCCGAAGACCCTAATTTCAGCAGCTTCAAATTCTGGTGCTAATGTAAGATATGGGTTATCCCATTCTCCACCAACCCCTAACCGCTTAAATTCAGCCTTTTGGCGTTCAACTTGTTTTAATGCGTAGTCATGACATAACTTTCTGAACTCGTTAGTGTTCATCTTTTTACGATCATAACCAGCTTGGGTTAATTTTTGTTCAATTGGTAGTCCGTGGGTATCCCAACCAGGAACGTATGGTGATCTAAAACCATTCATTGATTTATAACGAACAATAAAGTCTTTTGAGATTTTGTTCATCGCATGTCCCATATGAATATCACCATTTGCATATGGAGGTCCATCATGAAGGACAAATGTTGGCTTACCTTCGTTTAATTTTTGACGTTGTTCATAAACTTTATTTTCAGCCCATACATTTTGGCGTTCAACTTCCTTAACAGGTAAGTTTCCACGCATTTTAAACTTGGTCTTTCCTAAGTTAAGTGTGTCCTTTACTCGCATTTAAATCCGCTCCTTTAGAATTTATATACAAAAAAAGACTTCATCCAAGGGACGAAATCTTCCGTGGTACCACCCAATTTTAGAATACATAAATTCTCTTATTTGATAATTGAATTGACTATGTATAATAGCCAGGATTGATGGAAAATAATAAAATCACACTGCCGAACTCTCACCACACTTCGACTCGCTTAAGGCATTTTATATTTTCACTATCCCATTCAACTTAATATTAAATTTGTCTAGTAGATCCATCTGGAAAATAAACAATTGTCGGATGCTTACCGTCCGAAGGCTGATAAGCAGGCTGTGAATTAAAGTTTAATGGTTGTTCATTAACATTAATTTGGTTGTTATTAACATTTGAATCTTGATTTGATTTTACACTCTCGGTTTGTATTTTGTCAAGATTATTAATTACTTCATTAGCATAACTATCCGGACTACTTTCTAAAACCTTATCCCAGTTAGTATTTTGAACTAATTCTAGTTGACCTTGAATGAGGTTATTTAACTTTTGCCTAAAGTCTTGAGTAGATTTCTTTAGGGTATTAATTTCTGAAGTAAGTGCTGATGCTTGATTAGCTGATTCAGAAACGATTTGGTTTGAGTGCTGATTAGCATTATTAAGAATTGCGTTAGCCTGTTGGTTAGCATTATTAGTAATATCATTCGCTTTTTGATTAGCATTGTTGATGATTATACTTGCCTGTTGATTGGCGTTATTAATAACAGTTTGTGCTTCACCATTAGCATTATTTTTAACGTTATCAGCAGCTTGTTGAGCAACTAAAATCGATTGATTAAGTGAATTTTGCATTTCATTGAATTGCTTCAATTGAGCCTGAGTATCGCTTAAAGCGGATCTCAAATCCTCGTTTTGCTTAATCGTAATTTGGTAGTCTTTAATAATTTGATCTAAGAAGTCATTCACTTGATCAATGTTATATCCGCGCATTTTGATTGAAAACTCTTTATTATGAATATCTTGTGGACTTAAAACCATTTCGATTCCCCCAAATCATTTTTTTAGTATTGACAGGTTAACCCTTAATTTATTGCGACGACTTATTCCCAATACTTCTGAAACCTTCAAGCGTCCATAACCCCGCACTGATAGGACATCATTAATTTCCAACTCATAATCAGGACGATTAAATTCGCCCCAGTTTAAATGTATTTTACCATGGACGACTAGTTCTTTGGCAACGTTTCGCGAAATATTAAATCCTTTTGCAATTACGTTATCAATTCGAAGCGAAGTGATTGTTGTATTAACTGTTTTCCACTCATTTACAGGTTCAATTATTTTGTTGATTGGTAGCTGTTTAAGGTTAACCTTAATCTTTCCAATCCGATCAATTTGGTCACGTAAATACGTCTCCATTTCAGACTCTGTAACAAATTGCCACCGGATGCCGTCAAATAAAATATCTCCAATTACATTGCGCTCAATCCCAGAACCAATTAAAGTTCCTAAAATTTGACTATGGTGTAAGTTAGCAAACTTAGTCGGATAGTTTATTTCAAATAGGCATAGCTTAAAATCATCTTGGGTGGGCTCAAAATAACTGGGATATATTAGTGCTCGTTGCATCTCAGAATTATGTAGACCCCCAAAGCTAGATAGGTTAACATCATCAAAACCATTCACTATGATTTGTAGTAAGTATACCTGCCTGGGGTTCAAAAAACTGGTTAAAAACGGACGATACTCATTAATTGATTGTGAAACTAAATCATCCATTGATTCTAAAAATGGAATTTCATCTTTTCTAAAATGTTGTTCTATATTTTCATTCATAGTAAATTCAATACCAGGAGTTCAATTTTTACTAAAATTGATTGCAAAACTTGTAGTAAAATTAATGCAATTATTGGTGATACGTCCACCATTCCAATTCTAGCAAAGCTAAATAATCTTAAAAATGGGGTAACAAATCGACTAATGAATTGACCAAATTTAGAGTACGCAGCATTCGGTAACCAGTTTAATAAACAATAAATCGCTATCATAATCATATAAAGCGATATTAATCGATTTAATACGAAAAAGATTAAATCAATAATGGTCCCCAGCATATTTATCAGTCCAACTCCTTATCTAAAACGATCGCTGAGCCCCTTCTTTTCATCTCCACCAATTTCAAATTTATGGGGAGTGAATAAAAAGACCCGACTACCAATTCTCTCAACACTGCCATCCAGTGTAAAAACAGCACCGCTTAAAAAATCAATGATTCTAGTGATGGCATTGCTATCAGTATGCGCAAAATTAACAATTGCGGCATTGTTATCAATTAAGCTACTAGCAATTTTTTTAGCATCTGAATAGATACGGGGTTCAAAAATTGATATTTTACTACTTTGACTTTGTTTTTGTTGAATTGAGATAATTTTCTTTTCAGGATGGGTATCTGACGGCTTTGGGGTTGACTGCTCAGGATGAATTTGTGAAGTTGGTCGACGGTTAGATTTATCTTCCCGTTGATCAAAATCATTTTCATCATCACCATCAAGGCCGAAAAACTTGCTAAACTTGAACTTGTCAGACAAAAAAGCCACTCCCCTCACTTAATGCGTTATTTATTACGACGACGGAATTTAAAGAATGGTGGTAAGTCATCATCTGAATCGTCACTGTTGTTATTGTTAGAACTCGTATCAATGTTATTAGCATCAAATGGATCAAAACTAGAATGATCATTTCCTTGACTAGGGCTATCATTCCCAGTTTGAGGTTGATTATTAATATCCCAATTATCAACTGGATCGTTTTGGACCGTTTGTCTTGGCTTAGTAACGTTACCATTGTTAATGTCATTATTAATTCTTGGGTTTGAACCATTAACCGGTTGGTTGATGGTTCGATTTGGTTGTTGGTGATTGTTGTCGTTACCCTTATCAATTCCAGTTGCAATAACAGTCACCCGTACTTCATCACCAAGGTCCTTGTCAATGGAAGTCCCAAAGATGATATTAACGTCACTACTTGTTGATTGAGCAACAATTGAGGAAGCATCTTGTGCTTCAAATAATGATAGGTCCGGACCACCAGTAATATTCAATAATACTTGTTGCGCACCATCAATGGAAGCTTCCAATAGTGGTGAAGAAATCGCTTTCTTAGTTGCTTCAGCAGTTCTATTTTCACCAGATGCAGATCCGACTCCCATTAATGCAGAACCTTGGTTTTGCATAACGGTTTTAACATCGGCAAAGTCCAAGTTAACATATCCAGGATTAGTAATTAAATCTGAAATTCCTTGAACCCCTTGACGTAAAACATTATCGGCTTCTTTGAAGGCTTCCATCATTGGCGTTTTTTTGTCAACCATTTCCAATAAGCGGTTATTAGCAATCACAATCAAGGTATCAACGTTTTCCTTCAGCGCAGCAACCCCTTCAGCAGCATAACGAGAACGCTTAGGTCCTTCAAAACTAAATGGTCGTGTAACAACCCCCACCGTTAATGCACCTTGGTCCTTAGCAATTTTAGCTGCAATTGGGGCAGCACCATTACCAGTTCCACCACCCATTCCAGCAGTAACAAAAACCATGTCAGCACCTTCTAAGGCTTCACCAATGGCTTCTTCGCTTTCTTCAGCAGCCTTACTACCAACTTCTGGATTAGAACCAGCACCAAGTCCACGAGTCAATTTAGGACCTAATTGAATTTTAGTTTGTGCTTGGGAAGTATCTAATGCCTGAACATCGGTATTTGCAACGATGAATTCAACACCCTTTACGTCATCCGCAATCATTCGATTAACAGCGTTACTACCTCCGCCACCAATCCCAATTACTTTTATTTTCGCACCCTTATTTTCAGATGCATCTAGTGAAAATTCCATTGTAAATTCCTCCGTTTACTTAGTCATCGATTAACTTATGGAAAAATCCTTGAATCGATTGGCCTATCTTTTTCTTATTTTTAGAACGTCCCTTAGGTTCGCTCACTGATTCATTTTGCTCGAGTTGGCTTTGTTCAGTTTCGTAATTTTCAGCATAATCATTTTCACGTTGACTATCAAGATTATTAGCTTTAAAATCAGCCCCATTCTTCAGGACCGAACGAACCAATACCTCAATTTCGCTCATATTAGCACGATAAGAAACTAACGCTAGTGCTAATGCGTATGATGGATGTCTTAGCCCCATTTGGTCAGGAACAAATACTTGAACATTATTATTGAAAGTATCAGCTGCTAATGTAGCAATTCCAGGTAATGCAGAAACCCCACCAGTAAGCATAATCCCACCGGGCAAACCTAAGGCAGAAATACTGCTTAATCCCTGCTTTAAGCGTCCAAAAATTTGTTCTAATCGAGCTTGAATAATTTCAGAAAGAATCTTTTCAGAAATTTGAGCTGGTTGGCTTTGTCCCACAACTTCAATCGGAAGCTTGTTTTCATCGGAAGCATCCACTGAATCAGCATATCCATAGTCTAACTTAAGTTTTTCAGCACTTTGCATTGAGGTGTTTAAAACGACAGAAATATCCTTAGTGATGAATTCGCCACCCTCTTTATCAACGGTGGTGTACTTTAATTGACGATCATGAATCACAGAGGCAGTTGATTGGCCACCACCTAAATCAATTAAAATGGTTCCAAAGTCTTGTTCACCGTCGTTAAGAACGTACTTCCCCAAAGCAAGGGGGCTAACAATCGTGGATTCAATTGTTAATCCTGCCTTTTGAACTGCCCGCTCAACATTATGAATAATTGTCTTAGGGCCAGTAATTATATGCCCACGCATTTCTAGCCGAACCCCGACCATCCCACGGGGATCCTTAATTCCATCAAACCCATCAACAATGAATTGGTCGGGAATTGCGTCAATTACTTGTCTTTCTGGTGGTAAATTTTTCACCATTGCAGAAATTGTGACTTGTTGTACATCTGTATCTCTAATTTCTCGTGATTGATCAGAAATCGCAACCATTCCACTACAAGGTTCAATCTTAATTAAGTTCGCAGGAATTCCAACCACAACATCACTGATTTGAATACTTGCCTTTTCTTCAGCTTGACTTACTGCCTGCTTAATCGATTGAGCTGCTTTGTCAATGTCAACAATGATTCCCCTGTCAACACCTTCAGAACTGGAATTTCCAACCCCTAAGACGTTCATTTGTCCCTTAACTTCTTCAGCAACAATAACCTTGATAGAGGTAGTTCCAATATCCAGTCCAACATACATTCCTGAATTATCCATATTAGCTAGGAAACCTCCAATTGATTAGATTATTTTTAATAATTAATATTAAAATTGAATTTATTTTATTTTTATAAACAATAATAAATCGGTTAAAATCAAGATAATTTTAACACAAACAGCACCATTACAAAAGATTAACTAAAAATAATTAAGATTATTTTTTATTCTTAATTGGATAAGAATACGCTCCCACTTCTAAATTAATAATGGAGGGTTTTTTAATTTTTGAAACAATTGACGGGTAATAGCTCATCTTTGATGCAAACGTTTCACTCTTTGCGTACACAATATTTTTATCGTGCATCGTAATCTTAATTCGATTTGGATCATAACTCGTCGGATCTTTTTGAATTTTAATAATATTATTCTTAATTGTTTTGGATAGCTTATTATATTGAATTGCAATTGATTTTAGATTGCTATTTGGCTTGAAATTAACAAAAATTGGTAAGTCAGACGATGGTGATAACAAATAGCGGTTAATAATCTCACCATTGTCAACCACAATGTAATACTTATCCTTACTGTATAAATATCCAGCCGTTCCATATTCAACCACCTTAAAGTTAACATTGTTAAAATTATTAATTGTTAAGGTCGCACTTTTAACCTGTGGATTCTGTTTTAAGAATTGCTTCTCCAATTGACTCCGGTGGTTAAAAGTATGAATTACTGAGTCGCCTTTTTTAATTGGAATCGTAGTTACTAAATGATTAGCGCTTAACTTGCTATTTCCACTAACCGATCGATTAGCAACCCGACTCAGTGGTGAAACTAAGTATATAAGAAAGACCAAGATTAATAATAAGCAAATAATCGTCAAGCAGAATTTTAGAATGGTCGCATTCCACTTAACTGCCAAGCCCTTCTTGAATCGGTTCTTTTTTACGTCTGGTTCATTTTGATAACGATTCTGATATTTCTCCCAGGGAGTCTGACTGGCGGAACTTTGTTGATTTGTTTGATTGGTTTTTCTAGCCATTTGACAAACTCCCCTTCCAAATTTTAGTCGTTAATAACGGAACGCATTACTTGATACAACCTAGTAGCAGCATCAGGAACCCCAATTGCCTTAGATTGTTTAGCCATTGATTCTCGCTTATCTTTATCATGCATTAGTTGATCAATATTTTCAACTAGGGTTTTAGCATTTAAATCATCTTCAGTAATCATTAGTGCGGCCCCATTATCAACCAAGCTCTTTGCATTCTTAGTTTGATGATCAGCAGTAACGTATGGGCTAGGGATTAGAATCGATGGAATTCCAATTGCCGTAATTTCAGCTAAACTAGTGGCTCCCGCACGACCAACAATTAAAGCAACCTTTGGCAGCATTTCTGGCATGTTAGCAATATAGGGTTTAATCACAATGTTTGAACCCAACTGAAGTTTTCCAAGCTCTTGTTTTACATCAACGTACCGATTTTGTCCGGTTACGAATAAAACCTGATATCTTCGTTTACTAAAGGTCTGCATTGCCTGAATGGTCGATTCGTTAATCTTAAGTGCCCCTTGACTTCCACCGAAAATGAGGACGGTTGGAACATCATCCTTTAATCCATATTCTGACCATTTAAAATGACTTACTACACTAGCCGCTTGTTGAGCCCTTGGATTACCAACAAAGACGACCTTGGACTGAGGAAATTGCTCAGCAGCAGCTTTAAAGGCAATTCCAATTTTATCAACGTAACGCGATAAAAAACGATTCGTCAATCCAACGATACTATTTTGTTCATGAATCATCGTTTTAATGTGCAATTTATGAGCTGCATACACCACCGCCCCAGATACGTATCCACCGGTCCCAATTACAATATCTGGTTTAAATTGCTTGATGATTTTCTTAGAATCCCGAACACTCTTCAAAAACAGGCCAATGGTCTTAAAGTTTTCAAATGATAATGAACGCTTAAACCCTTGAATCTTTAGTTCTTTAAATGGAATTCCACGTTGGGGCACAATATTTTTCTCTAATCCCCTAGTGGAACCAATGTATAGAACTTCTGAATCCGGTTCTTGCTTTTTCACTTCTTCAATTAAAGCTAGTGCTGGGTAGATATGCCCCCCAGTTCCACCACCAGATACAATCAAGCGCATTATTTTTCCTCCTGTTTTCCAGTTAACTTTTCAACATCCTTTATGAATTCATCCCCACGCACTTCAAACGTCTTAAACTGATCCCAGCTAGCATTTGCTGGCGATAGTAATATAATATCACCAGCAGAACTCATGTCGTATGCAACCGGAACTGCTTCATCCAAAGTGTTAACTAACTTGATTTGGGGAACATTTGCCTTTTTAGCCGCATCTTCTAGCAGGTGCTTCGTTTCTCCAAATAACACAATTCCCTTTACATGCTTAGCAAAATCAGGAACTAGTTTATCAAATTTATAGCCCCGGTCTAATCCACCTGCAAGTAAAATGATAGGTTGATTAAAACCACGTAGCGCCATTTGAGTTGCTTCAATATCGGTTGCCTTAGAGTCATTATAGTACTTCCGGCCATCAGCGGTTAAAACATACTGGACCCGATGTCTAACCCCGCCAAAAGTAGTTAAAACGTGCTTAATTGCCCGATTTGATTTCCCCATTACCTTAGCAACTGCAATTGCTGCCAATGCATTTTCAACGTTTTGCTCTCCAGGAATCCGAATTTCGTCTGCGTCCATGATGTAATCATCTTTGAAATATAATTGCCCATTTAATTCATAGGCCCCGTCCCTAGACTTTGCTAACCTAGAAAATGGAACAATCTGGGCCTTACTTTGTTGACTTAGTACTTGGAGTTCTTCTGAATCAAAATTAACCACAAAATAATCATTTGCATCCTGATTCATCGTGATTCTCATTTTAGCCTTAACATAATTTTCACGAGTTTTATGGTAATCTAAGTGGTTAGCAAAAATATTGGTTAGGACTGCAATATGCGGGTGTAAATTAGTAATTCCTAATAGCATAAAACTAGAAATTTCCATTACCACGGTGTCATCCTTAGTGGTGGTTTCAGCGATCTTAGATGCAGAAACACCAATATTACCGACCGCATAAGCATTTCCAGCTGGTCGTTCTTGGTTTAACATCTTGGTAATCATTGTAGTCGTGGTCGTTTTTCCATTACTACCAGTTACACAAATCAGGTCCCCTTCATTAATTTCACTAGCTAACTCTACCTCAGTAATAATTGGTAATCTAAGTGCCATTGCCTTTTTGACAACCACGTTATCATATGAAATCCCAGGATTTTTAACCATTAAATCAAACTGCGCATCTAGTAAATTATCGGGGTGCCCACCTGTAATGACCTTAACTGATGAATCTAGTTCAGATAATCCGCTCAACTTAGATTCTGGCTGTGAATCATTAACGGTAACCTGCGCCCCTAATTTAACCAGTAAATTAGCTGCATTAATCCCACTTTTACCAGCACCTAATACAAGGACCTTCTTATTTTGATAGTTACTAATTGATTTCATTGTTATGCCTCCAAGTTAAACCAGTTTTTTAAATAATGAACAATACTCCAGTGACTGCAGCAAATAAGCCTACTAACCAGAATACGATATCAACTTTCCATTCTGACCATCCACTCATTTCAAAGTGGTGATGAATTGGTGACATTTTAAAAATCCGATTCCCAGTTAATTTAAAAGAGGCTACTTGTAAGATAACACTTAGGGTTTCAATCACAAAAACAATTCCAATCCAAACTAATGACAATTCATGATGTAAAAGGATGGACACCGCTGCCAATGCACCTCCTAGGGATAATGATCCCATGTCCCCCATAAAGATTCTAGCTGGCTTATGGTTAAAGAACATAAATGCAATCATAGCCCCTACAACCGATGCACAAAAAATTAAGATTTCAAATTGCCCTTGAACGTAAGCAACTACTCCGTAGGCACTGAATGCAATGATTGACAATCCGGAAACTAATCCATCTAGACCATCGGTTAAGTTCACTGCATTTGAAAACCCAGTTAACCAAATAATAATGAAGATAGCGTATAACCAGCCTAAATGAATATCACCAATGAACGGAATTCTTAATGATAGTGGGAAATAGTAACTAAATACCCAGGTGAACACAATTCCACCAACAATTTGGCCTAAAAATTTTTGCCACGCCTTTAGGCCTTCATTTTGTCTTTTGAATAGCTTAATACTGTCATCCCACATGCCTAAAAGTCCATATAGTAACAATATGAACAGTAAAATTAAAAGCGTGGGCTTTAATTGGCCGACAAACAAAGCGTATAAAATGCTAGTAATTATGATTGCAATAATAAACCAGAGGCCTCCCATTGTGGGGGTGCCTGATTTTTTTTCATGCCACTTAGGGCCCTCTTCCCTAATCATTTGGCCTTCGTGCTTAGATACAAAATACTTAATTAACTTTGGCATTCCAGCTAATGTAATCACAAAACTAATTAGTATTGGGATAATCCAATTCATAATTTTATCAATCCTTAATTTTTATTAAATTTAACCTTCAAAGTCTGGTTATTACTAATAATCGTTCCCGAACCAATGCTTTGGGTGGCAGCAACTCCCTCACCACTTGCAGATAATTTCAGACCCGTTAATTGGCAATAAACGGCAACATCTGATTCACTCCATCCCTTTAGATTAATCATTCTTTGGGTGCCACTTGTAAGTAAAATCACCTTTCGATTTTTAAATACTGTTTCACCACTAGAAATGGACTGCTTAGTAATTGTATTTCCAGTTCCAACAATCGTAGCTTGTAATCCAGCCGCCTTTAATTTATCACTAGCTGTTGAACTACTTACTCCAATTAGATTCGGGACCTTTACTGAATTACTATTCGAAGTAGCCCGAGCACTGTCCTCAGATAGAGCCCGCTTTAATACTGGATTAAAAATTTGGGCTAAGTATTGCGAAGCCGTCATTTTACCATTCAAGTTTGGTTGCTTCATCGTTACATACATAACGTACTTAGGATCACTAGCGGGGGCCATTCCTGCAACTGAATATAGATAGCTATCATCTCCAGATGCATAGCCACCACTACCGTTACTTACCTGTGCGGTCCCTGTTTTAGCAGCAATTCGATATCCTGGGATTTTGTAGTCAGAACCGATTCCATAGGGCTTATAAACAACGTCTTCCATGTGTTCGCGAACCTGTTTAGCGGTGTCTGCACTAATTGGAGTTCCAACGACCTTCTTAGGATAAGATTTGACCACCTTATTATTATTTGGATTAACAATCTTGGTGATAAAGCGTGGTTGTAACATTTTTCCGTTATTAGAAACGGCTGACAAAGCTCTCATTACCTGCATTGCAGTAACTTGAATCCCCTGTCCAAATGCAGTATTGGCCTGTTCAATTGGGTAGTTAAATTGGATACTACCGCTTTGTTCGCCATCTAATCCAGTATTTGTACTCTTCAAGAATTGGAAGCGTTTGATGTAGTTCAACCAAGTCTTAGGACCCATATTCTGTTCTAGATGGGCCATCGCAACATTACTTGAAAGTGCAAATCCCTTATTATAGGTAATTGTTCCCCAACCGTTTGGATTCCAGTCCGGAACAACATTGCCATCAACATTATACTTTCCTGATTGGTAATAAGCATTTCCATTATAATTTTTACTATTGATTGCAGCAGCCATTGTGAAGACTTTCATGGTAGAACCAGGTTCGTATTGATCTTCAACCAATGTATCCCGCCAGATGCTTCCAATTCCTTCTTTATTCGTAGCATTAAAGGTTGGTCGTTGAGTCGCAGCTAAAATTTCTCCAGTCTTAGCGTTCATTAAAATTGCGTTCATTGATGAAGGATGTACTTGAGCGTAAACATTAGACATCTCAGTCTCTAATAAAGTCTGTAAGCGATAGTCGATGGTGGTATAGATATTATCACCATCCCTGGCTGGTTTATCCTTCTTCACCCCGTTTGGCAGTTGGTATCCATAAACATCGTTTTGGACCTTCTTAATTCCATCGGTTCCAGTTAAGTAGTTATTAAACGCCTTTTCAATTCCCATTTGACCAACTAAACTAGTGCTATCAGTCTTAGTATTAGTAACGGGAGAGGCAATTCCAATCAAGTGAGAAGCAAAAATCCCGTTTGGATAAAGCCGTGACTGCTGTTGAATGAAGTTAATCCCCCGTAGGTGTTGGGCGTCAATTTTTTGCTTAGTGGTAAGTGAAATATTCTGACCAGCACTCCCAAATTCTACTTGGAATGCGTTTTTATCAGCTGGATTTAAGTCTTTCAATGCTCGCTTATATGAAATTGGTAAAATCTTAGAAAGTGCTCTGGCAACCCGCTTTTTATCATCAACATAAATGGGTTTCCCATTAACGCTCTTTTGGTTTTTATCTAACACCGCATACATTGAATAGGTGCTAGTATCTTCAGCAATCGGTTGATTATTGGCATCATAGATGGTTCCCCGCTTAGATTTTAAAACGCTGGTTTGTGTATACAGATTTTGCGCTTTTTTAATTAAGTTGACGTCACTAACGTTATTAAACAGTCCGATATAGGAAAACCGTAATGCCAATACAACAAAAACGAAAAGGGATAAACCCAAGAGGCCTACCCCGTACTTTTTACGATTTGAGTTGATTGTCCTTTTTCCAATTAAAGATTTTTTACTCATTTCCTAACATTCCTTATATTATTATTAGAAAGCGATAAACCCTTTTCTTGAGCAATTTTTTGAAGCCGACTACTACTCTGTAGCTCACTCACTTCTTGCTTAAGATTTCCATTATCGTTATGTATTTTATCAACAGTTTGGTTAACGTTTTGAAGATTTTGTTGAGCAGTACTGAGCCCACCTTTAACTCCAATTGAAAGCAAAGTAAGAATAATTAATCCTGCTAAAAAAGAGCAGTACAAAAATTTCTCCCCAGTAGAAATACCATGTTTCTTTTGGGGTTGGGGGGTTCTCGTCTGGCGGAAATTGCCACGTTGCTTTCCGTCAGGAATCATTCCCTCGTCTGGTGTTTGCACGTACAAACTTTTTTCCA
Organism: Lactobacillus sp. Sy-1; assembly: GCF_019303535.1. Lineage (GTDB taxonomy): Bacteria > Bacillota > Bacilli > Lactobacillales > Lactobacillaceae > Nicoliella. The sequence continues at coordinate 842,195 of NZ_JACCIU010000001.1, read as the reverse complement.
TCATAAGCATCATCAACTCCTATCTAAATTATTTTAATCTTTCAATTACCCTTAATTTTGCACTGTGTGAGCGATGGTTAACTTCAACTTCGCCCTTAGTTGGTAAAATTGGCTTGCGACTAACCAATTTAAAGCTTGGTTTTAAATCATCCGGAATTACCGGTAATCCCTGTGGCAAGTCCTGAATCGTAGTTTTTTCTTTAAACATGGTCTTAACTAACCGGTCTTCTAGCGATTGAAAAGTAATTACACTTACCCGACCACCAACTGAAATTAATTCAATTGCTTGTTCTAGTGAATCCTCAAGCGCCCCTAATTCATCATTAACAGCGATTCGAATCGCTTGAAAGACCTTCTTAGCTGGATGACCACCATGCCGTCTAGCTGCTGCTGGAATACCATCCTTAATAACCGCCACTAAATCATCAGTGGTGTCAATTGGATGTTCTAGCCGGGTTTTCTCGATTCCACGTGCAATTTGCTTAGCAAATTTTTCTTCACCATATCGGAAAAAAATCCGAACTAACTGGTCATAAGACCACTCATTAACAACTTTCCATGCATCGAGTGGGTTTCTTTGATCCATTCGCATATCCAAACGAGCATTTTTGCGGTAGCTAAACCCTCGTTCAGCATCGTCAAACTGTGGAGACGATACCCCTAAATCATATAAGACGCCATTAACTGATTGGATGTTTAATTTGTTTAAATCCGTCTTTAGGTTTCTAAAATTATCGTGGATGAAGGTAACTTCATTTTTACTAATAAATTGGGCAAGGTGTTCATGATTATAATCAATTGCAACTTGATCCTGATCAAAGGCATATAAATGCCCGCTAGATAGCGATTGAAGGATTTTTGAACTATGCCCACCACCACCTAGAGTACAATCAACGTAATTGCCATTAGGTTGAATATTTAATTCTTTTACAGCTTCATTTAATAAGACTGTTTGGTGGTCAAACTTAATCACAGTTAAAAAATCTCCTTAATCTCAAATAAATTTTAGTAATCATTTAGTATTGTTTCTACATAATTACCCCATCGTATGTATAAATTTTACCACGATAGTTATCTTTATACTATACATTCACTAGATTTAATAAAATATAAAGGGATTCTTATCTTCTATTAAAACATGACTATTTTAGAAAAATAGAAATAATCCATAGTAAGGGAAATGATATGTCACCAATTCGCCAAATCAATTTTAACGATTTTCTAATCAAGACATTTCCAGTTCTAAAAAATTCAGTTATTAAAATAATAATTAGTAGTAAAACGAACGGAATCAAAATCCATGGTAAAAAGGAGTAAGATGCGGTACTAACGGTATTGGAGTAGATAAATAAAAACCAAAATGGTAATAGTACGTCAATTGGCTTAATTCCCTTTAGGAATGAAAATTTAAAGCTACTTTTAATTAAAATAGTAATAATCGCAACTATTATTATTACTAGTGCTTGCAAAATAACCTTTAACAAAATACCAGATCCTAACATAAATTAATATTCGAATGGTTGCAAAACCAGTTATCTAAATGTAAACTTGTACATAGTTCACTAACTTACCGAAAGCGAGGGATACAATTGGCAAAAAAGAAAAAGAGTACCTTCCAAAAAGTTGTTAACACTGTTGTGTGGTTGATGATTATCTTTTTAGGACTGGGTGTTCTACTACCCGTTATTAGCCAATTATACAACAATTAAGATTATTTAATTTTGAATAATAAAAATGGAACTCATTAATGGGTTCCATTTTTATTTTAGCTTATCGTGTTCGTAAGTATGCGTTCTTTCTAGTGAATTAAAGCTTTGTTGTCGTAAAGCTTCATAAATTACGATGGCACAAGAATTCGATAAGTTCAAAGCCCGAATATGAGTATCATCTTGCGGAATCCGAATTGCCTTTTCAGCATTTTTACGCATAAACATTTCTGGTAATCCAGTGGTTTCTTTTCCAAATAAAAAGTAGATATCACCATCAATTTGCTCAGCATAGTCAGGCTGAGTATAGTCACGTTCAGCAAATTTTGACACTAAAAATAGCTTTGAACCAGGGATAATCCCCTTCATAAAAGCTGGTAAATTAGGATGATAATTAATATTAACTTTATCCCAGTAATCCAAACCAGCTCTTTTTAAATGCTTGTCGTCAACCGAAAAGCCAAGCGGTTCAATTAAATCTAAAACTGTATCTGTACCGGCACAGGTTCTAGCGATATTCCCAGTATTTGCTGGCATTAGTGGCTCAAATAAAACAATGTGGTTTGCCAATTTAAAATCCCCCAAAATTATTATTATTAACAGTATAATTTAATTTATAATTTTTGCCAAATTAGATTTTGCATATCATCAGGCAACGGTGCACGGCAAATAATCGACTTTTTTTCAAATGGATTATAAAACTGTAAATAATAGCAGTGAAGTGCCTGCCTTTTCATTTCATGATTATTTGGATTATACAACCAATCACCAATTAACGGATGCTCAATTGCTGCAAAATGAACCCGAATTTGATGGGTTCTTCCGGTATGTAGCTTGATCCGTAGTAATGAAAGTCCCGCTTGACTATACAGTTGCCAGAATTCCGTTTTTGATGGTTTGCCATCATCTTTTACCTGTCGTTTAACAAACGAGTCCTCATCCCGGCCAATCGGCAAATCAATTTCGCCGTGATTATAATCAAATCGGTTCTCAACAATTGCATTATACATTTTCACAATCAGGTGTTGCTTTAATTGTTTATCTAAAACGGAATGGGCAAGGTGATGCTTAGCAAAAATCACTAACCCACTGGTGTCCTTATCCAACCTAGTAACAACATGAATCTTTAAGTTAGCGTAGTGATGTTTTAAGTAGTAGCCCTTTACCCGATTAACTAACGTATTTCCCGCATAGTTATGATTAGGAACCGTTGCTAAAAACGGTGGTTTATTGACGACTAAAAAATGTTCATCCTCATAAACAACGTTAATTGGTAAAAAAGATGCTGGGACACTATCATTATTTGGCTCTGGCGGGAGCGTTAACTCAACTACATCCCCGTGATCAAGCATGTAATTAGCCCGTTGATCAGTTCCATTGACTAGAATGGTTCCACCATGGAATTTGATCTTCTTCAATAGGGTCCTGGTAACCCCATGTTCCATTAATAAGGTTCGCACCCGCTTTGAACCATTCCCATCATAAGTCCAATTAAAGCTAGTCATTTGTATTTACACCAATAAATGAATTACCAACTCGCTTCCAAAAATGGGTATGTCGATACTGCGCAAATGAAATTCTTTGGTCTGAAATTTGGTATCGAATTGATTCAATAGGACGATCTTTAACTAACATTTGGTCGCAAGTTAAGATGTTATTTTCTTTATTGTCGGGGATTAGGGTAATCCATTCATTAGGCGGAATAATAATTGGTGAACCCATCGTTCTAAATACCCGATTGTTAATTGATGCCATTTCAGAAACTTGAATTGCGTTTAACTGGGGATTAATAATTGCGCCACCAACAGCTTTATTATATGCGGTAGAACCCGTTGGTGTGGAAATACATAGTCCATCCCCCCTAAATTTTTCAAAGAACTCGTCTTTAATGTAAACATCGGTCACCATAGTACTGCTAACCCGCTTAAATGTAGATTCATTGAGCGCTAACAAGTCATCAGAAACCCCGCCATCTGAGTAATTAACTTTAATTAACAATAATGGATAGGAAACACTTTGCCGATTATCATCTTCTAAACTACTAATTAATTGATCAACTTCGTAGTCCCGCCAATCAGTATAAAAGCCTAAATGTCCGGTATGAATCCCAACAAACCTAATTTTATCTAGTGCATCATTATAGTGATGAAAAGCTGATAATAAAGTGCCGTCACCACCAACAGAAATTACAATTTCAGGATTTAGTCCATCAATCTCTAACTTGGGAGAATCGTTTATTTTATTTTTTAATTTTAAGGCAACTTCATTAGAAGTGCCTCCGTTATTACTAAAAATTGCAACCTTCATTTTAATCTTCCTTATTATTTTGATATTCTGCAAGTTCTTTTCTAATTGATGACATTTCTTCATCTAGCTTATAGGTAGTCTCTGCAACGTGTTGAAGTCGCTTTTCTAATATTTCTGGGAAGTTTCCTTGATGTTTATAGTTAATTGAATGTTCAACAGTTGCCCAGAAATTCATGGCAAGGGTTCTAACTTGAATTTCAGCTAATAATACGGTTGGTCCATCAGTGCTTTGCACCGTGTATTCAAATGCAATGTGATATGAACGATAACCACTAGCTTTTTCATTATGAACGTAATCACGTTCCTCTAAAATGTTTAAATCAGAGCGCTGTCTAAGTAAATTGACCACCGTGTAAATATCCTCAATAAATGGGCAAATAATTCTAAGCCCTGCAATATCTTCCATGTCCTGTCTTAAACGGGATTCTTCAATATAGCGCCGACTCATTTTTTCTTTGATACTATCTACTGGTTTAACTCGTCCAGTGACAAATTCAATTGGCGATCTACGGTGTGAATTAGTATATTCCGCTCTTATTCCACGAAGTTTAATTTTTAGTTCATCCACAATTTGGCGATAAGGAAATAAAAATTGATTCCAATCTTCCATTCAAGCCACCTCCTTTGAATCAGTAACTTTATTAATTTTACCACAATCATATTCATACAAGAACTTGAAAGCGCTTTTTAAAAATAAATTTGATTTTTCCAAGCAAATATTTTGTTTTTTTATTTAAATTTGTTATTCTAGACTTTGAGTTAATAAATGCTTGTCAATTTATTATCGATCTTTGAAAGGAGGAATTGTTATGCTCGAAGCTTATCTGTTTGTTGATCCGTTATGCAATGATTGTTTCAAAGCCGAGCATGTGATCTTAAAATTAGCTGATACTTTAGATAAAAATTTTTCGTTCCAGTTCATTCCAATGTTGAATATGCAAATTATTCGAAATCGATATTTAAATTGTGACAAGCAAACGATGAATGAAAATAAAAGTTTTAAAATTGATTACAATACGGTGCTAGACTATAAAGCGTCACTTTTTCAAGGCCGTAAATGTGGACGGAAGTTTTTAATCGGATTACAGGAAGAATTAATTCATAAAAAACAAACTTACTCTAAAGCGGTTGCCTTTAAAGTTGCTGAAAAAGCTGGATTAGATTTGGAAATGTTTGAAGAAGATCGACGTTCTGACCTAGCAATTAGCGCATTTAAAGCTGATCAAAAACTAGCTAATGAGATGAAAATTACAACTCCAGCTTCTGCAGTTATTTTTGATTGTGACTCGTTTGATTCTGGAATTTTAATGAATAAGGTTACTTATAATGATTTACTAGATGTTTGTAAAAATAAGGGCATCCTTGATAATGACCCTATTTTAATTCAAAAAAGTGGAGAAAAATCTCCAAATTTACACATTATTTAGTAGGACTAACTAAAAGGGTTAGTCCTTTTTTATTAGGTTCATTAATAAATCAATTGAGTTTAATTTTTCATGGTAAGTTGAATACCATTGTGGATTTTTAATCAGTTTAATCATTCTCCCATTAATTTTGACCATTTCTAATTTTTGCCAAGTTTGATAAATATGGCTCATTCCCCTAATTACTAAGTTTCGCTCTAGCATTAAAAATTGCTGATCAATCTGCATTAGATCATTCGTCATTTGAATTAAGGCATCAATTTCAATGGTATTATATCGTTTTAATAAAATTAGACTAATAACTTTAAAACGGATTAAATGGGGCCCAAGAAGTGGAATTTCATAGTAAGGGTAGTCTAGTTCTAGTGGATAACCCACTAGGCTATACCCGTATTGATAACACAGGTTTTGGACCGGATCATTTTTAAATCGTCCATAAATCAAATCCATTTGAACCTTACTGATTTGTTTTATTATTGTTGATTTAATTAATTGCAATGAGCGTGGTTTTTCGTTCCTTAATCCTCTTTTTATTACTTGATCTAACTCCGTTTGATTTTGGACGATTATTATCTGATAGGTTATTTTTCCCCCATTAAATCGAAAGTGGTGGTGAATTTGCATCTGTTGATTATCAACATCCCAATACAATAAGTAAAATCCAAGCTGGTGGTTATACATAAGAAATTGTTTAATCTTCTTTAAGCCGTTCTTCTTTTTAAGGTATGGACGCCCTAAAATCCAAATTGATTGATAGCCAATTCTTTCATACCCAGCTAGACGTTCTGATAAGCGTCTGTTGGTTATCGGGCTGCATTGAAATTCAATTACATGTTGATTAGATAGTAAAATATCAGGCCGTTGTTTAATTGATTTAAAGTAAAATTCTAAAATTGGATTGTTTTGATTAAAGAATTTAGATAGTTGCTTTTTACCTAATAAATGTTCGGTAGTCTCCCCCTCACTAAACGTACTGCATTTACTATTCTTTCGGTGTGCAAAGTGAGCAATCTTAATTGATCCCCTTCTAAGGGTTACCGGTTCTTTACAACTTGGACAAAAAAATTCTCCATGTTGATTTGATTGGTCAGCTAAGATTATTTTTTGATTCTTATCATATGCAACCAACAATGATTTATCGCCCCCCTATTAAAATAAGGTACGAAAAAAGCCCTGAGATTTTCCTCAGGGCTCTTAAATTGCTTAGCCTAATCTTTAAAGTAGTATCTAGCTAACTCTAAAGCACTAGTATCCATAATTTTTTTGCCATATTCATTCAAAATTTCAGTCGTAACGCTAGTCTTGTTACCAAACTCTAATGCTAATGCCTTGTTATTTTCAATTAAATCATCAGTAGATCCGTCTAAATTGCGGAAAAACATTATTTCCAAATAGTACTTCCCATCATATAGGTACAGGTTGGAAGAACCACTTTCAATTCTCAAACGTTTGGAAAGGGATATGAAATCTTCAAATGAATTAAATTCAACAATCAAATCGTCATAAGCAGTATTATTAGTACCTTGAACTACAGAGTCACCTTGGTTATGGTTATCTCCTGTAGATTCATCGTCATCATTTTCAAAAATATTAGGAATATCACTAACATCGATATCCTTATTCTTAAGTTGATTTTTAATGTAATCAGTAACAGTATCATTAGTTTGTTGGGTTTTCTCTGGGTCATCAGGATCGGCCTTACTAATAAATAGTTCGAGTCCGTTCTTGTTTGGCAATACCTGGAACGTTAGTGCCTCATTATCACCTTGAAATTGATGATCAGTATCGATTTCATCTAGAATGCTATAGAAAAATTCCTCAATTTGCTTATGGTCACCTAATAAGTCTAAAACAGTAATTCCATGAGCACTTAAATCATCATTGTTAATTAAAACTCTGATGGTATTATCATTAATTCTATCCATCTCCATAGATGAGCACCTCCTTAACGTAGTAATATTATAACCTATTATCTCACATTGAACTTAAATTAAAAGCCATTAGCCTAGTTTATTTATAAAATAATAACTTGATTTTGCATTGCGCAATCAACTTGACAATTAGAGTCTACCTGCAATTTTGCTTCCACTATTAATTGATCTAAATCGCCCTTTTGTGGTAGATGACTCAGTAACAATTTTTTAACGTGGGCCTCTTTTGCTAGCTGCCCAGATTCTTCAGATGTCATATGCCACTTCAATCCCTTCTTATCGGCAAAGAAGTTTGTATCTGTAATTAGTAGGTCAGCATTCTTTGAAAATGGAATTAATTGGTCGAAATAACTAGTATCAGCTGTAAACACTAGTACCTTACCATTTTCATCAGTAATCCGCATTGCAAATGCTGGGACCGGATGGTGCGTCCGCATAAATTCAATCCTAAATGGCCCAATTTCAAGCGGTTGCAAATCACTATAGGGTTTTCCAACAGTTGCGTTTGGCCAATTTAAAGTAGCAAAATTAATCGGATCCTCAGTATTCCCATAAATCGGTAGTAATGGTTCTTTTCGTCCCTCTGGATTTAATTGCCAGTAATACTGTAACACCCCAACATCAGCCGTATGATCATGATGGTAGTGAGAAAGAATTACAGCATTTAATTCAAGCGGATCAATGGTTTCCTGAAGTTCGTTTAAAGCGTTGCTTCCACAGTCTAGTAGTAAATTAAAATCACCACTTTGGATTAAATAACTACTAGTTCCAATTCCATTGCTTGGGTAACCACCATAAAATCCTAATACTTTAACCTTCATAATTATGATACCCCTTTGCTTATGTTTTTTTATTTACTCATTTACTAGTATAATATATGAAAAGGAGGAGTTAAAATGATATCTAATATTTATGTTACTTTTGGTAGTGAGTCATACCTATCTAAAATAATTGAAAAGCATCCTGAAAGGAAATTATACTTATATAACTCAGTTACTAATTCTGATAGTTTTGAAATCGTTGATTTGTCTGATAAACCAACAATTTTTGAAAGCCCAATCGGATATTCAGTTCTAAATCACTTTGGAACTGACCAATGGGGAAAAAGCATTAGTTATATTACGTTAGATTTAGATAGCAATCAACAAAAGGTTTTAGATGCTAAAATTAATAGTATCATCAGTAATGAGTCTCTTCCTGATGGAATGAGTTCAATTTATTCTCTTAACATTGCAAATAAGCTTTCTAAACGTGTAATTTTGACTACTTGGAATGATAACGTTAAGATTGCGGATTGGTATCGTAGTAAGTCAGCAAATAATCTGTTTGATTTAAATGATCAAATCGAAACTAATTACTTTGAAACAATCTACAAATTCTTTAAATAGTATAATAAAAGAGGATGTCAATTGAGACATCCTCTTTTATTATACTATGACGGTCCGTACGAGACTCGAACTCGTGATCTCCGCCGTGACAGGGCGGCGTCATAACCAACTGGACCAACGGACCATAATTGCGGGAGCTGGATTTGAACCAACGACCTTCGGGTTATGAGCCCGACGAGCTACCGAACTGCTCCATCCCGCGATAATATGTTATTATTAATTCGAAATTAGTATGACCCGTACGGGATTCGAACCCATGTTACTGCCGTGAAAGGGCAGTGTCTTAACCACTTGACCAACGGGTCATATAAAAATGGAGAAGGAGAGATTCGAACTCTCGCGCCGCTTGCGCGACCTATACCCTTAGCAGGGGCACCTCTTCAGCCACTTGAGTACTTCTCCATATGGGCCTAAATGGACTCGAACCATCGACCTCACGCTTATCAGGCGTGCGCTCTCACCAACTGAGCTATAGGCCCATATAAAGCGGGTAACGAGAATCGAACTCGCGACAATAGCTTGGAAGGCTATGGTTTTACCACTAAACTATACCCGCATAATATGGTATTAAATTGTAAATGGCGCGGGACAGAATCGAACTGCCGACACACGGAGCTTCAATCCGTTGCTCTACCAACTGAGCTACCGAGCCATATGGAACGGTCCGTACGAGACTCGAACTCGTGATCTCCGCCGTGACAGGGCGGCGTCATAACCAACTGGACCAACGGACCATAATTGCGGGAGCTGGATTTGAACCAACGACCTTCGGGTTATGAGCCCGACGAGCTACCGAACTGCTCCATCCCGCGATAATTAAAAGGAGGATGAGGGATTCGAACCCTCGCGCGCTTTGACACGCCTAGCGGTTTTCAAGACCGCCCCCTTCAGCCACTTGGGTAATCCTCCATATTAAAATAAATTAAAGGTCTTTAATGGACCTTGTAGGACTCGAACCTACGACCAGACGGTTATGAGCCGTCGGCTCTAACCAACTGAGCTAAAGGTCCAAGTCACTATCGCGGCAGGGGGAATCGAACCCTCGACCTCCCGGGTATGAACCGGACGCTCTAGCCAGCTGAGCTACACCGCGATCTATAAATAAAACTATTGAATTTTATTTAATCGGGAAGACAGGATTCGAACCTGCGACCCCTTGGTCCCAAACCAAGTGCTCTACCAAGCTGAGCTACTTCCCGAAAATATGCACCCAGTAGGAGTCGAACCTACAACCTTCTGATTCGTAGTCAGACACTCTATCCAGTTGCGCTATGGGTGCAAAAGTGCCGAGGACCGGGATCGAACCGGTACGGTTATCACTAACCGCAGGATTTTAAGTCCTGTGCGTCTGCCAATTCCGCCACCCCGGCATAATAATGAATTGGCAAAGCGGAAGACGGGATTCGAACCCGCGACCCCCACCATGGCAAGGTGATGTTCTACCACTGAACTACTTCCGCAGCAATGCCGACTAGAGGATTCGAACCTCCGACCCCCTGTTTACAAGACAGATGCTCTGCCAACTGAGCTAAGTCGGCATAAAAGCCATTAAAAATATTTAAAAAACTAAAAACCAAACATGATAATTTTCATGAATGGAGGATACAGGGCTCGAACCTGTGACCTCCTGCTTGTAAGGCAGATGCTCTCCCAACTGAGCTAATCCTCCATAATGCGTGGCAACGTCCTATCCTTGCAGGGGGCGATCCCCCAACTACTTTCGACGTTCAAAAGCTTAACTTCTGTGTTCGACATGGGAACAGGTGTATCCTTTTGGCCATCATCACCACACTATTTAACTGTGAGAACTTCGTTCTCTCAAAACTAGATAATATTTTATTCTTCCGTGAGAACTACCTTACTTGGTTAAGTCCTCGACCAATTAGTACTGGTCCGCTCCATGCATCACTGCACTTCCACTTCCAGCCTATCTACCTGATCATCTTTCAGGGGTCTTACTTCCATAAAGGAATGGGAAATCTCATCTCGAGGTGGGTTTCACACTTAGATGCTTTCAGCGTTTATCTCATCCATACATAGCTACCCAGCGATGCGCCTGGCGGCACAACTGGTACACCAGCGGTATGTCCACTCCGGTCCTCTCGTACTAAGAGCAGCTCCTCTCAAATTTCCTACGCCCGCGACGGATAGGGACCGAACTGTCTCACGACGTTCTGAACCCAGCTCGCGTACCGCTTTAATGGGCGAACAGCCCAACCCTTGGGACCAACTACAGCCCCAGGATGCGATGAGCCGACATCGAGGTGCCAAACCTCCCCGTCGATGTGAACTCTTGGGGGAGATAAGCCTGTTATCCCCAGGGTAGCTTTTATCCGTTGAGCGATGGCCCTTCCATACGGTACCACCGGATCACTAAGCCCGACTTTCGTCCCTGCTCGACCTGTATGTCTCGCAGTCAAGCTCCCTTCTGCCTTTACACTCGTCGAATGATTTCCAACCATTCTGAGGGAACCTTTGGGCGCCTCCGTTACTGTTTAGGAGGCGACCGCCCCAGTCAAACTGCCAACCAGACACTGTCTCCCACCACGATTAGTGGTGCGGGTTAGAGTGTTCATACAGCGAGGGTAGTATCCCACCATTGCCTCCATCGAAACTAGCGTTCCGACTTCTATGGCTCCTACCTATCCTGTACAAGCTATACAAACACCCAATATCAAGTTACAGTAAAGCTCCATGGGGTCTTTCCGTCCTGTCGCGGGTAACCTGCTTCTTCACAGGTATCTCAATTTCACCGAGTCTCTCGTTGAGACAGTGCTCAGATCGTTACGCCTTTCGTGCGGGTCGGAACTTACCCGACAAGGAATTTCGCTACCTTAGGACCGTTATAGTTACGGCCGCCGTTTACTGGGGCTTCGTTTCTGGGCTTCGCCGAAGCTAACTCATCCACTTAACCTTCCAGCACCGGGCAGGCGTCAGCCCCTATACTTCATCTTACGATTTTGCAGAAACCTGTGTTTTTGATAAACAGTCGCCTGAGCTTTTTCACTGCGGCTGCACATAGTGCAGCACCCCTTCTCCCGAAGTTACGGGGTCATTTTGCCGAGTTCCTTAACGAGAGTTCACTCGCTCACCTTAGGATTCTCTCCTCGACTACCTGTGTCGGTTTGCGGTACGGGTAGTTAACTACTAACTAGAAACTTTTCTCGGTAGTGTGACATCAACGACTTCCCTACTAAATTTCGGTCCTCATCACACCTTGTCAACCCGGTATTAAGCATTTAACTCAATACCTGACTTAGTGCTTGAACATCCATATCCAACAGGATGCTACGTTTAGCCTCCTACGTCCTTCCATCGGTCAAACATAGTTAACTAGTACAGGAATCTCAACCTGTTATCCATCGCCTACGCCTCTCGGCCTCGGCTTAGGTCCCGACTAACCCTGGGAGGACGAGCCTTCCCCAGGAAACCTTAGTCATTCGGTGGATCAGATTCTCACTGATCTTTCGCTACTCATACCGGCATTCTCACTTCTAAGCGCTCCACCAGTCCTTACGGTCTGACTTCATCGCCCTTAGAACGCTCTCCTATCACGTAACAAAGTTACGTCCACAATCTCGGTAATATGCTTAGCCCCAGTAAATTTTCGGCGCAGGATCACTCGACTAGTGAGCTATTACGCACTCTTTAAATGGTGGCTGCTTCTGAGCCAACATCCTAGTTGTCTATGCAACTCCACATCCTTTTCCACTCAGCATATATTTAGGGACCTTAATTGGTGGTCTGGGCTGTTCCCCTTTCGACGGTGGATCTTATCACTCATCGTCTGACTCCTGGATATAAATCAATGGCATTCGGAGTTTATCTGAATTTAGTAACCCAAGACGGGCCCCTCACCCAAACAGTGCTCTACCTCCATGATTCTCGACTCCAAGGCTAACCCTAAAGCTATTTCGGAGAGAACCAGCTATCTCCAAGTTCGTTTGGAATTTCACCGCTACCCACACCTCATCCCAGCACTTTTCAACGTACACGGGTTCGGCCCTCCGGTGTGTTTTACCACACTTTCAGCCTGGACATGGGTAGATCACCTGGTTTCGGGTCTATCACAACATACTCAAACGCCCTATTCAGACTCGCTTTCGCTACGGCTCCGACTTCTCATCTTAACCTTGCATGTTATCATAACTCGCCGGTTCATTCTGCAAGAGGCACGCTATCACCCATTAACGGGCTCTAACTGCTTGTAGGCACATGGTTTCAGGAACTATTTCACTCCCCTTCCGGGGTGCTTTTCACCTTTCCCTCACGGTACTGGTTCACTATCGGTCACTAGGGAGTATTTAGCCTTGGGAGATGGTCCTCCCGGATTCCGGCAATGTTTCACGTGTATTGCCGTACTCAGGATCCTGAACTGAGGGAATTAGATTTCGTCTACAGGGCTATCACCTTGTGTCGCAGAACTTCCCAGATCTTTCGACTATCTAATTCTTTGGTAACTCAAATGTTCAGTCCTACAACCCCACTGAGTAAACTCAATGGTTTGGGCTGTTCCCCGTTCGCTCGCCGCTACTGAGGGAATCGAATTTTCTTTCTCTTCCTGTGGGTACTTAGATGTTTCAGTTCCCCACGTCTGCCTTTCAATGAGTATGAATTCGTCATTGAATAATAAACGATAAAGTTTATTGGGTTTCCCCATTCGGAAATCTCCGGATCAAAGCTTACGTACAGCTCCCCGAAGCATATCGGCGTTAGTCCCGTCCTTCATCGGCTCCTAGTACCAAGGCATCCACCATGCGCCCTTAATAACTTAACCTATTACCACGAAGTGGTATTTGGTTAATTGAGTAAATACGAATAAACTAATATAAAAAACTCAAAATAACGCGGTGTTCTCGGTTGAAATTGTATTTAATACAATTCAATAATTTGGAAAAATTAAAATATTATCTAGTTTTCAAAGAACCAAGTTTGACACGAATGTGCCAATGGAGAATAGCGGGATCGAACCGCTGACCTCCTGCTTGCAAAGCAGGTGCTCTCCCAGCTGAGCTAATTCCCCATACCATTTAAACTAACCAATAATTTGATTAATAATGGGCCTAAATGGACTCGAACCATCGACCTCACGCTTATCAGGCGTGCGCTCTCACCAACTGAGCTATAGGCCCAAAAGAAGCGTGGTTCCAATAGTTTGAGAGTAGACCTCTCAAAACTAAACAAAACTATGACTGCATAAGGTTCCGAATTATTCCTTAGAAAGGAGGTGATCCAGCCGCAGGTTCTCCTACGGCTACCTTGTTACGACTTCACCCTAATCATCAGTCCTACCTTAGGCGGTTTGCTCCTCAAAAGAGGTTACTACACCGACTTTGGGTATTACTAACTCTCATGGTGTGACGGGCGGTGTGTACAAGACCCGGGAACGTATTCACCGTGGCATGCTGATCCACGATTACTAGTGATTCCAACTTCATGCAGGCGAGTTGCAGCCTGCAATCCGAACTGAGAACGGCTTTAAGAGATTAGCTTAACCTCGCGGTTTTGCGACTCGTTGTACCGTCCATTGTAGCACGTGTGTAGCCCAGGCCATAAGGGGCATGATGATTTGACGTCGTCCCCACCTTCCTCCGGTTTGTCACCGGCAGTCTCACTAGAGTGCCCAACTTAATGCTGGCAACTAATAATAGGGGTTGCGCTCGTTGCGGGACTTAACCCAACATCTCACGACACGAGCTGACGACAACCATGCACCACCTGTCATCCTGTCCCCGAAGGGAACGGCTAATCTCTTAGCTTTGCAGGAGATGTCAAGGCCTGGTAAGGTTCTTCGCGTAGCATCGAATTAAACCACATGCTCCACCACTTGTGCGGGTCCCCGTCAATTCCTTTGAGTTTCAACCTTGCGGTCGTACTCCCCAGGCGGAATGCTTAATGCGTTAGCTGCGGCACTAAAGGGCGGAAACCCTCTAACACCTAGCATTCATCGTTTACGGCATGGACTACCAGGGTATCTAATCCTGTTTGCTACCCATGCTTTCGAGCCTCAGCGTCAGTTACAGACCAGACAGCCGCCTTCGCCACTGGTGTTCTTCCATATATCTACGCATTTCACCGCTACACATGGAGTTCCACTGTCCTCTTCTGCACTCAAGTTTCTCAGTTTCCGATGCACTTCTCCGGTTAAGCCGAAGGCTTTCACATCAGACTTAAAAACCGCCTGCGCTCGCTTTACGCCCAATAAATCCGGACAACGTTTGCCACCTACGTATTACCGCGGCTGCTGGCACGTAGTTAGCCGTGACTTTCTGGTTAAATACCGTCACGATGTGATCATTTCCTATCACACCCGTTCTTCTTTAACAACAGAGTTTTACGAGCCGAAACCCTTCTTCACTCACGCGGCGTTGCTCCATCAGACTTTCGTCCATTGTGGAAGATTCCCTACTGCTGCCTCCCGTAGGAGTATGGGCCGTGTCTCAGTCCCATTGTGGCCGATTACCCTCTCAGGTCGGCTACGTATCATTGCCTTGGTAGGCCATTACCCCACCAACAAGCTAATACGCCGCAGGTCCATCCTAAAGTGATGCAAACGCATCTTTCAAACAAAAACCATGCGGTTTTTGTTGTTATGCGGTATTAGCACTTGTTTCCAAATGTTATCCCCCGCTTTAGGGCAAGTTACCTACGTGTTACTCACCAGTTCGCCACTCACTTCGATGTTAAGTCAAGTTAATGCAAGCATCAACTATCATTAACGGAAGTTCGTTCGACTTGCATGTATTAGGCACGCCGCCAACGTTCGTCCTGAGCCAGGATCAAACTCTCATCTTAAGATGAAAAGCTCAACGTTAGCTCTTCTTTAAATATTGTTACTTTTAAGCGAATTGACTTCGCATAAGATTTTTGTACTTCATATTAATTATGAAGTTCCTTACACATTTTTGTCATAATTTTGTTCAGTTTTCAAAGATCTACTTGAATGCGTCGTTCATAACAACAACCTCTTAATTATATCAGGCTGATTTTATTTGTCAAGTCTTTTTTAAGAAATTTTTTCAATCAGCTGAAGAGCTGATGAGTTGTTTATTTGACAACGTTTAATATAATATCAAACGATCAAATCTTTGTCAACAACTTTTTTAAATTAATTAAGTTGTTAAACAAAATAAGAACCACCGAATTGATAACTTATCAAAACGATGATTCTTATATTACACTAATATATTTAAAATGACAACTACTTTTTTAAATTTTTTTGCTATTTTAGTTCTGGAGCATCAGTGACATAGTCATTCATTGTTGATTTACCGCCATTTTCATCCATTAAACTAGTATGTTCTTTATTGTTTCTTTCCTTCAAACTAGTTAATCCAGAACTTGGTTTGTAGTTATAATCACTCCGATCAACCTTCTTAAAGTTCTTTAAGGTATAGAACCGTAATAGGTCTCCTTGAATAACCCGATCAGATAATGATAACTCAGTATTAACATGTTTTTGCTCAGCATTAATTTTCTTTTGTTGTTTTGCATTTGGGGTAATCTTCTTACCAGTCTTAGTAAGGTAAACAGACCCACCCACAACGGTATAAGTTGGCGTAACAAAATCACCATCCCTAAAAGCAACAATTTGTTTGCGTTTATTAGATAATAAGTCCTGCCCAAATTGAATCGTATTGTTATCTTTAATTCCTAACAAGTGCAGAATTGTTGGCAATACGTCTATTTCCCCACCATAGGTATGATCAATTTTACCAGTCAGATTATCTCCATAGATCATGAATGGTACCTTTTGGAATTGAGCCAAATCATAGCTATTGACACTCTTCTTGTGTAATAGTTGTGCGATTGCTGGCCGGTGGTTGTTAGAGATTCCATAATGATCACCATATGCAACCACAATACTATTCTTTAATAATCCAGTTTTCTGTAAATAATTCATAAACTCACCAAATGCTTGGTCTAAGTAATGAGCAGTCTGAACATATGGGTCAACGGTATTATCGCCAGTTTTAGTAGCTGGGAAACTTTGATTTTGCTTATCTAGAATGTATGGGTAGTGGTTAGTTAAGGTAATTAACTTTGCATAGAATGGTTGTGGTAACTGCTGAATATAATTAGCAGCATCCTTAAAGAAAATCTTATCCTTTAACCCATAGCCTACGCTATAAGATGGTTTTTCCTTAAAGTAATTGGAGTCAAAGAAGTACTGATAACCCCACGACTTATAAGTGTTTTCACGATTCCAAAAACTTGGAACATCCCCGTGCATTGCAGCAGTTGTATAGCCACGTTGAGCTAATATTGCAGGAGCTGCTTGGAACGTATTTTGGGTCCCATAGGTTACCATTGCAGAACCCTGTGGTAGTCCAAACAAAGAGTTTTCTAGCATCATTTCAGCATCAGAAGTCTTTCCCTGTGCAACTTGATGATAGAAATTATCAAATGAAATTGTATGATCACCATGGTAGAACTTATTTAGGTTCGGCGTAACTTCCTTACCATCAACCTTATAATCAATCAAGAACTGTTGGAAACTCTCTAGGTGAATAATGAATACATTCTTCCCCTTTTCCTTCCCAAAGTAATTAATATTAGCCTTAGCCCGGTTATGCTTTAGGTACCTCAACACACTATCTAAGTCGCTCGGCTTGGCTTTAGAACGGGTTTGGCTTTCCTTATGAGTCTGGTAAGCGTTAAAAGCTGCGTACTCATTCATCCCTAAATACTTCACAATGTAATTATTATCAAACGAACGGGTTAATAAGCCCGAACGATCAGCATTAGCAATGCTGTATTCACCAAACATTAATAAAAAGGAAAGCACCGTAATTGCAAATGCATTCCGAATCTTAAACGGCCGTTTATCAATTTTAATAATTTTAAATGATAGTAAAATTATTAAAACAATCACATCTAAAAAAACCACAAAGTCGATTGGATGAATAATTTCAGCTAAACTTTTTCCCAGGTTATTTTGAACATCTCCGGAACCCTTAATAATCCCAAACGTCAAAAAATCTGAAAATTCACGGTAGTAAACGATATTGGCAAACAACCAAATGGATTGAATTAAATCCATAATCAGCATCAGCCAATAGGCTAACCTTCCCCTAAAGTATAATGCAATTCCAAACAATAGAATCCCGGCAGGTAGTGGATTTACCACTAATAAAAATTGTTGAAGGGCGCCCTTTGCACCCAGAGTAAATTCTGCCTGGTATGCAAAATAAGTCTTTGCCCAGAATAAAAACAATACCAGGATAAAGAAACCTATTCGTGAGTTTAGGAATCGATTCCCGTTTCTAACCTTCTTAATATGACTCGCCATTATATAGTGCCCCCACTAAATTGTTATTGTAACTACTAAATATTCCTTTTAACATCACTATCAACCCGGTCCGGTTTAATGAACAACGCAATTGCACCTAAGACCAATCCTAAGTAGTAAGTAAGAATCCGCCATAAAATAAGTGCAAGTACCAACTTACTGCTGTTAAAGATGTAACTCTTAAATAGCATTTCAAAACTATATTCGGCACCGCCAGCACCACCAGGAATCGGGAATAGTGAGATAATCATTACGATTAGCACATGGAGACTAACAATCATAACAATGTTTGCTTGATCGTATCCCAAAGCGAGCATAATGAAGTATGGAACTAGATAGTAAAGTAGTAACTGAAAAAATGTAATTACAGCAACTTTAAACAGTAATTTCCAATGGTGTGCGATTCTCACGCTCTCGTTGTAAAAATTATCAATTTTTTCATTTAAAGTTACCTGCCATTTTTCGTAACGCTCAGCGCTAACAAAAAATTTCAATGGTTTCATAATGGCATGAACAAACCGTTTCGTAAACCCATGCCAATACATTATCATCAATAAAATAATGATTACTACCAAATGAATTATAAACCCAAACAAGACAAATAACGATAAGTAATGTAACTTTTCAGAAATGTAATGGAATCCAATAAACAGACTAAAAAGGAAATTAATTACAATCATCGCTTGATAGACCACGAACTTCATTAAAAGAACCGAACTAGCCCTTCCCCCATCCACACCAGTTTGAAGCATTACAACCAGTTGAGCCGGTTGTCCTCCAGAAGAAAATGGCGTAATTCCATTAAATAACTGTTCAACTAACGGGACTCTAATTGCGTCTTTAAAAGTAAAATGATTCTCACCTTGATCCTTAACTAGTGCATGGGTAATCCACGACTCCAGACCAAAATAGGCAAACATACAAAAAGTAGCAACCAGCATCCAAGACCAGTTAATATTAAAAAAGTCCGCAACTAATAAGTTTAAATTAACGTCACGAATAAAGTACCAAAAGATTATAAATCCAATCAGAAACATACCTAGTAAAGATAATAAATTTCTTTTTGTCATATCCTACCCCTTTTTTGCCTGATCAATATAAAATGAGTGCCAAATTTTTGCTAAATGGTCCTCAGAATAGTATGCCGAAGCTTCCAAAGCCTTCTTACTCATTGCAGCCAATTCATCCGGGTTGTTAACTAGTTGATTCAATTGAGTATTCAACTGATTGAAGTTATCGAAAGAGTGATAGTAACCATCAATAATTACTTTATACAAGTCCAGATTTCTCAATAGTACTGGTTTCCCACATGAAAAAGCTTCCAATACCGACATTGGAAAAAGTTCATTAAAAGAAGGTAATAAAAATAGGTCGCACAAGTTATAAAAATCAACTAACTTTTGGCGATCAACAATTCCTGGGAACGATAAATTAGCAGGCGGATTATCAACAATTTGTTTTAACTCTTTATAGCCATCCGTAATTTGACCAAACGAAAAACCACCGGCCCATATAAATTGAATTGAAGGATTGTTTTGGGCTAACTTAGCAAAGTCCAAAATTCCCTTCCTAGTTTGAACCTGACCAGTTCCTAAAACAATGAACTGATTGGGACTATAACCATATTGGCGCTTTAATTCCATTTGCTTAGAATGGTCGACCGGATAAAATTCATCCTTACTAACAAAATTAGGAATGTAGGTGATTTTTTCTTTATCAATTCCATAATGGGCTAATTTATCAATAAACATTGGATTCACAACTACAATATGGTCCATTCGTTTATAAAATGCAATTACGTACTTATAAAATACATTTCGAATCGGCTGTGGCATCTTAAGGCTGCCCTCCAGTGTTTCTGGAAGAAAGTGCACGTAGCCAATCTTGCGGCCGCGCTTTTTAGAAAACGTCGATAGATAAAAGGTCGGATTAATTGTGTGGTAGTGACTAATGTCTGATCGGTTCCATTTATTAATTCGAATATCAAATTCACTTGAAAAGTAAGCCCTTAACATTCCAATTAATTCATCATAGGCACTTCCAACCCCCTGACCCTTTACCTTATCGGCAGTTGAAAACATATTAATTTTTAACATTCATTCCATTCCTTAATAATCAATTTCTGCAGAATCATCAAAGTTTTCCTCGTACTCCAGCTGTGAGCTACGATAAAATTGAACGATTTGTTTCTCAAAATTTCCAGCAGAGATGCTATCTAACTTTTGTTGGCGTAATGTATTCGATACCACCTTATATTTATTTGGGTGGCTTAAGTACTCATGAACATCAGCAACAAATTCATCTTCACTGGAAAAGGTCATCCCTAACGACTTATCATTCAATAGGTCATCAGTATAGGCGCTTTTAACAACGATTACTTTGACTCCGGCAGCCATTGCTTCAATGTAAGTCAGTCCCTGTGATTCAGAATTAGAGGTCGAAACAAAAATGTTTGCCATATGGTAATAGTGACTAACTTCATCATTATTAATTTCACCAGTAAACGTTACGTGAGTGGTTAAATTTTTGGAATTAACCTGTTCTTCTAAGGATTCCTTAGCCGGCCCATCCCCAACAATCACTAATTGAACTGCAGGATTAGCTTTAATAATTTTTGGCATTGCATCAATCAATTCATTGATATTCTTTTCAAACGCTAACCGACTCACTGAGAGCAAAACCGGTGTGTCATCAGTAAAACCAAACTGAGCTCGTAGGTTTTGTGGGTCGAACTGGTCATACTTAGCAACGTCAATTCCAGTCGGAATTACCCGAATCGGACTCTTAACCCCGTATGAAGTTAAGGTATCTAATACCCGTTTGCTAGGAGCAACCACTCCGGTCATCTTATGACAAAAAGCTAGCGTTGCCTCCTTAACATGAACCGGCTTTAGTAACTTTCCATTTGCAACATAGTGTAAATAGTCCTCGTACATCGTGTGGTAAGTATGGATACAAGGGATTTTCAAGTTTTTAGCAACGAATTTCCCAATGATTCCCATCGAAAATTCAGTCTGGGTGTGAATAATGTCTAAATTCAGTTTTTTAGCAATTTGGTAGGCTTGGAACAATCCCCGAATTGCAATTCGCCGATCTGAAAACGAAATAAATGGAATACTAGAAAATCTAAAGATATTCCGCTCATAGGTATTCTTATCAACATGCGGATCAGTAGTTGTGAATATGTAGACCTGATGGCCACTATTCTCTAGCTGATTTTTAAGGGTCTTAATAGAAGTAGCAACCCCACTCACCTGTGGAAAATAGGTGTCTGTAAATATCCCTATGTTAATTTTATCCACTTCCTCTCGATTATAATGAATGCGCTTTCTAAAACCGCTATATCAATAGTATTATATTGTGTTGAACAATAGTTTGCAAACAACCAGCGATTTATAAAAAAGCGCTATTGCCATTATTAAAGGCAATAACGCTCTCCCATCATCAATGATGTTAAATTTTATCTAAGAAATTATTTAACTGTTTCACCACATCATCCGAAGTAGCTGCATTTCGAACAATCTGGTCGACAATTTTTTTTGCGTACTTAGAATCAATTTTACTAATCAATTTCCGAACTTTAAGAATTGATTCACTATTCATTGAAAAGCTATCGACACCTAAACCAATCAATAGTGGAATTGCAATTCGCATCGAGGCTAATTCACCGCAAATTGAAACTGATTTACCTTCGGTATGGAATGAATCAACAATATATTTTAAGGTCCTAATTACAGCTGGATTAAGTTGCTGATATAAACCAGCAACTTTCCCGTCCATTCGATCAGCAGCCATTAAATATTGAACCAAATCATTAGTCCCAACGCTAACAACATCAACTTCCTTAGCAAACTCATCAGCCAACAATGCTGCAGATGGTACCTCAATCATTACTCCTAAGTTAACGGTTCCCATATTTTGACCATCCTTTTTCATGGCCGCCCGTTCCTCATCGTATATCGAACGGGCGCGTCTATACTCATCAATTGTGGATACCATCGGAAAAATAATTGAAATTTCACCATAACTAGAAGCGCGGATTAAAGCCCGGAGTTGAGTTCGAAAGAGTTCTTCAGAACCTAAGCTAAGCCGCAACCCCCTAATGCCAAGGGCCGGATTAGGTTCATTAGTTAGCTTTAGCCCGTTAATCTGCTTGTCATTACCAATATCAAGGGTCCGAAAAACAATGGGACGGCCTTTCATGTGAAAAACAGCCTTCCGATAGCTTTCGAATTGCTCTTGTTCAGATGGAATGTGATTTTGGCCTAAAAATAAAAATTCGGTCCGATATAGACCGATTCCCTCTGCCGATGAATCAGTAACTGACTTTAAATCATTGTCATTACCGATATTTGCTTCTACACTAACGTGCCGATTATCCTCAGTGGTAGTTAGTTTTTCCTTAAAGCCCTGTAACTTCTTCATTTCAACATTAAATGCTTTAATCCGCTGATGGTAATCAATTACCTGCAGGCGCGTTGGGTTAATCACAATCGTCCCAGATAAGCCATCGACAATTAATTCATCATCATTACGAATCTCTTTGATCGCATCTTTAGCCCTAAGAATCATTGGCAGCTTTAAAGTTCTTGCCATAATTGAAGAGTGGGAGGTTTGCGCACCAAATTCAGCAACAATCCCCTTAACATACTTACCATTTAGCTGAGCAATATCACTTGGGGTAATATCCTTAGCAACCACAATCACTGGTTTATCAACCAATGATAAATCTGGTAATTTAATGTTTAGGAGATGTCCCAAAACCCGCCGCTTGATATCAATAACGTCGCTAGTTCGCTCTCTAATTTGGGCCTTCATCCAAACGTTAGTAACGTTAGACTTAAATAGATGAATAAAATTATTTGAGGTAACATCCAACGCTTTTTCAGCACAGAAGTTCTTATCCAATATTAATTGTTCAATCGAACTAATAAACTCCGGATCAGAAAGCATTTGAATATGCGATTGAAAAACTAACCCCTCTTTTTCACCAAGGTTATCAACAATATTCGCCTTAATAGTGGTTAACTCTTCAATCGACGCAGTCAAAGCCTCATGTAATCGACCAATCTCTTTATCTTTATCACTAGCTGGATGATCTTTAAATGATAAATCTGGCTCAACAATTTTATAGGCCTTAGCAATTGCTATTCCTTCGCTTGCAGAGATCCCTTCTATTTTGTGCATCGTTAGTCAGATAATCCCTCTTTTTTTAGGGTTGCAGCAATATCATCTAATGCTGCACTTTCATCATCACCATCAGCAGAAATCTTAATCTCTGCGTTCTGACCAACCCCAAGGGACATTACCCCCATAATTGATTTTAGATTAACTTTCTTTCCATCGTATTCTAAGTTAATATCAGAAGAATATTTACTAGCTGATTGAACCAATAATGTAGCTGGTCTTGCATGGATCCCGGTTTCAGCAATAATCTTAAATTGGCGTTGTTCCATTATTCATCCTCCTTAATTTAAATTACTATTTGATTAAAAATAAATAAGTAATTTTCTTCATTTTAATTATAACATATCTGAACTACTTTAACTTAAAAGCTTCTTGCATGAGATAAAACATTAATCTTTCGCAAAATGATAGACTACCTTTCCATCTAGTGAAGCAGTTCCAACAACTCGCTTACGACTTTCAAATTCCATAAAAGCATTCTGAAATGCCATAAATGATTTCGGAGCCACTTCAATTTTATCAATATCACCATTTTTTAATTTTGTTAATAACTCTGAATAATTAGTTTCCAATGAACTCTCCCTCCTTAAACAATACGTTCATTATATTAAATCTAGTCGTTTTTTGCCAAAAAAGAAAAAAATTGGTTTCAAAAATCAAATTTCTTGAATCCAAATGGTTAAGTTGTATAATGATTCTACATGGTCAGTAATGGTCAAAGTAATTGACTAACTAAGCAAAAGGAGGGATAGCAATATGTTATGTCAAAACTGTAGTAAAAATGAAGCAACCATTCATTTATACGTTAGTCAAAATGGTTATAGACAGCGAATTGACCTATGTCAAAATTGCTATCAACTTTTACAAAACAATGGAAATGGAGGTGCTAATATGGCACAAGATCCATTTGGATTCGGAGATTTAAACGATATTTTCCGTTCAATGCAAAATGGTAACCAGGGTAATCAAAGCCAAAACCAAAGCCAACCCCAGTCACCTAAAGTTGCTAAGGGTGGAAATAATAGTAACACCGTTTTGGGTAAGTATGGAATTAACATGACCCAACTTGCTAAAGATGGCAAAATCGATCCCGTTATTGGACGGGACAAAGAAATTAAACGTGTAATTGAAATTTTAAACCGGCGAACTAAAAATAACCCCGTTTTAATCGGGGAAGCTGGGGTTGGTAAAACAGCCGTAGTTGAAGGGCTAGCATTAGAAATTGCAGCCGGCAATGTTCCCGTTAAGTTAAGGGACAAACAAGTAATCAGACTGGATGTGGTTTCACTAGTTCAAGGAACTGGTGTCCGGGGCCAATTTGAAGAAAGAATGCAGTCACTAGTTAAGGAAGTTCAAGCTAATCCAAACATCATCCTATTTATTGATGAAATTCATGAAATTATGGGTGCTGGAAATGCCGAAGGTGGCATGGATGCCGGAAATGTTTTAAAACCAGCGTTAGCTCGTGGTGAATTTCAGTTGATTGGGGCTACCACCCTAAATGAATACCGTAATATTGAAAAGGACGCAGCCCTTGCACGGCGTTTCCAAACCGTAATGGTGCAAGAACCAGAACCAAAGGAAGCCGTTAAAATTCTGAAGGGAATTCAAGGAAAGTATGAATCCTACCATCAGGTGAAGTACTCAGCTGAAGCCATTAAAGCGGCTGTTAAACTTTCTGATCGATATATTCAAGGTCGGTTCCTCCCAGATAAGGCGATTGACTTAATCGATGAGGCTGGCTCTAGAAAGAACCTTACTATTGACGTAGTTGATCCTGCTGAAATCGAACGAAAGATCAAGGCGGCTAAGGAGCAAAAAGAAATTGCTTCTAAAGAAGAAGACTACGAAAAAGCAGCCTATTACCGTGATCAAATCAATAAACTACAGGATGCCAAGGATAAAAATAACGTTACCAATGAAAAAACACCTGAGGTTAACGTTCGGGACATTCAAAAAATTGTTGAGGAAATTACAAACATTCCGGTCGGTGATTTACAGACCAAGGAGCAGCAACAACTTAAGAACTTAGGTGCAGACTTGAAAGCTAAGATCATTGGTCAA
Organism: Lactobacillus sp. Sy-1; assembly: GCF_019303535.1. GTDB lineage: Bacteria > Bacillota > Bacilli > Lactobacillales > Lactobacillaceae > Nicoliella. The sequence continues at coordinate 816,896 of NZ_JACCIU010000001.1, read as the reverse complement.
GACTCGGCTGTAGATACCGTTGCTAAGGCAATCAAGAGAAATCGGGTCGGCTTTAACGGAACTGGGCGGCCAATTGGATCGTTCTTATTCGTTGGAACAACTGGAGTTGGTAAAACTGAACTAGCTAAACAATTGGCTAATGAGTTATTCGGCTCCGAAGATGCAATGATTAGATTCGACATGTCTGAATACAGAGAACCACATTCAATTTCTAAATTAATTGGTTCCCCTCCTGGCTACGTAGGCTATGATGAAGCTGGTCAACTAACTGAAAAAGTTCGGAGAAATCCATACAGTTTGATTTTATTCGATGAAATCGAAAAGGCAAATCCGGACGTTCTTCACGCATTCCTTCAGATTCTTGATGATGGACGGCTGACTGATTCACAAGGTCGGACAATTTCATTTAAAGATACTGTCATCATCATGACCAGTAACGCTGGGACCGGTAAGGTTGAAGCTAGCGTTGGTTTTGGTGCAAGTGCAGCTGGTAAGTCGCATTCCGCTTTAAACCACCTTGGTGACTACTTCAAGCCTGAATTTTTAAACCGGTTTGACGATATTGTTGAATTTAACTCCCTTTCAAAGGCCAGTTTAAAACAAATCGTTACACTCATGTTTGCTAACATGAACAAGATGCTTTCTCAACAAGGAGTGCATGTTGACATTAGTGACGGAGTCGTTGATCGGATTGTGGAACTAGGATATAACCCTGCAATGGGTGCCCGGCCACTTAGAAGGTTAATTCAAGAAACCGTTGAAGATCAAGTTGCTGATTTCTACTTGGATCACCAAGATGTCCGCGCTCTAACCGCAACCATTGATGATAAAAATGAAATTACAGTTAAACAAGCTTCCAAATAAAAAATAGGCGCTCTCCAGTGGGAACGCCTATTTTTACATATTTTATAGTTTTGACATTAATTCAACGTCCGGATACTTATCATGGAACCACCGTTCCGCAAAATCATTTTCAAACAGGAATAGTGGTTGGTCGTGGGTGTCCTTAACCAAAATGTTTCTAGATGATGACATATTTTCATCTAATTGGTCGGGCTTAATCCACCGGGCCGTTTTGTGGCCAAGCGGTTCCATTACCACTTCAGAATTATATTCATTTTGCATTCTAAATTGGAAAACTTCAAATTGAAGTTGCCCAACCGCACCTAGAATATAATCACCAGTGGAATACGTCGTATAGAGTTGAACTGCCCCTTCTTGAACTAGTTGATGAATTCCCTTGTGGAATGATTTTTGCTTCATCACGTTTTTAGCCGATACCCGCATGAATAGTTCCGGCGTAAACTGTGGCAACGGTGGAAACTTAATTGCCTGTTTCCCGGTAAAAATTGTATCACCAATTTGGAAATTACCAGTATCGTAGAGTCCGATAATATCGCCAGCAACTGCCTTATCGACATTTTCACGGGTGTTAGCAACAAATTCAGTCACGTTCGAAAGTCGGAGTTTCTTATCAGTTCGTTGTAAAACAACGTCCATTCCCCGATCAAACTCACCGGAACAAACCCGGACAAATGCAATCCGATCCCGGTGTCTAGGATTCATATTAGCTTGAATCTTAAAAATAAACCCAGAAAATTCGTTACTATCTGGTTCAACTTCTTGATCATCAATTGTATTTTCATGTTCACCAGGCTTTGGAGCAAAGTCTAAATAAGCATTTAAAAAGGTTTCCACCCCGAAGTTAGCTAAAGCAGAACCAAAGAATACTGGCGTTTGGTCACCATTTTTGATCTTATCAATATCAAATTGATTGCCGGCTTCTTGAATTAAATCCATGTTTGCCTTTGCATCCTGATAAACTTCATCGTCTGGAAGATCGCTGTCAACAGTTAACTCACCGTTTTCATCCAATGGTAAGTACTTCTCTGATCCCGCTTCTGGCCGATAAAGTGCAACCCGGTTGTTATAGCGGTCGTACAATCCCCGTAACACCTTTCCGGAACCAATTGGCCAATTCATTGGGTAACCTTCAATTCCAAGAACCGCTTCCAATTGACTGATCAATTCCATTGGGTCTCGACTATCACGATCCATCTTATTCATAAATGTAAAAATGGGAATTCCCCGCATTTTACAAATTTTAAATAGCTTCTTGGTTTGAGCTTCAATCCCCTTAGCGGCATCAATTACCATGACCGCAGAGTCAACTGCCATCAAGGTCCGGTAGGTATCTTCAGAGAAATCCTCATGTCCTGGCGTATCCAAGATATTAATTCGTTTGCCCTGATAGTCAAACTGCATTACGGAACTTGTTACCGAAATCCCCCGCTTTTGTTCAATTTCCATCCAGTCAGACTTTGCAAAATTGCCACTCTTTTTTCCCTTAACGGTCCCTGCTTCACGAACGATTCCTCCATACAACAAGAGTTGTTCGGTAATCGTTGTTTTCCCAGCATCCGGGTGAGAAATAATTGCGAACGTTCTTCGTTTGGAAACGTTCTTATCCAATGCATTTACCATGTATTTTTCCTTTCCCTTTCAATTCTTAACATTAATTCTATCATACTTTTTAAATTTTCAGCACAACTAAAAAGCCTATCTAGATAATCAAGATAGGCTTTCGATAATTAAGCTTTCCAATTATCAGAATCTTTAATTCCAAGATCCTTTTTAATTTTAGAGGTTGAAATTCCTTCGGTTCTTGGGAGATAAACCACTTCACAGTAGTCCTTTAAGAAGTCAAACTTGCCCTTCCAGTCATCCCCCATTACGAATACATCGATGTTGTTTTCTTGAACATCCTTAATCTTTTGGTCCCAACCACTTTCTGGAACCACCTTATCAACATAACGAATTGCTTCCAAAACGTACTTGCGATCTTCAAACGAGGTGTAAGCTTTCTTTCCCTTTTCAGCATTAAATTCATCGCTGGAAAGTCCCACCATTAGGTAGTCACCTAATTCACGAGCCCGTTTTAAAAGCCGAACGTGACCCTTGTGTAGCAAATCAAAAGTTCCATACGTAATTACTTTTTTCATATTAATCGAACGCTCCTAAACATAGTTAATGTCATATTGTAACATAATCAAATTATGGTTACCGTTTAGTTTCTTTATTAATCTCATAGTTATGCTGTAGTAACCAAATATTATATACATATTGTACAACTACTTTTACAACAGCGTACAGTGGAATCGCTAATATCATCCCAATTAGTCCTGAAATATTTCCCGCAGCAAGTAGAATAACGATAATCGTTAGTGGATGGATCTGCAAGCTTTTCCCAATTACATTTGGATAAACTAAATTTCCATCTAATTGTTGAACAATTAAGACAACGATAATAACGTAAACCACTTGTGAAACATCATTGGAAAACGCAACTAGTAACGACGGCAGAATCCCAATATATGGTCCCACATAGGGAATGATGTTACAAACACCAGCAAACACCCCTAATAATAACGCATATTTTTGCCCAATCAAAACATATCCTAAGGATGTAAATACTCCAACAAAGATACACTCAATCATCTGGCCACCAATGTAGCGGGCAATCGTTTCGTTCATCCTACTAAGTAAAACAACCGTTTGTTTTTGATGGTCAATTGGAATTAATTTTTCAATTGTCGGCATCAATTTATGCCCGTCCTTTAACATGTAAAATAAAATTACCGGTACCGTGATCACCACAATTACAACGCTAGTTGCCATTGAAATAATATTGCCTAGGCTAGTGGTCACGCTACTAAGCACATTTTGGGTGTAGGTGGTTAAGTAGCCCTGAATTTGATTAATATAATCAGTAACATCAACATTCTTTAACCAGCCATGGTTGGTAAGGCCCTCCACTGTTTTTTCAGTTGAGTTAGCAACGTCTGGCAAATGGTAGAACAGGTTCGTTACTTGGGTAAAAATCCGCGGAATAAAGGAAACCCCTAGGTATACTAACGCCCCCAAAAATGCTAAGAAGATGACCGCTACCGCAGTCGTTCGTCCCACCCGAAATCGTTTATAGTGAATTTTCATTAATAATTCAACGACTGGATTTAACATGTAGAACAAGGCTCCAGCAACTAAAATTGGAACAAAAACCGTTGAAATAAAAATTCCAATCGGTGAAAAAATAAAACTAATTTTATTACAGAAGTAAATGATTGCCACCACAATCAATACCTCTAATGACCAAAACAAAATTTTTGATCGTTTAAAGCGGTCATCCATATTTAAATTCTCCTTTTAAAACGATTGTTCATTAATCAACCGTTCGATGTCATCAATTTGAAATCCCTTGCGATAAAGAAACTGTTTCGTCTTAAATTGGCGATTTCGATTATCTAACTCCCGATAGCGATGCCAAGCCTTGTCGAATTGCTTTTTTAATACTTGGCGTTGGGCTTGCTCATCGACGTGGAAGTCAGCCTGTTCGATAATCGTGTTAATCAAATCAAATGCGTAGCCCTTCCTAGCCAAACCGTTTTTAACTTTATTAACTACCTGACTAAACGAATCGTTTCGATAACGTTTAAACATTTTTTGCGCTTGGTGCAAGCCATTGGCTAGGCGGTCGTCTTGTGCATAGTAATCAGCAAGAGCGGTTTGAATTTCAACATCACCAACCCCCTTTTGTTTTAGGTGTTGGGTAATTGCAACGGGACCCTTATCCATAATTCGGACCTCACTACGCACGTAACTATTGGCATAACTTTGATCATCTAGCAGGTGGTTATCATGTAATTTCTGGATAACTACCCCTATTATATCCGAATCATCAGTTTCAGTCTCTAATTTTGTAGTAACCTCTTTTTCTGTTCGCAGCTGTGACGCAATATAATTAATCGCTTTTTGGTAAATTTTATCAATCTGTTCCGCAGCTAAAAGCTGCTTTTCTAGTTGTTCATCAATTTCCATATCCTTAACCAGTTGAAATTGAATCAATACGTTCTCGCTAACTGGAAATGCATAGTGGTCATCGATAAAAATATTAAAGCGTCCTTTACGCTTTTGGGCGGTAATTTTAGTGATTTTTGACTGCATTTAAAACAGCTCCTATTGTTTTTAATATTAATATACGCTAATATTCTAATTAGGATTTGACGGAAAGGAACGATGATTAACAATGAAAGCTCACGTTGTTTTTGCTACAATTACTGGAAATAATGAGGACGTTGCAGATATCGTAACCGAGGGATTAGAAGACCTCGGGGTAGAAGTAATTGAAACTGAAATTTCTCAAACTGACGCTACTGAATTTTTAGATGCTGATATTTGTGTAGTATGCCCATACACATACGATGAAGGTCACCTTCCAGAAGAAGGATTAGACTTTTTCGAAGATCTCAAAAAACTCGACCTAAGTGGTAAGGTATACGGGGTTGCCGGTTCAGGGGATGAATACTATGAAGAATTCTACAACATCGCAGTTGACTCATTTAGTGATGCCTTCAAGCAGGCCCACGCAACTCAAGGTGCGGATAACGTAAAAATCAACCTTGAACCAGAGGATGAAGATATCGAAACTCTCGATCACTTCGCAGACCAGTTGGTTAAATCAGCAAGTAAGTAAAATTATCAAGGTCATTAGGCTATTACTGCTTAGTGGCCTTTTTAATTTGATCTTTTATTGACTTTGCTTTAATTGTCCCACCGATAATTTCTTGAATAGAGGCGTTAATTACCGCCCCAAATAGAATCATCATTCCAACAAAGTATAGCCAAAACATTAAAATAATAAAAGTTCCTAAAGCCTTATAAGTGGAAAATCCCTTTGCGAAGTAAGTTAAATAAAATGAAAAGCCTTGCGAAAGTATTAACATCCCAATTGTAACCGTGAGGGCTCCCACCCAGACATACTTAAACTTGGTTGCGGCAGCTGGAATAATGTAATACATGAACATTAACACTAGGAATAAGATTCCTAATGAAACTGGAATTCTAATTGCATCGATAAATTCATAGATAAACTGTGGAACATTAAATAAAGATAAAATAAATTTGTTTCCGAAACTAAAAAATACTAAAGTGGCAGTAATTGCAATAAAAAACAAAATCATCCACATGAATGAGAAGACCCTGGTCAGTAACGCCCCATGATTATTTCCGACTCCATATGCACTATCAACGGTTCGTTTTAAGGCTGCGGTTAATCGACTTGCAGACCAAATCGTAATCACGATTCCAATTGACAGTTGTTTCCCACCACCACTAAGGGCAGTACTAATGATTGGTCCAATGGTTTGATTAATTTGCGGTGGTAATAGTGGATGGAGATAATTCAAAATTGAGGTACTATTAATCCCAGAAAAACTCAAAACACTTCCAATAATAATTAAAAGTGGGAAAATGGAAAGCAGGAGATAGTATGCGATGACCACTGCAGAATCTGAAACATTCGCAGCTTGATAATGGTTAATAAAGGTTGTTACAACCCTTTTAACTCGAGGTGGCAATTTATTAATCATTTAACACTCACCCGCCCTAAGTTATCTTTAATTGCTTCCAAAATTCTAGCAGATGCCTTTCCATCGCCATATGGATTTTGAGCTAGTGCCATTTTTTGGTATTCTGATTGATTATCCAAAAGCATCTCCATCCCCTGTTTAATTAATTTTGGATCGGTGCCAACCAATTTAAGCGTTCCCGCATCGACTCCTTCTGGTCGCTCGGTTTCATCCCGCAAAACCAACACGGGTTTCCCCAATGAAGGCGCTTCTTCTTGGACCCCCCCTGAGTCGGTCATGATGAAGTAACTGCGGGCGGCCATGTTATGAAAATCAACTACCCCTAATGGTTCAATTAAATGGACCCTTGAATCATCATCAAAGCATTCGTGAGCAACCTTTTGTACCACCGGGCTTAAATGAACTGGATAAACTACTTCAACGTCAGGATGGGCATCTAATTCAGCCTTAATGGCCTTAAACGTTCTGCGCATTGGTTCACCATGATTTTCACGACGGTGCATCGTTAGTAAGATAATGCGGTGCTCTGGATTAACTTCGTCTAGAACCGAGTGTTGATATTCATCATCTACTGTCTGTTCTAGAGCGTCAATTGCCGTATTTCCAGTAATAAAAATGTTCTTAGCAGAATGATTTTCCTTTAATAGGTTTTCCCGGCTAAGCGTAGTGGGTGCAAAGTATAGGTCCGCTAATACATCGGTCATTTGCCGGTTCATTTCTTCCGGATAGGGAGAGTATTTATCCCACGTTCGAAGCCCTGCTTCCACATGGCCTAATGGAATTTGGTGGTAAAAGCTACTAACAGAAGCCGCAAATGTAGTAGTGGTATCACCATGCACTAAAATGATGTCTGGATTGGTTTCATTAATAATTGGATCCATTCCGTTAATAACGGCAGTCGTAATCCCACCTAAGGTTTGATTGGGTTTCATTACGTTTAAATCGTAATCTGGTTGAATGCCAAACACCTGTAAGACTTGGTCTAACATTTCACGATGTTGAGCTGAAACGACGGTAATTGGTTTAAATTGATCTGGTTGCTGATTCATTGCTAAAATAATGGGCGCCATTTTAATTGCTTCCGGACGAGTCCCAAAAATTGTCATTACTTTGATTGGGGTATTCATATTTTAACCTCCATTAAATTTTGTTATATCTTTAATTATAACAAAATATTTAATCATTGTAGATTTTGTAAAATATTCATGATTTATAATTTTTTAACTAGTGATTATGATAGAATTAAAATTATGAAAATTGATACATTTAAGGGAGTAATTGCAATGGAGCAAATCGGGTTAATCGTGCCCTGTTATAACGAAGAAGAATCAATTAATTTATTCTTTCAAACAACTGACAAAGTTTTCCAGTCAATGAATCAAGCGGGACCAAAGTATGAACCCTACTACTTATTTATTGACGACGGATCATCGGATCACACCCTTAGTGAAATCAAAAAATTGCAAGTTGCTCATCCAGATGTCGTTCACTACCTTTCCTTTTCCAGAAACTTTGGTAAGGAGTCCGCAATGGCAGCCGGCTTAAAAAACGTTCACGGAAAGTACATTGCAATCATGGATGTCGACTTACAGGATCCCCCATCGTTACTACCGAAAATGCTTCAGATTATTAATACTGAGGATTATGACTGTGTTGGTTGTGTTCAAACCGCTCGGAAGCAAAATCCACTTAGAGCATTCCTCTCTACGAGTTTTTACCGGGTTATCAACTGGATTTCAGCTGTTCACATTAAACCTAACGTTCGTGATTATCGGCTAATGACCCGCCAGTATGTTGATAGTGTCTTAGAGCTTACCGAATACAATCGCTTTACCAAGGGAATCTTTAGCTGGGTGGGTTTTAAAACCAAGTATATTGAATATCAAGGCGTCCCTAGAGCAGCTGGAAAGACCCACTGGTCAATGTATCAGTTAATCAACTACTCGCTAGAGGGCATTGTTGATTTTTCGGATGCGCCACTTAAGTTATCGACCTTTGTCGGTTTATTTTCGTGTTTTGTATCAATTATTGGATTGTTGTTCGTCATCATTCGGGCACTTTTTTTTGGTGGCTCAGTGGCTGGATGGCCTTCGATGGTATCCGTTATTCTTTTAATTGGCGGAATTCAGTTATTCTGTCTAGGCTTAGTCGGCAACTACATTGGTAAAATTTACCTTGAAACTAAGGATCGACCAAAATACATTGTGAAAGAAAAGAAGTAATTATGTTAAAAAAAATATACATTAAAAATCGCGAAGCAATTGACTACTTATTCTGGGGTGTTTTAACTACGGTGCTTAATTACATCCTCTTTTTTATTCTATCTAAATCGCCAATTACCGGGGAACAAATTAATAACTCCGGATTCTGGCTTAATTTTTACAACACCCTCGTTGGAATCATCTGTACCCTATTTGCGTTCGTTACTAATCGTAAATTCGTTTTCCATTCTCAAAACACAGGCGTAAAAAACTACCTCAAGGAATTAGGAATCTTTATTCCCGGACGGTTTGGATCCATTATAATGGAAGACGTCATTATGTCAATTGGGCATGTCTACCTTGGAATTTCCACCCTAATTATGAAACTAATTGGTGAAGTTTTTGTGATTGTATTCAACTATGTCTGGTCTAAATTCGCTGTTTTTAGAAAAAGATAGCATAATTAATTAAATTAATGTAAACTAGATTAGTTAAATAATTTGTTTCTTAGGAGGAATGAATGTGAATACAGTTGCATTATTAATTGGATTAGGACCATTGTTCGGGTGGGGATTGTTTCCGACAATCGCTTCCAAAATCGGTGGAAAACCTAATAATCAAATTCTAGGAACCACGATTGGAACATTACTTTTAGCAATCTTGTTTGCAGTTGTTAGGCAATTGCAAATTCCGACCGGGTGGACATTTATTCTGGCAATGCTATCTGGAATTGGTTGGGATTTTGGACAAATTCTAGCCTTTAAATCCTACCAATTAATTGGATCATCAAGAACGATGCCAATTACCACTGCGTTACAGCTAATTGTAACCTCCCTATGGGGGGTCTTTGCACTAGGTAATTGGAATACCACCAATAAAAAAATAATTGGAATTGCCGCCCTTGTCATTATTATTATTGGAGCCATTATGACTTCATGGCAAGAAAATAAGGACAAAACCAGTTCTTCACAGCTAAGCAAAGCCACCATTTTATTGGTAATTGGGGTCTTTGGCTACTGGTCTTACTCTGCTGCACCCCAAGCTGCTCATATTGATGGGGTTCACGCCTTCTTACCACAAGCGATTGGCATGGTAGTTGGAGCAGTCATCTATAATCTATTCACAATTAAAAAGGAAAATGTTTTTAAAGAAAAGGTTTCATACATGCAGATATTTGCAGGCTTTTTCTTTGGATTTGCAGCTCTCACTTACTTAGTATCTGCACAACCCGACATGAATGGTTTAGCAACTGGATTCGTTCTTTCACAAACATCAGTGATCGTTGCAACAATCACCGGAATCTTCTTCTTAAACCAACGGAAAACCAATAAGGAAATGTTAGTTACAATTATCGGATTGGTCTTAATTCTAATCTCAGCGACTGTTACAGCATTCCTATAATTATATTGATAAAAGAGATGGTTACTTAACGGTAGCCATCTCTTTTTAGTTTACAATCACAAAAATAGGGATCACACTAGCAAATTTAAGTGCAATCCCTATCATTCATTATTATTCAAACTGATATCCAAACCCACGAATGGTCTTAATTTTAGCTTCATCATTAGCAAGCGTTTTTAATTTATCACGTAGATGACTGACGTGCATATCAACGATCCGAGATGAAATGTATGAGAATTCATCTTGCTCAGAGCCCCATACTCCGTTATAAATCTTTTCACGGCTTAACACCATGCCACTATGGCGAATTAAATAGTTCATCAAATAAAATTCCTTGGGGGTTAGCTTCATATTATCATCATTATACTTAACCTGAAAATGCTTTAAATCAACAGTAAAATTCTTATACTTCATTAAACTATCATGCTTATTGACCTTCGTATCATCAGAATCACTATTAACTTGATTATAAACCCAATTCCGCTGCTCGATTCTTAGAATAATCCCCAATCCATCATTGGGATCAATAATATAATCATCGAGATGTGCTTCAAAAATAGCTTGTTCATGTTCAGAATGGTGCTTCTTCTCAATGGTAATAATTGGTCCATGAAAATTTTCACGAACTGATTTTAGTTCCTTCAAAGAATCTTTAAACGTTTTAGTAACCTCTAAGTCCCAAACAATCCCAACTATTTTAGAACTACTAAGGTAACTATCAATATCAGAAATATTGGTAAAGTTATTGATAAAGAAACCACGGTTATTTCCAGCCGCATTAATCTTCATCGCTAATTTCAAATGATTTGTCACTAACAGAATCGTGTTCATGCTTCCACCCCAACGTTATAATAATTAAATCAATCTAAATCACCTTTAATTATTATTTTGATGGACTATCTACACTATTAGGATTTTCTACGGCATTATCATCAACTTCTTCTTTTTCTGTCTTTAGTTCGTTCTTAATTAAATCTGGTTCAATTTTACCAGGATTCAATTCAACCAACTTGCCAGAGTGGTTATATACAACCCATTCGTCCAAGTTAACAATATGGTCACCAATCCGTTCCAGAAGCCGAACTACCAATAGGTAACTAGCAGCTGAAGGAATCTTCTTAGTATCCTTTTCAATTTCGGCAATAATTAAGTTTCGACATTCAACAAAGTACTTGTCAATTGTTAAGTCATCTTGAGCAATCAACTTAGCAGCTGATTCGTTTTCGTGAAGGTATGCATCAAGAGTAGCTTCAAGCATTTCACGAATTTTTAAAGTCATCTTAGAAATAATTGCATCAACATCAGGCAATTTTTGCTTTTTCTTCATTCGGAGCGTTTCTTGCGCAATGGAACTAGCGTGGTCTCCGATTCGTTCCAAATCAGAACTAGCTTTTAAAATACAAATAATTTGTCTAAAGTATGCAGCAACTGGTTGTTGCAAAGCAATTAAGTTTAAAGCTTCTTTTTCTAGATCAACTTCTTCAGTATTAACTTGCGAGTCATCACTCACAATTAACTTTGCTTGAGATTTATCATGGTTCATAAACGTACTGGAAGCTTGGTAAATTTGTTCACTAACGTTAATCCCCATATTCATAAAAGTAGATTGTAAATTTTTTAATTGGTCTAAAAATTCATCATGCATGTTGTTTTCCCCCTATCCAAATTTACCATTAAGGTAATCATTGGTTTCCTTTTCTTTTGGATTAATAAAGATTTCTTTAGTCGGACCCGCCTCAACTAGCTTTCCGTCTAGCAAGAACGCAGTTTGATCAGAAATTCGGGAAGCTTGTTGCATATTATGCGTAACAATAATAATAGTATAATCTTTCTTGATTGAAAGTAAAGTGTTTTCAATTGCGTAGCTAGAAATTGGGTCCAATGCACTGGTTGGTTCATCCAATAAAATGATTTCTGGTTTAACCGCTAGCACCCGGGCAATACAAATTCTTTGTTGTTGCCCTCCGGAAAATGAAAGGGCACTGTCATTTAGGTTGTCCTTTACTTCATCCCAAACAGCCGCTTTCTTTAAACTATCCTCAACAATTTTATCCATTTCAGCCTTAGAAACCTTACTCCGGCCGGCTAACTTAACCCCGTAAGCAACGTTTTCGTACACAGAAAATGGGAATGGATTTGGTTGTTGGAACACCATTCCCACCCGCTTCCGTAGTTCAGTAATATCAACATTCGGAGCGTAAATATCCTGCTTATCCATCTTGATACTACCAGTCACGGTAACTTCTGGAATTAAATCATTAATTCGATTAAGACATCTTAAATAAGTGGACTTTCCAGAACCAGAAGGTCCAATCAACGCAGTAATTTCGTTCTTCTTAAAGTCTAGATTAACCCCATGTAAAGCCTCTTTTTCTCCGTAATAGAGGCGAACGTTCTCTGATGTGATAACTTTATCTGTCATTAATATTCTACCTCCATTTTAACCGAAGTTCCCAGAAATATAATCTTCAGTTGCTTTAACATGCGGATTAGTAAAAATCCGTTCAGTCCGATCAAACTCAAGCGCATGCCCTAAGTGAAAGAAAGAAGTGTAATCACTAATTCTAGATGCTTGTTGCATATTATGCGTAACAATAATAATTGTGTAATCCTTCTTTAGTTGGTTCAAAGTGTTTTCAATATTCTTAGTAGAAATTGGGTCCAAGGCACTGGCTGGTTCATCCATCAATAGGATGTCAGGTTTCATTGCAATTGCCCGAGCGATACAGAGTCTTTGCGCTTGCCCACCAGATAGTGAGAGAGCACTCTTATCAAGCCGGTCTTTAACTTCGTCCCATAAGGATGCTCCCCTTAGACTTTCTTCAACTCGCTTATCTAACTCTGATTTATTCTTTAAACCATGTTGCTTAAGAGCGAACGTGATGTTTTCACGAATCGACTTCGCAAATGGATTGGGTCTTTGAAACACCATTCCAATGTGGCTCCGCACCTCATAAACGTTAACATCAGAAGAGTTAATATTCATTCCACGATACATAATTTGTCCAGTCACCCGGGCAACATCATCGTTCATCCGGTTCAAACATCTTAAGTAAGTTGATTTTCCAGATCCGGATGCACCAATTAACGCCGTAATTTTATTTCTTGAAAAGGATAAGTTTCCATCATGAAAGGCGTGATTATCGCCGTAATATACCTGAATGTCCTTTGTTACTAATGCCTTTTCATCATCAAAAGTCGCAAAGTAGGTATCATTAAAATCATAGTCTTTAAATGCCAAAGTAATTTCTCCTTCACTAGCTACTACTTACTAGCAGTCATTTTATCATAGAGATGCTTCCCAAGGTAATGAGCTCCTAGGTTAAAGATCAAGATAACGATAATTAAGACCGCTGAAGAACCACTTGAGATTTGAGAAGCATCGGGAGTAACCCCTTCTGTGTTAACCTTCCAAATGTGAACCGCTAATGTTTCAGCTGGCCGCATTGGGTTTAAAAAGCTAGCCGGATTAAAGGGATTAAAGTTTGAATAGCTAATGGCCGGAGCACTTTCACCAGCAGTATAAATCAAAGCAGCGGCTTCACCAAATACCCGTCCAGCACTAAGAATAATTCCAGTAATAATTCCAGGGATGGCAATTGGAAAAATAATTCCAGTGATGGTCTTCCATCTGGAAAGCCCTAATGATGCACCAGCTTGTCTTTGCAAGTCGGGAACCGATTCCAATGATTCTTGAATACTTCTAGTTAGTAATGGTAAGTTAAAGAAAGTTAATGCAATGGCTCCGGAAAGGATTGAAAATCCTAATTGAAATTCAATAACGAAAAGTAGGTAACAGAACAAACCAACAATGATTGAAGGTAGTGAACTCAAAACTTCAATTGCAGTTTGAATTAAACTGGTAAACCAGTTCTTAGGAGCGTATTCAGCTAGGTAAATTCCTGAACCCAAGGCAATTGGGAATGAGATAATTAAAGTTAGAATTAAAAGATAAATGGAGTTAAATAGTTGATCTCGAATCCCCCCACCAGCAGAAAACGATTGTGAAACAGATGTTAAGAAATGCCAGGAAATGTGTGGAATCCCGGTAATTAAAATAAAGCCGATTAATAATGCTAAGATGATAACAACGATTGCTACCAAAATATAGATGACAGCATCGGCAATTTTATTGGCAATTTTTGGATTCATTATTTATTCAGGTCTCCCTTCGAACCAACGAACTTAACAGCGATGTTAAATACAAGTGACATCAATAATAGAATTAATGCAAGTGACCAAAGTGCGTTATTTGGAAGTGATCCCATAACGGTATTTCCAATTCCAGTTGTCAATTGACTAGTCAATGTTGCAGCAGGAGTTAACAAACTCTTTGGCATTAGGGTTGCGTTCCCAATTACCATTTGAACAGCTAGGGCCTCACCAAAGGCTCTGGCCATCCCAAAGATAATTGCAGTTAAAATTCCAGGCGTTGCTGCCCTTAAGATTACCTTGTAGATTGTTTGCCAACGAGTTGCCCCAAGTGCTAATGAAGCTTCGAGGTAGTAACGAGGCACTGCTTTCAAGCTATCAACAGTTAGGGATGTAATTGTAGGAAGCACCATTACGAATAACACGATTGTCCCGGATAAAATCCCAAATCCAGTTCCACCATAAAGGTGCCGAATAAAGGGTACCACTAGGGTTAGACCAATGTAACCATAAACAACTGATGGAATCCCGACCAATAATTCGATAATGGCTTGTAGGAATCCCTTCCCGTGCTTAGGAGCAATAATTGTCATAAATAGTGATACTGCAATTGCAAATGGAGTTGCAACTAGTGCGGATAAAATTGTAACCGCAAATGAAGTGACGATCATTGGTAATGCCCCTACTTCAGGGTTACCGTGAGCATCCACTTGTCCTGGACTCCAGTTGGTTCCAGAAAGGAATGACCATAAATTAACGTTGTTCTTAGTGAACGTGGACATCCCGAATGAAATAATGAAGTATAAAACTAGTAAAACTAACAGCATAATTGCAACGATACAAGTATAACTGATGATTTTACCAACTGTTTCTTGTTTGGTTTCTTTTGAAGGTTTCATCAATTTTGCTTTGATTTGATCCATTTAACTTAATCCCCCATAAAATAGAAAGAACTGGATAGGGTACTAAATGTACGTCCTCCAGTCCCACTATTAATAAATTGTTTTTAATTACTTGTTAGTAACTTTGTTGTTAGCATCCTTAGTAACCTTCATGTTAGAAATGCTGATGTAACCAAGTTTCTTAACTAAACCATTTTGAACCTTGCTAGATTGAATGTACTTGATGAACTTTTCAGCTTCCTTGTTTGGAGTAGCTGGAGTGTACATGTGTTCGTATGACCAAATCTTCCACTTGTTAGTTTCAACGTTTGCGTCAGTTGGCTTAACATTGTCAATTGAAAGTGCTTGAAGCTTGTTGTTCAAGAATGAGAATGCAAGGTAACTAACAGCACCTGGAGTTGATGAAACAATCTTTTGAACAGTCCCATTTGAGTCTTGTTCTTGAGCCTTAACAGCAGTTGCGCCACCTAGAACAGCTTGTTCAAACGTAGCCCGGGTACCACTACCCTTAGCACGGTTAACAACGCTAATCTTTTCATCCTTACCACCAACTTGCTTCCAGTTAGTGATCTTACCAGTAAAGATCTTCTTTAATTGATCCATGGTAACGTTCTTAACACCGGCATCTTTGTTAACAACTGGTGCCATCCCAACAACGGCAACTTGGTGATCCTTCAATTCGCTAGCTTTGATTCCTGATTGCTTTTCAGCAAAGATATCAGAGTTACCAATTTGAACAGCCTTTTGTTGTACTTGGCTTAAACCAGTTCCTGAACCACCACCTTGAACGGTGATGCTTGCACCTGAATTAGCATTTTGGTAATCAGTAGCTGCTTGTTCAACTAATGGTTGTAAAGCTGTTGAACCAACAGCAGTAATCTTGGTACTTGAACTGGATGAACTTGAACCAGATTTGGAACTGTTTCCACAACCTGCGAGTAATACACCAGATACACCTAAAATTGTTACAAATGATAACGCCTTTTTCATACTAAGCATTAAAAGAGCCTCCCTGAAAGTCCTTTATTTATTTAACAAGTACATTCTAACAAGGCAATGTAAATATAATATCTGATTATTGTAAATTTTGTGTAAATTTTTACGCTCGTTTGTTACAAAATGACCCCACCCGGACTCGAACCGGGATCATCCGCTTAGGAGGCGGGTGCCCTATCCTGTTGTGCTATGGGGCCACAACACCCTTAATTTTCTCATCTTTACATCATATTGTAAAGGTGTTTATTTATCAGCATTCCGCCACTTTTTCCGCATCCCCTTATTTTTAAGGTGTTTTTTATTACGGTGTTTAATTTGCTTTTTGGTCGGTTTAGCCGAATGCTGCTTATTAGTTAACTGTTTGGCCTTAACTTTCCGAACTGGATTAGCACCACTTGGTTCCTTAGGAGTATCAGCAAGTGATTTTTTCGGAGATTCATCATCATTGGAAATCTTGGTGGACTTTTGCTTAGGGGTGCTACTAGCCTCGGGTTGGTTAGAAACCACCTTATCAACTAAGTTATTTTTATAGAAGAACGTAGGTTTTAAATCGTAACCATTGTCCAAGACCAACCGCTTTAAGTCCCTAAAATCATGGTCATTTCCAAAGTTAACCACCAATCCCGGTTCTCCCATTCGACCGGTTCTTCCAACCCGGTGAACATATTGATTTGCTTCGGCTGGTAAGTCGAAGTTAACCACCGCTGGTAGCTTGGCAATATCAAGTCCCCGTGCTGCAACATCCGTGGTTAATAATAGCTTGTAATGGCCCTTTCGAAATCCAGAAATTGCCTTTTGTCTTTGCATTTGATTCATATTACTGGTTAATGAGGCTACATTGGTAACGTGATTGTGACGGAAGTAACTATAAGCCTTGTTCAGATCTAACAGTTGGTCAAAAAACACCAGCGCCTTAAATCCATTAATGTGAATTAAGCGATTCAACATTTGATTACGTTTTCCACGGGAGACGGTTAACAAACGATGCTTTACAGCCCCCGCACTTTTATCAATCGCACGCACATCAATTAAATCTGGTTCGACGTTGAACCACTTCTTCAGTTCATGCAAAATCGGCGTATCGGTAGCTGAGAAGAACGTTAATTGAACGTCAGACGGCCCTTGGTTAATAATTTCGCGAACCGAGGTCAGGGTCGTGTCCTGAAGTAAATCATCAGCTTCATCGACGACTACCGTTTTAAGTTGATGGAGTTTCAACTTATGGTCATCTAATAGGTTCAATACCCGACCGGGGGTCCCAACCACCACTTCTGGACGCTTTTTTAGCTTTTCAATCTGTCGCTTTACGTTAGCACCACCCGTCAATGCTAGTACCTTTGTATCATTTAATTTTGCCCAGTCACGCATTACGGAAGTCGTTTGCATTGCTAATTCTTGGGAAGGTTCTAACACTAATACCTGGGTTCCATCGCCTGGAGCTAATTTTTCAATAATCGGAATTGTAAATGCTACCGTCTTTCCTGATCCAGTGGGTGATAACCCCAGAACCGACTGGCCATCTAAGATTGGTTGGTAGCCCTGTTCTTGAATGGGGGTTTGTTGATCAAACCCTAGTTTTTGAAAATGTTCTGCAAAATTAGTTTTCACTTGTTGTTCCTCCGTTTTCCGATAGGTTCGGTCTAATATATGATTTCCACTGTGCATTACTACCAGCAAATACCGCTTGAATAAACTGCTGATTTTGGCCATCATTTTTGATGTTTTGACTAGCGTTATAAGTTTTCAAGACCCCCGATTGACCGTGATTTAAACTATTATTAAGCGACCAAAAAAGACATAGTTGTTTGCCAAATCGGACCTGATCATAGATTTTGGGGGTCGACCAAATCACGACCCTACGGTCATATCGTTGCTGAATTTGATTAATAAAAGAACGCACACTCCTGACCTGGCTAGAACTCAAACTAGCTTCATTTACATTAATTTGAATCGCAATTGGCAAAATTCCAATGTCATTGCCCACCTCACTACTGAAGTTAGCAAACTGATCAGCTGCACTACTATTAAAGCTAAATGAGTGATAAACCCCAATTTTTAAATTTGATCCCTGAGAACGTTGGTAATTATCGGCAAAGTCATTGTCAGTATAAATGGAGCCTTGGCTAGCCCGAATGTAAATAAATTTTTCGCCAGCATTAGCAAGTGAGATAAAATCAACGTAACTATTCTGTTGGCTTACTGTCACCCCACGAATTGGATAGCGATTTAATTTTTGGGTCTGATAATTCTGATATCCATTAAACCCCATCATTAATAAATAACCGATTCCAATCATTAATATCAGATTGAAGCAGCCCATTAATCGGTGGTACCGTCTATTACGGGCTAATCGGCTTCGTCTAGTAATCCTACTATCAGTCATATTAACCATTCCAATTTTATTAATAAATCAATTATACATTACTAATATATGATAATCGAATTTAATCAGGATATTGCTTGAAGGTGTATAATTGATTTCATATAATATAAGCGACATTATTCATTATTTTCAGAAATAACACTTAAGAGATGAGGTAACTAAAATGAATTATATTATTGGTGTAGATATTGGAACCACTAGTGCTAAGGTGATTTTATATGACCAAAATGGTCAAATTATCGGAGTTCAAAATAATGGGTATCCAATGTATCAAGATACGCCCGATATGTCAGAAGAAGATCCTGACGAAATTCTAGAAGCCACGGTTAAGGGAATTCGGCGATTGGCCGATAAGGTTAACCAAGAAACTGACACCATCAAGGGGGTCTCCTTTTCATGTGCCATGCATAGCTTAATTGTCCTTGATGAGAATTACAAACCTTTGACCCGTGCCATTACATGGGGTGATAACCGGGCATATAAATATGCTCATGAACTAAAGGAAAGTGAATTAGGTAAAAAGCTATATGAAGCTACTGGAACCCCAATTCACCCGATGACCCCACTATCAAAAATCCTCTGGCTTAAAAACGACCATAAGGATATTTACGATAAAGCCCGGTGGTACATTGGAATTAAGGAATACATTCTCCACCGCTTCTTCGGGGTTTTGAAGGAAGACTACTCAATTGCCAATGCTACTGGAATGTTCAATATTTACAATATGGACTGGGATGAAGATGCCCTTAAGTTGACCGGCGTTCGGCGGGATCAATTACCAGAACTAGTTGACACAACCTATCAACTAAGGGGCCTTCATGATCACACAGCCAAGTTCCTTCACCTAGACCCAGCTACCCCATTCGTAATTGGATCATCTGATGGTCCATTAGCTAACCTTGGGGTTAATGCAATTCAACCAGGAGTTGAAGCCGTTACAATTGGAACTTCTGGTGCAGTGCGGATTATGTCAGATAAGCCTAAAACCGATAAAAAGGGCCGCGTCTTTTGTTACTACCTGACTAAGGGGATGTGGGTTATTGGTGGCCCAGTTAATAATGGTGGAAGCGTCTTCAAGTGGGTGAAGGATCAACTCTGTGCCCCTGAAAAGGTTACTGCTGAACAAATGGGCGTTAGTCCATACGAAATTTTAACTAAGATTGCCGCTCACATCCACGCTGGTTCCGATGGGTTAATTTTCCATCCCTACCTGGGTGGTGAAAGAGCACCAATTTGGAACGCTAACGCACGGGGATCGTTCTTCGGGCTCACTCGAATTCATACCAGAGCCCACATGATCAGAGCGGCGCTCGAAGGAATTGTTTACAACCTCTATACCGTTTCCCTAGCATTAAAGGAAGTTGTTGGTGATCCAAAGTCAATTCAAGTGACTGGTGGATTTGCACAATCCGCTATCTGTCGGCAAATCATTTCAGACATCTTCGAACAAGAAGTCCACATTCCAGAAAGCGTTGAAGGAACTGCCCTGGGAGCTGCTACGCTGGGAATGTACAGTCTGGGAATGATCAGTGATCTCTCAGAGGTTAAGAACTTCGTTGGCAAGAGCTTTGCGCTTGAACCCAACCAAGAAAATTACGAAATCTATCGGGAATTATTACCAATTTACATTCGCCTAACCCGTGAATTTGAATCAGAATACAAAAACATTGCTGATTTCCAAAGAAAACACGATGTTGACTTAAGTAACTAGCAGCTAAAAAAATAACCATCCACTTCATATAGTGATGGTTATTTTTTTAGTAAAAATGACTAGTTATTAAAAAAGTGTTAAAATAGTTTCATTACTTTTATGGAGGAATTGAAAGTGAAAAATGATATTAATAAGAGTGGAATTGGTCCCTTCGCTGCGTTTGCAACCGTAATGGGTACCGTTATCGGTGGGGGAGTCTTCTTTAAGACCGCCAGTGTTGTGGCCAATACATACTCATTTAGCTTGACCATCTTAGTATGGATTGTTTCGGGAATTTTAACCATTTGTGCAGGACTGACCGTTTCTGAATTGGCCGCTGCCCTTCCCGAAACTGGGGGGCCGGTTAAGTTCTTGGAATTAGGTTATGGTAAGTTAACTGGATTTTTATTCGGATGGGCCCAGTCCTTGGTGTATACGCCAGGAAATGTTGCTGGTCTTTGTCTAGTGTTTGGAACCCAGTTTGTTAATTTATTCCACCTCTCCACTAGCATGAGTCTCCTCATTGCAATTGCTTGTGGATTAACCATTTTAATCATTAACCTACTGGGAAGTCAATTGGCTGGTCAAGTTCAATCAATTGCGCTGATCATTAAGTTAATTCCAATTTTAATTATTGCGCTAATCGGTTTATTCATTCCTGGCCAAGTTCATGTTCAGTTATGGCCATTTACGCCAATTAACCACACTAATGTATGGTCTGCGTTTGGCCAAGGGCTACTTGCTACTATGTTTGCTTATGATGGGTGGATTGGAATCAGTAACATTGCTGGTGAGTTAAAGAATCCTAAAAAGGATCTTCCTAAGGCCATTATCATTGGTTTAAGTTTAATTACGATTATTTACACGTTGATCAACTTCGTGTTCTTAAAAAACATGCCCATTAATGAAATTGCTGGAAACCAAAACACTGCTTCCCAAGTTGCTAGTCAAATTTTTGGGGCCTACGGTGGAAAGTTAGTAACCATCGGAATTCTAGTGTCAGTGTACGGGGCCATCAATGGCTACCTCTTCACTGGGATTCAAATTCCACGGGTTCTCGGGAACGAAAACATGGTGCCATTTAGTCAACACTTTGCTAAGGTTAGCAAAAATGGCGCTCCATACGTTGCTGCTATCTTCCAATTTATCGTTGCAGTATTGATGATGTGTTCAGGTAGTTTTGATATTTTAACTGATATGTCAATGTTCATTGTCTGGTCATTCTTCTGCTTGTTATTCGTTGAAGTAATTATGCTGCGAAGAAAACGGCCCGATTTAAACCGACCATATAAGGTCCCTGGTTATCCAATCGTACCAATCATCGCATTGGTGGGGGCACTATTCGTTTTGATCATCACTATCTTTACACAAACCGGATTAGTAATTGCTGGAGTGATTTTAACTGCAATTGGAATTCCAGTATATTACTTCCACCAAAGACAAATTAATAAGTAAAATGGAAAAGAAGCCGCAATCGGCTTCTTTTTTTGTGGGATTATTTTGATTGGATCTTAAGCATAAATAGTTAGCTATTTACTATTAATCGCAACTAAATTATTAATTTGATCAACTAATTCTCTAGGATTATCAACCCCAATTACCAACTGATTATAGTTTTCATTAGTTAGTTCAATTACAACTGCGGTACTAGATTTCTTAACATTAAAAAAAGATTTACGATTACTTTTAATAAAAGTTCCTGCATAATATCCTGAAATATTAGTGCCACCATCTTTAATTCCCTTTGATTCGTTTAGAATTTCGTTATCAATTGTTGCCCCTAATACATTATTTAATTGAAACGTTAATGATTTTTTCAAACTTAATAACTTATCAATTCCTTGTGGAATCACAACTAAGTTTTTTGAATTAATTTTAACTTTGTTTTCCATCATCAATTCCTCCTAATAATCCACTTTTATTTAGCAACGCCCTCCCCAAAGTTAGTTCAATATCAGCTTGGGGTTTAGTATGATACCAATTTAAAACAATTTGCTTTACCTCCACATTGGTACTAACTAATTCCATCATTGCAATAATCACTAAATAAGTTGTTCCAAACGAATCCTTTCTATGATTAATATTTTCTTTCAAAGCTGCAATGAACATACCTAACTTACTGCCAAAAGCAGCATAAAGGCTTCCTCTGAGCAATCCGGTAGCATTAACTAATAAATCTAGTGAAGTTCCTTCAAATCCATATTGGATAAAAACCATACTCATTTTATTTAATACTTCTGACTCATTAAAACTTTTTCTTCTTCCCATAATTCCATTATATGTTTTTTGACTTAATAGTCAATAATAAAATAACAAAAAGAGTTATCCACAGTGGATAACTCTTCATCATTTACCTAATCTCTTTCAAAAATGGTTACACTTTCAACATGCACCGTTTGTGGAAATTGGTCAACCGGTTGAATTGGGCGTGAAATGTGATAGCCCTTCTCCATCAAGCGCTTTGCATCCCGAACCAACGTCGATGGTCCACAGGATACATAAATCAGCTTCTTCGGTTGCATTTCCACTGCACTATCAATAAACGAAGCAGCTAGCCCCTTGCGTGGTGGATCAACGATGATGGCATCTGGCTTCAAGCCCTGTTCTTGCCACTTGGCCATTTGATCTTCAGCCTTTGCAGCCACGAATTTAACGTTGTTAATGTGGTTCTTTTGGGCGTTAATCTTTGCGTCTTCAATCGCTTGCGGAATAATTTCAACTCCGTAGACCTGCTTAACGTGCTTAGCCACCGCTAATGAAATGGTCCCAATTCCACAGTAAGCATCAATTACAGTGTCATCAGGTCCCAAATCAGCGTGGTCGATTTCAAGTGAGTATAACTTCTCAGTTTGCACTGGGTTGACCTGATAGAATGAATTCAATGAAATTGCAAACTTCAGCCCTAACAACTCATCGGTAATGTATTGTTTCCCGTACAAAACATTGTTTTTCTTACCAAGGAGAACGTTATTATCCTTAAGGTTAACGTTTTGTACGATGCTCTTTACTTCAGGGAGGGCATCCACAATTTCATTTACGATTGGTTCGGCTAACTGTAGCTTCTTAGTCCGTGTGATCAACCCAATCATCATTTCATGACTGTAGTACCCACGTCGCACCATAATGTTTCTAATCACACCACTGTGGTTCTTTTCATCATATGGCCGAACATGGTACTTCCGTAAAATATTACGAACCACTATGATGGCATGGTCAATTTCAGGTTGTTGGATGTAAAAATCTTCGATGGGCACGAGGTCATGTGAATGGTTCTTATAAAAACCAGTCGTTAGTTCCCCATTAACCATCTTTACCGGAATTAACGCTTTGTTCCGGTAATGGTCTGGATGTTCCATCCCCATTGTTGGTAGGACATCCACCTTGATTTTTTGCTTATCAAATAATTCTTCAATTTGGTGTTGTTTAAAGCGTAATTGGCCTTCATAACTAAGGTGCTGTAATGGCGCAATTCCGGTCTGGAGATAGTCCCAATTAACGTTTTCCACCCGTTCTGGACTCTTAGTGGTTAGTTCCACTAATGAACCAAAGGCGAAATTCTTTTTAATATCCTTCACTTTAATTACTGCGGTTTCACCAGGAAGGGTGTTATTAACAAAGATTGGAAAATCTTCAACCTTTGCAACCCCGAGTCCCTGATAAGTTAAATCAACGATTTTAACGTTATAGGTCTTGCCTGCTTGTACTGGCGTTTTCAAATTTAGTCCCCTATTCTATAAATAAAAAAATTTTGCTATATGTTCATCATACAGCAAAATTTTTCTTTTTGAAAATATGTGCTAATCTAATTTATCAACATTTTGCACAAATTTTTGTTCAGCTTCAATTGTTCCCCAGTCACTAACTGCCGTATCTGGTAAATTATCAACATCAACAACTGTATCAAGGTGTTGCTTAAGATTGTTAAATACCATGGGAGCATCACCACCATATTCACCATCCAGATTAATCTGCATCCTGTTATTAACTGGTTTAGCAGTCAACTTAGTCGTCTTTTTATAGATAATCTTGGGATCATCAATATGGCGGCCGCCATTAATGACCTTGGCCAATAACCGTGCAATTTGAACTAGGTTACTAGTTTTTACAATAATCAAAGTGAACTGACCGTCGTCTAATGATGCATCAGGAACGATTCTTTCTAACCCACCGATTGAATTAGTCATTGCTAGTAAAAACATTGACGCTTTCCCTTTAAAATGGCCTCCGTCGTACTTTAAATCCATTTGAATCGGTCTAATACGAGGCAACATTTCGGCACCCTTAACCAGGTAAGCTAAGTAGCCAAAAATTGTTTTTAAGTCTGAAGGAACATCGTAAGTTAGCTCGGTGAGTAATCCCCCACCTGCAATATTAATAAAATAATTGTCACCAGCTTTACCGACATCCATTTTCAAAGACTGGTTCTTTAAGATTACCTTTGCCGCAGCAACTGGGTCTTCACGCGGAATATGAAGTGCCCGTGCATAATCGTTAGTTGTCCCAGCCGGAATGATTGCTAATTTAGGGCGATGTGGTAATGGTGCTAAACCATTTACCACTTCATTCAACGTTCCATCACCGCCAGCGGCAACCACTAATTCAAAACCCTCTTTCGCGACCCGAGTTGCCTCATTCTTAGCAGAATTTGGTTCGGGTGTTGTCGCAAAAACACTGGTTTCATAACCAGCTTTTTCATAAACACTTAAAATGTCAATCATTTTTTGCTTAAGAGCTTCACGTCCGGCAGTCGGGTTATAAATAATTCGTGCCCGCTTTCGCATTCTTACACAACTCTCCTATTTGTTCAAAGCTTTCATTAACAGTTCGTTAACGACTTGTGGATTAGCCTTTCCACGTGTTTGCTTCATGATTTGGCCCACTAAGAATCCCTTTGCCCGATCCTTACCATTATTAAAGTCTTCAATGGATTGTGGATTGGCAGCTAGGATTTCATCGATAATTGGTTGTAATTTAGCAGGGTCAGATAATTGTACTAAGCCCTTCTTTTCAACGAATTCCTTAGGTTCTTCACCTTCAGTAACCGCCTTAAAGACCTTCTTAGCCATCTTACTCGAAATCGTACCATCACTAATTAACTTAATCATGGAAGCTAAGTTTTCTGGTGTGATCTTAGTATCAGCTAGGTCAACTTGTTCTTCGTTCAAATAACCATTAACGTTTACTTGGAGGTAGTTAGATGCAATTTTAGGGTCAGCACCTAATTCAACTAACTTATCAAAGAAATCTGACATTTCCTTAGTTTGGGTAAGCACCATTGCATCGTAGTCAGTCAAACCTAATTTTTCAACGTAACGTTGTTTCCGTTCATTTGGCATTTCTGGAAGTGATTCACGAAGTTCGTTAATCCATTCATCAGAAACATCCAATGCTGGAAGGTCTGGTTCTGGGAAGTAACGATAATCATCGGCACCTTCCTTAACCCGCATCAAAATTGTGGTGTTATTCTTTTCGTCAAAACGACGGGTTTCTTGTTGAATTTTACCACCTGACATTAATACTTGTCTTTGCCGTTGTTGTTCGTATGCCAATGCTTTACGGACGTAGTTGAAGGAGTTCATGTTCTTAATTTCGACCTTTTGACCAAATTCCTTTTGACCAACCGGACGAATTGAAATATTAACGTCAGCCCGCATGGAACCTTCTTCCATCTTAACGTCAGAAATTCCAGTAAACTGGATTCGTTGTCTTAACGTTTCAAGGTAAGCGTAAGCTTCATCTGGCGTTGAAATTTCTGGTTTAGAAACAATTTCGATCAAAGGAGTTCCTTGACGGTTCAAGTCAACGTATGAATAGTTTCTTCCGTGACTGTTCTTCCCAGCATCTTCTTCAATATGCATTTCTGCAATCCCGATTTTTTTCTTCTTGCCATCAACTTCAATTTCTAACCAGCCATCATGAGCATCTGGCTTATCATTTTGGGTAATTTGGTAAGCCTTTGGATTATCAGGATAGAAGTAGTTTTTACGATCAAAGTGTGGGTGTCTTTCAATTTCAGCATTTAATGCTAGCGCAGCGGTAATTCCGTTTGCGACTACCTGCTTATTAGTGGATGGTAATACCCCTGGGTATCCCCAATCAATAACGTTTGTATTTGCGTTAGGCTCATCACCATAATCAACTGGTGAAGGACTAAAAATTTTAGAGTTGGTTTTTAATTCAATATGAACTTCCAAACCAATGGTCGTTTCAAAATTCATTATTTGTCCCCTCCCACTTTTGGTGTTTCCTTATGGAAATCAGTATTTTGTTCGAATGCGTAACCAGCCTTGTAAATTGTAGCTTCATCAAATGGGCGACCAATCAATTGCATTCCGATTGGTAATCCATCGCTGAACCCAGCTGGAATTGACATTGCAGGAAGCCCTGCTAGGTTAACTGGGATGGTCATTGCATCGTTCAAGTACATTGTAACTGGGTCAGAAATATCTTCACCAATTCCAAAAGCAGTGGTTGGTGCGGTTGGTCCTAAGATAAGATCATAATCTTTAAAGACGTTCTTAAAGTCGTTAAGCATAAGGGTTCTTACCTTAGCGGCTTTTTGGAAGTAAGCGTCAAAAGCCCCTGCTGAAAGGGAGAATGTTCCTAACATGATCCGGCGCTTAACTTCATCACCAAATCCTTCCGAACGACTCTTAACGTAAACTTCTTCTAGGTTCTTAGCTTCTGGTGAGCGGTATCCGTAACGAATTCCATCGAACCGTTGTAAGTTTGATGAAGCTTCTGAAGAAGCCAAAATGTAGTATGCAGCAACCCCATACTTAGTATGTGGTAGTGATACTTCTTCAACGGTAGCGCCCAGTTGTTTGTAAGTTTCAGCAGCCTTTAAAATGGCATCCTTAACGGATTGATCAATTCCTTCCGCAAGGTATTCCTTAGGTAAGGCAATTTTCAAGCCCTTTACCCCATCCTTAATGGTAGCGGTGTAATCAGGAACTTCTTTGTCTGAACTAGTTAAATCGTGTTCATCATGACCAGCAATTGCGTTTAATACCAATGCGTTATCTAACACATTTCTAGTCAACGGACCAATTTGGTCTAAACTAGAACCGAAAGCGATTAATCCCCACCGAGAAACCCGGCCGTAAGTTGGTTTTAAACCTACGATTCCATTATAGGCCGCTGGTTGACGAATTGAACCACCAGTATCAGAACCAAGGGCAAAAATAATTTGACCAGCGGCAACTGAAGCAGCTGACCCACCGGAAGAACCACCAGGAACCTTACTTAGGTTCCAAGGATTATGGGTTTTCTTAAATGCTGAGTTTTCAGTGGAACCACCCATTGCAAATTCATCCATGTTCGTTTTTCCAACGGTAATGGTTTGCTTTGCATTTAACTTCTTCATTACAGTCGCATCAAAAATGGGCTTGAAGTTTTCAAGCATTTTAGAAGCCGCAGTGGTAGTAAATCCATTCGTTAGGATATTATCCTTAATTGCTACTGGAATCCCTGATAAGACGTTATCAGGGTCAATTCCGTTCTTATCAATTGCTTGGGCAGTTTTAATCGCACCATCTTCATCTAAATTAATGAAGGCATTGATGTCTGAATCTGAAGCTTTGATATTATCAAGGGTTTGCTTAGTTAACGCTTCGGCAGTAATGTCACCATTAACTAAGGCTTGGTGAATGCTGGTAATATCTTTATCAAAATAATTCATCATTAATCCTCGCTTTCGTCAATGATCGTTGGTACCCGAATTAAGCCGTCTGCTACTTCAGGTGCATTATTTAGCAATGCATCACGTTCACCCCAGTTTTGGGCAACATCTTCGCGCATTACATTAATTTGGTCGGTAACACTGTAGGTTGGTTCTACTCCATCAGTATCAACCTCACTTAATGTATCAACTAAATCCATAATACTATCTAATTGACCAGTGAAGTAAGGTAATTGATCTTCGGTTAAAGATAACTTTGCTAGTTCAGCAACGTGATTAACCGTTTCTTTGTCAATTCTGTCAGCCATCAATTGTCCTTCTTTCTGAATTTAATTTTGATCTCAACACATATTTTAACACTAATTATTATTAATAGCTGTTAAATATATGGAATGTGAAGTTCTTCGCATTGGTACTCCTCGAAAGGAAACTTTGAACTCCTGTGGTTGATGAAACCGTAATATCAATCGGGACCCCGGTTGGTAAATATTTAGAGGCAGTCGATTGAAGGTATTGGGTAAAACTAATAATTTCAGTTTGGCTATAAAATTGGGTCGTGATATTTACGTTCATTCCAGTCAACGAACCATTCATGTACTGAGCCT
Organism: Lactobacillus sp. Sy-1; assembly: GCF_019303535.1. GTDB lineage: Bacteria > Bacillota > Bacilli > Lactobacillales > Lactobacillaceae > Nicoliella. Next base: position 788,460 of record NZ_JACCIU010000001.1, on the reverse strand, counting down.
GAGCGGTAACCCCACTCAAGTTCGGGAAGAAGTTTTGAATTTGAGTCTTAAAGTTAGAAAAATCATTTTCATCACTATTGTTAGAAGGTCCCTTTTGACCAGAAGCAACCGGGAAGACGTAGTTCTTTTCATTCACAGCAGTCCAGTTAGAAACGGAGGTGGAAGAGCCATTATTTACGGAATATGCAAAGAAGTTCCCACCAACTAAGCTATCATCTGGAGCCTGCTTATATAAGGCAATTACGATTGGAATGTTCTTTAAAGCCTTTGTCTTACGAAGTCGTGCTAATACTTCATTCGCCATTTTCTTTCCCTGTGCCTTAATTTCAGCATCACTTAGGTTCATCTGATAAGTCGCACCGTAAGCTTGCTTTTGGTAGTAGTACACCGAGTTAATTCCTAACCCAATTGTCATCCCACTCATCTTAAGTGAATTTCCATCTTGGGTTAAGAAATCTTGTTCATCCATTTGTTGTAAGTATAGTGGAACCTTCGTGTTCTTCCCAGCTGGGTTTAATCCCTCTGGATTACTCTTCGTCTTTCTGCCAAGCCAATTCTCAGCAGTATCAGTAGATACGTATTGGCCTTCTTGGAAAACATACTTTCCAGTTGAGAATTGTTTTTTAGAAATATTCATTAAACCAGCTTCGAAACTCTTTAAATTAAGTTGATTTCCATTTTGCTGTACGTTAACCCCACGGGATTTACTGGTCAAGTAGTGACCATTTTTAATTACACTTTGATAGTAACTTCCATCAGATTGCCCAGTTAATTGAGTATCGTTGGTTTTACTACTTTTGCTACTGCTGGTGCTAGAATTGCTACTTCCACAAGCAGCTAATAAAATCACTGACGCTAATGCAGCAATAATTACGCTAAAACGTTTCAAACTAATTCCTCCTAATGCACTAACCATTAATTTCTGAAATAAAACGCTGTTCATCCCAAACCGGGATGTCTAAATCATTTGCTTTAGTTAATTTACTTCCGGCATCTTGACCAGCAATTACCAAATCGGTATTTTTAGAAACGCTACTGGTAACGTTTGCTCCGTGGTCTTGCAACCAAGCAGTTGCTGCCGGTCTGGTCATTTGTTCCAGCTTTCCAGTTAGTACGATTCGTTTTTGATTAAAGAATGAATTATCCTCACCAGACTCATCAGATCTGGTATATTCCATATTGACCCCAACTGATTTAAGCTGGTTAATTAAATTTTGAGCAGGCTCACTGCTGAAGTAAGTAGTAACACTGTCAGCAATTACCGTCCCCATTGAATTAATTGCGGCAATGGCTTCTAAATCAGCAGCCATTAAAGCATCAACGGTCTTAAAGTGCTCTGAAATTAGTCGCGCTGCTTTAGCTCCAACGTGGCGAATTCCCAATCCAAATAATAGCCTTTCCATGGAATTACTACGACTATTATTAATTGAATTTAATAAATTTGCAGCAGATTTTTCACCAAATTTATCTAAATTTAATAAATCATCAAATTGGAGTTGATATAACCCTGCAACATCATTAACTAGGTGGTGATCAAATAGTTGTTGGACAATCCGGGGGCCCAGTCCAGTGATATCCATTGCGTTTCTGGATGCGAAATGCGTCATTTGTTCGGTGAGCTGTGCTGGACAAGCTGGGTTAATGCACCGGAGCGCAACCTCATCATCCAAGTGCACTAACTTAGCTCCACAAGATGGACAAGTAGTTGGAATTTGATATGGTTTCGAATTAGATGGCCGTTTATCAGTAATAAATTGAGAAATTTCAGGAATGATATCACCAGCTTTATGTAGCTTGACTGTATCACCAATTCGGATCCCCTTTTCTGCTAAGTAATCCGGATTGTGTAGCGACGCCCTGGAAACTACCGTTCCAGCTAATTTAACTGGCTCCATAACTGCAGTGGGAGTCACTACCCCAGTTCGGCCAACCGTCCATTCAATATCCAATACCTTTGTTTCCTCTTCTTCAGGCGGAAACTTGTAAGCAATCGCCCACTTCGGTACCTTAACGGTCGCACCAATTTCTTTTTGTAGGCTTAACTCATTAACCTTAACTACAATTCCATCAATTCCATACTCAAGATGGTCCCGCTTTTCTTGATATTCATCAATGTATGAATTAATTTGATCTAAATTATCTGCAACCCGATAACTAGGGTTAATCCTAAATCCGAGGTCTGATAATTCAGCTAGCAAGCCACTCTGCGTATTGGTTTTAAGATCATCATAATCAGCAACGTTATACATAAAGGTACTTAAATGGCGACTAGCAGTAATTCTAGAATCTAATTGGCGAAGACTCCCCGCAGCAGCATTTCTAGGGTTAGCAAATACATTTTCACCGTTTCGCTCACGTTCAGCATTAAGGTTAGCAAATGATTCTTTTGGCATATAACACTCGCCACGAACCTCAATCGTCACTGGGCGACTTAATTGCTGGGGAATCGAGGGAATTGTTTTTAGATTCCTGGTGATATCTTCACCAATCTGTCCGTTTCCACGGGTCGATCCTTCAACAAAAGTTCCATTCTCATATCGCAATGAAATCGAAAGACCATCGATTTTAAGTTCACAATTAAATTGCTTTACTGCTGGATAATTTTTTTCTACTCGAACTGTAAAATCATCCAATTCTTGTTTTGAAAAAACATCCCCTAATGATAATAACGGAATATTATGATTAACCTTAGAAAATTGCGGTAAAACCCTCCCACCCACGTTTTGAGTTGGTGAATCAGAAGTCACTAGGTTTGGATACAGTTTTTCTAAATCAACTAATTGTTGGTAGGTCGAATCATATACGTCATCCTCTACGCTAGGCTGATCTTGGACATAGTATTCCTTACTCCACTGCTTTAGCTTCGGCTTAATTTCATCAATTTTTTGTTTAGCTGCTTGCTCTGAAATTTTAGAACTCAAAACCATTCCTCCTCAAAAGCGTTACTGCTTATTAATTGGTGCAAAAGCCGCTAATAGGCGCTTGATTCCGGTTGGTTCTGGAAAGGCAATGTCTAGTTCCGTATTTTCACCAGAGCCTTCAACCTTAACCACCGTTCCAATTCCCCAAGCCTTATGGGATACTTTATCACCAACAACCCAGGATTGTTTATTTGCACCAGTTTGCTTAGGTCCACCGATATGGTGACTGGTTGGTGCTTGATACGGAGATGAGTTAGCAAAGCGGGCTCGTCGACCATTTGAACTATCAAATGGGGTTTTCGGTCCTTCCATGGTTGTAGCTTGACCGTTTGAATTCACAGCATCTATCAGTTCTGGACTAATTTCTTCGATAAACTGTGAAGCAGGATTATTCTGCCGTCTCCCGTAAAGCATTCTGGAGAAGGTGTTAGTTAGGTACAATTTCTTTTGCGCCCTGGTAATCCCAACGTATGCTAATCGACGCTCTTCTTCTAATTCCTTTGATTCACCCATCGCTTTTGATAGCGGGAAGATGTTATCTTCCATACCAATCATAAACACTACCGGAAACTCCAATCCCTTTGCGGCATGCAGGGTCATTAAAGTCACTTCTGGTGTATTTTCAGCAATGTCATCTTGAGCTGAAACCAGTGATAAATCGGACAGGAAATCAACTAACGATTCTCCGTCCTCAGCATCTTGATGTGAATCATCAAACTGCTTAGTAACGGATAAAAATTCCTCAATATTTTCAATTCGAGCCTTTGATTCTAGTGTTTTGGAAGCCTTTAACGTAGCTAAGTAGCCGGTCTTCTCTAAAATAGCGTTGGTTAATTCAGTTACGCTTAATTGAGCGCCTTTCGATTGTAAATCAGTCATTACAGCTCCAAAGTTATCAATTGCATTTCGCGCCCGACTGCCAATTTCATTATTTAATTCGATATTTTGGCAGGCTTCAAAGACACTCCATCCATTGTCATTGGCAAAGTTAATTAGTTTTTCGACACTAGCTGCCCCAATCCCACGCTTAGGTTCATTAATAATTCGTTGTAAGCTAATTGAATCGCTCGGGTTAGCAAGGAGGGTTAAGTAAGCTAAGATGTCTTGAATTTCCTTTCGATCGTAGAACTTGTGCCCACCTACGATGGTGTATGGAATGTTTGACTTAAGCAGTGTTTCTTCAATCACCCGAGACTGAGCATTCGTTCTATAGAGAACCGCAAAATCGCCATATGAATAGTTATTTTGCTCCATTTCAGACTTAATGTTAGTAACCACGAATCGTGATTCATCATTTTCACTCTGGGCACGGTAGTAAGTAATCTTTTCTCCAACTGCATTTTCAGTCCAGAGATTTTTATCTTTTCGTTCTTCATTATTTTTAATTACCGCATTAGCAGCATCCAATATAGTTTTAGTAGAACGGTAATTCTGTTCCAATAGGGTAACGTGTGCGCTTGGATAATCATCTTGGAAGTCCAAAATGTTATTCATATTGGCACCCCGCCAACCATAAATACTTTGGTCAGCATCCCCAACTACACAGACGTTTTCGTATCTTTCACCAAGCATGTGAACTAATTGATACTGAGCTTCATTGGTATCTTGATATTCATCAACGTGAATGTATTTAAATTTATCTTGGTAGTATTGTAGGACCTCCGGTGCCTGTTCAAATAATTGAATTGTCATCATAATTAAATCATCAAAATCAACTGATTGGTTGCGGTGTAGTTCCTTTTGATAGCGATCATAAACTTCTCCGATTACCTTAATAAATGGATTTCCAGCAGTTTCATTTTTGGCAATAAACTCGGCTGGGGTTTGTAAATCGTTCTTTGCATTTGAAATTGCAGATAAAATTGAACGGGGATTGTAAGTTTTAGGATCGTAATTTAAGTCCTTTAAGATGTTCTTTACCAGGGTCTGTTGTTCACTAGTACCAGCAATTGTAAAGGCCTTATCGTACCCTAATTTATCAATATTCCGTCTTAAAATCCTAACGCAAAGGGCATGGAAAGTAGAGACCCAGACTTCATTTCCACTTGGGCCCAGTAGGTTCACTACCCGTTCCTTCATCTCACGAGCAGCTTTGTTAGTAAACGTAATCGCTAAAATATTCCATGGTAAAACCTGCTTATCCTGAATTAAGTAAGCAATTCGGTGGGTTAATACCCTGGTCTTACCACTTCCGGCACCAGCCATGATTAAAAGCGGGCCTTCAGTATTTAAAACGGCTTCACTTTGCTTATCGTTCATCCCGCTCAATAGTTCATTTTTGGACAACGTTATTCAATCCTCTCTCAATTTCTTATCTTTATTATTATAGCATAGCCATTTTTTAATAACTAATAACACAAAAGCGCCGGTATAATTAATATACCGCCACTTATTAAAACCAAATATCAGAATTATCTACCTGTTCAATGGCTTGGTAGAGCGAGGTCGTCGGGACCAGTATATGTCCAATCACCCCATGCTCATTTTCACCCTTGGTATAAAATACGAATTGCCAGTTCGGTTTCAGTGCCCATTGTCGTTTTATTTCAGAAAGTTGATTTTGGGTAAACGTCCTTAAGTAAAATGTTTTTTCATCAACCTCTGGGAAAGTAGGGAGTCCACAAATCGCTCTTAAATGTCCCTGAGTAACGCTTTCAAATGACCGATCAAAAATCATTGCATCAATATCTAGTTTACACTCAATCGATTGGATATAAATCGTATCACTACTGTTAACGAGAAATTTAATTTTAAAAGCCCCAAAGTAATTGAGATTTTTAGATACCAATCTACCAATTCGATTCATTTCATTCGTAACGATTGGTGATAGATTAGTAATATTAGTCGCGCTAAACAGCTGCTTGCCCTTGTATCCGCATTGTACCAGGGGCAATAACTTAGGATCGTCCTTCATCCCGTTAATGATGCTTAAGTCATACTCAAATTCGTGTTCGATGTAGGGTTCTAAAATATAAGTTCCCCGATCCAGCATAATTGAAGCCTTAGCGATATCAACCTGGTTATGAATAATCAACCGTTGGTCATTAAAAAAGGTCTTTTGGATTGGTCTTAGCATCGCTGGATAGCCAATCGAATCAATTGATTTATAAAGGTCGGCAAGTTCAACGATTGTAACATACGGTAATGTGTTAACATTTAATCCATCTAAAAAAGCCTGTTCAATTAAACGATCGTTCATAATTTCCAAAATATCAGTTCCCTGTGGGACCCGTGTAAATTGAGCGATAAAGTTAATCAACTCTGCATCCGTCCGAAGTGAGTTATAGGTAACAACGTCACATTTTTCAGCAAATTCCTTTAACTGCTTTTTATCTTTTAAAGATGCATTAATGACAAAGTCAGCAATAGAATCAAACTGATTGTCAGCATTATCGGTATACATCCCCACTTTGAGCCCATTCTTCTTGGCTTCAGTAATTAAATTAAATGAATTAACATCGTTATTAATGATTCCAATTGTATCTCCTGGGTATATAAAATTATTAGCCAACTAAATCAATCCCTACTTTCAACTAAATTATTCAATAAACGTAACTTGGTTATTATCAAGTGATTTTATCCGTGCTAGTGATTCTAATTTAATTCCCTTATCAGTAATTAAACGATGACCATCCTGAAAACTCTTTTCAATTACAATTCCCACTCCACCAATTTTTGCCTCAGCAGCATTAATAATGTCCAATAATCCAGCAACTGCTTGCCCATTAGCCAAAAAGTCATCAATAATTAAAACATTATCAGCTGCGCTAATAAAACGTTTATCAATACTAATATGATTAGTAACCTGCTTAGTATAAGAATAAACTTCTGCAGCATAAGTATTAGAATTATGCGTTAAACTTTTGTGTTTTCGGGCAAATACTACTGGAACGTTTAAGTGAAGACCTGCAAACACCGCTGGCGCAATTCCAGATGATTCTACCGTTAAGATTCTAGTGATGTGGTCATTTTTAAATAACTTAGCAAATTCGGCCCCTAATTGATCCATAAAAGCTGGGTCAATTTGATGGTTCAAAAAACGATCAACCTTTAGAATGTTACCAGGTAATACGGTGCCCTCAGATTTGATTCGATCTTCAAGTAATTTCATTTCTATTTCTCCTATCAGTAGTCTCTATTTAAGGTTTATTTTAACTAGATTTAAAATTAAAAACAATCTTATTTGAAGGATATGTGTAAATTTTTAATAAAATAAATTGACATTTCATTCTTTTTTAGTTATATTGCATAGGATAAACTGTTTTTAGGAGATGAGATTTTTGGCTAAAAATACTGAAATTAGTCCCGAACAAGCAAAGTACAATGTTGGAGACCAAGTAGCTTTTACATTAGAAAAACAAAAATTTGCTGGAATTATTGAAAAGGGATATACAAACTCATTCCTCATTTCCTTTAATTCCGATGATCCAACAATTGTTGATAAGTACCATAACAAAGTGGTTATTAACAATAAGAAATTAAAGATGATTAAAGCTGCTCCACGTAAAAAAGAAGCGCCTAAAACAGATGAATAATTAAAAAATAAACAGATTCCTGCAACAAGCGGAAATCTGTTTATTTTTATTTGCTAGTAAATTTTATAAGTGGAACTGCAATCAATGGAGTTAACACGACTGCAATTAAAGCCTCCAACAACCCATTGGTTGAGAATACGGTTAATAAGTAAGGTAATAACGCCTTCGTATCAATTTGATATAGTTCATGGGCGTACCCATTGTAAAATACATATACCATTCCAAGCAATAGCACGGTATTGGTCAATGACCCAACTGCTCCGATAATTGATAGCCATATTTTTTGGTGGTTAGTTTTGCTAGTCCATTTATAAGTAATTCCTGCAACTAAGCCGATTAAAATGCGTGGCAAAACGGATACTAATGGATTGATAAAAACGTACTGTGCTAATGGACTGGTAGGCCAAAAGAACGCCCTAATAAACGTGATTAACCCCCAAATTCCACCAATTAACATTCCATCGGTGGTGCCTAGTGTAATTGAAGCAATAATCACAGTTACTGGAATAATCGTTAGGCTAAGTGGGCCAATTGGTAGGTAACCCAATCCGGGAACCGTAGTCTGAATTAAAATAATGGCAATAAATAATGCGCGAGCCACTAATTTAAAATTATTTTTCATTACAAATTGCTCCTCCAATAAAAAAACTCTGCATCCAAAAGGGAGCAGAGCCAAAATGTATAAAAGTAAATTTTAACGTTTTGAGAATTGACCAGCCTTACGGGCCTTCTTCAAACCTGGTTTCTTACGTTCCTTCATACGAGGGTCACGAGTTAATAAACCAGCGCGCTTCAATGGACCACGGAAATCAGGGTCAACATCTAATAATGCACGTGAAATTCCATGACGAACTGCTCCAGATTGACCAGAGTAACCGCCACCACTTACGTTAGCAAGAACATCGTAGTTACCGAGAGTTTCAGTAACGTTGAATGGTTGCATAATAACTTCACGTAAGTTTGCGAATGGAATGTATTCTTCAACTGGCTTGTCGTTAATAACGACCTTACCAGTACCGGGTACTAAGCGTACTCGTGCAGTTGAATCTTTACGACGGCCAGTGCCGCGATATTGTACTTGAGCCAAATTAGTCCCCTCCTTAAATTAATTTAGTAATATCTAACTTTTCTGGATTTTGAGCTTCATGCTTGTGATCTTCACCAGCGTATACGTGTAACTTCAAGAATACTTGGTGACCCAAAGTACCATGAGGTAGCATACCCTTAACTGAAGTTTCGATAAGCTTTTCAGGTGTATTTTCACGCATTTGGCCTGCCGTCTTTGACTTCAAACCACCAATGTAACTGGAGTGGTGGTAGTAAATCTTGTTAGCAGCCTTACGACCTGATAAAGCAATCTTTGATGCATTAATAACAATAACATTATCACCAGTGTCAACGTTTGGTGTAAATGTTGGTTTATTTTTTCCTCTTAAGATGGAAGCAACAACGGTTGATAGACGTCCTAATTCGATGCCATCTGCATCAACGACGTACCATTTGCGTTCTACTTCACCTGGTTTTGCCATATATGTTGTACGCAATTTGAATTCCTCCATGTTTCTGTGTTTGTTCGACACCAACTAAAAGTTTCCGGGGCTTTATTGTGGGGCAAACAATACCAACTACCATAATACAAACATTTGTTAATAAAGTCAATAAAAAATTATCTTTGTTTGACTGGTAATTTGGTTGGATGTTTTGGATCGTCACCCTCGTAGTAAACCCGCTTTAAGTATAAGCCACTAGCCGGCGCAGTTAGCCTAGCTTGGTTCCGATTTTTGACTTTAAAAAGCCGCTTAATATCATCAACCGGTCGCCGTCCAGATCCAATTTCAATCAAAACTCCTGACATGATCCTTACCATGTTGTATAAGAACCCGTTTCCATAGAATTCTAAAACAACTTCATTTTGTTCTTCATTCAAATAACAAGTCGCTTCATAAATTGTTCTAACGTTAGTTTTAGCCGTTGATCCGGAAGCAACAAAGCTTGAAAAGTCATGTTCTCCTACTAAATCAGGAATCGCTTGTTTAATTTTATCAATATCAACTGGAAACCGCCAATGCCCAGTGTAAAACCTTTTAAATGGATTAATAAATTCACTCAGGTCAAAACGATATTGATATCTTTTTCCGGAGACGTCATAACGGGCGTGAAAGTCATCAGGCACAATCTTAACATCCGTAACTTCCATGTCTAACGGTAGCATGCTATTAATTCCCTTTAACATTCCCACTTCATTAATTTGAAACGGAAAATCGAAGTGAACAACTTGTCCTAGTGCATGGACGCCAGCATCAGTTCGCCCAGAACCATAAACTGCAATGGCTGGATCAGGATTTTTGGCCATTTTGTTAACCACCTGGGTTAACACTCCCTCCACAGTTCTTTGGTTTGGTTGCTTTTGAAACCCAGCAAATTTAGTTCCATCATAAGCTAATCCAATTTTAAATCGTGCCACCATTTCACCCCCTAAGTACAAAAATTAATATTCCTGATATGATAAATACCGCCCAGGTACAAAAATCAATTTTACTTGCTTTATAAACGTGGTATTGACTTCGATTATCACCGTCTTTATATCCACGAGCTTCCATTGCCCTACCGAGACCCTCAGCATGCTTAAAAGAACTAATAAACAACGGAATTAAAATCGGAATCATTTTCTTTGACCGGGCAAGAATATTCCCCTCTTTAAATTTTACCCCCCGCGAACTCTGTGCCTTAATAATCGTCTCTGTCTCATCCATTAACGTCGGAACGAAGCGAAGTGAAATTGAAATCATTAGCGACATTGTGTAAACGGGAAACTTAATTTTTTTCAACGGCATCAGCAGTTTTTCGATTCCTGAAGCAATTGCTAACGGATCGGTAGTCAACGTTAGTACGGTGGAGAAAAAGATAATTAGCAAAAATCTTATAAAGATAAAACCAGCTGTCTTTAATCCATTATCAGTTACTGTTAGAAAGTAAAATTTAAAGAGTTGATGGCCAGTGTTATCAAATAGAATTTGAATAATTACCGTAAAAATAATCACCCATAGTAAGGGCCTAATTCCCCTAATAAAGAACCTAAGCGATGTTCTAGATGCGACTACCGATACTAATGCTAATAACGTCATTAACCCGTAAGTAACTAAATTATTAGCAAAGAAAATAATAAACACAAAGAAAATCGATAGTAATATTTTAGAAGCTGGATCCATTCGATGAACGATTGAGTTTCCTGGAATATAGCGACCCAGTAGTAATTTATTCATTATCATCACTCATTTTAAAATTTATTTTATTAAGTAATTCAGCAGTAAGCTCAGCAGGAGTCAATGGAAAACCACCTAGATTAATTCCCGTAGCCTTAAGTTGATCGTTAAATTGTACCGTTTCGGGAGCAGTTAAACTCATTTTAGTTAGCAGGTCTTGATTTTTGAATAATTCACGTGGAGTTCCTTTAAAAGCTAACTGTCCGTGATTAAGGACCACTACCTGCTTTGCAAACTTAGCAACAATTTCCATTTGGTGAGTAACTAAAACTACGGTTACGTTATCCTTTTGATTCAAGCTCTTCACCAAATTCATAATGTCTAGTTGCCCCTTGGGATCTAAACCAGCAGTTGGCTCATCTAGAACTAAAACATCGGGTTTGGAAGCCAACACTCCGGCAATTGCAACCCGTCTCATTTGGCCTCCAGATAAGTCAAAGGGCGAACGATTGAGTAACTTAGCATCTAACCCAACCTGTTTAATACTATTAATCGCCAGTTGATGAAGCTCTGCTGCTGGAACCCCAAAATTACGGGGTCCAAAAACGATATCTTTTTCAACCGTCTCTTCAAATAACTGGGTTTCCGGTTGTTGAAATACAATTCCGACCCGCTTCCGTAATTCGTAAACTTGCTTGATTGCGGTTTTAGCATTAAGAATTATATCATTTATCTTTGCAAAACCAGAAGTGGGTAATAATAATCCGTTAATTTGTTGAATCAAAGTTGATTTGCCACTCCCAGTATGGCCAACTAAAGCAATGAAATCACCATTATCGACATCAAAACTAACTTGATCTAATGCCTTGGATTCAAATGGCGTATCGGGTTGGTATAAATAGCTTACTTCTTTAAAGGAAATTGCTTGATCCATTCTATAAATGCTCCTTCATTCATGTAATGTTCAGGAATATCAACTCCAAAACGACTTAATTCCCACTTAATTTGTTCTGAATATGGTAATTCTAAGCCTAATTTGAGTAGCTTTTGAGGTTGATTGAATATCTCTTCCGGACGATTTTCAGCAACCACGATTCCATCATTTAATACTAATATCCGATCTGCTAACTTAAGTTCATTAACATCATGGGTAATTGAAATAACCGTTAGGCTATAACGTTGTTTTAGTTCCCTAATCACGGACAGTACTTGTTTTTTACCAACTGGATCTAGCATATTTGTTGCTTCATCCAAGATAATAATCTTAGGCGTTAAAGCAATGATTCCAGCTAATGCAATTCTTTGTTTTTGACCACCAGATAAATCTGAGGGAGATTTATATTTAAATTTCATCATATTCACTAATTCAAGTGCTTGGTCGACAATTTGATGCATTTTATCATGATCAATTTTACGGTTTTGAAGACCAAAAGCAATGTCATCCTCGACAGTGGCACCAACAAACTGATCATCGGGATTTTGAAAAACTAGCCCAATTTGCTCTCTTATATCCCATACGGTTGCTGGAGTTAAACGAACTGAGTCAACTTCAATTGAACCACCATTGATTTCAATTAGTCCATCTAGAGCACTAATTAGGGTACTTTTCCCACTTCCGTTATGACCAATAATGGATAACCATTCGCCCCGTTTAACGTTAAAGGAAACATCTTGAAGTGAATATTCATTGGCATCCGAATATTTATATTTTAGATGGTTAACCTTAATAATGAAATCGTTGATAATAATCCCTCAATTCTATTTTAATATAAATTTATGTATAAAAAAATCACTAACAGGTTAGTAATGCATAGATAGCGATCTACATTCGAACTAGACTCGGGACTCCCATCATCATAACGTTCTATATTACTAACCCTAGTGATTTCATTTAATTATGAAATTATAAACAATTAGTCAACTAATTGTAAAATAACCATTGATGCACCATCACCACGACGAGGCATGGTCTTGTACATACGAGTGTATCCACCGTTACGGTCGGAATACTTAGGTGCAACATCATCAAAAAGCTTTTGTAAAGCAGTTTGAACGGTTACAGTGTCGCCATCTTGCTTAGCATCTGCAATTACGTTTTGTAAGAATGCAGCAGCCTTACGACGAGCACTAAGATCACCACGCTTACCAAGAGTAATCATCTTGTCAGTGGTTGAGCGAACTTCTTTAGCACGTGCTTCAGTAGTCTTAATTTGACCATTGATTAGTAGTTCAGTGGTTAAATTACGAAGTAATGAACGACGATGAGCACTTGTGCGTTGTAATTTACGGTAACTCATATCTGGATATCCTCCTTTTAATCTTCTTTACGTAGGGAAAGGCCTAAATTATTTAACTTAACCTTTACTTCATCAAGTGACTTGCGACCCAGGTTACGAACCTTCATCATATCAGCTTCGCTCTTATCAGTAAGTTCTTGAACAGTATTAATCCCAGCGCGTTTCAAACAATTATAAGAACGAACTGAAAGGTCAAGTTCTTCAATTGTCATTTCTAACATTTTTTCCTTATGTGTTTCTTCTTTTTCAACCATTACCTTAGTATTCTTAGCTTCATCGGTAAGGTTAACAAACATATTAAGGTGATCAGTTAGAATCTTAGCAGCTAAACTAACAGCTTCACTAGGCGTCATGGAACCATTGGTCCAAACATCTAGAGTAAGCTTATCATAATCAGCTTTGTGACCAACCCGTGCATTTTCAACTTGGTAGTTTACACGTTCGATTGGGGTATAAATGGAATCAACTGGTAAAACACCGATTGGCATTCCTTCATTACGTTCTTTATTTTCATCAGCAGAAACGTAACCACGACCCTTATTCGCTGTTAAACGCATATGGAAAGTGGTTCCTTCTGCAACCGTAGCAATGTGCAAATCTTTATTTAAGATCGTAACATCTGAATCAGCTTCGATATCACCAGCAGTAACATTAGCCGGACCAGTAACGTTGATTTCAAAAGACTTTTCAACATCGTCTGAACCTTCAATTTTCAAATCAATCTTCTTAACATTAAGAATAATTTGAGTAACGTCTTCAACAACACCCTTAATAGTAGAGAATTCGTGTAAGACATCATCAATTTGAACACTAGTAATCGCAGCACCAGGTAAAGATGAAAGTAAAATTCTTCTCAAAGAATTACCAAGGGTTGTCCCATAACCACGTTCTAATGGTTCTACAACAACTTCACCATAGTTATCGGTTTCATCAATTTTATGAATATCAGGCTTTTCAAATTCAATCATTCTTATCTTCTACCCCTTTCAAAGCGTTACGAGTCAATAAAAGTTTATTCCCGTTAACCAAATAACGGACAAATAACCTTAAACCCGACGACGCTTTGGAGGACGAGATCCGTTATGAGGAACTGGAGTTACATCACGAATAGCGGAAACTTCCAATCCAGTAGATTGAAGTGCACGAATAGCTGATTCACGACCTGAACCAGGACCCTTAACAGCTACTTCGACAGTCTTCATACCATGTTCCATTGAAGTCTTAGCAGCAGCTTCTGCAGCCATTTGAGCAGCAAAAGGAGTTGACTTACGACTACCACGGAAACCTAATGCACCGGCAGAAGACCAAGCAATAGCATTTCCTTGAACATCAGTGATCATTACTAAAGTGTTATTGAAAGTGGAGTGAATGTGAGCAACACCAGATTCAATATTTTTCTTTACACGACGCTTACGTGTATTTCTTTTCTTAGTTGCCATGAGAATTATTTACCTCCTTTATAGAAATATTTTACTTACTACCCTTTTTACCCTTACGAGTACGGGCATTGTTCTTAGTGTGTTGACCTCTAACAGGTAAACCACGACGATGACGCATTCCACGGTATGAACCGATTTCTTGTAATAACTTAATGTTCATACTTACTTCACGACGTAAGTCACCTTCAATTTTGTAATTGTCAACAACTTCACGAATTTTATCTTCTTGGTCAGGAGTTAAGTCACGAACACGAACATCTTCAGAAACGTTAGCTTTTGAAAGGATTTCTTGTGATCTTGACTTACCAATACCAAAAATGTAAGTTAAACCGATTACGATACGCTTGTCACGTGGTAAATCAACTCCAGCGATACGAGCCATTAAATTGCACCTCCTATATTAATAATATAATTACTTGCCTTGACGTTGTTTGTGCTTAGGGTTAGTACAAATAACCATAACACGGCCTTTACGTCTAATAACTTTACAATTTTCACACATTGGTTTTACTGATGGACGTACTTTCATTCTAATTGCCTCCTAAACAAAAGTTCTACTTGAAACGGTATGTGATTCGACCCTTTGTTAAGTCATATGGAGATAATTCCACAGTAACTTTATCACCAGGTAATATCCGGATGTAATGCATCCGAATCTTACCTGAAACATGGGCCAAGATATCATGTCCGTTTTCTAATTCAACACGAAACATTGCATTAGGTAAAGTTTCTAGTACTTTACCCTCAACTTCAATGACATTATCTTTAGACAAAGAAAAATCCTCCCAAAAATCATATATTTTATTAATACATAATTAAATGCACTAATTTCTCAATCCTACATACATAGGATAGTTTAGCACACAAAGCGCGACTGAACAATTATATCAACAATAAATTGATATAATAGAGAAATTAATCTTGAAATTTATCAAGGATTTTGGTAATCGCCTTAGTAACGTCTTCAATGGATTGATTCCCATCAACAGTAAACAGAACATTCTTATTTTTATAAAAATCAATCAAAGGTGTATTCATTTTAATGTTAACATCTAAACGATTTTTAACTGTTTCAGGTTTGTCATCACTACGTTGATAAAATTCATGTCCGCCACAAACATCACAAGTATCTTTAACCTTTGGCATTTTGAATAATTTATGGTAAGTAGCACCACAATTTTTACAAATAAACCGTCCGGATAAACGATCAACCAAAGTCTTAGGATCAACATCAATGTTAATTACCGCATCGATTGGCTTATCAAGATCACTTGCAATTTTTTCTAAATCATTAGCTTGTTGTAAAGTTCTAGGAAAACCATCTAACATGTATCCCTTATTAGTGTCATCTTGTGATAAACGATCCTTAACAATTCCAGAAGTAACTTCATCTGGAACTAATTCACCCTTATCAATGTACTTTTTAGCTTCCACTCCCATTGGAGTTTCATTTTTAATTGCAGCACGGAAGATATCACCAGTTGAGATATGAGGAATTCCATATTTTTCAACAATATATTCTGCTTGAGTACCCTTACCAGCACCTGGTAGTCCCATTAAAATAAGATTCATTGACATAATATTACCCCTTTATTCTATAAATCTGTTGGTCTAGGGTTCTTAATAAATCCAACGTATTCACGCTTCATCATTAATCCCTTAATCTGTCTAATTGCTTCAATTGCAACCCCGACAACGATTAATAAACTAGTACCACCCAAACCAACTGATTCGCTCAAGTTCCAAACGTTTTGAGCAATAAGTGGAATTAAAGCAACGATTCCTAAGAAAATAGCACCGACAACACTCAAACGCATTAATAATTTAGAAATATAAGTTTGAGTTTCATTACCTGGCCAAACTCCCGGAATATAACTTCCTTGTTTGGTTAAATTCTCAGAAAGTTTTTCTGGATTGACCTGAACGAAAGCATAGAAGAAAGTAAATACAACAATCAAAAGTGTATATAATATGGAACCATAAACTGATTGCATATTAAATATTTGTGACATTATCTGATACCAAGTATCGTTTTGGTGATTATTCGCAAAATAAATTAAAATTGTTTGCGGAGTTGAAATAAACGAACTGGCAAAGATAACTGGGATAACCCCAGCAACGTTAACCTTTAATGGTAGATAACTACTATCATTTGAACTGGAAACCCGTCTCGTATATTGAATTGGGATTCTTCGTTCAGCTTGTTGAACCCAGGTAACAAAAGTAACAATAATTAAAACAGCAATAAGAATTACAGCTAAGAATGCAATTCCTTGCCATAAACCAGATCCACTTTCACCCACAATATAATCAGTATATAGTTGTTGGATTCCAACTGGAATTCTTGCAACAATACCTGCAAAGATAATCATGGAAACACCCTGACCGATTCCTCGATCAGTAATCATGTCTCCCATCCAGGTTGTTAACATTGAACCACCGGTTAGAATAATACCAATACTTACGTAAGTTGCAATTCCAGGATTTTTAACTAGATTCAAACTACTTAAAGTATTAAAACCAGCTGTAATCCCAACGGATTGGACGAACGCAAGAATAACGGTCATAATTCTAGTAACCTGATTTAATTTACGTCGACCAACTTCCCCTTGTTTACCCCACTCCACAAACTTAGGAACGATATCCATTTGGAGAAGTTGAACAACAATTTGAGCAGTAATATACGGTGAAACACCCATAGCGAAGATGGAGTAGTTTGTTAACCCACCACCACTAAAGGTGTTTAAAATGCTAACCAATCCAGAAGAAGAAACGCTTTGAAGTGCTTTAGCGTTTATACCAGGAACCGTAATAAATGAACCAAGTCTAAAAACAATTAGTACTCCTAAAGTAAAGAGGATCTTATTTCTAATATCCTTTATCTTAAAAGCGCTCGTTATGGTTGATAGCATTAGATCACCTCAATTTTACCGCCGGCATTTTCAATTGCTGATTGGGCTGACTTAGAAAACTTGTTAGCCTTAACAGTTAATTTCTTAGTTAAATCGCCTTCGCCAAGAATCTTAATTCCAAACTTAACGTTTTTAACTAAACCAGCTTCTGCAAGGCTTTCAGGAGTTACATCCGCACCATCATCAAATTGGTTTAATGATGCTAAGTTAACAACTGCATATTCCTTGCGGTTAATGTTAGAGAATCCACGTTTTGGCATTTGACGGTAAAGAGGCATTTGCCCACCTTCAAAACCTAAACGAGTCTTGCTACGAGCTTTTTGACCTTTTTGTCCACGACCAGCGGTCTTACCTTTACTTCCGCGACCACGACCAATTCTTGATCTTGATGAACGTGAACCTTCAGCAGCTTTTAATTCATTTAACTTCATTAAAAGTACACCTCCTTATTAAATAGTAAATTACTTAACTTGTTCAACTTTAACTAAATGTGCGATCTTAAATAAGGCACCACGAACAGCTTCGTTATCTTGCTTTACAACAGTGCTGTTAACACGGTGTAAACCAAGTGCTTCAACGATTTTACGTTGCTTAGGGAGACGGTGCGCTGCACTATGAGCTAAAGTAATTTTTAATTGAGCCATCTCTAAACTCCTCCTTATTCTGCTAAGTGTTGAGCAGAAACACCACGTAAAGCAGAAACTTCTTCTGCACTCTTCAATGAAATTAAACCTTCGAAAGTTGCACGAACAGAGTTGATTGGTGTGTCTGAACCCAGACGCTTACTAGTAACATCATCGATACCAGCTAATTCCATAACGGCACGAACAGCACCACCAGCAGCAACTCCAGAACCTTCAACGGCTGGCTTCAACATGATCTTTCCACCACCGAAGATACCAACAACTTCGTGAGGGATAGTAGTTCCAACAATTGGTACTTCAATTAAGTTCTTACGAGCATCTTCAACTGCTTTACGGATAGCTTCTGGAACTTCTTGAGCTTTACCAGTACCGAAACCAACATGTCCATTCTTGTCACCAACAACTACTAAAGCAGCAAAACGTAGACGACGTCCACCTTTAACAACCTTGGTAATCCGATTAATAGCAACAACATTATCTTCAAGTTCTAATTTACTTGCGTCAATTTGGTTCGGACGAATTTTTTTAGCCATGTGTTGTCAATTCCTCCTTTTTTAGAATTCTAGTCCATTTTCACGAGCGGCTTCTGCCAAGGCTTGAACACGGCCATGGTAAAGGTAACCCCCACGATCAAATACAACATTTTTAACGTTTTTAGCAGCTGCTCTTTCAGCAACTAACTTACCCACGATTTTAGCTTGGTCAGTCTTGTTTCCTTCACTAACTTCACTATCGAGAGTTGAGGCACTAGCAAGCGTCACACCCTCTACATCATCAATAATTTGAGCGTAGATGTTTTTGTTAGAACGGAAAACGTTCAAGCGTGGGCACTCGGCAGTACCAGAAATCTTGTTACGGACACGTAAATGACGACGTTGGCGTGTCTTGTTCTTATCTGGTTTTGTAATCAAAATAGTCACCTCTAATTTAATATAGTAGCAAAATAATAAGTAATAATAATATTACTTACCAGTTTTACCTTCCTTACGACGTACATATTCATCTTCGTAACGAATACCCTTACCTTTGTATGGTTCAGGTGAACGCACGGCACGAACCTTAGCAGCAAAGTCACCAACGTGTTGCTTGTTGATTCCACTGATGTTAATAGTTGTGTTATCTGGAACTTCTAGTTCAAGATCTGCAGGAACTTCAATTTCAACGGGGTTTGAGTAACCAACGTTAAGAATTAAAGTCTTACCCTTTAATTGAGTACGGTATCCAACCCCGATAAGCTTAAGGGTTTTCTTGAAACCGTTAGTAACACCTTCAACGATGTTGTTGAAGTTAGCACGCATAGTTCCGTGCATTGCACGAACTTTGTTAGTGTAACGAACGCTAGGTTCAAAACTAACAACGTTATCTTCAACCTTAACAGCAATTTCAGGTGAAAGCGTAGTTGATAATGTACCCTTAGGTCCCTTAACAGTTAACTTGTCATCTTCTTGACTGAATTCAACCTTTTCAGGTAATTCAACCTTTTTATAACCAATACGACTCAAAATTACACCTCCAATACTTTTAAAATTTTACCAAACGTAAGCTAATACTTCGCCACCAATTTTCTTGGCGCGAGCTTCCTTATCAGTAATAACACCTTCAGAAGTTGAAATAATCGCAATTCCTAAACCATTTAAAACCTTAGGAACTGATTGTGAATCAACGTATGAACGTAAACCTGGCTTTGAAATACGCTTTAAACCAGAGATAACACGACGGTTACTTCTACCGTCGTTATCCTTACCGTACTTTAAGAATACGCGGATAACGCCTTGCTTGTCGTCTTCGATGTATTCAACATCGCGAACGAATCCTTCGTTTTTAAGGATCTCAGCAATGGCACGTTTAATTTTTGATGCAGGTGCTTCAACTGATTCGTGACGAGCCATGTTGGCATTCCGAATCCGAGTTAAGAAATCTGCAATTGGATCTGTCATAGACATAAACGATAAGCCTCCCTTTATTTTTTATATTTTACCAGCTGGCCTTCTTCATACCAGGAATTTGACCCTTGTGGGCTAAATCACGAATACAAAGACGGCATAGATGGAATTTTCTGTAAACAGAGTGAGGACGTCCACAGCGTTCACATCTTGTGTAGTTTTGAGTTGAGAACTTTGCAGGACGATTTGCTTTTAAAACTAATGCTTTTCTAGCCAATATAAAGCCTCCCTATAGATTCACTACTTAGTGAATGGCATTCCGAATTGTGCTAATAATTCTTTTGATTCTTCATCACTATTAGCAGTAGTAACAATAACAATATCTAATCCACGAACACGATTAACGTTATCGTAGTTGATTTCTGGGAAAATTAATTGTTCACGAACACCTAAAGTGTAGTTACCACGACCGTCGAATGATTTCTTGCTAACACCATGAAAATCACGGACACGTGGAAGTGAAACGTTAATCAATTTATCTAAAAATTCGTACATACGTTGGCCACGTAAAGTAACCTTAGCACCGATTGACATACCTTCACGTAGTCTAAAACCGGCAATTGACTTCTTAGCCTTTGTAACTAATGGCTTTTGACCAGAAATTAAAGCTAATTCAGCAACTGCTTCATCTAAATTCTTAGCGTTGGTAACAGCGTCACCAACACCCATGTTCAAAACAATCTTATCAAGCTTTGGAGCTTGCATGATTGATGAGTAGTTAAATTTTTCAACTAATGATTTTGAAATTTCATTAGTGTATTTGTCTTGTAAGCGACTTGGCATAAATGAGATATCCTCCCTTCATCAAAAATTAATCGAGTGATGTATTTGTCTTCTTTGAGAAGCGAACTTTCTTTCCGTTATCTTCTCTAATTCCAATCTTAGTTGGTTCGTTGTTAGAAGGGTCAATAATCATAACGTTAGAAACATGAATAGGTGCTTCTACATCATTAATTCCACCCTGTGGGTTACTTTGAGAAGCTTTTTGATGCTTCTTAACGATGTTAACACCTTCAACTACTACGCGATCTGTTGAGGCAATAGTCTTTGTAACAGTTCCTTCTTTACCCTTGTCTTTACCACTGATTACACGAACTTTGTCACCAGTTTTAATTAACATTTTACGGCACCTCCTTGGCGTTTAGTAGTTATTATAGTGTTTCAGGAGCTAGTGAAACGATCTTCATGAAGTTGTTGTCACGTAATTCACGTGCAACCGGTCCAAAGATACGAGTTCCACGGGGGCTCTTGTCATCATTAACGATAACAGCAGCATTTTCGTCAAAACGAATGTATGAACCGTCCTTACGACGAGATACAGACTTAGTTCTAACGATAACAGCCTTAACAACGTCACCCTTTTTGACAACGCCACCTGGTGTTGCTTGTTTTACAGTAGCAACAATGATGTCACCGATACCTGCATAACGTCTACTTGATCCACCTAAAACCTTAATGGTTAAAATTTCACGAGCACCTGAGTTATCAGCAACTTTTAAACGACTTTCTTGTTGAATCACGGTAAAATCCTCCCTTCATAGTTGGATCATTAGAATACGATAAAATGACTAGATAATAACAGCTTTCTTAACAATGTTAACTAAACGGAAATGTTTAGTAGCTGATAATGGCCGAGTTTCCATGATTTCAACAATGTCGCCATTTTTAGCTTCATTCTTTTCATCATGCGCCTTGTATTTCTTTGAATACTTAACCCGCTTACCGTAAGTTGGATGAGTCTTAGTGGTTTCAACAATTACAGAAATAGTCTTATCCATCTTGTCAGAAACAACGCGACCACGGTATACCTTGCGTTCATTACGTTCTTCGCTCATGTATAAACCTCCTTTTATCGTATTCTTACTTGTTTAATTCTTTTTGACGAAGTGCAGTCTTAATACGTGCAATGTTCTTACGAACTTGTTTTAATCTTGCAGTATTTTCCAATTGTCCAGTAGCCAATTGAAAACGAAGGTTAAACAATTCTTCTTTGTAACCTTGTTCTTTTTCGTGCATTTGATCAGTGGTTAATTCATTAATTTCTTTAGCCTTCATTTGATTCGCCACCTACTTCCTTTTTAACAATCTTAGTACGTACAGGAAGCTTCATTGCAGCTAAACGTAAAGCTTCTTTAGCAATTTCATCAGTAGTGTCTCCTACTTCGAATAACACCTTACCACGTTTAACGGGGGCAACCCATCCAGCTGGGGCACCCTTACCATTACCCATACGAACTCCGACACCTTTTTCAGTATATGATTTGTGAGGGAAAATCTTAATCCAAACTTTCCCACCACGCTTCATGTAACGTGTGATAGCAACACGACAAGCTTCGATTTGTCTATTGGTAATCCAATGTGAATCTAATGATTGTAAACCATAACTACCGAAAGTAACTGACTTACCACCCTTTGCTTGACCACGTAACTTACCACGATGTTCACGACGATGTTTTACACGTTTTGGTACTAGCATGCTTATTCCCCTCCTTTACGATTATTGTTCCGCCGGTTGTTGTTTCGACGATTATTGTTATTAGCTGGGATATCGTTGTTAACAGCAGCTTGGCCTGGTAAAATTTCACCACGATAAATCCAAGTCTTAACACCAATAGCACCGTAAGTAGTATGTGCTTCTTCCCATGAGTAATCGATATCAGCACGTAAAGTATGCAATGGAACAGTACCTTCAGCGTATGATTCGATACGAGCCATATCAGCACCATTCAAACGACCAGCTACTTGAGTCTTAATACCCTTAGCACCTGAACGAACACTACGTTGCATTGCTTGACGCATTGCACGACGGAAAGCCACACGACCTTCTAGTTGAGCAGCAATGTTTTCACCAACAAGAATAGCATCTAAATCAGGTTTCTTGATTTCGATAATGTTAATGTGAACACGCTTACCAGTTAATGAGTTTAATTGTTTACGAAGACTTTCAACTTCGGATCCACCCTTACCAATAACCATTCCTGGCTTAGCAGTGTGAATAGAAACGTTGACACGCTTTGCAGCACGTTCGATTTCTACAGTAGAAACAGAAGCGTCAGAAAGTCTTTCTGCGATATATTTACGGATTTGAAGGTCTTCCTTAAGATTAGCAGCAAAATCTTTTTCAGCATACCATTTTGCTTCCCAATCGCGGATGATTCCTACACGAAATCCGTTTGGATTTACTTTTTGACCCACGCGTTATACCTCCTACTTTTCAGAAACTACGACAGTGATGTGACTAGTTCTCTTGTTAATTGGTGAAGCTGAACCCTTTGCACGAGGACGGAACCGCTTTAAAGTTGGTCCTTCATTTACATATGCTTCACTTACAACTAAGTCTTCACGATCTAAATCAAAATTATTTTCTGCATTAGCTACAGCTGACATAAGAACCTTTGATACAACTGGAGAAGCACCCCGAGGAGTGAATTTCAAGATTGCACTGGCTTCTGCCACGCTTTTACCTCTAATAAGATCAACTACAAGGCGGACCTTACGAGCGGCAATACGAACAGTTCTTGCAGTAGCTTTTGCTGATGTAACTTGTTCAGCCATTTATTAATCCTCCTTGTTTAGACAGTTTTCTTATCGTCACCCTTAGCGTGACCATGGAAAGTACGGGTTGGTACGAATTCACCAAGCTTGTGTCCTACCATGTCTTCTTGAACGTAAACGGGAACGTGTCTTCTCCCGTTATAAACAGCGATAGTGTATCCAATGAAGCTTGGAAAAATAGTTGATCGACGAGACCAGGTCTTAATTACTGACTTCTTTTCAGAATCCTTTTGAGCATCAATCTTCTTTAAAAGACTGGCATCAGCAAATGGTCCCTTCTTTAAACTACGACTCATTATAAAACCTCCCTTTCAAATTCATCTTTTAGTGATGAATTAAATTACATCTTTGAACCTTTACGACGACGAACAATCATCTTGTTAGAACGAGCACTCTTAGAACGAGTCTTCTTACCAACAGTCTTCTTGTGCCATGGTGATAATGGAGATGGGTAACCAACTGGAGCTTTACCTTCCCCACCACCATGTGGATGGTCGTTAGGGTTCATTACAGAACCACGAACATGTGGACGTTGACCTTTGTAACGAGTACGACCGGCCTTACCAACATTAACTAATCCGTGTTCTTCATTTCCAACACTACCGATAGTAGCACGGTTTACTGAAAGAATCATACGAACTTCACCAGATGATAACTTAACTAGTGCGTATTTACCTTCATTACCTAATAATTGAGCTGAAGTACCAGCAGAACGAACTAATTGACCACCCTTACCAGGCTTCAATTCGATGTTATGAATGATACTACCAACTGGGATCTTGTTCAATGGTAATGCATTACCAACTTTAATATCAGCATTTGCACCTGATTCAACTTTATCCCCAACCTTTAGTCCCTTAGGGGCAAGGATGTATGATTTAACACCATCAGCATATACTAATAATGCGATATTAGCAGTCCGATTTGGGTCATATTGGATTGATTGAACAGTAGCCATAACATCATCTTTGTTACGCTTAAAATCAATAATCCGGTATTGGTTTTTGTTACCACCACCACGATGACGAACAGTCATGCGGCCTGAGTTGTTACGACCAGCTTGGTGCTTCTTAGCAGCCAATAAAGACTTTTCAGGCTTTTGAGTCGTAATAACTTCCTTATAGTTAAGGCTAGTCATGTTACGACGACCATTACTGGTTGGTTTGTACTTTTTAAGTGCCAAAGTATTCCCCTCCTATTTTAATATTTTATTTTTCGCTAAATAATTGAATTTCATTTGAATCTGAAGATAGAGTAACGATTGCCTTACGGCGCTTCTTAGTGTAACCAACGAATGATCCTTGGCGCTTCTTCTTACCCTTAAGATTCATAATGTTTACTTTAACAACCTTAACATCAAAGATATCTTCGATTGCTTTTTTAACTTGTGTCTTAGTTGCCCGTACGTCTACATCAAATGTGTAACGTTTGTCATCCATTAAAGCAGTGGTTGCTTCAGTGATAACTGGACGTAAAATGATATCGCGTGATTCCATTATGCGAGCACCTCCTCTACTTGAGAAAGAGCAGCCTTAGTAATAACAACCTTGTCACTGTGAACAACGTCAAGAGTGTTAACACTCTTAGCACTAATAACAGTAACGTTCTTTAAGTTACGTGCTGATAAAGCAACGTTATCGTTGTCATCTTCTAAGACAACTAAAGTCTTAGTAGTAGCATCCAAATTCTTTAATACGTTGTTAAATTCCTTAGTCTTAGGAGCACTAAATGCTAGTGAATCAACAACAACAAAGGCATCGTTAGCAACCTTTTCTGAAAGAACAGACTTAACAGCTAAACGAGTAACCTTCTTTGGAAGGTGGTATGCGTATGAGCGAGGAGTTGGTCCGAAGACAACACCACCGCCACGCCATTGTGGTGAACGGATGGAACCTTGACGAGCACGACCAGTTCCCTTTTGACGCCATGGCTTCTTACCACCACCGCGAACGGCACTTCTGTTTTTAACAGCATGGGTACCTTGACGTTGTGATGCGCGTTGCATAGTGATTGTATCAAATACAACACTATCGTTTGGTTCGATGTTGAAAATGGCGTCATTTAAGTCGACGTTGCCATTTGTACTACCATCTTGTTTGTATAATGCTACGCTTGTCATTTATTGTTCCTCCTTTCTTATTTTTGAGATCCGCGAGCTGCAGATCTAACTACTAATAGTGATTTGTTGGCACCTGGAACGTTACCTTTAACAAGAAGAACGTTGTTTTCAGTGTCAGCCTTTACGATTTCAAGGTTTTGAATAGTAACAGTCTTGTTACCCATCCGACCTGGAAGCTTCATACCCTTAACAACACGGTTAATGATTGAACCTAATGAACCAGGACGACGGTGGTATCTTGAACCATGAGTTTCTGGTCCACGTGATTGACCATCCTTGTGGATGTTACCTTGATATCCATGACCCTTCGAGATACCTGTAACATCAACGATGTCACCTGCTTCGAAGACATCTGCCTTTACTTCGTCTGCTACGTTATAATCGCCAAGCTCAACATCTCGAATTTCTTTAATGAAGCGCTTAGGATTAGTCTTTGCTTTTGCTGCATGACCTTTTTCTGGTTTGTTTGAACGAACAGCTCTCTTGTCGTCAAAACCAACTTGAATTGCTTCGTAACCGTCATTTTCAACGGTCTTCTTTTGCAAAACAACGTTAGGAGTAACATCAATAACAGTAACTGGAGTTAATTCTCCATTTTCACTGAATACTTGAGTCATTCCTACTTTTTTACCTAAGATTCCTTTTTTGGTCATGAGTACACCTCCGATATGATTGTATTTCTAAAAATTATAGTTTGATTTCGATATCTACACCACTTGGTAGATCAAGTTTCATCAATGAATCAACAGTTTTTGGTGTTGGATTCAAGATGTCAATTAAACGCTTGTGAGTTAACATTTCGAATTGTTCACGTGACTTCTTAAACTTATGTGGTGAAGCTAAAAGAGTGTAAACAGTCCGATCAGTAGGCAATGGAATTGGACCAGAAATTTTGGCACCAGTTCTTTGAGCCGTTGCGACAATCTTTTCAGCAGATTGATCTAAAATGCGGTGTTCATAAGCCTTTAATCGAATACGAATTTTTTGTTTTGCCATTGTATTCCCTCCTTCGTCTATTTTAAAAATAAGACTAACTCCGTGAAAGTTCCCGACCATCCTTCATGGCAATGCAACCGGGTGTGCCGCAATCTCTCACATCAATGCTATCATCTGTCCTGTTTAGGGTATAACAACCCCTCAAAAATCAGTACTTAACTATAATACCCGATTTAAAGCCTAGTTGCAAGGGTTTATAAAAAATAATTTGCCGTTTTAAAATTATTTTACTTTCAATTTATTGGAGACTGAAAAAGGAGACTGAAAAATTCAGTCTCCTTTAATAATAAAATTAATTGATTTTATTATTCAGCGTTTCCACCGTTCTTCTTGATAATTTCTTCTTGAATAGCCTTTGGAACTGGAGCGTAGTGATCAAAACTCATTGAGAATGTACCACGACCTTGAGTAGCTGAACGCAATGTAGTTGCGTAACCAAACATTTCAGAAAGTGGAACATAAGCATGAATTAATTGAGCCTTTGAACGAGTTTCCATTCCATCAACATTCCCACGACGTGAAGTTACTTGACCCATAACATCACCCATGTTTTCTTCAGGAACAACAATATCAACCTTCATGATTGGTTCTAGAATAACTGGATCAGCAGTCTTAGCAGCATTTCTCAATGCAATTGAAGCAGCAATCTTAAATGCAGCTTCACTAGAATCGACATCATGGTAACTACCATCGTATAACTTAGCCTTAACGTCAATCAATGGGTATCCTGCAAGAACACCATTAGCCATTGATTCCTTCAAACCTTGTTCTACTGAAGGGATAAATTCACGAGGAACAACCCCACCAACGATAGCATCTTCGAATTCGAATCCTTTACCGGCTTCGTTTGGAGTAAATTCAATCCAAACATCCCCGTATTGACCCTTACCACCAGATTGACGAATGAACTTACCTTGAGCCTTAGTAGCCTTAGTAAATGCTTCACGGTAAGCAACTTGTGGAGCACCAATCGTTGCTTCAACCTTGAATTCACGCTTCATACGATCAACAATGATGTTCAAGTGAAGTTCACCCATTCCGGAGATAATAGTTTCACCAGTTTCAGGGTTAGTTTCAGCCTTGAAGGTAGGATCTTCTTCAGCAAGCTTTTGTAAAGCGTTGTTCATCTTATCTTGATCAGCCTTAGTCTTAGGTTCAACGGAAACACTAATAACTGGGTCAGGGAATTCCATTGATTCAAGGTGTAATGGGTGCTTAGGATCAGTTAATGAATCACCAGTAGTGGTATTCTTTAAACCAATAGCAGCAGCGATATCACCAGAGAACACTTCTGGAATTTCTTTCCGGTGGTTAGAGTGCATTTGTAGTAAACGACCAACACGTTCACGCTTGTCCTTAGTAGCATTCAATACGTATGAACCTGATTCCAAACTACCACGGTAAACACGAATAAATGTTAAACGTCCAACGAATGGATCAGTCATGATCTTAAATGCTAAGGCAGCAAATGGCTTGTTGTCGTCAGCCTTTAATTCAACTTCTTCACCAGTATCAGGATCAGTAGCCTTGTATGGGCGAACATCAAGTGGTGATGGAAGGTAATCAATAACTGCATCAAGCATCATTTGAACACCCTTGTTCTTAAATGCTGAACCAGCTAATACAGGGTAGAATTCAAGGTTTAAAGTAGCCTTACGGATAGCAGCCTTTAATTCATCCTTAGTGATTTCTTCACCTTCAAGGTACTTGTTCATGATATCTTCATCAACATCAGCAACAGCTTCAACTAATTCATCATGACGCTTTTGTGATTCTTCCTTTAAGTTATCAGGAATTTCAACAGTATCCCATTCGGAACCTAACTTGTCTTCGTCGTAAAGGTATGCTTTCATTTCAATTAAGTCAACCATACCTTCGAAGTCATCTTCGGCACCAATTGGCATTTGAATTGCATGTGCATTTGCATCCAAACGTTCGTGAAGTGACTTAACTGACATATCAAAGTCAGCACCCAACTTATCCATCTTGTTAGCGAAAACAATTCTTGGAACGTTGTATTCAGAAGCTTGACGCCAAACAGTTTCAGTTTGAGGTTCAACCCCAGCGGCAGCATCTAAAACAGTAATTGAACCATCAAGAACACGTAGTGAACGTTCAACTTCAGCAGTGAAGTCCACGTGTCCTGGGGTATCAATAATGTTTACTCGGTAACCCTTCCATTGCGCAGTAGTAGCAGCGGAAGTGATAGTAATACCACGTTCTTGTTCTTGTTCCATCCAGTCCATTTGTGAAGCACCATCATGGGTTTCACCAATTTTGTGGGTAATTCCAGTGTAGTACAAGATCCGTTCAGTAGCGGTAGTCTTACCAGCATCAATATGGGCAGTAATACCGATATTACGAGTCTTTTCTAGTGGGAATTCACGTTTGTTAGCCATGTGTAATTGTTTCTCCTCTCAAAACAGTTCAGTTTCAAATAAAAGTGGCTATTGAACACCAATTAGCCACTTATTATTATAACAAATTATAAGAATAACTAAACGCTAATTACCAACGGTAATGTGCAAATGCACGGTTAGCTTCAGCCATCTTATGAGTGTCTTCACGCTTCTTAACGGAAGCACCAGTGTTGTTAGCAGCATCCATGATTTCACGACCTAAGCGTTCAGTCATAGTATGTTCACCACGTAAACGTGAGTAGTTAGTGATCCAACGAAGACCTAAAGTAGTCCGACGACCTGGACGAACTTCGATTGGAACTTGGTAGTTAGCCCCACCAACACGACGAGCCTTAACTTCAAGTACTGGCATAACGTTCTTCATTGCTTCTTCGAATACTTCTACTGGATCGTTACCAGTTTCTTCTTTAATCATGTCGAATGCACCGTATAAAATCTTTGATGCAGTCCCTCTCTTACCATCTAACATTAAATGGTTAATTAAGCTGGTAACCAACTTTGAGTTGTAAATTGGATCAGGAAGTACTTCGCGATCCGCAACATGTCCTTTTCTTGGCATTTAAATATCCTCCTCGTTTTTAAGTTTAATCGATTATTCCTTAGGCTTCTTAGTACCGTACTTAGAACGACCTTGACGACGATCATCAACACCGGCAGTATCTAAAGCACCACGAATAATGTGGTAACGAACCCCAGGTAAATCCTTAACACGTCCACCACGAATTAAAACAACACTATGTTCTTGAAGGTTGTGTCCAATTCCTGGAATGTAAGCAGTAACTTCGATTAAGTTGGATAATCTAACACGGGCATACTTACGTAATGCAGAGTTAGGCTTCTTAGGAGTCATAGTACCAACACGGGTAGCAACTCCACGTTTTTGAGGAGCTGGGTTGTTGGTTTGTACTTTCTTGTAACTGTTGTACCCATGGTTTAAAGCAGGGGATTTTGATTTAGAACTTTTAGATTTACGTCCGTTACGAACTAATTGGTTAATAGTAGGCATCTAAAAATTCCTCCTTTCATAATTTTTAAAATATAATATATAAGTCCACACATCCAGGTGGTTCATTTTTATTCTTAAAAAAAGAACCGCCGTTTACGTACGAAATTGTACATAGTGCAAAGAACATACTTCCTTGCATCAGCAAGCACTTTATTATCTTATCACTACCAATATGGCGTGTCAATGGATTTAAAAAATAGTATTTATCATTTCTTACGTATGTTAATTTCCGAGGTGGTAAATATGAATTCAATTATTTTATTTGTTATTGGGACAGCATTGGGATCGTTCATATCATTAGTAATTCAAAGAGCTAACCGAAGTGAATCAATCATTTTCCCTAGATCACATTGTGATCAATGTCGGACCCCCCTGAAACCAGTAGATCTAATTCCAATCGTTAGTTATTTATCTTTAAAGGGCCGTTGTCGCTATTGCAAGTCCGTAATCAACCGCGAATTAATTACTAACGAGTTTATCTTTGGTGGCGCATTCATCCTTCAATCCTATTTTAACTTTAACTGGTTAATTTTCATTTCCATTTTAATTTTAATCACCCTATCGATCATTGACAACCAAAAATTAACCGTCCCCACTATTTTAATTATTATTCTATTAATCATTAACGTAACCCATTATTTAATTTTTAATGGTGGTAATCTTATTTTATTAATCATTTTGCTAGGGGCATACTTAGTGGTTCAATCACTAAACTATTTCACCATCAAAATTGGTTGTGGAGACATTGATGTTCTTTTCATTGTTGGGTTAATTATTGGATTTAGTGGCATTCTAACGTTATTAATGCTCGCCACCACTACTGCTTTAATTTATGCCTGGCTGTTTGCAAAGCAAAAGCGGATTGCCTTCATCCCATTTATTACAATTGGCTACCTATTTAATTTAATTTTTATGTAAAAAAATAAAGATTACCAATTAAATGGCAATCCTTACTTTAAACGGTTAATTAATTTTTAGCGTCTTCTTCTTTTTTAATCTTTTCTTCTAATTGACTAATTGAGTAAACGCCATCGGTACTAGATGCACCGATTTCCTTTGGTTTGATATCACCATAAGTGTGCATACCAGTACCAGCAGGAATTAACTTACCAATAATAACATTTTCTTTCAATCCGACTAATGGATCATTCTTACCACGAATGGCAGCATCTGTTAACACCCGAGTAGTTTCTTGGAAGGAGGCAGCTGATAAGAAACTGTTCGTTTCAAGGGCAGCCTTAGTAATTCCAAGCAATACTGGACGGGATGTAGCAGGAATCTTACCAGTGATAACGGCTTCACGGTTACTTTCCTTAAAGTCATTAATATCCATTAATGTTCCAGGAAGTAACTCAGTGTCACCAGGGTCCATGATTCGAACCTTCCGAAGCATTTGTCTAATCATGATTTCGGCGTGCTTATCACTTAAGTCCACCCCTTGACCACGGTAAACCTTTTGAACTTCACTAAGCAAGTAAACTTCAGTTGAGATCGTATCTCTAACCTTAATTAATTCCTTAGGATCAATTGAACCATCGTTTAACTTACTGCCTCGTCTAATGAAGTCGCCTTCAGCAACTTGAAGTTGTGAATTAATTGGAACACTGTAAGTTCTGGTATCTGTATCACCCTTGATGGTAATCTCTTGGGTTCTTTCCGCAGGATTTTCTTCAATTGTTTCAACAGTTCCAGTAACTTCAGTAATTTCAGCTTTCCCCTTAGGGTTTCTGGCTTCAACAATTTCTTGAATCCGTGGAAGTCCTTGGGTAATATCTGAGTTTCCGGCAACCCCACCAGTATGGAAGTTCCGCATAGTCAATTGAGTACCAGGTTCCCCAATGGCTTGGGCAGCAACCGTACCGACTGCTTCTCCAACTTCAACTGGGTCCCCAGTAGCAAGGTTTCGTCCGTAACACTTAGAACAAACCCCATGAACACTGTTACAAGTAAATGCAGAACGGATTTCAACTTCCTTAATTCCAGCATCCACAATTGCTTGGGCTTCAGGTTCATTAATGATTTGGTTCTTCTTAACGATTACTTCGCCGGTCTTAGGATCAACAATACTCTTCATTGCGTTCCGTCCAATAATTCGGTCGTATAGCGGTTCAATCGTTTCATTCCCGTTTGTAAGGGCTTGAACAATCAATCCACGGTCAGTTCCACAGTCATCTTCACGAATAATAACATCTTGGGCCACATCAACAAGCCGTCTAGTTAAGTAACCAGAGTTGGCAGTCTTCAAGGCCGTATCGGTCATCCCTTTACGAGCCCCATGGGTAGAAATAAACATTTCCAAGACGGTTAATCCTTCACGGAAGTTAGAAGTAATTGGCAATTCCATGATGTCTCCACTTGGAGAAGCCATCAATCCACGCATCCCAGCTAATTGAGTAAAGTTTGAGATGTTACCACGAGCTCCAGAATCACTCATCATAAAGATTGGGTTTTGAGGGTCGAAGTTGTTCATCAGCAATTCTTGGATTTCATCCTTAGCGTCAGTCCAGATTTGAATAACTCTTTCGTAACGTTCTTGATCAGTAATCAAACCACGCCGGAACTGCTTAGTAACCATGTCAACCTTCTTGTGAGCCTTTTCAAGAACGGCAGGCTTTTCCTTTAAATCAGTAACATCGGTAATTCCAACGGTTAATCCAGATTTAGTAGACTTGTCATAACCAATATCCTTGATTCGATCAAGTAACTTCGAAGTGATGGTAACCTTGTATTGGTTATATACTTCAGCAATCACGTCACTTAAGAAGCCCTTCTTAAATGGTGGCACGATTGGTGCATCCTTCAAGTGTTCAAAAATATCTTCACCAGGTTCAAGGAAGTACTTATCTGGAATGTGACCATGCACGTTAGTGTCAGTTGGTTCATTCAAGTAAGTAAATGCCTTAGGTAAAATATGGTTAAAGATAATCTTACCAGTTGTGGTAATTAAAATCTTATCCTTTTGGTCATCGGTAAATGGCTTATCAGGCATTGATGATGCTCGAATTCCTACTCTAGTGTGCCAGTGAGTAGTCCCATTTTGGTAGGAAAGAAGTGCTTCATCATAGTCATTAAAGATCATTCCTTCACCTTCACGACCAGCTTCTTCCATGGTTAGGTAGTAATTACCAATAACCATATCTTGTGATGGTGTAACAATTGGCTTCCCATCACGAGGGGCAAGGATATGACTGGCAGCAAGCATTAGAATTCTTGATTCAGCTTGTGCTTCATCTGAAAGTGGAACGTGAATGGCCATTTGATCACCATCGAAATCGGCATTGTAAGCTTCACAGGCCAATGGATGTAAACGCATGGACTTCCCACTTACTAATACTGGTTCGAAGGCTTGAATTCCCAAACGGTGAAGCGTAGGGGCCCGGTTAAGTAGCACTGGGTGTTCTTTAATAACATCTTCTAAGACGTCAAACACTTCGTCTTCTTGACGATCAATTTGGCGCTTAGCGTTCTTAATGTTAGATGCAATTCCACGCTTAACCAATTCCTTCATAATGAAAGGCTTGAAAAGTTCCATTGCCATTGGCACTGGCAGTCCCATTTGGTTGAACTTAAGGAATGGACCAACATCAATAACTGAACGTCCGGAGTAATCAACCCGCTTTCCAAGTAAGTTTTGTCTAAACCGACCTTGCTTACCCTTAAGCATGTGTGACAATGACTTCAATGGACGGTTACCTGGACCGGCAACTGGACGACCACGCCGACCATTATCAATTAAAGCATCAACGGCTTCTTGAAGCATCCGCTTTTCGTTTTGAACAATGATTCCAGGAGCATGTAGATCTAATAGTCGCTTAAGCCGGTTATTACGGTTAATTACCCGCCGGTATAGGTCATTTAAATCTGAAGTGGCAAAACGGCCACCTTCCAATTGAACCATTGGACGAAGGTCAGGTGGAATAACAGGAATGGCGTCCATTACCATCCAATCTAAATCATTTTCAGAAGTTAAGAATGCTTCCAAAATATCTAATCGACGAACCGCACGGGTTCTCTTTTGACCAGTAGCCTTCTTTAACTCTTGTTTAAGTTCATTCGTTTCCTTTTGAACATCAACATTTTCAAGCAAAGTCTTGATTGCTTCGGCACCAATACCAGCCTTGAAGCGACTTCCGTATTCTAGTTTCTTTTCACGGTAATCTTGTTCTGATAGTAGTTGCTTGTTTTCAAGTGGCGTATCACCCGGGTCAGTAACAACGTAGGAAGCAAAGTAAATTACTTCTTCCAATGCCCGTGGACTCATGTCTAAGACAAGTCCCATCCGACTAGGAATTCCCTTGAAGTACCAAATATGAGTAACCGGTGCAGCCAATTCAATGTGGCCCATCCGTTCTCTTCTAACCTTGGAGCGGGTAACTTCAACTCCACATCGGTCACAGACAATTCCGCGGTAACGAATCCGCTTGTATTTACCACAAGCACATTCCCAGTCCTTAGTAGGCCCAAAGATTCGTTCATCGAACAAACCTTCTTTTTCAGGCTTCAAGGTCCGGTAGTTAATGGTTTCTGGTTTTTGAACTTCACCATATGACCAACTACGGATTTTATCAGAAGATGCTAGGCCAATTTGCATGCTTTCGAATTTATTAACATCGACCAATTGAGCGGCCTCCTTATTTAATCATTAGAATTTGTGTTAGTAGTGTTTGACTTTTCAGATTCACTGTCTGATTGTTCATCCTTTTCAGCGTTCTTCTTAGCTTCTTGTTCCTTAGCTAACTTGCTTAAAGCATCAACATTCACAACATCATCATCTTCATTGTCCATATCTCTTAGTTCAACTTCTTCGTGATCCTTGTTAAGCACCTTCATATCAAGTCCTAAGGCTTGTAGTTCCTTAACAAGTACTCGGAATGATTCAGGAACCCCTGGCTTTGGAATTGGTTCGCCCTTAACGATGGCTTCGTAAGTCTTAACCCGACCAACAACGTCATCAGACTTGTAAGTAAGGATTTCTTGAAGGGTATATGCAGCACCATAAGCTTCAAGCGCCCAAACTTCCATTTCACCAAACCGTTGGCCCCCAAATTGAGCTTTCCCACCAAGTGGTTGTTGGGTAACTAATGAGTAAGGTCCAATTGCACGAGCATGAATCTTATCGTCAACCATGTGAGCAAGTTTCAAGTAGTGCATAACTCCCACTGCAATCCGCTTATCAAATGGTTCACCAGTCCGACCATCGTAGACAACTGACTTAGTATCAGGAGCCATTCCAGCTTCCTTAACAATGTCATCAATATCATCATCACTAGCTCCATCGAAAACTGGCGTAGTAACGTGAATTCCTAACTTACGAGCAGCCATTCCTAAATGCAATTCAAGTAGTTGTCCGATGTTCATCCGTGAAGGCACACCCATTGGGCTCAACATAATGTCGATTGGAGTTCCATCTGGCAAGTATGGCATATCTTCTTCAGGGATTACGATTGAAACAGTTCCCTTGTTGCCATGACG
Organism: Lactobacillus sp. Sy-1; assembly: GCF_019303535.1. GTDB lineage: Bacteria > Bacillota > Bacilli > Lactobacillales > Lactobacillaceae > Nicoliella. Next base: position 752,998 of record NZ_JACCIU010000001.1, on the reverse strand, counting down.
TCCGGACATCTTGTCTCCAACTTGAATCTTCCGCTTTTGAGCAATGTAAACTCGTACCATTTGGTTAACCCCTGGAGCAAGTTCATCACCATTCTCACGGCTAAAGACCTTAATGTCTTGGATAATTCCACCAGCACCATGAGGAACCTTAAGGGAAGTATCCCGTACTTCACGAGCCTTTTCACCAAAGATAGCGTGAAGTAAACGTTCTTCAGCTGATAATTCAGTCACACCCTTAGGAGTAACCTTACCAACTAAAATATCACCATCGTGAACTTCAGCACCAATTCTGACAACCCCGTTTTCATCAAGGTTTCTAAGTGCATCTTCCCCAACGTTAGGGATTTCACGAGTCATTTCTTCAGGTCCTAACTTAGTATCACGCGCTTCTGATTCATATTCTTCAATATGAATGGAAGTGTAGACGTCATCACGAACGAGGCGTTCGTTAATGGCGATCGCATCTTCGAAGTTGTACCCTTGCCAAGTCATGAAGGCAACCACTGGGTTTTGTCCCAATGCTAATTCACCGTTTTCCATTGATGGCCCATCAGCTAAAACTTCGTTAGCGTCAACGTGGTCGTTAACCTTAACGATTGGCCGTTGGTTGTAGTTCTTACCACCATTGGAACGTTGGAACTTCATTAACTTGTAAGTGTCTAGTGCACCATCGTCACGACGAACGCGTACTTCGCGTGAATCAACGTATTCAACGTTTCCTTCGTGCTTACAGATCAAAGCAACTCCGGAATCATGAGCAGCCCGGTATTCCATCCCAGTTCCAACTAGTGGAGCATGTGGGTTTACCAATGGAACCGCTTGCCGTTGCATGTTAGCACCCATCAAGGCCCGGTTGGAGTCATCATTTTCCAAGAAAGGAATACATGCAGTCGCAACTGAAACTACTTGCTTAGGTGAAACGTCCATGTAATCAACATTTTCAATGTTAGCAACAATGTTATCTGAACGGTGACGAGCCAAAACAGTCGGTTCTGCAAATGAACCGTCATCATTAAGTTTAGAGTTAGCTTGCGCAACAACATACTTATCTTCTTCGTCAGCACTCAAGTAATCAATTTTATCAGTAACCTTGTGGTCCTTCCATGACACACGCCGGTATGGAGTTTCAACAAAACCATACTTATTAACCCGTGCATAACTAGAAAGACTATTGATCAACCCGATATTTGGACCTTCGGGAGTTTCAATTGGACAAATCCGACCGTAGTGGGTGTAGTGAACGTCCCGAACTTCGTATCCAGCCCGATCACGAGTTAAACCACCAGGTCCCAAGGCAGAAAGACGCCGTTTGTGGGTCAATTCACCAAGGGGGTTGGTTTGATCCATGAATTGAGAAAGTTGGGAGGACCCAAAGAATTCCTTCACGGAAGCAACCACTGGTCTAATATTGATCAATTGTTGTGGAGTAACAGTAGCAGCATCTTGGATTGACATCCGTTCTCTAACTACTCTTTCCATCCGTGCTAATCCAATTCTAAATTGGTTTTGAAGTAATTCACCAACTGAACGAATCCGCCGGTTACCCAAGTGATCAATATCATCTGGTTCGCCGATTCCTTCTTGAAGGTTAAAGAAGTAATTAACTGAAGCAATAATATCGGCTGGGGTAATGTGTTTGAAGTCCAATGGAATGTTATCGTTACCAATTACTGGAACAATCCGATCTGGGTCGTTCTTAGAGTATACCTTGATAACTTGAATTGTCATTGGTTCAGTAACAACAGCTTGATCAGATGGTTCAAAGGTATATGCCTTAAAGTCTTGACGATCAAGGTATGGTTTTAATTTTTCTAATAGTTCACGACTAATAACGTCATCCTTATTAGCAATAATTTCACCAGTATCAGGATCAGCCAAAGTTTCAGCTAGAGTTAACCCTAATAAACGGTTTTTAAGTTTTAATTTGTTGTTAGTCTTAAACCGACCAACAGGTGCCATATCGTAACGCTTTGGATCGAAGAAACGGGCTGTCAAAAGACTTCTAGATGAATCAGCAGTCTTTGGTTCACCTGGCCGTAGTCGTTCGTAAATATCCTTTAATGCTTCTTCAACTCGGGAGTCGTCAGCATTCTTGTGAACATCCTTTTCAAGGGTTAATGATAAACTATCATTAGAACCAAGAATTTCACTAATTTCGCTATCATCACCAAAACCAAGTGCACGCACTAATTCGGTAATTGGTAGTTTCCGGGTCCGGTCAATTCTTACGTAGGAAACGTTCTTAGCATCAGTTTCAAATTCCATCCAAGCCCCACGGTTAGGGATAATGGTGGAACCAAATACAGTCCGGCCGTTCTTATTAACGTCCTTGTGGAAGAACACTCCAGGAGAACGAACTAATTGAGAAACGATAACCCGTTCGGCACCATTAATAATGAAGGTCCCTTGGTCAGTCATCAATGGAAAATCGCCAAAGAAAACATCTTGGGTCTTAATTTCACCAGTATCATGGTTCGTCAGCTTAAGAGTAACATGCAATGGAGCTGAATAATTTGCCTCATGCGCACGTGCTTCTTCTACTGTATACTTTGGTTCTAATAATTGATAATCAACGAACTCTAAAGATAAATTACCCTTAAAGTCATCAATTGGCATAATGTCATTAAACATTTCCCGTAATCCGTCATCCAAGAACCATTGATATGAATTAGTTTGGATTTCAATCAAGTTAGGTAAATCAAGAACTTCCTTGATTCGAGCGTAACTTCTACGAATACGGTGCTTTCCATATTTAACTAAATGTCCTGCCAAGTTATTCACCTCTCCTAATTATTTCTACGAAAAGAAATGTTACAATTTGATTACAAATTGTATTTTTCCTACTTTTTCACTCATTTAGGGCAAAAAAAATCCCCAAAACAGATTCAATAATCTCAACTTTGGGGGATATAGGAGCTCTTCCGGACAATAGATCGCAAGAACTCATTTCAATTCGTAGTTATATAATGCTATATTACTCATATTAATAGTAAATGTCAATATATAAAGCTCAAAAAAAGAGGAATTACTTCCTCTTTTTTTGATTAGTTCATTTTACTTATTTGTAGATTTTTGATTCCCACTTTTGACACTAATTTTAATTTTACCATGACTAGCACCAATCGTTAGTGAGTCACCAGTTGCAACTTGTCCTGATAGCATCGTTTCACTTAGCTGATCTTCAACTTTGGTTTGCAATGCCCGTCTGATTGGTCGAGCCCCATATTGAGGATCAAACCCGGCTTCAGCAACCACATCGATGGCAGCTGATGTAAGCTTAACCTTAATCCCTTGTTCAGAAATTCTTTCAAGGAGATCTTGAGCCATCAACTTCACAATATCATGGAGTTGTTGCTTGTTAAGGGAGTGGAAGATTACCACTTCATCAATTCGGTTCAAGAATTCAGGTCTGAAATACTTCTTTAATTGTTCTTTGATGGTTGCGGACATCGCTTTGTAATCATCAGCATCAGCCTTTTCAGCTCCAAATCCAACGGTCTTCTTGTACTTAAGCGTAGTAGCACCCAAGTTCGAAGTCATAATAATAACCGTGTTTCTGAAATCAACCTTCCGACCCTTCGAATCAGTAAGGTAACCATCATCTAACACTTGTAATAGTAGATTGAAAACATCTGGATGGGCTTTTTCAACTTCATCGAGAAGAACCACCGAATAAGGATGCTGTCTAACCTTTTCAGTTAGTTGGCCCCCCTCTTCATAACCCACATAACCAGGGGCAGAACCAATCAACCGACTAGTAGAGTACTTTTCCATGTATTCAGACATATCAACTCTAATCATGTCGTTTTCAGAACCAAACATTGCTTCTGCTAAATCCTTAGCCAATTCGGTCTTCCCGACCCCAGTAGGACCAAGGAACATAAAGGAACCAATTGGCTTATTAGGATCTTTAAGGCCACTGCGTGCTCTTCTAATTGCACGGGCCACTGCAGACACAGCTTCATCTTGACCTACAACCCGTTTGTGCAACACGTCTTCTAGGTTAATTAGTCTGTCAGCATCAGTCTTCTTGAGTTGGGTTACTGGAATTCCAGTCCATTGAGCAACTACTTCAGCGATGTCTTGACCAGTTTCCTTCAATGAATATTCATTGTCTTCGTGAGCTTGCTTTCGCTTAGCTTCTTCAGCTTCCACCTTCACAGCAACGGCCTTAGCCTGTTGTCTAATTTTAACGGCCCGATCAAAGTCCTGGGCTTCAATTGCCTGTTCCTTTTCAGTATCTAGCTGGTTCAATTTTGCTCGGTTTGCAGACAACTTAGCAGGTTGTTCGTTAATTCTAACCTTAGCAGCAGCTTCATCCATTAAATCAATCGCCTTGTCAGGGAGGAAACGACTTTGGATGTAGCGGTTAGAAAGTTCAACTGCCTTTTCAATTGCGTCGTCAGTAATTTGAACGTGGTGATGTTCTTCATACTTAGGCCGAATCCCCTTCAAAATTTGTACCGTTTCTTCTGGTGATGGTTCATCAACTTGAACCGTTGCAAATCTTCTTTCTAATGCTGTATCTGATTCGATATATTTTTGGTATTCATTTAATGTTGTAGCACCAATCATTTGGAGCTCACCACGAGCTAATGAAGGCTTCAAGATGTTGGAAGCATCAATTGCGCCTTCAGCACCACCTGCACCAACTAGAGTATGCAATTCATCAACAAATAGAATGATGTTGCCACTATCCTTAATTTCCTTAATGACCTTCTTAAGGCGACTTTCGAACTCACCACGATATTTAGTTCCAGCAACCAACGAGCCCATATCAAGCATCATTAACCGCTTGTCAGTCATATCTTCTGGAACGCTACCGTTAATAATCTTTTGAGCCAATCCTTCGGCAATGGCAGTTTTTCCAACCCCAGGTTCACCAATTAAGACAGGGTTATTCTTCGTCCGCCGACTAAGGATTTGAACCACTCTTTTAACTTCCTTTTCACGACCAACAGTTGGGTCTAGTCGATCCTCACGAGCTACCTCAGTCAAATCGGTCGCTAGTGAATCTAGGGTTGGTGTATTGCCCTTAGGAGCATTCCGGTTCTTTTTATTGCCGAATGAACCGTTCTTCCCAGAAATGGAGCTAACCCCCATCTTTCTAAGGGTTGACATTCTAATTGCCTTTGGTGCAGCACCAAGGGTGATGAAGATTCTAGCGGATAGAATTGCTTCATCACTTACTAGTGCTAGTAGTAGGTGTTCGGTCCCAACCTTATTGGAACCATATTTTCTAGCAATCGTCCCGGCTAGGGCTAAGATGTCCTTAGCCTTTGGTGAATAAGGAAGATATGAAGAACTATCCAGTCCTTCAACGTTACCAAAGCCAGTCACCCGTTCGATTTCAGTCCGAATGTCCTCATCGTGAATTTGAAATTGGGTTAATACACTATAAGCAATTCCATTTGGTTCTAAGGTCAATGCTAACAGAAGGTGTTCAGTGCCAACTGCTTGATGTCTAAAGTTTTTAGCTTGTTCTTGTGCAATTACTAATACGTTACGCGCGCTTGGAGTAAATAGGTTATCCATAAAATGTGCCTCGCTTTCCGTTTCCTAATCTTCGAATCTTAAATGATTCAACACTGAAGATAGAATCTGTGACCTTAAACGATTCGCTGTTTCGATATCATTATTAATCATCAGACTATCCTTATCAATTGCTGCTAGGATAATCCTAGCTTCCTTACTAGTAAGCAATTGACTGTGATACAACGTTTTAACAATCGAACCACCGTCCCTTTCGGAAATACTAGTCCCAATTATATCTAGTAATGAGTCTAACACTTCTATATTATCTAGTAACTTTACCTTCTCGATCCTAATGTATCCACCACCGCCACGCTTACTTTCAACTACGTAGCCGTTTTGGATGGTAAACCGAGTCTTAATAACGTAGTTAATCTGTGAGGGGACAACATGAAAAAGATCCGCAACCTCTGAGCGCCGAATTTCGACATGGCTAGCCTCAGCTAAAATCTGCTTTAAATATTTTTCGATAATATCTGAAACATTTTTTGACTGCATTATCCTCATCTCATCTCTGACTAATCTTGACTAATATTATAAGAAATTAACTAGTGAAATAAAAGTATTTTGTTCGTTAAATTTAGAGACAAAAAAATCGGGAAAACAAGATTCGAACTTGCGACCTCTGCGTCCCGAACGCAGCGCTCTACCAAGCTGAGCTATTTCCCGATGTTTCTGAACTATTTAACTGTGAGACTCGATCGGGAAGACAGGATTCGAACCTGCGACCCCTTGGTCCCAAACCAAGTGCTCTACCAAGCTGAGCTACTTCCCGAAATGATTTCATCTCTCTACTCATTATAGTAGAAGAAACAAAAAAATGCACCCAGTAGGAGTCGAACCTACAACCTTCTGATTCGTAGTCAGACACTCTATCCAGTTGCGCTATGGGTGCAAAATGTTATTAAAAATAAAAAATGCCGAGGACCGGGATCGAACCGGTACGGTTATCACTAACCGCAGGATTTTAAGTCCTGTGCGTCTGCCAATTCCGCCACCCCGGCAGGCTATGATTTATTTAATATAAAATAAAAAGCGGAAGACGGGATTCGAACCCGCGACCCCCACCATGGCAAGGTGATGTTCTACCACTGAACTACTTCCGCACAAAAATGCCGACTAGACGATTCGAACGCCCGACCTCATCATTACTAGTGATGCGCTCTAACCAACTGAGCTAAGTCGGCAAATTGGTAAGTGCGGGCGAAGGGACTCGAACCCCCATGTCCAAAGGACACTAGAACCTAAATCTAGCGCGTCTGCCAGTTCCGCCACGCCCGCATATTATTAAAATGTTAATGAGCCGTGGGAGGTTCGAACTCCCGACCCTCTGATTAAAAGTCAGATGCTCTACCGGCTGAGCTAACGGCTCGTGAAAATAAAAAATGGAGGATACAGGGCTCGAACCTGTGACCTCCTGCTTGTAAGGCAGATGCTCTCCCAACTGAGCTAATCCTCCGAGGTCTTAAACGCTTATTGACTTAAGCAACTATTTAATAATATCACTTAGTAGAAACAATGTCAACAACTTTTTTTATTTTCGCCTTTCATCTGAAAAGCAATCAGTAAAAATCAACAAAAACTAGTATATAATAGATTATCTAAAAAAGCTACCCTTTTTTGCAAAAAAAATAAGGATTAGGAACACAATCCCTAATCCTCACCTTCAAAACGCTATTACATCAACGTTTTAGAATAAATCTTGTTTCTCAATTTTTTTCATGCCATGCATGTATGGTTGAAGCACTTCTGGAATGTTAACCGTTCCATCTTCATTTTGGAAGTTTTCCAAAATTGCAGCAACGGTCCGACCAACAGCTAATCCTGAACCATTTAAAGTGTGGACAAACTGTAGCTTACCACTTTCATCCCGGTATTGAATTTTAGCCCGCCGTGCTTGGAAGTCAGTAGTGTTAGAACAACTTGAGATTTCACGATAACAGTTTTGAGCGGGCATCCAAACTTCAATGTCGTGAGTCATTGCAGCAGTAAAACTCATATCACCAGTTGTTAGCGTAATTACATGGTATGGAATCTTTAATAACTTAAGAAGACTTTCAGCTTGGTGAGTAAGCTCTTCTAATGCAGCCCAAGATTCCTCTGGCTTGGTAAATTGAACCATTTCCACCTTATTAAATTGGTGTAAACGAATCAAACCACGGGTATCACGACCAGCACTCCCAGCTTCGGAACGGAAAGCTGGACTTAATGCTGTAAATTTAACGGGAAGCTTATCTTCTGGAATTACTTCGCCCCGGTAGTAGTTAACCAATGGTACTTCAGCAGTTGGAATCATGGTTAGATCACTATCTGCAATTTCAAACCCAGCCTTCTTTTCCAAGAACTTAGGGAATTGCCCCGTTCCAAACATTGATTCTGAATTAACCATGTATGGAGGAATAATTTCTTCATATCCAGCATTGGTATTTTGGTCCAAGAAGAAATTGTAAATTGCCCGTTCAAGCAATGAACCAGCTCCAACGTAGTAAACAAAACGGCTTCCAGCTACCTTTGCGCTCCGTTCAAAGTTCAAGATTCCAAGGCTTTCACCAATTTCCCAGTGGTTTTTAGGCTTAAAATCAGTGAATTCACGAGGAGTACCAACTTTGCGGAGTTCTTTTGCCCCCTCTTCAGTTAGCCCAACTGGATCGTCGTCATTTGGGATGTTAGGAAGGTGCGCAGCTAAATCACTTTGCTTAGCTGATACTTCTTGTTCTTGTTCATCTAATTCCTTGATTTCAGCACCGACTTCTTTCATTCGGTTAATTGGTCCGCTAGCATCTTCTTTAGCACGCTTCATCTTAGCAATATCATCTGAAACCTTATTTCTTTCGGCCTTTAAACTTTCAACCTTAACTAAAATGTCACGGCGATTTTGATCAAGTGCCAGTAGTTCATCAATTTGCTTTTCATCAATGCCCCGTGTTGCCATCTTTTCCTTAAACCATTGTTCGTTGTTTCTAATCAACTTCATGTCTAACATTGGAAAATCCCTCCTAAAAATATAAAAAAGCAGGCTTCGTCATTGGGACGAAAGCCTGCTTTTCGCGGTACCACCCAAGTTCCCGAAATCAATCGGACAACTCATCTGTGATAACGGCCACCAACCGTGCAGCATTACCTGCCCACTCATTAATATGTCGGAATTTTCGACCTGTAGTTTACACCAACCACTACATCTCTTAGACGTCTACTTAATAAACATACATTGTGTTTTAATCTAGTATTTAATCACTATTATCATATTATATCCGTCCTTAATTAGCAATATTTTTGCACAAAAAAAGTTATCCTGAAAATAGGATAACTTTTGAGATTATTTTTCACTATCGATTGTCGCTTTGGAAACCGGACTAACATCCACCTTATCTAGCGGAATCAACTTAGTATGATGCCTAACTTTATAGAAGATGTATAGAATTAATACTAGCGGAACACTAATGTAAGTAATTCCAATTTCCTTCCAGTTAAAGTTCGAAAACGCCGACAAGTCTTGACCAATAATGATTAAGATACAAAGGACTAAAGTCAAAACTGGCCCAACAGGGAATAGCTTAGCGTGGTAGGCAAGTTCACTCACAGAATGGCCTTGTTTTACAAATGCCCGTCTGAATCTAAAGTGAGAAATGGCAATTCCAACCCAAGCAATAAAACCAGTTAACCCTGAAGCAGCAACTAACCAGAGGTAAATTTCAGGACCAGCAAAACTAGTAATGAAGGTGGCTAATGCAATTACTGTGGTAATTACAAGCGCAGAAACTGGAATTCCACGGCGATCGGTCTTACCGAACATTTTAGGGGCAAAAGTTCCGTCTGACATTGAGTACAGCATCCGAGTTGATGCATACATTCCTGAATTAGCGGATGAAATCACTGAAATTAAAATAACTGCATTCATCACTCCTGCAGCAGCAGCAAGTCCAGCCCGTTTGAATACTAATGTAAATGGACTAATTGCAATGTCACTAGCACTTGATCCTAACAGATTTGGGCTAGTGTATGGAATCAATGCTGCAATCACAAAGATTGCTAGGATGTAGAATAAAATAATTCTCCAAAAAACTTCGCTAATGGCCTTTGGTACACTGTGCTTTGGATCGTCAGATTCACCAGCAGTAATCCCAACCAATTCAGTTCCTTGGAATGAGAATCCGGCAACAACGAATACGGAAAGCATCGCTGGAATTCCACCTACGAATGGAGCTTGCTTATAAGTAAAGTTACTAAGCCCAACGGCACTACCGCCACCCATAATTCCAACAATCGTCAATAATCCAACAATCAAGAAGATAATAATGGTTGCAACTTTAATTAGGGATAACCAATACTCAATTTCACCAAACGCCCCTACTGAAGCAGCATTAATAAGGAAAATTAAAATCAAAACACCACCACTAAAAATCCAACTCGGTACGTTTGGCATCCAAAACTTCATAACCAAAGCTGCGGTGCTAATGTCAACGGCAACAGTAATTGCCCAGTTAAACCAATAGTTCCACCCCATCGCAAACCCAAGGGCTGGATCAACATACTTTCCGGCATATTCAGCAAACGAACCACTAACCGGGGTATTGGTAGCCATCTCTCCTAAACTAGTCATCAGAAAATAAACCATTAAACCCATTAAAATATATGCAACTAAAGCACCACCAGGCCCTGCCTGTGAAACAGTGGAGCCACTAGTAACAAATAACCCGGTTCCAATTGAACCACCTAGTGAGATCATTGAAACATGACGGGTTTTTAATTTTCTTTTGACCCCACCATCTTGTTCCTTTTTATCCATATCAAATTCCTCCAAAAATCATTATTTAAGAAGTTCAGGATTTTAAAAAATGCCCACTTCTAACCAAGAAGTGAACACCACAATTGTACTTATAGCCATTACAACTATCGAAAGCACTCCGTGAAAAATTCACGACAGTTCTTAGCTTATTAAACTAAGCCCCAGTCTAAAGTAGAAAAAGCCGCTTTAGACTTCGGCAGACCCCCCTTTCACTATCGATCAACGTTGCTTTTTCAACTCCCAATAGATACTGATGAGGTCCGCACCTCTTCTTAGATAATTTGATTAGTAATTATTATATCTTTTTTAAGATTCGTTTACAAACTTTGTTTTCAATTGGATTATTTTTTGTCCTAAAAAGTCATTAAAAACGCCGTTAATTTTAAAATTGTTCCGTTTTAAAAGATGCAGCGAAATGATATTAGAACTTTTAACGTTAGCGGTGATTGTTTTTAAATTATGTTGGCGACTAACTTCAGCTAATATCATTTTCAGAGCTGTTCCCATAATTCCACGCCCCTGATAATCATAATTCATCATTAAACCAATTTCACGATTCGCTTGATCAGGAAATCCAGTGGCCCCTATCTGAGGATATAAAAAACAACATCCCACCATTTCTCCATTAACAACTACCGCAATTCCAATCCCAGTTGCTAGTTCCATTTTCAATATTTGTCGGGCTGCCTTAACGTCTTCAACTGCATGCATTCCCAACATGTCAGTCACATGCGGATTTGATACAATGGCAGCAAAGAACTTCACATCCGCCATCGTTAGCGGCCTAATTTTGATTCGTTCCATATTAACCGTTCCCTTCAAATGAGTTACAATATAGTCAATTCTAATAATAGGGGGTTCCCCATGAAAATCATTCAACAATCACTTTTACCACAATCAAACGCCTATTTAAAGGGCTATGTTAGAGAATCAGATGCTGATTCCCAACACTTTAAGTTTCCAGCCGTAATTATCGTTCCCGGGGGGTCATTTACCCACATTTCTGATCAACAGGCGGAAAGCTTCGCCCTAAGCTTTGCAGCCCAGGGGTACCAAAGCTTTTATCTCCGCTATAGTTTTGAGTCTGAAAAGCACCCGTTAATGCCACAACCATTAGTAGAACTTGCTAAATCGGTCGACTTTTTGAAACAAAACGCCACCAAGTTGAGCATTGATCCAGATAACATCGTAATCTGTGGATTTTCAATTGGTGGGTTCGTAGTTAGTGCCTTCAATAACCGCTACGATGATCCACAGTTTTTAGAAATGGTCCATCCCCAAAATAATTTAAAACCACGAGCCGTAATCCTAAGTTATCCGGTGATTGACTTAAACTTGGGATTCCCAAAGGATTCCGCTAAAATTGCTGACTGGGAAGCTAATCAACAACTAACCGCAGCGGAAGATGGCGTAACCACCACTAACGTTCCAACGTTCATCTGGCATACTGCTGATGATCCGTTCGTCCCATCCATGAATGCCATCAAATACGCTGAGGCGCTTGCAAATAAACACGTTGATTATGAACTGCACATCTTCCACCATGGCCGCCACGGTTTAGCAATGGCTAACCAATTAACCGCCTGGAACGATGAAAGTAACGATCCCCATGTTGCCCACTGGTTCAAATTAGCAATTGAATGGCTAACCGAACTTTAATCCAAAAAAAGCATTGCTGAAGAATATTCAGCAATGCTTTTAATTTTAATAAACGGATTTTTGGAACGGATGGTACTTTTTTAATCGACCGGCATAGTGATAGTAAAGCCACTCGCAAAATTGGAACCAGGTATAACCAACTAAAAAGGCTCCAATCGTATCGGTTGGGTAGTGGGCGTTTAAAAAGACCCGCGACAGCATTACCAATGCCACATAGATAACCGCTACCGTCTTAGCAATTATCTGAGCCCGCCGACTCTTCAGCAATGGAATCACAATTACCCATACCACGCTAATTACCAACACCGTCCCTAAAACGTGCCCGCTGGGATAACTAAATCCGGTGTCAGAAGCAGAGTGTAACAAGGGGCGTTGTCTTTGAACAATGTGTTTTAAAATTACTCCTAAAATATTACCACTTATCAAAGTTGCAATCGCCCAGACGGCTGGAATTCGATAGCGAATCGTCCAAAGGAAAAACGCAATAATCAAAATCCAGAGAATGTCCATCTTTGGACTTCCCAAGAACGTCACAAACCCATAAATAACCTGCTTATAAGATTGCTCTTGGCCCTGAATACCACTAGCAACCATAGAATCCAGAAACGATAGGTAACTAGAACCAGAATTATTATTGAGCATTACTCCACCGGTCAAAACGATCGATAGGCCCAATGATAAAATAAACCGGTACATTCGGTTAATATCCTTATTAATTAACAACTTAAATTAAGCCTCCCAGAAATATAACAATTTCATTGTAATTATACCATAGCAATAACTTCGTTGGGCCTTTAAAAATTTACAATTATTTAAAAATAAGCATATAATTAACGATGTATCAAAATGTCTATATTTTAGGAGGATGATCATGATTGAGACTGCACTCATTATGATTGCACTAGGGGTTTTTGCCGGAATCGCTGGTGCTATTTTAGGACTGGGGGGTGGAATCATCGTTACCCCAATTTTAACGCTTGCTTTTGGCTTAAACATTAAATATGCGATTGGGGCAAGTATCATTGTGGTGATTGCCACTAGCTCTGGATCTACGATCGCTTACTTAAAGGACGAGGTTCTAAACCTTCGCGTGGCGATGTTCTTAGAAATTGCCACCACCATTGGTGCAGTAGCAGGTTCGCTACTCACCGGGGTTTTAGACCCAAAGTACCTCTATGTTTTATTTGGACTACTACTTATCTTTTCCGGTTTCAATATGTTCAGAAAGCTACGCATGAAACCTGATGATTATCGAAGCGGCAAAGAAGATGCCATTGCTAAAAAATTAGAGTTAAACGGCAGCTACTACGATAAGAATTTAAAGAAAACCATTGACTACCAAGTGACCAACGTTCCCAGTGGAATGTCCGTTATGTTTGGAGCTGGCCTCGCTAGTGGACTGCTTGGAATTGGTTCCGGAGCATTTAAAGTGATTGCAATGGATACATTTATGAAGATGCCATTAAAACCATCTAGTGCCACTAGTAACCTAATGATGGGGGTAACCGCTGCAGCTAGTGCCACGGTCTACTTCTTTAATGGAACCATCTTACCTAACATTGCTGTTCCATTAGCAATTGGGATTTTAGGTGGTGCCGTAGTGGGATCCAGGGTTATGCAAATTCTCCCCACTAAGCTAATCCGAATTGTATTCATCCCCATCTTGCTATATATCGGTGCTAACATGCTATTCCAAGGATTTGGGGTGAAACTATAATGAAAGACCAACCTAGTAAACAATTAAATCAAGAAATGAACAGTATCGAGTTAATAATTGGTAAGATTCTGCGGATTGGGGTAATCATTTCAGCTACCATCATGATTATTGGGTGGCTGCTGTTGGTAATTACGGGAAAGTCTGGTTACGTTGGTAACTTCCACCCCACTTCTTTTCGGGCCATCTTTGCTGGAGTGGCCACTTTAAAGCCATATGCAATCATGATGCTTGGGATTTACTGCTTAATTCTTACCCCCGTATTAAGAGTCATCGTTTCAATTTATTCGTTTTATAAGGAACGTGACATGCTCTATGTGTACATCACCATGTTCGTTCTCATTGTCTTAATCGTTAGTTTTTTCATTGGATTATCACAAGCATAGCAAAAAAACGGTATCGCTGCTCCCTAGCGATGCCGTTTTTTTTCAATTTTTTCTAATTTATCACGGTGATAATGCCGCGGCGAACGGTAATGACGAGCCTTAAATAACAGTTGATTTACCACTTCTGCAACTAAGAACCCAGCTGAAATTGAACCCGCAATGAATGCTACCTGCAAGAGGTTGTACTTAGCCAATCCATATTCATTCAATGCCATATCTCGCATGACTTGATACGCTTGCCCACCAGGAACTAGTGGTACTAATCCTGGAATGTTGAATATAATCACTGGTAATTTCTTATATCGGGACGCTAACACTCCAGCAATCCCAATCGTAAACGTGCCAAAAAAGTTACCACCAATGTAGCCGCCAAAGTGATTAACATAGAGGTAGTAAACTAACCATCCTAAAACGCCGACGATTCCATCTAAATTCAATGCGCGATGAGGAACGTTAACTAAAATTCCAAAACAAACCGTCGCAATGTATACGAAGAAGATATTTAAAATAAACATTAGTAAGCTCCCTATTTAAAGATTGTCAACGCCAGTGCAACCCCAAACCCAAGGGCACAAGCAATCATAAAGGCCTCTAGCCCCCGTGCTGGACCACTAACCAGGTTCCCAGAAAGCGCATCCCTGACGGCGTTCGTTATTGGCACCCCAGGCACTAGCGGCATAATCCCACCAATAATCAAGTCATCAGTACTATTCGCTAGGTGTAGTTTAATTGCAATTACCGAGGCCACCGCCACAACAAATGCAGCTAGAAACTCACTAATGAATTGAACCGCAATGTACTTACTAATCATATAATAAGCAATCCAGCCCAACATTCCAACCACACAGGCGGCCCATAAATCAGGGAGGTTATTTCTAAATACTACTTCTAGAGTTCCACTAATGATTGCCGCAGAGAGGGTTTGTAACCAGAATGGAAAGTCTTTCACGTTTTTCTCAATTAACGCTAAGCGACTATGGAATTCTTGAAGCGTAATCTTATGTTCGGCAAACTGTCGTGAGTAATCATTTACTAACGACACCTTTTCTAGATTAAACGTTCGCTTTTCAATTACCGCAATCTGCGCCCCAATCTTACTGCTGGGCGACATCATAATCCCAGTCAATGTAACGTAAGCTCGAGCCTGATATGCCTGTGCATTTTCTGCAATTCGATAAATTGTATCAGTAACTCGACTCATTTCAGACCCGTTTTCAATCATAATCTTACCGGCTAACAAACAAGTTTCAACAACGAGGACATCCTTTTTAGTCCGTGGTTTCGGCAATTTAAACACCACCCTTAATTTTTAATCAATATGTATTAAAAGAGCTCCCAGTGTGGGCGCCCTTTTATTAATCATCTATTCAACTGGTCTAACAAAGACATAGTGAGAGGCCTTATAACTAATTGAAATCTCCTGATTATCAGTGATATTAATCACTCTCATTGGACCCTCAAATGGAGCATGATCAATGACCTTTAACTTATCACCAATATCCAATTGAATATCACCTAGATACGTTAGTAAGTCGTGATTATCAATAAAGCGATCAACCACCACCGTCGAACCATCTTCCGCATCGTTCAATAAAGTATGGCTATCCTCAGAGTACTTTCCAGTGGCAGTCGGGATTACCCCGCCGTGTGGACAGTGGGTCGGATTACCCAGCTTATCATCCAACGCATTCAAGAGCCGCGGACTAGTAACATGCTCTAATTGTTCAGCCTCATTATGAACGTCTGGCAAGTCGTAATTTAGCTCCTTCACTAAAAAAGTCTCCCAAATTCGGTGCTTACGAACTAACCCCTCAGCTAGTTTTACTCCAGCTGGGGTTAAAGAAACTCCTGAATAAGGTTCATGCGAAACTAACCCTTCTTCAACGAGTTTATTAACCATTTCAGTAACGGAACCAGCGGCGATATTTAGCCCAATCGAGATTCTTTTGTTGGAGACCTTTTTAGTCGTTCCACCAAGTTCGAAAATGATTTTAAGATAGTCTTCCTTCATTGGACTCATTAATTTCACCTATTTTCATATCATTTCGCAAAAAACGGAATAAAAGATTCCGTTTTATTTTACGAAAATAACAATACAATATATAATGTAAATTATACAGCAAATTAATACCTAAATAAATGGTTAGGTTTTGTTAGTTAGGAGAGTTATTATATGAGTGATAAATTGTTTGATTTTAAAGAGCTGAATGATTCAGCTAAACACACAGCAGTAAAGGAATTTGCAATTTTTTATGTGCACCAATATGCTAATAATAATATGGAATTAATCGCTAACTACGATGTCGATGGAGTGGTTCAAGATATTAATCGGGACCTCTACATTAACCGGTTTAACCTCGAATCAACAATCATTAGCGATTCAGTTTCTGAAAGATTCTCCAAATACGCTCACCTATTAGAAAACATTGATCAAAAATACTTTGATAATGGGCATCCTGAAAAGAACTGGGATACCTGGTATGAAGATAAATACGCAAGTGTTCAACGTGGCCTTTAATTAAAATGGTTTTCAATCAAATAATGATTGAAAACCATTTTTTATTTAATGTCTTTCCCCTGGTCGAAGAAGAAGTCTTCTTGCTTGCCCCGCTCTACTTCAGCTTGAATCGTAACATGGTCAATGTTGTATTTTTGCTTCAGCATGTCACCGATTGGCTCGTAAATTTGCTCAGCATCACTAATTAGCATATCGTCCATATTAACGTGGGCCGAAAAAATAACGCTATTTTCATCAATTGACCAAATATGAACGTGATGAACATTCGTAACCCCATTGATATCCATAATATCTTTCCTTAAATGCTGACAATCAATCTGAGGAGCTCCCTGCATCAAAATATAAATCGTCTTTTTAATAATTGGCCACGTCTCAATAATAATGTAAACGGCCACAATCATTGTAACTAGGGGGTCGGTAAAGTACCACCCAAAGACCTTAATCAAAATTCCAGCAATAATGATTCCAACGGAGGATAGTGAATCACTCAAGAAGTGTAAATAAGTAGCACGCACATTCAGGTTGCCCCTTGCACCCCGACTTAACATCACCGCTGAAATAAAGTTAGCAATCATTCCAATAACGGCCACGATGAACATTAAGTCCCCGTCAACTTTTTCAGGATGCATCAATTTTTGCACTGCTTCAATGATCAAAAATCCAGAGACAACGATTAAAAAGACGGAGTTAATAAATGCTGCAATAATCTGCGCCCGTTTAAAACCGTATGTATTCCGACTGGTCTGTTGCCGACCACTAATGCGGTGGGCATAGTAACTCAAAACTACCGATAGCGAATCGCCCAAGTTATGAAACCCATCTGAAATTAAGGATAAACTACCAGCAAAAATCCCCCCTATAAATTCAACGACCGTAATTAGAGCATTTAAAACGGTAACAAACAAAAACTTCCCACCGCTGAGTGCATCCGCATGGTCATGGTTGTGATTATGTTCAGCCATTCAATCAGCCTCCTTTCATATTCACTTATAATTATACGTGCATGTTTGAAAATGTAAACACCAAAAACTAAAAAAAGATGCTCACGATTCGTAAGCATCTAATCACTACTCAACCATCCGCCAGTTTCCTTCAGCGGCCTTTGAAATTTGGTTTAGAAAATGTAAAATTCGACCAGCAGTTTCGGAATCGTGGGCTACCAAGTGGTTCAACCCTTCTCCAGAAACTAGTGGGGTGCCCAAGCTAAACTGACTTCCATCTAATTGACCCTCTGAAAATGCCACCACCGTTTCACCAGATTCAATCTGCGTGAAAATAAAGAATAAACTATAGTCATCGTTTTCCTTCATATAGGCGGGCATTGACCACACCCCAGTGGCAATTTCTTGCATCTCTTCATTATCAAACTTATAGTACTTATGGTTTTTCTTAGTAATTGGCTTTTCTAGGACGAATAGCATTTTGTTAAACACCGGATCACCTAATTTAATATTATCTTCCATTACTATGATTCCTCCTTACTTTGATTTAAACGTTCGTGCTCTTGACGCAGTCGCTCAATTTCAGCTCTAATTTCACCCAGCATTTCCAACTGGAGCCGCGAAACTTCTAACGCATGGGGCAGTTGGCTTTGGTTTAAGTGATCTAGTTTGGCATGTAAAATTCTTAGTTCATGTTCAGACTTTAAGTTAACATGAAAGTCATTTTCCGCATCCATCCGATCCCGATCAGCAGAACGATTTTGACTCATCATGATGATGGGAGCTTGAATGGCCGCGATACAACTTAAAAATAGATTTAATAGGATAAACGGGTACGGATCGAATTTAACCCCAAATAAGTGGGTTACGTTCAAGAACATCCAAACAACTAAAATTGCAACGAAAATTAAAATAAAGGTCCAACTACCACCAAAACGAGCCACAGCATCGGAAACCCGTTCACCAAAAGTTTGCGTATCTCTTAAAATTTTGTTGACATCGGTCACTTCATAGTTATCATCCTGCAACGCCTTGGTCAAACGGCGGTTAATCCGTTGATTATGTAAGTCGTCTGAATGAATCATCTGATCAATTCTACCAATCCGGTAATCCAGTAGATGGTGGTCACAAATAAAACTTTTCGGGGTTGCAGAATGGTGTTCATTTTTAATTTGATTGTAGAGTGGTTTCTCAAGCTCATACAAAAACATCCCCGCTTCAATCGGGTAACTTCGGTCATCAACAATGCAGGTGGCCAATTTTGGTTCAGCCATGGACTATTCCTCCCTATTAATTAAAGCTGCCATATCAGTGGGTAGTGGGGCTTGGTACTCAACAAATTGACTTCGGAATGGATCGTAAAACTTAATATCTAATGCATGCAATGCCTGGCGCTTAATCCCCTCATCGAGTGGTCCAGCATATAATTGATCACCCAATAACGGGTGCCCAATTTCACTAAGGTGAACCCGAATCTGATGTGTCCGACCGGTGTGCAACTGGATTCGCACCTCACTATACTTAGGGAACGATTTAACGACCCAATATTCCGTGCGGGCAGATTGCCCCCCTGTCATTCGGTGACGCCGAACTTCATCAGCTACCTTGCCAATTGGAAAGTTGATTGTATCATGTGGCGTTGCTAACTGCCCACTGACTAACGCTAGGTAGTGCTTATCAATTGCGTGATTCATTGATTGTTGGCTAGCAAAACTATTCGCAATTCGGTGCTTAGCAACTAACACCACTCCACTGGTGAACCGGTCCAGACGGGTAATCAAGTGGGGCCTTAAATCAGAACTTCCCTGATTCACTAAGTGCCCCTTAATGCGATTTACTAGCGTATCATGCCGATTGCTAGGCCCAGGTACAGAAGTCAACCCAGCTGGTTTATTAATCACTAACCAGTTGGAATCCTCATAAATCACTTCAATGGGCTGATTACTGGTGGCCACAGCGGGATCGCTAGTTTCAGGTGGTAAGGTGACCTGCACTACGTCATTGGTACGTAGTGCAACATTCTTGGTAATCGGCTGGTCATTTACTTTAAACTCACCGTCGTTACGGAGGGCCAAAAACATGCGGTGGCTAATGCCATGTTGCTTTAAAAAACTCTTTAAGGTATTCCCAGTTTGGTTTTGGTACCGCCATTTTAGTTCGATTGTGCTCCGCTCCCTTTGTTTAGTATCAACTAATATGATAGCAAAAAAAGACTGCTAATTGCAGTCTTTTATCATTAACTATTTTACAATGACCCCTTGTTTTACAAAGTGGGTTTTAATATACCTAGCAATTGCATCAAAATCGGCTGCCCCAAATGGGTGCCATTCGGATTGATTATCCTTTGCCATTAATTTATTATCTTGTTCTTGAACGTGAATCCCAGCTAATTTAGCGTAATCCACCCTTGCCTCCGGATGATAACTTTTTAACCAGCCAATCAAACGACGGTAACTAGTATCATAAATGAAACTAGCTTTCTCTAACCCGCGGTCCAAGCGATTTTGCACGTCGGTACAGACATTATTAAATGCACTGTCTTCAGCAGTTCGATACATGCATGAACTCATTTAATCAACCCTTTCATGATGATGATTTACTCATTATAACATCTTACAAAACTCAATTAAAATATAAGTCTTGATTTCTTAACATTTCCTAACGGATAAATACGTAAAAAATATCTAATTTTGTTTATGTGGCACCAACTAAATTATTACCATTAACAATATCAACCCGCAAAACGCAAAATAACCACCGTGATTTTTAAAGCAGCTAATAAGCTCTTTTGAAATAATAATGACCATTATAACACATCTAATTTATTTCTAATTTAATGATTGTTAGTTCTGACAAATTAAAGTAAACTAAGTTTAAAGAATGAAGGGATACAGATTATGCCAAATAAATATCACAGAATTGTTATTAAAATTGGAACTAGTTCAATCATTAATGCTGATAGTGACGTTAAACTGTCGGTAATTGAATCATTAACCCGCGTCCTCAGTGAACTTAACAAAGCACACGAAGTCTTGTTAGTGACCTCCGGAGCCGTTGGGGTGGGAATGCACACGGTCGGGATTAAAACGCGGCCCAGTGAAATTGGTGAATTACAAGCCCTCTCAGCAATCGGGCAAAGTGAGCTCATGGATATTTATTCCGACCACTTTAAAGCAACTGGCCAAACGGTGGCTCAATTGTTGCTAACCCGCGACGTTGTCGACTATCCTAAGAGCCGGCGCAACGTGTTACAGACAATTAATACGCTTCTTAAAAATAACGTCATTCCAATCATTAATGAGAACGATGCTGTCTCAGTTGATGAATTTGACCACCGGACTACGTTTGGTGAAAATGACCAGTTAGCTGCAATCGTCACTAATTTTGTTGCAGCTGATTTATTGGTGATCCTATCGGACATTAACGGACTCTACAATGCGAATCCTAAAAAGGATCCTACTGCTAAACTCTTGGAGTGGGTGCCAAAAATTGATGCTAAGCTGATGAAGGTTGCTGGTGGCCACGGTTCACAGTTTGGAACTGGTGGAATGGCTACTAAACTCAATGCAGCTAAGCTCATTTTAGATCACCATCGAGAAATGGCAATTTTAAACGGTGAGGATCCTGAAGTTATCAAGCAATTAATTAACGGTGCTAACGTAGGAACCTACTTTAGTGCTACTCAGCCGGAGGGACGAACAAATGAATAAAGACGATTTAATTCAATTGGGCAAACAAGCCCAGCAAGCTAGTTTTACCATTAGTAACCTGGGGACTAAGCAAAAAAATGACATCCTCTTGGCGTTTGCAGATGCCCTAGAACAACAAACCGCCGCCGTTTTAGCAGCCAATGAAAAAGACCTTGCAAATTCAGCAGTTGAAGCCCGCTTCATCGACCGGCTAACGTTAGATGAAGGCCGCATTGAAGGGATGGCTACCGGACTGCGCAAGTTAGTCGGCTTAAAGGATCCGATTGCCGAAATCGACGGTGGTTGGGAAACCGAAAGTGGCCTGCGGGTAATTAAGCAACGGGTGCCTCTCGGGGTGGTGGGGATGATTTATGAAGCCCGGCCCAACGTAACCATCGATGCTGCGGGCCTTTGTTTTAAGGCCGGTAACGCCGTTATTTTACGGGGTGGACGGGAATCCCTGCACTCCAATCTACAATTAGCAATGATTCTAAGAACGGTTCTTGAACAACATCACTTGGATCCGAATATCATCCAAATTATTGATGACCCATCCCACGAATTAGCCCAACAGTTTATGGAACTTACCGAGTACGTAGACGTTTTAATTCCCCGGGGGAGTGCTCGCCTAATTCAAACAGTCGTTAAGCACGCCAGCGTTCCAGTGATTGAAACCGGTGCTGGTAACTGTCACATCTATGTTGATCAAGCTGCTGAGGAACAAATGGCCACCGATATTATTATCAATGGGAAGGTGCAGAGACCATCCGTATGTAATTCGACCGAAAAGGTGTTAATTCACCAGGCCGTTGCCAAGCATATGTTGCCGGGAATCATTGCGACGCTCCGTGATAACGGAGTTGAGGTCCGTGGGGATGATGCAACTCGGCAAATTGTTAGTGATGTAATCCCTGCCAATCCTGAAGATTGGGATACTGAATATAACGCCCTAGTCATTGCAATTAAGGTTGTTGATTCTGAGGAAGCAGCAATTCGACACATTAATCAACACGGAACCCACCATTCGGAAGTAATCGTTTCTGATAATTACCAAGCGGGGGTCCAATTTCAAAAACAGGTTGATGCAGCGTGTGTGTACGTTAATGCATCTTCACGCTTTACCGACGGATTTGAATTCGGCTTTGGGGCTGAAATTGGGATTTCCACCCAAAAACTCCATGCGCGTGGTCCAATGGGCCTAAGAGCACTAACGTCGTATAAGTACGTGATTAATGGCAATGGTCAAGTCCGTAAATAATTGGGTTTGAAGAATGGAATGTAAAAAGGCGACTAAATGAATTTAAATCATTTAGCCGCCTTTTTGTATTGAAATGAAACCATCTTTTAAGTCGGGGGTTCAGTATATTAATTTATTCTTTATTCCCATTCAATTGTCGAAGGTGGCTTACTCGTAATATCATACACAATCCGATTAATCCCCTTCACGCTATTAACCATGCGCGTCGAAATCTTGGATAGGACATCCCATGGAATTTGTGAAAAGTCAGCCGTCATCCCATCAATTGATGAAACGGCTCGAATCGCAATCGTGTATTCGTAAGTCCGGCCATCACCCATTACCCCAACACTCTTGAAACCAGGAAGAACGGTAAAGTACTGCCAAACTTCACGTTGTAAACCGGCCTTCGCAATTTCATCACGTAGGATCGCGTCGGTTTCACGAACCAAATGGAGTTTTTCCTCTGTAATTGCACCAATCACCCGAATTCCAAGTCCAGGTCCTGGGAATGGTTGCCGCCAAACAAGGTCATCGGCAATTCCTAACTTCTTTCCAAGGACCCGCACTTCATCCTTGAAGAGTGAGCGAAGTGGTTCAATCAACTTAAATTGCATGTCTTCAGGAAGTCCCCCCACGTTATGGTGAGACTTGATGGTTTGAGCAGTGTCAGTCCCACTTTCAATCACATCAGTGTATAGAGTCCCTTGAGCTAAGAACTTGATATCCTTAAGCTTTGCGGCTTCATCATTAAATACTTGAATAAATTCATTGCCAATGATTTTCCGCTTCTTTTCAGGATCAGAAACGCCGGCTAACTTATCTAAGAACCGTTTTTGAGCATCCACCTTAATGATGTTAACCCCTAAATCTTCATTTAAGGCCTTCATCACTTCTTCAGGTTCATTCTTACGCATTAGCCCGTGGTCAACGAAGATACAAGTCAATTGATCACCAATTGCCCGGTTCAAAAGTGCGGCTACAACACTGGAATCAACCCCACCAGAAAGAGCAAGGATTACCTTTTGGTCCCCTACTTCTTGGCGGATTGATTTTACTTGTAGGTCAATGAAGTCATCCATTGTCCAGTTAGCTTTCGCCCCACAAACATTGAAGGCGAAGTTCTTAAGAATGTCAGTCCCGTACTTAGTGTTCCGCACTTCAGCATGGAATTGAACCCCGTAAAACTTCCGAGCAGTATCTTGCATTGCAGTGATTGGGCATTCTTCAGTCGTTGCAACGCTTTCGAATCCATCAGGAACCTTGGTAACTAAATCACCATGGCTCATCCATACTGGTTGCTTTTCTGGAAGGCCAGTAAAGAGGGTCGGTTCATCTTGTTCCGTAACGTCAATTTCGGCGTGGCCATATTGACCATTGGAAGACTTAACTTCCCCACCACCAAGGGTGTATGCCATCAATTGCATCCCGTAACAAATTCCCAAGATTGGAATCCCTAATTCAAAAATCTTAGGATCAACACTGAGTGAATCCTTGTCATAAACACTATTAGGACCACCAGAGAAGATAATTCCCTTAGGCCCCCATTCCTTAACTTCTTCAGCAGTCATCGTATGGGGTTTTAATTCTGAGTAAACGCCCAAATCACGGATTCGACGGGTAATCAATTGATTGTATTGACTACCAAAGTCTAATACCAAGATCTTATCGAATGCAGATAAATCAATATTAGCCAAGCCGTTACACCCTTTCACATAATTCAAACAATTTCTGTATTTAGTAATAATGATAATCGATAAACTAGGTTGAGGTCAAATTAAATTCTAGTATTTCCGTAACAATAGTTCATCAATCATGTGGTGGGTTGATTTATGAATGATCATATTGGCCCGACTCCTGGTTGGGAGGATGTTATCACTTAAATTTGGCAGATCAATATCCCGCCAGACCCGCTTGGCCATTTGGATTGCTTCTTTCCGGTCACCAGTAGCGTAATCGTAGTAATAATTGGATGGATTCATAAACGCCGTATCCATTAATTTTTCGAAACGATCCAAATACCAGCTCTCAATCAGCTTCGGGTCGGCATCAATGTAAATTGAAAAATCAGTGTAGTCACTGACGTAGATTTGCTGGTTACTGGGCAGCTGCAGCGTATTAATCCCCTCAATGATCAAAATATCCGGACGGTCAATAATATCATAGCGATTCGGGATAATATCATAGACATCGTGCGAATAGACAGGTGCTTTAACGTCTTTCTGCCCGTCCTTGACTTGATCCAAAAAATAAATCAACCGGGCCATGTCGTAGCTTTCCGGAAACCCCTTGCGATCCATTAAACCACGCCGTTTTAACTCTGCAGTGGGGTATAAAAACCCATCAGTCGTAATCAGTTGAATCTTTTTGTCCTTCAAAAAGTAGGTTAACAATAACTCTAACAGCCGGGCAGTAGTGGATTTTCCTACCGCAACACTTCCAGAAATTCCAATAATGAACGGAATCTTTCGGTGGGGCTGCTGTAAAAAATCAGCCCGCGTCGCCTGCCAACTATCAAAGCTATTGGTCCGCAACCTAAGAAGATGCACTAAGGGAATATATACGTCTCGAACATCCTTTAACGAGATTTCATCATTAAAAGCCTTAACTCGTTTTAACCCCTTCTTTGTCACTGGCAATGACCGGGCAGAATAAAACTGACGCCACTTTTCCTTCGTAAATGAATAGTAATTAATTGGTTTACTCATAACGACCACCTACTTTAACTGGTACCGTTCAGCAGGAACCGCACTGAATAAAGGTGATAGCTCCTTTTCAGCAATTACAGTTAAATCATGCATTGCCCGGGTACAAATCGTGTAAACGAGTTGCCGGTCATCTTCACCTGGGTACTGCTTTTTGGAAGCATCCCACATAACTACTGAATCAAATTCAAGCCCCTTAGCTAGGTAGGATGGAATTACTAACACCCCATTGGTTAGCCGTTGATTTTCGGTCCGTAGTAAATTATTTTTGATTCCCCGGTCGTTCAACTGGCTACTCAACTGAATACAATCAGCCAGGGTTTTGCCAATCACCGCAATCGTTTCGCCGGATTCAGATTCAATTACCCCTTGCAATACATCTAACGCCGCTGGTTGATCCTTGGTAACGTTAATTACCGGTAATGCTCCCTGTCTAGCAAATGATTCAATCTTTGAATCGCTCCCCAATAGGTACTTACTAAAGTCGGTGATTTGTTCAGTTGAGCGATAAGACTTATTCAATTCGATCACCCGCGTTTTTTCAGGATCAAACATGGTTGCTAAATCGCGCATCATACTATGGCTATTTTCATGGGTAAAAATGGCCTGATTCAAGTCCCCTAGCAACGTAAATTTCGCTCGTGGAAAACTATACTTTAAAAAGGCCAATTGGAATGGCGTGTAGTCCTGCACTTCATCAATGAATAAATAGCGAATATCACGATTAACATGACGACCAGTCATTCGATCATAGAGGTAGAGATAAGCAGAGACGTCAGCCATTGAAATTTGGCCGTTCTTAAGGCCCTTAACCGTTGAATTAATCCCCGCTTGCCATTCTACCGCTGTAATCTGATGATTGCTTAAATCAATTAATTGGGGCATTTGCTTTAGCATTGTCACAACTTGATTATTAATGCTCAAGAAACGGTTATGGATGATTTGCCGGTGCACCTTCTTAAAGGCTCCAATTACAATATGCTTAGCTAAGAACCGGTATTCAGCATCAGGATCCGCAAATTCTTCCGGATGCCCCATTCGAATCGTCCGTAACTGCTCATCACTTAAATCTTGAATTGCACTTTCAACCCACTTGGATTTCATTTCGGATTTGATTCGCCGGTTCAACCGTTTCACTAGTGATTCACGGGTCCCATCAATTCGGTTCCGCAGGTTATAGTTGTCGTTAAATCCATAGTAAATATCGCGGATCATTTCCTTGCTGAACAAGATGGAACCCTGGAATTTGATGTTTCTAAAGTGCATCCCAGCGTGATTTAGGCTATCAGCATAATTCGTAACGGCTTTAAAGTAGGCCAAACTACTCTTAAAGTCATTGATTTTCCGTTTGTGTGTTGCCCCTGAATTATCTTCTAAGAACCGCTGGGAAAGGTTTTCAACTTCAAGGTTGGGCAACCGATGACTAGCGTATTGATAGTACGTCATCTGGACCATGTTTTGTTCACCCAACTCTGGGAGCACCTGATTAATGTAATCGTTAAATAACTGGTTTGGTGAAAATAAAATCACTTGGGATGAATTTAAATTCCCCCGGTATCTGTAAAGTAAAAACGCAACCCGTTGTAAAACGGCCGCGGTCTTTCCGGAACCAGCGGCCCCTTGAACGAAAAGGAGGTCCGATTTAGTGTCCCGAATGATTTGGTTTTGTTCGCGTTGAATGGTGGTTACGATGCTCTTCATCTTGGTGCTAGACTGGTTACTGAGGTTCTTGAGCAGTAATTGATCACCAATCGCAGCATCGGTATCAAAAATCGTTTGAATCTTCCCATTTTCAATTTGGAATTGGCGCTTTAGCTTTACGTCAACCGTTTGTTCACCATCGGGGGTTGCATACTTAACCTCCCCCAACTTATTTTCATAGTAAATACTGGAAATTGGCGCCCGCCAATCGTAAATCAAATAGTGATCTGGTGAATCTGCTAACGATGCTAGTCCAATATAGATTTTTTCATCGCGGTTTTCACCGTGCTCATGAATATCAATCCTAGCAAAGTATGGGCGCTCCTGCAGGCGGGTGAGCTTTTCAACCTGTGCCGTAGCACTATTCCAACTATTTTGACGTTCATCTAACAACTGTTGTTGTTGTCGAATCGATACGGAGGTATCCATCAGGCCGCTGTAAGTGCCCGAGTTCAAGCGCACATCGTTATAAAAGTTATCTTGAATTGCTGATTCATCACGCTCAGCCTTTTTCACACTTAATTCAAACTTATGTTTCTGAGTTCTAATTTCATCTTCTACCACGTCTAAATGGTGTTGTTCATATTCTTTAATCGAGTCAGCCATTTTTTTCTCCCCTAACTTCGAAACTTGACTAAATATTTTAGCATATATTCGCTCAATAAAAAACTATCAAGCCATAAAATAGCAATTAATTCCCTTAATTTATAAATATGATAAAATTAGGGTAACAAATAATGATGCCTAGGAGGATTTTTATGACAACCGTAAATATTTATTTTGTTCGTCATGGTCAAACCTATCTCAATTTTTATAACCGAATTCAAGGAATCATCGATGCCCCCCTTACTAAAAAGGGAATTGCTGATGCTGACAATGCTGGTGAGCGTCTTAAAGCTGTCGTATTCGATGCCGCATACTCAAGTGATTTACCACGAGCTGCTAACACTGGTCGCCACATCCTAGCTAAAAACCAATCCAGCATTAAAGAACCCACCTTAGACAAAGCGTTTCGTGAGGAAAACTTTGGTTACTTTGAAGGAAATGATAGCGGCCAAGCTTGGCACTTCATCGGTGGCCCCGAAGGCCTATATGACTTTAGCGAAATGCTTAAAAAACACGGAATGGGCGGCACCGCCACTCTAATTCGCAGTGCCGACCCTTACAAACAAGCTGAGGATGATGACATGATCAGAGCTCGTTTCCAACCCGGTTTAAAGCGAATTTTAGATAATGCTAAGGACGGCGATAACGTCTTAGTTACCGCTCATGGTAGCATCATTCGTTGGATCACCGAACAATACAGTGACTTTGACATCTCAAAGCCAATTCGTAATGGCAGCATAACTAAAATGGTGGTTACGGATAATAAACCAGCAATTGAATACTATAATCGCATTGACTAATCAGCAAATAAAAAAGATTCGGATTTTAAAATCCGAATCTTTTTTATTTAGTAACGATTATTTTTCGTCATCAAACTTTACGAACCGCTTATTAGTAGTTAGGTAGTGACCATCACTAGTCTTAAATCTAGTAATTGACTTATATGGAACAACCTTAGCTACCTTGTAAGTGGAACTATCACTCTTCTTTAAGAATTTAATCCGCGCATCATTGGTGTACTTAAGGGTCTTATAAGTGTAAATCCCCTTAGAATTAATAACCTTAACCCGCGCACTCTTAGAATTCTTTAAATCAGCAGCTTGGTAGTAAGCATTCATTACAAAATTCTTATTAGCAGTTACATAACCGCCCTTAACAATGTAACGAACCCGACCAGCCTTAGAAAGAGTAATTCCAAGTACCTTGTATTGTTGCTGCTTATCACGAACTTTTTTGGTCAACTTCTGTTTCCGACCGTCCTTAGTAAACGTAGCCTTATCGTACTTGTAGATAGTCTTAATAACTTGGATGTGTAATGGCTTTTTAGCTAAGCGTCTGTTAAATCCTTCAACATACCCCTTCCGGTATTCTTCAGACTTACCACGGAGATTACTCCGTGAAAGTGAAGTGGTTGCATATCCAGATTCAAGTCCAGCATTGTAATCTGAGGTAGCCTTATCAGTAGAAGTCGTTGTAGAACCAGCCGAACCAGTTTGCGCTTGCTTAGCATAGCTTACAGCATCACTAGCATAACTGTTTGCTAATGATTCCAATGCAACCGCTTGAGATTCAGCTGAGCTAGCAACCGCACTATAGTAACCAGCAGCACTTGAATTTCCGTTTGCCATCTGTGAACTAGCTGCACTCTGAGCACTACTTGCAATACTTGCAGCTGAACTAGCTGCACTAGCTGCACTTGAGGCTTTACTTGCTGCACTTGAGGCTGCACTAGCTGCAGATGGATTCTTTGGATTAACATTTCCACTAGTAGCAGCATTAGATGCAGTACTTGCTGCACTAGATGCGGTACTTGCAGCGCTAGATGCAGTACTTGCTGGTGAAGAACTAGCAGGAGTGCCTGAATTGGAGCTGCTACCGGAGCTAGAAGCACTTCCACTTGTTGAAGTGGAACTAGACCCAGAAGTGGAACTAGATCCATTTGAAGCTGATGAGCTAGGTGCATAAGGATTTGATGGCGTAGGTCCAGGAACATATGGATTACTTGAAGGTGTGTACCCACCATTTCCTGAACTTGGGGTTGGAATCGAGCTCGAACTTGATGGAGTGGAGCTGCTTCCTGATCCGGAGTTTGAACCAGAGCTGGATGGGTTAGCGCTACTTCCTGAACCAGAGTTTGAACCAGAGCTGGATGGGTTGACACTGCTACCTGAACCAGAGTTTGAACCGGAACTGGATGGGTTGACACTGCTACCTGAACCAGAGTTTGAGCCGGAACTGGATGGGGTTGCACTGCTACCTGAGCCGGAGCTCGATCCAGAGCTGGATGGGTTAGAACCACTTCCTGAACCGGAGTTAGCAGAACTTGCCAATGCTGATGCTGCACTATATGCAGAACCAGCAACTTGTTCTGCGCTTTGCGCAATTGAATTTTGCTGGCTAGCTTCAGAAGCGAAATCCTTTGCATTTTGAGCCGTTTTACTAGCCTGTAGAGCTGAATTTTGAGCCTGAGAAAGAGCCGAACTTGCAGCAACCATATCATGGGCAGAAACTGCGCTATAAGCTTCTGATTGATAAACAGATGCATCAACTGCAAAGCTACTTGAAGTGTTAATTAAATTATGAGCCAAATTATTAGCGGAACTAGCTTCAAAAGCAGCACTATCAGCTAATGAAGATGCGGTAGATGCAACAGATGCATATGAAGACATTGAAACTGATGGATACTTACTATTCAAGGAGAGCGTTTGATTATTATAAGAACCAGCACTACTTGCAGCAACACTTGCAGCAACAGCTTCACTATTAGTAACAGAGGCAGCACTAGATGCAGTTGAAGCAGCAATTGCAGCTCTACTTGCTGGATTATCATTAAATGAACCACTATATGCAGCATTAGCAACTGATTCAGCAGCTGAAACCGCACTATTCATTTCACTAACCGCACTGGAAACTCCCGATTCATTATTAGCACTAGATGCGGCCATCGCATTAGATTCGGCAATGGAAAGCGCAACCGATGCAGAACTCATGCCACTCGCAATTGATGAGGCTGAACTAGACCCAAATGGATCGTTAGAAGTGGCTGAACTAGCAACACTGGAAGCACTGCTAAATGCTGAATTAGCAGAAGCAATTGCAGATGATAAGCTAGCAGAGTACGCAGAACTAGCAGTAGAACTAGCTTGGCTAGCAGTAGAACTCATTGCACTAGTTGCAGAACTTAATGCGCTAGATGCACTAGCTGCAGTACTAGTAGCACTGGATAAGTCATTAGAAGCTTGACTAGCAGTTGAAGAAGCTTGACTAGCAGTCGAAGCAGCGGAGCTAGCTACAGAGGCATCACTAGCAGCAGCCGATGGGTTACCAGCATTAGCAGCACTAGATGCAGCTTCACTAGCGGAGTGAGCAACAGATGCAGCAGAACTAGCAACTGAGTTAGCACTAGAAACAACAGAAGCATCACTCGAGGCTTGGCTATTAGCTGATTGCATTGCCGAGTTAGCAGATGAAGCAGCACTAGCAGTTGAAGCAGCGGCAGAAGCTTCAGATTGCATAGAAGAATTATCTGGATACTTACTTGCTTCAGAGGCAATTGAACTGGCTACCGAACTAGCTGAAGCATTATCGCTAGCCGCACTGGATGCTTCAGAAGCAATTGAACTAGCTTTAGATTGAACAGAACTATTTTCACTAGCAGTTGAAGCAGCAGCACTAGATGCAGCACTGGAGGCACTGGATGCTTCAGAATTAGCACTAGATGCCGCATCAGCGATTGATGCTGCGGCACTTGCATCATTGTTTGCTCTGGTATCAGCTTTAGATGCGACAATTGCAGCTGAGTCTGCAATAGCAGCTGCAGATACTGCAGAATCTGCAGCGTAGCTAGCTACACTAAGTGCAGAAGATGCTTTTGATGCTGCTGAGCTTGCAGCGTTAGCGGCACTAGAAGCAACGGCAGATAAAGAGTCAGCAATTGACTTGGCAGAACTATTAGACTTATCTGCATTATAAGCTGACCATGCAGAATTTGCTAGACTAACTGTCCCACTCGCTACGGAGGCTGCACTGTTCGCTTCACTAACCGCAGCACTGGCATCATCAGAAGCACTATCAGTAATTGATTTAGCCAAACTCGCTTGATTTGATGCAGCTGATGCAATTGAATTAGCAGATTGAGCTGTTGAAGCAGCAGCACTAGCATCAGATGCAAGGCTACTTATAGCACCATTTGAAGAATTAGACTTGGCAATTGCTGCTGCAACTGAAGCAGCGCTATTCGCATTGATAGTCGATGCACTTGCTTCACTACTCTTAACCGAAGCATCTAAGCTGGCAATTGAAGCTTTCTTTGCGTCGGCACTAGCACTAAGGGAGTTAGCAACCGCAACACTGGCAGCGTCAGAAGCACGTGATGGATTCAATGATGTGTTCGAAGGTACTAAACTAGCTGCAGTTGATTGAGCATCAGAGGCAGCAGAACTGGCGATTGAAGCGGCACTCGAAGCGGTTGAAGCAGCACTTGAGGCAATTGAAGCATCAGAACTAGCAGCATTTGATGCTGAACTGGCTTCGCTATTTGCAGAACTAGCGGTTGAGGCAGCTGAACTAGCAGTGGAAGCAGCACTGGAGGCAATACTATTTTCTGAAGATGCTGTGGAACTGTCACCCTTAGAAGCAGCACTCGCTGCAGCACTAGCAGCACTGGAGGCAATACTTGCAGCACTAGAGGCAG
This sequence comes from Lactobacillus sp. Sy-1, assembly GCF_019303535.1. Classification (GTDB taxonomy): domain Bacteria; phylum Bacillota; class Bacilli; order Lactobacillales; family Lactobacillaceae; genus Nicoliella. The sequence continues at coordinate 720,831 of NZ_JACCIU010000001.1, read as the reverse complement.
TACTATTTGCAGAACCGGCAGTGGAAGCAGCACTGGAGGCCTTAGAAGCATCAGAACTAGCAGCGCTATTTGCAGAACTGGCGGTTGAGGAAGCAGAGTTAGCTGTTGAAGCAGCTGAACTAGCTGTTGAAGCAGCACTACTGGTATCAGAATTATCAGATGCGATTGAGTTAGCGGAACTAGCTTCGCTAGCTGCCTTACTTGCATTACTACTACTACTTGAAGCATTAGAATTAGCGCTTGAAGCACCGGAGGTACTGCTACCTGTGGCACTGGCAGTACTAGAAGCAGCACTGGCATCACTTGATGCTGCTGAAGATGCACTCGAAGCCTCACTTGAAGCACTAGATGCAGAATTTGCAGCACTATTCCCAGTAGAAGCAGCACTACTTGCGTTGCTAAATACAGAAGTAATCTTATCATTAGCACTAGCTGCAACAGCTTCTACGGACTTTGCAACACTGGCAGCTGATGATGCATTATTAGCGGTTGAAGCAGCAACTTGTGATGCTGACTGAGCTCTAGATTCTGCTAAACTAGCATCCGCAGCAGCTTGCGAAGCCTGCGTAGCAAATATATTACCAGATTTATAATTACCAGCAGCATAAGCAGATGAAGCTGAATTTGAGGCTGATCTAGCGGTACTTACAGCTGATTGAGCAATCGAATTTTGAGTTGAAGTTTCATTTGAGGCGGATGATGCACCTGATCTGTCAATTTGAGCAACATCATTTGCAGATGCAGCAACTGAAGATGCAGATTGAGCAATTGCATTATAAGAAGTAGCCGAAGCCAAGCTATTTGCAATTTCTGAATTTTGTGAATATTGAGATGCCAAACTACCAATTGCACTGGTCTTACTACTTGCTTGACTAGCATAGCTAGAAGTTTGAGCATTCGCAGCACTAGCATCATTCGCAGCACTGTTTGCATTGGAAGCCACAACGCTCATTGCATTTGAAATTGATGTTGTTTCTGAAGCATCACTAGAAGTGGCACTTGATGCTGATGATGCCTGGCTGTTACCAGAATTTGCAGTTGATGCTGGATCAACCGGTTGATAACTATCCATGCTATTAGCTTGGCTAGCAGCATCGCTTGCAACTGATCCTGCAGAACTAGCTACACTGGCGGCACTCGAGGCCTTGTTAGCAGCGCTGGAACCAATTGAATTTGCGGAACTTGCGGTTGAAGCAGCGGAACTAGCTACGCTAGCATCTGAGCTTGCTTGGGAAGCAGCTGAAGAAGCTACGCTAGCAGCACTGGCAGCAGCTGAACTATTTTGAGCGCTAGCAGCGGAACTAAATGCTGAAGCGGCACTCGATGCAATCGAAGATGCTGAACTAGCAGCACTGGCAGCACTCGATGCAACTGAATTAGCACTTGATACGGTATCAGAAGCACTCGATACTACTGCTGAAGCAGAACTAGCAACGGAATTTGCTGAACTTGCTACACTAGCAGCACTAGCTGCTTTACTTGCTTCTGATGAAATTGCCGCGTTACCAGGATTATTTGAGGCAGCATTAGAAGCAGTGTTAGATGCTAAATTAGCTGCACTAGCTGCAGAGCTGGCAACAGAACTATTAGATGAAGCGTTAGTAGAATTAGTGTTTGCAGATGAGCTATCTGCACTAGCGTTAGATGATGCAATCGATGCAGTATTAGAAGCTGATGAAGCTACACTACTTGCTGAGCTAACTGTCGAGCCATCACTAGCAATTGCGTTACTAATGGCAGCGGAAGCAGAGTTAACAGCATTATTAGCAGTAGTTGCTGCGCTAGATGCAACTGCTGAATCGCTTTGAGCCCGTTGTTCAGCACTAGTTGCTGCTTGAGCTGCTGAATTTGCAGCGTTAGAAGCAGAACGTGCCGTACTATCAGCACTAGATGCAACGCTTGCAGCACTTTGTGCTTGACTAGCATAACTGGCAGCTTCAGAACCAGATTGAGCAGAATTAGCCTGTGAAGCATAAGAATTGGCTTCTGACGCAGCACTGGATGCTGCTGTAGCGGCAGATTTAGCAGCATCGTTTGCTGAATCAGCAGTTGATTTAGCGCTAGAAGCATCGCTAGAAGCAATTGTTGCATCAGACGCTGCAGATGAAGCAACTGAATTTGCTGAATTAACAATGGAAGCTGCACTGGACACGGCTGGATTATCACTGTTATTACTATTTAAACTGGCAACTGCTGATGATGCTGAATTAGCGGTGGATGCTGCACTAGCTGTTCCCTGTGATGCAGAGCTAGTAGCAGTGGATGCTGAATCGGCAACACTAGCTGCACTAGAAGCTCCACTTGCAGCTGAGGAAGCATCAGTATTGTAGCTACTTGCGCTATTATTAGCGGAGTTAGCATCGTCACGGTTCCCTGCTTGTGATGCTGCTGAGGCAGCACTGGATGCTTGTGATGCTGCTGAACTGGCATCTGCTGATGCTGAACTGGCATCTGCTGAATCTGAAGCTGCCTTTGATGCGGCTGAAGCTGCCTTTGATGCGGCTGAACTTGCATCTGCTGATGCTGAACTTGCATCCGCAGATGCTGAGCTAGCTGCTGATGATGCTGAACTTGCTGCCGAAGAATCACCCTTTGCTGCTGCTGAAGAAGCAGCACTAGCCTCAGACTTAGCTGTTGAGGCAGCGCTAGATGCTTTTGATGCTGCTGAGCTTGCTGTTGATGATGCAGCACTTGCATCTGATGAAGCTGAACTTGCAGCTGAAGCTGCTGAACTTGCTGTTGAGGCAGCACTAGATGCCGTTGATGCTGCTGAGTTTGCTGTTGAGGCAGCTGAAGAAGCTGATGGATCATTAGGGTGGTTACTTGCTGTTGATGATGCAGCACTAGCTGCAGAGTTAGCTGCTGAAGCATTACTAGATGCTTTTGAAGCATCACTATTTGCACCACTCGCTGCTGAATTTGCTGATGCAGAGTTAGAGCCAGCTTTATTACTATCAGTTGATGCTGAAGAAGCACTAGCTGAAGCACTAGCTGCTGCTGAAGAGGCACCAGATGCGGCACTATTACCGCCACTTGTATTATTAATCGCAATTTGAGCTGCACTAGAAGCAGTGGAAGCTGCTTGTGAAATCACAGCAGCTTGACTATCTGCTGCTGTTTTAGCGCTAGCTGCAACACTAGCTTCTAAAGCTGCAGATGCATTTGCGTTTGCAGCTGCACTACCAGCAGAAATCATAGCTGATTGATTATCATTTGCCGTAGTCATTGCAGAACTAGCAGCTGAACTATTTCCAGCACTAGCAAATGCATTAACAGCACTAATTGCTGAATTAACAGCATTACCAAATGATGCCACTTCTGAAGAAGCACTCGATGCCTGGGCAGCGTAAGATGATGCACTAACGTATGCTAATGAAGCATCATTATTATTACTACTTAATGCTGTTGCTGCAACACTTGCAACTGAGCTTGCATTGGCAATTGTTGAAGCAGCTGTAGAAACAACTGTATTACTTGGGTAGGCGCTAGCCAGTGAACTAACCTTACCAGATGCGGAATTAATTGAGCTAGTAATTGAGTTCTGTCCAGCTAGACTTGTAGAAGAAACCACAGCTGAATTGGCAATAGTGCTAGTAACAGCTGAACTTGCTTCACCAGAGTTAGCGGAAGCAGTGGAATTTGCTGAACCCACTGCACCAGCGTAACTACTTGCAACTGAATTTACTAAGCTACCAAGTTCAGTTGAATAATTACTGATAAGAGAATTGTTTCCAGTAAAACTTGAAGCAGGCTGAACGAACTTATAAAAAGCAGAAGTTGCAGAACTAATTTTCGATAAAAGTGAGTTACCTTGATCTGCATAAATATTAAGTTGCGTTACAGCTGAATAAGCTGTAGCTGCAGTAGAACTCACATTAGGATTTTCCACATTAAAATCTGATTGAATACTATTAGCATAGGAATTAACCGTATTTTGTAATTCAACCGCAGAAGAGTAGATCGATGAAACAAAATTAGAAGAACCAGACCCTACAAAACTTGAAAGAGTACTAAAATAAGAAATTTGACTATTATTAACAGTTGATGAGGAGCTATTAGCATTAATTGCACTTTCAGCAGCACTAACAGACGCAGCCATACTAGCAAAGTTAAAGTTGGAATAAACACTACTATAAATAGCGTATACTGAGCTAATAGAGTTTAACTGAGCGGTATCACTAGTAATTAAATTTACATTATTTGAAGCTACTGTTTCAAGGGAGGAAAAATATGATGCCTTAGCTGAATATGCAGAGTCACCACTATTACTACTAGTAGCAATAGCATCTCTGGCAACACTAAGTGCAGAAGAAACATTTACAAAGCTATTAGGAGAAGTATAGTTTATAGCTCTCAATACTGTATCAAGGTTACTAGCGTTAGAAGTTGTTTGACTATAATAATTATCACCATTTGATGAAATTGTATTGTAGATGTTCCCATAAGAACTAATGGCCGTATTAAAATCAGATGCAGCAGTACTTACATCAGAATCAGAAGAACTACGAGTCGTCCATGAAAGGACAACTTCATTAGCAGAGCTCATAAATGCACTATAAGCAGTATAAAGTGATGACATTGAATTAGCATTTAGTTTAATATCGGCAACCGAGGAAGCCACTAAAGAAGCTAGTGATAGTGCAAATTTATTTGGATTGGTAGCATTAGCACTACTTGCTTTAGATGAAGTTGTTGAACTTATAGCATCAGCTCCAGAAAAATAAGCAGGATCACTATAACTAGAATTAGCTCGAGAAATCAGTGCATTCAAACTACTTAATGCAATTGATAATGAAGCCTGAACACTAGCAACACTACTAGCATAGCTATCTTCACTGTTACCCATCCGATCATCCACCGATAGGTTCCCTAATAAAGCTGCGCTACTCAAATCAGCACTATTATCTGAGGATTGACTACCATCAGATGAGCCACTGGAAGCCCCAACTACTGATTGAGTGTAGAGTGATTGAGTGTTTAAGTCACTAGAGTCATTAGAACTAACCGATGGGGTAACTGAATTACCACTTTGGACACTATTAACACTTGAACTAGCTGAATCAACGTAATTACTACTTTGAACACTGCTTGAGTTAGCGTTATCTGAAACAACCTGATTGCTGTTTTGAACACTACTAGAGGAACTGTTTCCCGTGTTATTACCATTTAATAATGAAGTAGAATAAAGCGAAGTCGTACTCCCTGAAGTGGTGTTACTACTAGTCACGTAAGTATTAGTTTGACCACTAGTTGCAGATTGGTAGCTATTAACGGATGATTGGGTTAGATAAGTATTGTTACTTGATGTTGTCACGCTGTTATTATTTGAACTATTCTGATACCCATTCCCATAGTTATTAGTGGATTGAGCATTAACATCAGCATGAACGTTTTCTTGATAAGCAAAACCAGTACTCAAAATCCCAAGAACTGAGAAGGAAACTACGACCCAGTTCTTTTTGACTTTTTTCATGATTTTTTTATCATTTATTTTTTCATACTCAAACTTATTGTATTTCATTTAACTTGTCTCCTTTTTTATGTAAGTTTAAAAAACGAGTTTTTTTATAAACAGTCACATATTCATTGTTTCATACTAAATATTATACATCTAATCACACTCTTTTTTAACCATTATGGATAATTTAATTTATAATAAAAATTTCTATTTGTTAAATTAATATCATTTTAAAGTGTTTATTTACTAAAAATAAGCATCATCAGGAAATATCCTAATGGTGCTTATTTTTTAAACTTCTTTAAAAAGTGGTGTTTCGCTTAGGCGTTTCTTATACTCTGGCACTTCATCTTCGCTTGCACGAACAAAGTGTCCCGGAGCGACTTCGACCATTGAACGTTCCTTACCATCATTTTCTTCAGCAGCATCATAATCGATGACTTTCCGATTCCGTTCATATTCTGGATCAGGGAATGGAACTGATGATAATAAACTTCTAGTATAATTATGAAGTGGATGGGCATATAATTCATCCGCATCGGCGATTTCTAACATCTTTCCATAGTGCATAACCCCGATTCGATCACTGATGTATTTCACCATTGATAAATCATGGGCAATGAATAGGAATGTTAAATCCCGTTCATTCTGTAACTTCTTTAGTAGGTTCACAACTTGGGCTTGGATGGAAACATCCAATGCGGAGATTGGTTCATCAGCAATGATAAACTTGGGTTTCACGGCTAACGCCCTAGCAATCCCAATCCGTTGCCGTTGCCCACCTGAAAATTCATGCGGATAACGGGTCGCATGTTCCTTACTTAATCCAACGGTTTCCAGGAGTTCATCAACCTGTTGGTTACGATCATTTTCATCCTTTGCAAGATGGTTAATGTCGATTCCTTCAGCAATGATATCCCGAACCTTCATCCGTGGGTTCAAGGAAGCGTATGGATCTTGGAAAATCATTTGAATATCCCGTCTAAACTTCTGGAGTTGTTGCTTCCCCTTTAACTTGGAAACATCTTCATCTTCAAAGGTAATCTTTCCGGCAGTTGGTTCGTATAAACGAATAATCGCCCGACCGGTCGTGGTCTTTCCAGAACCAGATTCACCAACTAACCCAAAGGTTTCCCCCTTAAAGATGTGGAAGCTAATGTCATCGACGGCTTTAACCGCATCCTTACGGGTAATATTAAAATACTGTTTTAAATGTTCAACATTTAAAATTACTGGTGCATTCTTTTTTTCCATCTTCCTATTCACCCCCATTCTGGACTTGTTCTAAGGACACGCCCTTTAATTTAGCATACGTCTTTTGCCGTTCAACGATTTGTGCTGGTGGCGTTACCTTAGGAGCCCGCTTATCTAGCAACCAGGTCGCAGCATAGTGCGTATTTGATACCTTAAAGAAAGGTGGTTGTTCTAACGTATCAATTTTCAATACGTATGGGTTCCGGGGTGCAAACGCATCCCCCTTTGGTGGATCCAACAAATCAGGTGGCGTTCCTGGAATTGATGGTAACGAATTCCCCTTAGTACTAATGGTAGGCATTGAATTCAAAAGTCCCCAAGTATATGGGTGTTTTGGATTGTAGAAAATTTCATCAACCGTTCCATATTCAACAATCTTACCAGCGTACATAACAGCAACCCGATCGGCCATTCCGGCAACCACCCCTAAATCATGGGTAATAAAGATAATTGAAGTATCAATTTTTGTCTTTAACTCATTCATGAGGTCCAAAATCTTAGCTTGAATCGTAACATCCAAGGCCGTGGTTGGTTCATCAGCAATGATAATTTCAGGATTATTAACCAACGCAATCGCAATCACGATCCGTTGCCGCATCCCACCTGAGAATTGGTGTGGAAAATCGTTAATTCTAGCTTCAGCATTGGTAATTCCAACTAACTTCAGCATTTTTAACGCCTTATCCATGGCGGTCTTTTTGTCTAACCCCTGGTGAATCATTAGTGGTTCAGCAACTTGACGCCCAATTTTCATCGTGGGATCAAGGGAAGTCATTGGATCTTGGAAGATCTCGGCAATGTCGTTTCCCCGTAATCCACTAAGTTCCTTGTCACTCATTTTAAGGAGTTCCTTATCCTTATACTTAATACTTCCGCCAGCAATCTTAGCATTATTGGCCATTAATCCCATGATCGTCCGGGTGGTAACCGTTTTACCAGAACCAGATTCCCCAACGATGGCAAGGGTTTCACCCTTTTTCAAATCGAAGCTAACGTCACGAATTGCCTTGACCTCTCCAGCGTAAGTATCAAAATTTACTTTTAAATCACGAACTTCTAGAATATCATTTTGGTTTTCCATCGTAAATTAGCACCTACTTTCTAGATTTTGGATCGAAGGCATCACGCATTCCATCACCCAAGATATTGAAGGCGAGCATTAAAATGATCAAGACAATCGCAGGTCCCCACATTTGATATGGTAAGAACTGGAAGTTTTGTTGACCATTATTAATCAACGTCCCCAATGAAGCCTTTGGTGCGGAAATCCCAATCCCAATGTAGGAAAGGAATGCTTCGAAGAAGATTGCGTTTGGAATCGTAAACATGGTGTTGATGATGATCACACTGGATAAGTTCGGTAAGAGGTGCTTAACCGCAATCTTAAACTGACTTTCACCCAGGGTTCTAGCAGCCAACACGAATTCTTGATCCTTTAGTTCCAACGTCTGAGCCCGAATTAGCCGCGCCATATTGATCCAACTGGTAAAGGCAATTGCGATAATGATGGCAGGCATTCCTGGCTTCAAAATCAAAATTAACAACACCATAACAATCAAGTTTGGAATTGAAAGCATGATTTCAATGATCCGTTGCATAACGTTATCAACGGCACCACCCTTAAGCCCTGAGAACATCCCGTATGCAATCCCGATTGTTAAATCAAAGAACGTTGCAACTAAGGCAATGGTTAGTGAAATCCGGGTCCCATATAAAATCCGGGAAAGTAAATCCCGACCAAGGTAGTCGGTTCCTAACCAGTAGTTAACCCCGTTTGCAATGTGAGCTTGAGCATAAGCATCAACCCGTGTCCCGCTTTGGACTAACGTTCCATTCAACCCTGGAATAAATTCAAGGAATGGAATCCGTGGTGGTAAGTTAGCGTGACTAGGATTGGTAGCATTTGGATTGGCTGGTGACCAAATCATGGAACCAAATGCCAATACGAATAAAATAACTAAAATCCAAAGTGAAATCATTGCAGCTTTGTTTTGCTTTAATCGCCGCCAAGAATCTTGCAGGAAGGTCAATGATGGCGCAGCAATTTTTTCACTATCAAGATGCGCACCGTCAGGAAGACGGTCAAATGCATCAGCTGGTAATTGTTGAGTTTCTTTATCTGCCATCGACTAATCCTTCTTTCCTGTAATTCTAATTCTTGGGTCGATAATTCCATAAACGATGTCGGTAAGTAACAATACCACACAAAGCATGAAACTATACATAATCGTCAACCCCATGATAGTTGGGTAATCATTCGTCAAGATTGACTTAACGAATTGTTCACCAATTCCTGGAATTGAGAAGATGTTTTCAACAACCATTGAACCAGTCATAATATTAACGGCCAATGGACCCACAATTGTAATGATTGGGATCAAACTGTTTCTTAAAGCATGGTGATAAATAATTCCAGTTTGGTGTAGCCCCTTTGCTTTCGCCAATTCAATGTAGTCAGAATTTAAAACATCGATCATTTCAGTCCGCATGAATCGGGCCGTTTCGGCAAATGGCAGTGCTGCTAGTGCTAACGTTGGTAAAACGGTGTAATTGATACCACCCCATTCAGCGATTGGGAACCACCGAAGTTGGAGTCCAAACCAGTTTTGTAATAGTACGGCTAAAACGAATGATGGTACAGATACCCCTAAGATCGAAATAATCGTGGTGGTAGTATCAACCCAAGTATTTCGCTTAATGGCACCAATTGCACCAACCACAATTCCGGCCAAGACCCCGATGATCATTGCTTGAATCCCTAATTGAAGGGAAGCGCCAATCCGGCTAAAAATTAAATATGAAACTGGTTGGTCACTGAATTGGAAGGATGTTCCAAAATTACCAGTAACCGCACCACCTAGGTAATTCAAGTATTGCTGCCAAACAGGTTTATCTAACCCGTATTGTTGGTAAATAGTGTGAATTTCAGAAGGTGATAATTTTTCTTGATTCGTTAGCGGTGTTCCAGGCATTAACTTCATCATAAAGAACGTAATCGTAGTCACGATGAACAGTGTTAACACCAAGTAGAACACGCGCTTACTCAGATACTTTACCATTAGATCTCCTCACAATCTGGCCCAATAATTGAGCTTTAAAATAGTAAAAGTAATACCAATCGAATGATGGATATTACTTTTTACTAATGTTAATAATTAATGTTATTTAAGATATAAGTCACGGAAGTTATAACTAGCACCTGTATTAGAGTATTGAAGCCCCTTAACCTTATCCTTCCGAACTTGTGGTGTAACTGATTGGTAAAGTGGTACAACTCCTGCGTCATCCATTAATACCTTTTCAGCACTAACCATATCGTTCCAACGCTTGTTTACGTTATTAGCATCTTTACCTTCAGCAGCAGTCATCAATTCATCGTACTTAGCATTTGACCAGTGACCATTGTTGTAAGCGTTGTTTGATTCCATTAATTGCATAAACGTAACTGGGTCAGGATAATCACCAATCCATGCACTAACAACTAAGTCAAACTTACCACTTTGTGAGTTAGCCAAGCGGGTCTTAAATGGAAGGTTTTGGTTAGTAATCTTCAAACCAGGTAACTTAGTAAGGTTACTTTGAATAGCTTCAGTGGACTTGGTTCCATTTGGAGTGTCATCAGCAAGAAGGGTCCAGCTTACACTCTTCTTACCAACTTCCTTAAGTCCCTTTGCCCAGTATTTCTTAGCTTCTGCAAGGTTGTATGAAACATCATTTGTAGTTTCATTGCTATCTTCAGCAGCATCAGCAAAATCTTTACCATCATGTGAAGCTAACTTAGTAGGAACAAAGCCCTTAGCAGGAATTGATCCATCACCTAGGACATCATTAGTAAGTGATTTACGATCAATTGCTAATGAAATTGCTTTTCTGATGTTAACATTTTTAAGAACTGGATCTTTCTTTTGATTCATTTCAAGATAGAAAGTTGAAGCTTGAGGTAATTTGTGCAATTCAGGAGAGTTCTTGAAGTTATTAACTTGTTGCTTACCAGTAAGGGTAGCAACGTCAAGCTTGCCAGCTTGATATTGATTCAATGTTGTCCCAGCATCCTTAGAAACAATAAAGTTAATCTTGTCAACCTTAGTCTTACTATTGTTGTAGTATTCCTTGTTTCGAGTTAAGGTCCACTTATCGTTAGTTCCAGTCCAACCAGTAACCTTATATGGTCCGTTATAAACTTGGTCAGCACTCTTAGTCCCGTAGGCAGAACCGTACTTCTTAACTGCCTTTTCTGATTGTGGGAATAATGGGTTCATAGCAACAATGTACTTAAAGTAACTTTGTGGCTTGGAAAGGGTAACTACTAACTTGTAATTACCTTCAGCTTTAACCCCTAGTGATGAAACTGGCATTTTATTTTTAGAAATTGCTTCATAATTCTTAACATGATCTAACAAATAAGAATACTGTGAAGCTGTCTTAGGATTAGCAGTTCTTTGAATCCCATAAACAAAGTCCTTAGCGGTTACTTCAGAACCGTCACTCCACTTGGATTTCCGAAGGTTGAAAGTATAAGTCTTCCCATCCTTAGAAACGGAATAGCTCTTGGCAACCCCTGGTTCCAACTTGTTATCACTACCAACCATTAGTAATCCTTCATTACTGTTGTTAAGCGTTTCAGCACTAACATGATCAGTTGCTTTAGATGGATCTAACGTAGGTAAATTGGCAGATTCCTGCCAATTTAACGTCTTAGTACTTCCGGATTCAGAACTGCTGTTACTGCTTCCACAGGCAGCTAATCCGAGGGCGGTAACTAATGTAACACTACCGACCTTAGCCAATGTCTTTAACTTCATAAATGAAACTCCCCCTTACACCACCGTATGTAATTAAAAATAGATGGTGTTTATTGAAAACTTTAAGTGTTTATAATCATAAATTAATTTTAGGCAAAAATCAATACTTTTTCACATTTAATTTTAATCTAAGTGACATGAACCACTCAAATCGGTTGTACAAAACCATTTAAAAGGTTGATTTAACAACAGTTGCTAGCTAAATTGGGCTTTAATAAAAAATTGAAAAATTAAAATCCCTCATCACATCATAATTAATTAAGGATTCTTAAACTGATTTAATCACAATTAAATCTCGATTGCTATGGGTCAATAATTCAAAACTACTTCCCTTAACCAACACGTCATCTTCGATTCGAATGCCACCCTTTCCTGGTAAATAAATTCCAGGTTCTGCGGTCATAACGTAGCCGTCGAAGACCTTTTGTTTCCTGGTTGGTCCCATTAATGGTCCTTCGTGAATATCTAATCCAATTCCATGACCACTGCCATGACCAAATAATTCTCCATAGCCCTGTTCTGTAATATAGTCACGAGCGGCAGCATCAATTTCATCAGCTTCAGCCCCACTGTGCATTGCTTGAATCATCCTGGACTGAGCCTCTTGAACCACTGCATAGGCCTTTCTTAATTCGTTTCCTGGTTCCCCCACTGCAAACGTTCTTGTCATGTCGAATGTGTAGTCATGGTAGTAGAAACCAAAATCAACCGTTACCAATTCCCCATCTTGAATTACCTTATCGGAAGCTACCCCGTGCGGTAGCGCTGAACGATAGCCACTAACGACAATGGTATCAAAACTAGGCTTACTTGCTCCGTGTTCGGTAAGCCAATCATATAAGAAGCGTTCCACATCCCGTTCCGTGAGCCCAGCATGGACATAGTGCAGCATGGCTGAATAGGCTTCATCAGCTAGTTGACAGCTCTTCTTAACTGCTGCAACTTCATCTGCGTCCTTAACAAAGCGGAGCTTCTCAATTAAATTATCAACAGCAACTAAGCGATTGCCGAACAGTTCTTTTAGGGTCTCGTATGTAGCAAAACTTAACGAACTTTCAAAGCCTACCTTACCAGATTGATCCGCTAGTTCAGCAGCGGCAGTATCGTAGTAACTTCTTGTAATTTCTAATTCCACACTAGAATCAGCTAACTTTTCCGCCATTTCCGTTTCGTAGCGGCTATCGGTAATCAAAACCGCCTTATCTGGCGTAATCACAAGGCATCCGTCCCCTGGCAAACTATGGAACCCAGCTAGGTAAATCAAGTTAAAAACATTGGTAACAATTAAACTATCCACTCCCGCAGCCTTCATCGCGGCCCGGGTAGCGTTAATGCGGTCACTCATATTCAAACGCCCCATTTCAATTATTTTGTAACCCAATCTTAAAGTAATTTTACTTTAAAAGCAATTCTGACTAATTAGGGCTAAATAGTTGGGAATTTCAGCGTTCCTAGCTTAGAATAGAGTTAATAATATTAATTTTTAGGAGTCTTTGAATGAACGAAGAAAAAACGTTAACCCCAGTAATTACAATTGGCCTGAACATCAAGGATCAGCACTTTGATTACTCAATGGCCGAATTAAATAACCTCGCCGTTGCAAACAACATGCAGGTCGTCGAAAGTTTAGTGCAAAAAACAGACCATAAGGATGCTGCTACTTACTTTGGTAAGGGCAAAGTTGCTGAACTAGCGGCGGCATTAGCCGATGACGGTGTCGAAACCGTCGTGGTAAACGATGAACTTAGCCCTAGTCAAATCAGAAACTTAGAAAAACAAACTAGTTCTAAGATCATTGACCGAACTGGTTTGATTCTAGAAATTTTTGCCAACCGAGCCCGCACCCACGAAGCAAAGCTTCAGGTCCAATTAGCCAAACTCCAATACCAGCTTCCCCGTCTGCACACCAGTGCTAGTCAACGGCTGGATCAACAAACCGGAGCCGGTGGCGGTGGCTTTACCAGTCGGGGGGCTGGTGAATCACAATACGAATTAAACCGGCGAACCATCCAGGACAAGATCTCGCACATCAAGCACGAATTAAAGCAAATTCAAAAATCCGACCAGACCCAACGAAAGCAACGTGAAACTAATCAAATTCCTACGATTGCCCTAGTTGGATACACTAACGCTGGTAAGTCTACCATTATGAACCAGCTTCTGACTCGCTTTGGTGACGAAAATAAGCAGGTAATGGTTAAAAACATGCTCTTCGCCACCTTGGATACCAACGTGCGGCGCTTGGTGTTCCCGGACAATAAAAAATTACTAGCTAGTGATACGGTTGGTTTCGTCAGTAAGTTACCCCACCAACTAGTTAGCGCCTTTCGTTCCACCCTAGCAGAAGCAGCTAACGCTGATCTGCTAGTTCAAGTCGTGGACTTTTCCGATGCGGACCGCCAATTAATGATGGATACCACCGAACAGACCCTAAAGGAAATCGGCGTTCCAGAGATTCCTATGATTACAATCATGAACAAGGCTGACCTTACCGATAGTCGCTATCCTTTTCGGGAAGGAAATAATTTAATCATGTCTGCTACGGATGATCAGTCCATCGATGCCCTGGTCGAATTAATTAAAGAGACCGTCTTCAAGAACTACGTTACCCAGGACCTATTGATTCCATTCAAAGATGGGCAAGTGGTTTCAGAGCTCAATGAACAAGCCACCGTGTTAAACACCGAATACCTAGATGATGGTACCAAATTAACCGTCGAGATGCCGGCTGATGATTTAAAGCGCTTTAATCAATACGTTTTAGAATAATTATTTAGTAACGCAAAAAAGCTTGCAATCCGTAATTGGACTGCAAGCTTTTTATTCGTTTTTAAATGCAATGCGCATTTGGATTCGGTATTCTTGTTGTTGGTCAACGGTTCCAGCTCGTCCGTTAATTTTAAAGTTCCCACCAACCATAATTGCTGAAGCTGCGAATAGTTCGACCCGGTTAGGATTAATGTTATTAACCGACTGTAATCCCACTCGTTGTACGACGCCCACCCGCAATAAGTGGGCCTGATTAATTCCGGCATAGGCCACGTATTGGCCAGCCTCCAACTTTAAACTAAAGTGAGGGATTAATGCTCCCGCACAAATCGCGTATGCTGGTTTACGGCTTTGGCTAAGGTAATTCAGAAGTTCTTTCTCACTCAATCCAGCATAGTTATCGGTCATCAAGGCATTTGTCAGCATATCATGGGCAATTATGTCAATATTTTTAAGCTCACCTTGATTACTAACCACCTTAGCAGGTAACACGTGCTTCGGATCGTAAAAACCATCCATTGGAATCTTCCGCGGATTTTGCAGGTCGTCAATGACCGGTTTAATTGAAGCCGTCGTTTGCGGTTCACGTGGCTTGATTCGCAGTAGTTTTTCAACCTTCGGCGAAATATCAAAAGGTGCCCGATGCCCCGTAAAATAGTAAACAACGTTCAAAAATAGAAAGTACAATAAGAATAACGACACCGCTAAAAAGAGCGCTCCTTGTAAAACCACTCCGTTAATTATAAAACGCGTCCCAGCGTAAAATAGATAGGCTGTGGCGACCCCACCAACTAAAGTATAGATGCGATTTTTTAATTTGGGGCTAAAATTAATGTAACCCAGATATTGATTAACTGCGTCTAAGAATGTAAACATTAATTACCCCTCCTTAATTAGTATTGGTTTCATCGCTACTGCTTGATGACTGGGTATTATCAGTTTCATTACTACTACTGGAAGCTGTTTTTTGACTATCAGCACTGGAGCTATCACTATTTTCATTGCTACTAGCGGTCTTATCAGAGCTTTCGTTCTTACTTCCAGAAGTTGTATTATCAGTACTAGATTGGCTATTACGACTTGAGTCTTTACTACTGGAGCTTTCATCACTACTACTACTGGAATCCTTACTACTATCGCTATTGCTAGCAGAACTACTGGATGAATCTCGTTTCTTTGATTCATCCTTACTGTTGCTATTGCTACTAGTACTATTTTTATTAAAGCCACTGACTGCAGAACTACGCACCGGAGCTCCCTCAGTAGTATTGGTAACCTTATTATTTACGATATTGACCGCACTCATCGCCAGCGCAATCGATAAAATTGCAAAGGGCGTAATTAGTGGCGGAGTTCGTTTATCCATTTTAAATCATCCCGATCATGTTTCATGTTAGTAAGTAACATCCTACCAAATATTTATAAAGGATTTGTTAAGTAAGCATTAAAGATTGCTAACTTTTCAATTGAACTCGTAATTGGTCCATAAACGTATCTACCTGTTGCTTAGCTACCGTTAAATCATCATTCTTGATTACCACCGCATGATTCTTAAGTTCAGCGGGCAATTGTTGATCCCGTTGATTTTCAGCACTTTGCATTCGCTTAGCAATCTTTTCAGGATCGTCACCGCGTTCTTCCATTCGTTTTCGTAAACACGCCGCACTATTTTTACCGTTATCTACGGTTAAGTATATGGTAATCACTTGTGATCCTAACTGTCGTTGGTATTCAATCGCACCCTTGGTATCTAATACAATGCAAGCCAATGATGCCGTTTTCCATGCGGCTTCTAAACCCTCAAGTGAGGAGCCATACTGCGCCCCTGCATAATCAACGGATTCCAAAAAATGCCGCTTGGCAAAACTATCATCAGTTTCAAAGTAGTAGTCGACCCCATTTTGTTCCCCGGTCCGTGGAGCCCGCGTGGTATGCGTAACTACCTTTGGTAAGTGGAACTTATTACAAATGTATTTACAAAGGGTTGTCTTACCACTCCCGGCTGCCCCGGTAATTACTAACACCATCTTTTTCATTTGCGCCACCTACGATTTAGTTAAATATTTTTCTGCTGCGTCAAGTAATTCCCTTAAATTATCATATGTTAATCGATCCCGGGCGGCTTGATAAGCAAACCAGCCGTAGTTACTAATTTCAACTTCCTGTCTGGTGATTGCTGAATCATCTGGCACCTCGGCGACGAAGAATTTAACCGTCTTATGGTTTCCGTTATTCATATCGTAATCCAAGTTATGGTTAAATCCCGTATCCAACTGGATGGTTAAGTTGGTTTCTTCCTTTGCCTCGCGGACCGCAGCTTCCTCGTAGCTCTCAGTCCCTTCGATGTGACCTTTGGGAAAGCCCCAAAAGTCACTAGTGGCACTCTTTAATAGTAGGTATTCTGGTTGACCATTCACGACTCGGTATATAATGGCCCCACCATCTAATTCAGTTTTCATAAATTATCCACCCTTTCTGTTGTCATTTTATCATTTTTATTTCATAATTCTTGTTAATATCTATTTTAATTATAACAAATCATAGGAGGTTTTTAGATGAAAAACCATCAATTTGCTTTCGTCCCAACCAAACTCACCGATATCAAATCAGAATTACATACAATTCGGTTCTTAGATCAAGAAAACCAATCCCTGGCTGCTAATGAATTACTCCACGATCTCGTTAATCGTGCACTGGTTAACTACCGCACTGCCCAGAGTAAAGAAATCGCATTGACTGATTTCATGGTTGACGCTGATACCGATGCCCACGAGTTCTTCGCAAGTCAGGCGCCTGTGAGCAAGCAGCAGTTTTACAACCTCGCCTTCCAACTCCTTCAATTTCAAACTAATGAGGATTTTTCACTGGCTGATCCACTAACTAAGTGGGCTGAATTTAACCTGCCAATCTTACTGGACGCTCCCGATGAATTTGACTCTACCACGGTATTAAAAGCATGGTACCTTCTTTTAAATACCCATACTAAGTTTGGCCAGACGTTATTAGACGCCCTGGCTGCGGATGGCTACTTTGCTCAATTTAATGACTTAGCAACGCCCCTCATTTTTAATGGTAAGACCCAACCCGTATTCGACACCACCGCTTTAATTCGTGAAGTTGTCTACGTTGAATCCGATCTGGATACTGACCATGATGGAAAACGCGACCTGCTAATGGCTCACGTTATCCGCCCGGCTGAAACCGAATCTGGTCTGAAGGTCCCCACCCTATTTACCGCTAGTCCATACGACCAGGGGACAAATGACATCGCAGGTGAAAAGCTGACCCATAACGTTGACCAGCCAATCGCCCATAAGGACCCGAACCAACTAGAGTACTCGGATATTGAAGCGGTTGCCGATCAACAAGCCCTGCCCGCCAAGCGAATTGGCAACGGTAAAACCGCCCGCCATGCTGAAGAACACTTCCAAAACGGGTGGGGATACACCCTCAATAACTACTTTTTAGCCCGTGGCTTTGCGGTCGTGTACGCTGCTGGAATTGGCACTAAGGACTCAGATGGACTCCGCACCACTGGTGACCGGGCGGAGACGCTCTCCACTACCGCCATTATCGAATGGCTCGATGGCAAGCGAAACGCCTTCACGAACCGCAATGGTGAAATCAAAATAAAGGCCTGGTGGTCCAACCATAACATCGGAATGACCGGGCGGTCGTACCTTGGAACCCTTCAAACTGCAGCCGCCACCACTGGTGTCGCAGGTCTTAAGACCTGCATCTCAGAAGCAGCCATTTCTAGTTGGTACGACTACTACCGGGAAAATGGTTTAGTCGTTGCACCCGGTGGTTTTCAAGGTGAGGATGCAGACGTTTTAGCAGAGGAAACCTTTAGTCGTGAACAACGGGCTGGTGATTACCATCGCATCAAGGCAAAGTGGGAACAGCAATTGGCCGACATTACCCGCGACCAAGACCGGCTCACCGGCAACTATAACCAATTTTGGGATGCCAGAAACTACCTTAAGGACGTTGGCAATATTAAAGCCGACATGGTACTAGTCCATGGACTGAACGATTGGAACGTCAAACCCCGTAACGTTGAAAATCTATACCAGGCCCTCAAGGACGTCCCAGTGGAGACAAAGCTATTTCTCCACCAGGGCCAACACATCTACATCAATAACTTTCGCTCGCTTGATTTCACTGATATGATGAACCTCTGGTTGACCAATAAACTCCTTGCGGTTGATAACCACGCGAACGATTTGATTCCACCAGTAACGATTCAAGATAATGTCACTCCAGAAACCTGGCACTCTCTTGATAATTGGGCGACCGATCAGACCATCAAGACGCTCAACTTAAACGACCAAAGCGAAATCGAACATCCCTACGACCACGTTACCCCAGCGTTTTTTGATCAGTTAACAAAGGAACAACTGACTGAATACACCAAGCATGAATCAAGCGGACAGTACGACGAATGGCTGAACGACTTGGTAAACAACCCTGATTCGCCAATCGATCAGACCCGCCTGATCTTTAAAACCAAGCCCCTTGCCCATGACATCACCATTGATGGTAAGGTTGGGGTCCACCTAACACTCGCAAGTGACCACAACGTCGGGTTAGTCAGCGCCATGTTAATCGATTATGGTGAAGCCACCCGATTGAACGTCAGTCCTTCAACCATCGGCCTTAATGCGATCAACGCTGGTTTCCAGTGGACCCAGGATAGCTTAAGGGAATTTACTAAGCAGGCCCACCCTAGTCCGTTCAAGATGATTTCCATTGGCCACCTCAACATGCAAAATCGGCAAAATAGCTACCGGGTCAACGAATTAACGCCCAATCAATACTACGACCTATCATTTGAGCTACAGCCAACCTTCTACCACCTTCCCGCAGGCCGACAACTGGGGCTGGTGATCTATGCAACCGACCTTTCAATGACGGTTCGGGGCACGATGGGGGTTACCTACCACTTAAACACCAACCAATCATCGTTGACGGTTCCCCTGTTCAACAAAAAAGCCTAAAAAGTGGTAAGATAATAAACAAATAATTAGAAATGGGGTTTTGCAATGAAACCAGGAACCAAGATTATTACCTTAGATAACGGATATCACCTTTGGACCCATACCTCAGGCACCGGGCCCATCCACCTACTCGCCCTTCACGGTGGCCCCGGTGGTAACCATGAATATTGGGAAGACACTGCCGAACAGTTGAAGAAGCAGGGATTGGACGTTCAAGTGCATATGTACGACCAACTCGGCTCGTGGTACTCCGACTCCCCTGACTTTGACGACCCTGAAGTTGCTAAGCAGGTCTTAACCTACGACTACTTCTTAAACGAGGTGGATGAAGTGCGCCAAAAATTAGGCATTGATAAGTTCTACTTAATCGGTCAATCGTGGGGCGGTCTGTTAGTCCAACTCTACGCCCAAAACTTTGGTCAACACCTTAAGGGTGCCATCATCTCATCGATGGTTGATGAAATTGATGATTACACCACCCACCTAAACCAAATTCGGGAACGTGAATTTTCAGCCGATGAATTAGCCTTCATGAAGGAATGTGAAGCTAATAACGACTACGATAATGACCGTTACCAAGCCGATGTTGATAAGTTGAACCGGGACTACATTGATAGAAAGCAGCCCCCTGCCATTGCCCATTTGACCAGTACCGCCAACACCACCATTTACAACGCCTTCCAAGGTGATAATGAATTTGTGATCACTGGTAAACTAGGTGAATGGCATAATACCGATAATCTAAAGGATATCCACGTTCCAACCCTAGTAACGTTCGGTGAACATGAATCAATGCCAATTGAAACTGGAAAACGAATGGCCAAGATGATTCCAAATGCTCAATTTGTCTCTACGCCAGAAGGTGGTCATCACCACATGATTGATAACGCACCGGTTTACTACAAACACCTTGCTGATTTTATTCGCTCAGTTGAAAATGACACCTTTAATAAATAAAAAAGTCGCCGATTGGCGACTTTTTTTATTTTTGGATATAACCAATTTGATTGTTAATTTTCACTTGATACCAGATTTGACCATTGCTATTAACGACTTTATTCACAGCGACTTTATTTGTTCGCTTAGTTGCTTGGTTATATTTATCACCATTCAAATCGGTATAAATCTTCGTGTTCTTCTTAATCGTGATGGTTTTCACGGTGCTAGCCACCTGGGTTGATAATTTATTCAACCAGGTATTAAAGCTATTTTCAGCCTTAATCAAAGCGTTCATGGTGCTAGCTGACTTCAGGGCACTAAGGGCTGCTTTAGACTGCTTTTGAATGGATTGCACGGCCTGCTTATAATCAGCTCGGCTCATTTGTTGCTTCCAGTCACCCTTAAATTCGCTTACCGAATCACTAACCCGCTTTTGCGACTGTTGCTTAGCGGTCGCCAAGGTCGTTTTAATGTTTTCAGCGGTAACGGTTTGCGTATTAAAATTAAAGGTTGAGTAGCTGACCGTGGCCCGATTAGCTAACGTCATGTTGTAACCACTATTTTGTTTGTAGCTAAACGTTAGTAACGTATACATCTTATGAACTTCTGGAAGGTATAGCTCAATCGAACTATTATCAACGTAGAGAATGGCCTGCTTAGTAGCTTTTCCAACATTGATAGTGGTGGTCTTGTTCATGGAGCTATTCATGTTCCACGAACGAGTAATCGTTAGTGTGTTCCCGGCGGTTTTAATGGTAACGTTGTTATTTGTTCCATCCTGCCTAGTTAACTTAACCGTTTGATCTCCATTGAAGTTCAACGCAACCTTATTATCAGTTCCAACCGCAAACGTACTCTTTGCTTTTAAGTTATAGTTACCAACTAATTTGGAAGTGGGTTCAATTGGATCTACCAAGAAATTCCCGTTTTTATAGGTAATGGTTCTAGCTAACGTGTAACTACCAAAGTGGTTTATATCATTGTAGTTAAAGAGGTTCGGTGAGTAGGTCCAGTTCCCTAGCCAAGCCATTGAAACTAACTTATTCGCACTGAGACTAGCGTAGTTTGCAGCGAAATTATCAAAACCATCATCCATCTTCGTAACCTTTGATTCAGGGGTTTTGGTAAACACCCCGTCGGTATTAAATGAACCGGTAATCACATAACTCCCACTTTGGTTCCCAGTATAGTCCTTACTTCCAGCAATGAAGAACATCATTGGCTGACCATTCAATGTTTTCACTACTGGCATTTCTGAAACATGGTACCCAGTTAAATCAATCGTATATTGGGGTTGATAAGTCCAGTTAACCCCATCAATACTGGTTAATACGTACATCCGGTCGTCCAAGCCCCCGGCAACATAGGCAACAAACCCCCCCGCCTTAGTCTGCATTACGTACGGATCCCGAAAGTCGGTCTTATCCTCTAAGCCACTAATCGTCTTGGGATTCATCACTGGTTTCATGCTGTATGGATGAAATTGACCGTCTTTATTACTATATGCTAGGTAGATGCTCTGACCATTGGTAAAGTTAGTAAAGTATGCTAACTTTGCATCTGAATCAATGGCGTTTCCAAATTGATCAACCTTCAACAAACCATTGTTATTAATAACGGTCCCTGATGCGGCAGCTCCCCACGGAATTCCAGTCTTATTAGTATCGGAGACCTGAAATGGGGAGTTATCAATACTATTAACGTAGTACTTATCCGGAATTGCCACGTTATTGATGCTAAATCTGTTTGAGGTATCAAAATCTTGGAAGGTTTTAAAATCAGTCGTTACCATGTGCTTCCATTCGTATTGCACTCCCTGATGCTTTGCAAGTGGTTGAGCTAAGTAGTAAATATCCCAATACTTGATCGAGCCATCATTAGCGTAATGGGGCATCATTGATTGAATATCATTTGAATAGCCGTCGGAAGTATTAAAATGAAAATTTTGATTAAAAGTGGGATCTACGATGTCTGGATACTTAGCAGCAAAACTTTCCATTGTACTGATGGTTTGACTATTCACATTAACACTAGCACTGGAGTAACTAGTATTCTTCCCAACGATGGGACTAACGACACTCGTTGTAGAAACGTCAGCAGATGCGGAACTCGCTACGCTAGCCCTACTCGTACTCTGGACAACTGAACTGCTTTTATTAGTGGCTATCGCTTCAGCCGACTTTGTTGATTTAGCAGTTTGTACTAAGGTAGTAGCGTCCTTGGTAGCGGTAGTAGCAGTTAAATCAGTTGTCACTGTGGCATTTGCAGCAGTCGGCTGATTATTAGTGGATGTGGTTTGCGTTGTTGCAGTTGCGGCACTGGTGACATCGGCATTGGCAATCCGACTAAATGCCCCCGTGGCTGCAAGGGTTGCTAATACCGTTGTCGTATATAAATATGGTTTTAGTTTCATTGTGATTATTATTAACTCCTTATAAAATAACAAGTGCCGCAATGGATAATCCATTTCGGCACGTTGAACTACTTTGGTTGCGCTCTCAAACTTAGTTTTTCAACATCAATCACCTTATCAATTAGGTGGTCGTAAAATGACGATTCGTGACTAACGATAATTGCATTTCCCGGGAACTTATTAATGGCACGTTTGAGCGAATCTTTGGTCTCATCATCCAAGTGATTCGTAGGTTCATCCATAATTAAGAAGTTACTAGGAACAAATTCCATCATCGCTAACTTGACCTTGGTTTGTTCCCCACCAGATAAATCGTTCATCGGCTTAGTGACATTATCAGGCCCAATTCCACACTTCGCGAGCTTGGTCCGAATTTCACGTTGGTCGAGCTTTGGAAAGCGGTCTTGAACAATTTGCATCGGGGTCATTTGCGGATTACTCCATACCAAATCCTGGCTAAAGTAATTGACCTTTGCAGATGGTGAAAATTCAGCTTCGCCACCCAAGGGCTTGATTTTCCCTAGAATACTCTTAATCAACGTCGACTTTCCAACCCCATTGAATCCTTGAAGACCAATCTTTTGATCGGTAGTAACGGTAAATGTAACCGGTTCTAGCAGGGGTTTGGTGTAGCCAACTGATAAGTGGTCAACCGATAATGCATTTTGCGAACCAGTATCCAAGTATGGAAAATCAAACTTCGCATGTTCATTAGCCGAAGGCGGATCCACAATATCCATATGGGAAAGTTGCTTTTCACGGGACTTCGCCATTTTAGACTTGCTCCCAGCCTTATTCTTTCGAATGAAGGCCTTTGCCTTTTCAATTTCAACCTGTTGTTTCTCATAGGCCTTTTCCTGAGCTTTCTCACGTTCATCCTTTTGTCGCATCGCCTGTTTAAAGCTGCCCCGGTACTTATGAATCTGCCCAAAGGCAACGTTTAAAATACAGTTAGTTACCCGTTCCAAGAAGTCGTAATCATGTGAGATTACAATGAAGGATCCGGAGAAATGATTTAAGTAGTCAACTAACCAGTCAATATGAGCAGTATCGAGGTAGTTAGTTGGTTCATCCAATAGGATTACCTCTGGACTTTCCAGAATTAACTTCGCAAGAATAATCTTAGAACGTTGTCCACCACTCATCTTAGCGACTGGTTGGTCCCTACCAACGTCGTCAAGACCCAGTCCAGTAATTACCTGCTCAATTTTAGTCTGGATATCATAAAAGCCGTGGGATTCCAGCTGTTCTTGAATTCGTCCTGCTTTTTCCAGTAGCTTATCATCCATCTTAGTAGCGTATTCCTCATATAATTCGGCCATCCGACTATCCATGTCGTAAAGGTCCTTATATGCAGTATGGAGGAACTGAATTAAAGTCATCCCGTCTGGAATGTCAGCGTATTGATCTAAATAACCAATGCTAACCCCCTTTTGCCACTTAATTGAGCCCGTCAATGGGAGTTCTACGCCGGTAATAATCTTAATCAGTGTACTCTTTCCCACTCCGTTTTGACCAACAATTCCCATGTGCTCTCCCTTATTGAGTTGGAAGTTAGCATCTTCATAGAGGGTTTTGTCAGCAAAACTCATGCTCAAATCCTGAACATCAAGTAATGCCAAAACTTTTCACTCCTTATTTATTTTCGCACAACACGTCTTATTATATTGTATACGTTTGAGCGACCTATTACCACCAATTTAAGATTTTTCACTATGTTATAATGTTTTTGTTAATCTAATTAAATATGAAGGGAAATTAAAATGAAAATCAAAGATATTGACCATCTAACAATTGTCGTTACTAACTTAGAACAAACCATGCGTTTTTACCACGAGGTGTTTGATCTCCCCATCATCAGTATGGATGCTGATCACCTTGCAATTCAAATTAGCCATCAAAAAGTAATCTTTGTAACCGAAACTATAGCTACCAAAGAGGGAATTCATGCCCCAACGCCAGGAGCTAGTAGTATCTCCCTAATTGTGAAGGACTCCCTCGACTACGTTATTAACCACCTAGCGAATTACGGTGTCGACGTCGTAGTCGGTCCGGTAGAAATTCACGGGAGTAATGGTCAAATGAATGCCGTTTCAGTATATGATCCGGACCATAATCTGATTCAACTATGTGAAACTAAGTAGGAGTATTAATATGAAAAAAGGATTTGAATACCTCAAAATCAAGCTTCGTGATATTCTAAAATGGGTTGGGTTCCTCGTTATTTATCAAATTTCGTTGGGACTGATTTTATTAATGCCTAGTGGACTATCAAAAATTGCCGCTACAGAATGGTTATTTGTCGGCATTGTGGTAACTGCTTTTGTGCTCAGTTTTACAATTTGGCGATACCGTAAGCAACTGCAGGCCCATAATCCATTTCACTTTGCGCGCCATAAGTTCAACGGTAAAGCAGCTGGCCAATTACTTTTATTAATCGGTGCCCTCGTGTTAATTCAAGGCCTCTGGCAAGTGCTATTAAACGCTAAGGTCATCTCCGAGCCGAATAACCAGAAGCTAGTGGAAGCTAGCATTAAGAAACTGTTTTTAGTGAACTACCTCTACGCTGGAATCATTGCCCCCATCTTTGAAGAGGTTATTTTTAGGGGAATTTTCTTTAACTACTTCTTTAAGCTCACCAATGGCCGCCTATCTAAAACGATTGGGGTGTTGGTCTGTGGAGGAATATTTGGTTACATGCACACTACCGAATTTGACTTAAACTGGATCTTTTACTCAGCAATTGGGTGGGTCCTAAGCATTACCTACCTGCACTTTAAAGATATCCGTTATAATATCGCAATTCATATGCTCAATAATTTAATTTAGCTTTTTTTAAGATTGTGAAATCAGTATTGGTTAACCCGATGAAAACGCTTAACATCCCGCCAATGCTGATTTTTTGCATTTGCAATTATTATTATATTTGATAAAATACTTAAAGACCGTGAAAGGAGAACTATGTCAAAAGAAAATAGTAAAAGAAAAATTGGTTTATTTCAGATTGTAATGTTAGGTTTAAGTTCCATTATTGGTTCAGGATGGTTGTTTGGTTCTTGGGAGGCTTCTCGAGTTGCCGGTCCAGCAGCCATTATTTCCTGGGTAATTGGGGCAATCGTGATTGGTTCAATCGCATTTAACTACGTTGAATTAGGTACGATGTTCCCAGAAAGTGGTGGAATGAGTAAGTATGCTCAATACTCACATGGATCCTTGCTAGGGTTCATTGCAGCATGGGCAAACTGGGTATCCCTTGTTACTTTAATTCCAATTGAAGCCGTTGCCGCGGTTCAATACATGAGTTCATGGCCTTGGTCATGGGCAAACTGGACCAGAGGGTTTTTAAGCAATGGAGAAATTACTAATGAAGGACTATTAATCGTCTTCTTATTCATCTTGGTATTTACCCTCTTGAATTATTGGTCTGTTAATTTATTAGCGAACTTTACTAGTTTTATTTCAATTTTTAAGCTAGGGGTTCCAATTATTACCATTATTATGTTATTAGTCTCTGGGTTTACCCCCCAAGACTTCAATAACCCTGCGTTAGGTGGCTTCATGCCATACGGAAGTGCTTCCATTTTTGCAGCTACGACTGCTTCTGGGATCATCTTCTCCTATAACGCCTTTCAAGTGGTTATCAATATGGGACGTGAAATTGAAAATCCTAAGAAGAACATTTCACGGGGAATCGTAATTTCACTCGGAATTAGTACTATTATTTATGTATTACTTCAATTTACATTTATTGGTTCAATTGAACCATCTAACCTTGCCCATGGTTGGCACGGTGTTAACTTCAATTCGCCTTTCGCAGATATTGCAATGGGGCTTAACCTATACTGGTTAACTGTGATGCTATATGCTGATGCATTCGTATCACCATTCGGAACTGGAGTTTCATTCGTTGCTCAAACCAGTCGGACATTAGCCGCAATGGTTACCAACGAACATATGCCTAAATTCTTAGGTAAGATTAATAAGCGTTGGGGGGTTCCACGAGTTGCGATGGTTGCCAATTTAATCATCTCTGTCTTGTTAGTGGCATCCTTTAGAAGTTGGGCTACCCTTGCTAGTGTTATTTCAACTTCTACGTTAATTGCTTACCTTACTGGGCCCGTTACCGTTTCAACCCTAAGAAGAATTGCGCCGAACTTTACTCGACCAATTCGGTTGAAACTATTAAACTTCATGGCACCATTTGCATTCGTAATGGCTAGTTTAGCTACTTACTGGGCAAAGTGGCCTACTACTGTTCAAGTTATCTTAGTAATTCTATTGGGACTTCCATTCTACTTCTACTTTGAATGGAAAAACCAATGGAAGGAAACTAGAAAGCAGTTTATCTCTGCACTCTGGATGATTGTCTACTTGGTATTCTTATCATTAGTATCATACCTAGGTAGTCACGACTTCAATGGGATTGGATTCCTTCCTTACCCACTAGACTTCATCGTGATTATTGTAGTTGCATTGGTCTTCTACTACTGGGGAATTTCCAGTTACAGTTTCCAAACTGATGATGATTTAGATAAAGCAAAAGAAGTAAATGATACGGTCGATGGTGATTTAAAATAATTTAACATCAACAAAAAAACGGTTAGCTGATTGCTAATCGTTTTTTTGTGCTTGACAAGTAATTAATGGATATATTAAAATAAAATTAATCTTAAACGTAGAAAGGAGAAAGAACCAATGAATAACCATAAGTTACTTGCTATCTCAATTCGTTGGCAAAACCGGTCATAAGTCGTTATCTTTGATCAGATACGGCTTTCTTTAACATCCAAAGGCGTATCTGGACCGGCTCTTTCTTCTAAAAGGAAACAATCAGCTTGTTCGGACAATACTTAACCGGCCAAAGCTGAACCAATTAAGGCGAAATGCTTAGGACTGTCTAAGTGTTTCGCCTTTTTGTTTGCCAATTACTAGCGTTTAATTTAATTTAAGGAGATTGATTATGAAACGAATGTACGCACTAATCGCGATTCTGGTTGTATTCTTAGGGTTCGCCTTCTTTCAAGAAAAGAACGCTACTAACACCGCCAACAATTCAAAGGTCCCCACTTTAGGAATCTTACAATTAATGACCCACCCTTCTCTTGATGCTATCCATCACGGGATTATCCAGGGGCTTAAAGATAGCGGTTATCATCCTGGTAAAAACATTAAGATTGACTATCAAAATGCGCAAAATGACCAGAGTAACCTAAAGACAATGAGTACTAAGTTTGCGAACGAAAACGCCACCGCTTCAATTGGGATTACCACCCCATCTGCACAGGCATTAGCTAGTACGATTCACAATAACCCCGTTATTTTGGGGGCCATTACCGATCCAGTCGGAGCGGGATTGGTGTCAAACCTAAAGCACCCTGGTGGTCATATTACCGGGGTTTCCAATGGATCCCCCCTTCAAAAGCAATTGAACGTCATCAAGGCCTTCATGCCCAAACTAAAGACGCTTGGGATCATTTATACATCCAGCGATCCATCCTCGACTTCCCAAGCTAAGCAGTTTGCCAAGCTATGTAAAAAAGAGGGCATTAATTTAAAAACATATACGATTGCTAATTCAAACGATTTAAATCAGGTTTCTAGCCAAATGGTAACCCAGGTCCAGGCCGTATACGTGCCTAATGATAATACGATTGCCGCTGCCATGGATACCTTAGTTGCAAACGCCGATAAGGCTAACGTTCCAGTCTTCCCATCGGTTGACTTCATGGTTAAATCCGGTGGAATCGCTACTTATGGGGTTGATCAATTCCAGATGGGAGTCACAATTGGTAAGATGACTGCCAAAATTTTACGGGGTGAAAATCCTGCTACCACTCCAGTTAAGAAGTTCCAACAGGGTAAGATGATTGTTAACGTTAAACAAGCTAAGAAACTCAACATTAAGATTCCAGCCGCCATTATGAAGGAAGCTGAAACGAAGGGAGAGGTTATCAAATGAGTTTAATTGTATCTGCTATCGGGCAAGGGCTCCTCTGGGGAGTGCTTGGAATCGGATTGTTTCTAACCTTTAGAATTTTAGATTTCCCTGATATGACGGTCGAAGGAACCTTCCCTATGGGAGCAGCCATTGCTGCTGCCATGATTACCCATGGTTACTCTCCAATCGTAGCCACCCTCTGCGCATTTGTCGGAGGTGCAATCGCAGGGTTAATTACTGGACTTCTCTACACTAAGGCTAAGATTCCAGTCCTGCTGTCAGGAATTCTAGTGATGACCGCTGCTTATTCAGTTAACCTCCGCATCATGGGGGCAGCGAACCTATCGCTATTGGGTAAGGGCAACCTATTGAATGCTAAGATTTTCCAAGGCCTTCCTAACTACTTTAACAGTGTTTTTTTGGGACTGATTGTGATTACAATCGTTACCGTTGCCGTGATTTACTTCCTCCAGACCGACTTAGGACAAGCCTTCATTGCTACTGGTGATAACGAAAACATGGCACAATCACTTGGTATCAATACCGATACAATGAAGTGCCTGGGCGTAAGCGTATCGAATGGTGTAATTGCTTTAGGTGGTGCCCTCGTTGCCCAAAATAACGGGTATTCCGACGTAAATATGGGAATCGGAATTATCGTTGTTGCCCTAGCTTCAATCATTATTGGTGAAGTTGTGTTTGGTAACCTAACTATGAACCAACGGTTAGTAGCGGTTACGCTAGGTAGTATTCTCTATCGCTTCGTACTACTAATTGTGCTTCAACTCGGCTTTAATGCAAACGACTTGAACTTAATTTCATCCATTATTCTAGCACTATGCATGAGCCTGCCTGCCTTTAAGGATAAGTTCAACCTTATGCACATTTTGAAACGGGGGTTAGATCGAAATGAATAAACCACTCTTCCAACTAAAAGACGTTGTTAAAACGGTTCATCCAAACGGGGGCCAGCCTTTAAACATCCTGGACCACGTTTCAATAGATATTTACCCAGGCGACTTCATTACGATTCTAGGTTCTAATGGAGCTGGAAAATCCACCTTTTTCAACGTGATTGGTGGTAATTTACCAATTACTTCTGGTCAATTGCTGTTGAACGGTAAGGACATTACCAAAACATCTGTTGAAAAGCGGACCCAATTCCTCAGTCGGGTCTTCCAGGATCCGAAATTAGGAACAGCACCTAGAATGACAGTCGCTGAAAACCTGCTCCTCGCTGAAAAACGAGGTGAAAAACGGTTCTTAAAGCCCCGTCACCTCCGCCGCGAAATGGGTAAGTATAAACAAATCACCAGTCAGTTGCATAATCACCTTAGCGACCGTTTAGACACTCCTACGGGGAATCTATCGGGTGGTCAGCGTCAAACCCTCAGCTTTTTGATGGCAACGATCAAGCGACCTGAAATGCTTCTGTTAGATGAGCATACGGCCGCTCTTGATCCAAATACATCCAGTGAGCTAATGACGCTAACTAATCGCACGATTAAGGAACAACAGCTAACCTGCCTGATGATTACCCACCACTTAGATGACGCTTTAAAATACGGAAACCGATTGCTCGTATTGAACCAGGGGCAAATCGAAGCGGATGTGCGGGGAGCAGAAAAGCAAGCTCTCACTAAACAGGACCTCTACCATTTCTTTGATCCCACAAATTAATTAATAATCCAAAAGCCAGCCCAAATGTCAAAAATATGCATTGGGGCTGGCTTTTTGGTATAATGTTAATTAATGCTAAAGGTAGCATTAACTTTTGGAGGGATTCTATTTGAACAATCAAGATCCGCAGTCACGAGTAAAACGCTATGACTTTAATAAGGGGGCTAAACAACCCAATCCAAATCCAGACCCCAAAAACTTTAAGGTATGGCCTTGGATTCTTGGACTAGTAATCGTAATCGGCCTGCTCGTTGGTGGGATTAAACTCCTAACTTCCGGTCACAGTAGTGGCAATCAAGCCGCTCAATCATCGCTAGTTAGTTCGAGCAGTAAGGCTAGTAGCAGCAGTTCCAGTACTAAAAACAGCAGTAGCTCAAATAAAAAAGCTAACCAATCTAGCGCAACCAGTAACCATCAAAAAACCAATGCTAATCAAAATAGCAATGAACCACCTAAACAACCCGTAAACGGAAACTCATTCAGTTCTCCACGGCAGTTTAGTTCGGTTGCTGATGCCACTAGTTGGGCTAAAGCTACTCAATCCAGTTGGATTCAAGCCGGTTACAGTAACTACACAATTACATCAGATGGACAAGGTTACTACGTTCTTAACTTTGTTAAATAAAAAAATCCTGTGAATTATAAAATTCACAGGATTTTTTGTAGAATCAATTATTTATCAATTTGATCCCATTGCTTATTAACATTTTCAGAACTGAATTCCTTAGCCTTAACTAGTGAACCATTACTTAATTTCTTAAATAACTTGTTATCTAATAAAATGTCATCAATATGACTAGCAGCTTCACGAACGTTACCAGCAGGAATTAGATAACCATTAACATCATTATCAATGATATTTCTAGGACCGTAGTTAACATCGTATGCTACTTCAGCAAGACCATATTCTAGACCGTTTACTAATGACATACTCAAACCTTCACCAAATGAAGTTTGAACCATTACCTTAGCTTGGCTTAAAACAGCTTCCTTGTCCTTACCAACAAGGTAACCCTTGAAGTCAACGTTAGTTTCAAGCCCTAACTTTTTAGCTAATTCCAATAGTTCTTGACGGTATTCTTCTGATTCGAAGTAACCAACAACATCCAAGTGGATGTTTGGAACTCTGTTTTTAGCAAAACTAACGATTTGTAGTAATTGATCAATGTGTTTATCGTGGAAAATCCGACCAACATAAACAACGTTGTTGTCACGATCATCACTAAGTGATTCACGAATCTTCTCTTCTTGATCATTAAATAATGCAGTATCAAAGATTGCATAAGTCTTGATTTCTGGGAAGAGACGGCTTAAGTCGTCCCGTTGTTGTGGAGTTGAGACGATTAAACCATCGTAATCAGGTAAGTGCTTGTGGAATAAAGTTTCCAAGATTGGGTATAACTTACCCTTAGCACTACCAGCTAAGTTAGCATCAGTTGTTTGTTCATTGTGTAAGAATTGGTATCTAGCAGCCACATTCTTAACCCGTGCAACAACTTCAGTTAATGTAGGACGATCGTTAATTAATACGGTCGTCTTAGGATCAGAAATTTCATTTAAGAAGAATTCGAATAATTCATCTTCAGTGTTAAAACGACGATTGTGACCCTTGTAGTTTAATAACTTGAACATCGTTGGGTGCACTTGGCCGTTGATGTTCATATGAGTGATTTCCATCACTGCATTTCCTTTGTAATCAAATAGAATTTCGTGTCCTACTTGACCATCTGGATGAAGGTATTGGGTCTTGGAACGGAATCCGCGACCATCCCAAACATCCCGACTACTAGTGTTACCAAAACGGTCGTAGTAATCAACCGTTCCGATTTCACCAACAGTAAGTGGGAAGATGTTTACTTGTGCAACAACCTTACCCTTTTGTTCGATGTATGACTTGTTATTGTCAACCCCATCAATCTTGTATTCGTTCTTGTCAACCATGTCAGAGTAACGTAAGAAGGCATGCTTGTGGGGAACATCAGTAACGTTTTGGAAGTAATCATACATGTTTAGTACGTCATCGCTATCCAAACCGTACTTTTCAATTTCTTGATGAAGTCCTTGGTTGTAGTTACGAGTAACAATCTTTGAACTTCGCTTGTTTTCCTTAAATAATTTTTGACGATTCATTGCGGAAAATTCAGTTCCGGAATTGAATGTAAAAATGTTTTCGTTTACAAATAAAAACGTTTTAGTCATATCTATTCAGCCGCTCCTTAATCTAGTTTTTCAAGACCCTTTTCAATATCAGGGTTCCATACTGCCATCTTGTGCTTCCACTTCTTAGCAGCATCGTCTAATAATTCCTTCCATGCCTTCCAAACGTTAGTTTCTGAGTAACGCTTTGAAAGTTCATAGGCTTCATCAGACATCTTTTGTAATTGATCAGGATTGGTAAATAGGTCAGTCATGTATTGACCCATCTTC
Source organism: Lactobacillus sp. Sy-1 (assembly GCF_019303535.1). GTDB lineage: Bacteria > Bacillota > Bacilli > Lactobacillales > Lactobacillaceae > Nicoliella. The sequence continues at coordinate 688,151 of NZ_JACCIU010000001.1, read as the reverse complement.
TTGTAGTCACCATAATCAACAATGTAACCATTTTCATTGTCCACAACTAATTCGTTAGGACCATAGTTAACATCGTAAGTGATACCAACATCACCTTCGGATTGAGCTTCCATCATGGCCAAGTTAAATCCTTCCATGACTGATGCTAATCCGTAGATTTGAGCGTTCTTTTGAACGATGGATACGTTGTTAACGTAACTGTGAATGTGAACGGCATCTTCCATGTGGTAGTCCTTAATGGCTTCATTAATCCGCTTCATAGCAATATCATCGTTTGAGTGGTCAATGTATCCATAAAGGTCAACTGTAACTTCCGGAACCGTCTTACGAGCAATTCCGGCAGCCCGAATCACCTTGTCCAATTGCTTTTCAGGAGCGATCCGGGCAGTGGCAATCACACTACCGAACTTACGGTCCTTCATTGGAACCCGTGGTTCATCAAAGTGCTTATCAGGAATAACCCCAACTGGAATCGTGAACATTGCGGCCTTAGGTGCAAACCGGTATTCAACGTCTTCAGTTTGTTTATGAGTAGCAGAAATGATGGCATCATATCTGTTAGCGTCAGTTAAACTGTATTCGTAGTTGTTGTTCATGATGGAAGTGTTTGGTTTTTGAGCATCCCCAGCATGTGAGTTATGAAGATGCAATACAGTGTATGCAGGTTCACGTAATTCAGGTAATAATTCTTCGTATAAGTCAGAACGGTCCATGATAAAGATGTTTGGCTTAGTCTTACGAAGGTACTTGTGGTTATTAGCATTCAAGAATTCCAAGAGTACGCCGTCAATTGTATCATATTGACGAACAGTCCCCTTTCTGTCGATGGTCTTCCAACCAGACTTGTCCATCTTACCTTGTGCGTTTAAACGGTAGTAGTCTTCAACAACTGGACGGCCGTCAACACTGTACCAAGTTTCAGTAGCAATCTTGTTATCTGGAGTATACCATTGAACCATTGACTTGAATCCACGGTAATCGTAGAAATCAACCCGGTATAAGTTAGCAAATCCATCAAAAAGTTCTACTGATTGAACCCGCTTGTCATCGGTAATGTCCTTACCAAAGCAGTTAACACGAGCAATGATTAATTTGTCCTTAAATACAATTACCCGGTTGTGTTCATCATCATTTTGGTAAGTTAAATCAGAAACCCCAAAGTCGAGATCTTCTGGTCTAACTGCCTTTTCCTTAACATCTTCAGCTTCCTGGAAGAAATCAAAAAGATTTAAGATTTCATCATCATGAATTCCCACGTTATTTAAGTGGAAATGGAGAAGTGGATTCCATTCACGGAAGACTAGCTTGTAAGCTTCCTTATTCTTACGGAAAAGAAAAGCTCTTTTTAATTGAGCATGTTCGATTCCTGAATTTTTAGCGTTAAAGCTTGAGTTCATAAAAAAGTTCATAAATTTAATTACCTACCTTATGTAACGCTTATTTTCAGTATCATTAGTACTGTCTGACTAGTATTATATAATAAAACTCTGAATTAAAACAGGGATAAATAGCATTTTATTGTTATCGTTAAGAAAGACTTTAATATTTAACATTTAAATGGGAGCGTATAATAATTAATTAAGAAAGGAGATGTCTATTATGAATATTAACGTTCCACTAACCAACGGCCACTTGGGGGATCAATATACCAAACATGCCGCCCCCGACCAAAAGATTGGTAACGTGCCATTTATTTCATTTCCAATTGAAATTAATAACGTTCCCGAAAATACTCAATCACTATCATTAGTGATGCTAGATTGGGATTCAATTCCAGTCTGTGGATTTGCGTACATTCATTGGGTCGCTTGTAACATCGACCCTAAAACAACCTTAATTCCGGAAAACGCTAGCCATAACGACTCAATCGGGTTAGTGCACGGAAATAATAGTACCGCCGGTCCGCTAGCTGGACCACTAGATCCAGTAATCAGTCAACGTTATTTGGGGCCAACCCCACCTAATTGTGACCATGATTACACCCTTACCATCTATGCCCTAGACACCAAACTTCCATTACAAGATGGATTTTGGTTAAACGAGCTGCGACATCAAATGAAGGGCCATGTAATTGAACAAGCCAGTGTTGAATTACCCGTCTTAAAGTAAAAAGGTTGGTGGAAATTCCACCAACCTTTTTACTGGGCCGCAACATCGTAGGCGACGTCCCCTAGGTGCATCAATAACTTTTCCGAATCATTCTTGAAATCGTCCACAAAGCTGGCAGCAGTTGAACGTTCTTCATGAATCACCTGATTTGATAAATCGAACACTTGAAATAAGTCCGGTTGAACTAGTCTTGCAGTATCGTAATGCCCTTCTTCAGCTTCATCTAAATACACTTGAAATAAACTTTCAACCGTTTTAGCAATGAACTGATCGGGATCCACCTGCTTGCCCTCATCTTCAAAGTCAATTAACGCGTGTTTAACTTCGCGCATGTTTTCTGGAATGTATTCGCTCATTAAATCAACCTTCCAACTTTCATTATTATTAAAATTATAACACGAGTCGCTTTATTTAATTTTTAATTTGTTTAATAATATTAATAAAGTATTAAGTGATAAAGGATGTGTAATTTTGAAAACAATTTCCGTTAGTGAGGCCAAAGCATTTGACTTATACACAATGCGTGAAGTTGGTATTCCGTCATTAGTATTGATGGAACGAGCTGCCCTCAAAAGTGTCGATAATCTAGTGCGGTTAAACTGGAATTTAAGCCGCGTATTAGTCGTTGCTGGATCTGGAAATAACGGTGGTGATGGATTAGCTATTTCCCGATTACTTCAAGTTCGGGGAGCTCAAGTAGATGTACTATTAGTGGGTGATCCTAACCATGCAACAATTGAAAGAACCCAACAGCTCGAGTTTGCCAAGCACTACGGCGTAAACATTATTCAAGGTGGCATTTCTGATTGGGACTCATACACGGTCATCATCGATGCCATTTTTGGAATTGGTCTTTCCCGGTTCGTAACTGGTAACTACCAGCAAATCATTAAAAGCATTAATGGTAGTAACGCAAAGATATTATCAATCGACGTGCCATCGGGACTAAACGCCGAGAGTGGGACGGAAATGGGGATTGCTGTCCATGCCAATGCGACCGCAACCTTTGCATATGCTAAGATTGGAATGAGTTCAACTACCGGTCAAGCATTCTGCGGTCAATTATTCATCGATGATATCGGCGTATACGATCCTAAGGCCATTAAAAATTAGGAGGCATTATTTATGAAAGTTGGAATTATTGGTGGTGGACCACGGGGGTTGATCACCCTCTCCCATCTAGTTCATAACTTTAATCAAAGCAATCAAGATTCATTATCAATTCACTTATTTGATCCGTTTTTACCTGGCGGTCAGGTATGGCGAACTGATCAATCCACCAATTTAATCATGAACACAATCGCGGTAGATCTTTCATTAACCGCCGGAACTAAACTGGCGGACTTGAATCTCTACCAGTGGTCTCAGACACAGGCTCCAGATTTTATCAAAACACACCACTATCCAGCAAAGTTCATTGAGCTTGCTAAGGCACTAACCCCCAATAGCTACTCACCACGAGTGTTACTAGGGGTTTATGCCCAGTGGTTCTATCAACAAATAAGGGAGACCCTTCCCGCTAACGTAACCGTTGAATACCACCAAGTGGCGGTTAAAAAAGTTACCGCTACCAAGCCGGGGTGGAAAATCACTTCAAATAATGGAACCATCCCGGTTGATCAAATCGTAATGACGATTAACACTAGCGTTAATCAACTGACGCAAACCGAACAGTCATTAGCCGATTATGCTGAGCAAAACGGACTTTATTACCAGGCGCCTGCTTACCCTGGAGATGTAAAAAGTAACTCAATCAGTGAAGAACAAACCGTTATCATTCGGGGACTTGGGATGAGTTTCTTTGATGAGCTAGTTAAACTCACAATTGACCGCGGTGGTAAGTTTAGTTCGAATCCAGACGGCAGTCTCACCTACCATCCTTCCGGAAATGAACCGCACATCTACGCTGGTTCGAGACGGGGAGTCACCTATTATCCAAAGGCCGTGGTTGGTAATAACGATGACTATCAATTTACCGCCCACTTTGTTACAAGGGCTAAAATTAATCAGGCGAAGATCAATGGAAAGTTACCAGTTGCCACGTTTAGCCGGTTAATGCGCCATGAAATTGAGCTAGTGTACTACCAATTAACTTTAAAGCGCAGTTACCCAACGGTCGACATTACTGAATTTACAAACCAATTCGTTTCAAATCCGGAGGCAGCCATTCAAGCGGGACCGTTCAAACCTGCTGACATTCTACGGTGGGAATTTCTATTGAATCCGGTTGCAGGAACGCCAATTACCACCACTGCTGATTATCAGCAGACGTTGATCAACTGGTTACGTGCTACCGCTGCCGACGCTGAAGCTGGCCTAGGGGTGGGACCACTATCATCTGCATTGACCGTCTATAAGGAAGTGCGGAAAACGCTTCGTGAAACGATTGAAGAGGATGACTTCGCAGAATCTGACTATCTAAGCCAGTTCTTGACCACCTTTAAATCCAATAGTCAATTACTGTCGAATGGAGCTCCAGCCCTACGGTTCAGACAGCTTATTGCCCTCATGAACACTGGAATCGTTACCATCTTGGGCCCCGGGATGAACGTAATTGGTGCAAACAAGCACTTCGTCGCCCTTTCAAAGTATTATCCAAAGGAACCGGTAGTTGCCGACGCCCTAATTGAAGCGCGCATTCCACGACTAAACTTCGCCACTACCAAGAGTGAATTAATTAACGGGATGCTCAAAAATCACATTATTGAGCCGGCTGCTTTTAAGGATGCTAATGATAAATCGGTACCAATCAACGCCATTAATATTGACCCTGATACTGATCAAGCCATTTCGGGGGCCAACCAGATAACTCCTGGTCTATTCGTTTTCGGTACGTTAACAGAAGGAATTCGCTGGTTAACGACCGTCTTTCCAATGAATGGGGACGATGATAACCACCATACCGCTGAACAAATCAGTCACCAAATTTTAAAACTATCCGAGCAATCAGATGAATTAATGTAAAAAAACAGTGCCGAAATTCGGCACTGTTTTTTAATCCCTTAATGGTAGTAAATAAACGACTGGTTAGGAACCCTAATTAACACGTAGTAACTAGCTTGCCGTCCCACTTTTAATCCTAATCCATTAAGAACAGAAGGCTTATACTTAGCTGAGATTGTTTCAACCCACGCTTTTTGATATTTATGATCTAACTGTTTCATTCGATTAACATCCGAATGATAAGTAGCAATTGGCAACGAAACGTTGACGCCACTACTTATAATCATTGAACTGCCACTCGCAATTCGGTAGTGCTTCCCCCTAGTCAAGTAGGTATAGTACTGCCTAGTCGGTTGGCGCTTATCATTATAGACGTTAACATAGTATGACTTGCGTCCGTTTGTATCCAAAGCAATTGGTCGATAGCTCCTGACTACCGAAACGTTACTTGTAGACTTATCGTTAAGCAGGGTAACCGTTACCATTAGAATGATGGCAACCGCTAATCCAAGTCCCTGAAATATTGAGATTATTAAATTCTGTTTTGCTAATTTGTTATCCTGTTGACGCATTGCCTGTCGTTTACGGTTTCTGATTGCAAAAATCAGGTAGATTAAATAACCCCCGATGATTGCCCACACAGAAAGGCCAATCAGATTCCAGGCTGATATCATATGCAAACTCCTTTAAAATAATATTACTGACCACCGTACTATTGTACCTGGTTAGTAGGGAGATAACAAATTCTAGTCGTCTGCAATGATTTTATCAATGGCTGCGTAGCCATCTTGATCATCCGGAGTGCCCATCACACTAGCAATCGGGTCATCTTCCGCAGGTGCATTAATTACAGTTACGGAATCTAGTGGCGTATCTAAATCATCAGTTAGGTTATTAATCGCGGTTTGGTATGAAGCATCAAACGCCGTAATCCAGATATCAGGCCCACTCGCATGGGCCACTAACTTACCATTAAAGTTACTGTTAAACGTTTGGACCCGATTTTGTAAGTCCGTCGAATCAAAATGAAGCCGAATTTGATAAACTAAATCGGATACTAATGACAGCGAGTGCATTTTATAAAGCGAGGGGTAACTTGCTTGAAAAGCCTTGAAGGCATCACTGTCTTCGCTAGCATCGGTATAAGCATTCATTTTCCCTGATAACACGATGTAGGCCGTGTTAAAGTCACGCTCACCCTGAAGCCACTTTAGGGCCGCATTCCAAATATCATAGTCAATCGCCGTTTCATCACGGACAACCCGATTGATGACTGTTTCAGCACCACCCTCACAGATTAGATTCAGCGAAGTTGGCCCACCCCTAAAGATTTGAATCAACTTAGCATATGGTAATTCGGTCATAAACCCTAATTGGGTATCCTGCTTTGCTAATGCAGCGGCCTGGTTAGTTAATCGTGCGTTATCAACGCGGCCGTCGTCAGCTAAAAAACCTTGGTTTAAGTTCGCCATAATTAGCTTAGTCATGCAAATTCCTCCCGAAAATAAAAAACTCACGATTAAATCGTGAGTTTCCTTTAATATTAGCTATTATATCATTTTTAAATTACTGGTTAAACACCGATGAATTCTTATAGATGTATCTCATCAGATCCCGTTGATCACTGAATTCGTATGGATCGTTAATGGTAACCGTAATCAACCGGTGCTTGCCAACCAATTGGCCAGTTCCAACAAAGCAGAGTCCAGCTGCTGGAGTGTAACCGGTCTTTAAACCGTCTACGCGCAGGCTAGCATCGTAAAATGCCCGCCCCTTCAATAAATTATTGTAGTTATAGAGGTTTTGCCCATCCACCTTAGCAGTCCGCTTTTTAGCGTCGTTGACAACTTGGGGGTAGTAGGTCAACATGTGTTGGGCAATCACAGCTAACGCCTTTGCGCTTACCATATTTCCAGCAGTTGCACCCCCGGAATACTTGTAACCGTAGCTAACTAAATCGTTATTTTCCAGTCCGGAAGGTGAATTAAAGGTTGCGGAAATTCCCCATGCCTTTGCCTGTTTATTCATCATGTCAATGAATTTACCGTTTGAACCAGCTACCCATTGGCCTAACGCAATTGCAGCATTATTAGATGACTGAATTAACGCTGCTTGATAAAGCTGTCTAACCGTGTACTTATGCCCGGCAATAAACTTAAAGCCCCCACCAATGTTATTATTGTAACTCATTGAACGCAATCCAGCATTAGAAGTATCCACTACCTGGTTCCAACCGTTTGTTTCCTGGGCTTTTCTAACTACTAGGTAGAGTGTCATTAACTTGGCAGTCGATGCCACCTTCATTTTTTGATTGATGTTTTTAGCGTAGATTATCTGGCCGTTATTAGCGTCAATCGCAATCGCAGCCGCTGCGTTCTTCATCTTATAGTTACCAGGAACAATGTTATTCGTGGTAATTCCAGAAGCACCATCATCATAATTATAATTGTAGTTATAAGCGGCACTTACATTAACTGTTTTTGTTGAAAGGACATCAAACATTGGACTAATTGTCGATGCTGATGTAATTCCAACAACAGCAGTTAAAACAATTGCAAGCTTTCTGAATTTCTTTTTGAACCTCATTTTATCAACCCTTCTTTGTCACAATAATTCCTTTAAATAATAATTTAACACCTTATCAATTTATTAACAATTGATTCAATGAAAATGTAAAATAAGTGTTACTTAAGCTTTAGATTTGTAATATTTGAACTTGCAATTAATTTTAGATTACGTTAAACTAATCAAGTTAATTAAATAGTTAATGTTTGGGGTGCCGCAAGGCTGAGATAATACCCATTGAACCTGATCCAGTTAGCACTGGTGGAGGGAAACTGACGTGCTTTATCAATGGTGTACATATCCGAAGGGGATCCCAATTTTTGGGGTCCCCTTTTTCCGTGCTATTTAGTTAATCAATAACTAGTCTAATTTATTCGAAGGGAAGGATTTTCCATGTCCAAAAGATGGAGTCTTAGAAACATTATTTTAATTGCTTTAATTGCAATTGTCTGTGGAGTTATTTTCTGGTTGACCAGTTTTATCTACAACGCCCTTACGTTAATTCTAACCCCAATTGGGTTAGCACCAGCTGCCAATGACATTTCACTCGGGCTATGGATCGTTGCTGGACCCCTCGCTGGAGCAATTTTCAAGATGCCCGGGGTTGCCATTTTTTCAGAAGTTGCTGGGGCCGTCGTTGAAATGTTTCTCGGTGACCAATGGGGAGTCATGAACGTTGTTTCCGGTTTAATTCAAGGGGCCGGAGCAGAACTTGGTTTCGCAGTAACCGGATACAAGAAATACGGTCACTTCCAACTACTAATGGGGGCCATCTTCACCACCCTAATCACATTCACTTGGGACTGGTTCAAAAACGGTTACAGTTCATACGGAGCTGGTTTACTAATCTTCTTGTTCATTGTTCGTTTCATTTCCGTTTGGATCTTCAGTGACCCAATTCCAATGGCCATCAACAAGTTACTTAAGCGCAGTCGGGCAATTGCATAATCGCTAGTAACTAAGCTACAATTAAAAATAATTCAAAGCACTTATAAAGCCATGCTTGTAAGTGCTTTATTTGTAAATTATCAGGAGGAATTACTATGACCACCGTTTCCGTTAGTCATTTTACATTTACCTACCAGCACCGTGATCAGCCGGTCTTAAAAGACGTTAACCTCACGTTTCCGGACGGTAAGATCAGCATCATTGCCGGCCCATCTGGAACCGGTAAATCAACGCTGCTAAAGTCAATTGCTGGATTGTACCCGGAGTTTGCTAACGGCGATTATACCGGCGCAATCACAATTGGGAACCAAAACATTAAGCAGATTCCCGCCACTGACTTCAGTGGACTAATCTCAATGATGTTCCAAAATCCCAACCAACAGTTCACCATGACCAACGTCTATGACGAAATCCAATTTGCTTTGGAAAATCGCCAACTAGACCCGGCCATCATTCCAGAACGAATTGACGATGCGTTAAAGTTCGTTAACATTACCAAGTTAAAACACCGTGACCTAGCCGCCCTTTCCGGTGGCGAAAAGCAAAAGGTCGCCCTGGCGATCATCATCGCAATGGATTCTGACATTATCCTCTTGGACGAACCATTCGCCAGTCTTGACCGCCAATCCAGAGCCGATTTGCTCCACCAATTGACCAGGTTGCGAGATCAAAAGCAAAAGACCATCATCTTAGTTGACCATGATCTTTCTGGTTATGAAAAAGTGGTGGATACGTTTTTCTACCTGGCCCCGGGACAATATCAAATCAAACAGTTAACCCCTAAGGAAGTGGCTGCATTGTTAGTTCCGTTTGATAACGCCGAACTTAAGGCCGTTAGCTTCCCCCTACCAAACGCAGGTGACGCTGCTGACTTAGTGTTAGACCACTGTGAACTTAAGCAAAATGACACAACGCTGTTAACCGCGAACCAATTTAAGTTCTTGAACAACAAGGTAACCCTGATCACTGGTGAGAATGGGATCGGTAAATCAACGCTGTTCAAGGCCCTCACCCGCCTGTTCAAATACCAGGGAGTGATTACCTATCAGCAAAAAGACATTCAAAAAATCAAGAAGAAAAAGTACCTGTCCCACGTCGCACTGGTGTTTCAAGATGCCGAAATGCAATTTGTTAATATCACCGTAGAAGAAGAACTGGCCCTTTCGATGCAAAATGCCGTTCACAATCACTATTCTAAGGATGAAATTAATGCAATGCTAAAGGCCCTTCAAATTGATGGACGGGAAAAGCAGGTTGTCTACACCTTAAGTGAGGGGCAAAAGAAAAAGCTCCAAATCATTGAAATGTTAATCATGGGGACTGATATTTTATTAATGGATGAACCCTTTAAGGGATTGGACATTAATTCGTTAGCGACGGTAGTTGAAATGCTTCGGACTGCTAGCCAGAAATTTGGACAAACCATCATCATCATTAGCCACCAACTCAGTGGGTTAGAAACCCTATTTGACTACCACATTCAATTCAAAAATCGCCAATTAGCTTATAAGGAGCAATTACTATGAACGCTGCAATTAAATTATTCATGGTCATCGTAATTGGAGTGGAAATTTCCTTTATCCAAAGCGTCCCGTTAAACCTGTGCATCTTAGCCGTTAGCTGCTGCTATCTGCTCATTAAGCGGGTTAGCATCAAATCACTCCTATACCTGATTATTTATCCCATCATCCCCGCTACTGGGCTGCTAGTCTCACAGCTATTTTATGGAATCCAGGGGCCAATCATTGGCTGGGTCCTATTCACCCGGTTGTTCGCCTACGTTTGGCTAGGGGCAACCTTTACGATGACAACCAACATCAAGGACCTTGCGTTTACACTCGAACAAAACTTTCGGCTACCGTCCAAGTTTGCCTACGGGGTGTTAACCGCGTTTAACCTGGTCCCTAGGATCATCACAGAAGTCCAAACGATTCGCCACGCCAGTTTAATGCGGGGGGTTACCATGCAACTGTGGTCCCCAAAACTTTATTTTAAGGCGATTCTAGCGGCGATTAACTGGTCTAGTGACCTCTCTCAAGCAATGATTTCCCATGGGTTCGTTGAAGATGCACCCAGAACCCATGTTGAAAAAACCACCATCCGTTGGAGTGATTTTGCCATCTTTGCCTTTTGGTTAATCCTGGTTCAAGTGCCCATCTTTGTTTTTTAAACCAATCCTTGAACCTTTTAGTTAATTATTTGTTATAATGGAATTAGATTAATAAATCATCTCAGGAGGCTTACTATGACTAACGGAATTAGTACTATTTCAAAGGAAATTATTGATTTCCAAAAGCGGACTGCATGGCCTGATACTCAATTAGCTTTCAACCTACACATTAGTGTTGAAAGACTTCATGATATCAAATCAATGGAAAAGCAACCCACTAACGAAGAAAAAGAATTAATTGAAAACTTCATTGAAAACAACCAAAATAACTTCTAAATTAAAAAGACTAGCCGCAGGGCTAGTCTTTTTTTATATTTCACGTTGATTTTTTAAACCGTCATCAGTTAAAAATGCCTCGAGGTAGTCAAATGCTAATTCACCAATTTGACTAAGCGGCATTGCGACCGGCTTCTCAAGGCCCTCCCTAGTATCATCAACTTCTTGGAAGTGCACCTGCTTGGTAATCGGGGTAATGTCTAGCGGATAGCCTAACAGCCCCATCGACTTAGGTGCAGCAACTCGCACCAAGCGGTTCAGATTAATTGCCTGTTCCAGGAGCGTAGCCAACGGATCGGATTTCATATCGAATACCCGTTCATCGTTTAAAACTGGCTCAAGGAACGTATCCGCCGCCTTGTTTTCACTGGTAAACTGATTAATTAACCGAAGGTAGTCTGAATCCGTGTATATGTGGGTCACCATCGATGTCCGTAGTAACACGTACCCACCGAACTGCCCACTCATGGTTACCAGATTAAAGATTACGAACTCTTCGTTGTAATTTACCACGTAACCAATGTAATAGTAACCATTATCAGCAGCCGATTCAATTTCGAACAGTTGGTGTTTAGCCCGGGAGTGTTCAAAAATAGTTGGAATTTGGGGCGCATCGCCATGAACTTCAACCGTCTCAATCGAAGGGCCGAACAACAACTCCTTATTCTTGGTCAACATCGTGAGCTCCTTCCCCAAAAATTCAATCGTCATAATTGCGGATAGGTCTAACGTATGCTTAGTGTGATCGCTAAAGTTAGTCTTATTAACGACCGTAATTTCGACCTTTTCAGCATCCACACTATCAATTAAACCCTTATAAGTATTATCGATTCCCTCTGGGTTATCGATTGTGATCATCACAATTTGGCCATCCACGTATGAGCGACCTAGAATTTCTAACCGGAGACTGGCTAACTTATCCAATGGCATTAACTTATTTTCCGCAATTTCTTTAAAGTGGTAGTCCTTAGCTAGCTGAATTCGCCGTTTCATGTGGCGGAGATCAGCACTATTATCCACTTCAACATCATAGACCATTGATAGATCTAGGTAGACCATCCCATCAGGCATTCCCCATTCATCATAGGTCCGCATGACTAATTCTTCACTATCTTCATCTAGTAGGTATACATATCCCGTAAAAAAGATCTCATCTAAACGATAAACGTTTACAATTGCGTTTTTATTATATGCAGCCTTTAAATTACTTAAAACAATTCCCATTCAATCCCTCCATTATCTTAAGAGATTGCAGTACTCATGTACTGAGCTAGGCGGGACCCCTTAAGTCCGTTACTAATTCCAACGATCAACTTAATGCGCGCCTTAGGCCCATTCAATCCCCGGCAGAGGCTTACGCCCATTTGCTCTAGTTCAATTCCACCACCTTGATAATCGTAAATATCCTGTGCCATTCCGTTATAACAACGCGACACTAAAATAACCGGAATATCACGGTCTAAAATTCGCTTGAGCGCTGGGAGCGTTGCGGGTGGTAAGTTGCCAGAACCTAATCCTTCCACCACTAAGCCCTTGGTAGCTCCATTATTTAACGCATCAAATAACGTCCCATCCATTCCAGCAAACGCCTTTAATAAAAAGACCCCTGGTTCAACGTGGTCAATATTAAAAGCTTCACTTTTGATTAATTCCTGGAAGAAGTATGGCTGATGCTTACTAATAATTCCCAGTGGACCAAATGTGGGGGTCTTGAAAGTCGCCAAATTCGTCGTGTGAGTCTTAGTAACATAACGGGCGGTATGAATTTCATCGTTCATTACGACCAATACTCCCTTGCCAATCGCATCATCAGAAGCTGCAACTGCGACCGAACTTTGGAGGTTATAGAGTCCATCTGAACCGATTTCATTTGAAGAACGCATTGCCCCCGTTAATACCACTGGCAAGCGGTTCGGGAGCGTTAAATCTAAAAAGTACGCGGTTTCTTCCAGCGTATCAGTTCCATGGGTAATTACCACCCCGTCAATGCCGTCTTTTTCAGCTTTTAAGACGCGGTCGCGCAACTGTAGCATGACTTCAGGGGTTACATGGGGAGATGGTAAATTAAACATTGGATCATTAATTAACTTCACTTGACCATCCAGGGTCACATCGTGGCTGGCAATTGGGTTTTCTTGATTGGGGATAACTTCCCCGTTTTCATCAGCAGACATTGAGATTGTCCCACCGGTATGAATTGCTAAAATCGTCTTCAATTCAATTCCTCCTAAATCACCGTTAGTTTGTAACACCAATATTAACAATTATAAACGTTATTCTAAAAATCTTCATTGTTTTTTAACAAAAAAAATGCTAGAGTAATCTATATTAATAAACGTGCCTATATAATACCAAAATAAGGTTGGTTAGTTTCTACCCACACCCGTAAAGTGTGGACTATAGCAAAAACCAGGCCTGCTTTATTCTTTTCAAAGCGGGCCTTTTGCATGCCACCGAATTGGCCATTATTTCCAGACACTTGGAAGGATGATTAATGTGCAAGAGATTCGTTCTGAATCTAATAAATTCAAAAATGCGTTACTAGGGTTTCAACACCTGCTAACGATGTATTCTGGAGACGTTATCGTGCCGCTCTTGATCGGGACGGCGCTTCACTTTAGCGCTACCGACATGACGTACTTAATTTCCACTGATATTTTCATGTGTGGGATTGCTACGTTGCTCCAGTTAAAACGGACCCCGTTGACTGGGATTGCATTACCAGTCGTATTAGGATGTGCCGTGCAATATATCGCACCGTTAAAGGCAATTGGGAGTCAGTTTGGGATTGGCGCCATGTATGGTTCCGTTATTGGCGCTGGGATCTTTATCTTCCTGATTGCAGGTTGGTTCGCTAGACTGCGGAAGTTCTTTCCGCCAGTAGTTACCGGTTCGCTAATTACCGTAATTGGGTTTTCATTGATTCCGGTCGCGGTTCAAGACATCGGTGGTGGTGATCCAACCGCTGCTAGTTTTGGGAACGGGACCCACCTTTTAATCGGGTTAGTGACTCTTTTAATTATCATCCTCTTAAATGCCTTTGCGAAGGGCTTCTTCAAGGCGATTTCAGTGCTAATTGGAATGCTCGCCGGGACTGCCATTGCCGGAGCAATGGGCTTAGTTTCGCTCAGTGCGATTGGTGAAGCTAGTTGGTTCAGACTACCAATTCCATTTTACTTCGGAGCCCCCCACTTTGAATGGTCTTCAATCGTCACCGTTAGTTTGGTTGCGTTGACCACGATGGTTGAATCGACCGGGGTTTTCTTCGCCCTCGGTGACATTGTTGAACGTAAAATCAGTAGTGATGATTTAAAACGGGGTTACCGGGCTGAAGGATTAGCCGCCATCCTCGGGGGGATTTTTAATACCTTCCCATACTCCACCTTCTCTGAAAACGTGGGGGTCGTTCAAATCTCCGGGATTAAGAGTCGCAAGCCAATCTACTACTCCGCATTCTTCCTGCTACTTTTGGGATTACTTCCAAAGGTCGCTGCGCTAGTCCTCATCATGCCTAACTACGTGTTAGGTGGTGCAATGGTCGCAATGTTTGGTTTAGTTGGGGTCCAAGGAATTCGGGTCCTCCAAAAGGTGGACTTTGAAGATAACGATAACCTCTTGATCGTCGCCGTTTCAGTTGGATTAGGACTTGGGATTACGTTCTATCCTCAAATCCTAAATTCATTGCCAGACTCAATTAAGATCATCTTAGATAACGGGGTTGTAATTACCAGTTTATCAGCCGTGATTTTAAACGTCCTATTTAACTTTCGAAAACCAGCTCCACAACAATAGTCATCATTAAATTAAAAAATGGATATCCCGCCGTGGGGTATCCATTTTTATTAACAATCGATTTAAATTAAAGTGATTGACGGGTGGGTCGTACGATAACTTCACTAACTGACATGTTTGACTTGGTGCCGATTGCGAATTCAACCGCGGAGGCAACCTGTTCAGGTTGAAGCCCATCAATTTGTTCAAAGAAGTCTTCGGCAAACTTCTTTTGGTCAACATCGTTAATTGAATTAAATAGTTCAGTTCCGGTACTTCCTGGTGAGATGATTGTCGTCTTAATGTTATTTTCGGCCTGTTCCATTCTGAGCCCGTCCATAATTGCCCGAACTGCGTACTTAGTTCCGGAGTAAACTGCACTTCCTGGAGCCACCACATGACCAGCAACTGAATCGGTGGTAATAATGTGGCCGAACTTAGCCTTTACCATTTCAGGAAGGGCAGCTGCAATTCCATTCAAGACGCCCATTACATTAATGTCTAACATGTTCTGCCATTCATTCCGTCGGCCTTCAACTAAGGGGGCCGTTGGCATAATCCCAGCATTATTGTAAAGAACATCAATTCTGCCATATTCACTCACTGCAAAATCAATTACCTTTTTAACTTCATTAAAGTTAGTTACATCCGCTTCGAACGGATGAATGTTTTGGTTTGGAAATTCATTCTTAATTTCCGTTAACCGATCAATTCTTCTGGCTGCAATGATCAACGTTGCGTTGTCCTTGGCCAATTGCCGACTAGTTGCAGCTCCAATTCCAGATGATGCGCCCATGATTACTACTACTTTATTTGATAAGTCCATTATGATTCCTCTTTTCATTTATTAGGTTATAATGAATGATAATGGATTCGAGTGACTCGAAGGCAATCCCTTTATCTCGAAAGGAGCAAATTAAATGAAATATTCAGTTAAAGAGGCGGCTGAAAAGCTGGGCATGTCCCAACACACCGTCCGCTACTACACCGATCAGGGTCTGGTTCCAAGTCTACAACGTGACCAGCATAATAACCGGCAATTTAGTCAAAACGCATTAGATTGGTTGACTGCTTGTCACTACCTGCGTCAGACCGGCATGTCAGTGAAGGCCGTTAAGCACTATGTCGACCTGTGCCTACAGGGCCACCAAACGATTCAAGAGCGGTATCAATTAATTACCGCTCAACAGGCAATTGCACAACAGCAGTTGATTACCGCCCAAAAACGACTAGCATTCTTAAACGCCAAGGAAAAAATTTACCATGAGGAAATGCAAGGAGAACAAAATGATCCGATGAATCCTAATACCTGGCAGCAAAATGATGACACTAAGCACAAATGTTAAACCCAAAAATGGTAAGCAGCACTCAAATGCTACTTACCATTTTTATTTTGGTCTTAAATTACCTTTGATAAAAAGTCCTTGGCCCGATCAGTCTTAGGGTGGTTAAAGAACGCTTCTGGTTCGTTCTTTTCAACAATTTGACCATCATCCATAAACCAAATCTGGTTGGCCACGTTCTTAGCAAAGTCCATTTCGTGGGTTACCACTAGCATTGTCATCCCCTGTTGAGCTAGGTCTTGCATTACTGATAATACTTCCCCCACCTTTTCAGGATCCAACGCACTAGTTGGTTCATCAAAGAGCATTACTTCAGGATGCATTGCTAACGCTCTCGCGATTGCAACCCGTTGAGCTTGCCCCCCGGAGAGGCTACTAGGATAAACCGTAGCCTTATTATCCAAACCAACCTGCTTCAATAGCTGATGGGCAATCTCAGTTGCCTTTGCATCAGCCATTTTCTTAACTTTAATTGGGGCCACTTTAACATTATCTAACACGGTCATGTTATTAAAGAGGTTAAAGCTTTGGAACACCATCCCCATCTTGGTTCTGAGGCTATCTAGCTGTTTATCCTTGAGCTTCATTAAGTCCTGACCATCAAAGTAAACCGCCCCTGAAGTGGGCTTACCAAGCATGTTCAAGCATCTTAAAAAGGTACTCTTTCCAGCTCCGGAAGGCCCAATTAATGCAATCACTTGTCCAGGCTTAACTTCCGCGTCAATTCCCTTTAGCACCAAGTTATTTTTAAATTCTTTTTTAACGTTTTCAACTTTTAAAATATCACTATTCTTCATGTTTCAATCTCCCCTCAAGTAACCCGAGCAATCTGGAAATTCCGAACGTAAGGATGAAGTAAATTACCATAACGATGAAAATTGGTACAACCCCTTGATAGGTATCAGCTTGCACAATTCTTAGTTGGTAAATTAAGTCGGTTACCCCAATGATGGAGACGATTGAACTTTCCTTAATCAATGAAACAAATTCATTTCCTAATGCTGGTAAGATGTTCTTAATGGCTTGTGGTAGCACCACGATCTGCATTGTTTGGTGGCTAGAGAAACCAAGTGATCTAGCGGCTTCACTTTGCCCATCATCAATGGATTCAATCCCACTTCTGATAATTTCAGCAACGTAGGCTCCGGAGTTAATGAACACGGCAATAATCCCGGAAGTCAGTGCTGGAACGTTAACGATGGTTCCCAGACCGAAGTAGACGAACATGATTTGAACCATTAGCGGAGTCCCTCTGATGAATTCAATGTATGCCACCGCAATGGCATGGAATAACTTATTCTTGGATAGTCTCATTAGGGCAAGCAGAATTCCTAATAGTAACCCTAAAATGGTCCCGATAATTGAAATCAAGATTGTGTATTCGGTCCCTTTAATGAAGTAATCCTTGTAATTATACATTTGTTGCCATACTGAAATCTTTTGTTTCTTAGCGCTGGTTCCCATTTGCTTGGATGCTTCTGGGATAAACTTTTTTTCAAATTCTTGGCTAGCGTTAGCAGCCTTAATCGTCTTGTTTGCGGCGTTCACTAATGAAGTCGCACCCTTATGAAAGGCCACTACGTTTTGGGCCTTAGCAGTATTAAATTTAGCATCAATGGCCTTGATTCCTGGCGTGTTCGATGCATAGGCTTCCCCGGTCGCACTTTCCACGGCAACTGCCTTCACCTTATTGGTCTTAAGGGCTAATACTAAGTCGTTAACACTTTCCATTCCCTTTAATGAAGCGTTCTTAACCTGTTGTTTCACCAAGTTATACTGAGTACTTCCAGTTTGAACCCCAACTGATTGATTATTCAAGTCCTTGTAAGACTTAATGGAATTATCATTGGAATTAACCAGGAGGCTTTGGCCACCATTATAGTATGGAATCGTAAAGTCAACGCTCTTGGCTCTTTCAGGAGTCTTAGTCAACCCGGCAATTACCATGTCGACCTTTCCAGTCTGAAGGGCAACCAATAGTGAATCAAAACTCATGGACTTAATTTTAAGTTTAACGCCCATGTTCTTAGCGATTTGCTTTGCTAATTCAATATCGGCCCCTAAGATCTTAGCTTGGCCCCCCTCATTCTTAGTAAATTCATATGGTGGGTAGTCAGGGGCGGTCCCCATTACGATAGTCCCCTTTTTCTTAATGTTGGATAGGTAACTATCACTTGCACTCGCATTTACCTGAGTGTATGTATTTTTATTCATGAATCCAGTGAAGATACTGAATGTCATGATAAAAACCATTAATAATTTTACAACTTTGCCCTTCATGAAAATCAAAACCTCTCTTGTTTATTTATGCTTATATCATAACACTAAGTGTAAAAATATGCAATATAATTCTTAATAAGACTATAATTATACATGTTTTGCATTTAAAACTCCTGCAATTAATTCGTAATCAAATGGATTTTATTTCAGTTGAGAAGTAACTAGACGGTGCTGTAAAATGGACATCAAGGAGTGATCACATGAATCGATACTACCAGCCACAAGATGCTAAAGATGCGATGCGCTACATTGAAAAGCTATTCAATAGTTATAAGGATGAACCGTTGACCCAACCACTGCTTGAATACCATCAAAAGTTAATTACCCAAATTGCAACTAACGTGATTCCAATCGCCAAGCAGGAAAATAACCCCAAGCGGGTGGAATCCGCTCAGGGAATGGAAACGGTGATGCAGCAGTGGATACGGCTGAAATTAATGGGCAAACCATTTAACGGCCGGATGCATCATTTTAAGTTCGAAGCTAATAACAGTCGGGCCAAATTTAAACGGAACCACATTAAACTAAGTGGCAATTCTAATTTACGTTCCAGTCGTCATTAGCCTTGCAGATTAGCCTGGAATCATTTAGTATTAACATCATGAGGTGATTATGAAATGAAGAGTAAAGTCGAACGTGAAGAACGTAAAAAAGCAATTGTTGATATGAACAGCTTTTTATTAACCTATGCGGTTAACATTCTTCCAAGTGGAACTAAAGACATCGCTGGCACTGTTTACAATGCTACTAAGTATGATTTAAAAAATTTAGACGCATTATTCAAGGATGGTGGAATTGGTCGGACCTTAAAGTTCACTGATATCGCTGCCGGTTGTGCCAGAAATTTATACGATTTAGAACCAGACAAAGCCGAAGAAGAAGGGAAGAAGATTACCGCTGAAGCGATTGAATACCTTGGCGATAACATCGATTCCTTTAATCACTGGTTAGGTGAATAATAAAAAAGTCATCCAAATGGATGACTTTTTTTATGCTTCCAATTCAGCTTTAGCTGCTTGGATCTGCTTTTTAACCTGTTCGAACCCGGTTCCACCAAACGAATTTCTTCTTTTAACAGCGGTTTCTGGCTTTAATTCTTCGTAAATATCAGAATCAATTAATTCTGAATACTTCTTAAAGTCATCGAGCGGTACATCTTGAAGGTTAATATGCTTAACAATGCAATCGTAAACAATTTGACCAACGATTCCATGGGCCTGTCTGAATGGCATCCCCTTGGTTGCTAAGTAGTCAGCCAATTCGGTTGCGTTAGAGAAATCATTCGTGGTTGCGTCATACATATTCTGCTTCTTTACCGAAATACCCTGAAGCATGTGCGTAAATATTTTAATAGATGGGATAATTGTGTTGAATGCATCAAAAACGCCCTCTTTATCTTCTTGTAAATCCTTGTTATAAGCTAATGGTAGTGACTTCATTGTTGATAATAGACCAATCAAATCACCGTAAACCCGGCCAATCTTTCCCCGGATCAATTCTGCCATGTCCGGATTCTTTTTCTGGGGCATGATTGAACTCCCGGTGGTGTAGGCATCACTAATTTCAATGTAGTTAAATTCATAACTAGCCCACATACTGATTTCTTCACAGAATCTGGATAGGTGCATCATCAAAATTGAGGCGTTGCTCAGAAATTCAAGTGCAAAATCCCGGTCGGAAACAGCATCCAATGAATTAGCGTACACCTGCCCAAAACCAATTTCCTTCGCGGTCATTTCCCGATCGATGGGGAACGTGGTTCCAGCAAGTGCTGCCGCTCCTAGTGGCGACATATCAGTGTGATGTTCGTTAAATTCAAACCGTTCACAGTCCCGCTTGAACATCTGGTAGTAAGCCATCAGGTAGTGCCCGTATGAGATTGGTTGGGCGTGTTGAAGGTGGGTGTACCCCGGCATAATGGTTTCAACATTTTCTTCCGCCATTGTCACCAACGTCGCCTGCAAGCCCTTCAATAGTTCAATTACCTGTGGTAACCGCCGCTTTACGTAGAGGTGAAAGTCAACTGCTACCTGATCATTTCTGGACCGAGCGGTATGGAGCTTCCCGGCTACGGGGCCAATCCGATCTGTTAAGATCGATTCAATATTCATATGGATATCTTCGTTTTCATAGCTAAAGTGAAGGTTTCCCTTTGCTAAGTCAGCCTTAATATCATTCAATCCAGCTTCAATTTTATCAGCGTCAACTTGGTCAATGATCTTGGTCTTTGCTAGCATGTGAAGGTGCGCGAGTGAACAGGTAATGTCCTCGTCAGCCATGAGCTGGTCGAAGTAAATCGATGCGCCAAACTGGTCAACTTCCTTGCTAGTCGGGGTTTGAAACCGACCACCCCATAACTTCTTATTCGCCATCTTCATCTTCCTCTTTCTTAACCGTTACGTATTCAGCCTGCTTAGCATTTTGCTTGTTAATGCTATCCATCAATGCGTGTTGCTTGTTCTTGATTTGAACTTGGGAGTAAACCTTAGTTGGTAGGCTCCAAAGCTTGATGAATCCAGCTGAAGCTAATTGGTCAAATGAATCTGATGAAGTGTAGGTAGCCAAGTTATCATCGTAGAGGGAGTTGTTTGACTTCCGTCCTAGGATAATGATGTTCCCCTTAAATAGTTTAACCTTAATCGTTCCACTAACTGTCTTTTGGGTGCTATCGATGAAACTCTTCAATGCATCCATTAATGGTGAGAACCAAAGGGCATCGTAGACCATGTTAGCCATCTTTTCTTCAATTGTTGGCTTGAAGTGGGCAACGTCTTTTTCAAGGGTCAAGTCTTCTAATTCCTTGTGGGCCTTTAGTAGCACGAACGCAGCTGGCGTTTCATAAACCTCTCTGGATTTAATTCCTACTAACCGGTTTTCCACGTGGTCAATTCTACCAATTCCATGTTCTCCAGCAACCTTGTTCAAGGCTTCGATAATGTGTTCAAAGGACATTGGCTTGCCATCTAGCGCCACTGGAATTCCCTGCTTAAAGTCGATGTCTACAATGGCAGGAGTATCAGGAGTTTTTTCAATTGGGTTGGTAATTCCAAATGCATCCTCTGGAGCTGGGTTCCAAGGGTTTTCAAGAACCCCACATTCGTTAGCCCGCCCCCAAATGTTAGCATCAATTGAGTATGGTGAGTCTAAGTCAATTGGAATTGGAATATTGTGTTCCTTAGCGTAGTTAATTTCTTCTTCTCTTGACCAGTGCCAATCCCGCACTGGGGTTAATACGTCTAGGTTTGGATCAAGGTTATTAACGGCCGTTTCAAATCTAACCTGATCATTTCCCTTTCCAGTACAACCATGGGCAACTGCGGAAGCGCCTTCCTTATGGGCAATTTCAACCAGCTTCTTACTAATTAATGGTCTGGATAGTGCTGAAACAACTGGGTATGCATTTTCATACATCAAGTTCCCCTTGAGGGCGTATGATAAGTAATCATTAGCAAATTCTTCTAGGCCATCAATCACGTAAACTTCGGAAGCGCCAACCTTGAGGGCTTTTTCCTTTACCTTCTTAAGGTCTTTTCCTTCCCCTACGTTAATACAACAAGCAATTACGTCGTAACCCTTGTTAATCAACCAAGCAACTGCAACTGAAGTATCTAATCCACCAGAATATGCTAAAACAACTTTCTTTTTCATAATTATGCACCGTCTTTCGTTCGATTTGATTTATTATTCATTATAATATCACTTCAAATGAATAAATACAACCTAAAATCGAAATAAATTGTTTAAATATGTATTAATTCAAAAAATAATTGTATATTTAAACAAACATTCAAAATGATTAGATTCATAATTAACTGCTTTAATATTGCTCCTAAATTGGCTATAATAAGGTTATTCGAATTCAATATCCAAAATAAAAAGACCGCCTGCGGCGATCTTTCAATTTATATTAACTGGGAGGAAATCTCCAAATGAATTTAATTATTGGCGAGTTTATTGGTACATACTTAATGCTCACACTCGGTTTCGGAATCAGTGAATTAATTAACTACTTCTTATATCCCAAGCTCCAAACCAGATACATTACTGGTTTATACTGGGGATTAAGCATTTATTTTGCTTCGCTGGTGACTGGACTAATCTTTGGCACTTCAAATTATAACCCGGTCTTTTCAGCGGTTCAGGCAGTTAATGGCCAGATTTCAATTTTAATTATGTTAGGTGAAATGATTGCCCAAATTGCAGCCGCCTGGCTAGCAGCCCAAACCACTTGGACGATTTGGGAACGTTGGCTATACACCCTACCGGTCAACTTGAACTTCTATGCAACCGTTCCAAGCAAGGTAAATCATAACCTCCGTAACTTCTTGTGGGAAGCCGGGGGAACGGCCGTGATTGCAATCAATTCGCAGGTCATCGGATTGTTCAAATTCAATTCCTTTTTAAACATCACGATTTCATCGTTAGTGGTTGCTTGTTGTATTACCGTCATCTGTCCAATTACCGGGGCGGCATTCAATCCGACGCGGGACCTTGTGCCTAGAGCGTTTTTCTCACATAAGTTTAACCCAGCCCTCTCCCAATGGAACTATGCCTGGATTCCAACCCTGGGCCCGATTACCGGAGCAGCAGTCATTATCATCATCAAAAAGATTATCGTGGCCCTTTAATTAGGATTTAAAGATAAATTCCATCCCACATGCATTAATGCCGGCATGAATCGATACGATTGCGCTGGTGTACATAATCCTTACTTCCACATCTGGAAACTCAGCTTGAACCTGTTCCTTAACAAACTGCGGAAATTCTTCACTTCCAGTGTAGCTGAGACCAACAAATTGAAGGTCTTGGCCCTTAATTGACTCTACGTATTCACGGACCCACTTCTTCAACGTTTTGTTTCCGCGACCCTTTGCCTGGACCCCTAATTCTTCATCCGTTAATTGTAAAACCACGTGCAAATTAAATAGCTTCGAAATCATTCCCTTCACCCGGCTGATTCTGCCACCGCGTTCAAGGTTTTTCAGGGTGCTAACCGCAATGTAGAGCTTGCTGTGATCAATGATTTGATTTACCCGGTCTACTACGTCCTGGAGTTTCGTGGCTGGATCTTGGGCGAGCTTGGCAGCTGCTAGTACCTCTTGACCGAGGTTTTGGTCAGTGGTGTGGGAATTAATAACCGTAACCTTGTCTTCACCAATCATCCGTGCTGCCTGCTGAGCAGTGTCAACGGTCCCACTTAAGATGTTGGTCATGTGAATGGAAACCACCTGGCTGCCATCCTTGGTCAAGTCTTCATAAATTTGAATGAAGTCCCCGATTGCAGGCTGACTAGTGGTAGGAAAGGCCTTATCTGGATTATTTTCAATGTAGTTAACTAGTTCTTCTCCAGTAATCGTCACCCCATCCTTATAAACTTCGTCGCCGATTAGTACGTTTAATGGAATCACCGTGATTCCGTATTTGGTTGCCTGTTCTTCTGTAATCAATGATGTTGAGTCAGTAACGATTTTAATCATCTTAATAATCTCCTTCAACTTATTCTATACTTATATTTTAATAGATATTAACTCAAAATGATAACATTAGATTGTTGATTCTACTCAAACTACGTTTCTACATAATTACTAATTAAGCAAAGTGTAACAATTTAAGGAGGGATTTACATGGCAACCATTAAGATTGGGGTCCGTGACCTAATCAAATTCACGCTCAGAAGCGGGGATTTAAACGCCCGGTTGAACAGTCAAAACACCAGTCAACAGGGAGCCAAAATTCACCGCAGGATTCAAAATCAGCACGGCGAAGCTAATTATCAATCCGAGCAAATCCTGGATCAAATGGTGACTATTAATGACCATCCCTACCTCATTAACGGGCGGGCCGATGGAATCATCATGAATCAAACCCCGGTAATTGAGGAAATTAAAACCTCAGACGTCGAATTTGCGGACCTCCCGGACAGCATTTTAAAGCTCTACTGGGGGCAGGTAACCATTTATGCCTACCTCCTAATGGCCACTAAAGCGGATGTGGATGAGGTAACAATGCAACTCACCTACGTCCAAACCCCAGAACAACACATCACCCGTAAACAGCGCACCATTACTAAACAAGCTGCGCAACAGTTCTTCGACCACGTCATCGCTGAGTACCGGGAATGGCTCGTCCTTAGGGAACAACTGACCCAGCAACGCATTGAAAGCGCTAGCCAACTTCAATTCCCGTTCCCTAAGTTTCGAACGGGACAACGCGACCTAGCAGCGGTGGTGTACAAAACGATCGTATTGGAAAAGCACCTCTTTGCGGAGGCGCCAACCGGAACTGGGAAAACGATTTCGACCCTGTTTCCAACAATTAAGGCAATGGGTGAAGAAGTGATCGACCGGTGCTTTTACCTAACTGCCAAACAAAGTACCCGGCGGGTGGCTGAGGATGCCATGGCACTAATGGCCACAAAGGGCCTGCAAGCCAGAAGCATTACGATTACCGCCAAGGAGCAAATTACGTTTGAGGAAGCCCGTGAATTAGCCCCGGAGGATAATCCGTACATGATTGGTTACTACGACCGGTTAAAGCCCGCGTTAAAGGATGTTTTAAACCACCACCATCAAATTACCCGGGCCGTGGTGGAACAATTCGCCAAACAGTACCAAATCGATCCATTCGAATTTTCATTTGACCTAAGCGAGTTTTGTGACGTGATCATCGGAGATTACAACTACCTCTTTGACCCGCAGGTCCAGCTAGCCCGCTACTTTACGGTTCCCGATGACCGCAACTGCTTTTTGGTCGATGAGGCCCATAACCTGGTGAGCCGCTCCCGTGAGATGTACTCAACTGAAATTTCTAACCGGGGGTTAACTGATTTGATTCAGCTACTCAAGAAAGACCCCGCTAAAAACGAGCGCATCATCAAGCGGCTCCAAACAATTAAGAATTCGTTTGCCCACTACTACCGGTTGTTGGGGAAGGAGCAGGTTAAGACAATGGTCTTTGAAGACCCCCTCAATAATATCGTTCAACACCTAAATGACGCCGTTTTAGACATTCACCGGTGGCTGCCTAAGCAGGCTAATGATCAAACGACTGAACAAGTTATCGAATTCTATCTTAAATGCCTTAGCTACTTAAAAATTAACGACCTTTACGATTCACAAATCTATCGAACTAGGTTAATTAGAAGCGGCCTGACAATTACCTTTCGCCAGTTTTGTATGGATCCCAGTCAATTTATTGCTGAAACCCTGGCACTCGGTGGCAGTGCGATTTTCTTTTCCGCCACCCTTTCGCCAGTCAGTTACTATCAGCGGGTGCTTGGCGATGAGGAAGATAGTATCACTTACCGCCTCCCTTCACCGTTTCCTGCCGACCACCAGTTCATCTTAACCACTAGTTCGATTCAAACTACCTACCACCAACGCTCCACTAGCATCCCTAAAATTACCGCTGCAATCATGGCAACCATCAACGCTAAACCAGGTCACTACCTATTCTTCTTTCCATCCTTTAAGTACATGGAGCAGGTGCAAACCTTTTTCACAACTCAGCATCCGGAGGTGCAGTTAGTCTACCAAGCACGCAACATGGATTCGGGCCAACGAAGCCAGTTTCTTGCGCATTTTACTAACGACGATCAATCATTAGTGGTGGGCTTTGCCATTCTAGGTGGCATCTTTGCCGAGGGAATTGACCTAAGTGGCAACCAACTGATTGGCGTTGGCATCATCAGCGTTGGCCTACCCGGGTTGAACGAGGAGACTAACATGGTGCGCGACTACTTTGATGCGGAAACTGGTGATGGCTTTACCTATGCTTACCAACTTCCCGGTTGGAACCACGTCATTCAAGCTGCAGGCCGGTTGATTCGGACCGCTACCGATAAGGGCGTGGTCGTATTAATGGACCGGCGCTTTAACGAGCAACGTTATCGCAGCCTCTTTCCAGCTAGTTGGCAGTTTGTCCAATCGGTGGCCACTCCAGCACAACTCAGCCAACAAATTAAATCTTTTTGGGATTACCACCAACCAAAATAACCTGCCCTAGAAATACTAGGACAGGTTATTTTATTTTAAATCATTTAATTATTTTAAAAATTCATCTTCACGGGCGATACAAACAGCGGCTGGCACTGAAAAGTCCTTTTGAACCACCGTTAACTTACCAGTATCGGCATTCCGTTCGAAAACGGTTCCGTTATCTGATTCTTGGTTAACA
The DNA here is from genome assembly GCF_019303535.1 of Lactobacillus sp. Sy-1. Taxonomy (GTDB): domain Bacteria; phylum Bacillota; class Bacilli; order Lactobacillales; family Lactobacillaceae; genus Nicoliella. The sequence continues at coordinate 661,571 of NZ_JACCIU010000001.1, read as the reverse complement.
ACTACTAAGAGGCTTTCATCAGCATTTAAATTAAAGTCACGGGGGAAGTCACCTTCAACTGAGGCGCGTTCTACGAACTTAAGGCTTCCCTTAGCGTCTGATTCGAATACTGCAATCGTGTTATTTCCACGGTTTGAAACGTATACGAAACGGCCATCCTTAGAAACCCGAATTGCAGCACAACCGTTGTGGGCAGTCCAGTCTTCTGGAATCGTAGAGTGAACTTCACGGACGGAGAACTTACCAGCGACAACGTCGTAATCTAAAACAGCCACGTTACTACTTAATTCACCAACTAGGTATGCAACCCCCTTGTCAGCATCAAAACGAATGTGCCGAGGGCCAAAGCCATCTTCCATGTCTAAGTAGCTAACTTCGCTTAACTTGCCGGCATCGCTAACGTCGTAGAGGTAAACCCGGTCTTGCCCAAGGTCAACCACTACTAAGCGGCCATCTGGAGTTAAGTCAGCAAAGTGAGGGTGGGCACCGTCAGCTTGTTCTGGACGGGGACCAATTTCACCTTCGTGCTTTACTTCATCCACCTTTGCTAGCGTCCCATCAGAAGCAATCTTGTAAACGTTGATTACTCCAGTATGGTAGTTAGCAGTGTAAACTAATTGGCGGCCTTCATCAACTGAGATGTAAGCGGGATTAGTTCCCTTATCGTAGTCAGTTTCGATGGTCCCTGCTGGACGTTCCTTACCATCAAGAACCAAAACCCCACCATGAACGTCGTCGCCGTTAACGGTCTTAGCAACGGAGTAAATTACGTTCTTCTTGGATAGTGTTACGTAGGTTGGGTTAGTTGCTTCTGCAAGTAGTTGAAGGTTTTGTAGTTGTTTCTTTTCAGTATCTAATTCAACTTCGTAAAGTCCCTTACTTGCTCGCTTGGTGTATGTTCCGATTAAAAATTTTTCAATCATCATCATTCGTCCTTTTCGTTTTATTTTTAGTGTTGAGTTGCTTACCCCTATATTATCACATATTTTTAATTAAAACCGAAATGATACCGTCACCCAACATTAGAATTTGACAAAAAATTTAATTATAATATAATAACGATTAAATAATAAATTAAGCGTTGATGAGAAAAAGTAATCAGTCGTTCACACCTAGCGAGTCCATGGTTGGTGAAAATGGATTGGAACGAACTGATGAAAGATGGTCTTTGAGCTCTTCATTAGTGAATAGTTAGCTAATGACGATCGCCACCCGATATAGTGGACCGAAATGAATTCGTTTCGGATTGAGGTTGATTCTAAGAATCAACAAACTAAGGTGGTACCACGAGCATTCGTCCTTTTATAGGCGGATGCTTTTTTTATTTGAAAGGATGTTTTTTAATGGCAAAGCAATCATTTACAAAGTCGATGGAGAGTCGACACTTAATTACCCTGAGTCTCGGGGGAGTCATCGGGACCGGGATTTTCATGAGTTCCGGATATCTGATTCAGTCAGCTGGGGCCGTTGGAACAATTATTGCGTACGGAATCGGAGCCCTGCTGGTGTGCCTAGTCATGCTCTGCTTGGGTGAATTGACCGTGCATGATCCCAATACCGGGGCATTTCACCGGTACGCTAGTGAATACATTAGTCCGGGCGTGGGCTTTGTTACCGCCTGGCTATACTGGTTGACCTGGACGATTGCACTGGGGTCAGAGTTCGTTACCCTTGCAATCCTGATTCAAAAGTGGTTCCCGTCGATTCCGACCTGGATTCTAACGATCATCTTTACTGGACTAATTTTTGCAATTAACTCCTTTAACATCACCCTATTTAACCGGGCTGAATTTTGGATGTCGATTGTAAAGGTACTGGCGTTAGTAGCATTTATCGTCATTGGCCTGGGCATGATTTTTAAAATCGTGCCGGTTCACCACGCTAACTTTGCCCCGTTCTTTAAGGAAATCGTCAAACCCGGATTGTTCCCAAATGGCTTTGCCCCTATCTTTTCAGTCATTTTAGCCGCTAACTTTGCATTCTCCGGAACTGAAATGATTAGCGTTGCTGCCGGCGAAACCGACAATCCCAAAAAAGCGATTCCAAAGGCCATCTTTCAAACCCTAGTCATTTTAATTGTTTTATTTATCGGAACGATTGTCGTCATGGGAGCACTCCTTCCCCAAAAATCAGCAGCTTTAACTGATAGTCCATTCATCGCTGTTTTGGATAACTCGGGAATTCCATACGCTAGTGACATCATGAACTTTATCCTGTTCATAACCGTATTATCCGCTGCTAACTCCGGCGTATATGCTGCATCACGGATGATTTGGTCGCTTGCCGATCAAAAGACCCTTCCCAAGCGGCTGGCTAAGTTAAGTAAGCACGGGATCCCGGTGTATGGGTTACTACTCACCATCTTCGGTGGCTTGTTAGCACTCTTTTCCAGTATCTACTCACCAAAGCTAGTCTACCTAGCCCTGACTGCCATTTCATCATTTGCGGTAGTCACGGTCTGGTTAATCATTGGGTGGGCCCAGTTAAACTTCCGAAAGCAATTTCTAGCAACTGGGCATCAAGTCAGTGACCTTAGTTACCGGACTCCAGCCTACCCACTAGTCCCGTGGCTGGTTATCATCATCTGTTTGATTTCATTAGTTGGGATTGCATCCGACCCGAACCAACGAATCGCACTGGAAGTCGGAATTCCATTCTCAATTCTGTGCTACGGGTACTATCAACTAATCTATCGTAAAAAATTAAACCAAACCAATGGAGGAATTCAAAATGAGCAAAATTAAGCAATGGGCAGCTGCCCAACCAACCATCCTAATCGACTGTGCAATGTCATACGGATTAGAACAGCGAAACATTCAATTAAATAACAAACTATGGACCGCAAGCGCCCTCGACAGTCATCCCGACATCGTTAAACAGATTCACAAAGACTACCTCAACGCCGGTTCCAACCTCACCGTTACCGATACCTACCAGGGCAGCGTGCCCGGTTTTGTGGATGCTGGATACACTGAGGAACAGGCAGTGGCATTAATTAAGAAGTCAGTTGAACTGGCCCGTGCGGCACAAGCCGAAGTCAACGTTCCCCAAACCACCTGGGTCGCTGGTGCGATTGGTCCTTACGGTGCCTTTCTAGCTGATGGTTCCGAATACGTTGGTAACTACGGCATCAGTGAAGCGGCCCTAATCACATTCCATGAAAAGCGGCTGGCAACCCTAGTGGATGCTGGAGTGGACATTCTCGCATTCGAAACGATTCCAGACATTACCGAACTAAAAGCCATCAAACACCTCCTCAGTAAATACCCGAATGTCGATGCCTTTATCTCCTGTTCAATTCGCGATGAACACCACATTAGTGATGGTACCGACCTCCTAGCCGTTCAAGAACTCCTGGAAACAATTCCAAACGTAATTGCGTACGGCTTCAACTGTAACCATCCTGAATTTACGGTTCCCGGTCTGAAGTACCTGACTGAACACCAAACTAATCATGATCAATCATTCATTGTATTTCCTAATTCAGGCGCCCACTACGACCCCAAAACTAAGGAATGGTCGCAAGCCACTGCGTTTAGCTTTGGTAAAGCTGCTAAGGAATGGCAGGCCGCTAATGCAAAGTGGATTGGTGGCTGTTGTGAAGTCTCCGTTCAAGATGAAGTTGATATGCGGGATGCTTTATTTCCTAAAACTAGCAATGTATAATCGGGGTAACTTTGATTATGGAGATGTTTTGATTTGAATCACTTTGAAGGACTCCACCCGATCCTAACTGCCAACTACAGGTTAGACTGGCTCACTAAATTTAAACTGCCCGCCGTTACCCAACTCCGGGCAGAATTGAATCAACCCAGCAATCTTGAAGCCACCAGTCGCTGGATTAACGAAACAATGCGCCGGGTGATGGGCGGAAGCGAACTATGTTGGGGACTTGGTGATAAGCAAGGAAAATTGATGGGGATTATCACCATCACCAACTTAGATCATGATGGTGTTGATGTAAGAATTAAGACTATGCACCCATTTAATATGCAGTTTAATGAATCCGAGGTTAGAGATAGTATTGAGAGTCTCCTTCACGGAATCAGCCACCATATTAATTCATGGCAATCATAGACTAATCTTTAAGATTTGTTACAAATTGGATTAAATATTTGATTATTTACTAAACTTCCTCTATATTAGGAAATAAGCAAACCTAATTAATAATTTTTATAAAGTGGCAGGAGGTTATAAATATGAAAAACGAATCCGTTTACGATAAATCTATTGCTATCTTAAAGGAAAACCACGTTCGGATTACTCCTCAACGCCAGATTATCCTGAAATACCTGATTAATCACCATAATCATCCTTCCGTTGAGACCATCTATAAAGCGTTAGAAAAAGATTTTTCAAACCTTAGCATGGCGACCGTCTATAATACCCTTCGGTTATTTGAGGATCTTAATATCATTATTCAGTTACCAAATAAAGATGGCGGGGTTCGGTTCGACTTCTTTGGCACCCCTCACTTTCACGCAATTTGTGAGAACTGTGGCAAAATTATGGATATTAAATATCCCAAATATAATCAGTTAGATCAAGAGTTGCAATCAATTACTAGTGACCAAGAGCCTGACTTTACTCCGACCAAATCTAAAATTGAGGTTTATGGACTTTGCAAAGCCTGCGCGGCAAAATTAAAGCAATAAAAAAATCAGATTGAAATTAATTTTTCAATCTGATTTTTTAGTTGGTGTTAATTATTGAATTAACCTAAGAAACTCCGTAACTTAGCTTGTCTTTCAATTAGCATGGTTCTAGTTTCTTTATCGTTAATCCGGTCTAAGTCAGCTGCTAATTCAGCATGCTTGGATTGATCATCATTAGTGGGGCCAGCTTGAATGTCAAATAGTTCGTCCAATGCTAGAACGTCTTGTTCAACGGCTTCCCATGCAGGGTTATTCTTCTTTAAAGCAGCCATTGCAGCAGGACTGTAGTACTTGGCAACATGTGCGAAGTCGTGACGAATATTTGGATAGTACTTAACTAAAGTTTCGAATTCCTTCTTGCTGAGCCGTTGTAAGACCCGACCAGTTCCAATCAATTCTGGTGGCACCCCTACTGAGTAGAGGGCGCCAGTAAACGTAATTGCCCGTGGCATCTTGTAACCATCAACGTCCCGTGAGTATCCAATGATACCAACGTGTTGGTGACGGTCACGCCGCTTTGGAAAGGCATCAAAAATTGGTTGAAGGTCGTTAATCAATGGGTCAAGCGTTTCGTGATATTGCTTAGCAGTCTTATCAGCAATGCTCAAAAGCACCTTTTGATCTTCATCCTTAATTGGATGGAAATCATTATTTTGTAGTCCTTCCCGTAACTTTTCAATTGCAGGTTTAACAACGTCTAATGGGTAATCGTATCTAAATGCAGATTGAATCGTAGCGGTCTTTAAACCAGGGAATTCTTGGAGGTAACGGTCGATCATTAATGGTGAAAGACCCCCTCTAAAGATGGTGCTCCCAGTTCCGGCAATTGGGTAAACCGGAATGTTAGCTTCATCAGAAAATTCAGCTAACTTAGTCAAAGCAAGCTTATTTCCGATAATACTGTTAATGAACCCATTTGAAAGGGCTGAATCTGAACCAGCTAAAAACACCCGCAGGTACGGTACTTCACGGTTAAAGTGTTCCTTGTAGAGTTCAACAAACTTCTTTAATACCTTAGGAGCATTTAATTGGGCTTCGAAGCTTTCAAACAATGGAATCATTTGAAGAGTATCTGCATTCTTGAATCCTTGACTAAATTCCTTATCCTTAAAGTGAGCTAATCGGGAGAACTTTTCTTCCATTTCAAAAAGTTGATCGGCTGATTGGGTCATTGGTAAGATAGCTTCAAATAATGGACGGTTCTTGAAACCAAGATCCTTGGCAAAATCTTCTGCTAATAACATAGTGGTCATTGCTTGCATTAAGCTATAACCCTTTTCTTCCCAAATATTAGGCAACCGGAATGTTAAGAACTTATCCTCACCAAGTGGGTGCTTTTTGAAATATTCGTAGTGTTCAGTGTAAAGCCGGCTAATTACTGATGCATCAGCATGCTTTCCTTCCCAGTCCCACATGTATTCATCAGCATCTAACTTTGAAAAGTTTTCGTATGCTTCGTCAATTTCACGAGCAGCTGAAACAAATGGACGGGTATGCTTAAAGAATGGAATGTTAGCGTTATCTGGGTGTTGAGTACCCATAATGTTTGGAATCTTTCGACTCAAGATTAAAACCTCCTATTGGCAACGACAATATTTTTATTTAGCTTGGTAATGATCTTCAGGAACATGTACCAGGTCTTGTTCAACCAGGCGTTCAGCATTTTCAACCGTGTTCCATGCTGCTCCCTTTAAGAGGTTGTCAGCAACAACCCACAGGTGGAATGCCCCCTTGTTTTCTTGATCTGGACGAATCCGACCAACAAAGGTTTCACGATGACCTTCAGCAGTTTGTGGTTGTGGATAAACTTGATGATCAGGATCATCTTGGAGGGTTACCCCATCTGCATCACGAATGGCTGCTTTAATATCTTCCACGGAAGCATTCTTGTCATCCACTTCAAAGTATACGGATTCCCCATGTGAGACTGGCACTGGCACCCGTACACAAGTAGCAGTGACCTTAATGTCACTAGCATTCATATCGTTTAACATAATCTTCTTAGTTTCATGGATCATTTTCCATTCTTCATGGGTGTATCCATCTTCTTCAAAGACATCAATTTGTGGTAAAAGGTTAAATGCTAATGGGTAGTGTTTCTTATCACTAGCAGTTGGTAAGATGCTCGATTGCATCTTCTTACCGTCAAGGTAGTCTTGAGCTTGTTGATAAAATTCATTTAATGCTGATTGACCAGCACCAGAAGCAGCTTGATAAGTTGAAACAACGATTTGCTTCAAACCAAACTTTTTAAAGACTGGTTGTAAGGCCACTACCATCTGGATTGTTGAACAGTTAGGGTTAGAAATAATCCCCTTATGGTTCTTTAATTGTTCAACGTTTACTTCTGGCACCACTAATGGAACTTCTGGATCCATCCGATAAGCACTGGTGTTATCAACACACACTGCCCCCCGCTTAACGGCTTCTGGCAGAAACTTCTTAGAAGCAGCTCCACCAGCGGAAGCTAAGACTAAATCAACACCATCAAAGGATTCTGGAGTTGCTTCTTCAACGGTCACTTCTTGACCCTTGAACTTCATTTTTTTACCAGCTGAACGCTTAGAAGCTAGTAACTTAATGCTTTTAACAGGAACCGTTGAATTAGCTAATTGATCGATCATTCGCATTCCAACGGCACCGGTAGCACCTAGAATTGCGACATTGTATTCTTTCATATTAAATCATCCTTTGTTTTAGATTTGTTCAGCAAGGAACTTTTCAATGCGGTCCATTGCCGTCTTAATATCCTCGTCGGACGCAGCGTATGACATCCGAATGTATCCTTCACCACCAGGACCAAATGCACTCCCTGGAATCACGCCGACCTTAGCTTCTTTAGCCAGGGTTAAGCCAAACTTAACGTCGTCTTGTTCCAAATTAGCTGGAATATTAGCAAAAATGTAGAAGGCCCCTTGTGGTAAAGCGGTCTTAAAGTTCATCTTGTCAAGGCGGTTGCTAATGTAATCGCGCCGCCGTTCGTAAATTGCCCGCATTGAAATTGGGTCATCAAGGCCGTTTTGAAGGGCTTCAGTGGCCGCAGCTTGGTCAATGTCAGATGGACAAGTAACCATAAATGCGTGGGTCTTAGTAATCTTTTGAACGATTTCATGGGGGCCAGCCACAAATCCGATTCTCCAACCGGTCATGGCATGCGATTTAGAAACCCCGTTAATGTAAATGGTTTGTTCTGGAATGAATTCAGCGATTGAGTGGTGTTCCACACCGTAAGTTAATTCACAGTAAATTTCATCGGAAAGCACGAAAATATTGTGGGCCTTAATTACGTCAGCTAGCCCCTTGATTAATGATTCTGAGTACTCAACCCCAATTGGGTTACTTGGGTAGTTCAATAACACTGCCTTAACAGAGTCACCTTCCCGGTCCAATACTTCGGAAAGTTTTTCTGGAGTAAGAACGAAGTTATCCTTAGAAGTATCAACATTAATCACTTCGCCACCCAATAGGGTCACGATTGGTTCGTAAAGTGCGAAGGTTGGGGTAGGTAAAATTACCTTATCCCCAGGATTCAAAATGGTTTCAAAGGTCGCATACAGTGCTTCAGTTGCCCCAATGGTAGCAATGATTTCAGATTCAGGATCGTATTCGAGTCCCCGGGAAATTGAAAGGTAGTGGTGAATCGCATTCCGCAATTCAATCGTCCCTGGTTGAGCTGAATAATGGGTATCATTATCCTGAATCGCCTTAATCGCAGCTTCCTTAATGTGTTCAGGGGTATTTAGATCTGGTTCCCCAATCGTAAGCTTTACAATCCCATCAACACTGGAAATTTGCTTATCAAAACTTCTAATTCCTGATGGTTTTACTAAGTCTAGTCGTTGATTGTAAACCCGGCTAAGCTTTGGTGATAAATTAGGCATAATCGCTGATTCCTCCTGAATTGTTTATTCTCTGATAAAAGTTTTTAATTCATATTAATTAGAATTATCTTAATTTTACAAAAGATTCTCTAATCCTACAACTAATTCGGGCAATTTTTTAACATTTTTAACTGCAACTTTAACTCCTTGCATAAAAGACGAACGATCAAAGGAGTCTTGACGAATTGTTAAAGCTTCTCCCGAACCACCAAATAGAACTTGCTCATGAGCAACGTAGCCGGGTAATCGAACCGCATGAATCCGAATCCCATGATAATCTCCACCACGTGAACCAGCAAGGGTTTCCTTTGAATCCCCTTGTTCGTGTGGGGTTCGCACTTCATCAATCATCTTGGCAGTGCTAAGCGCGGTTCCGGAAGGAGCATCCTTTTTATCTTCGTGGTGCATTTCAATTACTTCAACATCTGGGAAGTATTGAGCAGCTTGTTTAGCAAACTTCATCAATAGTACTGCTGACAACCCAAAGTTAGGTGCAATCAATCCTCCCAATTGTTTTTGCTGGGAGAGCTTGATTAATTCTGCTTCCTGATCATCAGTTAATCCGGTAGTCCCCACAACGGGGTGATAGCCGTGTTCGATTGCGAACTTAGTGTCTGCGTAAACTGAGTCGGGAACCGTAAAGTCGATCCAAACATCAGCATCGGAATCGATCGTTGCTAAGTCGTTGAACACCTTTACTGAATCGGATAATCCGTAAGCTGATGCTGGTTGATCAGCGCTGGGGGCGTAAACTGCCACCAATTCGAATTCGGGGGTTTCATTAATCATCGTGATTGCCTTTTGGCCCATTGAACCATTAAATCCGGCTAATAAAATTTTTACCATTATGCTAGTTCTCCTAACTTATGATTTAGTGCATCCTTAGCAAGTCCTAATCTAACTGCCAATTCCTGCTTTTCTTCATTATCAAGTGGCAAGATTGGGAGTCTAGAATCCCCAACTTGATAGCCTTGAGCACTTAAGACCGCCTTAACTGGTGCTGGTGATGGGTACATGAATAATGCACTCATCAATGGCGTTAGGTGTCTTTGGATGGCACCGGCCTTGCGATAGTTGCCACTTTCTAATTCATCGTACATTTCACGCATTTCAGGGCCATAGATGTGTGAAGCCACTGAGATAACGCCGCGGGCCCCAATCACCTTAGCAAATAGTGCTTGCGCATCTTCACCACTGAAGACGGCGAAGTCAGCTGGTGCATTTTGCACTAAGTATTCTAGATCTTCCATTGAGGTACATTGCTTTACCGCAACGATATTGGGGTTCTTTGCTAATTCAAGCACCGTTTCATTGCTCATCGTTACTCCAGTCCGGCCAGGAATGTTGTACATTACCACTGGCATGTTGCCTTGGTCCGCAACCGTCGTAAAGTGGGCCTTCATCCGGCGTTGGTCAGGCTTATTATAGTAAGGAACGACAACTAGGGCCGCATCGATCCCATTGATGTGACTAACTTCTTGGGTAAATTCAACCGTTTCAGCGGTGTTATTGCTCCCGACTCCGGCAATAATTGGGGCGCGGCCATCAACGATTTTGGCAAATTGGGTGTATAGATCGATCTTTTCATCATGGGTCAAGGTTGGCGTTTCCCCGGTGGTTCCACCAATGACGAAGCCACGGTGGCCTTCCTTCAAGTACCGTTCGGTTAATTCTGCCAAGGTATCAAAATCAATCTTGCCGTCAGCACCAAATGGTGTAATAATTGCGGTCATTAAATCTGCGTTCTCAAACATAATAAACTCCTCCTTAATCCTGTTGCATTCGGTATTCTAAGAAATCAGTAATTGCATTGATGCCCGGTACAATCGCTTCTTCATGTGGTGTAAAAGTAGCAGCATGGAGTTGGGAATCATCATCGACACCCAACCAAAACATGGTGCCATGAATCTTGGATAACAGGTACCCAAAGTCTTCACCGGTCATCGCTGGTTCAGTTTCAATAAATTGGACGCGGTCGTCTTGCTTCATAAATTGGATGAAGTTAGCGGTCAACTTTGGATCGTTTTCAACCGGTAGGTACCCCCCCTGGTTCAACTCAACGTTGACCTCACAATTGTAACTTCTGGCAATTCCAGCGGCAACGTCCTTAATTCGTTCGTCAATTGTTTCAATCATCGTCTGGGTCAACCCCCGAATCGTCCCTTCAATCCGGGCCTTTCCGGCAATTACGTTTCTGATTGTCCCGGCCTCGAGCTTTCCAAAGGTAATCACCCCACTTTGAATCGGGTCGATACTCCGTGAGATAATCGTTTGGATTTGGTTAATGAACTGAGCGGCCACTACCACCATATCATTCGCATTTTGGGGATATGCAGCATGTCCACTTTTCCCAATCAAGTCAACATTGACTTCAGTGGTTCCGGCAAATAGGGTTCCCATCCGGCAACCAATCGCACCGGCTGGTAAATCAGGTGTGTCATGGAGTCCGTAAAATTCGTCCGGCCGCCATTGGCCCTCAAACACCCCGTCTTCATAAGCTAGCTTCCCACCATTTTCACTTTCCTCGGCTGGTTGGAAGAAGAAAATTAAGTTATCTTTTGGTTGGTGACTAGCAAAGTAACTAAGGGTCCCCAATGCCACCGTCATGTGAATATCATGACCACAAGCGTGCATTACATTAGCGTGTTGCGAGGCGTATTCTAATCCAGTTTCTTCGGTTACTGGTAGTGCGTCGATATCAGCACGGTAGCCAATTGTTTTCGTGGGAGCGCTGCCCACCACCTTGACTAGGAGGGCCGTAGGGAGTTCATCAATTTCCTTCATTAATAGGTGGCTTTGGTCAAACTTGCTGATGATGGATTTAATGTATGCGTGAGTCTTAGTTTCATGGAGTGCTAATTCTGGAATTTGATGGAGATGTCTACGAATCTGGATTAAATCGGCTTCTTCTAATGCTGGCATTTGATCACAACTTTCTTAAATCGTCTTCTAGGCTGGTCTTGGATTGGGTTTTAGCATCCACGTCTTTGATTTTGCGAGCTGGGGTTCCAGCAACCATTGTATATGGTTCAACATCGTGGGTAACAATGGCCCCAGCTGCAACCACGGCTCCCTCACCAACGTGGACCCCTTCGATGACAACGGCATTGGCACCAATCAAAACGTTATCGGCAATTCGCACTGGTTCGGCAGAGGCTGGTTCAATTACTCCAGCAAGTACGGCTCCCGCACCAATGTGTGAGTGTTCACCCACAATGGCCCGGCCCCCCATTACGACTCCCATGTCGATCATGGAGTTAGCTCCGATTTCACAACCAATGTTAATAATGGCTCCCATCATTACCACTGCATTATCACCAATCAATACTTGGTCCCGGATGATTGCCCCTGGTTCGATTCGGGCGTTGATATTCTTAAGATCCAATAATGGAACCGCTGAATTTCTGGTCCAGTTTTCAATTTCGTAGTCGCTAACTGCTGGGTTCTTTAGTAATGGTGCTACAACCTTCCAGTCCCCGAAGACAGTTGCGGAATCGGTCCCCTTAAATACCTTTACGTCAGCGGGAAAATCAAGCTTTGCTAAGTCCCCTTTTAAGTATACTTTTACCGGGGTTTTCTTTTCTGCAGTTCCGATGTAGTTAATAATTTCACGTGCGTCTAATTGTGCCATTTCAATTTGCTCCTTTAAATTTTTCTACTATTATATATTTATTATTTACCGTCTAAGCCAAAATCAAGCCGTTCTAAATCAGCTGGGGTTTCCCTTCTAGTTACTAACGTGGCCTTGCCGTCCTCAACGAATACGATGGCGGGCTTGGGGTTTAGATTGTAGTTGGAGGCCATTGAGTATCCGTAGGCCCCGGTATCAAACATTACCACCACGTCGCCCGGCTTCGTTTCAGGGAGGGGCAGGTCATCAATTAAGATGTCCCCTGATTCACAGTACTTCCCGGCTAGGTGAACGTGCTCAACGATTTCAGCAGCGGGGCGGTTAGCAACCACGGCTTCGTACTTTGCTTCGTAGAGGGCGGGGCGAATGTTATCACCCATTCCCCCGTCAACCGCAACGTATGACCGAATCCCCTGCACATCCTTACGTGATCCAATCGTGTAAAGATTGTAGCCGGCTGGTCCTACGATTGAACGGCCTGGTTCAATCCAAACTGCAGGAGTGGTAAGCCCATGCTCTTGACTAGCCTGCTTAATTGTTTTGATAATTGCATCCACGAATTGTTCGGGGTGGAGTGGTTGATCTTCTTCGGTGTATCGAATCCCAAATCCACCACCAACGTCAATGACACGGGCTTCGTAGCCAAACCGTTGTTTCCAGTCGGCTGCCAATTGAACTAGCTTATCGGCTGCCATTTCAAATCCATTCAGTTCAAAGATTTGCGAGCCAATGTGGGAATGAATTCCGATCAAATCCATGCGGGGGCGTTTTAAAACTGCTTGTAACGCCCGTTCCGCTTCGCCTGATTCCAGGTCAAACCCAAACTTACTGTCAACCTGGCCGGTTTGGATAAATTCATGGGTGTGCGCCGAAATTCCGGGGGTAATTCTCATCATGACTTGAATCTTGGCATCTGATGATTCTAAGACTTCATTTAATAGGTCGATTTCATGAAAGTTATCTAGTGCAATCACCCCAACGTGCTTATCAACCGCCATTTGTAACTCTTCCTTAGACTTATTATTACCGTGGAAGGTCATGTGCTCAGCCGGAAAACCAGCATTCAGGGCCATGCTCATTTCCCCTGCTGAAACTACGTCCACGTGACAATCCATTGAGTTCACTAGTTGATACATTGCCGTATTTGCAAACGCCTTACTTGCGTAGCAAACGGCATACTCAACGTCGTTATTTTTAAATACTTCTTGGAAGTGTTGAATTTGACTCTTGATCTGTGCCACGTCATAAACCACTAATGGGGTCCCAAATTGATGGGCCAACTCTACTGCGTCACAACCACCAATGGTAAGATGGCCGGCGCTATTGATGTCTGATTGACTAACTTGCTCGTTCATAAAAAATCCCTCCATAATTTAGCGAAGTGGTCGCCCCGATTGCGAGAATAAAAAAGGGATTCCCCTGTATGAATGTGGTAAACGTCCATACAAAAGAATCCCAACGGTCTTAGCCATTTTAATTTTTGGTTTCAATTGTCGAAAGCGCTCCACAAGATTATTCTCGTGACAGTCCGCAGTCTATTAAACTACGTCCCAGCAAGTAACTCCCTGTAATGAGCCGCTAACTTCGGCAACCTTACTTTTCAATCAACGTCTTCGTCATTACAGTGACTCGATCGACTTACTAGTCTTGGTTGCGACCTCTTCGATTAATTAAAATACTAAAGCACTTTTCACCATTCGTCAACCGTTTTTGATAAAAAATCTTTTTTAGCATTTTTATTTCTATATATTGATATAAATAACCGCAGTCTAACGCTACTTATGGTTATTGATTAAATTTTTAATCATGTTAGAATGCAGGGTGAATATTATTATAGGAGTGAATCCAAGTGACCAAGATCATCAAATTTGGGGGCAGTTCATTAGCTAATAGTGCCCAATACCAAAAAGTAATCGACATTATTGAAGCTGACGCCAGTCGCCAAGTCATCGTTGTTTCAGCACCCGGCAAACGCTTTGATGATGACATCAAAGTAACCGATCTGTTAATCAAGTACGCAAACCAAACCATTCAAAACCAAGATTCCAGTGAAGTATTAGCGGCCATCATTGCCCGTTACCAAGAAATTGCTACTGCCTTTTCCGTTCCAGATGATCAATTTCAGATCATTCCGACAACACTAACGGAACTGCCAGACCAAAAGTATCCTAATAATGAATACCTAATGGCTGCATTTAAGGCCCATGGGGAAAAATTAAACGCTGAATTAATGGCGATGGTGTTGAACCAGCTCGGCATTAATTCGCGGTTCGTAGATCCTGGTGAGGCTGGGATTACGGTTAGTGATAACCCCAACAGTGCAACCGTTTTGCCTGAAACTTACCAAAACCTAGGCCACTTTGGCTACGGTGACGAAAAGTTGATTTTTCCTGGTTTCTTCGGGATCACAAAGGCTGGTAACATCGCGACGTTTGCGCGGGGTGGTTCTGACATTACTGGTTCAATCGTTGCCCGCGGATTAAACATCCCCATGTACGAAAACTTTACCGACGTTAGCGCCATCTATGCTGCTAACCCTAAAATCGTTAAAAATCCAATGCCCATTAAGAAAATGACTTACCGTGAAATGCGCGAACTATCATACGCTGGGTTTTCAGTTTTCAACGATGAAGCCATTATTCCAGCCATTGAGGGCCAGATTACCATTAACGTTCGTAACACAAACGAACCGGAAGCTCCAGGCACCCTAATCGTTCCAGAAGGCGCATTTCAATCAGAACACGAAATCACAGGCGTTGCTAGTTCAGGACACTTTTCCGCTCTTTATCTTCACCGCTACCTACTCAATAAGGAGGTTGGTTTTACTTTTAAACTGCTCCAAATCCTCTATAAATATGATATTTCATACGAACACATGCCATCTGGAATTGATGATTTAACCATTATCTTTGAAGATAGCCAGTTAACGGATGAAAAAATGCGTGCGGTGGGCAAGGAAATTCACGAAAGTCTCCACCCCGACCGATTGGATTGGATTCGAGACTATTCGATCATCATGGTCGTAGGAGAAGGGATGGTTAATCAAACTAACGCCCTTAGTAAATCAATTGATCCGCTTGCCACTGATGGCATCAAGGTCAATATGATCAACCAAGGAGCTTCTCAAATCTCAATTATGTTAGGAACCCGTAAGGCTGATGCTAACCGGGCCGTTTTGGATATTTACAACCAATTTTTTAATTCCCAGGAGGACTGATTTTATGCTTACAACCAACCTATTAAAAGTACACGGTTCCGAAAACCAATTTTTCATTCTGGACCAGACTGCACTAGCAACTCCCCTATCGGCAGCTGAATTGACTAAGCTGGCCCAAACCATCTGTAAACCAACCAGCTTGCTAGGTGGCGCAGACGGTGTTTTAGTCGTTGATGAATCCGACCATGAGGACGCGCTCGGCCGCATGGAAGTCGTGAATGCCGATGGTAGCCGTGCTTCCATGTGTGGAAACGGCCTTCGGTGTGTCTCCAGATACCTCTCGGATAAGTTTCATCAAGATTCATTTAGAGTTGAAACTCCCGCTGCGGATTTAATGGTTAACCGCGAACTGGACTTAGCGCCGAACGTGGTGGCATTTGCGGTCGAAATTTCCCCTGTTCGTTATGAAAAACAGGATTTTCCATTTGATAATTTAGGGATGGATAAAATCATTAACCAACCCCTTCCCGAATTAAATGACCACCTCAAATTTACCACCATTGCAGTGCCTAATCCCCATTTAATTAGCTTTGTAAAAACCGATGCTGATTTAAACGACACGCTGGGCACCCTCGGCAAGCAACTAAATGCAAAGAACCCCTACTTTCCAGACGGGGTCAACGTTAACTTTGCTAAGATCATTGGGAAAAACCGTCTCTTCGTTCGGACTTATGAACGGGGAGTTGGGTTTACAAATGCCTGCGGAACTGGGATGTCTGCCACTTCGTTAGCATTTGCACTAAACTATCCAGAAATGGTCGACATTGAAAAGCCAATCGAGGTCACTAACCCCGGTGGAATGGTCAAAACCATTGTGCATCCAAATAACACTAAGCAATGGATTCAATTGATTGGTAACGCTACCTTTACCGCCAAAGTAGAGCTTCCAGAGGAGATGCTACACCAGGGAAGCATCACGCCAGATGAAGCAACCATAACCGATACTGGTGAAGAGTCTGCGTACCAGGCCTTCGTCAATTCATTACCACAAAATTAAATTACATTTAAAGCGATTGAATTGCAATCGCTTTTTTTATTGGCTTAAAATACGTTATCATAAAAAATATATCAAGGTAACCTAACTTTTAATTTTAGTTTAACAAAACCCTTTACATTTTATTTTTCTGGTTCTATAATAAGCGTTGTTAATTAATAATAATTATAAAGTAATAAAAATAATTATTTAAAGGGGTGGATTAAAGTGAAGCAGCAAACATTAGCACAAAGAATCAACGTAATCCGGGCCAGCGTAATGGGAGCCAATGATGGAATTTTATCCGTTGCCGGAATTGTAATTGGGGTTGCGGGAGCCACTACTAACTCCTTCGCCATTTTTATTTCCGGAATTGCTGGAATGATTGCCGGAACTGTTTCAATGGCAATGGGCGAATGGGTATCAGTCAGCACTGAAAAAGATTCCCAACGTAACGCCATTAACTCCCAAAAACACGCCCTCGCCAATAACTACCAGGGAGAATTTGATGCAGTGAAGCAAAAATACATTGCCGATGGCATTGACACTACCCTAGCAACCAAGGCGACTCAAGAAATGATGAGTCGCGATTCATTAGTCACCACGGTCCGTGAGAAGTATGGGTTTAACGTTAATGAATTCACCAATCCATACGCAGCGGCCATCGCTTCCATGATCTCATTTCCCACTGGTTCAATCCTACCATTAGCAGCCATTGGACTGTTTCCGAGCCACCTCAGAGTCGAAATGACATTCATTGCGGTAATCATCGCTTTGGCAATTACCGGATACTCGGCAGCCGTGCTTAGTAAGGCGAACCGGAATCGGTCCATGCTTAGAAACATTATTTCAGGAATGTTAACGATGGTAATTACCTACTTAATTGGTAAAATCATCGGGACTTTATAGGAGGAGGGATTCACATGCAACAAGTTAAGACCAAGCAAAAACAGACCATGGCTGAAAAATTAAACACACTGCGGGCTGGTGTCTTAGGATCAAATGACGGAATTCTGACTGTCGTGGGGGTTTTATTCTCAGTCGCAATCGCTACAACCAACCAGTTTACTATTTTTGTCGCTGGACTATCGGATTTACTCGCCTGTGCATTTTCAATGGCATCGGGTGAATATGCATCGGTGAGTTCCCAGCGAGATGCGGAAAGTGCAGCCGTTCGGGCTGAAGAACACCTCCTGAAAGTCGATTTAGCGGGTGAAATTACGGCCGTTCAAAAATACTATGTTGACCGTGGAATCACCCCCGCAACCGCCAGGGCAATTGCTAAGGAGCTGATTCAAAAAAAGCCTCTTGAAACAATGGTAAACGTGAAGAACGACATTCAGTTAGGCCACTACATGAATCCTTGGAACGCTGCTTTTTCATCCCTTTTCTCAGCTGCCTTAGGTGGAATCCTCCCGCTAGCAGCAATGACCCTTTTGCCAACAAACATCGAATGGCCCGGGACCATCTGTGCCGTAATCATCTCGGTGGCCATTACTGGATTTTTAAGTGCTAAATTAGGAAATGGACTGGTTAAGACCGCCATCATCAGAAATATTATCATTGGGATTCTAACGATGATTATTCACTACACCGTCGGTAAGTTAATGAATCAATTTTAAGCCAATTAGGGGCACTCGTTTACAACGGGAGTCCTTTTTAATTTGATATTAAACTAATTATAAAATATAATGATTGAAAACCTGCTCAATTAAAATATCATCTTATGGAGGACTTTATGGAAAAGGAAACCAAAATTAAAATCTTAAAGGATCTAATCGACATTAAGTCAGTTAACGATAATGAAACGGCGGTTGCCGAATACCTATTGAAGCTCTTCCAAGACCATGGTATTAAGGCCAAGTTAGTTGCTGAGTTCCATAACCGCAGTAATATCGTAGCCGAAATCGGGACCGGTGAGCACCCTAAAATTGCCCTTTCTGGTCACTTGGATACCGTCCACCAGGGAGACGAACGGACGTGGAAGTCCGAACCATTTTCTGGCACCCTTAAAAAGGGCCGGATGTATGGTCGTGGGGCCACCGACATGAAGGCTGGAATGGCAGATTTAGCAATTACCATGATTGAATTAGTCGAATCTGGGGAACCAATCAACGGAACGATTCGCTTTATCGGAACGATTGGTGAAGAACTTTCCGCTGCTGGATCCAAATATTTAACTGATAAGGGCTACGTTGACGACCTGGACGCAATCGTAATTGCCGAACCTAGTGGGGTATCACTCCATGGGCTGCGTTCATACGTTAATAGTGATGGGGTTACCATTGAACCGGAAGTTTTAAAATCACTACTGAAAAAGGCGTTCCTATCAGATGCACTGGAACAACACTTTATCATTAAGGCTCACAAAGGATGGATGGCATACCGAGTTACCGCCCGCGGAAAAGCTGCCCACAGTTCAATGCCTCAAATGGGAATTAACGCCATCGACTCGTTGATTAAGTACTACCTTGCAGAGAAAGAATTTTACGCCAACCTATCCGAATCGGATCCTGAATTGGGGCGGACCGTTTATTCACCGGATATTTTCCACGGGGGTGAGCAAATTAACTCCGTTCCGGACCTGGCATATGAAATCGTCAAGGTCAGAACCATCCCTCAGGTTTCAAACGAAGAGCTAATTCAACGCCTCCAAAATTTAATCACTAAGTTAAACGCGCAACCTGGAATGGAATTAGAATTAACCGTTGAACACAGTGAACTGCCGGTCAAAAGTGATAATCATACCCACTTGATCGATATCTTCCAAAAACACGCTGCTCATACCATGCACGAACCAGACGAACTCCCAACAATTGGGGTGTCACTGGGAACTGATGCTTCCGAGTTTCGGAGACGCAACGAAACAATGGATGTCGTGGTGCTTGGTCCCGGAAACACAACTGCTCATAGTCCAAATGAATACGTGGAAATTTCCACCTATTTGGATATGATTAAGCTGTATAAGGCGACCATCCTCGACTTCATGGCTCATAATCAAGCTTAGGGGGGACCACAATACAGTGTTGAATTTTATCAAAAAACACGGGATGATTATTTACGCGGTTACCGTTGCCGCCACCATCAGTATTGGTGGAATCATCTGGATTATTCTCTCAATTTAAACTAAAAAGATCATTACTAGCGCTGGCTAATAATGATCTTTTTTACTAACTATTTAATTTCGTTTTTAAAATCCGTTGGTTGGTAGGCTTTGAACCACTTAATAAAGGCCCAATTAACTAATCCTCCAACAACAATTGGAAATACCACCCAGGTAATTAAAGCAGGTCCAATCCCAATTAAATGGCTAATGAACTCACGCTCGCCTTCGTCGGCAATCATGGATTGAATTGGTGATCCAAACCCAATCCACCCCAATCCAGCTGACATCGGCGTTCCCTGAACGTTAAATAATACGACTGGGATTGCTGCAAATCCAGCGGTAACCATGAATGCTAGGATCGTGATCGGCTTTTTAAAGACCGTCGTCATCATCCCCATCATGGCCCCCATGAAGATTGCAATGGTCGTCCCCTTCTTATTTACCAAGATCGAATTCAGAAGGAGGACCACCGTCGTGGAAACCACACCGACCCCCGCTGCAGCAGCACTAATGTCGGATAGTGAAATTGCGAGGGCAATCCCCACCGTTGAAATCGGGGTAATCGTCAGGAAGGCAAATGCCATTGCAATTAAGACGCTCATTAGCAACGGTTGTAAGTCAGTAACCGCATTAATAATCTCCCCTAACGTCGTTGTAATTTGACCAACGAATGGTGAGAGGAAGTATCCAATTAAACCAATTAACCCACCAACAATTAGTGGAGTTAAAATTACTGAAATTGAGCCGAATCCATTTGCATATTTTTCAAGCAGTTTAATTGCCACCACTGCTAAGATCGCCACAATAATGGCGTTAATTACATCTCCAGAACCATTCGCCACGTAAAACGTGCTGGAAACTGGATTATCAACGTTCGTAATTGGGTCGGTAAACCCGGGCTGGGTCTTGACCCATTGAATCGAACCGGAGGCGGCGCCCGTAGCAAGCATCACCGCGCCCGTATCTAACGCCTTCATTTTGAATTGGCCCGCCACTGCCATCCCAATTAAAATTGGGATAAAGACGTTAAATAATACTAGAATGGCGTTTAAATGGAGTGCCCATTGGTAGCCCTGATTAATCAGCGGGGCTAGAACATACTTTAGAATTGCCGCAGGTAACACCCCAATTAAAATTCCCTGGGCAGAACCAGTTAGGACCCTGGTAAATAATTTACGGACTAACTTTTTAGGTTTATGACCGGCTGGCTGATCATTTGAATTTTTACTAATACACAACACTCTCCCTTTTGCAAACGGCTCAATCATTTCGAATTATTATACGTTTAGTATACCATATTTTCACTTACAATTCAAAAGGGACCTCCGTCAATAACGGAGATCCCTGATTTTAAATTGGCTCATTTAAATAACGTCGGAACCATTCGGTAATGTCTTCTAATCGTTGTACTCGTAAGTTTGGCAACCCATGTCTAGATAGGCCGTGATAAGACTGTGGATAGCGAATATAATCAACGTCCGTTCCAGTCTGTTTAACTGCAGTGAAAAAAGATTCACTTTGATTCGTGGGGACCCGCATGTCGTATTCACCGTGTTGAATTCTAACTGGGGTCTTAACATTTGCCGCATACTTAAGGGGTGAGCGATCCCAGTAGTAATCATTCGCATCATCAGCATAGAGATCCTTCCCTAGTTCAACGCTGGCATAACGAATTCCAATGTCACCAGTTCCATAAAGCGACTGCCAATCAATGATTGGGCGTTGGATACTGGCAGCGCGGAAACGGTCGGTGTGCCCAACCGCCCAAGCTGCAAAGAATCCCCCGTAAGAACCACCGGCAATAAAGACCTTCTCGGGATCTAAGTCACCGTATTGATCGAGGGCCGCCTGTAATCCAGTCATAATATCATCATAGTCTAACTCACCGTAGTGGCCGATGATGGATTTTTCGAAACGTTGTCCGTAGGTAGTGGAACCGCGGGGGTTTAAGAAGACCACTGCAAACCCACTACTTGCTAAGTATTGAAATTCATGCATAAATGACTCCCCATACGCATCGTGAGGCCCCCCGTGAACGTACAGAATTACGGGAGATTTTTCAGTTGGTTTAAAGTTCAAAGCATGCATGACCCACCCAGAAATCTGGCCGGTCTGATCACTAGTGGGGTACGAAAAGCCCCCGACTTCAGCATATTGATGGGTGGCTTCGTATTCTTCATTGGGATTATACAACTTCTTTTCGTTGAATTGCTTTAGATCAACAATTCGAAGCTCACAGGGGAGCTTTTGAGAAGATGCACTAATCAACACGTGGTGGGCATCAATTGGGACAAAGTCGTAAATTTCACTGTGATTATCGCGCACTAATTCCACCGTTCCATCTAAGTCACCAGTATATAGTTGGCTATAACCATGGTGGTAGCCATGAAAGAGGTAGTGGGAGCTATCTAACCAAAAAACGCCTAGATTGCTACGTTGTTGGGCAAAATCTGTGCTCAATCCACCCGCAAAACCAGCATCAATGTCATCATTTAAATTCAATTGGTATAGGTTCCCATCCTCAATTGGGTATAAATATACATGGTTAACGGTTGCATGGACGTAATGATTATCGCTTCCAATCACGATGATGTTTTCACCATCCGGTGAGAACCGAGCATCAGTAAAGATTCCACTCGGCATCTCACTTGTAACCCAGGTCTTCTTTTTATTCGCAATGTCATAGAGGTACAGAGCACTCGTATCATCTACCGCATCGGTAAGGTTATGCATAGTTGATTGTAAAAATACTAGCTTGGTTAAATCCGGACTAATCCCCTGAAAGTCAAGGTCATAATTACTTTCGAACAGCACCACTTCCTGGTGGGTCTGCAAGTCAAACATCACCAGTGAATAACGTTTGTCGTTTGATAACCAGCCAATCCCGTCGGCACGATTATCGAGCTTGGTAATGTGGCGAATTTGGGGTCGATCGCTAGTAGCAAACTTACTGGAGACGTTGGTATGCATTCTTTTAAATACCAAGACGTTTTCATCTGGTGTCATCCGCATCTGAACGATTGAATCGCCGTGGGTAACTTGAATGGCATCGCCACCATCTAGTGGCATCTGCATTAACTGGTAGCGCCCCTTAGCATCTAAGTGCCGGTAGTATAAATGGGTTTTCGTCCCCAGTGGTTGGATATTGAGGCCTCCTTGAGCCCACACCTGGTAATGACCATTTTCATCAACACTGGCAATCTGGGCCGTATATTTATTAGTCGCTTCGTCAATGCCATTTTCCACAAAGAAGGCCCGTTTCCCGTTTGGATTGGGCTGGGTCAAAGATTTTAAGTGGTACAGATCCTGTGCAGCGACCCCTTGTTTGGTATTAGTCATTTCTATCAACCTTCCCCTTCTGATTTTGTCTACTTTGGTGTTGTTGAGCCATTATCAACGAAGTTACGGGGATTGTGATAATCACCCCAATTAACGAGAATAAAATAATTACAAACTGCCCCGCAAACACCTTGTCATTAACAATGCTGCCCGCAGAATAGTGCAGGCCTGCAAACCAAATGAATAGGGACAATGAACCCCCGAATAATCCAAAAAATAATGTGTTTAACGTAGTTCCAATAATCTGCTTACCGACTAACACCCCGTCCATAAACAGCCGTTTCGCCTGAATATGCGGGTGTTGTTCGATAATTTCATCCAACCCGGAAGCAATTGCCATAGTTGCTTCTGCAATTGCCCCGAGGGTGCTTAAGATGGCGGTCGTAATGGCTACTTGAACGTAATCAATTCCAACCAAAATCGACATTCCTTCTAAGTCGTCACTATCTTCTAGTCCAAATCCCTGGACCTGCGCCCAGTGTTCCACTGGAATGATTAATAGGACTAACAAGCCTAACACCACTAACGACGCCACAAAGGCGATTTGGCTAGTCGAGTCGCTAGTCCCACTGAGAAAGATTGTCAGAGCCAGGATAATCACTCCCGTCACCAAGGTGACGATTAGCGGTGGGAAGTGAAATGCAATCAACACAATTGAAAAGAATAAAAATCCAAAATTTAAAATTAAGCTGATAAACGACTGTAAGCCTTGCTTACCGCCGATAATCACCATCAACACTAATAATATCAAACCCAATCCGGTAATTGTACTCATTTGACTTTTGCCCCCCGTTTACCAATCGTAATGCTTGCTAAGCCACTGGCTAGTGGAATTACCAATACAATTCCAATTGCACTAATTAGACTTTGGACGACCCCTAGCGACATGTTCATTGAAAAGGAATAACCCCAGCTGTTGCCGTTTTTCAAAAAGAGGAGCGCCATTGGAATTGTCTCTCCAATGAAAATAAAGAAGAGGACGTTAATCAACGGGCCCATGATCGAGCGACCAATTTGTTGCCCAGACCGGAAAATTTGTCGGCGGGAGAGGTTGGGGCGCTCCGTTTTTAACGCAAATAGTGATGAAACAATATCGGTCGATTCATCCATCACCGCCCCAAGTGAACCAATCATGGTTTCGGCCAAAAATAACGGGCGCGGCAGTTGGGTCACATACTGCATTGATTCATAGTACACCCCGCGTTCGTGGGTCATGATAAATACAACCAACGCAATTAAAATTGAAGCGCCCGTCCCTAGCAATGTCGAGAGCAACGTTACTAACATCTGCCGGGTCAGACCCAGAATCAAAATCAACGTTAGAACGGAAAAGACGATCGTCAAGACTGAAAATAACATCAAGACCTGGGTGCCTTGACTATGGCCATTCAAAAGCACCGCTACCACGAATAAAATTGTATTAATAATGATGCTTAACAACGCCGTCAGTCCGCTCAACTTCAAGAACACTAACAATAGACAAACCGCTAACAACACTAAGAAGACAATTGGAACATCCCGCTTATAATCCTTGATTGTCGCGCGGTAGTGCTCCGTCGGATGCACCACTACGAATGCTTTTTCACCCACCCGATAGTTATGGTCCATCGTCTCAGAAGTCGAGTATGTATTTTGAACCGTCAGGTGTTGACCCTTATATTTACCATTCAAAACGACCCCGCTCAAGGTTTGATTGGTCTGGGTATCAGAATTGTGAAACTCGTCGGTCGTCGTCGTTGTTTCACCCTGGGTGACGCTTTGAATCTCCATAATCGGTTGTTTATAGAAACCGTCATCATGCATTACCCCCACCATGATCAAAGCACTGGCCACCACCAGTCCCAAAATCAATTTCCATGGAACCTTATCAATCAATTTTTGCATCATTTTCATCTCGATTTAAAAAAATTTATAATTCATTCTAACATACTAATTTAATCACGTTTACCACTAACCATTAGTTAGCTATGTTTACGAATAAATTTGACACAAACTTTAATTTTCTTTAAGGTATTACGTAGCGTTAAATCTAATTAGGACTCCGGGTCCTGCAAAATAAGAAGAGCCCCAATCGGCCCTTTTTTTATTGTCATTAAGTTAGGTAGGGCGGCCGTCCTATCTTTATTTTTATACCTAGGGAGGAATTTTATGACTACCAAAATCGAAGTCAAAGGATTAACTAAAATCTTTGGCAGACACGTTGGTAAAGCTGCAGAAATGATGAAAAACGGCAGTTCCAAAGCAGCCATTTTAAAGGAAACTGGTAGTACCGTTGGGGTTGATCAAGCCTCATTTACGGTCAACGATAACGAAATCTTTGTTATCATGGGCCTTTCCGGAAGTGGAAAATCCACTTTGATTCGAATGTTGAACCGCTTGATTGAACCAACCGAAGGCGAAATCACCCTCGATGGGAGCAGTGTGACCAAGGCTTCCAAGGAGGAGCTCAGACACATTCGGCGGACTAAGATGGACATGGTGTTCCAAAACTTTGCCCTCTTTCCGAACCGTACGATTATCGAAAACACCGCATACGGCCTAGAAATTCAGGGAATGGCCAAGGACGAACGGCTTAAAAAAGCTCACGACGCCCTTGAACTAGTTGGCCTGCATGGATATGATAACGAATTTCCAAGTCAATTATCCGGGGGAATGCAACAACGGGTTGGTTTAGCCCGCGCCCTCGCTAACGACCCCGAAATCTTATTAATGGACGAAGCGTTCTCCGCTTTAGATCCGTTGAACCGCAAGGAAATGCAGGATGAATTAATTGACCTGCAAGAATCCGTGAAGAAGACGATCATCTTCATCAGCCACGACTTAAACGAAGCCCTCCGGATTGGTGATCGCATCATGATCATGAAGGATGGGGAAATCGTTCAAATCGGAACGCCTGAAGATATCCTCCAACACCCTAAGGATGAATACGTAGAAGCATTTATCCAGGGCGTTGACCGGACTAAGATCCTTACCGCTGAAAACGTAATGGTCAGACCAACGACGATCAACATTGAAAAGGACGGTCCTAGAATTGCCCTTCGGCGGATGCGGGATGAGGAAATCTCCAGTATCTTCGCCGTTGACGGTGATCGCAAGTTGATCGGCCTCGCCGATGCGCAAGCCGTTGACACCCTGATTCAAAATAATGACCGTGACATTCAAAAGGCCATTCGGACTAACATCCCAACCACCAGCTTGAACACCCCCATCAAGGAGCTATTCAAGACGATTTCACAAACGGCCGTGCCAATTGCGGTCTTAGACGACCAAAAGCGGCTGCACGGGATTATCATCCGAAGCTCGATTCTCGAATCACTTTCAGGAAGTCAGGGGGCTAAATAATGAATTTTATTTTTGCAAACACACAACCAATTCCAGTTGCTGATTGGATCAACCACTTCGTTAACTGGTTAACTCAATTCGTTGGCTTTTTCAACGGCATTACTAACTTCATCGGTGCCATTATCAACGCATTCCAGTGGGTTTTTGACCTACTTCCAATCTGGTTATTCATCATTTTGGTCCTTGGAATTACGTTCTACGCCCTCCGTGGTGCGAAGTACATTGGCCTGATGGCGTTCGAATTAATCGGCCTACTATTTATTTGGAACCAGGGATTCTGGCGTGACATGACACAAACCCTCTCGCTAGTGCTTACCTCAAGCCTCTTGATTGTGGTCATTGGAGTGCCACTAGGGATTTGGATGGCCAAGAGTAAGACCGTTTCTGCAATCATGAAGCCCATCTTAGACTTCATGCAAACCATGCCGGCCTTCGTTTACTTGATTCCAGCCGTTGCGCTATTTGGAATCGGAATGGTCCCTGGGGTAATCGCATCGTTTATCTTTGCGCTTCCACCAGTGGTCCGGATGACGAACCTAGGGTTGCTCCAAGTTCCTGGCGACTTGATCGAAGCTGCGGATTCATTTGGTTCAACCGGTTGGCAAAAGCTAATCAAGGTGGAACTGCCCCTCGCAAAATCAACGTTAATGTCAGGAGTAAACCAAGGAATGATGCTAACCCTTTCAATGGTGGTAATCGCCTCTATGATTGGGGCCATGGGACTTGGTTCACAAGTTTACTTTGCAGTTGGTCGAAATAACGCTGGGGCTGGGTTTACCGCCGGATTAGCAATCGTAATCTTGGCAATCATCCTAGACCGGATTACCCAAGCGTTCAACCGTTCTAAGCAACCCACTAAGTAAGGAGGCCCAAATGAAACGCAAACATTTAATAATGATCGTGCCCATCCTCTTAGTGACATTCATCTTAACGGCCTGCCAAAGTGTAACCGCTCCCTATAATCCAAAGGAAAAACTCGGCCCCCAAATCAACTACACGATTACGGGAATCGATGCTGGAGCTGGAATCATGGCGTCAACGCAAAAGGCGTTAACTGAATATCCACTCGCTGAAAACAAGTGGCAACTTCAAACTAGCTCCACTGCTGCAATGACCAGTACTTTGGAAAAGGCAATCAAGTACAAGCAGCCCATCGTGGTTACCGGTTGGCAACCCCACTGGATGTTCAAAAAGTATCCAATTAAGTTCTTAAAGGATCCTAAGAACGTTTACGGGAAGTCCGAACAAATTCACACCATCACCAAGAAGAACTTAAAACAGACCAATCCGGGCGCATACAAAATCTTAAGTCAATTCCACTGGACGCCAGCTGAGATGTCTGAGGTGATGCTGCAAACTAACGCCGGGGTCGACCCAGCTAAGGCCGCTAAGGATTGGATCAAGAAGAATCCTAAGAAGGTCGCTGAATGGACTAAGGGCGTTAAAAAGGGAAATGGTAACCCAGTTAAGTTGACCTATGTGGCCTGGGATTCAGAAATTGCATCCACGAATGTGATTGCCCAAGTGCTAGATTCAATGGGTTACAAGACCACCATTCAAGCAATGGAAATGCAACCAATGTGGGTCTCAGTCGCAAGTGGATCCGCTGATGCAACCGTATCAGCATGGCTTCCTAACACCGCAGGGGTCTACTACAAGCAATATAAAAATAAAGTCGATGACGCTGGCGTTAATTTAGATGGCGCCAAGGTTGGATTGGCGGTTCCAAAATACATGAAGAACATCAATTCAATCGATGATTTAATCAATAAATAACTTTTGTTTAAAAGCGGTTTACGTTACTTGTGAGCCGCTTTTTTGTATACTATAATTAATCAAATTTTATAATGGAGGGATTTATCCATGAGTGACACAGTAAATAAAGCATTGATTAAAGATGACATTTACCAAGCGGTTAACGGTGAATGGTTAAAGGACGCCAAGATTCCTGCTGACCATTCCTCAACCGGTGGTTTTATGGACTTGGTTGATGGCATCGAAAAAACCCTAAGAAGTGATTTTAAGGCCCTCAGTGCAGGCGAATGGGAACCAGCTAACGCTGAAATGGCTGAATTTAAGAAGTTCTACCAATTAGTATTTGATTTTAAGCAACGGGAAGCAGCTGGGGCAACCCCCTTAAAGCCAATCCTAAAGCGGATTGAAGATCTAGATTCATACAAGGACCTCGATGATCAACTAACGGACTGGATGCTATCAGGACTGCCCCTCCCATTTAACTTCGATATCGAAGCTGATATGAAGAACGCGAAGGTAAACGCCCTGTTCTCTGGCGCCCCCAGTTTGATTTTGCCAGACAAAACTTACTACCAACCAGATAATAAATCCGCTAAACAACTAATGCAAATCTACACTACCATGGCCCGGCAACTCCTTGAAAAAGTGGGTTACTCCGCAGATGAAGCTGAAGCCATGGTTGAAGAAGCTAAGCATTACGATGCTCAAATCGCACCTAACGTTAAGTCCGCGGAAGAAAATGCCGACATCGCTAAGATTTACAATCCAAAGCAATTTACTGATTTTGCTAAGGCGACCGACAAGGTTGATTTTGTAAAGGCAGTTACCGAATTAGTGGGTGAAACCCCTGATCAAATTATTGATACTGAACCAGAATATTTTGATTTCTTAAAGGACCTAATGGATGATAATAACTTCAACCTGATGAAGAGTTGGATGATCGTTAAGACCGTTATTTCATACAGCAACCTCCTTTCAGAAGAACTCCGGGTATTAGGTGGGACATACCGCCGCGCACTTTCCGGGCAAAAGGAGCCCGCTAGCCAAGATAAGGCTGCTTACCACCTCGCAACCGGCACCTTTAGCCAAGTGGTTGGTGACTACTATGGTAAGAAGTACTTCGGTGAAAAGGCTAAGCAAGACGTTCATAACATGGTCGTAAAGATGATCAACGTTTATAAGAAGCGCTTAACCGATAACGACTGGTTGGGTGAAGAAACCCGCAAGCAAGCCATCGTTAAGTTAAACTCCCTCTTGATTCAAGTTGGTTATCCGGACGCAATTGACCCCATCTTCAAGCAATACAAGGTGGACACTGCTGCCGATGGTGGCACCCTCATCAGTAACCTAGAAAAGTTCGGTAAGATTACCACCAAGGACCAATTCAGCAAGTGGAACAAGCCGGTTGAACGGGCTAAATGGGAAATGAGTGCTGATACGGTAAACGCTTATTACCACCCATTTAAGAACATCATTGTATTCCCAGCTGCCATCTTACAGGCACCATTTTACAGTCTAGACCAATCTTCCAGTGAAAACTTTGGCGGCATCGGTGCCGTTATCGCCCATGAAATTTCCCACGCCTTCGATAATAATGGTTCCCAATTCGATGAATTTGGGAACATGAATAACTGGTGGACAAAGGAAGACCACGAACACTTCGACCAACTCGCCCAAAAGATGATCAAGGAATTTGACGGACTCCCATTTGCTGGTGGCAAGGTAAACGGAAAGCTCACCGTTTCCGAAAACATCGCCGATGCAGGAGGGCTGAGTTGTGCTGAAGAAGCTGCTAAGGCCGAAGCAGATTGCGACTTACAAAAGTTCTTCATTAACTGGGCCCGGATCTGGCGGAACAAGTCAACTGAACAACGCGAACAACTACTCCTATCAATCGACGTGCACGCCCCTGCTGAACTGCGGGCAACCGTTCAGGTTAAAAACTTGGCTGACTTCTACACTACCTTTGATGTTAAACCAGGTGATGGAATGTACATGGATCCAGATGACCGGGTTAATATTTGGTAGTTTCGGCTGCCCATTTGAATGGGTGCTATAATAACAGTAATTGCTGTTATCTTATGAGGAGGAATTAAAATGGCTCAGGGAGTTGCAAATCATGATTTATTTAAACTAAAATCGGTTACTCAACCAACGGTAATTGGCAATCGCTACTTCTTCGTTGAAAACAGTATCGATGAGGAAAGTAATCAGTACCGTAGTAAAATTGCGAGTGTTGACGACGACCAAAATTATACCGTGTGGGCTGAAGATGGTATTAATGTAAATCCAATTGTTTGTGATAACAAACTCTTCTATTTACATCAAGATGCTCAAAAACACTTCCAAATTATGGAAATGCCGCTTACTGGTGGGGCTGCTAAGCAAATCACCAGCGGCAGTAACATTGAACAAGTAAAGAAATCGAGCGATGAACAAACGCTCATTTTAAAGATTTCAAAATCACGGGTTAAGGCAAAGTATGACACGTCTGATTTTCCAGTTCCTAGACACGTTAATAAAATTTTTAACCGATTGGATGGGACTGGGTGGTTACCCAACGATTTAAGCTATAAGTTAGTTTACTTCGATGTGCATACCCACCAAACGATTACCCTTTTTGACGTTAAGCATGATTTTGATTTAAAGACCATCAGTGCTGATAACACTAAGATTGTCTACACCAAGTCTAACCATCCCGATCTAAAGACCGACTTCGATCCCACTAAGGGGGTCTACATGTATGACGTTGATACCAAGAACGAAACCTACATCACTAAGGATGTTGATGGTGGAATCTTCTCCGACGCCCAATTTTCACCAGATGGTAAGCAATTAGCGTTGATTGGTAATACCAATCAACACCCTAACTGTACGGTTAATAACCTCTGGTTATACCGGTTTGAAGATGGGCAATTAACCAACGTAACCAAGGATGACGATGACTACGAATGCGGATTCTCAACTGGCCTCGCTGCTGATTTTGCACAACATCGGGCTGAAAAAGCAATCCAATGGCTCAGCAATGATCAATACGTCTTCCACGCCTTTTATCATGGCCGCAGCTTATTGCTGTTGGGTAACGGAAGCGATTATCAAGTCATTCACGATGGCACCGAAGAAGTTTACGATTTCAGTAAATTTGATGACCACCAGGTTCTTTTAAGCGTTTCTAAGCAGGAAAAACCAAGTGAATTACAAATTCTAACCATTAAAGGTGCTGAATCCGACGTTACCACCGTTTATAACCCGAACGCGAACTACGAAAAGGACCATTCCTATGCTAAGTCCGACCACTTCGTATACGTTTCCAAGGATCAAAAGGTGCAACTAGACGGCTGGACGGTTCATGCTAGCAACCTTGAAGATGGTCAAAAGAGTCCGGTCATCCTCTACATTCATGGTGGTCCCCACGCCGCTTACGGTGAAACGTTCTTCCATGAATTCCAGACCCTCGCTAACCACGGCTACTCGGTCGTCTTTGTTAACCCCCGGGGATCCACTTCTTACGGTCAGGAATTTGAATCTGACGTTATTGGTCACTACGGTGAAAATGATGCTTCAGATGTCCTTACCGGTCTTGAATATGCATTAAATAACTACTCAGATCTAGATGCTGATAAGTTATTCGTTGCTGGTGGTTCTTACGGTGGGTTCCTATCGAGCTGGTTATTAGGTCATGACGACCGCTTTAAGGCCGCTAGTGTACAAAGACCCGTTACCGACTGGCAAGCCCTTTACGGCACCAGTGACATTGGTTTTTGGTTCAACCGGACCGAACTAGGGGTCGACCTCTTTAAGGATGCTAACGCCCATGAAGTTTACTGGGACAAGTCACCACTTAAGTACGCCCACAACGTTAAAACTCCGGTGCGAATTCAACACGGTGAGTACGACATGCGCTGCCCTACGAACCAAAGTGAAGCCTACTTTACAGCTGTTAAGCAAACGGGCACTGATTGTGACTACATCCGTTATCCACAATCATTCCACGGCTTTTCCAGAAACGGCTTACCAAACCTAAGAATTCAACGAATTGACGATATTTTAGAATGGTTCAACCGTTACAAGAGCGATCCGCTTAAATAATCGTAAAAAAAATCCTGGTGAAATTAATCATCAGGATTTTTTATTTGCTTAATTATTTATTTTTTACGGTCGTGCTTTTTAAATGCAGTGTAAACTCCTAGGACCGCTTCAGCGAACATTCCAATTCCCATCATTCGCATTGCAATCATCTGAGCGTTCATATCGTTGTTAAAGGAGAAGTATAATAGCACCGCATAGAAAACTAGGAAAATAACTGACATTAATTTAGAATTACACATCATCATTAGCCCTCTTTTATTTAGTTTGCTTGCCTTGTGAGCGAATCATAAACGCAAATAATAATCCCACAAGTTCAAGCACTGCCATAGTAATAAACACAACATGGTAAGCATTGTGGTTGGCAACCATTTCTGATACTCCCAATGCCTTTTGGTTCCGCGCAACGTTGGTTAAGATTAGCGTTGCTACCGCAACCCCAACCGAACCTAAGATTTGCCGAGCGGTAGTTGTAACAGCAGTTCCGTCTGCAACCACGTCTCTAGGGAGTGAATTAGCCCCTAGGGTAACGGCTGGCATCATTACGAAGGCGTTCCCACCTTCAATTAACATTGCTAGAAGAATCATTACCCAGATGTTGGGTTGGCCTGGGATTACCGTTAATAGTAACCAGCCTAGCACAATCATGCTCATCCCTGATAACATCGTTTTCTTAAACCCAATGCGATCGGCTAGCTTCCCGGTCAACGGATTTAAGAAACTCAAGAACGCTGCTCCAGGAACCAATGCCATTCCAGAAATAAATGGCGAAACCCCTAATACATCTTGGTAGTAAAGTGGGAAGACAATCGTGGTTACGATCAATGCAATGTATGAAATCCCGGTTAAAAGCACGGACAAATCGTAGTTCATCGTCTTCAACACCTTTAACTGTAGTAATGGGTGCTTCATCGTCCATTGACGGTATACGAAAATTGCAACGAAGATCACACTCACGATTAAGATCACAGCTGCTTGGGTAACATTGACGTTGGGTTTGCCAATCATATTGACTACGTATAAGATTCCGGCAAACCCAATTAATAGGAAGGTCGAGACGTAGTCTAAACTGCTCTTCTTGTGGGGCATTACGTCCTTAATGGCGTTAAAGCTTAAGAATAAAATGATGGTGGCTGTCGTGATGAAGAAGACAAATAATCCGTGCCAATCAGTAAACTTAAGTACCACTCCCGAAATAATCGGACCGACTGCAAGGGCGGAACCCATCACTAATCCGGCTAAACCCATCGTGCTCCCCCGCTTTTCCTTCGGGGTAATGTACAGTAGCACGGACTGGTACGATGGGAATAAAATTCCAACTGAAATGGCTTTTAAGATCCGCCCAAACATCATAATTGGGAATGTGGGCGCAAATAGAATAATCGTTGATCCCACGTCAAACAAAACAATCACAAATATAAATAGCGTTCTAAATCCAATATTATTTAATAACCACGGACTCACTGGCATCATAATACACATTACTAACATAAATGCCGTCGTCAACCACTGGACCGTGGTGGCAGAAATATGGAAGTAACGCATGAATGTCGGATAAACCGTTGACAGTGATGACTGGCTAATTGACATCGTAAAACTACCTAATAGTAGGACGAAAATAAACCATTTTCGATTAAATGGCTTGCCGTGTAAGTCGTAGCTTACATTTTCATTAGCACTTTGGCTCATAATTAATCACCTCAAATTATAATCATTACAAATTAATAACTTAATACAGTTTATAACAATTCTAATCAAATGTAAATGATTATCGTTTATCAAAGAGTGCTTTTTCTACTAACCGGTCGACAACGGGATGGTTAAACAAACCATTATGACTAGCATCTGAACCAGTTAACTTAATTGCTTGGTAGTTATCAGTCCGTGATTTAACAAGGTACTTCAGTGACTCCGATGAGACGTTAGTAATCACCCCGTCGTTGTTCGCCTTCCCCGCACTGTTTCCGTAAATGTTCAATACCTTGACGTTCTTTGGTAGGGTCTTCGTACTGGAAATCAGTTCTTTATAGGATGGGTATTCCTTTGTCGCTTTTCGTAAAATAAGTGGTTTATCACTGTTATTTAAGTGGTTAGAGTTTGGCTTATCGTTCGTTTTCATCACACCGTTGTAGCCCGCCCCAATTGAAATCAGCTGGCTCATTTCAGGGATACTGGTGTCCTTGTCACTGGCACTTGATAGTGCTGCAACCGCACCGCCACTAAACCCAACGGCATTGTAATTAGCATAGCCATACTTAGCCTTTAAGTGGGCTAAGACATTATGAATTCCGTGCATTTGTTCAAAAACGGTCGTCTTTGAATTAAAGGTTAATTTGATCATGGGTTGACTGACTTTCTTGGTCAATTTACCCTTATAAATCGGCTTTTCATCACTACCGAAAGTAACCGTGAGCCCAGGGGTCCCACCATCACGATTACCAATCGCCATTAAGTGATTAGCAGCATTCTGGGATGCATTTGCACCAATTATGTACAGGGTAGGAACGGGACGATCTGCTTTTTTACTACTTTTATTCGAATCGTTTTCATTATTACTGACACTAACGAAGATGGCTGCACCTAGTACGATTATTAATGCAACTACTAGCATAATCGTTTGTTTTAAATGTTTACTCACAAAAAATCAGTCTCCTTTATATTTCTAAGTATAAGAATACTAGAAAACTCAATAAATTTCATTAAAAAGTAATGATTTAAACAATTTCATTAGCATGATTGGACTAAAAGTAGTAAATTAGATGGTGAGATATTAATATAAGGGAGCGAATTAGATGATTACATTAAAATCACCTCGTGAAATCGAAAAAATGGCTGAATCCGGCGCAATTTTGGCGGGGGTTCATAAGGGCCTCCAAAAATTAATCAAGCCTGGTTTGGATACTTGGGAAATTGAAGAATTTGCTAATAAATACATTGAAGATCATGGCGCTAAAGCCTCTGAAAAGGGGTTTGATGGCTACAAGTTCGCTACTTGTATCTCCATTAATGATGAAGTGGCCCATGGGATCCCTCGTAAGGGCCTCAAGTTAAAAGACGGTGACATCGTGAAAGTTGATATGTGTGTTAATAAGGATGGCTTTGAAAGTGATTCTTGCTGGAGCTATGCCGTTGGTAACGTTTCCGATGAAATTAAAAAGTTAATGCAAGTTACCCACGATGCCCTTTACTTGGGGATTGACCAAGCGGTAATTGGTAACCGGATTGGTGATATTGGTACTGCGATTCAAAAATACGTTGAAGATCAAAACGGCTTTGGTGACGTTCGGGAACTAATTGGCCACGGCATTCAACCTTCCATCCACGAAGCCCCTAACGTTCCTGGTTATGGTCATGCTGGACAAGGAATGCGCCTTCGTGAAGGAATGACGATTACGATTGAACCAATGGTTAATACCGGAACTTGGCAAATTACCGACCGTTACGATAAGAAGGATGACTGGACTTACTACGTATCAGCTGATGGCACCCCATCTGCACAATACGAACACACCCTAGCAATCACTAAGAACGGTCCTAAGATTTTAACTTCACAGGATCCTGAGGCAGATCAAAAATACATGCTATAAAATTAAAAAGATGATTCCAACCATCCCGGTTAGAATCATCTTTTTTTACTTTGGTAGTACCCCCACATCAAAATACCATTGATAATTGAAAGGCCAATTGAGAGAAAACTAAAAATTTTGAACCCGGTTAATACGCCGAACTGCGATTGCATCAATGCTCCAACGGTCGTTCCCATTGACCCCATGAACATTTGAAATGTTTGGATAATTGCAGTGGCATCGGCTTGATCTGATTGAACCTGGTCGTCAATGGCGGCTGTCTGCGCTCCAAAATAAGCCATGTTCCGTCCGATAATGTAAATGACGTATGAAATAATTAGAGTCCATAACCCCAGTTGATTGGTGAACACCGCCATGCCCACTACGGCCGTCATAAAGATGGCATTTCCTAAATACATTGGTAACTTGCCACCATGGGCGTCGTACATTCGCCCAAAGTAAGGATTTAGCAGCGCTCCAGTCAACGCCCCCGGCAATAATGAAAATCCCGCAATAAAACTAGACGTATGCAGAGCGTTCTCAGCAACGGTGGGAATAATCAAATCTAGCCCAAGCATTGAAAACATGTAGAGTGCAACGGGAGTAAAGAGTACCAAGAACTGCCCCTTCTTAAACAGGTTCAGGTTTAAAAGCGACCGCTTGGACTGTTGGCTGTGCCAAACAAACGCGACAATTGTGATTACAAGTACAGTAAAGTAAATCCAGTTGAATCCATTGCTAGCTAGTTGGTTCACTAACATCAAGCTTAACATTAGAATCACCGTGAGCAGTGCAAACGCAATAAAATCAAATCCATTCGTCTTCGACTGGTTATTAATATTTCTAATCGTTGTCCAGCCGGTAAGCAGTGATAGTGCCGGGGCAATCAATAAAATTAGGAAAATGGCCCGCCAGTTCAAGAGGTCTAAAATAAAGCCACCGTAAGTTGGTCCAAACGATGGCGCTAGGCTCACCACTAACGATGACACCCCCAGCCAAGTCCCAATTTTAGCCCGCGGAACCGTGTAAATCACGATGTTAAACGATAACGGCATTGCGATTCCAGACGAGATTCCCTCTAAGATTCGGCCGAAAATTAGGATTCAGAGGTTCGGCGCAAAGGCCCCCACTAAAGAACCAACGATAAACAGGCCAATGCTAAATAACCAGACCGCCCGAATACTGAACCGCTTGGCCGTGTAAGCACTAGTGGTAATTGCAACCGTCACTGCCAGTAAATAGGCTGCCGTCACCCACTGAATTGTGTTTAAATTACTATCAAACACTTTCGCTAGCGTAGTAAACGTAACGTTCATTGAAGTTTCCGCCATGATTCCAGAAAACGACAGTAACGCCACCGAAATAATGGCCAAGATGGTCTTGATTGATACTTTATTGGCATCCATTGAATCACCCCTTCCAAAATAAAAAGCCAAGTTATTAACCTGGCTTCCAATTTAAAACTACTTGTAAATCCCAATCTTTTGTTTCATTTCCAGGATTCTACGGACCGATGCGTCCACCTGCTTGATTGAAATTTGCTTATTTTTAATTGCCCGTTTCAAGGCTGGAATTCCGCTCCGGTAGTTACTAGACATCAACATGTCGTTCCCAGCCTTAAATGCCAACACATCGGCATTAATGTGATGGGCCCGGGCATATTGCGTGACCGCACCCATCTGGAGACTATCGGTAACGATTACCCCGCGATAACCAAGGTCGGAACGAAGGAGTTTAACCACCTTCTTGGATAGTGAAGCTGGTCTGTGGCTATCAATTCGTTTTAATACAATGTGGGTAACCATGATTGAATCAGCACCGGCAGTAATTCCGGCTTTGAAAGGAAGGAAGTCAACCCGCTTTAAGTTCGCAAGCGAGCGGTTGGTAGTGGCC
The DNA here is from genome assembly GCF_019303535.1 of Lactobacillus sp. Sy-1. Classification (GTDB taxonomy): domain Bacteria; phylum Bacillota; class Bacilli; order Lactobacillales; family Lactobacillaceae; genus Nicoliella. Next base: position 624,127 of record NZ_JACCIU010000001.1, on the reverse strand, counting down.
CCGCCAACATGGGTGTCAGCGGCAGACCCGTAACCAGGGAAGTGCTTAAGAGTGGCGGCAACCCCTTGGCCTTGAATGGCAGGTACTACTGCCTTAACGTAACTAGCGGTCTTTCCTGCACTCTTCCCAAATGTCCGAGCGTAAATAAAACTACTCTTATTTGCTGAAACATCGACGTCGGGCGCATAGTTCCAGTTAATCCCAAGCGCCTTTAAATCACGAGCAGCGCGCTTGGCCTGGGCAACAACGTTTTTCATCCCACCACTGTGGTAGGCCGCTTGGGGAGATGGATAGTAGGTCGAACCAGAAATCGCCCGGCTAATGCTTAAGCGGGAGACAGTCCCGCCCTCTTGGTCGGTTCCGATCATTAACGGCACCTTAGCACTCTTTTGCATTCCCTTGATGTGGTTTTTAAACGAACTGCGGCTTCCAGTAAAGTCCTCACTTCCTAGAATTACCCCACCTAAGTGGTAATTTTTAACTGCTGAATTGGCTGCAGCGTCGCCCCTAGCAACATCAGCAACGTAAAGTTGCCCTAGTTTTTCAGAAAGCGACATTTTATCAATTGTCTTTTGAATCTTATCTTCAGAATGGTGATTAGGCTTAGCATTACTGGTGGCCTTAGTCGGCTTATTAGACTGCTTGGGATTGATAAGCGTAATCGCAGCGGTAACAGAACGAACTGGTTCAAATTTTGTAGCAACTAACCCCAGTCCAGCGACAATTAGCCCCCCAGTAATTAATCTAACTAAGTATTTCTTCATCATTTCAACCTCCAACGGCAATTATTTTTATGTAGCAATATTAGTATATATTAATTTTTTATTAAGTACAAAAAAACATCGGAAATTTTTCCGATGTTTAAAATATATTGATATTAATTATTGATCATCATGATGATCATCTGGCGACAGAATCAGATCACCATCAACAGCATTCCGCCGTTCTACGGTGATTTTCTTCCGCCGAATCCGGTTTTGGCGCCGAACCTCACGCCATTCAGACCGTTTTACCTTGATTGTTTTAATCGATTCATCATTTCTGAGCATCTTCCAAATTGAGTATAGAATGAATGGAACCACAAACATTAGTGGGAACCCAGCTAACGTACAGAAGGTTTGAATCGTTTCAAAACCACCCACCATTACTAAACTGAACGAGAAGATAATGAAGATAACCACCCAGGTCATCCGATTGGCCCGGCTTGGTTGTTCCCCCCGCGCTAATGGTAGACTGGTGAACGAAGAGAGCACGTAGGCCGACGATGAAATCGTGGTTGCCAGGAAGATAAAACATGAAATACAGTAAAGGGCGAACATGACAAATTTCAGTGGTAAAGTTGAAAGAACCGCTGCAATCACGGCTGATTGACCCTGGGTACTGAGGATGTGAATTAGATCAACGGTCCCCGTCTTTTGCAGCCACAGTGAGTAGCCCCCCAAGATGGCGTAAAAACTCATACAACCCAGCGCCCCGTAGGTCAGCATTCCAATCACGATTTGGCGAATCGTCCGTCCCCGTGAAATCCGAGCAATGAACAAGCCCATAAATGGCATGTAGGATAACCACCAACCCCAATAGAAAATCGTTTCTTGTTGGGTGGTATCCGCCCGGCCGTTCGGAATCGTATTGGTACTTAGCGGAATAAATTTTTGAATTAGGAGTCCAATACTATTCGTTTCCGAATTCAAAATATACACCGTTGGCCCAATTGCTAATACAATTGCTAAGAAAATCAGTGCGGTCCAAATATGCATGTTACTAAGTTTATCAATTCCACCCTTTAGGCCCTTAAAGACCGTAAAGGTAAAAATCATAAATAAAATAATGAACAAAACTAACTTAAGTAGCAGGTTATCAGGAATTCCAGTTAATGAGCTTAACACCTTGGAAATAATTGGAATTTCTAGTCCCACTGAAGCACCAACTCCACCCATGATTCCTAGGACCACTAAGATGTTAACAACCGTCTTCAAGACGCTTTGCCAGGGCTTATCCCCGTTTAACATCACGATTGAATCACTTAATGACTGCACCTTTAACTTCTTAACGTATAGAATATAGCCAATTGCAATCGTTGGCGCAGCGAACATCATCCATGCCATTGGACCCCAATTATACTGCCCTAACATATGGGCCAGTCCATACGCCTCTTCGGAATAGGGCTTTGCACCAAATGGCGGGTCCTGTAAGTACCGCAGTGGATCGACCATACTAAGCATTAGGATACTGGCATCAATGGCGGTAGCAAAGACCATTGCGCCCCACTGAAAATTACCGTAGGCCGGCTTTTCATCCTTGTCACCGAGTTTGATGCCCCCGTACTTACTTAGAATAATGAAGACAAAAAAGACGAAATTAATTACATAAATCCACATGTAGCCCCAGCCCATTTCACCAGAAACCCATGCTAAGATTGAATTTAATACGCCCCGAATCGAAGATCCACCAATCATTAATAATGCTGAAACGCAGATAAATAAAATGACCGTCGGAATAAAAATAACCTTATTGATCTTTTTATTTTTAAAAATAAAAAATCCTCCTCAAAAATTAAAAATGCAGCCCCATTAAAGGGTCAACATAGTAAAATTTGAAACTAAACAGCTCGCCACAAGCGATATGTAAATATTCGTAACCGTCAATGGTGGGTTGAAAATGACTATCAAATTTTAGGTTTTCATTTTCTATAATTTATTATAGAACAATTGTGAATGAATATAAAATATATACGCATCCCCATTTAGTCGTTCAAAAATTAATTTATCGTTTTTGCTTGCCTTGGTGTGCACCCGAAGGCATATCATTTAATCATTCAATAAAGGAGTGGTTATTTTGCAAACAAACCCAAAGACAATCGTCATTACTGGAGCATCATCTGGAATTGGTGCCGCAACTGCTAAACAGTTAGTTAGCCAGGGCAACCGCATCGTTCTAGCAGCCCGGAACAACCAAAAACTGACCGCAATTAGCAACCAATTTACGGAAGAACAACAAAACAACACGCTTGTCGTTGCAACCGACGTTGTCAATGCAGACGCAGTTGCCAAACTGGCTGCCCAAACAATTGAGCGGTTCGGCCGCATCGACGTTTGGATCAACGGGGCTGGAATCATGCCTCAATCCACCTTCATCGAGGGTCGCATCGATGATTGGAACCACATGATCGACGTCAACATTCGCGGGACGCTAAACGGAATCCATAGCGCCCTTCCAATCATGCGCGACCAAAAGGCCGGTCAGTTCATCAACATTGCATCGGTAGCTGCCCATGATACCCATCCCGGTGGCGGAGTTTACAGTGCCACCAAAGCAGCCGTCTGGATGATTAGCGAAGCCCTGCGACAAGAAGAGGCGGTTGCTAAAAGTAACGTCCGCGTTACCGTTGTGTCACCGGGGGCCGTTAATACCGGATTATTGAATAGCGTCACCGACGCCAACACTAAAAAGGCCATGGAGTCATACTACGATAACTACGCAATCGCACCGGAAAGAATTGCCCAGGCAATTACCGACACGATCAATTTACCAGCTGATTCTGCCATTAACGAAGTGGTAATCAGACCCACTAGTCAGGTTTAATCGTACTTTTTGATAATTTGATTATAGTTATCGATTTTATAGTTTAAATACTGGAGCGCCGTTTCCATCTCATTCATTTTATTTATAATCAGCTGTTGCTGTTCAACTAAGATGTCCCGTTTATTTTCATTCGTGGCATCTTTTTGATTGAATAGCGCGACGTATTTGACCAGGTGGTTGATATCCATCCCCGCATTCCGCATACACTTTATAAATTTAATCCAATTTTGGGCCCGTTCGTTATACACTCGATAGCCGTGTTGATCCCGCTCAACATACCGAAGGAGCTTAATTTGCTCCCAATAGCGCAGGGCATCGGCGGATACGCCGTATTTATTACTAGCTTCTGAAATATTCATTGTTTAAGTCCCCCCTGTTAATAAACTACATTACATCAATCAAATGCTGCCCAATCGCTTGAGCAATCGATCGCATTTCATTTGGCGATTGCTTTGCATCGTTTTGGAGCCAGTCCAATAGCAAATTCCCAATCCCACCAATTGAAAATGAATAAACATACTTGCGTTGCTTTAAATTAAATTGCGAAAGTAGACTTTCACCCATGTGACTTCTCAAATTGGCCAATAGTAGGTAAGTCAATTGATTGCGATATAAAGCTAGTAAAAACTGCTTATGCTGTTCGCTGTATTCAAAAAAGATTGTCACCATCTCGGGAAAACTAACGGGGCGGTCATCCCGGAGCGTTTTCAACAATCCCAAGTTATAATGATCTAATTGAATCTTCAATACATCATCAATACTAGTAAAGTGCCGATAAAACGTTCTAGTGGATAGTCCCGCTCGTTCAGCAAGGCCCTTGATTGTAATTTGTTGGTATTGCTTTCGTTCTAAAAGTTGAACCAAACTCTCCACAAACCAATCTATTGTTTGATTAACTTGGCGTTGTCTTTTAATCGATTTATCTGTCATATTATCGCTTTCTTTGTGCCACATACGTCCATCCCTATTCATTTTTAAATTAATGATTAGTATAATAGATTTGATTAAAAGTCACAAATATGACATTTAGGGAGTGAAATTAATGTTCGTTAAAAATTGGCACCGCTTTGGGGCCGTTTTACTAATTTTAATCGGTGGGTACTTATTGCTTGCTAAGCCAGCTATTAATCAGGTTCAATTCCTATTAATATTAAACCTTCTAGCGTTGTTCGCCCATCAAGTTGAGGAATATGAGCTTCCAGGGGGCGCACCACTAATTATTAATCGAGTCGTATATAATGAAACCAATCTTGCGGATCACTATCCGGGAAATAGCCTTTCGATTATGGTGGTAAACGTAAGCGCATGGTTTATCTATTTAATTGCCATCATGCTTCCTAGTTGGCACTGGCTCGGATTGGGAGTAATCCTCTTTAGCCTCTTCCAAATTCTGGGACACGTTTTCCAAATGAATATCAAGCTTAAGACTTGGTATAATCCAGGAATGTTCACCACGATTGTACTATTTCTACCACTTGGCATTGTTTTCATCCATCAGTTAGCACAAATGAACGCCTTGAACTGGTCAACATGGTTGTTCAGTGTGTTAACACTATTAGGATGCATTATTACCAGCATCATTTTGCCAGTCCAGTCAATGAAAAATAAGGATACGAAGTATGTTATCAGTCCTTGGCAGGTAAATCGATACCATCAAGTAGTTAACTTTTGTAAGATTAAAAAATAATGGATGAGGGATCAATAATTAAATGAAAGCATGGTGCGATTAATTAGCACTTGCTTTTTTTGCTTTATTGTAAATAAATCAAAAAGACACCCATCTTCTGGATGTCTTTGGTAATTAATCTACAAATGGATTGTCTGATTTTTATTGATGAATCGTGTATTTATTTCTTTTATTTGAAACGTTTGGCGTGTGACTAATAATTTGGAAAATGATCAGGATAATCATTAGCGCAATAATCAGCGCCCCAAATAGTCCAATTCCGGGCATTTCACCCTTAAATGGCGAAACACTGCCCAGCGCCGAAATCACGGTTGGTGAAACGGCAGTTCCAATGTTACACCCCACCAACAAAACTGAGTTGGCGAGGGCATTGGAGCCCTTAGGAGCGGCCACTTCCATTAAGTTGAAGAGGTAGTTACCAGCCAATGGAAAGGCACACCCGATTACCATTACCGAAACGATGAGCATTGGAAAAGTGTGAGCGCCATTCATTAGTAACATCCCAATTGATAAGAACAACATTCCGGCTGAAAAGACGAACCGCTTGATCAATTTAAAAATTTTACCGAACAAAAAGCCCATCACCATGCTGGTTAACGTGAAAATTGTAATCACAAAACTAGCATCGGTGGCGGTTCCCATCTTAGCGTTAACGACGATTGAAGGAGTCAAAATGCTGACGGCCGCCATCCCCATGGTTAGTAAACAACAAATCACTCCGGCAGCAATCACCTTAAAGTTAACCCGCTGCTTTGCGCTATCCTGGGGGTTCGCTTGATTAACTTGAACGTTTGAATTATCAGTAAACGGTGGAACGATAAACCAAAACAACGCTAGAACGGCAAAGATAACGATGTATGCCAAAAATGAAAATTGCCAACTAATGTTCAGCAATAGTCCAATTGCTATGTTCATGATACAAAGGCCGACTTGTTCGAACGAACTCCGGTTCCCTAGCATTTGGGAACGGTCCGCACCATCATAAAATAAGTTCACCATCGTGATTGCTAACGAATTCAAAAGTCCAATTCCAATCCCAAAAACGGCCCGTGAAACTAAAATGACCCATAGATTCGGGATAAACGCTGGAATCACACCAGAAATTCCCATAATCAACAATCCCAAGCCAATGCAATTCTTCATCCCTAACTTTCTCGAAATGGACGCTGAAAACAAAAGCACAATGAATGCTGGGACTTGTTGAATCGTGGCAACGGTGTTTACTAACGAAACTGGATAATTAGAAAACGTTTTTGCCATTGCCGGCAACGCCGGTGAGATTGCGGTCCCAATGGTAATTACCAGTGATACTGCTAAAATTGAAAAACGGTGGAACAGGGTTTTAGAATCCCAACTATTTGAATTACTGCTCATATACAATCACCTTCCAATTTGATTCATAAAGGATGTTAATGTGTATTATACGCCCATTTTGTGAAGTATGATTTAATTAAATCGCACCATGCCCTCCGCTAATGTTATACTGTTAGTATCATATTAACATTAGAGGAGGCATTTCAAATGAAGAAGCTTACTAAATTAATTTGCCCATTCATCGCTGTAATCTTGCTGGGAAGTGCCAGTGCTAAAAGCACTAGCATCAAGGGTGCGCCCCAAGTGCTTAAAGGAACCTGGGTAACCAAGGCCGTTAAGGCAGAACCGATAGTCGAAGATGCGATTTATCAAAAAAACATCCTGTTTGTTACTAATCGTTCAATTGATGAAGCCGGTTTATTTTACAAGACGAAAACTAAGCCTGCTAAACCATTCAACAGTGCTGGTGGCGCAATCAATAGCGGTTTAAAGTACACTAAGCATGGTAAGACTTACTACCTTAGCACCCGTGAAGGTAAAATTCGCTACCACTACAAAGTAAAAATGATCAACCAGAAACAAATGAAGGTTTACTTCGGTAACAGCTACACCAAGAAGCAGCCTAAGAAGTGGGAATCCAGCGGTAAGTATTATAAGCAATCAACCAAGATCGTTACCTTCACGACTAAGTATCAATTTAAATATTAAAAATAAAGCGGCAGAATGTTCATTAATGGTAAACGTTCTGCCACTTTTTGTTTATTTTAACAAAAAAGAGCCGTCCGCAGACGACTCTTTTTACATCCTATTCCTTTGTCGATGCAACCACTACGAATTGAATCACACTAATCAACAACAAGAAGAGCAACGCGAACGTATACCCCAGGATTCCGTTACCAGAACCCAATGCTGAGACCTTAGTGATAATCGTTGCTACGATTACCGTTCCAATCGCTCCCGCAAATTGTTGAACGGTCGTAATAATTGCATTACCATCGGCCTGTAGTTCACCCGATAGGTAACTTAGGCCCTTGGTCATGATGTTTCCGTAGGCTAAGCCCACCCCAAGCATGATCAGAGTGTAGAAAATGGTAATCAACAGGTTGCCTAAGTGGCTAGCAAAAATACTCAAAATCAACAATGAGCCGGCCATGATTGCAATCCCGCTTAGGATTGGCTTCTTCGCCCCGAAGCGATCCAGTAACGCACCGGAGAATGGCGAGACGATTGCCCCTAAGACGGCCCCCGGCAATAGCAATAACCCAGCCACACTGGAACTACTGTGGTTAATTAGTTGGACGTAATTTGGAATTACAAATGCTAGTCCTAAGATGATGAGCTGGTTAATGAAAAATGCTCCCACATATTTAGCATAGGCGGTGTTCTTTAAGATATGCACCCGCAGTAGTGGTTGGTCAGAATGATTTTGCACCCGTACGAATGTAAATAGTGCGACCAACCCAATTAGAATCGGAATAATCACCATTGGATTCCAGAAGCTACTGGTACTAATGGTGTCAATCCCAATGATTAACCCTGCGAAAGTGGCTACGATTAGCAAGAAACTCTTTAGATCAAAGCGTTCCGCAACGAGCTCGTTCTTCCGTAAGTGGGGAATTGAGAAAATCCCCATCAATAATGAAATCAATAGTACTGGCATTAAAATAATAAAAATAAACCGCCAGCCAAGCGTATTAACAATAATTCCACCAAAGGTTGGGCCGACCGCAGAAGCAGCCGCGGTAATCAAGGAGCCAAAGCCCATCATCACCCCCAATCTTTCTTGCGGCACGTTTTCCAGAATAATGTTGAACATTAGTGGCAACGCAATTCCAGTCCCAAGACCTTGAATCACCCGCCCCAATAGCAGGAAGATAAACGATGGTGCAAACGCATCCACCACTAATCCCACTAGGAACAATAAGTTGGCGACAATAAACAGCGAACTCATTTTAAAGCGCGCCTTCAAGAACCGCGAAAGTGGAATGATGCTCGATAGGACCAGTAGGTAAATCGTGGTCATCCACTGCACGACACTGAGGCCGATACCAAATTCCTTGATCAACGTGGGGAACGTAATGTTCATCGATGTCTCCACCGTAACCCCACTAAACGTCATAACTCCTGATGCAATAATTGCTAATAAAACACTTGATGATATTTTCTTTTCCATTAAATAATCATTGTATTTCGTCTCCTTATAAATTTTACTTAACTAAAAGTAAGTACTTTTAAAAGTATATAAAAAACTTTGACCCGCTGTCAACCAAAAAATGATTTTAACCATTCTGGCTAAAATCATTTTAAATTAGAATCTAATCAACGGTCTTAATCACGTGCGCTGGATTCCCAACGATGACCACGTTATCGCCAAACGATTTAGTCACTACCGAGCCAGCGCCAACAACGACGTTATTGCCTAACGTCACTCCGGGCAAGATGGTCACGTGGCCACCAAGCCACACGTTATTGCCAATCGTAATCGGAGCCCCCATTTCAACGTCGTTTTTACGTTGCACTGGATCAATTGGGTGCACTGGTGTGTACAACCCACAGTCAGGGCCAAAGTAACAATTATCACCAATCGTAATTGGGCAGGTATCCAACAGCGTTAAGTGGTAATTAGCGTAGAAGTCATTGCCGACATGGATGTTAAAGCCATAGTCAAACGCAATGCCATTTTCTACGAATAAATGATCGCCGCTATCGCCCAAAAGTGGTTTTAGCTGCTTGTTAAATTCCTGATTGTCATAAATCTGGTTCAAAGCACCCAATGCCTTGCGCATCTTTGTTCGTTGAGCCTGTAATTCTGGATCGAACTGGTCATAATTTTCTCCAGCCGTCATTTTTTCACGTTCAGTTGTCATGATTCCACCATCCTTATCATCCCCATGATAGCACTTCTATTCATCAGTATCATCAAAGAGGTTCAACTGTTTGAGTGAATTCTTGATGTTATCAACGGATTCGTTAGTTGAAACGGAATGGTCAGGAGCGGGATGCCCGTCTGGTTGCTTGTTTTGGTCCTCATGTGCACTACTACCGTTCAAGATTCCGTCAATATTGGATAGCGCTTGCTTTTTAACATTTTCGTCAGCTGGGGTGACTGGTCGTTCGGGAACCGGCTTAGCGATTCTAATCGTGCCAGATTGACCCATCCTATCCATTGCCTTATTTAATTGATGATCAACGAACTCGTTTCCCTGATTATCGGCATGGCCCTTCGTCCAATGGAACCGCAGGTCGGTAAAGCGGCCTAGCAGTTGGTCAACCTGCTTCCATAGTGCATCATTTTTTACTGGTTGCCCGTTACTGGTTTTCCAACCCCGTCGTTTCCAACCAGCCAACCAGTGCTTTGTAATCGTATCTAAAACGTACTTGGAGTCAGCCACCACGTCGATTGCATCCCCATTCAAACCATGCTGATCAAGGTAGGTCAACCCGTTTAACAGCGCCATAATCTCCATTCGGTTATTGGTCGCTCCCAACTCACCGTCCGCGGCACTCTGCTTAGTCCCATCAGGCCTGATGATCAAGTAAGCCCAGGCAGCCTTGTCAGTGGTTTGCACGTGCTTACCCTTTTTGTTCCCGTGATTTCTAGATCCTCCATCGGTGTACATCACGATGGCATCGTTACGGAGGGGCTGAGTCGGGGGCGCTTGTCGAGTGGAACCAGGATTCGCCCCATTTACAAATGCGACCGCGTCTGCTCGGTTGATGAAACTCTTGAAGCGAGCATTCGGATAACTGGCAATTTGTTTTTGACATTCTGGCCAGCTATCATAAATTCCCGGTTTCCGTCCAATTCGAACTGCGTAGTATTTATGAGCCATAATATCGCCTCCAATAAGGGTTTCGACTTTGATTTTAAGCCATTTTGTGAGAAAATAAAATTAAAAGGAGATTTTGTGATGACTAAGTTAAATACAACATTAATCACCGTTCAAGATGCCTGGGCAATGCTTAAGGATAAAAAAAGTCAGCGAAATGAACGTTTTCCCCAATTTGAAAAAAATGGTAAATTCATCCTTCCTGACTACAAGCTTACCCGGAAGCGTGAAGCATTTAAAATCCGAAAGCGGACGTTCCTTAAGCGGCATGCCCGTTCGTATGTTGCTTTTGATTCAGATAATGGCCAAACCTTATGGTTACATAACTTTCCTAGCCTATCAGAAGCATTGTTCTGGTTAGACACTGGTCTTAAGACAAATGACATGGATAGTCATTCATCGTACCACCAATGGAAGAGCAACCATTTGGATGATATTAACGAATTTAAGGATGCCCTACGGAAAAAATCAAAGCACAAGCACATCCCTCAAGACCCAGCACCCGCTGAATAATCAATAACAAAAAAGCCCAGTATTTAATTATACTGGGCATTGTTATTATTTAGCAGGACTTTGCTTTAAGAATTTTTGTAATGCTGAAATTTCTTTGTTCTTCTTCTTGTCCTTCTTTTGGTTAACTGGACGACGGCCTTGAACACCGTTTGGATGACAAATACGCATAACTTTATCGCTCCTTTACTTTGTCTGTCTTATTCTTGAAATATACCATTTAATTATAATACAAAGTCGCCCCCAAAATCAAATCCAAAATTAAAAGCCAATTCGGCCGTTTTTGAATTTGTGATTTACCACTTATTGGGGCTCCAGACCCGCCCGTCTAGTTCATCATTTGCCTGTTGAATTCGCTTTGATTGTTCCGCTACGATTCGTTGGGCGCCTTCAAAGAGGCACCGGGTAGCAAAGTCACCCTCTACTTCCGCCAACTTTTGTAGTTGGTCAAAAAGCCATTCTTGATTATCCATTACTCATCATCCCCCCGCTTAATCATCGCAATTTGCTCCTTCAAACTAGCTAATTCAGATTGGTTATTTTCAATTTGATCGATCGTGAGGTTCAACAATAACTGCTGTTGCTCATCAATAGTCGCTGCCGCACGGGCGCGCAGCCTTTGAATCAACCACTCCTGTTGGCCTGTAAACGAGTCTGGCTGGGGATTATCAACGTAGTTTTGATAGTCAAATAACAGCCGCGCCTTTTGTTCGGGCGTCATGTAGTTAAACTGGTCGACCACGAACGGCGGCAAAAAACGCATCCCCGCCTGCTCGGCCAGGGCTTGAAACGGCTTCATTAATTCCGAAATGGTGAAGTGTTCCGAGCCCCCAGCCACGTAGTTCTTGGCGGCGGTGCCAAGCGTCGTAACAATGCCTAGCTGCTTTCCAGCAAGCATGCCATCTTGATCGTGGTAGGTGAAGTTACGGGTCAAAACGTCGTCTTCCCACTTCTTCAACAGCGCTGGAGAACTATACCAGTACAGCGGAAATTGAAAAATGATGCGCTCTACTTGCTTCAGGCGGTGCTGTTCTGCAGCCACGTCAATTTGATAGTTAGGATACACCAGGTCTAGTGGATGCCATTCAACGTTCGGCAGTGGCTTTGTTGCCGCCCGCAAAAACGACTGGGTTCCAGAGTCTTTCAGCTCTGGATGCGAAATAATTATTAGCGTCTTCAATTGATTGACGGCCCCCTTATGAAATCAATTAATATTCATATTTTACCCCAAAAAAGATGTGAGTTCATTGATTGACAATTATAAATAATTCTGCTATTATAATACCAATGTGTTACGTAGTTTCGAGTTTTTAAGGTTCTTGTTTTTCATAAAAAACTTCCTTAATCTGATTCAAGCTTAATGATACATGAAATTTTTTGATAAATGGAGGTTCTATTATTATGGAACAAGGTACTGTAAAATGGTTTAACGCTGACAAGGGATACGGATTTATTACTACTGACAATGGTGACGTTTTTGTTCACTACTCAGCAATCAACAAGGATGGCTTCAAGACCTTAGACGAAGGCGAAAAAGTTACTCTTGATGTTGAACAAGGTGACCGTGGCCCACAAGCTGCTAATGTTACTCCAGTTGAAGGCTAATCTTCAACCCAACTTAATTTAAAAACGGTGTGGATTTTATCCACACCGTTTTTTTGTGCTATTTTTTAAAATGCATGTACTTTGAAGCAAAGATCACTAATGACTCCACTGGTTCTTGCATTCCATCGTTAGTCCAAGTCACTAAAATTTCCGTTAAGCCTCCTGAAATCATCGACACCAAAAGTTTTGATGAATTTTCCCGAAATGATAGTACTCGCTGATCAATTAGTCCTCCGATGTAATAACGGAGGCGTTCCCTAATAATCACCGTTAGGTCGTTTTGGATTAAAAGCTCCATCACGTGCTGATCTTCCCTAATCAAGTTAAAGAAAATTGTTGCAATGTCGTAAAACGTTCGTGAATGACTAGAGGAAACTCGTTGAATGAACGTGGTAAATAAACCATCAAAGTGGTAGATTAATAGGTCCTTTTTATCGTGAAAGTTACGGTAATACGTCATCCGTGAAACCCCGGTTTCACTGCAAATTTCCTTCACGGTAATGTCTTGGTATTTCATACTATCCATTAATTTAATCATTCCAGCGACAATTTTGCGTTTCGTCGCTAACTTATCTCTCATCTTTATTAATCCACCACTTTTCCTTCTTCTGCAATATTATATTACAATTGGCTAAATTTCAAATTTTTGATTTTAATGAGCATTTGATAACCCTTTTTTGGAATAATGAATTATAATAATAGTTGAGTTTATATTGAAAGGGAGATTTTATTATGGCATTTGAAGAAGATACTACTTTAGATAGAAAAATGAGTGAAGTTTATGACTGGAGCGATTCTGATACCCCAGTTAGAGATGCATTGTGGGACTACTTTATGGAACACAATAACCATGACACTATCAAGACTTCTGATGAAATGGATAAGTATGAAGCCATGTCAGATGATGAAGTTAAGGCTAATGCTGAAAAGGTATTGAAGAAATAGTCATTCCTCCAACAACCCAATATTTTAACTCGTTGAAGCGCTTGGTTCTTATGAACCAAGTGCTTTTTTTGCGCTCTGCACTAGGTCGTCTGAAACAACTTCTGAAGTGAAGCGCTGGAGTGGTGTATATTCGTGCCGGTGATTAAAAGCCACTGGTTCATAGTCAATTACGGCCACCTTAAGATTGTTTTCCGTTAGGAAGATTTGGCCGATCTGTCTAAATTTACCATTCGTGTGTTTTCCAGTCCGCCAGTCATGCAGTTTAAAACTACCATCAGCATCCCGCTTGATTTGATAGTTACCGGAGTTATCAGTTTCTACTGGCACCCCTACATACCGATTTACTTTATATTTCCCCTTCATCTCGTCACCTCGTTTTCCTATATCATACCATGGACAAAACAGAAATAAAAAACGCTGGGCGGTTGCACCCCAACGTTTTCAATTTTAATTATCTTTTGAATTTTCGATAGATCAACGTCCCAATCAAACCGACGTAGGTTAATCCTTGAAGGGCTACTAACGCCTTGAACCAACGGCTTACTCGATAGCCAATCGTTAAGTGGTTCTTTCCCGGATGCGATTTCACAATTAACGCCCCAATCTTAGAAGTGCGGTAATCGGTGAACGTCTTCCCGTTTCTAGCTACCGTGGTGTGAGCATATTTAAAGACTGGGATCCGAATGTTTTGATCGTGATTCTTTGGATTAATCCAGGTCACCTTCAACCCATTCTTAGTAACGTGCTTCTTCACATGGTAGTGATTCTTCTTGATTGCCGTAATAGTATATGCATGGTACGGATGGAACGGAAAGTACTCATCAGGAGCCAGAGCCTTCTTAATTGGCAGGTAATCCGGCGTGGACTTAGTAACGTACTTCAACGTCGTCTTAAGATTTGTCGATTTAAGCGAATTCCGGAGCTTTTGCGTGCTCTTGGTGTGAAGCTTGAGGTTCGTCGGGTTATCAATTACCCGTTCGGCATGGTACGAAATCGTCCCCAAAATCACGGTTCCTTCAGCAATCCCAAAAATGCCCAGAAAGGCAAGGGTTGCTAGCGTCCAGCGGGCAACCTGCATTCCATGGCTCACTTCATGTGACAGGATAATTCCCACCATCAAGAAGAGCAGCGCAAACGATACCACGTAAAACCGTGCTGGCATCTGGATGTAATATGCAACTCCTGGCACGAACTTAGCAATCCAATTCCATGGGAAGAAGTATGATGACAGCCATAGAAATAGCATTGCATTCCCAAAAATCACCTTTGTATAAAGGCTGAGCTGCTTCCACTTAGCAATTACATAAATGGTCACTAGTAAGTACAGAATCGTATAAACCGGTAATAATACGTATGAATTCGTGTTAATTACGTTAAAAGCGTTTTCACTCATCACTAATTGTGGTGCGACTGGCAGCAAGGTATTAGACTTAAATAACTCTAGCATTGCGCCCCATACATTGGCAGTTAGTAATAGCGTTAGCCCAACGGCCTTAAATAAATCTACAACCAATGTTACACGGTGCTTGCTGTAGATAAAGGCAACTACAAAGAACGGAATCAACGCCGCCGCACAAATGATGCTGGTCATCAAATGCATTTGAATTACCAACGTCATTGCAATCGACAGCGGAATGACAGCGATTTTATCTTCGCGCATCATGCGGGTTCCCGCCAACATTACCAACGGAGTGAACATTGCCCCCAGACCCGTGAACTGCGTCCCGGAAACCCAAGAAAGCATTGGGGAGGACATTAGATACATTGCGCTAACTACCACTGCTGGCCAGGTAGTCACTCGATTGGCAACGGCAAGCCGATACATTAACCATCCAGCAATGGATAGGTATAACCAACTGGTCAGTAGTTGGAACTTAAACCAAGTCCCAGCAATCAGCAGTAACAGACCGTTAAAATAGGCAAATACTGGACCGTACAAGGCGTTAATGACCCGTCCCGTTTGTTGGTAACCAAAGAAGGATTGAAAGTAGTTATAATCCCCAGTTTTAATCTGCATCGCAGCATCATAGAAGCGGTTCATGTGGAAAATCGAGTCAATCCCAACGATGAACGATTTAGTAAGAATCTGTGGCAAAATTTCAACCAGTGCAACGATTGCAATGATCAAATACGGCCAAAGCCGGCGCCATTTTTGGTTAGCCATCTCAATAAAACTCCTTTAAATTTATAATTATACAAAAAAGGATTCGCACAGAATGCGAATATCCTTATTATAACTTAAAAATTGGTTTTAGAATTAAGATTGTGATAATTTTAATTTTTTCCAGCGGGCTGCCGATGGAAATATTGCAGAAGGTAAATCGCAATGATTACCAACCCGGCCCCAATTATTTCCATCAACTTAGGATGCAAACTAAAGAAGATGATACTTAGGATGAACGTCACCACCGGCTGCGTTGCATCTACTAAACTGACCACTTCAGATGTCGCGAATTTGGACGCGTGCAAAAGCGACAGGAACGGAAAAACGGTCCCCAGTAAAACGACTCCGGCAATTGCAATCAACGCCACGTTAATTCCGAATACGCTCATATTGGGTAATTTCGGGGCAGCGGCCCAAAACGGTGCATGGTTGCGGATGATAAAATCAGCGTTAAAGATGAGCCCCGCAATCAAGGTCCCCCAGCCCAGGACCACGATTGGTGGATTATCCTTTAATACCGGGCGTGGTAACACCACGTAAAAGGCAGCAGTGATTCCAGAGCCAATTCCCCACAGAAGCGAACTCAACGAAATCGATAGCTTTGAAAAATCACCCTGAGTAATTGCTAGAAACACCCCCACCAATGCAATTCCAAACACTAATAAATCGCTATTTAGTGGCCGTTTCCGCTGAAAGCAAATGCTCCCAATCACGATAAAAATTGGTGCCAGGTACTGCAAGATAGTTGATGCTGCGGCATTCCCTTCCTGGACACTAATGTAAAAGGTCAACAGGTTTGCCCCTAACCCAAAAATTCCGTAAGCCAGAAGCCACAAGAAGACCCTGCCGTTCCTAAATACGTTAAAAATTGCGCCCCGGTACATAATGGCCGCAAGAAATAACAAAATCACCCCAGAAGACAGCGTCCGCACGGAAAGAAACCATGGCGCCGGCATTGAAAATCCGGTCTTGGGATTGGAGATCAGCTGTAAGATGGTTCCCGAAACGCCCCATAGTGCTGATGCAAAAATCGCCCATAAAATTCCCTTCATTGGCGCTACTGTGCCTTCAGAGTGAGTTGATTGACTGTTCATTAATTTCACCCCAAAAATTGAATTTGACTAGTAAATAACATTCTAATTTTAGTGCAATCCCCGTAAATGTCAATCTATTTTGGATTTTCCGGAATCCGCCACACTAAAAAACGCCTTGAACCATAAGATTCAAAGCGTTTCGTTTTAAGGTTATTCCATTGGTGGTAAGTCTTCCACGTGGCGTCTGTGAATTTTTTGCAGCAGGTAAATCGAATAGATAACCAATGCCGCTCCAATACATTCAACTAAATCAAAAGGTACCCCTAATGATTGAATTAACGCGATTGGGATAATCGTACATAGCAAGCTTAGGATAAATGTCATTGCTGGTTCAACAGCATCAACGATACTAAGCACTTCTGATGAAGCAAACTTGAGACTGTAAATCATTGAAGAGAACGCCCCAATGGTCCCGACTAAGATTACTCCACCCAGCCCAACTAACACCATTGGACTTGCAGTCACTTGCTTTGGTGCCGCAATAAAGAATGGTGCGTGGTGAACTGCAATGTAGAAGATGTTGAATGGGATGCTGGCGATTAAAGTTCCCCAGCCCAGGACAACAAATGGTGAGTTTTCCCGCGAAAGTGGTTGGGGAACGGAGTAGTAGATGGCAGCTGAAACGGCTGAACCTAGTCCCCACAGAATTGAAACCAGCGGGATAGAAAGTTCGTTCAAGTCTCCCTTAGTCACCGAAAGCACGATTCCAACTAATGCGATAAAGAATACTAACACGTCGGATTTCAATGGCCGATGGCCCCGGAAGACGAATTTGTACAACACAATAAAAATTGGTGCCAAATACTGTAACAACGTCGCAGTCGGCGCATTTCCAGTCTGAATCGCCATGTAGAACGTCGACATATTAACGGCTAGCCCGAACAAACTGTAAATCAAAAGCAACATAATTGAACGCTTGTCCTTAAAGACCTTGAAGACGTCCTTTTTAACGTGGAACGCCCCGATGATCAATAACAATACTCCCGCAACGGAGGTTCTAGCGGAAATGAACCAGTCGACTGGGATGGCCCCGTTTTTTGCAACCATCTGCATTAGAATTCCAGAAAATGCCCAGAGCGTTGAAGCCATCGCTGACCAAAAAATCCCCCGGACCACATTCTCCTTCAACTGTGTCTTGTCTTGCATTTATTACACCTCAAATAGTAATTATATTAATCTCATTTGTGTATTGTACACGATAAAAATTAAATTTAAATGTGATAATTACTAATCTTTATTCAGGATACTGTGCCGAATTCCGTATGCGAAGTAAATGACCAACCCAATCACGAACCAAATCAATGCCGTATAGAAGGTATCCTTAGGTAGCTGGGTAGCAACTAAAATACTTAAGATTGCTGACAGGATTGGTAGGTATGGGTACAATGGCACCTTGAAGCCTTGGTTTGGAATGTCCTTACGTTTCCGCAATGGTAGGATTCCTAATGAAATCACGATAAAGGCAATCAACGTCCCGATGTTAACTAAACTAGCGAGCTTATCAAGGGAGATAAAGCCACTCATGAAGGCAATCACAACCGTTACGATTAACACACTATGGTGGGGAACGTTTTTGTTATTAACCTTGTGCAAGTGCTTTGGTAATAGTCCATCCCGGCCCATTGAGTAGAGCAATCTGGATCCACCGTAGATCATGGTAAGCATCATGGTAAACATCCCGGCTAACGCACCAACGGCGATGATTCCGGCCACAAAGTTTTGGTGCACCATTTGTAATGCAAATGAAACTGGATCCGCAACGTTTAGATCCTTGTAATGTACCATTCCAGTAAGGACTAGTGACACTAATACGTATAGAATCGTACAAATGAATAACGTTCCTAAAATCCCAATTGGCATGTTGCGCTTTGGATTCTTCACTTCGGAAGCTGCTGACGATACACAGTCAAACCCGAGGTAGGCAAAGAAGACTGCAGCGGCTCCATGAAAGACCCCGAAGGTTCCGAATGGCAGTAATGGGTTCCAATTGGCTGGCTTAACGAAGAAGGCCCCTACCACTAGGAATAGGACAATGATTAACACCTTGATGGCAACGATGATGTTATTGATTCGTGTCGAGGACTGGGTCCCCTTCGTTAAAATAAAGGCAATCAACAATACAATTAAAATCGCAAAGATATTTACATAGGTCCCCTTACTAGGGTCGTAAAATCCGCTCAACGCCTTTGGAATGTGAATTCCAAACCCGCCTAAAAAGGTCTGGAAGTACGCTGACCAACCGGTCGCAACGGCCGCCACCGACAGCGTGTATTCCAATACTAACGCCCAGCCTAATACCCAGCCAATGATTTCTCCGAAAACAACGTTTCCGTAGGAGTAAGCACTTCCGGCAACTGGGAGTGAGGATGAAAACTCAGCATAACACATGGCACTGAGTGAACAGACCAATGTGGCAATGATAAACGAAAAGATGATTCCTGGTCCGGCAGTAGTGGCCGCAACCGTCCCGGGTAGGATGAAAATCCCAGCTCCGATAACGGTTCCGACTCCCATCCCAATTAAGTCCCAGGATCCAAGGGTCCGCTTTAAATTACTATCCTTATCGATGTAATTATCGAGCGTTTCCTTTCTAAACATATTCGATAATAAACTCATGGTATTCCTCCTTAATAATAAACCTCGATAAAAAAAGCCATACTATTTCTAGTATGGCTTCTTCCCAACTAGAAAATCAGTTCGTTATTCTAGCTAGTGAAGATTGCGTGTCTAAGCAGGCTCTTCCCTCCTAACGAATAACATTAGCAGAACGAGAAGAACTTTCGATTAAATGAATTAACATTTAAAACTAATAAACACATAATACAATCTCCCAATCTGAATTTTAATTAGTATTATTTTAACCTATTTTTAATATAATTACAATTAATTTTTGGATTGTTTTGGATTGGGTAACGCCAAAACAAAGACGGTACTTAGGATCAACACCCCACCAATCATTTCTGGAAAATTAAAACTAGTGTTTAAAAATGCAATCGAACCAATCGTGGCTGACAGCGGCTCAAACGTATCTAACATCCCCGCCACCGTTGGTGAAACATACTTCAAACTAGTGGTGAAGCAGATGAAGGACACCATCGTTCCAAAGATGACGATGAACGCCACCCCAATGACCCCACCAACTGTAAAGCGGGGTGGGTCCACCCAAAACGGGTGCACGATTGTAAAAATAACGCCTCCAATCACCATTGCCCAACCGACAATCACCATCACATCGTAGCGCTTTAAGAGCCTCACCGGTAACATCGTTTGCAATGCTCCCGCTAAGGCTAGTAATAACCCCAACGTTAGTGCCCGGTCACTAATTGCCAGGTGGAATAAATCGCCCTTCGTTACCAATAGCCAGGTCCCGAGTAACGCTAAGATAACTGCCAACCATTCGTTCCTTGATGGCAGGTGGTGGTAAATCAGGGCGGTTAGAATCACGATCATAATCGTTCCCAGGCTTTGTAAAATGGTTGCCGTTCCAGAATTACTAGCACTCACCGTTACCAAGTAGAAGTATTGAACGGCAGCCAGCCCAAATAGTGCGTACACAATCAGTAAACTGGCGTCCTTGGGCGTTTTCCAGACCGTTAATAACGGTAGCTTTTTAACCCCCTTGGTAAATAACAGAATCAACACTCCGGCAATCGACATTTTAATCCCCATTAACCACTCCGGTGAGTAATTAGCATCCTGAAATAAAAATTGTGAAACTGGTCCTTGAATCCCCCAGCAAATCGCACCGATGATTGCTAGGATGGCACCAATCCCCTCACGTTTCACTTGCAACAAAATCGCTCCTTAATAAAATTCGTTAGTGTTTATTCAACCCACAAAAAAACGGGAAATAAATTCCCGTTTTTTGATTAAGCGTTTCAAAATGAATTAGTTATTTCATCTTATCATTCATTGAAATTGATTCCTTAACAATGTTATTAATATCACCACTGGTCCGATTAGTAATCTCAGTGACCTTATCGACAGTCAATGCCACGTCAATATCCTTGTAAGCCCGTTCAATCAAGTCATCAATCGTTTCCTCTGCGGTATCGACAATCATCTCACTAAGGTTAGCCACCTTAGTGTATGCATTTCTGGAATTTTCCTTCAACACTTGCTTAGCAGCTTGTCTAGAGAGTTCCATCTCACGAGAGTTAACCATTGTAATCTTGGATTCAAACTTAGGCTTAGAAGAATCAACGACGTTCTTAATCTCAACTGCGGTATGGGACTTATTAATGCGGGAGTAGAGACTATTAACTTCTTCGTTAATCGCTTTTGTAATCGTTTGCTTTGAAATTGCACTCATTGAGCCCAATGAGCCAATTACTGACTGGGCATTTTCGCTCACCTTAGTCTTAGCAGCTGCCCGGTTACCATCTAATTGACTGTAATTATTTTCATCAATTAACTTGTTCAAGTTATCAACGGTTAAACTAATCAATTGGTTTGCCCGGTCCGCATCGCTAGCTCCCCGTAATTCGAACTTAGTCCCATCGGCAATTTGAGCGATGGCACGGTTCATCGAGTAACGGGTCGCCTCGTTAAAGGCGTCGGTCAACATAAATGCTGAGTTAGCCGCAGAATCAACCATTGATTCTGCACTGGTCCGGAGGGATGAAACGTAAATGCCAGCAGCAGAGTTAGTTGCACTTTGTAATGCAGCAACTCCGGAACGAGCAATTTCGTTCACTTCCTCTTCGTTTTCAGCAGCAATGATTTGCCGATCAGCAATACTTGCCGTTCTGGTAACGTATTCGTTTACCGCACTGGCAGCACTACTGTCTAAGCTAGCTGTGGAAGCATAAGCGGCGTTCGCAGCACTCTTAACTTGGAGTCTAATCGAATCCCGTTCGTTTTGGGCTGCCAAGTTATTAGCCATGGCCATGGCACTGTTGATAACACTGGCAATTGTAGAATCAATTGCGGAAGCAATCGCTGCAGCACCAGAGGTAATTGCAACGGAAGCTTCTTCAACGTTAGCAGCGGTGTTCAAGTCCATGTTAGCAACACTAGCCAATGAAGTAATGATGCTAGTTGCAGTAGACTTATCAACTGGTGATAAGGTTGCGGTCCGTCCGGTAGCTGAGTTAGCAGCACTGGCAATTAGTGAATTCCCGCTCGCCTTCACGTTACTTACTGCCACACTGGATGCTTCATTAATGGAAGCAATTCCGGCGCTGGTAAGCATTTGAATTTCAGCCAACTGGTTGGTTTGATCGATATTAGCATTGGCATCACTAGCCGCCATACTAATTGCAGCATTCGTCAATGATTGAGCATTAGAATCAAGCCCATTGACGTCTTGGTACGCAGTGGTTGCGGCGTTCAAGATTTGAGTCTTGTAACTATCCTTAATATTCCGCAGGTTAGCAGACAATGCAGATGTAACCATTTCATGAACTTGATTAACCAGTGACTGGGTTTCGTTGACAATTTCCACCGTATTGTTGGCAATTGTAATCCGCCCTTGCACTCCGGACATCAAAGCATCAATCGAAGCGGTAACCGCTTGTTTAGCACTTGGTTCCATTGAGTTCAATGATTGATCAGCATCATGCAATACGTTTGCTAATTCTGCACGTGCGGTATCACGAGCAAAGTTAATTGCAACACTAGCAACACTCCCAATTAATGCATTCGCACTGTGGAAAGTTGAAGCAACGTTACTAATCGTTGTTGCCCCACTAACGCTAGCACTAGCAGAGTTCGCAACGGAACCAGTCAAACTATTAATTTGACCACGGTTATTGATACTCAATACCCGGGCTTGACTGTATACGTCACCAGCAAGGCTATCCATATCAGCAGCAAATGATTGCTTAGCTTCAACCACAGCGTTACTGTTTTTAGCAATGTAGTTAGCAACCAAGAATTTCATGTTATCAGCAGCACTTTGCACGTTGTCGAAGATTGCCCGAGGGTCATCTTCATTTACAGAAAATGCTTGCTTAGCATTATCAACTTCCATTGCCACTTCATGGTTAGCAAGTTGCTTGAATTCATCATCCATCAAGTCAATTTGAGCGTATGCTGAAGCAGCGTAACTAGTAGTGGCTTCGTTCGCAGCAGCAGCTTCATACATGTTAACGAAACTGTTCATTGAACTAGCAGCATCGCTAGCTAATTGTGAATCCAACAAAGAGTTAGCTGGGTTCATTGCAATCAACGTATTTGCCTGGGTAGCGGCACTTGAAATTGAAGTACTCATATCAGCCAAGTAACTATCATTCAAGTTGGCAGCCTTAACGTTAGCAGATGATGCAGCACTGGCAACAATTGAGTGGGCAGATGCCACTGGATCCTTAACCACGTATTCGTTGATTAAGCTGTCCATTGCCCTAGCAGCTGAATTAACATCCGATAGGGTTGCTTGGGCTTGCCCAAAGTGGAGATTAACGGCACTATGAGCAGCACTGGCATGCAAGCTAATTCCGTTTACCGCAACTGGTCTGAGGGCGTCATTCAAGACGTCAGCAAGTGAATTGGCGTAACTAGCTTGTGAATCAATTGCAGAGTGCGCGTAACTATTTTCGTTCGTCTTAACTAATTGATCGATTGCACTAGAAGCATTGTAAGCATCCAATGAAACGGTCGCAAAGTTACTACTATCACTATTAACAGCCACGATTGCTTGGTTCACAACGCTGGCAACTGAACTGTAAACGTTGGCAGATGAGTTTGCAAACATTGAATCCAACAGGTGGGTAGCAGCACTGGCCGCCCCGTTTACAACCGCCTTAGCAGACGTTACCACGAATTCACGGGCAACACTATCCAACTGCGTAAGCGTTTGGTCAGTGATATTGGAGATTGCACTCGCATCACTGGCAGCACTAGCAAACTGAACGTTCGCAGACACCACAACTGAAAGCACAGCCGAACTAAAGGCATTGCGGTCGCTCGTCTTCATCCCGGACAACGTATCGGCAGTAGATGCAATTTGTTTTGAAATCGTAGCATTTGCAGATGCACTTGGGTCGGCATTGATTGCCTGAGCGGTCAAACTAGTAATTGCAGATGAAGCGTTAGTGGCATCCAATGAAGCGTATGCAATGTTACTAGCATCACTATCGATGGCTGAACTAGCAGAGTCAACCAACAATGAAATGAACTGACTGGTTTCATTTCTAGATTCAGTATCATCCAACCCTTCAATTTGAATGGTTGCGGAATCACTGGCAGCAGTAACGATGGAGTTAGCAGATTCAGCAACATAACTGCTTGCGATTGAGTTAAAGGCTGATTCGGCAGCCGTTGCATGTGAGCTAACTGCTGCTGAGTCTTCAGCATTAACGTTAATTGAACGGTTCGTTTGGTCAACGATGTTCAATAAGCGGTTATTCAATCTGAACTCTTCGTTTTCGTCAATCAATGGCCGTAACTTCTTTACGACCCGATCAGCAGCTCGGGAGGTAGATAGAATGGCAGTTGCAATCGTATCTGAACCAACTGCAGCGCTGGTAATCGTAGCAATCTTAGCAGCGGCATTTTGCGCATCTAGATAGGCAAAGAACGGATTATTAGCGTGTTCCTTGATTAATTGCCGGGCGTGACTTACTTGCGCCCCGATTGCAGAAATCGTCTTATTCCGGTTATGGATGTCATAGATTTCAACGGCCTGGTTATTAGCAATATCAAGCGCCTTATTCACGATTTCATTTGCAGTTTCAACCACAAAGCGGTTAGCAGCCTGCTTGAGCGTTTGTTTAGCATTATTAATCGTATTGATAATGTTGCTTTGGCCAAGCAAGTCGTAACTAGCTGAACTAGCAGTACTTGCGGTAACGGAAGCAAATGATGCTTGCGCATGGCCAGTCAATTCGGCGTCACTCATTAATGAATCAGCAATTTGATAAATCGTGTTCATTGCAGAAGCGGTCCGATCTGAACTAATTGCGTTGTCAACCAAGTATTGTGCATGACTCCGCATATCAGCAACCCGGAGGGAAACCACTGCCGAATCATTACTATCATTAATGATGGCAGCACTCGTTTCAGTTGCGGCACTGTTAATTGCATTTTCAACGATTACGTAGTTATCAACGGTTGCAATTTTAACGTTCGCAGAATCAACGATTGAATTCAACGAAGTCATTGCAGAGTTCAGAATGTAGCCGTTAGCAAGGCTATTCATCGCACTAGCAGCACTAGCAACTACCGCATCCGATTGACCAAAGGTATTGGCCTGGTTGATTGCGTTGTTGGCAATTCGACTAGCAGCACTGCTGAAGTTAGCAGCACTGTGTGAGTTCATGGTTCCCACCTTTTCACTAGCAGAACTAGCCTGACTAGTTAATTGATGGTGGAACAATAGTGATTGATTTGAAGCCACCAAGTTATCAAATTGTTTTTGAATTGCATTAACTGCATTAACAGCATCGAGCGTTGCTAGCTTGACGTCGTAGCTATCGTTGCGAATCGTTTGTTCTGAAATGCTCTTCACAAATGCCAATTGGTTATTGAATTCAGTTCCTAGTGATGCGGTTGCATTCAATGAAGCAATCTTATCTTCAATCATTTGAATTGACGATCTAGTAACGTAATCCGCAGCAATGCTTGCAAATAATGACGTTGCTGAATCAATTGATTCGTAATCGAGTTCCGCTCCAGATTGGTGTTCAGCCCGAATCGATTTATTCGCGCTATTAACTGCACTATCGTAATTTTCAGCCAAACTCCCACTTAGTTCTGATGCTTGCGAATTAGCACTATCGAAAGCACTAGTAATGTAGTTATTGAAAGTAATCTGAGCATCATGTTCAGTTGCGCTATTAGCAACCGAGCCAATCGAAATAATGGCATTATCAAGGTCCAATGATACTAGAGAATCATTATTAACATCCGTTGCGATCAATTCACTTGCAACACTGGCTTGATTATTAATCCAATTAATTGCTTGTGAACGTTCAACGTTGTTGGTAATTTCATTTACCACTGAAGCAGCAGAGCTAGTTGCAGAACTCAATACCACGCCGGCAGAATCCATAACGTAACTATTGGCAACTGAAGTAATCGCAATTTCGGCCTGATTAGCTAATGAATTCAGCTCTGAATCATTCGTTGCAGCAGCACTAAATTGTTCTGTTGCGTACTTACTTTGCTTAGCAACCGCACTCAAGAAGTTCATGTCAGCTAAGCTGTCGCTCATCAAGACATCGTGAGTGGCAGAGTCAACCAACTGGTTCACCCGGTCAATTGCAGAAGCAAATGGATGTTCAGCAATCAAACTATCAGCAAGTGAATTTGCTGCAATCACACCATCGTGTGCGTATAGTGACGTTGCAAGTGGATTACTAGAGTAAGCAATCACCGCACTATTAGCACTAGCGGCAGCGCTACTCATTACCACGTTGGCAGCATCATTATGCAATAAAGCAACCCTTTGACTAGCACTGGTGGTAGCAACATCGATTTCACTCATCGCTGTTTTACCAATGAAGTAGTTTGCAACCGAGTGCATTTGTTGACTGGCACTCGTAACCACTTGATTCAAGTGGCGTTCATCAACCAATCGAACCATTCCAGCAGCACTAACAACACTCGCAATCGCACTACTAAACCGGACTTGATCATCACTAGCAAACTGAGCTGCAGCAGATGCCATCGTATTTGCTGCGGAGTTAACTTGGTAGTTAAGCTCAGCTTGTGATGACTTACTGATGGTTTGCTTAGCAAATGAAGCTAACGCTAAGGAACCATTATCAGCATCCAACGAAGCAAACGCGCTATTGGCACTATCTTGGTTGACCATTTCTGTGTATGCATTCGCAACCGAAGTTAACTGGTCAGCAACATCGAATTGACTAACTAATGCACTCGCACTAGATTGAGCTTGGGCCACCTTATTCTTTGCAGAATCAACAACATAACTGTTTGCAAGGTTTTGAAGGGCTGTATTAGCAGCGGTTACTTCTTGATTGACTTGCGACTCATCATCATGACCATTATCGATTGCAACGTTAGCAGATGTAACCAATGAATTCATTGCACTACTGAAGTTAGCAGCGGAACTAGCATTGCTGATGGTTCCTAGACTATTCACAATGGAGTCCGCACCACTTTGTACCTGCCACTTAGAATAAGCGTTTAAGTCATCAGCAGCAATGTCCTCAATTAAACGACTCATTTCCAAACTGGCATTATGACAATCGAGTAACACGGTTGATTGCTTAGCAGCGTCACTATCCACCATACTGTTGTACTCACGAGCAAAGTCTTGTAGTGGTCCCTCGAATTGGTCTTCATTTAATCCAAATTGATAGAATACATCATAAGCCGAACTAGTAATTGTATCCAATGCGGTATAACCGCCATCCGCCACGTACTTACGAGCAACCTGGTCGAACGCATCAGCAACCGAGTTGGTTAACTTCTCAGCCGTTTCAGAATCATCAACGATACTACCGTTCATTTCATCAGCGCTTCTAGCGGTCATTGCTACTTCGCTATTGAAGTTAGCTTGACTAGAGCCACTAATGCTAGCCACTGCGCTGGTTGCAGAGCTGGCAAATCCGGCCACTGCGTAACTTGCGGATGCTTGTGGTTCTTGATGGACCAAAGTATCCACGTAGTTAGCTAGTGACTTTTGACCGTTTTTAGTCATTAACTTTCTAGCATTTTCATCACTTGCGTAGCGTTCAATTTGATTATTAACTTGTGCAGCTAATGAGTTCACTCCCACGGCAACTCTAGCCCGGTAGTCATCATTACTGCTGAACCAACTAAGCGCGCTGTTAGCACTATCAACGTATGAACTAACTTGATTTCTAGCCGCCTTAACGGTAAAGCTTTGGGCAATACTACTCATTAATGAAGAAGTCGAGTCAACAGTAACGTGAATCAAGTCATTGTTCATCCCCGCCCCACTAATATCGGTCTTTGCCTTCTTAGCAGCGCTATTGATTTCCAGTTTCAACCGTGCTACTTCAACGGGATCTTCAACTTGATTAGCAGCAATCAATGAGCTAGAAACCGATTGAACATGGTAGTTTGCAGATGCGTAGACATCATTATTAACTGCCTTGGCAACGGCAGCGGAAATTCTTGCTTCCACATTGCGAACGTCCAACGCCAACAAATCATCATCAGCAGAATCGCGTTCGATGGTTGTATAACCGGCTGATTGAAGTTCTTGAATCCGACTAAGAATCATTTGACGTACGTCGGCATTGGCAAATAGGTTCAATGAATGGTCCTTAGTAGTGGCCACGATTGAATCAATTGCAGACGTAGCAGAACTAGCCATGTAGCTGTCAGCTAAGCTGAGCAACGTCGTTGTTGTAGAACTAGTAGCAGCTGAAACTAGGTTTACGTCACTATTAGCGTATGAAATAATTCCATTCGTTTGAGAAGTAACCTTCTGCGCAGCACTAGTGAAGTTAGCACTTACACTTGAGCTTAACGATGATAGTCTGAAACTAGCTTGATCAGCTGTTGAAGCTAGCTGTAAGCGAATTTTAACTGCGGTATCAAAGTCAGCAGAACTATCAACTGTCCGATTAATTTTACTAATCCCGTTTTCAAGGTCTAAGTCAACATAATCAGCACTGTAAGCATCAGCGCTAATTAAAGAACTGAAGTATTCGTTTGCAGAATTGATTTCCGCCATGACACTATTTCTAGTCTGTTCATTGCTAAAGTAATCAACGGTGGCGCTAGCTGAGGTAAAGACGCTACTCAAACTAGCCTGGGCAAGTGAGTTCCGGTAGTTAACGGCTAACCGGTTCATCTTGTTGGTGGATGAAGTAGCAGCCCGATTAACTAATCCGAGGTTCTTACTAACCAGGCTCACTGATAAACTAGCCTGGGCAGCCACACTATTAATGGCACTGGTGAAGTTAGCTTCATCCAAGGCATTGCCACTAGCCATCCCATCAAATGCTGAACTAGCAGCACTAGCGATGATGTATTGACCAGCAGCAGTTGGATCATTTCTAACCATTGAGTCTGCCAGACTGTTAATCATATTGATCCCATTTTGGACATCAATATTAACCAGATCTTGACTGGCAGTATCGGATGCAATCGTGTTCGTAATTTCACGAACCACGTTTTTAATCGTGCCTACGTAGGTTGATTTAGCTTCGGAATCAGATATGTTCCGAAGGTCTGCAATTGCTTTACTAGCAGTATCACTAATGGATGAGTTGGCATAACTAGCAACGTAGCTATTGGCAAGGCTCCGAACAAAACTTTCGGTCGCCACTTCTAGTGATGCATTATTAGCATCCGTCCCAAAGGAGGTCTTAGCATCTTGACTAGCAATCGCCATACTAAACTCAACCGAGTCATTCCAACTTAAGCGGGTCGCAAAACTGGCAGCTTCTGAGTAAACCGAACTAACGTTGCGCTTAGCAGCTGCGATTGAGTCGTTGGAAACGGCACTGGCAAGGATTGCATTTGCAGAACTAATTGCATTATCTGCGTCTAATGAAACCGCACCAAAGTCAGCATTATCACTCCGGATGTTAATTACTGCTTGACTAGCAATTTCATGAATTGCACTGTAAGCAGACGATTGAGTAACAAAGTTACTGAGGTCGCGAACCTGCGTATCTAAATTACTAATTTGAACTGATAGGAAGTTAACGGCCTGACTAGCCGCATATGATTGTGAAAGACTATCAATTTGGCTAAAGGCATTATTAGTTTCCACTTGATCATCATCAGCATCAAAGTCCCGCACAACTGAGTTCACAGCACTACTAAAGTTCAAGTAGTGATCATCAGCAGTTGATAGATATGGGTTATTAACGGCTGCACTCGCATGATTATCAACTGCATTTAAAGCAGTTGCCAGGCGGTTTTCACTAATGATCTTATTTTCTAATGCACTCAATTCACGTTCAATGTTTACTAGGTCAAGGGTGATTAACTCTCCACTGTAAGCATCCTTTTGAATTGTTTTTCTAGCGTTATTAGTGAATTCCTTAATTCGATCAACAGCAAAGTTATATTCAGTGCCATCTAGGAGCCGTCCTAAACGGGTCTGTGCTTCACCAATTAATTGAGTTAACTTGATTTCAGCAGTGGTATTAACAAACTCACTAACGTACTTGTTGATGTCACGATTGGCATTTTTAACAACCATATCAACGTCTTCGCCATTAGCAAAGCGCCCGGTAGTGTCCGCAATGACGGTTTTAATTTGTTTATTTAATTGAGTTGGGCGCCCTAATCCAGCGGTTGCTGAATATGCAGAGTCAGCAGCACTCCGAACTGAAACGTTTCCAGAAATTACTTCGTCGGTAGTCGTAATGAATTGAGCGGCAGAACGAATTGAATCAATTGCATTTGCAGCATCCAATGCCATCAATGAAGCATTATTACTGTCCTTAGCAAAGTTATCCGCAACGGTATTAAGCGTATTATCAATGGTTTCATTAGCAGTAGAAGTAGCTTCTGAGTTATTAAATTGATTAATAACGTTATAAGCAGAGTCAGTTGCATGGGTAATTAATTCAGAAGCAGAACTAGCAACGTAGCTATTGGCCACATCGTTAATTGATTCCACAAATTCATTTTGAACCGAGTCAATTGCAGCTTCGTCAGCACCGAATGAAGTCATGCTTGCGTGGGCTTCATTCTTAAAGCGGTTCATGGCACTACTGAGGTTTGCGGAGGCGAATGAACTTAAGCTTCCCACCCTTTGCATAGCAACACTAGCGGTGTGGGCAACTACTGAATGGGCACTCGCAAATGGTTGACTCGCAACCACTGAGTTAGTGATGGAAGTAATCGCTTGGATTCCCTCTTTAACGTCTAGACTAATCAGTTGGTCATCGGTGGAATCCCCGTGGATTAACTGAGCAGCGGAGTTAGCCACTGAATTAACCGCCTTATTCGCATCCATCTTAGTTTGACCATCAACATAGTTCATGGCAGCACTAGCTTCACTAGTAACCGTTGAGAGCTTAGCATACGCTGAAGCCACTAGGTAGTTCCCAACCGTCGAACTAACTTCTTTATCAGTAGCAGAAATGATGGTATCTAACGTCCGATAATCACTAACCCCACTAGCAGCGTGAGTTGCCTGTCTAGACACACTATTAATGGCACTACTGAAGTTATCAGCAGCGCTTCCTGATAAGTGCTGAGCCCGACTATTAGCAGCCGTAATCAGCCCTTGAATATCATAAGCGGCACTGGCAATCACATCTCTTTGAACGTTGCTATCGGCAAAACTATTCATGTATGAATTAGCATTCCGCAAGTCTAGGTCAACAAACGCCTTAGAGTGGGCATCCTTTGCGACCTGACTAGCAACGCTACTCTGGAATGCGTTCAAGTGGGTGTTGATTTCATTAGCAACTGAAGCAACTTGAATATCCCCAATGCGGTGTTTCAATTGGGCACGCATGGAATCCAATTCTGAAACTGCTGAATCAGTAACATAGCTATTAAAGAGCTGATTGATTTTTTGTTCAGCAGATTCTTGAACGCCCTTAATTGCAGCGGGGTCGTTCTTAACGGAAACCATGTCGTTAACCGCCGTGCTGGTCAAGTCATTCACAGCACTACTTAAGTTAGCACTGGCTAGTGAACTAAAGTTAGCGGCACCTGAAGCAACGGTGTTGGCGTGGCTGTCAAGATCAGCAAGCGCCTTAGCAACCTCATCAGCCTTAATGGCATTATTAGCTACGTTTGCTAATTCATTTTGGCCATTAATAACATCCAAGTTAATTAACTTAAGATTATCGGTATCATTTTGAATTCTAAGCCGGTATTCATCAATTGTGTTAGCAATATCAGTTAATGCCGTGTTCCGCTTATCATCATCAGCCATCCGATTAATTTTAGTTTCAGCAGCACTCGCAGCATCCATGATCTGACCAAGAGCCCCCTTGGCAGCATGGAAGTTAGAGATGTTTCTCATCAATTGAGCAGCGCTTTGCAATGCCTGTTGGTTAGCAGTCGCATCGTCGGCAGTGAAACTATCAATTGCTTGAACGTTAACGCTCGCAATTGCACTACTGAAGTTAGCAGCATTGCGCCCACTTAATGAACTAGCAATTACAGTCGCACTACTTCGAACGGAGGCTAAACTGTGCTTAGCTGCTGCCATTGGTGAATTATTAACCGCAGCACTGGCAAGGTTTTCCACCGTATTATTAGCATCATTAACCGCATCGGCAATCAATGAATCAGAAGCACTGTGGGCACTAATTTGTGAGTCGGCAGAGCTTAACGCACTGTCAATATAAGTCTTTACACTTAACGAATCATTAACTGAAAGGTCAGCGGTTTGAACGCTCGCTGAAGAAGCCAACTCATCAACTGCGCTATAGGCAGAACTTAATAAGTAAGCATTTGCAAGGTTTTCAATCTGGGTGCTGGCCTGGCTAATTACATTATTTTTATCAGCGAATGGGCCAATCAACGAAGTATTGGCATTGCTAGTAATCCCATCAACCTGCTTGTTAAAGCGGATTTGTTGGTCACTAGCCAATGAACCCATCCGGGCAATCACTGAATCGGCAGCCTTTTGAATCATGACGCTAGCTGAGGCAACTGAATCTCGTTCAATGGCTTCATTTACCATTGAAGAGATGGTACTCGTAGCATTATTTGCATCTAGGGAAGCAAATTTAGCGTTTTGAGCATCAATTTGAATTGCCATACTTGCCTGTTCAGCTCGCTGAGTAATTGCTTGAATTAAATTATTTTTACTGGTGGTATCACTAACTACGTTTGCACGCACACTAGCGCTAGCCAGGGTCGTGTTCAACTTGGTTTCAGCAGAATCCTTAATGAATTCACTCGCGATTGAGTCTAATTCACGTTGGTATTCAGCTGGTTTACTGGTATTTAAATCAGCAATTTGACTATCAAACGTAACTGATTGGAGACCGCTTAGTGAACCAATCTTAGCGTGTGCTGAATAAAGCGCACTGCGGTTAGCTAGTGACTGAGCAGCGGTAGAGTCAGCCCGAAATGCTGAACTAGCAATGGAGTTGATAGAAACGCCTGTGTTATAAGCATCTAGGCTCGCTAATTGATAATCAAAAGCATCACTCTTGATCATGAATTGAGCCTTGGTCAAGTGTTCGTCAACTTCACTGGTAACACTGCTTCTGAGTTCTTCATCCGCAATCGTTGGTAACTGTTCCTTAATCAACGCAGCTTCACTATCAACAGACGCATTTGCGGAATCCGCAATGGCATTTTGAATCAGCTTTTTGATTGCCTTTCCGGCGTACTTAATTTCTGACTCCACCCGCTTGGGGCTGTTAAATTGATCAGCCAAATAAGCATTCGTCCGCCGACTAATGCTACCAACAGCACTACTGAAGTTCGCACTTGCGAAGGAATCCAAATCCCCGACTTGAGTTGCAGCTGAAGAAGCTAATGATTGCAAAGCAATTTCAGCGCTTGCCGAACGGTTTTGTTTGAATTCTTCAAACATACTGTCGGCGAGGGAATGCATTCCACTCTCAGCAGCCATGGAAACTGAAACTGGGTAGTTAGAATGGGCATCAATCGTGTTATCAAGCGTATCAACGGTGTTCTTAACCGAACTAATTAAGGTGGATTGCTTATCTCCATCGGTTAATTCAACCGCCCGCACCATTAGTGAATCGGCAACGCTGCCCACTGCTGAATGTGCAGAACTAACGATTACAAAGTTTGCGATGTCATTCATTGCTCCGGAAGCAGAGTTAATTACCATCATTACAGCATTCAAGTTACTGTAAACGGAGCCTAGTTTTTCGTTCGCCTGGTTGGCAACACTATCCATTTGCATGTCAGCGGTGCTATCAGTATGGCCGTTCAATTGGGTCAACACGGAATTAGCACTACTGATTTGGTCACTAATTGCAGCGTTTGCAAACGCAATCGAGTCGTTATAAGCGGCTTCGGAAGCAGCTGAATTAATCGACTTAACCGCATTTTGAGCATCTAAGACGATCAAATCAGCATCGCTGTAATCACGTTCAAACTGGCTACTGAACTCGGATTGATACTTGGTAGCTAGTGAAGCAGCTTCACTAGCAACATCGCCATTGTAGTGACCAGCAGCTGTAAATAAATCATCGGCAGCTTGGCTCACTGCACTAGTAGCCCACTGACCATAATATTGGTTAGCAACAGAAGATAGTCCACTCATTACGGAGTCAACGAGGCTCCCTAATCCAGAACTAGCCTGGCTATTGATGCTATCAATTGGTGCAACCACCTTAGCCATTGCACTTTCATAGTTATCGCTTTGGCTACGCGTCATTAAAGTAGCGTTACTGAATGCAGCACTAACTGCACTGCTTACAGCATACTTAGTGGAAGCAACCGGACTATCATCAACCGCTTGTGAAGCGATGCGGTTAATTTCTAGAACAGCATTATCAGCATCCAATGAAGCTAGGCTGGAGCTAATTGCATCACTACTTACTAGCTGCTTAAAGCTTTCAGCCACCCCACTAAATTGGGCGTTGATTCGGTCTAGATTATTAGGATCAGCAATTACGGCAGCGTGTGACTTGGCACTAACAACGGCGCTTTCGATCGTGTTATTTGCTGAACTCGCAAAGTAGGAACGCCGAATGTCGTCAAATTGGTTAGCAGCGGAATTGGTAAACGCAGCCACAGCATTAGAGTCAGAAATAACGTTTGCGATATTCTTAGCTGCAATCCGCGCAACACTGGCAGCAGCACTGCTGATGTTGGTCTTAGCCAATTCATCAGCCGTAACAATTTGGTTCAAATCACTAGCTGAAGAGTTGATTTCAGCACTGATAGCAGCAACCTTATCGTCTTGGAATTCAGCGACTAAGCCGTTCAATGCAGCTATTCCATTATCGATATCTAGTGAAAGATAAGCCGGATTTTCAACATCCACCCGTACTTTTTGATTGGTGTCATCAACAATCTTTTTAATTTCACTAATGATGGTTGAACGATCAGAATTGGTTTTTAATTGGTCCCGAACTGAATCAGCAGCTGCACTTACCGCACTGGTAGCGGATTGAATTAGATATTCATTTGCTACTTGGTTAATTTCATGAGCTAGTGAACGGGGAGCTTGGTTGTTACTAGCGGCCCGATCAACAATTTGTTGAATTTGATTGGAAGCAACTAGTGACGTGTGCGAATCTAATGAGCCTAAACGGTTAAAAGCCGCACTAGTGGCACTGGCAGCAAAACTATTGGTTGAAGCCCGGAAGTCATCAGCAATTGCGGAATCCAGAATCTTGTTGATGGCAACAATTCCATCCTTAGCATCCAAGCTGGTAAACTTCGCTTCTTGAACATCAGCGTTGATTTCAGAGCTAGTTGAAGCCACCACGTTATTAATGGCAGCAGAAGTACTAATTTTGGTAACGTTACTGAGTTGGAGAACCTGACGGTGAGCAGCCGTTGCTGCGGCAACCACCTCAGATTGCGCGTTAGAAGCATGGTAGGCGTTCACAACGCTACTCATTTGAGCGCTGGCCACGTTAGAATGGCCACTGGCAGCAATTGCAGTGCTGTTTAACGCACTGGCCATGTTAGCAGCCGTAAAACTATCCATTGATCCAGCAGCAGCAACTGCAGAACGCTTCAAATTATTAAGGGTGTATTGATATTTAGATTCACCATTAGCAGTAACAACATCCCTAAATTCATTGTATAGAGCATTGATTGCGTTTTTGGCATCCAATACGGCAAGTGAAATATCGCTACTATCACTTTGAATCGTATTAGTAGCCTTCTCTAAGATGGTATTAAAGTTATTTTCAAGCGCCGTCCGATTAATTCCTTGGTACGTGCGTGCACTAGCAAAGAGCTTTGCAGCAGCGTTATTAATCATTTCATTAGCATAGGTCGCAACGTAGTTATTAACGGTCGTTCCAAGCGCATTGACTGCTGAACTAGCAGCTGATTGAACATTGTCATCATCAGCAAAACTCAGCTGCTCAGAAAATTCATGGTCGGCACTAGCGATGTCACTATTTAAGTTGGCAGCGATGCTTCCGGATAACTTTGCAGCAGTACTATCAGCAGATGATAATGCTGAGTTTAAGTCGTACTTAGCGGTTGCAAAGCGATTATTGGAAATCGTCGCATCAACAAATTCACGCAGACTAAATAAAACGTTATTAATGTCGGTCTTTAAGGCTGCTGGGGAGTTTAAATCGGTCTTGAATAATTCTTCAGAACCGTCAACCAGCGCATCCAGCTGACTAATTAACGTGAGTTTATCGGCGCCACGAAGCATGTCAAATTGAAGCTTGGCATTATCTGCAGCGTCAGTAATTTTAGCGTTAACAGAATCAAGCTTAAATCGGTCTGCTAACTGGTCTAAATCCTGCTTAAGCGTGGTTAATTCAGGCGCAATTAATGATTCACCCTTGTCGCTAGTAATCACATTAGTCGATTGATTAACTAACTTTGCAACGGAGCTATCAAAATTAAGCGCAGCCGAACTATTTTCAAGTGAAACGCTGGACTTAGCACTATTAGCCATGGAATGAACTTGGCTAAGGGCAGCGGCGGTAGAGTCATCACCGATTGCGGCCTGGGCCATGGAGTTCAAATTATTAATGGTATTTCTAACGTCGGTATTTACAACGGTTGGCTTGGCTTCATCAGCCCGGATTAAGTCAAACCCATCTTGCGCCATCGAATGAATTTCATTTTGCGCATCGATTAACTTACCGGAGTTCTTAATGTCGGCAACATCATCGATGGAAACCATCGTAGCAGATTCGATTGTTTCTAATGCACTAGCTGCGATATGCGAATTAACGATTGAATTAATCGTGTTATTTGCATCATCAGCAGCGTTCGATACTTGAAGGTCGTTATCAGCACTATTGATTGTTAACTTAGCACTGCTTGCCGCCCGGTAAAGGTCCCGACTCAATGCTACGTCTGCTGAATCAGAAATGTAGTTTACTGCCATTGAATTGGCAGAACTAACTAATGAATCGATTCGATAAACTTGGGCCACCTTTGGGTGATCGTTAACGGTGGTTGCGAATAATCGCTTAAGCGCACGAATCCCGTTCTTACTATCAAGATCGGCAAACTTAGACTCTTCAGCGTCCTTTTTAATTAAGGTAACGTACTTATCCACCAATTGATTAATCGTGGAATCAGCAGTCAAACTAGCCTGGGTCAGCTTAGTCCGCACATCATCGGCAACTAAGGACACCGCAGTAATTGCGGAATCAGCCACGTTGCTCTTGAAATGTTCCGTATTTTCAGTCCCGGTAACGTCCACTAATTGATCAATGGTTGCTTTATCTTCGACCGCCCGAATGGTTGAGCAATTAGTCGCAGTGGTCTTGGTAACAGCACTACTAAAGTTAGCAAAATCAAAATTAGCAGCTGAGCGATCAGCTACTAATTCGGTTGCATAACTTTCAACCGCTCTAATTGCAGATGCATTGGAATTACTACTGATTAAGTGATTAACATATGAATCAACCGCGGAAAGTCCATTTCTAAGGTCTAATAAAACGACGTCAGAAAGGCGCGCATCCTTCTTGATGTTTTCAGATGCAGACTGAATGTATTGATGGATTTGATTAGTAGCATCACCGTCTAAGACGCCATAGGAGTCTAGCTCGGACTGGGCAGAACTGGTAGCGCTACTAAATGCAACGCTAGTGTATGATAACGTGTAACGATTCAATACCGAGTAGATGGTTTGGCTAGCTTGTGAAGCCACTCCATTATGATCACGAGTGGTGGCTAATTCCTTGTAGGTACTATCGAGTTGTTTGGCAACCTCGCTATCAGCATTGCCCTGGTTGCTTTCATCAAATTCAGCGGCCGCAGAAGTGGCAGCAGCGACAACTGAATCCACCTTGGAATAAGCAGCTGCAGCGATATCAGCCCCCACGTAACGAGCGGTGATACTATCGATGGATGAGTTAGCAGAACTCATCGCTAAAGAAATGGTAGAAAGTCGGTCTGAAGCCCGGTTAAGGGTTGCAGTTAATGATACCCGAATTGAAGTAACCGCACTGGAAGCTTGGAATGAAACCGTATCGTCAGCAATATTGCGCATATCGTGCTTAGCACTACTTGCTAGTTCGTTCATTGCAGACTGAGCTGAATTAACGTTATAGCGGTTAATAATTTCATCCGCAGCTAAAGAAGCCTGGTCAACATCCTTGCTTAAGGCGTTCGCATTCCCAATGTCTTCATTGATGGCGGAACTAGCAGAATTGGCCACACGAGTAACTTCACTTGTAGCGTTATCGTGACTAAATTGGTCGAGATAAACTCCCTTGGCAGCAGCAGAACTAAGCGTATTTTGCACCGCATAGTATGCAGAAACCGTTGGGTCAGTGCTGATCAAGTCAGCAGCCACGGATTCAATCGTGCTAACCCCTGACTTAGCAGTCAAGTGGATATTAGGGGCAACTTCTACCGCCCGTTTAGCGTCATCATGAATCTGGCTCAAGCGATCTGCGGCACTCTTTTGATCAGCAACGTTACTGAGTTGTTCAATCATGGAATTGGCTGCTGCGGAAGCACCAGCTAGTTGAGAAAAGGCTGCCGAAGTTGCATAGCTATGGATAACCTGGGAAACGGTACTGTAGATTTTCTCACCAATTTGATTCAATTGGGCTTGGTCATTGCGATTAGCATCAGCAGCAAGATACGCATCCTTAATTGCCACGTTTACGGCACTGGAAGCGTTCCAAATTGCGTCTGATGATAGTAAGTTTAACTGGTCATTAGCTTCAGAATAAGCGGTATCCACGGAAGCACACGCAGAAGCGTATGGGTCGGAAGCAATTGCTGAATTAGCCATTGCATCAATTTCATTACTTGCTGAATAAAGCGTGTTTTGCAGCATGTCAGGACGACTAGCTAGTCCCCGCACCTGGCTTTGTACCTGATCAGTATAAGAACTAACGGCACTGGCAAACGTGGATTTTAAGTCAGTTGATACTTGATGCACCCGGACCCCAGCATTTGCAGATTCAGTACTTAATGCAGATGCAGCATAATGGATGTTAACTTCATCGGCAATCGACTTAATTGATTGTGATGCATATGGAATCAATCCATAAAAACGATTTACTGCATCAGCAGCACTGGTGTTAATGCTATCAGCACTAGATAAAACATCGTCCGCAACACTAGAAATCATGCTATTGGCAGTCAACAAATCATCATCGTTCAAGTAGCCCACCGTGGCGTAAGCCGAACTAGTGTATTCCTTAACCCCAGCTGAAACTAAATTGTTCCCATAGCTGGTAAAAATCCGGCTCATTGAACTAATCGCATTACTTGCGTCCGCACTCGCACTAAGTGGTTCGGCAACGTTAGATTCAATTTGATCGTAAACTGGTGCTAACACGTCTTCAATTGCGGCTAAGGCGTCCTTAGCCACTGCATCGGACACTTGCACTAAATCATTCTTAAAGCGGTGGTAAGCGTCTTCTACGGCCGCATTTGCGGAAGTTAAAACGGATTCGCTAGCTAATGATTCAAGTTGTTCGACCCCACTTTGGGCTAATGAATCCGCAGCGTTAATGTCCGCAGCCTGGGTCTTAATTGCATTAATAACTTGATTAGCAGTCGTTTCGATAGCTTGACTGGCTTTTTCAGCGGCAGTACTTTGCATTAAATTAGTCTTTGAAGTAAGTGATTCAGCGGCTTTGGTAACCACGACGTTAGCAGATGAGAAGTTTGCATTATTAATGGCACTATTAATAGCAGCAGTGAACGCATTCACTCCTGAAGTTGCTTCCGATGGAGTAGCATAATTAGATGCTTCTCCATATGCGGAACCTGCAAAGTAAGAAATTGCAACCGTTGCACTACTTTTAGCAACGTCGTCCAATTCTTGGGCCCGATTGTTGGCAATTTTAACTGAGTTTGAAATTGCTGCTTTAGCGTATTCTAAAACAACTTGTTGTGCTGCTGAATTAATTAATGAAACCGATTTTGAAGTAAGTGACTCAACGATCGGAGTTTGAGAAACATCGGTATTTTGGATATCAACAGCCATCGATTTAACGATTGCGTCAATTGAATTTTTAGCAGCCACTCCATATTGGCTATCAACACCACTAAAACCAGCCAGCGCTGCACTGGAAGCGGCTGAAAGTGTGTTGTTAGCTGACGAATTTATTTGATTGGCTTCAGATCCCATAAGTATTGCACCTTCCTGTTAACGTTATTGATAATTGATTCGATAAGTTTAGTAATATGACGTATCACGGTTTATTGTTTGAACTGGTTTTCAAACTTTTCGTATAGCTGATCGGCTTCTTGAATGGACGTAACTTTTTCAATCTGCGATTTCATGAGATTACTTTGTTTGGCTAAATCCTCTTGCATAACCTTGCGGCTCCTAGCATCTGGAGAAATCCGGTCGATGAGCGCTTGTAACTGAATATCAGAAAGCGACACGAACTTGCGGAGCTCTGCTTGTTTGTCAGCTAGAGTCATTGATTTAGAAGAGTCAGCTTGATGGCGACTATTAACGTGAGCACTACTATTATTTAATTCTTCCGTCATAATTACCACTTCCTTTATCGACATAAATTATTTTTTAAGGTAAATATCCCATTAAACACTTTTAATAAATACTCCCTTATATCATAACACTAATGAAAGGTGGTTTGAAACATTATATTTAATCTAAAATTAATAATTTATTAACAAAGGGCGCCTTCTTTTGAAAGCCCCCCTGCCCTAATCTATTCTGACTCCCACAACTTTCTTACTTCTTCAGCTGCACGCTCAGGGTCGTCTGGATATTGATCGTTAATGCGCTTTAAATCAGCCTTTAGTAATTCCACATCTTGAAAAAAGCCATGCGTATCAGGATGTGCAGATTTGTTTTTATGTTCCATGTTAGTTCCTCCCTTCTACTATACTATTAATTACGAAAAAAAAGACCAGTAAATTTAAATTACCGATCTTTTTGATTCGATTCTTAATTAATCTTTGTAGTTGACAGGAGAGTCATCCCACTTATCAACGTCATCCGGAGCACCATCAGGGTTGTGCCACTGGAACATGTTGTAAGTCAAAGAACGCTTGTCCTGATCTAATTTATTAATTGTTTCCACGTCTTCAGCAGAAAGTTCGAAGTCGAAAATGTCACTATTTTGAACGATTCGCTTTTCGTGACTAGACTTTGGAATTGTCACAATCCCGCGTTGCCAGTCCCAACGAAGGATAACTTGTGCTGCAGACTTCCCGTACTTTTCAGCGAGCTTATTAATTTCAGGGTTATTTAATGATTCCCCGCCACCAAGTGGTGACCAGGCTTCCACTTGGATTCCCAAGTGATTATCATGCTTAATAATGTCTACATCTTGGCAAACGGGATTAAATTCCATTTGGTTAACGGCTGGGGTAACGGTCGCATGGGCTAATAAATCGTCCATTCTTTCGTTATTGAAGTTCGAAACCCCAATCGCACGAACCTTGCCATCATGGTAAAGCTTTTCCATGGCCTGCCAAGTATCAATGTACTTGCCGTCAACTGGCCAGTGGATTAACAATAGATCCACGTAAGTCAACTGGAGACGCTTTAATTGACCTTCAAAAGCGTGGAGCACTGAATCGTAACCTTGGTCCCCATTGAAAATCTTGGTAGTCACAAAGAGGTCCTTGCGGTTCATCCCAAGGGCTTCCAATCCTTCCTTAATTCCTTCTCCAGTCCCGGCTTCATTTCCATATTGCTTAGCAACATCAATCATCCGGTAGCCATGCTTTAAAGCTTCGATCACAGAATGCTTAGCAGTCGTGTTATCACTCTTCCAAACACCCATTCCGAGTCGTGGCATTTCAACTCCATTGTTTAACTTAGTAGTTGTGGTTAATCCTTCCATGATGGTCCCTCCTAATAATATTATTTACAATATCATCGTAAAGGAATCATGGGTAAACTGCAATTAAATTGCTTATTGTTTCCGCTTTTCATAACCGTGCGGGTGGGCCTGCTTAAATCGCCAAGCGTCACTAATGATCGATTCAATATCGTCAAATTGGGGGTGCCAACCTAATTCGGTCCGCGCCCGTGTCGAATCGGCCACTAGTTCGTCTGGATCACCCGGTCGCCGGGGCGCTTTTTCAGTCTCAATTGGATCACCAGTTACCTTTCTGGCCGCCTGCAAAATCTGCGAATTAGA
Source organism: Lactobacillus sp. Sy-1 (assembly GCF_019303535.1). Classification (GTDB taxonomy): domain Bacteria; phylum Bacillota; class Bacilli; order Lactobacillales; family Lactobacillaceae; genus Nicoliella. The sequence continues at coordinate 582,302 of NZ_JACCIU010000001.1, read as the reverse complement.
AAAACCGTGCGAAGACCCAATATTAAAGGCAGTGGAATCGCCGCCGTTCAAGAGGCGCTTCATTGCCAGCACATGGGCATTAGCAAGGTCAACAACGTGAACGTAGTCGCGGATATTGGTCCCATCAGGGGTCTGGTAATCATCCCCAAACATCTTAAAGACATCGCGTTGACCATTAGCAACCTGCAAAATGATTGGAATCAAGTGCGTTTCAGGATTATGATCCTCACCTAGCACACCATCGCGACTGGCACCACCAACATTAAAGTAACGCAGCGCCGTAAACTTAATCCCATAGGCAACGTCTGCCCAGTGGGCCATTTGCTCCATGATCCACTTACTTTGGCCGTACGCATTCGTGGGGTGCTTAGGCGCATCCTCCTTGATTGGCATTTCATCTGGTTGGCCGTAAACGGCTGCCGTCGATGAAAAGACGAGCTTCTTAACCCCATGATCGCGCATTGCTTCCAGCAATGAAATTGTCCCACCATCGTTATTATCAAAATATTTGAGCGGATCCTTCATCGAGTCCGCCACGATTGAATCAGAAGCAAAATGAATGACCGCATCAATTGATTCGTGGGCAAAAACGTAGTCTAGAAACTCACGGTCCCGAACGTCCCCCTCGTAAAATTCTGCTGCAGGGTCAATGGCTTTGACGTGCCCTGTTGATAGATTATCAACGACGATGGTTTCGTAACCGTCCTTAATCAATGTTGCGACGGTCTCTGAACCAATGTATCCAGCACCACCTGTAACCAAAATTGCCATACTTACATCTCACTTTCTCTTGTTCTCTTAAAATCGATAATCCAATTATCTTATATTCCACCGGCGTCTGCAATTAGGCTTAAGCATTACTAAACAAAATAAAGGAAATCTTGACTTTTGTAATTAAAATTGTATGATAATGGTAACTAATATCTAAGGAGTTTTTAATAATGATCAAAAACGACATTCAGTTAAATATTAGTGCTCGATTTTGGCGTTTCACACGCTTGCGTTCATTTCTGTGTGATGCCAAAATCACTTTAAGTTGATTTTAAACCACCCACGCAGTTATATCGCAAGCGCGGGTGGGCATAACAAATGCCACCCATGGATAATCTAGGGGTGGCTTTTTATTTTAGGAGGATTTACTAATGAAAATTTTGATGTTTGGAACCAGACCAGATGAACAACCAGCAACTAAGGAATGGGCGGACGCTAACAACGTAACCGTCGATGCCACTCCAGAACAACTTAGCCTGGATAACGTTGACAAGGTAGCAGGGTACGACGGAATCTCCGTTCTACAACTAGAACCACTGGAAGACCCTAAGGTGTACGAAGCACTTGCTAAGCACGGCATTAAGAACCTCGCCGTACGGAGTACTGGTTATGAAATCTACAATCTAAAGGCCGCCCGCGACAATGGCATCACGGTCACCAACGTTCCAGCATACTCCCCCCGTTCGGTAGCAGAACACACGCTCGCCCTCACAATGACGATGCTCAGAAAGATTCACATGATCGAAGTCAACGAACACCATAACGACTTCAGCTGGGCTGGAGTAGAAGCCCCAGAAATCCATAACCTCACCGTCGGCATCATCGGAGCTGGTAAAATCGGGAGCACCGTTGCCAGAATCTTCAAGGCCCTCGGTTCAACCGTAATCGCAACCGATCCGATTCACCGGCCCGAACTAGCTGACACGCTCGACTACGTGGACTACGACACCCTACTTGCTAAAGCGGACATTGTAACCATGCATACGCCATTAACTGATGATATGTTCCACTTCATGGATGCTAAGCGCTTTAAGCAGATGAAGAAGAGCGCCATCTTTATCAACGCTTCACGGGGGAAAGTGGTCAACACTCCCGACTTAATCGACGCCCTTAAGAACGGCGAAATCCAATCCGCTGGACTCGATACGGTCGAAGACGAAGACGCCTACTTCTCCCACAAGGTGCCTGGTGATAAAACTGGCAACCCATATATTGATACCCTACTACCAATGAAGAACGTGGTTTTAACTCCCCACATTGCCTTTTACACCGACATGGCAGTTAAAAACATGGTCCAAATTTCATTGAACAACGCCAAGCAAATCATTGATGGGGAAACCCCATTCAGTCCCGTTAACTAGTCATAATCCTTGACTATCTTAGTTAATGTGATAAATTAGTGGTATATTATTCAAATCTTAAATAAAGAGGGACTTACTTATGAGTGATAAGCAAAACAAACATTTAGAAACCAGAGAAGTAGAACACCGTTTAAACGACGTTAAGAAGAGTGCAAAGGAAGATACCATTACCCCTACTGATGGTTGGAATACCCTTTTGAACCTTTCAGAAACCATCGACCGTAGCGACTCCAAGGCTGAAGACTACCGTAAGACTTTAGCTGACTTACTATTCAAGAAGGATTCCCGCGGATTCTTATTATACGGTACCGGTAAGGAAATTAAGAAGGCCGTTAACGATAGTAAGGACTACAAGGACATCGACGTTGAAGGTTTAAACGATGTTGAAGCCTACGAATTAGATGAAAAGAAGAACGAATACAAGCCACTTGCTAAGGACTCTGTTGAAGGAGTCGTAGACAAGGTGCTTAAGTAATTTACTACTTAAAATACCGATTAATGATTATGTACGTAATGATTAGTCGGTATTTTTTATTTACATATGAAAGGATCGATTAAATTGAACAAAGGCCTTGGATATTCAATCTTACTAACCGCCCTATTAGGAAGTAGCTTATTAAGTAGTCAAAATCAAGTTGCTAACGCGGCAACTTGGCACAAGGGCTTACCAAGCATAGTAACTAGTAGCAAAACCTGGGTTACTGATAAAAAGGAGCATAGCGGATACACCATTAAGGGTGCTTACCGGAGATATCTAATTTTCACTACTAAGAAGTCAATGATATATTCCACAATGGGGTTTTATAAAAATGGTAGCTCGCTGAAGAGTGCCGCTGCAAGAGGTGATGCTGAGGGACAGATTTTAACTCCACAGTATCAAAAGCTTTCCAAAAACACTTACCTGATTAAAAATCGAAAAACCATCCTAGGAGAACACGTATCTTATAAGGTTACTAAACATGGTAAAAAGATTAACGTAACTATCAAAGATAACTATGGCTACCATATGAAACATGGGAAGAACTTTGGATTAATGTCTCCAGATAAAAATTTTAAAGAAAGTGCGAATGAGGATCCACTTAAATACTGACTATTAAAAAGGAAGATAGCTTTTAGCTACCTTCCTTTTTTTAGCACCGGATAATTAGACGTCAATTATCGCGACTAGTGATCGGATATAAGGCCTCCGTCAGGCAACATCACGTGCTCCAATAATGTTATTAACGGAAACACTATCAACGGCAATAATAACAAATGTTTCCTCAACTAATACCTTAACAGGTTTTCAAGTTTTTTCAATTTTTAAATCCCAACATTAATTCATCGGATTCTCCGACTTCATCACTTCCGGATCCCACAACGTCAGCAAGTATCCATACCCCTGATCATCAAACGTCAAGTCCTCAAACTCCCGATTGATATCAAACGACATGTAATTCACATCTGACGGTTGCAGGGTCCCCGCATTCAACTTATCCAGCGGCACGGACGTAATAATATTATCCGAAATAATGTACATCCGGTTATTAAAGGCATCGTAAGCGAGGTTCTGGTTACTATAACCACCCCAATTAATGCTCTGCGGGACCGGCGCAAAATTAGCCGCCCCGGTCGTTTCATCCAGCGTCCCCTTGTAGATCTGGTAGGTCGAATAACTCTTCTGCCCGGATTCCACCACCGATTCCTTACGGCCAAAGTAAGCATTCCCGGCGCTATCGAAGGTCAGTGTATTAATGCTGTAATTATTATTGCCGTGGATCAACGGGAAGTTGAACTGCTTAATCGGCTGCAGCGTCGTCGGGTCCAACTCGGTAATCGTATTCTCGCCGCCAGCAGGCAGGTTCCCCAAATCATCATCCTGCACTAGGTAGAGGTTCTTGGTCACCGGATTATACGACAACGTCTGGCCGTGGCCAATGTTCAACATTGGCGTTACCTGAGCCGCTGCAACGATAGCTGCGTACTTTTCATACTCAGCATGTTGGGCTTCCAAAATCTGCACATTATTGGTTACGTTCTGCTTAGCGGTCGTAACCGCATCCAAGTCGCCATTAACCAAGTCCTGCGCATCACTGACGTTTTGCAACGCCGTCTGGTAGCTTTGCCCCACCCCAGCGTTAAACTGCTTCAAAGCAGCGGTTGCCGCCTTTAAGCGTGCGCCTAGCTGCTGGCCCTGTTGGCCAAGTTTCTTGAGCCTAGCCGTCAATTTCACACGTTGCTTGCCCTTCGCCGTATGTAACTGCTGCTTCAGGCGCTTTTGCTTCACTTCAATCTGGTTGGCAGCCTTCGTCCCCTGCTGATTAACGGTGTTAAAGTACGCCACGTAGTTACTAGCGGTGAGCTTTTTAGCCACCCGCTGATCGTACTGCCGCTGCTTCGCTAACGTCGCTTGGACCTTGCTAGCGAATTGATCCGCCACCTTGGTCGCCGTGGTCAACTGCTTTTGGTATTCCGCAGCTAGCTGCTGGTCGCTGACCACCTGGGCGTTCGCATTCGTAACCGCATTTTGGGAGTCCTGATCACTGTATCCCGCATCCGTCAGCAACGACTGGTAGTTAGCAGCCGCCTTAATATTGGCCTGTCCCTCAGTCGTGTAAGGCGACGTGTAGGTATAGGCCTTCCAAATCAAGTCCCGACCGTCGCCATTACCACCAAGCACGCCTAAATTAGTAAGGTCGGTTAGGTTATACTTCGCAATGACCCCCTGCTTAACATTGTCGCCCAACGATTCAACATAGTACATATTATCATTGACCTTAACGCTACTCTGGTAATTTCCGTATTCCCGATAATCAGCATGAAAGCCGTTCGGTAAATAGTAGTAGGTATTAAAGGTGTTCGTCCCCTGCTGATCTTGATAACTATGGCTGGGGTTTTGCTGATCCATCTGGTAATCAGTGTGGCTAAACTTACCATTATAGACCACGGTCGGTGGAACGCTTGCCACGGTCGTAATACTACTCTTAGCGTAGCTACTCATCCCATTACTGGCCTGAAGCTGTTGAATATTACTAGCTGAGTTTTGATCGGGATCAACGTAGTATTGTTCATCAGCATGGACACGCTGGGGATGGTCATTAACCACCACAAAGCAACCCAGGGCAATTACCGAAAGCGTCCCTAGCCGGACCCATTTATTCATTTGATGCACCGCCATTCTCTAAATTGATATTCATATTATAGGCTAATCAACCCGGCGATTCCAGTAAATCAAAATCAGACTAACCATATAAAACAGACCATTAGTATAACTGATTTTTAAACCAAAAATAAAGCAGTTGATCCAAATGATCAACTGCTTTATCAGAATGAGAGATATGTGTAAATTATGTGAATGATAGAAAAAGAGAACTTTTTCTTAGCCGCGACTGCTTGGTGTCGGTAAAAGCGCTTTATTTAAAGGAGTTACTAATGGTCAGTTAGTAGTTAATTTGTTCAAGTCTAATTAACAATAAAAACTTTTACACGACGATGTCGCTTAATATGTAACACCATCTTACCCAATTATTAAGTTCTTAACAAGTTTTTAAAAATTGGACTCAAGTTCTAAAACCAATCGTGATACAATATTAAAGTACTTAGTCTGCGGGGTTAATTAGACCAGCGGTTGAACGATTGTAAAGCTAATGTAATATTTAAGTAATAGTTTGGTAACAATAGCAAATAAAAACATTCAAATGACTTACTAAACAATAGTGAAACGCCCAGCTAATGCAGAATCATAGCGTTATCATTATACTCAAGGTGAAATATATGTTATAATACTGTAACATTACTGTTAAAAATGTAATAAGGATGAAAACACATGAATAAAACTAAGAATAAAATTGCGAACGCCTTTCTAATCTTACTAGATAGTAAGGGTGACGATCAGATTACTAATAATGAAATCATCGAAAATGCTGGAATTTCAAAGGGAACGTTCTACAACAACTTCGATAGTCAACAAGCGATTGCCCACTTCATTTTTCATGAAATTGACAGTAAAATCATCCATGCCATTATCGAACAACGAACGACCCTGATGGTTTCTAATTCGGCTGACCTCCTATTAAAGTGTGTCGCTGACGCAACCATTCCAGCGATTTATAACCAACGCGAAAAAATTCGAATTCTATATAAGTCCTCAATCAATGGGGAATGGAAACACTACCTAGAAGGAAAGTACTTAAAAACGATCAATCGGTTTACCGAAGTTTTGAATTTGAATCAGCAGTCGCTCCCGCTAATTTTAAAGTTTGGACTGGACATTATCGAATTGTGGATCACGAGCCCACTTCCGACCCCTCCGGAAGAATTCATTGATCAATTTTGCCACCTATTTAAGATCCCGTTAATTAGTATTTTATAACCAAAAATAGCCACCGTAGTTGAACTAATCAACTATGGTGGTTATTTATTTAGCATTATGCCTTATTAACCGGGGTTAAAACACCCTTCTTATTCGCTTTATACGTGACCCCATTAATTACCTGGGTCTGATTTTGCAATAAGTAACCATCAACTCCAGCGTAGTATTGTTTCCCACCAGCCGTAAATAAATAGTTCTTATAGATATTACCATGTTCATCGGCATACCGAATTCGACCGTCTTGATAGAACAGGAACTGGTTCATTGCCAGAATGCCATTGGGATGGAAGTACTGCTCAATCCCATTAACAGTGTAGCCACCGCTAACGGCCTTACCATTGGCATCAAAGAAGTAGTACGAATCCTGCTTGCCAAATGCTAATACATATTGGTACTTAATTAGGTTCCCGTACTTGTCGTAGTAGCGAGTCACCTTATTCTTCGAATTTACCACAAAGGTTCCGTAAACGGCATTCCCCTGCTTACTAAAATTATAGATTACCCGACCGACCTGTTTTACGCCATGGTAGGCTTCGGACTTTCCATTCAGGTAGTAGGTCTTCGGCTGCTTAGTAATGTAATCGTTAAATTGGATCAACTTATTCTTACTAGTAATCTGACCATTCGCTTTAATCGTCAGTGCGTGGCCATTAATTATTCCAGATTTGGTAACTAGGACTCCACTCCGGTTATAGTAACGAAATTTCCCAGCCTTCCCCTTCACAAATTGATTCCGCACTTGAATCCCACTGCTATCAAATAGATATTCCTTATGGTTAATTATCTGCTTACCAGTCAGGGCCTGGCCCTTTTGATTAAAGTAGTAGTAATAATCCGTATTTGGGACGGCCTTAAAGAAGCGGTTTTTCACCATGTTACCATTCTTATCAAAGTAGTAATACTTCCCATCTTGCATGTAGAAAGTATTCCGCATCTCGACTCCAGTAATCGAATCGTAGTAATGGGGGTTCCCCTTTTGATCCGTAACCACCTTGCCGCTGCGCTTAGCTACCGCCGCCACCGATTTAAATGTGCTTGGGGCTACGGCGGTCATTAACTGATTAGCGTTTAATACCGCTTGACTAGCACTCGTAGCATCCGTGGAAGCCTTAGCATACGCTGAACTAGCCAGCGTCAAGTAGACGTTTTCGCGCGCGTCACCAGATAGCGCGACAGCTTGAGAGGCATAGCCACTCGCTAATGAAACTGCTGATTGGGCGGCACTTAATTGCTGCGTTGCCGTTTGGGCAGCGGCACTAGCGGTCGCGTAATCGTCTCCCTTGATGTTCGTCTGGTAATAACGATTTAGGGATTGGGTTAACTGGCGGACCGCCGTTTGACTAGTCTTCATCGCTGTCCCCAATTTAGCAATTACCGTATTAATTGCCGCAGGAGTTAGCCCTGGGTACTTATTATTAAACTGATAATTATCAATCGTGGCACTACTATTCGTCGCCAGTAAGTACGGATCATTTTGATTACTGGTAAAGTTAATCACATTATAAAGCAGGTTTTGTTCCGGCAGGTATAATTCTAATGTCGTATTATCTAGGTACAACGTCATTTTAGTCGTGTTTAAATTCGGTAATTGAATCGTTACCTTTTTAGCCAGCTGTTGATTAATGACATTCTTACGGCTTAGCGTTAACTTACCATTCTTAATCGTAATGGTAACCTTCGATTCACCCCGGGAGAGTTTAATCGAGTGCGTTTGAGCCGGGTGATCAAACGTGAAGTCGAGTTTATTATTCGTTCCAATAATAAATTGGTGTTTTAAATCAGCCTGGGTCGTTTTGATGGTTCCCACAAGTTGATTATTAGGCTCGATTGGTGTCGACCACAGAACCCCATTCAGATTCTGCATTACCCGGGGAAGTAAGAAACTCCCGCTGTGCTTGGAATAGGTATAGGTAAGGGTATTCCCAACCAAAGAATATTGCCAGCTTCCAGACCAATTAATGTTAATTAGGGTATCTGGATCGATATTCACAAAGTTCCCCGCATAGGTATCGCCCTTATAAGCTGAACCATCTAAGTTAGTAATCTGACTACTGGAATTAAGTTTAAAAATCCCTTGACTATCAATTTCCCCACTAATCGCATTGATGCCCTTTTCATTTGCATTATCTCCGGTCGACCAACTATAAAATAAATACGGCTGCCCGCTAATCGTCTTCACAATCGGCGTTTCGACTTCCATTGCTTGGCCCTGGTCTAGATTAATATTATTTGCTGAGTTATAGTGCCAATGAACCCCGTCGGTACTGGTCAAGACATACATCTGTTTCGACCAGCCCCCCGACACGTAGGCAACAAATCCGTTCTGGGTTCGAACCACTGACGGATCTCTAAAGTCCTGGAGGTCAATGCCAAACTGTTGGCGTTTCATCACTGGTTGATCTTGATACGGATGAAATTGCTGATCATTATTACTATAAGCTAGGAAGGTCATTTGATCCCCGTCACTAGTGAAGGAAGTAAAGTAAGCTAGCTTCGCATTAAAATCGATTGGATGATTCCACTGATCGGTCTTTAGGAGCCCGTCATTATAAATGACCGACCCCGTCGCAACGTAGTTCCACGGAATTCCATTCTTATTATTACTAGCAACTTCCAACCCAGTATTGCCATTGGAGTCAACGTAATCTGGATCGGGAATGGCAACGTTATTTAACCCAGTTGGATTGGCACTATCAAATGGCTGGAAGGTTTTAAAATCAGTCGTTGTCGCATGGTACCATTCGTCGGCAAACTGCATTTGACTAGGATAGGCATTATAGAGGTAATAAACATCGTAATAATCAATTTTACCATTGGCATCACTGTGGGGCAGGATCGTCTGCACATCATTGGAATACCCCCGCGGCACATTATAATGGAAGTTTTGGTCTAAAATGGTATTAGTCATTAGGGCTTCGGAGGTACTAGTATCGGATGAAACTGCAGATTCATTTTTTAAGACTGGTCCCTCGGCAGCATTTAACTTAGTCGCATTGTAACTAGCGGTGGAAGCCGCAGAATCAACAATTGATCCCTTAGTTGCACTACTAACTACGGCAGCGCTAACACTACTGGCACTGGTAGCAGAACTAACACTGACACTATCAGCTACAATTGAACTACTACTAGCTGCACTGGTCGCTACCGACTGATTTACATCAGCATGAACAACTGCCTGGTTCGATAAGTCAATTCCCACAAATGCGGCTGCGGTAATCCCAGTCACTAACCATAACTTTCCTGATTTATACATTTTATAACGCACTTGGCGATTATCTTGATTTGCCATTTTATAACTCCCTAAGCTTTCTTTGATCATAATCTTATCCTATTATACCGTTATTTAACACCAATTAAAAATGGATAAAAAAAAGGCCCCGACCGAAGTCGGAACCTTAGAGATATGAAATTAATGATTAAGCATTAATTTACTTGGTATACAACTGAGTAATTAAGAATTACTTAGTGTATGAGTAGTTACCGTTAGTGTAGAAACTAACGTTGTATGGTGCGAATAAATCAGCAGCAACTGATTCAGCAGCAGTAACGTTGCTGAAACCAGTGTTTAAGTTAGCAACAGCTGAAGCGATTGCTGACTTAGCAACTGAATCTGGAGCAGCCCAGTATGAGTTAGCAGCGTCAACCTTAGCGTTTGAAGCTGAAGTCATTGAATTCTTAGCATTTGATGCAGCATTTGAGTATGCAGCAGATGCTGAAGAGTTAGCTGAGTTTTGAGTAGCTAATGAACTGTAGTAGTTGTAGTTATTAGCAGCGGAACTCCATGCACCATCAGCAGTACTAAAGGCAACCTTAGCAGCGTATTGAGCTGAGTTAACTGCTGAAGATAATTGTGGCAAGTAGTTTGCAAGCGCAGCACTTGAACCAGTCAATTGAGCAGCAACTGAACCGAAGTTGTAGTTAGAAGCTTGAGTAGCAGCAGTGTTAGTGCTTGAAGTAACAGTACCGTTAGCATAACTAGTAATAGTAGTAGTAGTTACGTTAACACCATCAGCAGTTACATAGTTAGTACCAACAGTGTTAGGAGCAGTTGGTAGGTAAACAGTGTGGGTAACACCGTCATCAGTAGTAACAGTTTGAATTGCAGTAGCGCCAGTAGTTGGTGCAGTAACAGCAGCAAATACACTAGCAGCTGAAACATATGCTGAGTTAGCACTGTTTTCGGCAACTGAAGCAACACTGTAGTTGTTGTTAGCACTTGCACTAGCTGAATCAGCTAATGAGTTAACTAATGAGTGAGCATATGCTTCACTAGTAGTTCCAACTGGTACAGTAGTAACTACACCGTTAGCAGTTGCGTATAATGGAGTGTTTACGGCAGTAAACATTTCACTGTAAACATCAGCAACGTTGTAAGTCTTACCAAAGGCAGTAAATTGAGTACCTCTGTAGTTGTTAATTGCAGTAGCAAGGGTAGCATAGTTGTTGTTTACGTTAGCAGCAACAACTGATGATAAACCACTAGCAACTAATGACTTTTGAACTGCATCGATTGAGTCATTGTAAGCACCATTTACATTAGCAGCTGATGCTGAAGATGCAACAGATGAAGCTAATGAAGTAGCTGAAGCAGCTAAACTCTTGTAAGCACTGTAAGCACTAGAGCTTGTAACATTTCCAGCCTTAGAAGCAACAGTATTATTAGCATTATTAAGTGATGCAGTTGCAGCAGCGAATGAATTAGATGAACTAAGAGCTGATGCAGATACAAAATTAGATGCATAGCTAAATACATATGCTGATAAAGCATTACTATTTGAAGCTGAAGTATATCCAGAAGCGTTACTAGAAGCTTCATAGATAGCATTAGAAACAGTGCTTAGAGCAGCAGATACAGCTGAAGAAGTAGCATTAGTAACTGTACCAACAGCAGTAGATACAGCAGATAAATATTCAGATGAATTAGTATAAGCTACATTAGACTTGGCGTTAACAGCTGAAGATACAGCAGCATATGCATTAGATACTGCAATACTATCAGTATTTACTTGACCACTAACTTGAGCAAAAGCACTATTGTTAGCTTCCTTAGCAGCAGAAGCTAAAACTGAGTTAGCAACTACGGCACTTGAAACTGCTGAACTATTATTGGCAGTAGTACCAAAAGAAGTGAAGTCAGCTAGAGTACCACTAAATGCTGAATCTAAAACAGCCTTGTTTTGACTGTAGAAACTATAAATGCTAGTTGAAACATTTTCATTAACAGAAGTATTATCACCGTATGAGTTACCACTAAGTGAGTTTACTAAGTTAGCAAAGTTAGATACAACCGCATACTTACTTGCGTAGTATGCTGAGTTAGCATTAACAGATTGAGTGTTACCATATTGAGCAACAGCAGCTGAACTGTAAGCAGTTGAAGCAGCTGAGAATGCCTTCAATGCAACGTACTTGTCGTTTGATAATGGAGCACTTGCAGCAACTGAACTACCGTTTTGGTTCACAAGAACGCCAGCTGAGTTGAAGTGAGCAGTAACCTTGCTACCATTAAGATCAGTGTATTGAACAGTTGCAACATTACTGTTAGCAGTGTCAACGTAAACACCAGTGTTATCAAAGTTAACAAAAGCTGAACCAGCTAATGAAGAAACTAATGAAACAGTGTTTGAGTTAGCAGCACTTGCGTTAGCAATGTAAAGTGAGTCACTAGCTACACCTTGGTATACAGTCCGGTCGTAGCTTAAAGTAGCCCAACGGTTGTTAACGTTTGAAGTTGCTGAGTAAAGAGCAGCAGCACTAGCAGTGTTTGAAACACCGACTGATGAAGCTAAGCTTGAACCAGTAGATGCGAATACACTAGCAACGTCTGAACCTAGGTGGTATACACCATCATCAAAGTTTGCAACGGATGCATTTGAAGTAGTGGTGTTATCGTATGGAGTAGCTGAGAAGTTACCTTGTTGGTAAGCCCAGATTTGGTTAGCGTATGCCCGTGCTGAGCTCCAGTTAGTAGCGCTAACAGCAGCTGATAGGTTAGTAGCAGCAACTGAGTAAAGGCTACCAGCGTTAGTAACTAAGTTAGTAAGGTATTGACCATCGTTACCGGACTTAGCACCAAGGTAAACAACCTTTGATACACCGTCAACAGTAACAGATGCAGATGAACCAGTAGCAGCAGCGTAGTTACTGATTGCGCTAGCAACAGATGACTTAACAGCAACATCTGATGAACTAACAATGGCAGCACTAGCTGAAGCAGCGTAACTCATAGTTTGACTTGCGTATGCTGAAGTTAAAGCAGCATCGTTTGAAGTTGCTGATAAAGCATCAGTGTTAGCTAATTGGTCAAGAAGACGAGCAAACTTAACAGCTGCAGGAGTGTTAATATATGCTGAACTAGTAGTCTTAACGTTGTTAGGATATACGTTACCGTATAAGTTCTTGTCAACTTCTGAAGCTAATGAGTTAGCAGTGTAACGGAAGTTGTAACCACTTTGAGCTAGCTTGTATGCGTTAACAAAAGCATTTGATAATGCTTCAGTATCAGTCAATGAAGCAGCTGATGAAGTAGTTGATGCTGATGAGTTAGCAGAAGCAGCTGATGAAACAGCACTTGATGAGCTGTTAGGAACAACTGGAACGTCAAAAGTAACGTTTAAGTCGTATGAACCAGCCTTGTTAAATGCCTTCCGTAACTTATCAACCTTAGCGTAGTTTTCCTTGAAAGTCTTTAAGTTAGCCTTAGCAGTAGCCAATGCCTTCTTAGCAGACTTCTTAGCAGCAGCAGTCTTAGCCTTTGAAAGCTTAAGATCAGCAGCAGCAACCTTGTAGTTACCAGCAGCTAAGATCCGGTTGTAGTTATAAGTTAAAACATTAGCACCATCGTACTTTTGTGCGTATAGGTACTTAACGTTATCAACGGCAGCACGTGCCTTCAAGTAAGCAGCCTTGTTAGCCTTAGTAGCGCTAGTAGTGTAAACACTCTTAGCTGATGCGTAAGTAGCACGGTATGCGCTTAACTTAGCGTCATCGTAAGCCTTAACTTGTGCTGGGGAGTCAGAAGCTACTGAACTAGTAGCTGATGAACTAGTAGCACTTGAGTCTGAGCTAGCTGATGAACTAGTAGCTGATGAGCTAGTAGCACTTGAGTCTGAGCTAGCTGATGAACTAGTAGCTGATGAACTAGTAGCACTTGAATCTGAACTAGTAGCACTTGAAGTAGCTGAACTAGCAGCTGAAGTAGCTGAGCTAGTAGCACTTGAAGTAGCTGAACTAGTAGCACTTGATGTGCTTGAAACGTTTGCAGAAGTAGTAGTGTCAGCGTTAACTGAAGTTGCTTCTACTGCGGAGAAAGTTAATAAGGAGAACGCAACAGTGGATAATACAACCCATTGTTTGTGTCTCTTATGCATAACCTTTTTATCGTTTGCAACACGATATTGGTTCTTATTGAACTTCATAAAAGATCACCTCATAAATAATTTTTGCAAGGCAGGATGCCTTACTTCTAATATGCTAATACAGGACAAAACAAAATGCCTTTACGGCATTATGTAACCGCCATGCAACAATTACATAACAACTGGTATTATAGCATAAAATATTATGATTTGTACAATATCATACATACTTTAATATAGCTGTAATTTTCGTAACCAGCGTGTAAGAAATAAAATAAAAATAGCGGTTACCGCAATGTTTATCCTTAAACATTGTGATTGTATTATAACACAACCCCCCCTCAATTCAGAAGAAAAAGTTAAAAAAATCACATGTTTTTCAAAATAAAAAGCCAAATTGTCTGCTTCGAACAATTTAGCTTTTTATTAATTTGGGGTTCATTTTTACTTGCGAACACTCTTAAAGGCTAGGACGGCGTTATGGCCACCGAATCCAAGTGAGTTACTTAACGCAAAGTTAACTGGTGAATTTTTGTTTTCATCGGTCACAATGGTTGTCTTCACTTCTGGATCGAGGTCAAACATCCCGACATTGACCGGCATCACATTGCGTTGGAGGGCGCCAATCATGATTACGGCTTCAAGCGAACCAGCTGCCCCAAGGGCGTGACCAGTTTGGCCCTTCGTACTACTTACCTTAAGGTGGTCATTGACTCCGTCAAAGAGCTTGGCGATTCCTTCTGATTCAGCGGAGTCGTTTGCTTGAGTGGCCGTTCCGTGGGCGTTGATGTAATCAACGTCCCCTTCGGTCATGCCACTTTCCTTGATGGCTTCCTTCATCGCTTTGATGGCCCCACTTCCGTCTGGGCGGGGAGCAGTTAGATGGTAGGCATCCCCCGTCGCACCATAACCAGTGATTTCAGCGAGGATGTTAGCCCCCCGTTGCTTAGCATGGTCGTAATCTTCAAGGACCAATGTTCCAGCCCCTTCACCCATTACGAACCCGGAACGGTTCTTATCAAATGGCATTGAAGCACGGAGTGGATCGGTCGAATCTGATAGTGCAGTCAAAGCAGCGAATCCAGAAATGCCCAGTTCGTTAATTGATGCTTCAGATCCACCGGTTATCATATAGGTAGCTTTGCCACTCTTAATTCGTTCGAAGGCGTCACCAATTGCATTGGTTCCAGAAGCACAGGCGGTAACGACCGCTTCATTAATGTTCCGGGTATCCAAATTAATTGAGATGTTCCCAGCCGCCATATTAATAATCGAATTAGGAACGAAAAATGGAGAAACCCGCTTAGGTCCCTTATCGTGCATCTTAATGGCTTGTTCTTGAATCGTCGTTAAGCCCCCGATTCCAGAACCGTAGATTACCCCGATGTCATCAGGGTCGTAGCTCCCCTTTTCAAGGCCGGCCATTTCCATGGCTTCAAAGGCGGAGTAAACAGCGTAACGGGAGAAGTCGTCCATTCGCTTGGAGATCTTCTTTGGAATCCGCTTCAAAGGATCAAAGTCCTTTACTTCAGCAGCGACCGTAATCCCAGTTTCGGTAGCATCAAAATGGGTAATCGGTGCAATTCCGGTCTTATTAGCAAAAATATTATCTAAGAAGGTCTTGGAATCGTTACCTAGTGGGGTAACAGCCCCAATCCCTACGACAGCGACACGATGTTCCATAATGCTCCTCCTTATTCTGCTTCTGGACGTTTCTTGTCCGGTACGATGAATGATAGTTCAGCTTGACAAGCCTTTTTATCACCGACGTAAGCAATACAATCAACGGTTCCCATATTACTGTGTTGCTTCTTCATGGTAATTTCAAATCTGATCACGTCACCAGGGCGGACCATCTTTCTGAACTTCGCATTCTTGATGGAACCCATGTAAGCAGTCTTATCCTTATACTTTTCACTCTTTAAGATTAAGATTGATGCAGCTTGCGCCATTGATTCAATGATCAATACCCCAGGCATTACGGGGTTCCCAGGGAAGTGTCCTTGGAAGTAGTTTTCGTTGATCGTCACGTTCTTAGTAGCCACGATCTTTTCATCAGGTACTAGTTCGTCTACCCGGTCAATGTATAAGATGGGGTAACGATTGGGAATTAAATCCATGATTTCGGTAATGTCTAAAACAGCCATTATAATCCTCCTAATAAACTCTAATTTTCAAATTGAGCGATGGTGCCGACGTAGTCAGTCCCAACGTACAATGGTTCTAAACGAATTGATTGACCATAGCGATTCGCATGGGCAAAGGTGGTTAGGTCAATTTGCATGCTTCTGATGCCCCCCGGAATCCCCATTCCGACTAGCTTTAACACGGCCTCTTTAATTGTCCAGATCTTAAAGGTTGCCCAGATTTGTTGCTCGCCAGTAAGCTGAGCTAGGTAGGCGAGTTCCTCACTGCGAAACGCCCGGTGAATGCGGTGGTAATCGTAGGGCCGTAGCTTTTCTAGGTCCACGCCAACTGGCTGGTCCGAGATGGCTAAGACTACTTTATCATAGGAGTTCGCAATATTATACTCAGACGCCCCACTCTTTAACCGTGGCTTCCCATGCGGTCCGGATTCAAAAAGGCTGCCATCCGCAACCTTAGCGGGGGTTACCCGCAGCCAGTCGGCAAGCATGTACTTGCCAACAATTGATTGGCGCTTATTATACATTTGCCCGACATTGTAACGTTCGAAGGCAGATTGGTAACGGGGATTCTGGATTGAATCAATTATTAACTTAGTCATGATTTAGACGATTAGGTGCACTCCATTATCGACGTAGATGATATCCCCGGTTACCCCAGAGGCTAAATCACTCATCAAGAAAGCAGCAGACTTACCAACGTCCATTGGCGTTACACTCTTTCCGTTAACGGTAAAGCCTTCTGACATCTTAAGGAGGTCCCCATGGTGCTTAATTCCAGTTACGGCAAGCGTCTTAATCGCACCGGCTGAGATAGCATTAACCCGAATATCGCTTTCCTTCCCTAATTCAGCGGCTAGGTAGCGAACTTCGGCTTCAAGAGCAGCCTTAGCCACTCCCATCATATTATAGTTTGGAATTGCGCGAACAGCGCCAATGTAAGTTAAGGTCGTAATGCTCCCACCCCTATTCATAATGGCACTGGCGTAGCGTGAAACGCTGATGAAGGAGTAGGCACTAATATCTTGCGCGAGGTTAAAGCCGTCCTTCTTTACGTTTTTAACGCCACCTTCAAGCGTGTCCTTATCAGCAAATGCAATTGCATGAATCAATCCATCAATGTTTCCAACCGCATTGTGAATTTCATTGAACGTTTTTTCAACATTAGCGTCTTCGGCTACGTCACATTCAAACATCTTAACGTCGACGTCAGCTAACATCTTATCTAATGAACGTTTCATCCGTTCGTTTTGGTAGGTCAAGATGATTTCAGCACCTTGATCCATTAATGCTTGGGCACAACCCCAGGCGATACTCTTTTTATTTGCAACTCCCATGATAACGATTTTTTTACCGTCTAAAATTCCTGCCATGAGTTTATTTCCTCCATTCAATTAGTTAAACTTTCGATAGCGGGCGTGGCGATCAGCAATTAGTTGATCAACCGGTTTCTGTGATAATGCTTTTAGTTTTGTGTCCAGGTCGGCTTTGAATTGAGCTAAATCAGAATCGGTTTTCACCTCTGGAACCACACGGTCAATAATGTGGTTGGCGAGGAGTTCCTCTGGGGTTAAGCCCATCTGTTCAGCCGCTTCCTTAGCTCGGCTTGAATCCTTCCAGAGAATCGTCGCAAAGCCCTCTGGTGATAGTACAGAGTACGCACTATCTTCAAAGGCCCAGACTTCATCCCCGACTGCTAGGGCTAACGCACCCCCACTGCCCCCTTCACCAACGATAACGCTGATGTATGGAACAGTAAGGTTGAGCCCCTGCATAATTGATTGGGCAATCATGTATCCCTGCCCATGGTATTCGGCGTCCATCCCTGGATATGCTCCGGGAGTGTTCACCAGGGTAATAACGGGCCGCTTAAATTTTTCGGCTTGCTTCATTAAGCGCAGCGCCTTGCGGTAACCATCGGGTTCGGCAGAACCAAAGTGGCGCGCAAGGTTTTCTTCATTATTAAGCCCCTTTTGAATCCCGATTATTGTAACTGGCTGACCGTTCAAGGTGCCGATTCCAGCATAGACTGCTGGGTCATCACCGTATGCCCGGTCGCCGTGGAGTTCGACAAAGTCCTCCGTAATCCCAGCAACTAATTTTTGGATGCTAATTTTAGCGCTACTGCGTGCAGCTAGGACCCGGTCGTAAGCCGGTTTATCTGTCATCATCAGTCCTCCTTAATTAGTGCCAAGCTAACAGCTTTGCAAGTAATCCCTTTAAATCTGGTCGCCGGACGATTTGATCCAGGAAGCCATTCTTCAAGAGCGTTTCCGCCCGTTGAAAATCTTTCGGTGGCACCTGTTGAATCGTCTTTTCGATGACCCGCCGACCAGCAAACCCAATTAACGTATGCGGCTCGCTAATCATAATATCGCCTTCCATGGCGAAACTAGCGGTTACTCCCCCAGTTGTGGGGTCGGTGAGGACGCTGATGTATAACAGCCCCTTCTCACCGTGGTCAGCAACGGCTGCAGAAACCTTCGCCATTTGCATCAGCGAATTGATTCCCTCTTGCATCCGAGCTCCTCCAGAAGCCGTGAACATAATCACTGGCAGCCCCGCTTCCGTACACTTTTCAAAGAGGCGGGTAATCTTTTCACCGGTCGCAGTCCCTAGACTCCCCATGATGAAGCGGGAGTCCATGACCCCGATGCCGACTTCGTGACCGTCAATTTTCCCAATTCCAGTCATGACACTTTCGTCCATTTGGGTGACCTGTCGTGACTTCGCAAGCTTCCCCATGTACTTAGTATCATCTTTAAACCGGTCTGGCGCCTTCACGTGTGCGTCAATTTCGGTAAAGCTATCTGGATCACAAATCATTGCAATCCGTTTTTGCGCTCCAATCCGAAAACCGTAGTGGCAGTTCGGACATTCATTAAAGGGACCCAGCTTTTTGGAGTAAAAATTAGCGCCACAGACGGGACACTTCACAAAGAGGTGGTCTGGAATCCGATCCATTAATTCCTGGTAATGATTGGTGGATTCGTTATTTGGCTGTGTCATTTTTCTTCAACCACGCTTTCAAGAATGAATTCTCAATGTACATATTATTAAAGTCACTGGCTTTAAAGTGCTCATCATCAAGGAGGTCGTAGAGGAAGGCCTGGTTCGTCTGCACGCCCTCAATCTTAAATTCCTTGATGACCCGGCGCATCTTATTGACCGCCTGAGCCTTGGTTGGCATGTGCACAATGATTTTAGCAATCATTGAATCGTAGAATGGCGAAATCGTGTCGCCCGCTTCCACGCCGGCATCGATGCGAACGCCCTTGGTCCCGAATGGGAAGCGGAGCGCCTTAATCTTACCTGGCGAAGGGGTAAACCCAGTTGCTGGGTTTTCGGCATTGATTCGACATTCGATTGCAAAGCCCTTTGGTGCACAGTCAGCCTGGGTGTATGGCAGGGCTTCGCCTTCTGCCACCTGTACTTGGGACTTGATAAGTTCCACGCCAGCGACTTCTTCGGTGACGGTATGTTCGACTTGTAGCCGGGTATTCATTTCCATGAAGTAGAACTGCATGTTCTTTTCATCCAGTAGAAATTCAATCGTCCCGGTGTTCTCATAGCCGATTTCCTTCATTGCGGTAACCACTAGTGAACCGAGGTAGTCCCGTTGGTCTTGGTTGACCAGCATACATGGACTCTCTTCGATAATTTTTTGGTGACCGCGTTGAAGCGAACAGTCCCGTTCGGGGAAGTAAACGACGTGCCCCTGTTGATCTGCAATTGCTTGCATTTCAATGTGCTTGGCGTCGCTTAAATCCTTTTCTAAGTATAGCGTATCATCGTCAAACGATAATTTAATTTCGCGCTGGGTCGTGGGGTAGATTTCGCGCATTGCATTGTCATCGACGATCTTGCGAATTCCCTTACCACCCCCACCAGCAGCAGCTTTTAGCATTACCGGATACCCAATTTGATTGGCAGCGGTAATTGCTTGTTCAACGGTCTTGACGGCACCATCACTCCCGGGAATGGTCGGCACGCCAGCTTTTTTCATGGTGGCCTTAGCGTGGGCCTTATTCCCCATTAGGTCAATCACACTCGCGCTGGGGCCGATGAACTTAATGTGGCATTGTTCACAGAGCTCTGCAAACTCAGCGTTTTCAGATAGAAAGCCGTAGCCGGGGTGAATCGCGTCACTGCCGGTCAGCACTGCAGTGTCAATAATTGCTTCCATATTCAGGTATGATTCCCCCGGCTGGGGGCCCCCAATACAGATTGCTTCATCGGCCAGTTTGGTAAAGAGGCTCTCCTTATCAGCAGTGGAGTACACCGCTACCGATTGAATCCCCATTTCCCGCAGGGCGCGGATGATTTGAACCGCAATTTCGCCCCGGTTGGCAATCAATACTTTCTTAAACATCAAACCATCCTTTACTATTCAATCGCAAAGACTAAGTCAGCCGTACAGATTACTTCACCATCTCGGGTAACGGTCCCATGACCAACCCCGATCTGCCGCTTTAGCTTTGTCATCTCAACTGATAATGATAGTTTATCACCAGGGCGAAAGTCGTCTTGGTATTCGGCATCTTTAATCCCACCAAAGAAGACGTTGCGGCCCTCATATTCTGGCATTGATAACAGCGATACCACGCCCGTTTGCGCTAAACATTCTAGCACGATCGGCCGTGGCATGACGGGATTATTTTGACCTTGGAAAAACCATTCATTAATCGTTAAGTACTTAGTTGCTTTTGATCCTTCGCCGGGACGCACTTCGTCGATCTGGTCAATCATCTGAAATGGGTAGCGTTGGGGGATATACTTATCAACTTCGAAACTCACGATTTAGTCCTCCTCGATTGCGAAGATGGGTTGGTCGTATTCGACCATTTCCCCATCAGATACTAACTGCTTGGTAATGGTTCCAGAAACCGGGCTCTTAACGTCGTTAATGACCTTCATTGCTTCGATCACACAGACGGTTTCGCCCTTCTTAACGTGGTCGCCAACTGATTTGAAGACCGGCTTTTCTGGACTGGGTGCAAAGTAGACGATCCCCACTAGCGGTGCTTTAATCTTAGCTCCTTCGTTATTGGCAGTCGCTGCCTTTTGCGGTGCGGGGGCTCCAGCAGGAGCCGCTGCATTCGCAGCTGGTTGGGCAACTACTTGTTGGGGGTGGTCCAACTTGCTAAAGTATAATTGACCATCAATTCTTAACTCAGTAAGGTTCGATTGGTCAAACTTATCGATTAACTTCTCGACGTCTTGTTCATCCATTTTCAAAAACTCTCCTACGTTCCTTAAATTGTCAAACCACCATCAAGGGTGATTACTTGACCGGTAATATAGCTATTGTTCATTAGGAACTTGATGGCATCAGCGATGTCTTCAGGGGTTCCAAATCGACCGAGTGGAATTTGCTTTTCCCATTTTTCAATATTACGGTCGCTTAATTTGGCAGTCATATCAGACTTAACCATTCCAGGAGCAACGGCGTTACAACGAATTCCCCGGAGGGCCCCTTCTTGAGCGGTCGTCTTAGTCAAACCAATTAAACCAGCCTTACTTGCGGAGTAGTTGGCTTGTCCGATGTTCCCATGTAAACCAGCAATACTAGAGAGGTTCACGATGTTTCCGGAACGCTTCTTTTGCATGATCTTCATTGCAAACTTCGTCATGTTAAAAGCCCCAACTAGGTTGGTCTTAAGAACCGCTTCAAATGAGTCCGTCCCCATTCTAGTCAATAGCTTATCCTGAGTGATTCCAGCGTTATTAACTAGGCCGTCAATCGTACCGTGGCGGTCAACGACTTCGTCAACCATACGTTTAGCGTCTTCTTCCTTTGCAACGTCACCGATTACAACGTCGATGTCGTTGGCAAACTGCTGCTTTAATTCAGCAGTCTTGTCAGCACCAAGGGCGCGGTGGGCATTTACCACCACGAAGTTAGCAGGATCTGCAGCTAATAACTGCGCAGCTGCTAACCCAATTCCCTTGGTTCCACCAGTAACTAGAATTACGCGCTTGTCTGTCATATTAGAATTCCTCCAATTTGGCTCTAAAATCATTCAGTGTCTCAACACTTTCAATATTGAAAGTGGGTTGTTTAGCGGTCTTCTTAGCTAATTTGCTAAGGGTGTTTCCGGGACCAATTTCCACAAAGGCGTCGATGCCTAATGGTGCGACTGCTTCAACGTCACCCATGAAATGAGTGGGGCTGACCAACTGCTTTACCAGGGTGGACTTTAAATTATCCTGGGTAAAGGGGGCAACCAAAGTGTTACTCATCACGGTGGTGGCTGGTTGAGCGAAGTCGACCGATTCTAGCCGAATTGCTAGCTGTTCACTAGCGGGCGCCATCAACGGGGTGTGTGATGCAACGGCGACCTTGATTGGCACGACGCGCTTAGCACCCTTTTCCTTCATCACGGCACTGGCCTTTTCAACTGCATCCGCTTGACCGCCGATTACGGTCTGCTTAACCGTATTGAAATTAGCTGGATAGACGCCGTCAATCCGGTCACAAACCGCTTCCACAACGTCAGGAGCAAGGTTCAACACTGCTGCCATTGCACCAGGATTTGCCCGCCCCGCTTCATCCATGTACCTAGACCGATCCCGGACTAATTTTAGTCCAGATTGAAAAGAAAGTGCTTTAGCAGATACCAAAGCACTATACTCTCCCAGACTGAGTCCAAACATTGCCTTTGGCATTGGTAATTGAGCGTCTAAAATACGCGCAATCCCCGTACTCATTGTCAAAATGGCAATCTGAACATTTGCTGGATCATCAAAATTTTGTGGATCAGCTAGGTTTAAATTCAATACATCTGATGCTTCATCAACCGTCTGTTTATACAGCGGTTCGGCCTGGTACAAGTCTTGACCCATGTTTGCAAACTGACTTCCCTGACCACTAAATAAATAACAGAGATTCAAAATTAAACCCTCCTAATTGAAGAAAGCTAATTAGTTAGCGTCAACTTGACTAGCAACGTAGTCAACTAATTGTTGAACAGTTGACATGTCATTGTCACTATCAATTTCAATATCGTATTCATCTTCTAATTCGTCGATGATTTCGAAGATATCTAAACTATCTAAGTCAAGGTCTTCCTTGAAGTTAGTGTCTAACTTGATGTCATCAGCCTTTACATCATCAGTTTGGTCTTCTACGATTGATTTGATTTTGTCGAAAATTGCGTTCTTGTCTGCCATTTTTAATTCACTCTCCATAAAGTTTTAAATTCTAGTATTTAATTACAACAGTTCCGGTCGTTAAACCGCCACCAAAGCCGGTCATCACAAGGATATCCCCGCGTTTAATTTTACCATCTTCCACTAACTCAGCAAGTAATATTGCCTCACTAGCTGCGGAAGTATTTCCGTATTCGTCGATATTAATCGGGAACCGGTCATCAAATGGTAATTTTAGTTTGCGGGCAACGCTCTTAACGATGCGTTGGTTAGCCTGGTGTAAAATAAAAAAGTCCACATCGGATAACTTAAGGTTTGCTTGAGCTACCGCTTCTCGAATCGATTCTGGCACCCGGCGAATGGCGAAGTCAAAAACCCGGTGACCGTCCATGTGCAATGGAAGGTCTGACTTAGCATCCCCACTCACGAATGGCGAGTGGTTAGCAATCTTTCCCATCGTTAATGAATCACCATCAGCGCCGTAGGTACTGAGCTTGCCACTCAGAAATTGACCGTCGTAATCAGCAGACTGCTTATTGGTAACCAGCAGCCCACCAGCCCCGTCGCCGAATAGTACGGCGGTCGTCCGGTCTTGCCAGTCGATTAGCTTGCTTAACGCCTCGCTCCCGATTAACATCCCGGTCGAATCAGGATGGGTCGCAAGGAGTGAATGCAGCAGGTCTAATCCATACGAGAATCCAGAACAAGCAGCACTGATATCAAAAGCCATCGCGTTATCGGCTTGAATCAACCCCTGAACAGCAGCAGCAGTCGATGGCATCAACTGGTCGCCAGACATTGTCGCTACAATAATGAAGTCAATCTCCTCTGGGCTAACGTGGGTCTTCGCTAATAGCTGCTTAGCTACGTTTGTCGCGAGCGAGGTATTGGTCTCAGTAGTAACAACATGCCGGCGGCGAATTCCAGTCCGTCGACTGATCCATTCGTCGGAAGTGTCCATTATTTGAGCAAGATCATCATTAGTGACCACTTTATCTGGAATCGACTTAGCAGTAGCCATAATTGAAAAAGTACTCATACTATCTCCTTAATATCCCTTTGTCATGGTGGCCAAAATGTCACCATGGGTGTCTGATGTTTCAATATCTATAATATCTCAATCAGAAAAATTGAGCCAATAAAAATTGCTAATTTAATTGACAACGACATATTATAACATGAAACCCCCTAATTAATACAATCTTTCAGGGGCCGAACAGTAATTTACTTAATGTGATACATAATAAATTATGTAACATCATGATTCATTGATAATTATAAATCGTTTAAATTAACGTATATTTGGTTAAGTTGACCACCCCTGAATTGACTTGAATTCGCGCTTTGAATTATAATTTTAAGTGTCAAATCAGATACTGCTACATATCGATACATTCCACCAAAGAAAGAGGAATTACACTATGGATGAAAAGATTAAATCAATTTACGAGCAATGGCGGGCCGAAGAAGACATGCCTGCCGGTTTAAAACGTGAACTAGCCGCAATGGCTGACGATGAAGATCAAATTAACGATGCATTTGGCGCAACCCTATCATTTGGGACCGCTGGAATGCGGGGCATCATTGGAGCTGGTTTAAATCGGATGAACATCTATACCGTTCGCCAAGCTGCCGAAGGTTTGGCAATGCTAATGGATCAACTGGATTCCGCAGATAAGGCCCGCGGGGTCGCAATTAGTTTTGACCCCCGGTATGGTTCCCGTGAATTCGCTTATAACTCCGCACAGGTCTTAGGCGCCCACGGCATTAAGTCGTTTATCGTTGACGACATCCGCCCGGTTCCCGAACTATCATTTGCGGTTCGCCACCTCCACACCTACGCTGGAATCATGATTACCGCGTCCCATAATCCTAAGCAATACAACGGCTTTAAGATCTACGGTGAGGATGGTGGTCAGATGCCACCTAAGGAATCAGCAATCATTACTGAATCAGCCCATCAGGCGAGCGACCTCTTCGCCATTAAAGTCGCTGACATTCATGACCTGCGGAAACAGCACCTCCTGACCATTGTTGGCGAGGATATCGACCAGGCCTACCTTGATGAAGCTAAGAAGGTTAATATTAATGAAGAATTAATTCAAAACGTCGGGAAGGATTTGAAGTTCGTCTACTCCCCACTCCATGGCGCTGGGAAGAACATCGGCCGGCGTGCCCTTTCGACCGCTGGATTTAAGAACTTTGAAATGGTAACCGAACAAACAATTGCTGACCCAGAATTCCCCACAACGCCCCACCCTAACCCGGAATACCGGGAAGCATTTGACCTGGCCATTCAGCAGGGAAAGCAAGTCGGGGCCGACATCCTGATCGAAACCGATCCAGATGCTGACCGACTTGGAGCAGCCGTTCGGCAACCAGATGGCGAATACAAACTGATGACTGGGAATCAAATTGCCAGTGTGATGTTGAACTACATTCTCCAAGCTAAAAAGGCTAAGGGAATCCTGCCTGACAATGGCATCATTGTAAAATCAATCGTATCGACCGAACTGGCTACCAAGATTGCTAACCATTATAATGTAGATACTAAAAACGTATTGACTGGTTTCAAGTACATCGCCGAACAAATTAAGAACTTTGAAGAAAGCCACCAACACACCTTCCAGTTTGGCTTTGAAGAAAGCTACGGCTACCTAATTCGGCCATTCGTTCGTGATAAGGATGCCATCCAATCCACGATGATGCTCGCCGAAGTGGCTGCTTACTACAAGGACCGGGGAATGACCCTTTACGATGGGTTGCAGGAAATGTATCAGCAATACGGCTACTTTGAAGAAGAAACGATTTCGAAGCTCTTTGAAGGCCTGGACGGCAAGCAAAAAATGGCCGCAATTATGGACAGCCTTCGTAACGACCCGATGAATGAGTTTGCAGACACTAAGGTAGTTTCCGTTGAAGATTTTGAAACCGCCACTAGAACCCTTGAAAATGGACAAAATGAATCCATTGACATGCCTCAGTCCAACGTCCTAAAGTACTGGCTGGCTGATGGCTCCTGGATTACGATTCGCCCTTCTGGAACCGAACCAAAGGTGAAGTTCTACGTTGGCGTTGAAGATCAATCAAAGGATAAATCAATCGCACGACTAGATAAATACGTTAAGGCTATTTATGAATTAATCGCTAAGTTAACCGAATAGTTAAACGCAAAAAAATACGAAGTTGGAATTTCATCCAGCTTCGTATTTTGTGTTTATGAACCAAAGATGTAGGCAATCAAAATCATTCCGTTTTTAGAGTTAATTCCAATCCCAATCTTAGTATCACTAGCATCTAGAATGTTGTCACGGTGGCCCCATTTGGAATCCCCACCGTCTTCAAACATCATGGCGTTCAAGTTCTGAAGAACCCCCTGCTTAACGCTCCGTCCTGCGTAGTCAGGAGTTTTAGCAACGTTCTCACCAGTGTTGTTTACAAGGTCTTGATACCCTAAATTGCTGGCAATTACGTTTCGGTACCGAACCCCACTGGCATTAAAGTGATCTGCTGAGGCTGGTAGTTGTGGCACCCGAGCAGCTGCAATTTGATTTAAGCGGTAGTCAAACTTTAACTTGCCGAGGTGGTGCTTACTCCGGAGGTAATTAATGTAGTCTAAAGCATCCTGTTCAACTGACTTATAATTATGATGCTTCCGATTAATGGTATGGGCCAGGTAGTTTAGTGGGTGCAGATCTTGATTTTGGACCCACCCCTGCTCACCATTTTGGAACCGCACTAGGTAGTAACGAACCCCCCAAGAAACATCACGTTGCTTTAAGAGTTTGACGTAGGGATTTGAACCATCGGTAATGGTGATATTAGAAATCAAGCTAGAATCATCAGTATCCTTAGTAGGGAAATTCTTTAAGACGTAACGATTATTATCACTATTATATTGGTAGCTATGCCCGTTTTTAAGGACGGGGAGGTAGCTCATTAGCTTAGCCGGATTAAAGGCGTTCGGATCAACCGACTGCGTCTTTTTTGGCTGCTGCTTTTGCTTCCGTTTAGTCTTAGTTGATTTCTTTTTAGTCCGTTTCTTTTTGGTGCTCTTCTTCTTAGTCGTTTTGCGCTTAGTGGCTTTCTTTTTAGAGTGCCGTTTTTTCTTGACCGCTTTTTTCTTAAACGTTTTTTTAGCATGGCGCTGCTTTTGCTTAGCGCGTGTTTTCTTCACCGTCCGTTTTGGCTTGGCCTTTTTAGCCTTTGCCTTTCGGGTAGATTTAACTTTTTTACGGTGGGTCGTGGACTTCTTACGCACCTGCTTTTGCCGATGCTTAGTTGACGTTTTTTTCTTATGGGTAACCCGCTTCTTCTGGTTCGCCTGAACGGTTACCGGTTGATTGAATTCACTGGCTGGAAACTCGACTAGTGAAACCGTCAAAATGGCTAGCACTAGAATCGTAATCATTTTTTTCATATGTAAGCATCATCCTTGCATTTTTTAATCGACTTTAAATCATTCTACTAATTATAACAGTAAATTGATTATTAAGACCCCCAGTTTAATAATTTATTAAGGATAATTATGATTAATAGTTTGATGAAAAAGACTGTAAATGATATTTTGATTTAAGAATAATTATTGAGATGTACATACTATGAAAATCAAGCAGGATAATATTACCCAAAATGTAGTCGATGATAATCGTAACAATATTAAGGTAACTAATCAGTGGAATATCCTAGAGCCATTCTTTACTGAAATAGCTAAGGCAGTTAAGACGTTGTAAATGGAATAAAATCAAATAGAGATCAAAAACAAGTTAATAATAAGCTATTTTGAATTTTGAATTAAAATAAAAAACGAAGACATACCTAATTTTTGGTATGTTTTCGTTTGTAAAAAATAATATTTAATTTAAATTATTTAGCTAACTTATTAGCAGCCTTTACAGCCTTATTGTAGGCCTTAGTAGCAGCTTTATATTTCTTAGTAGCTGCCTTACGCTTCTTAGTAGCTGCCTTGTACTTCTTTAAAGCAACTTTATATTTCTTAGTAGCAGATTTCTTAGCCTTATTAGTCTTAGCTTTTGATACTGCTTTCTTTGCCTTTGATACAGAAGTTTTAGCCTTCTTTTCATTAGCTTTGGCTTTCTTTTCAGATGCCTTGGCCTTCTTTTCTGCTGCCTTAGCTTTCTTTTCTGCAGAAGTAGCCTTAGACTTCTTTAAAACAGTAGAAGCATATGAGGCAGTAGCTTTGTGAGAACTATTACTAGAAGCAGATGAAGTAGCTGATGAACTTGCACTTGATGATGCTGAGGAAGCGCTGCTAGTAGTGGCAGAAGCAGAAGTCGTTACGTAAGTTACGGAGCTGCTTGATGCAACAGTTGATGTTGAAACAACAGTGTTAGTAGTAGCTGTGTTAGCACTGACTGATGAGCTGTTTGTTGATGATTTAGTAGCTGATGAACTTGCACTTGACGAAGCTGAGGATGCCTTAGCAGCTGAAGAGCTTACACTTGATGATGCGGCAGATTCATTAACCCCAGTGGCTGATCCAGTTCCGTCTGCTGTAGTCGTTCCATTTGCAGTAACGGGGGCAGCATCAGGAGTTGCAGCTGATGCAACAGTAGGAGCTGCAACAAAAGCAGTTGCTACCCCGGCGGCCATAACTAATGCAGCTACCCAGTTCTTACCTGACTTGTATAGACGATAGTGTTCCTTGTTAGATTTTTTCATAAGAAAAACCTCCTAAATTGTTAAGTACTTTTATGTAAATAAATTAACTAATGTGTTAATATTATCACTTTATTTAAGATAAGTACATAAAAAAGATGATCATTTCGAAACAACAATTTTAAATAAATCCGTAGTTAATAGTAAGCAAAAAAAATCCTATGTTAGATAAAATGATCTAACATAGGATAAACAGAAAAGTATATATTTAATTATATTATTAAATTAAAGGATTACTTGTTAGCCTTGTATTCCTTGTTTAACTTAGTGTAAGCCTTTTGAGCTGCCTTGTATTTCTTTTCAGCAGCCTTCTTAGCCTTGTTAGTCTTAGCCTTAGCAACCTTTGCCTTAGCCTTAGTAGCTGCAGCCTTAGCCTTGTTAACTTCAGCCTTAGTTACAGTAGAAACCTTAGTACCCTTAAGTACTGGAGTTTCTGAAAGAGTGTCTTCCTTGATTGGCTTCATGAATTGTGGGAAGTCAGTTGAAGGAACGTAAGTAGTAGCTGAACTTGAAGGAGTAGTTGAACTAGATGCTGATGAAGTAGCACTTGATGATGATGCACTTGAAGTTACAGTTACAACAACACTGCTGTATCCTTCATCACCAACGTATGCTGATGATGCTACTGATGAAGTTGGTACTGGAGCAAATGGACCAGCGTAGTTAGCAGCAAAAGCATTGTATGCAGAGTTTACAGATGCGTAAACACTAGCAGCATTAGCATTTGAAGCGTTAGCACTTGATAATGCGGCGCTAGCAGCTTCTAAATTACTTTTAGCAGTAGCTAAGCTGTCTTCAGCTTTAGCTAAGTTAACTCCAGCTTGAACAGAAGTCGAACTTGCATTTGAAGAATCTTGAGCATCAAATGCATAGTTGTTAGCTGTTGATTGTGCTACAGATGCAGCATTTGAAAAAGAAGCTACTTTAGCATTATCAACTGGAGTCTGGTTTTCTGCTGCAACTTGAGATGCTGAATTATTAACGAAAGCTTGGTGGTAATAAGCAGAATTAGATGACTTTGCACTGTATGAAGATGAAACGCTAGAAGCAACTACACTACTGTTGTATGCATCTGAATATGCACTATTAGCCGAACTGTATGACTTTGCTGCATCGTCATATGAAGTTTGTGCTTTACTTACAGCAACTGAAGTTACTGCGTATGAATTAGATGCACTATAAACACTAGTATTGTAATAGCTAGTTACTGCATCTTTTGCAGCAACAGAGCTTGAAAAACTAGCCGCAGCTGGATTAGCACTAGTAACAACAGCATCAGAAACTGGAGTAGCAGCATGTGCAGTTCCGTTATTTACAGTAACAAAACCAAATGTAACGGCAGCAGCAGCTACAACCATTGATGCAACCCAGTTCTTACCGGATTTGTATAGACGATAATGTTCTTTTTGATTGTCTTTTTTCATAATAAAGAGCCTCCTAAAATATTACAAAAACTTAATCTATGTAACTAAGTTTTAATTTACTATTTAATAATAACACTTATCTTTTACAATGTATATGAAAATGAAATGTTATCACTAGGATAAATTTAGTTACATTAGATAACAAAAAAGGGATAGAAATAAAACTTAAACGTCCCTTAATTTAAATGATTATTTACCAGCTTTGTAAGCCTTGTTTAACTTGTTGTACTTCTTTTCAGCAGCCTTATATTTCTTTTCAGCAGCCTTCTTAGCCTTTGAAGTCTTAGCCTTTGAAACTTCCTTCTTTGCCTTGTTAGCAGCCTTCTTAGCCTTGTTAACTTCAGCCTTAGTAGTCTTCTTAGCAGTAGTCTTTGATGAATGACCAGCTACAAGCTTAGTATCAGCTGCACTACTTACAGTAACAGCACGTGAGCTTAAACTAGTTGCAGATGAACTAGCTGAAGTCGTAGAAGCACTAGATGCTGACGAAGTAGCAGCACTAGAACTAGCACTTGAAGTTGCTGAACTAGATGAAGTAGTTACATATGAACTAGCAACGTATCCTTGATCACCAACGGGGGTTGATGAAGAAGCAGATTGAACTGGAGCAAATGAGTTGTTGTATGCGTA
Source organism: Lactobacillus sp. Sy-1 (assembly GCF_019303535.1). Taxonomy (GTDB): domain Bacteria; phylum Bacillota; class Bacilli; order Lactobacillales; family Lactobacillaceae; genus Nicoliella. The sequence goes on along the minus strand of NZ_JACCIU010000001.1, from coordinate 551,432 downwards.
AGCATATGAATTTTGTGCTGCAAATGCTGATGAGTAAGCTGAGGAAGCAGAACTCTTAGCACTATTTGCAACTGATAGTGCTGAACTTGCATTTTGTGCTGTTGATGAAGCGCTAGCTACTGCTGAATTAGCTGATGAAACTGAAGCTGAATATGAACTAGCTACTGATGCATATGAACTAGCTGATACTGCATATGAACTAGCTGCTGCTGCATATGAACTAGCTGATGAGCTAGCAGCAGATGCGGATGCAGAATTAGATGCTGCTGAGTATGAACTAGCTAAAGTTGCATATGAACTAGCTGCTGTGCTATCTGCTGATGCGGATGCGGATGCATTATTAGCAACTGCAGTTGCTGAATTGTATGCTGATTGAACATTTTGAGCATTTACAGTAGCTGCATTATATGCTGATTCCGCTGCATTGTATGCTGATTGTGCATTATTAGCGGATGCAGTTGCATTATTATAAGCAGAAGCAGTTGATACCACTTTAGCATTAAGATCTGAAACAACATCCGCATGTGCAGTAGCTGCTGGTGCGTTATTTACAGTTACAAAACCTACTGATACAACTGCTGCAGTCATAACCATTGCTGCAACCCAGTTCTTACCAGATTTATATAGACGATAGTGTTCCTTTGGATTCTTGTTTTTCATAGAAAAAACCTCCTGAAGTTTTAAAAAGAATTTCAAAAATCAATTATGTAATCAATTTTTAATTGTGTCCTTATATTACCACTCTTGTAATTAAAAGTACATATTAAGCTTTTGCAAAGTTACTTGCATTTATCATTTTATCATTGTAACTAAAGCATTGTATAATATTCATAATTAATTAATTTTGGAGGCTTTTAGATGGATAATTCAACCGTTAATAAATTACTTGCTAATCACCATCATTTAACTGACGAGCAGGATCAAATGATCAATGGCATTGAGCAGTTTGCCATTAAGCATCTTCACGATGATCAAAAATCCGTCTACGTCATTTATGGCGATGCTGGCACTGGCAAGAGCGTCATCTTAAGCCAACTCTTTTATGACTTTCAGCAAATGGCGGCGCAAAAAAACGGCCCGCTGGCTGAGACTAAGAACTATTTCTTAGTTAACCATCCCGAAATCCTCAAAGTCTACAAACAAATCGCCGGGGCGGAATCACACGTCTTAAAAAAGAACTTTAACCGGCCGACTTCCTTCATTAATCAAATGACCAAAAATGATACCCAAGCTGACATTACAGTCATCGACGAAGCCCACCTCTTATTATCACGTCGTGACGCCTACAATAATTTTTACCAGGATAATCAATTGACCGAAATCATCAAACGTTCCCAAATCACAATCTTAGTCTTTGACCACCGCCAAGTCCTAAGGACCAAGAGCTTTTGGACGACGAATCGGTTGAAGAAGCTAATTGCTCCATATACTGTGGGAGAATATCACTTAACCCACCAGTTTCGAATGAACGCCAGTGATCAATTGGTCAAATGGATCAACACCCTAACTGATGGGACCTTAACGTCGTTACCAAACGACCTTGGCGCTGGTTATGATTTTCGAATTTTTGATGACGCCGAAAAGATGCGGCAGTTAGTGGTCAAACGCAATCAGGAAGTCGGCCTGTCCCGAATCGTTTCGACCTCCGGCTACCCTTCCACCCTGGATGGTGGCAAGCACTACATTGTTGAGGGCAATTTTAAAATGCCGTGGGACCAGTATAATTACACCCAGACGCCGTGGGCTGAACTTCCGGAAACAATTAATGAAGTCGGCTCAATGTTTACCTGCCAGGGCTTTGATTTGAACTACGTCGGGGTTATTTTAGGGCCGCCGATTAAAATTGATGATCAAAACCACTTATACGTTGATTTAAGTAAGTTTACGGATGTTGAATCCTTAAAGAAACGTAAGGATATCTCTGATCCCAAGGAATTTGCGCAAATCAAACAGACGTTGGTGTTGAATTCGGTCAATGTCTTGATGAAACGGGGCGTTAAGGGTCTGTATGTTTTTGCCCACGATGAAAAGTTGCGCAATCGTTTGGAACAAATTTGGCATCAACACCAAGATGCTTAAATTCATGTATAATAAAGGTAATTATGATTGAACGGGTAGGTGAATGAATTGGGTAAGCTTAATTTTTTAAGAGTTTCACTGGTGGTCATTGCGGTAATCATGTTAATCCACTACGTCTTTATCACTAAATACTTCCCAGATGGTGTGAATACGGTGATTGAAATCGTGCTGTCAATTGTGGAAATCATTTTAATTTATGCGTATGTGAAGATGTTGAGAAATTCCAGAAAATAGAATTGTAAACAATGTTGATAAAAAGGTGCATTAATAATTACTAGATTAAGTTTAGTAATTATTAATGCACCTTTTTTGACGTTATTTAGTTATCTCATAAATTTATTTAAGCTTTCCTGTTGTTTAATGACTGGTGGTAAATAGTTCGGCTTCTCTTAGACACATTAATTCCCTTTTTAAGTTGCATTAGCTTTTGAGTATCATGCTCAGCCCACTTACGCTTAAACATTGTTAACAGTCCAATAACTCTAATCCAAAATACTAATACCATGTATGTGTAATGATGAATCATAATTAAAAACGGATTTTTCTTTTTTATAAATATCAGATAGTAATTATCCATTATCATCGCAACCAAATCATATCCAATAATAACCAAAAGCGCTGAGATAGTAATCCCAATATGACTACTAAATACAAATGTTAATAAAGCTGATAAACTAATTAACCAATAAAGCACTTCTTGAGTCTGAAGTAAGAAGTAAACCGGCATTTTAAAAAATAAACCAATGCCCTCTAAGTAATTAAAATACGCATCCCTAATCCAACGTAGTTGTTGGGTAAAGAAGTCACTAAGTGAGGTTGGAACGTTCGTATAACAAATCGCGTTTTCAACGTAAATTGTTCTTAGTGCCCTTCTTAAAACAATTCCGGTCATTGTAATATCATCACCCGTATAGCGATCCTTAGAAGAAAATCTAGAAGTTAATAGCTCTGAAGTTGAATTTGCAATAATTTCGCGTCGATACATACTAAGGGTTCCTGAACATACGATTACTTTATTAAAGAAACTCTGATACTGTCTACCATAATTGTAAGAGTTTTCATATAATACGGATTGCATCCGAGTTAAAAAGTTATCGCCACTGTTATTAGGAACTACATGGCCACATGTAGCACCCACTTTAGGATTGTGATATAGCGGAAAAAGCAACTCTTGAATTGCATTTTTAGAAACATATCCATCAGAATCAATAAATAATAGATAGTCACCAGTTGCTGTTATTATTCCCCTATAAATCGCTTTGAGCTTTCCTTGATTTTCAGATTGAGACCTAATAAGGATGTTGATTTTAGATCTTTTAGCATATTTTCTGGCAAATCTGTAAGCAATTCTATTAGTACTAGCATCATCAATAAAAATTACTTCTTTTGGCAGAATAGTTTGACTTTCCAAACTTTTAAATAGCTTTTTAATACTATCAGCTGTTTCGTTATAGCACGGAATAATAACTGAAACAGATCCAGATACCTCATCAATAGAGTGCCTCTTTCGAAATCGACTCACCCTCACCCTATAAATAAAAGAAAATATAAATTTACCGTACATAATCAAAACATTCATTACAAATATTACTTCTAAGTAGACTGGATAGGAATTCCTAAAAAAATAGTCACAAAAGATAATAAAAATAAGCGAAAGAATCGAAATGGTAGTGATTTGCAGGAATTGTTTTTTTAAATTAATACTTGAAATAATAACATCCCCTAAAAATTACATCCAGACAAAAAGACTATTATAAAGCAACAGTCATAAATACAATTATCATTGTATACAAATAATAGAAACTAATTAATATTATACAATAAAAACAATTAGATTAAAAAATTAATAAGATTTAAGATCAAAAAGCTTATCCAAAAATGATACAAAAATATATATTAGATGATTTTACTTATCCACAAAAAAACCAGCCTCGATTCAAAATCGAAACTAGCCTTAATTAATTATAAAATCCTAAACGAACTTCACGAACTGTTTATTGGTGGTAATGTAAACCCCATCCGCAATCAAGAAGCGTGTCAATCCATTATGATCAAAGACCCGTTGAACTTTGATTTCAGCACCCTTTTGGTAGTGCCGACCACTTCTAGAAACGGAACCGTTGGTGTAATGCACATTGATTCCCTTATCGTTGATTACCTTAATCGTCTTGGATTTCGTCATATCCGATTTGCTGTAGTAAGTATTTTGAACGTACTTGCGGTTGGCAGTTACATAGCCTTTGATTTTGCTATCGGAGCGTGATTTAACGGAGTAACGAATTAGGTCACTCTTAGAAAGTGCCACCCCGGTAATGGTAAATTCATTTGCTGTTGCTGGGGATTGCTTATAGTATTTCTGAATCCGATTATCATAGGTAAAGTCAGCACTCTTGTAAAGGTAGAGGTTTTTTACGTTATAGATGTACTTATGATTCTGCTTTAGGCGCGCATTGAATTCTTTCAAGTAGCCGTCCTTGTACCCAGTTGATTTACCAGCCAGGGATTCCTTCGCGTAGAATGAAGTCTGCTTAGCTGCATTCTTGCCAGAATCCACGTCTTTGAGGTAGGCTTTTCGCCCGGATTGATATGCATTTAGATAGTCCGCCTGGTAGGTTGAGGAACTCCCAGTAAAGTGTTCAGCAGACTTGCCGTTGTATCCATCACTGTAACCATTGTGGGCCACCTGATAGGCAGTTTGGCTTGTCGCAGCCACGGAACTATCGTTAGCGAAACTAACAGCATTAGTTGAATTAGATTCAACTGCTGAGCTGGTGGACGTTGAAAAAGCAGAGCTGTTCACATTAAAGATAACATTCGTTGCTAAGCCGACCGTCTGATAATCACTATCAAGCCGCGCTTGGGCAGAACTAGTCACAGCATTGGCAGAATAAATCACCACGTTCGCTGAAGCTGCCAAGGAGACCGCACTTTGGGCGGTGGCAGCAGCGGACCAGGCCGCACTGGCATAGCTGTTTCCCGTTAGTGCATCCCCCCGTGAGTAGGCCACTGCGGCAGCCGAATTTCCAGCATTGGCCACGGCAGCTGCACTATTCGCAGTGCTAGTGGCTGAATTAGCAACCATCACCGCTGCATTAGCTACGAACATCGCGGAGTTAGCCTGACTATTGGCAATTAAGACATCGGCAGAAGCCGAAGCAATGGTGTTTAACGCCGTACTGGCAGCAAAGGCATAACTACTTAGTCCTGAGCTAGTCGGAATTTGACTGGAAAGAATAAATATCTGCGTTGCTGCGGACTGGGCACTGCTGTTCAACCGTTGAACTTTATTGGACAAGTCACTAATCGAACTAGCGACGGATGAAAGCGCGGAAGTCGTCGTTTCGGGAGCTAGGTAGCTATAACTGATGCTAGCAAACGAGGTATTCGGGTTGGACGAAATGCTAGTGACGCTGGTTTCAGCGGAAGTAACGCTACTGGCAATAGATGATGCAATGGCAGAACTGTTGCTTGCACTTGAAGTTATGCTAGCAGTGCTGCTATTGGTGCTAGTAGCTGAACTAGAAGCACTACTGCTGGCACTCGAACTCGCACTTGAGGAGCTTTCATGGGTGCTAGCGGACAAACTAGGCGCGCTGCTACTGCTGCTAGCACTAGCGGAGCTGGTACTGGAGAATGAGCCTGAAGCATTGTTGCTAGTGCTAGATGACGAGCCCGAAACTCCGTTACTAGCATTAGATGACGAACCAGAGGCACTGCCACTGGCGTTCGATGTTGAACCAGAGGTGTTGCCAATTGGGGTTAAGACCCCGTTTGCATCTGCGTGATAAGAAAGCCCATTTATCGTCACGTCTTGGTTCGTCACTAACCGACCCTGACTAGGATCATAGTAGTTGAAATCACCATTCGAGTTCCTGTTAATTACCCCCTTTAATTGAATCCCATCCGGGCTGAATAGTAGTTGGTATCCATCCACCATTTGAGGTCCGGTCAATGCTTGGCCATTTTGGTCAAAGTAGTAGAACTCACTCGGGTTGGACGGGTTGCTCATAAAGCCATTGGTAAATAAATTTCCGCTGGCGGTAAAGTAACTTAATTTGCCGTTGTTAAGGAAGAAGGCATTGCTTAACCCCTGCCCATTTGGAAGGGCTTCGTACTGAACCCCATTGTTGCTGTAGCCACCGGTAATTAAATTGCCAGCTTGATCAAACGAGTATGGCACCCCGTCAACGTCAACGACGGAGTTAGTTGCTTTCTGTCCACTCAATGTATAGTACGATACCTTTCCGTTATCATTGCTTATTCCAACTTGGACGCTAGTTCCTAATAACTGGTTTGGTAAATTAATTCCCTGACTGCCCAATGTAAAGTACCCCGAGTTACCTGAGTTTCTTAGGACGTAATCTGAACCACGCCCTTGGATGTTAGTTCCGTTTAGGTACTTGGCAGACCACTGTTTAATTTTAACGCTTGGGTCGATTGGCTTGCCAGTTGAAACTTGAACTGCGCTAAATAGTTCTGGATATTCCTGTTCCAGCTGGGCTAGGAATTCACCACCATATTGTTGTTGGTAAGTCCCACCCCCAGTGGTGTTAGCGTAGTATAAGTCATTATAGATGGTGGTGTTGCCGCTATCTTGCCCGTATTGATTCTGTCTGGTTGCGGAAACGACTTCCGGAGTGGCAAGGTCATAAAGCTGGTTCGGCACGATATCTGCAATTGCTTGAATGTCCTGGCCATGGAGGGCCTTAATGGCGTTGGTTAGTTGGTCGATGGTTCCATACTTAGTAGGCGTTCCATACCCTAAGTCGTAACGATCGGTAAATGCGTACCCGTTTTGCACCGTGGCATCCACAAATTCATTTCCACTCACGGAACGGTACTGCGGTGGCAGTTGAACCGAGGTAATCCCCCACTGTTTCAGCATTGGGGCCACGTTAGCTAAGACGACGTTTTGGTACTGGTCAGTAGTTTGGGGCATCGATTGAAAGTTAGAGAAACTCTCGAAAATAACGTTGGAATCCAGGGCGTCGTTCGAGTGGAGCGTGTTGCCATCAGTAGCCGGAGTGGCGCTCGCCGCCGTTCTAACGTCTTGGTTATCACTGGCCCCGACGGGAACCCACATTGAGAGGTATCCAGAAACTTGCGGATTGCTGTACCCCTTCACTTGATCCGCGCTGAGGGTTAAGTTCCCGTTCGCATCGGTATAGATAACGTTATTTGCGGCATCTGCATCGGTCGCGTATTCCTGGAGGCCAGTATCGGTTGTAAGAATCAATGGCCGGTAGGCTTGGTTCTTATGGGCTGCCCCCATGTTGATGGTTACCTGGGTGTTTGGAAGGTTCGGGTCGTTACCTTCCACCACGGCAATTCCAGAATTTCTGGTTTCGCTATCACCAGTATCGGTTGCGGTTTCGGCACCCTTCCCATAACGGACCGAGGTGATCAGGTTACTATTAACCGCGTTCATGGACTGGCCACCAGCGACGTACTTAATTCTAGCGGTTAGCATTGCTTGGATGGCGTCAAAGTAAAGCGACTTATTAGCCATGTACTGACCGTCGTCGGTGTATAAATCACCATAGTAGATGCGGGGAACCGTGTCCTTATTGGTCAAAATCAGCGCGTAAGATGATGGAATATTGTAGTAGTTATACTGCTTATTAGTGGAGGCCATATCCTGATCGTAGATGCTCAGGGCTTGATTTAACTGATCCTGCGTGGCGTTATAACCAGTCGAATTCGGATCGATCTTATCCTTAATGATTCTGAATAGTAGTTCTTGAACCCCACTGTCATGGGCCCGCACGAAAGTATAGTTTGGAATGGCGGTGTTTTCAGTTGAGTCGTTGGTCCGGTCAAACAAACTTCCGTTGATCAAATTACTGATTGCGGTCCGACCGCCTGGCTTAGCATTCAGCGCACTATTCAAATTAAAGTGCAGGTAATCATCAATTGTTAGTTGGTTTTGCCCGTTGTTCTGGAGGTAGTATGCATCGTTTTTACTCCAGTCTTCTAGAATTGATAACCGACTATCCGCATTCGCATCATTAGCATTGGTCTTATATGCCGCCTTGAAGTAATCAGAGATGATTTGAATTAAATCGGCATCCATGTTGTCAACGGCATCCAGTCTGATTCCGTCGAAGTTAGCGCTAGGATCGTTTTGAGAAATGGTCCCAATGTTCATCATGTAGTAGAGCCAGTTCAATGTTTCGGCTTGAACGACGGGATTGGAGTTATCAACATCGTTTGCCAGGAGGTATTCAGAGCCATTCCAGGAGTCATAGTTGTACTCGGGCTGCCCGGTCTGATTGGCTGGAGCCCGGTTGACTAACCGGTAGTCGGAGTTGGCGTTGGGCGTAAGGATGTTGTTCCCAAACGCCAGCGTCCCACCCTGGAAGCCGTCGGTGGAACTACTGTTTTCACTCGAAATGTTCCAAATCGTCTGCGTATTGACGAAGTTGTTCATTAGGGTCTTCAACCAATCTGTCGAGCCGTTATCAGCGGTGATTTGGTGTTCGATGTTTGCTTGAACTGCTTGCGCCCCTGCCGCTAAGTCGTCAAGGCTGGCATCATTGGTATATGCCGTGGCACTCAAATGATTAGCGTACATGTAGTTTAGGTAGTTCGTTTGCACTTGCTTGTTCGGCCACCAAACCATTAGTAGTGGTCTGAAGTCGTTGGCAGTAGATGCGACCCACGTGGTCCCGTTTTGAAGGATGTCCTTTGGCCGATACCAGCTGCCGGCGGTTAGAAAGCCGTCAGTGGTGGTGATGTTATTACTATCGACACTGTAAATTGCATTATGGGTGGCGTAGCTATTGTTGATCGTTATGAGGTTGGTCTGTGGCAGAGTAGTATTTAGGGCAACGTAGTTTCCGTTCGCATCAAAATAGGCTAGTTCCCCATTGTTATTAACTAACAGATTGCGTTGCATCTCGCCATTGTTATTGTAATAGTGATATGTACCATCAACCATTTTAATGTTTGGGCTAACGCTGGTGGGATCGGATGGAACCTGCGCTTGGGCAAAACGACTGTCTTCAGAATCAGAAGTGATTCCGTCACTGCTGGATGATGTGGTGGAAGAATCGCTAGAAGCACCACTGGTGGCGCTATTGCTAGTTGCGGAGCTAGTTGAACTACCGGACGCACTAGGACTAGGGGTGGTACTGGATGAGCCACTGGTAACGCTGGTGGCAGAAGTGGAGCTAGGCGCACTGCTGTTGGCTGATGTAGAGCTGGCTACGCTGCTAGCGGTGCTTGTTTTCGAGTTAGCACTGGCAACAAAGCTGCTGGTAACATCGGTGTCTGCAGTAGCGCTGGCACTGTTCGTGGTAGTGGAACTGGATTCGCTACTAGTGGCACTAGGCGCCGAAGAATTACTGGAATTACTAGTGGCACTGGCCACGGTAGCATTGCTGGTAGCCCCACTGTTCGTATCTTGAGGGAGCGTCGAATTAGTTTGATTCGAATTTACATCGGCGTGGGCATTAACTTCCCCAATCCCAATTAGAACCAGTGGAGTAACGATTCCAGCAATGATCCAATTTTTTCCGGACTTATACATTCTATAATGAATCTTTATATTGTTATTGTTTAAATTCATAATATCCCCCCAAAATAAACGTTGGCGCGAATACCAACCACGGTTCAAAGGCAACGGTGTTATAAGATAATTTCAAACTGTCGATCACTAGGTTATAAATCGTTAACATATTTTAAAATTTCATTATTAATTATATCAAATATTTGATTTTTTTTAACGTTTTTTAATGGTTAGCTAAAATATTTATAAGTCAAGTTCGTTAGTGCGGCCCATTTACTAGCTAGAATCTGATCTAATTTAACATCCAATGGGTAGTTGTAATAATGCTAAGTTGACAAAAATAAGGATAAATCAATTCGATATCATTTTTAATTTGATATAATATGATAATAGTATGGTTTGAATTTTAATATAAATTGGAGGAATATATATGAAAAACGATCATCCAAAAGAACACTACCGGCTTTATAAGGCTGGTAAACGGTGGATCACAGTGATGGTAATGACGGGCGCATTTGCAATAACAGGAGCGGTCAGTGCACATTATGAATACGCTAATGCGGATACGACTAGTAGTTATGCGACTGCATCAGTAGTTAATTCTGGGAATACATACGAACAGAAATCATCAGCATATGTAGCGGCACAGTCGATGGCATCATCGGCGGATGCGGCAAGTGTGAGTGCGAGCTTAGCGTTTTCTTCGGCTACGGTTAAAGATAGCGAAGCTAGGGATAATTTAAAATATGCTGGTCAAATTTCTGACAGTGCGATTGCTGATATGTATAAATACTCTAATGCGATGAATTCAAGTGGCATTTCTTCATCTCAAGCAAGTGCTTATTCAGTTGCATACGATAGTGCAAAGTCAGTTGCTAACTCTGCATCTAACGCTACATCTAATGCATGGTTACTTCTTCAGTCAGCTGAGGTAAGCTATAGTTCCTATGGTGTCGCTAGTGTAGCTGCATCAGCGATATACAGCAGTGCCCAGGTTCTTCTGTCAAATACTAGATCAGAATACGCAGCTGCTTCCCTATCAGCTGCATCAACTACCAGTAGTAGTGCCACCACTAGTTCCGCAGCCAGTTCCACTGCCAGCAGTGCCACTTCTAGTTCAGCTAGTAGTGGTGCCGTAAGTAGCGCATCCAGTAGTAGTAGCGCTACCACTAGTAGTGCCAGTTCAGCGACTAGCAGTGTTGCTTCTTCGGCAAGTAGTGAGGCGACCCCTTCTGCTACGCCATACAGTAGTGCAAGTGCGCAATCTGATTCTAAAAAGAACAAGGCGAAACTAAAGGCTAAGGAAAAAGCAGCTAAGGCGAAATTAAAGGCTGCTAAGGAAGCGTACAAGAAGGCCAAGGCGGAAGCAAAAAAAGCCAAGCAAGTTTATAAGAAAGCCAAGTCAGCAGCTAAGAAACGGCATGCTAAGCAAAAGCAAGCCAAGGCAAATAAGCAGTTAAAAAAGGCTCAGTACAAATACGATACGCTAAGTGGCTTGGAATATAGATAAAGTTATTACTCCATCAAAAAAAGAATCCCATCGCTGGAACGAAAATGTTCAGCAGGTGGGATTCTTTTTTGGTACCACGCATTATGATTATTTTTGCGTATTTATATTAACGGGCTTATTTAGTTTTGGTATTAGTATGCTTTACCTTTGCAAGGTACGCCTTGTAAGCCTTCAAAATCTTCTTGTAGTTTCGCTTAGCCATGAGGAGGTTAAAGCGAGTCGTTAATTTCTTTACGATGGACTTAGCGTTGGTAACCTTCTTCTTGGCATCCCGCACTAATTCCTTCGCCATTTCTACGTCTTGCTTCGTTACATGGGTATTCTTGGTCTTCTTTTGACTCTTTTGATCAGACTTAGCAGTGGTATTCTTATCGGCTTGCTTGTCGTTATTCTTGCTAACGACGGTTGGCTTATCAGCAAGGGTATCCTTCTTGATTGGTTTCTCGAATTGTGGGAAGTAAGTTGATGGAACAAACTTAGGCCCAGCTGAAGATGCCGGTGCTGATGAAGCTACCGATGACTCAACTACTACCGTATTCGATGCAGCCGTTGAGCTAGCTGTAAGACTTCCTGCTGATACATATACCAATGATACCAACTGGGTAGAAGAACTTGGTGCCACGTAAGCAGATGAAACCGGTGCGGCAGCTGAAGAAGCTGGAGCCGGCTTTGGTAAGTTTGCTAGGAGCGAACTAAGTTGCTTTTGGGCGGTGCTATTAGCACTGGATACAGCAGCAGCAGAGGTTGCTACCGTTGACAGAGTCTGGGCAGCGGCGCTCAAGACCGCCTCGGCACTGCTCTTGTCAGGAAGATTAGTAGCGTTGTCCGCAAAGCGCTTGGCAGCACTGTAAGCCCCATTGGCGTTGCTGAGGGTAGCACTAGCAAGGACGGCGGCACTGGATGCAACGCTCCCGGCTAGTTGCGCGGTGCTTAAGGCGGTCCCGTCAGCACGGTGGCCATTCTGATCGAATTGGGAAGCAACACTGGAAATGGCTGCGCTAGCACTATTGACCACGCTAGCGGAGTTCTTTTCAGCAGCATTAGCAGAGTTAACCACTGCGGAGGCGCTGGTTGCGGAACTAGTTGCCGACGAAGTATCTTGATAACCCAAAATTGACTTCAACGTCGCTTGGATTGTTCCATTCACGCTATTTAATGCGGCTGCGGTGCTTGTTACTGACGTTAGGGTTGCGGCTGCAGAATTCAAACGACTTTCAGCAGCGGAACGATCGGGATTATCTGAAGCTTGGGCAGCGGCAAAAGCACTCGCAGCAGCGTATGCGCTGGATGCTGAAGATACCCTGTTGGCCACTGATTGATAAGCGGAAGTGAAATAGTTCGCAGATCTAGCATCCATACTGGCTTCGTCAACTGCGGAAGCATTTGCCTGCTTACCATAGGCGTTCACTAATTCTGCCACACTGTTGACCAATTCATCAACAAAGTTAAGGGATGATAAAGCATTATCCGGTGCACCCAATACGGCTTCACTGGTTACAGCAGATGCGTTGGTAGCAGACTCAGTTGCGGGGGCGTCTGGTGCTGATTCAAGCGCAGCGAATTTGCTTTGCACAGCACTGTTAGTGGCCCTTGCTTCTGAATCAGCGGTAGTAGCACTACCGAGCAACTTAAATGCAGCGGCGGTAACGGAAGTGGCACTCGCTTGGTCATTCCCATCGTGAGCTGAACCAAGGGCAGCCATTGCTGAATTGTACGCACCACTGGCAGCGATCAACGCTGCACTTGCTGAGTCAACAGCTTGAGAAGCAGTAGCTACGGCTTGAGAAGCAGTAGTTACATTCGCCTTTTCGTACGCCTTTCCTTCGCGGGCAACGGCGGTTGCAACGCTGCTGACTAATGCGCTGGCACTGTTGACTGCACTCGCCTGGTTCGCAACGAACGCACTGGATGAACTAATTTCAGTTGCATCGCTAGTTGCAGAATAAGTTGCTGGTTGGTAAGGCAAGGCCAACAGTGAACTAAGCGTGCTTTGGGCGGAACTATTGGTTGCTAATACCTTGGCTGCGGTCTCTTTAACCGTGGTTAAAGCTGCGGAAACACTGGCTAAGGTCTGTTCAGCACTTTGGCGATCTGGATTATTCGATGCTTGAGCAGCAGCAAAGGCACTCGCAGATTCGTACGCACTGGTTGCGGTATTAAAGGCTAAACTGACTGCACTAGCGGCAGAAGCATAACTATCGACGTACCAACCAGCAGATGCTGCTGATAAGACCTTATCATTTTCAACGGTCCGGCCGAATGAAGTGGTGTTAACCAATGAAGCAACGCTATCGACTTGGGTTGCAAAGCTTTCAACCGCACTTAATGCGGAACTTGGAACTTCTACAGTAGCAATATTTGCAGCTGTGGAGGCATCATTTGCGGAGTCACTAGCAGGCTTATCCTGGGCAGACTCAACTGCGGCTAACAGGCTTTGGATAGTGTCGTTTTCATGCGATAGTGCCGTTTGGGCAGCACTAGCACTGTTAAATTCATGGAATGCACTTTCTAAAATTATGTTAGCACTACTACTATCGTTTGAATCGTAAGCGGAAGCGGCAGTAGCGGAAGCATAAGCTGCAGATGCGCTCGCTAATGTGCTACTTGCCTCGTCAAGTACCGACTTAGCTGCACTGGCAACTTGATTTGCGGTAGCAACGTTGGAAACTTCAAATACCTTTCCTTCCCGTTCAACAGTAGCATAAATACTGCTCAATGCAGAATTAAAGCTGGTAACTACCCCCGCCTGACTAGTAATGGCCGCACTGGAAGCGCTAATTTCAGTTGCATAACTATTTGCTGAGTAGGTTGCCGGTTCGTAGGCCAAGTTAAGCAGTGACTTAAGCACCGCTTGAGCAGAACTATTGGTGGCTGAAAGTTGAGCGGCGGTAGATGAAGCGGCAGTTAAAGCTGCATAGGCACTAGCTAATGATTGTTCAGCATCCTTACGATCTGGGTTATCTGATGATTGCGCAGCGGCAAAGGCACTGGCGGATGTGTAAGCATCGGAAGCCGCAGCTAAGGTGGTGTTCGCAGCGCTAACGAATTCGGCATAGCTATTTGCGGCCCTTCCGGCTTCTGCAGCGGCGTTAACTTGATCATTTTCAACGGTGCGACCAAAGGAAGTTGCGTCGACTAGTGAAGCAACGCTAGCCACTTGGGTCGCAAAGCTATTAACCGCACTGGCTGCACTGCTGGATACTGAGTCAACAGCGGTGCTAACCTTAGTAGCAACGCTAGAAGCGGAAGCCGTTGCTGGGGTTGCTTGAGCAGCTTTAATTGAGGCCAATAGGGTTTGAACGTTGTTATTTCCATTGGATACTGCCGTTTGCGTGTCTGATAAGCTGCTGTATTCTTTTTTAGCGTTTGCAACAATTGAACTGGCGCTATTACTATCGTTAGCATCATTGGCAGAACTAACTGCATTTGATGCTGATTCGTACGCAGTTGAAGCATCAGCAAGATCCTTTGCAAAGGAATCCGCAGCTGATTGAGCAGCGCTAGCATCCTGAGTTGCAGAACTAATGGCAGCACTTTCGTATGCGGTTCCTTCCCGGTTAACGGTAGCATAGACACTAGCTAGTATGGAATTTGCATTGTTAACCGTGGACAAATAACTAGCAGTTGCGGAACCCGCAGTGCTAATGGAAGCCGCATAGCTATTGGCAGAATAAGTCGCTGGTTCGTACGCCAATGCTAAAATGGAGTTTAATGTTGACTGCGCTGATTGATTAGTAGCACTCACCTGGTCAGCAACGGCAGCAAAGGAAGTAAGGGCTGCAGAAACACTGCTTAGGGCTACTTCCGCATTACTGTGATCAGGATTGTCTGAAGCTTGGGAAGCCGCAAAGGCACTGGCGGATTCATATGCACTGGTTGCGGAAACAAGCGCTGCACTCGCTGCGCTAACGGCAGCAGCATAATTGCTAGCGATGGGAGCCTCGGATGATACACCCTTGACCAAGTCGTTTTCAACGGTCCGACCATATGAAGTCTTGTTGACCAATGAAGCAACAAAATAAACTTCAGCTGCAAAGCTAGATACGGCACTAGCTGCCTCACTAGGGACGTTGGAAATGGTAACGCTAACTGCTGATGATGCACTGGTTGCGGAATTATTAGCTGGCGTTGCTTGAGCTAAATTAATGGAAACCATTAAGGCTTGGACTGAATCGTTGGCCGTTGATAATGTGGCGTAACTTCCTGACGCACTCGCATATGCACTGGCAATGGAATTCAAGATTGTGGCAGCGCTATTTTTATCGTTACTATCGTAAGCTGAGGCCCCCGAAGCCGAAGCGAATGCTGCAGAGGCACTGGCTAGCTCGCTATTAGCTTGGGCAGCCACTGAACTAGCACTGACAGCGGCTTGGGAAGCGGAGGTGACGTTAGAACTTTCAAAAGTCGTTCCCTCACGTTTAACGGCAACATATACACTGCTTGCAACCGTGTTCGCACTATTGACCACACTGTCGTAGTTAGCAACAGCAGAACTGGCCAAACTCACTACGGATGCGTAACTAGCTGCAGAGTACGTTGCTGGTTGGTAAGGCAAGGCTAATAGTGACTTAAGGGTTCCCTGGGCAGAGGTGTTTAAAGTTGCAATCGTTGAGGCAGCACTTTCGGCCGATGCCAATTCAATGGCAACGCTACCTAAAGTAGCTTCCGCACCTTGTCTGTCAGGATTATCAGAGGCTTGAGCGGACGCAAAGGCGCTGGCGGAAGCGTATGCACTGGAGGCAGCAGTTAATGATGCCCCCGCTGCACTGACGGTAGCGGCATAGCTGTCAGCACTCGCTCCGGATTCCGAAGCAGCAAGGACTGCGTCGTTGTTGATGGTCCGACCGTATGAAGTGGAATCCACTTTGGCGGCAACGCTACTAACGTAGGATGCGAAGTTGCTTACGGGAGCCAGGGCATTGTTTGGAATGCTAATGGCACTGTTGGCAACTGAGGCGGCACTGTTAGCGGAGCTGGTGGCTGAATAATCCTGAGCATTGTTGAAAGAACCTAACACTCCAGTGAGGGTATTATTCATTCCCGTTGCTGCAGCGCTATCACTTGCCGTTGATTTGTAATAATTACTATACAGCGAATTCAGAATTGCATAGGCAGATGCTTGATCAGCTCCAGAAGCAGAGTTACTTGTATAAGCAAACGCTGTTTGGTAAGCATTAAAGGTGTCATTAGCCAACGAACTCAGTGATTTTAACATTGGCGCTACTGAATAATAAGATGTCCATGCCGCAGTAATATTGGCACTCTCGTAGGCCTTCCCTTCTCGGTCAACGTTGGTAGCCACGCTACTAGCAAACAAACTGGCGTTTTGAACGTAAGCAGCATAACTAGAAGCTACCACATTTTCGGAAACTGCCAGTGACATTGCGCTATTAGCAGAATAAGTCGCTGGTTCATATGCTAATGCTAAGATTGATTTTAGAGCGTCTTGAGCACTACTGTTAGTTGCTGAAATACTTGCTGCCGTTTTAGCAGCAGCTGTTAGGGATGCTTGGGCACTACTCAAAATTGCCTCAGCACTAGTTCGATCTGGATTATTTGATGCCTGTGAAGCAGCAAAATCACTTGCGGCATTATATGCACTTGAAGCCGCATTGAACGATGCACTTGCGGCACTAACGGCCGCCGCATAACTATTAGCACTAGTGGCAGCCATAGAGGCTGCTACTACCTTATCATTTTCGACCGTTCTGCCGTATGAAGTGGCATTCACTAATGATGCAAGATCACTAACCTGGGTTGCAAAGCTAGCTACCGCACTAGAAGCATCACTAGATACATCTGAAACGGCGGTATCTGCAACTGAAGAAGCACTATTGGCAGAGCTGGTGGCTGAATAATCCTGAGCATTATTGAAAGAACCTAACACTCCAGTGAGGGTATTATTCATTCCCGTGGCTGCAGCGCTATCACTTGCCGTTGATTTGTAATAATTACTATACAGCGAACTCAAAATTGCATAGGCAGATGCTTGATCAGCTCCAGAAGCAGAGTTACTTGTGTAAGCAAACGCTGTTTGATAAGCACTAAAAGTGTCATTAGCCAACGAACTCAGTGATTTTAACATTGGTGCTACTGAATAATAAGATGTCCATGCCGCAGTAACATTGGCACTCTCGTAGGCCTTCCCTTCTCGGTCAACGTTGGTAGCCACGCTACTAGCAAACAAACTGGCGTTTTGAACGTAAGCAGCATAACTAGAAGCTACCACATTTTCGGAAACTGCCAGTGACATTGCGCTATTAGCAGAATAAGTCGCTGGTTCATATGCTAATGCTAAGATTGATTTTAGAGCGTCTTGAGCACTACTGTTAGTTGCTGAAATACTTGCTACCGTTTTAGCAGCAGCTGTTAGTGATGCTTGGGCACTACTCAAAATTGCCTCAGCACTAGTTCGATCTGGATTATTTGATGCCTGTGAAGCAGCAAAATCACTTGCGGCATTATATGCACTTGAAGCTGTATTGAACGATGCACTTGCGGCACTAACGGCCGCCGCATAACTATTAGCACTAGTGGCAGCCATAGAGGCTGCTACTACCTTATCATTTTCAATCGTTCTACCGTATGAAGTGGCATTCACTAATGATGCAAGATCACTAACCTGGGTTGCAAAGCTAGCTACCGCACTAGAGGCATCACTAGATACATCTGAAACAGCAGTATCTGCAACTGAAGAAGCACTATTGGCGGAGCTGGTGGCTGAATAATCCTGAGCATTGTTGAAAGAACCTAACACTCCAGTGAGGGTATTATTCATTCCCGTTGCTGCAGCGCTATCACTTGCCGTTGATTTGTAATAATTACTATACAGCGAATTCAGAATTGCATAGGCAGATGCTTGATCAGATCCAGAAGCAGAGTTACTTGTGTAAGCAAACGCTGTTTGATAAGCATTAAAGGTGTCATTAGCCAACGAACTCAGTGATTTTAACATTGGTGCTACTGAATAATAAGATGTCCATGCCGCAGTAACATTGGCACTCTCGTAGGCCTTCCCTTCTCGGTCAACGTTGGTAGCCACGCTACTAGCAAACAAACTGGCGTTTTGAACGTAAGCAGCATAACTAGAAGCTACCACATTTTCGGAAACTGCCAGTGACATTGCGCTATTAGCAGAACTAGTGGCTGGTCCTACTTCCGACTCACCCACTCTAAACGAAACCGAATCAGCCGATGACGTTGAAACCATTGAGCTAATTAGGCTAGATTGACTATCCAACGAGGTATGTAAAACATTATTGATAAACGATCCTAGCGCTGCATCATAGACCAATGCGGAACTCATTAAACTCTGAGCGGTACTTTTATCATCGCTTGTGGCAGCGGAATAGGTATTTACATATGAATTCTCACTGTCATAAGTATCTTGTGCACTGGTTACGGTGTTCAAAGCTAGTTTGTAATAAAGTAACGCCTGCACATTGTATGCAGACTTAGCCGCACTAATTGCAGATGAAGCCGAATCTGCACCGTTTTCGTCAATCGCCGTACTTGCTGACAAAATTAAGACGTAAGTCGAACTTAAAGCGGCACTAGCAACGCTGGTAGCAGAGCTAGCAACTGAATATGCAGTACTAGTTACACTCACTGCATTGTTTAAATTAGCATCAGAAATCGCCCCACTAACTTCCTCTTGCCGGTAAGTTACGTCTACTGCAGAAGAAGTTTTACTATTAACATCATTAGCTGCCACTTCGGATGCACTCCCATTTGATTGCGCAGTTGAACTAACGTTACTAGAACCTTGGCTGGTCGAATTAGCGGCACTCTTATCCGTAGTTGAAGTAGCATTGCTTGATTCCTGACTAGTTGCAGTAGCACTACTTTGAGCCGACTTAGATTCAGTACTGCTCTGGTTCAGGCTGGTTGCATCAGCATTGCTACTGGTCGTGGATTCAGAACTACTTTGGCTTTGACTGGTGCTGCTACTGCTTTCAGTACTAGCTGCACTAGCTTCCTTTTGACTAGTGGAATTAGCACTTTCATTTGTTTGCGTAGTAGTCGTACTACTAACTCCCTGACTGGCTTGGTCAGCACTGCTTGTGGATCCCGTTGAACCAACATTGTCACTAGTGTTAGTTTCATCAGCGTTCGCAACAGTTGTCCCAAATTTATCTGACACGTTTCTATAGCCCTCTGAAGAGTAACCGACTGAAACAACGGCTGCAGTCACAATCATGGCTGATATCCAGCGTTTTCCAGACTTATATAAACGATAGTGCTCTTTATTAGAATTTTTGTTCATAGATAAAGCCCCCCAATGTTTTATAATTATTATAGTATACTATTAGTGAATTACACCTATAATATTCAAATATTTTTAAATATCCGATTTCAAATTAGTATCCAAATAAAAAATAAGCTTCCACTAATTAAAGTGAAAACTTATTTGAAATGAATTCCAATGTTATCTGATGCTTGTAAAAAGGGTAGCTTTAGAAGCGTCCCCTACTTTTCTGGTAAATCTAACACATCATTATTAATTAAATTCATAAATTTACGTTGAAAATCTTCTTGATCCATCGGAATTAAATTGGAAATCCAAAATGCCACGACTAAATTAACGTACTTAATAAAGAGGCGGATGTTAAAATTATTATCCTCTGGAAAGAGCTTTTTCATAATTCTAAAGTAGTGAACTTCCAGGTAATGCCGCCAAACTTCATGCACGTCGCTACCATGGAGGATTCGAATTTGGTCACGATATTCGTAAACCAATGGGATTGCGGTCTCGCAGAAAATCTTCACAAAGACTTCTGGAGTCACTGGGGGTAAATTTTCATCCCGATACTTCTGGACGAAACTATGCACTAATTCACGATCAATTTTCATTTCAGAATACTTGATAATATCATCCTTACTATGGAAATTATGGTAAAACGTTCCCTTAGCAACGCCAGATTCGTTAATAATATCGATATTTGTAATTTCTAGCACTGATTTTTGATTAATTAATGACAAAAATGCATTTAGAATTTTCTGCTTGGACTTGTTCATATACTGGTCCCTCTAATTTTTAAAGTAGTTGGGTAATTGATTGCTTTGATAATTGATATAAGATTGCTTTAAATGCCTCTGGATCGGTCGGATTGTCCTCTGTAATCCAGGATTCAATAATTAGATTAATGTAGTTTAACATGATTCGATCATTTTTGATTGATCCGCGGTTGTTCTTTAGAACTGGAGCCATGTACTCAGTCATTACATCTAGAAGCAAATCTTCCCATATGTGATTAAGCTCGCAATCATTCAAAAGCTTAATCATTTCACGATGATGGTATAAGGTTGGAATCAAAGAGTCTGAAATGTCTAATACCGCTTGATGAATATCATTAGTGTTGATTTCCCTAGTATCTAAATCATCTTTAATTGGTGTAATAATATCATTAGCTATCTTTTCCTGGATGTAATCTTGAATTGACTTTTGTCCATTAAAGTTATTATAAAATGTTCCTCTAGAAACATCTGAATGGTTAATAATATCATCATTTGTTACATTTAAAAGTGAATGTTCTTTCACTAACTCTAAGTATGTTTGTGCAATATTCCATTTGGTTTTTAGCAAATAAATCACCTCACATTATTAAATCATAAAAACAAATGCATATTTTTACAATTTAGTTATTTTAAATAAGTCTTATTATATCAGTTTTATTTAATATAATCGACCTCAAAAGATAACAAACTAAATTAAACTATTACCCTCCTACTTTAGCTTTTCTTTAATGAATAATTCATTCATAGTCAAACTGTTTAGAATGTGGTATAAATATCGTGTATGGTCAGAAGGGGGATTTTAATTATGAAAAATCGTAAGGACCGCAAAATTATGCATAAAGTTAAAAAACAATGGGTCGTTTTATCATCAGTGGTCCTGTTAGGAATCGCTGGTGCCGGAGCTCTGACCCCAGCTCAATCAACGGTTAAGGCTGATACCACCTCGACTGCGGTTAGCACCTCCAGTGCTAATGCTAGTTCATCGTCAACGGTCGCAGCCACTACCCAGCAAGCCCAGTCAGCAGAAGCGGCCAACACCACGTTTGGTTACTCCAATGCTACTGCCACCTATGGCTCATCCACTAACTTCGCTGTTTCAAGAATTAATAACGACGTCTCATTAGTTAATAGTTTTGCTAGTGTGGCTTCATCCGCCGCTAGTGTTGCTAACAGCGCTGCTAGGTACAATGCCTCCGCTAGCTCTGAAGCCCTATCAGCAGCCAGTGCCTATTTAGCAACGACCTCAATCGTAAGTGTTGCCAATAGCCTAGCCAGTGCCGGTCAACTAATGACCTACCAGGTTAGCGCTGCAAATGTAATTGCAAGTACCGCCAACACCCCTGGTGGAACGATTCAAGAGGGCTCTAATGCAGCCAGTCAAGCATCATCCGCATTTACAATGGCCATGGCAGCATTGACCAGTGCCGACGGATTAGTCTATACAATGAGCCAGGCGACTAACAGTGTCTTAGCGTTTGCATCCAAAGCGATTTCATATGCCCCAGTTAAAAGTAGCGTTGCATCAGCAAGTGCTAAATCAACTTCGACCACTTCCAGTTCGGCCTCGAGCGCAACTTCTAAGTCCAAGAACATGAGTTCCAGTGCTGATCAGAGTTCGGCTAACGCTAGTAGCTCCAGCAGTGATAGTAGTGCTAGTAGCGATGACACCCAATCAGCAGATGTATCCAGAGCTCAAGCCCGGGTTAAAAGTGCCCAGAAAGCCTTGAGCAACGCTAAAACGAAGCAGGCCATTAAAGCAGCTACTAATCGTTTGAACTCCGCTGAGCGAGGTGTCTTAATCGCCCAAAATAATTATAATGAAGATTATTACTACTCATTCGATGGTTCATTTAAGACCATTACAACTAAAAAAGCGTTATATACTTACAGCAACGAACACTTGATAAAGAAATACCGGGTTAAAAAAATTGCAAAGGGAACCACCATTACCGTGAATAAAATCATTGTTTCTGATAATTCATCAGTATTTGCGGTGCCGGGTAATCAGTTTATTACTGGTAAAAAGAGTTTTATTAAATAATTTACGGAATTAAAAAAGCGGGTTAATGAAGATAATGTTCATTAATCCGCTTTTCATTTTAAATTTAGTTTGAAGAGTATTTGCTAAACGCATTACTTAATGAGCTTAGGAAGTTAGTAATATTAGTCCATTGAAGATTGACGGTTGAATTATTACTACTACTATTGATCCATTGTTGTTGAACCTTATTGTAGTTTTCCTTTAAGACGTTATTATCATCAGCTGTAAAACGAGTTTGGAAAGCTTGGTACAAATGGTTAACTTGTTGTTGGAAAACCATTACGGCTTTATTGCCAAAGAGTTGATTATCGTATGAATCAGTATTCCCCATGTCGGTAGTCATGGCATTCAATGAATTCTTGATGTCAACACTCGCTCCACCGGGATAACTAGTGCCAGGGCCAACGGTGTAATTACTAATGCTACCAGCCTTAGCATATGAACCTAATGAATTAACAGCGTTATTGTAAGCCGTGGCATCACTACTTAGACTAGGCGTGCTTGGCTGAGTAGTAGTAGTTTCGCTAGGGGTTGGCGTTGGATTTGGAGTTGGCGTCGTGGTATTCGTGTTTTGGACGGATGTCTTTGGTGCCGCTACCTTTTTCTTTTTATTCGTCTTCTTAGCTTTTTTGCCCTTCTTAGCCTTGTGCTTCTTGGCCTTATGTTTAGCAGCATTTACCGTAACTGGGGCTTCACTGCTAAATGCTTCTAAAACCGTAGGGGCAACTAACGTTACTGATAAAGCGGTCATTAATAGTGTCTTCTTGAATTTCATTATGTACATCTCCTTAAGATTAATCATATTAAATATAGCATTTTCTTAAGGAAATTACAAAATGATTATTACTTTTAATATCCAGCTAATACGTTATAATTATTTGTCTTTTGGTGCATCATTTTAACTACTGATGCCGGTGCATCATTGATATCAGTGGTTTTAATCAACTTACCACGCAATAAGAGTCGCTTACTTCCACTATCATTACAAGTAATTAAAGTCAGTAACTTTTGCTTAGTATTATTAACCACGCTCACAGCATAGGGGCTAATGATTTTGCGCTTAGTGATTTGATATTCATACACCTTGTGCATATCAGTTAGGTAGACCTTCATCCCCACCGTCCCCTTATTATAAAACGGCGAGAACAACGCCTGCTTATTAATCATATGGTGGCCTGCCAGAGCATAATTGCCCTGCCCCATTTTTTGATCGGCCCGCATGGTACCGGCCGCTAGCATCAAAGTTTCGTTATCAACCCCTAATGCAATCGGCAAATGGACGCCAATCGATGGCGCAATGATTTGGCCCACCGGTTTGACGTTCTTGGAATGCAACCGGGCACTGATGACCTGATTCATCGTCACTGCCTTAACTTGATTCATATTATAATTGGCCTTTGCAGCGTCCTTTTGATTCACCTGGGCTTCCTGCTTAGTGACCGTTGGCCGATAACCTGCAACTAAGGCAGTTTTAATTGGTTCTAGGCTTAATAGCACCACGCCCCCGATAAGGAGCAAGATGGCTACCCAGAGTTGCCATTTATTCTTCATCATCATCACTCCATTGAACCCATTATAGTGCAAAACGGGGTTAGCACCAACTGCCAACCCCGTCTTAATTAGTAAATTTTTGCAACTTGTTTTTGAATGTCTGAGTTATCTAAGAAGTCGTCGTACTTAGTTTCAGCCCGTTCAACAATCCCCTTATCGGAAACTTCAATAATGTGATCAGCAATCGTTTGAATGAATTGGTGGTCATGGGAAGTAAAGATAATTGAGCTTGGGTATGAAATCAAACTGTCGTTCAATGCAGTAATCGATTCCATATCCAAATGGTTAGTCGGATCATCGAACAAGAGGACGTTGGCCTTTTGTAGCATCATCTTGGATAACATACAACGAACCTTTTCACCCCCGGATAACACATCGACCTTCTTGTCAACGGCATCCCCTGAAAACAGCATCCGGCCTAAGAAGCCTCGAATGAATGTGTTATCACTTTCATCCTTAGCAGCGTACTGACGCAACCAGTCCATAATCGAAAGGTTACTACCATCAAATTCAGCGTTAAAGTTCTTTGGCAAGTAGGAGCGCTTAGTCGTTTGGCCCCATGTAACGGAACCGCTATCTGGTTGGACTTCTCCCGCAATAATTTGCATTAAAGTCGTGGCAGCCAAATCATTTCGACTAATAATGGCGGTCTTTTCACCAGGACGAAGGGTAAAAGTAACGTTATCAAGGATTTTGACCCCATCAATCGTCTTAGACACCTTGTCAACACGGAGCAAGTCGTTCCCTAGGTCCCGTTCCTTTTCAAAACTAATGAATGGATACTTCCGTGAAGATGGTTTGATATCATCCAATGTGATCTTGTCCAATTGCTTCTTCCGTGAAGTTGCTTGCTTAGACTTGGAAGCGTTCGCACTAAACCGAGCGATAAATTCCTTCAATTCCTTGATTTGATCTTCCTTCTTGGCGTTGGAGTCAGCCTTTAACTTATTAGCTAATTCGCTGGACTTCAGCCAGAAATCGTAGTTCCCAACGTACATTTGAATCTTTTGGAAGTCCACATCACACATCATGGTACAAACTTGGTTTAAGAAGTACCGGTCATGGGAGACCACGATCACGATGTTAGGGTAATCCGCTAAGAAGTTTTGGAGCCATTCCACCGTATGATTATCTAACCCGTTGGTTGGTTCGTCCAAGAGAAGAATGTCAGGTTTGCCGAAGAGGGCTTGAGCTAATAATACCTTCACCTTTTCCCCCTCAGTCAATTCACTCATCTTGAGATCATGCATTGATTCCGGGATTCCCATGCTTTGGAGCAATTGAGAAGCTTCGGAGTCAGCATTCCAACCATCCATTTCGGCAAATTCGCCTTCTAATTCAGCCGCCCGGACCCCGTCTTCATCAGAGAAATCAGGCTTAGCGTAGAGGGCATCTTTTTCCTTCATAATGTCATAAAGCTTTTTATAACCCTGGATCACAGTATCTAAAACGGTGAATTCTTCGAATGCGTAGTGATCTTGGTTCAAGCTAGACATCCGTTCGTGCTCACCAATTGAGATGCTGCCACTAGTGGGCTCAATTTTTCCTTCAAGCAGCTTCAAAAAGGTTGATTTACCGGCTCCGTTGGCCCCAATCACTCCGTAACAATTCCCCGGGGTGAACTTTAAATTAAC
Organism: Lactobacillus sp. Sy-1; assembly: GCF_019303535.1. Classification (GTDB taxonomy): domain Bacteria; phylum Bacillota; class Bacilli; order Lactobacillales; family Lactobacillaceae; genus Nicoliella. The sequence continues at coordinate 526,089 of NZ_JACCIU010000001.1, read as the reverse complement.
GTTTTCATAAAGCTTCTTACCAGAAAAATGAAGTCCCATGTTACTAACTGTTATCATATTTTTACCTCCATCAATGGCGTTTACATAACAAAGCGCCCTGGTCACCATCGGCTGGACTAGGACGTCGTTTCGTTGTAGCTATCTTTATTATTACTTTACCATAACTGCAGGGACTACTCAACTTGAAAAGCACTGCTAATGGGGTCGTCACCGCTAGTAATTTGGTAAATTTGGCGCTTCGTATTCGGGTTAGCAATTACCGCCACTACCGTTGAAGCAACGTCGTCACGGGGAATCTTGCCACCAAGGCGGTCGCCATTAACGGAAACCTTGCCAGTGCCAGCGTCGTTAGTCAATGCGGTTGGTCGAACGATCGTGTAGTCAAGGTCGCTTTCCTTTAAGAAGCGGTCCGCATAGTGCTTAGCAACATAATATGGATGCAATCCGGACTTAGGCCAAAAGCTCCGGTCGTCAGCACCAGCGGCACTTACCATAATGTAACGCTTAACACCGGCTTGCTTAGCAGCATCCATGGTCTTAACCGCACCATCAAGGTCGATTAGAATCGTCATGTCGTCACCAGTAGCACCACCAGAACCAGCACTAAAAACAATCGTGTCGACTTGGTAGGTAGAAAAGAGCTTTGCCATCGCAGCTGAATCCGCATTCAAGTCAAATTGAACCGGGGTGACGTTGGCTAAATTAGTCACCGTCGTGAATTGACTAGCATCTCGAAAACCAGCATAAACTTTATCACCAGCTTGTGATAACTTAGAAACTATCAATTTACCAACGTTTCCATGAGCACCAACAACAAAAATATTTGCCATTAAAAAAGCCTCCTTTAGAATTAATCAATGCACTTATTGTAACAATGATTCATCGTTAATTACACTAACCCGACTCGCAATCAAAAAAAGAACTGGTTCAATCATCCCCAGTCCTTAATCTTTAACTATTTTTGAACCCCTTGCTTATCTAAGATTGCAACTCCGGAGTCAATTAAACCACTATCGTTTTTAAGCACTAGTTGGTTAAATTGAACCGTTAGCGTTAATCCAGGATCATCAATGTATTGGCCAGAATAACCCTTGTAATAAACGGGACCCATATTACTATCAATGGTTTTATCAAAATCTGGGGTTGCTAGGTCAGCATCAACAACCACTAAGTCAAATGAGGTGTCCACGGCGCATGAACCAACGTCTGAGAATGGACCCACCCCATCGTCTAAGCTCAAGAGGAGCTTTGCATTTTTACCAGCGACTTGTTCAATTTTTGCTTTTGCTTCATCAGTAATTACCATCTTCATAAGAAGGCAACCCCCTTTATTTTTATTCTATCTACTATCTTAAAGCTCAACTCAAATATGTCAATTATTTTGCACACAAACTAATTAACGGTGGCGGAACGTTCGATAGTGGGGTTGATAGGTGCGGTGAGTGCGGTAGGTCCGCTGACTGTGATAACTAGATTCTGTCTTCCGCTTTTGGTAATGCTGGTAGGTCTTGTAAGCTCCATAAGCCCCCAGGATTGCCCCAACACTTGAGTGGTGACGTTGATTGCCGTTGTAGTACGAAACACTAGCTGGCGCGGGAACATTCATCGAGTTATCAACCTTCGAACGACCAGATGCGTAGTCAAATTGAATCCCCGGTTGAACGTTAAATAGATAGACATTGAAGTTTAACTTTTTATCAGTGGAAATTGCCTGCAGGTGCACCCCACGGGCCATTAGGTCGCTACCCTTGAACACGGGCTGCACCTGATAGATGACCCGCTTGTTTTCCTTTAGAGCGTTTCGGACCAGCGTCTCGTAAATGGTCTGTAGTTTCTGATTACTAAATGCAGATTGGGTAAAGAGGTTCTTCAAGTTATTTTGATCCCCTGATTTAAGGTTAGCTTCGTACTGCCCGTCGGTGTTAATTCCCTTTGAGAGACTGTATGCAATCAAGTGGCCGCGGTTAATAATGGCATCGTTATTTACGAATTTTTGGTGCCAACCAGTCGGGTAGACGGTTTGGCGGGTCCGCAGTGCTCCGTCCGCTACGTTACGCTTCTCCAAATATGCAGTGTTCGCCGCGGACGTCCGATTATGTGAATCTAAGTCAGCGTATTGAATCCGGTTTTGCTTCCAGCTATCCGGATTTAACGTGCTCTTGCCACCATTTACTTCTACGTAGGCCTGTTTGCCAACCGTATAGGTGAGATCCGGTAACTGAGTAGCCGTAATTTGCTGGCTAGTGGATTGACTTTGACCGTGGTTAGTATTGGTGCTACAGCCGGCTAACGTCACCGCCACCACCGCAGTCGTCATTAATGCCCATAGTTTTTTCATGTATTAAGGACTCCTATTCGATATCGTCTAATCCATTCATTGCTTCCATCTCCAGTAACTGGGAACGCATTGCCGCGCCGCCCCGAACCGGAAACAACATGTCTGGTTCGTAAATCACCCGGTGAACCGGAATAATCATTGGCAGCGGGGTAGCTGATAATGCGTGAATGACGGTCTGATCATCCACCCCACAGTGCTGGGCAACGTCTTGGACGGTCATGATTGAACCATACGGAATCGTTTTGATCAACTGCCAAATTTTTTGGAAGGTCGAATTACCCGCTCCGCTAATATCGAACGGCAGCGTCAATTGCTTGCGTTCCCCTAAGATGAAATCATCAAACTGTTCCACATAGATTCTGGTAATATTACGTTGATTGCGGAACTCAAAGCGTCCCTTGGGATAGAAGTCATAGATTTGCGATAGCCTTTGGTCTGAATCTGAAATAAAATTCAGCCCATTATTATTTACGGTAAAATACAATTTCTTATCGTTAAAGTTAATTGTATCCCAATATAGTTTTTCCATTTCGACGCTCCTAGCTTTCTTATATGAGTATTTTAACATATTGGGTCCTAATTCAAAACGCAACTTTACGAGCACTAAAAAAGCATCTCGCCCTTACAGCAAGATGCTTAATTAATTATTTTAATCAACATTGCGATGGTTAGTTTCCTCACCGAAGAACCAGACCATGGCACCGGCAAATACGGAGATAATTCCCATCAAGATGAAAATTACCGTTGGTGATGAAACCATCAATAGCCAGGTAACCACGATTGGCATTGCCACCGTACAGAGCTTGGAAATTCCGTTAGCAATTCCCACACATCTGAAGCGAACCTTAGTGGTAAATAGTTCTGAAACGTAAACCGCAACCACACTAGCCATTAGAACGTAGAGGCTAAAGTTCAATACGAACCCGATTATTTCAACCCCGGTAATCGTAGTTTGGAAAGCGTAAATAATTCCCAAAATTGCGGACATAAAGAACGCAGGAACAATCACCTTTTTACGACCAATCTTATCAATCATAAATGACCCAAAGGCACAGCCTATTGGCGCCCCCATCAACATGATGGCAGATGCAAAAAGGGAGTTGTGAACATCAATGCCCCGTTTTACCAATAGCGTTGGAACCCATGAAGTAAAGGTGTATTGACAGATAATCACTGCTGAAACCGCAATCGTGGCCACCACCAGGTTGATCCACATTGGGCGGTGCTTAAAGTTCGTTTGAATCCGTTCGTTCTTTGGTTGGTCATCATCTGAATGAATATTCATTTGGTTAATTACTGCCTTTGCTTCATCGATTCGGTTATGGTTAATCAACCATCTTGGTGACTCTGGAATGTCTCGACGCAAGAACCAGATGATAACGGCAAAAATGCCAATTGTAATGAATAACACTCGCCAGCCAAACGCTGGAATGATAAAACTAGAGATCATAATCGTTACTGGAGCCCCCATGTTTGCAACCGTAGATACAATTGCACACCACTTGCCACGACTATGGATCGGTGCGAACTCGTTGACCATTGAATAACCAGTCACAATTTCGGACCCAAGCCCGATGCTGGCGATCAAGCGGCAGATAATCAGCATGTCAACGTTGACGGCGAAGGCCCCCAGGAAGGTGAAGAGCCCGAATAATAACAAATTAATTTGGTATGCTATCTTCCGCCCCCGGATATCACCAATAATTCCAGCCATGATTGAACCAATGAAGAGTCCCAAGAATCCGCTGGAGAGGAAGTATGCATTTTGTTGTGCATCCGCCCAGTGTGAGTTTACGATGGAACTAGAAACCGCACTGGCTAAGTATACGTCGACGGCATCCAAAAACATGCCAGCCGACACTAGGGAAATAATTTTATAAAATAATTTGGATTCGTGAGCATGATTCATCTGATCAACTAGGGTTGCCTTGCTAGTACTAATATCCATAAACATAACCTCAATTCATAAATTTAATTTGAAAACAAAAAACGCCCCTTTCGAACCAACCCCTTGCAATGGATTGATTCGAAAAGGACGTCGCTGACGTGTTACCACCTTTATTCGCTGATTCCTCATGGTAATCAGCCTCTATCAGTACGCCTCTGAACACTCAGGATGATACTGAGACCTGCATAAAGGTGGTCAAACCTGGGCTCCTCGAGAAAAGCCCACCGATAAACCCCTTTTTCACCTAAGATTACATGTCATTCCACCAAACTGACACTCGCTAAGCTAATCTATGGGCAATACTTATGATTTATCGTACATATGTATCTAATCAATTGCTTGATTGAATTCATTATACAACAATCGTCCATAGATTCAATAGTTAAATTAAAAAAAATGATGTTAAACTGAACTTAAATTAAAAAAACCAATGGAAGTTTCCATCGGCCGTAGTTACAATTAAATTAATTATGGACGGGAGTAGCCAACTGAGTGCCACCATGGTGAAGAAACGTTTTCAACGATTACCCCTCTATTTTGGGCGTTGATCATCTTACCATTTCCAATGTAGATTCCAACGTGTGAAATACTCCGCTTACTGTAACCAAAATAGACTAGGTCTCCCTTTTGACGGTTTGCTTTGGATACCTTTTTAGTGGTATTGTATTGGGCTTGGGCAGTTCGGGCAATGTTTTTATTGCCAGCCCGGTATACGTATTGGGTAAAGCCGGAACAGTCGAAACTGGAAGGACCGGTTGAACCGTAAGCGTAAGGCGTTCCTAGCTTGGACTTGGCAACACTGTACATCTTATCGTAGTTCTCACTTTGCCCTGCAGAGTCGGCGTTAGCAATCTTGCCGCCAGCAAAAATGCCGGTAACGATAGTTAATGTCGCGATGGTTAAAATTACGAATAAGCGTTTGGTTAAATAATTAATCATTGTGAGTATAAGTCCCCTTCAGTTTTAAAGTTAATTTTAATTTCGGATTTATTAATTGAATAAGTTCATTATAAAGAATCAATACTACAGGCAGAATTCAATCAAGTTGCAATTCGATTAAGAAAAATTACATAAATCGACTAATTTTGTAATAAAAGTCCAGCCAGTGATGATAGAAAAATCAATTTGATTCGATTATAATAAACGTTGATACTAAATTTTTTAAGTTAGAAGTGAATTGAATTGAATCTATACTCATATCATTACTTAACCCAAAACTTCAGTAACCTGGGGCTATGGTTATCGATTGTTACCGCTGCTTTCGTGGTAGCATTCATTATCTTAGGGATTTTATACTTAAGAAATCGAACTAATTTAAAATACCGTGATTTCTTTGTAGTCCTTAGCTTTTTAGCCATTCTGTTCGCGAGTTTGCAGGTCAGTAACTTCATGAGCATGCAGTCTAGCTCTAGTCAGTCTGGTCAAACAGCGACTGTGCTGAAAAATATCAGTAAGCAAAAAAACGTCCCCCTTTCGCAAGTGTACTCTAATTCAACGACATTACAGAATGGGATGACGATTAAGGCTGGTAAGCAATATTACCAAGTCACGTTCAATAACGACCAAAGCGGTTACAGTTTGACCCCTACTAACCTGGTTTATAATCAGCCTACATATGTAAAGGCAAACCGGTTTAACTTCAACTTCTTAAACAACGTCTACGTGGAACTAGCGTTGAAGTTATTAATCGGGTTCATTATGTTAGTAATTCAAATTAACCTTTCTGGTAAGGGAAACTTGATGCCGTCGAATGCCATTGATCAACTCCAGAACTATGTTTTAGGGGGGATTATTGGTGGAATGATTTATAATGACGCGATTACAATCTTGCAATTCTTCATCGTGCTATTGATCTGGTCGTTAATTATCTTCGGCAGCAAGTTGTTAGTCCGGCAGTCAGACTTCTTCAAACGAATGCTGACCGGGAATCCGCAAAAGATTATTTCCAATGGGAACATCATTGTTGATAACGCTTTGAAGAACGGGATGTCTGGTTCAGACCTCGCATTTAAGCTCCGGTTGGAAAACATCGGTAGTTTCCAAGATGTGAAGAGTGCCGTTCTCGAACAAAATGGTCAGATGACGATTACCAGTTATGGTGATGAATCAATTAAGTATCCATTGATTACCGATGGGAAGGTTGATGAATCCGTTCTGAAGCGAATCGATAAGGATGATCAATGGGTTGAAGATCAAGTTAACAAGCAAAATCTCACAGTTGAACAGGTATACTTGGGACAATTAATCGGTGGTAAGTTTGTGTTAGTTCCATATCCACAGCATAAGCACCGGTTCGGTGATAGTATCTTTAAGTTAAGAAAATCAGCAAATAAATAAGTAAAAACCCGTTTCGTTGGGACTGCCAGCGAAACGGGTTTTTATTTATAAAAAAGCAGCACTACAAACTGAGCTACAGCACTGCTTTATCCTATTAAAATTAAATCATTTTACTGATAACTGCGCCCATCGTCTTAATTCCGGCTTCAATTTCAGCTACAGAGCGATTAGAAAAGTTCATCCGCATCGTATTCGTTTCCGGATGATTAGGGAAGAATGGCGCTCCTGGAACAAACGCAACGTTATTCTGAATACATTCATCAAAGATCTGGTCAATATCAGGATTTCCAGGTAACTTCACCCAAAGAAACATCCCACCTTCTGGATGGGTCAATTCAGTCCCGGCTGGGAAGTACTTTTGAATTGCAGCATGCATTGCTTCACCGCGTTTTTCATATTCAGCGGTAATGTGATCAATGTGGGCCTGCATATCATATGTTTCCATGTAGCGAGCAATAACAAACTGGGTAAGGTTATCAGTATGCACATCTTCAAATTGCTTTAGTAAAAGCATCTTCGCAATTAATTCTGGAGCGGCACTGGCCCACCCTAATCGTAGCCCGGGTGCTAAAATCTTAGAGAATGTTCCCGTGTAAATCACTCGACCATTGTGGTCAAGGGAACGAATTGGTGGGATGGATTCGCCTGCGTATCTAATTGCACCGTATGGATCATCTTCAACCACTAAGACGTCATATTCATCGGCGAGTTCAACTAACCGCTTTCTCCGGTCCAATGACATCGAATTACCGGTCGGATTTTGGAAGTTGGGAACTACGTAAACCAACTTAGTTTCAGGGTTTTGCTTCAAAGTGGCTTCTAAGTCATCCATCTTCATCCCGTGTTCATCAACGTCGACCCCAACTGTTTCTGCTCCATAGGTCTTAAAAACATCTAAGGCACTCAAATAAGTTGGGCGTTCGCTGATGACCTTGTCACCAGGGTTAATCATCATTTCAGCAATTACATCCAGTCCCTGCTGAGACCCAGTCGTAATCAACATATTTTGGGGGTCATCGTCCAAGCCACGGGTCTTCATGTACTTAGCGATTAGCTGACGAAGGTGTAAATTTCCTTGCGCAACGCTATATTGAAGAACGGTTTGGCCGTATTCATCAAGAACAGCTTCCGCGGCGGCCTTAATCTCCTTTACTGGAAATAGCTCGGGCGCGGGTAAGCCCCCTGCAAATGAAACGATGCTAGGCTTGCTGGCAACGGTCAATACCTCCCCAAAGGGGTTATCATTCGTCAATGGCACTCTGCTTGAAAAGTTATACTTTGTCATTTTAATCCTCCTAAATTGAATCAATTTCATGTTAAACCAAATTATATTACATTTCTTCAATTATTACTATCTTTTTTCATAAAAAAAACCAGAATATTTAAATTCTGGTTTTTCCTAATTATTTATGGGTTAATAATTTAATTAACGATTACTTGAAGACACGGAATCTTTGGCTATCTTCCATGAATTCCTTGTCGCCAGCTGGTGCTTCAATGGACCCAAAGTCCATTTCGGCACGAAGACGCCAACTCTTAGGAATATCGAATTCCTTAGCAATGTCTTCATCAATTAGTGGGTTGTAATGTTGAAGGTTAGCACCAATTCCGTTTTCAGCAAGGGCAGTCCAAACTGAGTATTGAGCATTTCCTTGGGCTTGTTCTGACCAGTCGTAGAAATTATCCTTGTAAGATGGGAATTGTTCTTCTAATCCATGAACAACATCCATGTCAGTGAACCAAAGGATTGTTCCAAAGGCCCCCTTAAAGCCATCGATCTTAGCCTTAGTATTCTTTTCAAATGCTTCGTCACTGCCCATGACCTTCTTTAAGTTATCAGCAACGATGTCCCAAACCTTGTCTTGGTACTTGCCAAAAGCAAATACGGCCCGAGTGGATTGGCTATTAAAAGCCGAAGGAGCTTCCTTAATTACTGATTCAAGGAATGGTACTAATTCTTCTGGTGATTGGCTAACGTCCCGTCCTAATGCGTAGATTGTGCGACGTTTCTTTTGTAAATCTAAAAATTCGTTTTTCATTATGGGTTCCTCCCTAGATGGTTAATAATTTAATTGATGAATCTATCATAACACACATACTTACTTTTTGTTAGTGAAAAGCACTAAAAAGTTCAATTCTTTTTCTGGCAAGGTTTTCTAATTTTGTAATATAATGAAAATGTTATGATAATTAAGGAGCCATGCAATCATGTACTACTATTTGTTTTTATTCCTAGCAATTGTGGGTGAAATGATTGGAACCAACTTACTAAAGGCTTCAATGGGCTTTTCCCGTTGGCTACCAGCATTGGGAGCTATCGTTTCGTTCTCATTATGCTTTTATTTCTTATCCATTGCAATGATTAAGATTCCGCTTAACGTGGCATACGCAACTTGGAGCGGGGTTGGATTAATCCTAGCCACCATCGTGTCAGTCCTGATTTGGAAGGATCAAATTACCCTCATTACGGTACTGGGATTAACACTAATTATTGCTGGAGTGGTAATTCTAAACCTATTTGAACCGAAGTAAAAAGCTTTGGTCGCAGTCACTCTGTGATCAAAGCTTTGCTTATACATAAAAGTAAATTGAAAAATACATTAAAATCGTCCCCAGGAGTACGAATAGGTGCCAGATTACGTGCCCGAATGGAATCCGCTTAAAACTATAAATAACTGAACCAGCGGTAAATGCAATCCCGCCCGCTAACAGGAGATTAAATCCCGTCCAACCAAGCCCTTGAATTAAGCGGTGAATCCCTAGCACACAAAACCACCCCATTACAACATAAATTACGGTCGAGGCAACCCGGTACTTTCCCATCCAAATCGACTTATAAACAATTCCTGAGATAGCCATTAGCCAAATTACAACAAAGATCATCCAACCGAGTTTCCCACCAATCGTCACCAGCGAATATGGGAGGTAGGTCCCAGCAATCAAAAGGTAAATTGCCGAATGGTCAAAAATCTGAAAGACGTGCTCGGCCTTAGTAAAGTACAGGCTGTGGAAGAGCGTTGATGCAAGGTAAAACAAAATTAACAGTCCCCCATAGATCGAAAAGGTCGTGATTCGCATTGCACCACCCCGGTGGACACCATGCACAATTAAGACAATTGCCGCTGCAATGCTCAGCCCTACCCCGATTCCATGGGTGATTGCACTCATAATTTCATTTATCAGTAAGTATTTTTTATTGCTTAAAAAGGCAGGCACTCTTTTCATTATGAACCCCTCTTAAAATAATCATTTGGATTAATTATACTAAAAAAGGAACCATGTTTATTAATAAACATGGTTCCTTAAGGTTTTATTTAAAGATTGGTAAAGATTAATACCAGTTGTGTGATAACCAATGACGCTTCGCATTTGTCCAACTACCATAACGGCTAAGAACGTAATTATCAGCAACTTTTTCTTGGTTAGCAGCTGAGTAGTTACCATGAAGTAACCCAACCCCCAGTTGGTATTTACCATAATACTTACCATTTCTGGCAGTGTATGAGTTTTTGGATTCACGCCATGCAATCCACTTTTTAGCAGCAGCGTCACTCTTGGATAAGTTAGAAGTAGCGGCACTTGCTGTTTGTTGAGTAGCTTCTGAAGTAGCAACGAACGCACCAAACATTGATACGGTAGCTAGGATTGAGTAAACAAATTTTTTGATTAGCATATAAAAACGAAATTCCTCCTTGGGATTAGTGGGTATTAGTTTAATTAATTTCTTTTTTCCTCGTTTGTTTCAATGGTTACTACTTTACAATAGTAATCTTACGCAACGATTATCAAAATATTACAGATTAATTACATGTTATTACGATTGTGAAATAAAAGGGTTGCTATTTAAAATCAGTATGTTATAGTTAGTTACATAAGTAATTAACCAAAGGAGAGGTATAATGGCAGTTCTAAAGATAACCAATTTAAGTAAGAACTATGGTAGAAAGCACGTTTTACATAACGTCAGCTTTGAAATTCCGAAGGGCCAAATTTTAGGATTAATTGGACCTAACGGAGCTGGAAAGTCCACAATTATGAAGACAATCGTTGGATTAACTAGCTACTCATTGGGTGTAATTTCCATCGATGGCGAAGAATTAAGTAAGAATAACCGCAAGGCGTTGGCCAGTGTCGGAACGATGATTGAAACTCCAGCCCTCTATGACAATTTAACTGGAGTGGAGCATCTACACCTATATAATGAAGGATCGACTACCAATGAAGAAATTCAAGAAATCATGGAAGAGACCCAAATTGAAAAATTCGCAAAGAATAAAGCCAAGAAATACTCACTGGGAATGCGGCAACGACTAGGAATTGCAATTACGTTACTTAATCATCCCAAATTATTGATCCTAGACGAACCAATGAACGGGCTCGACCCCCAATCTACCCATGACCTCAGAGATTTACTATTGAAGCTTGCGAATCGCGGCATTAGCATCCTCATCTCCAGTCACCTATTAGATGAACTATCCCGGATTGCCGATTCGTACGTTGTAATTAACCATGGTCGGGTCGTTAAGCAAGCTTCGGCCAATGAATTTATGGGGACTGATAAACAATTAATTAAGTTTGAAACTGATAACATGGCCCAAACCGTTTCTGTCTTGACAGATGCTGGAATGAAAGTTCATGTAAACGATCGTAAAGTGGAAGTTCCTGATACTGATGACGCTTTAAATCGGTCATTAGTAGCCCTAGTTAATGCCAATATTAAAATTAATGACGTCCAGAAATCACAAGCTGACTTAGAAGAATCACTGTTGAAGCTACTAACCGCTGATAATCAAAAGGAGGAAAAATAATGCTAACGCTATTAAGACAAGAAGGCTATAAAGTCATTAAGGGCAAGGCACTGTGGGTTTCGTTAATCCTACTATTTGGATTCCAACTACTAATTGCCATCGGTACCAAGCAGTTTAACTTTATGACCGAGAAACAATTCATCACTTCATCCGGAGCATCGGATGACATAATTGAAATCATGATGGTTGTAATCGCAAGTACGATTATCACAAACGAGTTCGTTCACAAAACAATCAAAAATCTACTCTCTAGGCAGTATTCACGCCTGCAGGTGTTCCTTAGTAAGCTGATTACCCTGGTCTGGATGTACGTTGTGCTCGTCTTTGTGAACTACCTCTTCACGTTAGTCTTGAAGGCCATCTTCTTTAGCTCAACTGAAGTGACTGCTCATATGATTCACCAAACCGTCCACTATGGAATCGGACTAACGCTATATGTATTTATAATTACTAGCTTTGTAGTATTGATCAGCAACGTTGCCAAAAGTTCTGGAGCGTCAATTGGAATTGGAGTGGCGTCCATATTTGTAACCCAAATCCTAGCGACCGTGATTTCAATCCTCATTGCTAAAGCTTCATGGGTAAAGTACAATCCGTTCAACTTCTTCTTGGTTGAATCCCAATACAAGACGGCAGCAATTAAGCAATTAACCTCATTGAACCTAAATGCAATGACGGTGGGGACCTTGCTTTATGGACTATTATTTTTAATCATCGCCTACATCATTTTTAATAAACGTAATATTTAATCGTGACATAGCTTAAACCATTTCATAATAATGATTTAAGCTTTTTATTTGCCGTCTAATCACTATTGACTGGATACTAAAAAGTGATAAACTCTAAATATTATATTAGATTTTACCAGGATCAGGAGGTCCACGTTTTGTTAACTGCAATTAAAGAAACGTTTGCCAAAAAGGGCAAGCTCACTCTTATCTTCGGTGCGCTATTAGCACTTTACATTATTGTTGTAGCTGTATGGGGAGCATTTGGGAACTTAATCGATGCTGATAACTTCTTTCAGGCATTGGGAACCGCAAACGTCATCATTGGACTATTAATGATGATTCTCGCAAGCCTGTCATTTGGTAGTCGTGATACTCGTGAATTCCTTACCGCACTAATTGATCGGGGACATCATAAAATAACCGTCTTCTTTGCCCAGATTATTGTCTTAGCGCTTTCGTATGCTTTTTTCTTAATCCTAAGCGTGCTGTTGGTAATTGGAATGCAACTCACCGTCTTTAAGGGCCAGGGAATGAGTTCGTTTACCCAGTTCAACATCGTAATTTACGGAAATATGATTCACATGTTTATAATGAGCACGATGATTATCTTCTTTATGGTGATGTTCAGGGGCATTAAAGGTCGCCTAGCAGCAATCGCTACTGGAATTGGAATCAATTATGGTGGATTAGGAATTGCCTGGATTGGCTTTTTATTTGTTTACCACCACCGGTTCTTAAAATGGGAACCATTTAACTTCTTGATGGTTGAAAATCAACTAATCAAACCCATTAACCACACTTTAACCAAATTATATCGCCCCGAAGCAATTTCTGGGAGTTTAATTTACGGAGTTATATTCACACTTTTGGCATTATGTCTCTTTTTGTATATGAAGCCGATAAAGCGTTAATCTAATCCTTTTTTCTGGTATAATTAATAGTAATTTCTGATTTTAATTACGCTAGGAGGAAATAATTGTGGACTTTAGTATCGATTTAGACAAACAACTCTGTTTTCAAGTATCGAGAACCCATCAATTGTACAATAAGCTATACCAAAAACCATTAAAACAGTTTAACTTAACGTACGTTCAATACATTACGTTACTAACCCTTTGGAAAAAGGATGGCGTGACCGTAAACACCTTGAGTAAAGAATTAGACCTTACTAATGGGACCCTTACTCCCCTACTTAAACGGCTTGAAAAAGCTGGTTGGATCACTAGAAAACGTGATAAGCAAGATGAACGGAGATTAATTGTTTCCCTTACCCCACATGGGAAGGAACTGCAAGGTAAGATTACTAATTGTACTGAAATGTGTCTAAACGAAATGGGTTATTCTCAATCAGAATTTCTAGATGCCCTCCATAACATTCAAGACATCCAGAAGCGCCTGCAAATTGCAATTGACAAGCAAGATGAATAATTAAGTGTTCCCTCGGGAACGCTTTTTTTTTGCAATTTTTTCAGTTTTTTCCGTACTATTTAATTAATATGTTTAAATTTATTCGTTTTTAGGATAGAATAGAAATGTTGAGTTTTAATTTTGTAGTTTTTATGGGCTTGACTTAATAATAGCTTTTCTTGTAAGATACTATTACAATTTTTAAAAATTTTTAAAGAAGGTGTAAATGTGTCAGAAAAAAACGAAGAACTAGAACGTAAATTAGCTCCTCGTCATATGCAAATGATTGCCCTAGGTGGGACAATCGGGGTTGGACTGTTTATGGGAGCTTCCTCCACAATTAGTTGGACCGGTCCTTCCGTACTGTTAGATTATGCAATCGCTGGGGTCTTCTTATACCTCATTATGCGGGCATTGGGTGAAATGCTATATGTCCATCCCGTTACCGGTGCGTTTTCACAATTCGCAACCCTTTACATGCATCCTGTCTTTGGTTACCTTACCGCCTGGAGTAACATCTTCCAGTGGGTCTTGGTTGGAATGAGTGAAGTGATTGCCATTGGGACCTATTGCCACTTCTGGTGGCCAAACCTACCCGGCTGGGTTCCTGGAGTGGTTGCAATTATCAGTCTTTGTCTAGCAAACCTCTTCTCCGTGAAATCATTTGGGGAATTGGAATACTGGTTTGCGCTAATCAAGGTGGTTACAATCGTATTGATGATCGTTGCCGGCCTTGGGGTGATCATCTTCGGATTTGGTCACAATGGCCATCCAGTTGGGATTAGTAACCTTTGGAAGAACGGTTTCTTCGCTGGTGGAATCAAGGGCTTCTTATTCGCCCTTGCCATCGTGCTTGGTTCTTACCAAGGGGTCGAATTAATCGGGGTGACTGCTGGGGAAGCTGATAACCCTAAGAAGTCAATCGTCGAAGCCATCCAGTCCACAATTGGCCGGATTTTGATCTTCTATATCGGAGCAATCTTCGTAATTGTTTCCATCTATCCATGGGATAAGATTGGAACGCTCGGTTCACCATTTGTATTGACGTTCTCTAAGTTAGGAATCACTGCTGCTGCTGGAATCATTAACTTTGTGGTATTAACTGCAGCCCTTTCTGGTTCTAACTCAGCAATTTACAGTTCTAGCCGGATGACTTACCTGCTCTCAAAAGAAGGCAAGCTTCCTAAGAAGTTCCTTGAACTTACCAAGAGTGGGGTGCCGCTTTACACGGTGTTAGCCGTTTCCGGTGGAATCTTCATCGGGGTTATCCTAAACGTGATTCTCCCTTACTTTGTTAAGAACGCTTCTGATATCTTCGTGCTAGTATACAGTTCTAGTATCCTTCCCGGAATGATACCATGGTTCGTAATCTTGGTCAGTGAAGTGCGCTTCAGAAAGATGCACCCTGAAGAATTAGAAAACCATCCATTCCAAATGCCGCTTTCACCATACACCAATTATATTACCCTCTTCGTATTGTTCATTACTTTGATTTTCATGGTAATTAACAACGATACTAGAATTCCGGTAATCATTGGTGCAATCTTCTTGGTAGTAATGACGTTGATTTACTTTGCAAAGTATAATAAAACTGATTTAGAAGAACGCCGGAAGAATCAAGGCAAAGAAATATTTGATAAATAAACATTTAATTAATAACGGCGCTGGGTTTCCAGACCGTTATTTTTTGTTTTTCATTGACAAATGAACACTTGTTCAGTAATATTGAACTGTTGACTTTATTCGAGGAAGTGTTAATTGTGTCAGAAAAAGATTCAAACTTAAAGCGGGGGCTCGCCCCTCGCCATATGCAAATGATTGCATTAGGAGGAACAATTGGGGTCGGCCTATTCATGGGATCATCATCCACGATTGGCTGGACAGGCCCCTCAGTATTAATTGACTACGCAATCGCTGGGATTTTCCTGTATTTAATTATGCGTTCACTGGGTGAAATGCTATACGTACATCCAGTTACCGGATCATTCGCCCAGTTTGCCAATAAATATATGCATCCCGTATTCGGTTACCTCACCGCATGGAGCAATATTTTCCAATACATTGTGGTCGGAATGAGTGAAGTAATTGCAATTGGGACCTACTGTAAGTTTTGGTGGCCAAGCTTGCCTGGCTGGATTCCAGGGCTAGTGGCAATTGTTTCGCTAGCCATTGCTAATTTAATTTCGGTAAAGGCCTTCGGTGAACTGGAATACTGGTTCGCCATGATCAAGGTGGTTACAATCATCCTAATGATCATCGCTGGACTCGGGGTAATTATCTTCGGGTTCGGTCATAATGGCCACCCGGTCGGCATTAGTAACATTTGGAAGTACGGCTTCTTTACCGGTGGCATTAAGGGCTTTTTCTTCGCCCTCGCCATCGTCCTGGGTTCATACCAGGGAATTGAGTTAATCGGGGTGACCGCTGGAGAAGCAGAAAATCCTAAGAAGTCGTTAATCGAAGCCATCCAATCAACGATTGGGCGGATTTTAATCTTCTACATTGGAGCAATCTTCGTAATTCTAAGTATCTATCCATGGGATAAAATTGGTGAAATTGGTTCCCCATTCGTGGAAACCTTCGCAAAGCTAGGAATTACCGCAGCTGCCGGAATCATTAATTTTGTGGTATTAACTGCTGCGCTTTCCGGTTCTAATTCTGGAATTTACAGCGCAAGTCGGATGACGCTCTTGCTTGCCGAAGACCACAAGCTCCCAAAGCGGTTCTTAAAGATTAATCGCCACGGGGTTCCCTTCTACGCAGTCGGGGCCATTTCACTAGGAATCTTCATCGGAGTAATTTTAAACTTCGTATTGCCAATCTTCTTTAAGGATGCGGGTGAAATATTTGTAATGGTTTATAGCTCGAGTGTGCTCCCTGGAATGGTGCCATGGTTCGTAATTTTGATTAGTCAAATTCGATTCAGACAGCTCCATCCAGAAGAAATGAAGGACCATCCATTTAAGATGCCCCTCTCACCATATACGAATTACATTACCATTTTCTTCTTGGTATTAACACTCATCTTCATGTTCTTTAACAATGCAACTAGGGTTCCGCTAATCATCGGAATCATCTTCTTGGCAGTAATGACCATTATCTACTTTGCTAAGTACAATCAAAGTGACATTGAAAAAGCAAAAAAGAGCAGTGACGATTTATATTAATTCAAAAAAATAGGTCTCCCTTTTATTATTAGGGAGGCCTATTTTTGAACTTATTTAAGTGCTTTTAATTCTTTTTCATATCCGTCAACCATCACCAGTGAATCTGAATCCTGATGGTTTTCAAACTTCCGGTGGAGCTGGGCAATGAACAATTCAATGTAATAACCAACTGACATTTCCCGATGAAAATGTTGCTCAGCCGCTTTACGAACCCCTTCAAAATCAGCTAAATAGGCGTCAATTGCATGATCTAGATATTGATCATACGGTTCTTCGGCATCGTAGGTATCAGAGTCTGGATGATAAGATGCATGTTTAGCAATGTAAATCCCCTGATTTTCGGACTTATACTGACTTTGATATAGTAAGTCGTGTAATTTAGCCTTATCCACATTAATAGCGGGCATAGCCATTAAATCCACTGGTAATCCACTGTCTGCTAATTCCACAATTCTTAAATTCTTCGCCATATTAGCGTTCCTCCTTCGGATGGGGATTCTTAGAATTCCAACGCAGTTCGGGAACCCGCCACATAATTAAGATTAGTACAATCAATAGCATTGCAGCATTAAATATGAAGACGCCCCCATAATCAAAGATGTTGGAGATTAGTCCTCCAATCATCGAACCAACCACGGCCCCCATCGCTTGAGCCGCCTGGTTTAAACTGAAGACCATCCCCGTCAACGAGCTTGGGGTTTCCTTCGCTAGCATTGTCTGGATCGTGGGATATACCGCAGCGTTAGCGGCCCCCACTAGGAACCGTAAAACTCCCAAAATGATAATACTAGTCGTAAACGCCTGGGGGAAGTACAACAACCCAGAAAATATAATCCCCAGGATCAATACCCGGTTCGTCCCGTGGGTATCACCCAAGCGACCCCAGATTGAGGACGTAATAAACATCGAAATTCCAGGGAGCGAAGCAATTAATCCCGCCACGATCGTCACCGGACCCTGGTTATGCATTAGTTGTTTTACCAACAAACTAATAATTGGATAAATGGAGAATAGTCCGGCTTGCACGATCACCGTGGCTAACAGCATCCAAATCACAAAGTGGGGCTTTGGAAAACCCTTCAATAGGTGTAAATCAAACAGCGGCGTTTTGGCCCGCTTAGGATCCGGCTTAAAGGTTTCCTTGACCATGAACCAGGTAATGAAAAACGAAATCAATAGGAATCCAGCGGTAATAAAGAACGTGATCCGAATGTTAAAAATTCGGGCTAACACGCCCCCTAGAATGGGACCAATTAAGTTCCCTCCTACATAGCCAGTCGTGATAATTCCCATGGCATAACCAGCATGCTCCTTCGGAGTTTCAGTCGCCACCAGGGCCGTTGAATTGGGAATCACCCCCGCAAAGAACCCCTGCAAGATTCGCAGAAGCACTAACTGCCAAACACTAGTTACCAGTCCCATTAGGCCCAATGTAATTGCAGAACCCAGGGCGGTTTGTAAAACCATTCGTTTACGTCCATGCCGATCAGCAAAACGCCCCCAGATTGGTGCGGTCACCATTACCACAATAAACGATGCCGCGTATACCAAACCGCTCAACATTGATAGTTCCCCCTTGGAATAATTACCAAGGTCACTCACGTATAGCGATAAGAATGGGATTACTTCACTAAAACCCATTCCATCAATAAAAGTACCAAACCATAGTACCCATAAATTCTTGCGCCAAGAATCAGACTCAGTCATCTGAAGGATACCCTCTTTTCTAAAATATAATGATTATAAACGTTATTATAGCACACTCAAATTATTAACAATAGAAAAGGCCCACATTGAGGGCACAAAAAAACTCCATGAATCCAGAGTTTTAATTCTGAATTCATGGAGTTTTTAAATTGATTAACTAGGCATTAAACAAACTTCACAAATTTCTTGTTACTTGTGATGTACTTGCCGTTTCCAACATAGAAACGAGTCAAGCCCTTGTATTTAACAACCCGGTCAACGTGAAGCTTGGTTCCGCGCTTGTAGAACTTGCCATTAGCAGAGCTAAATGTCTTGTTTCCGTGAGCCCGGACTCCCTTACTGTTGATTACCTTAACCGTCTTCGAGTTAGCACTGGTCATATCAGCTTTCCGGTAGTAAGCATCAACGATGTACTTCCGGTTAGCAGTTACATAACCCTTCACTTCATTATTACTCAAATGACTCTTGACGTAGTAACGAACTAGGCCACTCTTAGAGATGGCAATCTTAGTGATCTTGAATTCACTAATCTTGTTACGGGCCTTCTTAGCGTAACCCTTAACTCTACCGTCCTTAGTAAATGTTGCCTTACCGTAAACGTAAAGTCCCTTAGTGTTGTAGATATATTGAGGAGCCTTCTTCAACTTAGCGTTGAATTCCTTAACGTATCCATACTTGTAACCAGCTGATTCACCAGCTAAGGATGCCTTAGCATAGAATGAAGCCTTCTTAGCAGCAGCCTTACCAGCAGCAACTTCCTTGAGGTAAGCAGTCCGTCCAGCTTGATATGCCTTAGCATAATCAGTTTCGTAGGCTGCAGCCTTACCGGTGAAGTCCGTCTTAGCAGTCTTACCCTTATAACCATCACGGTAACCATCATAAGCACCTTGGTAAGTTGGTTGACTAGTGTATTCAGGATCCTTCTTGTAATCACCCTTAGCATCGCTTACCCCTTGACTGTAGTAATCACCAGTTTCGGAAGCAGCAGATGCAGCAGAACTGGATGCATTAAAGATAATCTTAGCAGCAAGGATGATCGTTTGATAATCACTTGCGGCCCGACTAGCAGCAGAACTGGCAGTGGAAGTTGCAGAAGTAATTACTGAGTTAGCTGATGATACTTGAGCACCAGCGCTAGCGGCAGCAGATGCAGCAGCGGATGCATTGGCAGCATAGCTACTACCAAGTGCGTAGTCACCACGTGAGTAAGCAAGTGAAGCAGCAGAGTTAGCTGAGTTTGCAGCAGATGCAGCATTGTTGGCAACCGTAGCAGCTGAACTTGCAACCACAGCAGCGGAGTTTGCAATTGCAGTAGCAACGCTAGCTTGACTGTTAGCAATTACAGCATCGGCAGAAGCAGATGCAATTGTTACAGCAGCTGAACTTGCTAATGATGCGTAACTTGCTACTTGTGAGTTAGCAGTGTATTGACTTGCTAAGCTCATTGCGTCACTAGCAGCTTGTTGAGCTGAACTAGTTGGAAGTGATGTTAATGAAGTACTTGAACTAGCAGCAACCGAGTAACTATTAGCTAAGTTAACCCCAGCACTAACGTTACTAATCAAGTTAGCAACCACGCTAGTAGCGTTATTTGCAACTGATGCATATTGACTAGCATTGTTGCTTGCTTGATGGGTTACGAAGTAAACAGCACTTTCAGCACTAACTGCGGTTGAAGCAGCGGATACGACAACTGAAGCAGCGGAAGCATTTACACTTTGGGCAACCGCAGCAGTTGATGCAGCAGAAACCGCAACGCTATTTGCAGCAGATGCATTGTTGTAGTAGCTATTAGTTGCACTATTAGCAGAACCAATCAATGCGTTCAATGAAGCAACAGCTGAAGTATCACCGTTAGCAGCAGCTTGTGAAGCAGCGGAAGCTAATGAAGTAGCCAACGTAGCTTCTGACTTAGCACTACTATTTGCAGCAGATGCAACCACATTTGCGGAGTTAGCAACACTAGCAGCACTTTGGGCAGCAACATTAGCATTGTTAGCAACAATTGCGGCTGAAGCAGCAACTGATCCTGCTGATGAGGCAACGCTATTGTAGGATTGAGCCGCACTATTTTGTGGTGCGCCTGAAGCCATACTATAAGCAGCAGCGGCAGCGGAACTAGCAGCACTACTTGCTGATTGAACTTGTACGTTAGTAGCACTAACTGAACTAGCAATTACAACGGCAGCAGAATTAGCAGCAGCAGCACTAGCAGCCTTAGATGTAGCAGCATTACCTTGGGCAGCAGCGTTACTTCCAGCAGCTGAAGCAGATTGAGCAGCAGCACTTTGCGCGCTAGCAGCACTAACCGCAGTAGCATTAGCTGAATTTGCTGTCGATAATGCGGCACTAACCGCAGCAGCATCGTTAGCAGCTCTTACTGAAGCACTGGATGCTAATTGAGTTGCAGTTGAAGCGGCCTTAGATGCATCGTTTGCTTGTGATGTAGCAGTTGAAGCACTAGCAGCGGCATTGGATGCAACCACATTTGCAGAATCAGCAGCTGAATTGTTTCCAGCATTAGCGAAACTCTTAGCAGCAGATGCAGCAACACTAGCAGCACTATTTGCGGAACTAACAACAGCACTTGCGGAAGTTGCTGAAGCAGCAGCAGCACTGGCAGCAGCCTTAGCTGATTGAGCAACTGAGTTAGCAGTTGAAGCATCAGCAGTAGCTGAGCTTGCAACTACGGATGCTGAAGTTGCAGTTGAAGCAGCTGACTTAATAACCGCATTGGATTGGTTAGCAGCAGCAACGCTATTAGCTTGACTTGCGGCACTAGCAATTAGTGAATTACCAGATACAGCTTGACTAGTTGATGAGCTTGCTTGACTTGCGTACTTAGAGGCTAATGCAGCGTCGCTATTGGTACCACTAGCAGCAGTACTTACAGCCGTATTAGCGCTATTAGCAGTAGCAGTTGCTGAGTTAGCACTAGCTGAAGCTTGACTACCATTCTTAGCAGCATCAGATGCAGCAGTTGAAGCAGCGTTAGCACTGGTAATTGCAGCGGATGCGGCAGCGGCATCATTAGCGGCTCTTACTGAAGCACTAGATGCTGATTGAGTTGCGATTGAAGCAACCTTAGATGCATCGTTTGCTTGGGATGCAGCGAGTGATGCATTAGCAGCGGCATTCGATGCTGCAACGTTTGCAGAAGCGGCGGCAGATTCATTTCCATCGCTAGCAAAGCTCTTTGCAGCAGATGCAGCGAGTGATGCAGCATTCGATGCGTTGTTAGCACTTACACTAGCAGCTACGGCAGAAACAGCTGCAGCACTGGCAGCAGCCTTAGCTGATTGAGCTTGTGAGTTAGCAACTGAAGCATCGTTAACAGCAGCACTAGCAACTGATGCAGCTGAGTTAGCAACTGATGCAGCTGATTGAACCACCGTGTTACTTGGGTTAGCAGATGCAACGCTATTAACTCCGGAAGCAACACTTGAAACAACCGTGCTTGCACTTGCAGTCGCACTGGTAGAATCACTAGCTTGACTTGCGTACTTGGATGCTAAGGTAGCATCGCTATTTGCACCACTTACAGCATTACTTGCAGTGGCAGTCGCACTAGCAGCACTAGTGTTAGCGGCATTGGCTGAACCGTCAGCAGCAGTCCCGTTCTTAGCAGCATTCGATGCTGCGTTATTAGCGTCAGCAGCTTGACTAGCAGCAGTGGCTGCAATTGATTGATCCCGGTTAGCCCGAGTAGCAGCGTTCGATGCAGCATTTGCGGCATTGTCAGCGTCGTTAGCAGCAGCTGAAGCAATCTTTTCTTGTGCAGCCGCACTATTAGCAGCGTCAGCAGCATCGGCACGAGCTGCGGACCGTTGTGCAGGAGTTTGAGTCGAGTCAGCAGCAACAGATGCAGCTGATGAAGCCTTTTGGTAAGCGGCAGATGCAGCAGATTGAGCAGCACTTACAGTTGATGATGCCGAAGCGATTGCTGTAGAAGCACTTCCTACGATACTATTAGCAACGGATGCATCAGAAGCCGCATTTGAAGCAACTGCTGAAGCAGATTGAGCCGTAGAGTTAGCACTCGCAATTACTGAGTTCTTAGGATGTGCGGATGCTTGGGATGCAGTAGCCACAGCTGCTGAACTTGCACTTGCAGATGCTTGGCTAGTAGCATTGAATGCCCCATTAGTGGTACTTGAAGCACTGGTTACGTTAGCGCTATCTGACTTAACATCTGAAGCGTGACTATCAGTAGCAGAATCAGCATTAGAAGCCCGCTTCTTACTTTGGTTAGCATCGTAGCTGGCGGCTCTGGATTGTGCATCGGAGGCAGCAGATGATGCAACCGAGTTTGCTGAGCTAGCAGTGTCAGATGCTGATTGAGCAGTTGAGTTTGCAGATGATGCAACTGAGTTTGCGGAAGCAGCAGCACTATCAGCAGCTTGAGCAGATGCATTTTGAGCACTGGCTTCATTAGCAGCTGATTGAGCTTGACTGTTGTAACTATCAGCAGCAGCACTGTTACCAGCAACGGCAGCAGCTGAAGCTTGACTTGCATAACTAGTTGCGGTGCTAGTAGCAGCAGCGGCTGCAGAACGAGCAGTGGAAGCACTCGTCGAAGCATTAGTTGCTGCAGCGTTAGCAGCAGAAGCAGCTGAGTTAGCAACTGAGGCTGCATTATTAGCACTTGTAGCTTCATTAGCAGCTGATGATGCAACGGAAACGTCACTCGTAAGAGCAGCGGAAGTTGCAGGATCAGTTGTGTTTTCAGCAGATGCTACGGACGATGCTACGGATGATGCAGTTGAAGCATCGTTAGCTTGTGAACTAGCAAGACTAGCATCAGCGGAAGTCTTAGCAGCAAGTGAACTAGCTGCGCTAGCATTGCTTGAAGTAGCGCTACTGTTATTAATAGCACCGTTATTAGCAGATGAAGCTGCTTCATTAGCTGATTGAGCTGAACTTGCGATTGCAGAGGCCTTAGCAGTTTGTGAGTTTTGCGTTTGCACAGCACTACTCAAATCACTAACAGCACTGTTTGCATCGGAAGCAGCCTTAGAAGCAACTGCTGAATCAGACAATGCCCGTGAATCAGCACTGGATGCAAGATCAGTAGCAGACTTAACAGCAACAGCAGCGGATGAAGCATTTACACTAGCGGTCTTGGCGTTGGATGCAGCCTGAACAGCAGCACTAGCGTATGAGTTTCCACCAGCGTAGTCCTTATTAGCATAGGCAGATGAAGCAGCAGCACTAGCGGAACTAGCCTGAGCAGCAGCCTTTTGAGCCAATGAGTTTTGAACGCTTGCGGTGTTATTAGCAGCATCAGCAGCAGCTTTAGCTGATTGAGCTTGGCTGTTAGCAGTTGAAGCATCAACAGCAGCTGAAGAAGTAACAACGTTTGCTGAGCTAATCTTAGCAGCGGCAGAACTGATAACCGTGTTGCTTGGGTTAGCAGATGCAACAGCAGTAGCTGATGTTGCTTGGCTACTTACAGCAGATGCATTAGCACCAGTTCCGGCATTAGCAGAGCTTGCTTGACTAGCATAACTAGATGCGAGCTTGTCGTTCGCAGCAGCATTGGATGCATCAGTAGATGCCCCGCTTGCGTAAGCACTCGCAGCACTATTAGCATTGGATGCGGCACTGTTACCAGTAGTTGCGTTATCAGAGTTAGCTGAGCTTGCGGATGAAGCAAAACTACCAGCACTGGATGCAACGACAGCAGCACTATTAGCAACCGTTTGAGCACTTGCAGCCTTGGAAGCAGCTGCTGATCCAGCAGAAGCAGCATTTGCTGCAGCCTTGGAAGCATTATCAGCATCGCTAGCAGCTACAGCAGCACTTGCTGCAGCCTTGGAAGCAGCGTCTGCGTGAGACTTAGCAGCTGACATGTTACCAGCAGCAGAAGCAGCATTTGCTGCAGATTGTTCATTAGAAGCAACAACTGAGTAGCTGTTAGTAGCATTGTTTGCTGATGAAGCAACTGCGTTAGCACTGGATGCAGTACTTGAAGCAACCCATGCAGCGTTGGAAGCATCATTAGCATCCTTAGCAGCACTTTGCGCAACTGAGTTGGCTGATGAAGCAACAGAAGCATCGCTAGCGATTGATGAATCATTCGGGTTAGCAGATGCAGCACTAGCTGCCTTGCTTGCAGCATCAGATGCAGTTGAAGCAGCAGTTGAAGCAGCGTCATTAGCGGAACTAGCAACTGATGAACTACCATCAGCATTCTTACTGCTTACAGCAGCGCCAGATGCAGCTTGGCTAGCGTCAGCAGAAGCACTGCTTGCAACTGGTTGAGCAGCCCCGGCTTCATTTGAAGCAGCAGAGTTAACGCTAGCAACTGATGAGTCAAGAATAGTAGCAACACTTGCGGCATTTGAAGCAGCATTGCTAGTAGTGGTCTTAGCACTAGCAGCAGCTTGTGATTGGGTAGTTGCGTCTTGAGCATAGCTAACGGCAGCATTTGCATATGAAGAACCATTAACTGCAGCTTGTGAAGCAGCGGTAACAGCTGAACTGGCTAAGCTAGAGTTAAGTGAAGCATTTGCACTATCACCATTTTGAGCAAAACTGTTAGCAGCATTAGCGTAAGATTGTGCTGCATCAGAAGCTGACTTAGCAGCAACGTACTGACTTTGCGCATTTTGAACAGCAGTGCTTGCGTTAGAACTAGCAACTACGGCTCTGGATGCGGCTTGTGATCCAGCAGCGCTTGCGGATGAGCCAGCAGCAACGTATGAAGCAACTGAACTAGCAACACTTGCAACGTTTGAATCAGTTGGGTTAACTGAAGCGATGCTTGCTACTAACGAACTAGTTGAACTCAATGCGGTCGTGTCAGGAGCAGTAGCAGATGCACTTGCAACAGCATTTCCGGCATTATTGTTAGCTGAACTAGCAGCAGAATTAGCAGCACTAACGGCAACACTTGCAGAAGATACATAACTACCAGCAGATGGAGCAACCGTAGCAGCATTTTGAGCACTGTCTAATGCTTGACTAGTAGCAATTGCATTATCTTCAGCAGCCTTAGCAGCAACTGCTGCTGAACTGGCTAATGATGAATCAATTGCAGCCCGGTTAGAAGCTGATTGAGCTGAACTAGCAGCAACTGAAGCATTGCTTTGAGCAGCAGAAGCATCTGCATTAGCTACTTGAGCAGCGTCAGCAGCACTTGATAATGCTGATGAAGCACTGGAATCAAATGGATTTGCACTGGCCAAGCTCTTTGCAAGTGAGTTAGCATTGGATGCCTTATCGGAAGCAGCACTAGCAGCACTCTTAGCTGATTGAGCAGTAGAGTTAGCAGTTGAAGCTTGGGCCGAAGCAATTGAAGCATCGTTAGCAGCTGAACTAGCAGCGTTATTAGCAACACTGGCAGCGTTATTAGCAGCAGAGATAGCAGCATTGCTTGGGTACTTGGAAGCAATTGAGCTTGTTACATTAGTAGCTGAACTAGCAACGCTTCCGGAAACCATTGCTTGTGAAGTGGTTGGTACAGCACCACTTTGTGCAGATGCTGCAATTGAAGCATAGCTTGAAGCGGCATTAGCGTTAGAAGCAGCATTGTTATCAGCAGTACTTGCCCGATTAGCATTTGGTGTTGGATCAGATGGGTTCAAGCTAGCAGCTTCTGATTGAGCATTAGCAGCGGCTGAACTACCGTTAGCAGCAGCGGAGGCCCCGGCTGAAGCAGCGTTGTTGGCAGCTGAAGCAGCTGAAGCAGCTACTGATGATGCGCTATTAGCCTTTGAACGAGCAGCTGAGGCAGCATTGGATGCATCGGCTGCACTGGATGCTTGTTGAGAAGCAATTGCGCTAGCAGATGCAGCAGCTGAGTTATCACCCTTGGCAGCAGCACTAGATGCAGCATTAGCAGCTGAACGAGCAGCTGAGGCAGCAGCACTACCAGCAGCATTAGCTGAGTTAGCAGCATTCATTGCAGCACTAGCATCGGAACTAGCGGAGTTGAATGTTGAGCTAGCACTTGATACTGCAGAACTAGCGGAGCTAGTAACAACAGCAGCAGATGATACAGCACTAGCGGCACTAGAAATTACTGGATCGTTTGGTTGACCAGCCTTAGACGCAGCAGCACTAGCACTGGTAACCGCGTCATTAGCTGAACTAACAGCGGATGAAGCAGAACTAGTTGAACTACCAGCAGCGCTTACGGTTGAGGAAGCACTAGATACTCCAGGAGCAACGTTAGCAGCGGAAGCATTCGAATTAGCAACTGAAGCAGCGCTAGATGCCTTCTTAGCATCACTATCGGCACCGCTTGCATATCCACCGGCAGCTGAAGCTGCAGATGAAGCATTGTTAAATGCGTTCGTTGCGTCAGTGGCAGCGCTAGAGGCAACAACTGAAGCAGAACTAGCAGTAACGGCAGCGTTGGATGCATTCGTTACGGCTGAACTTGCAGCAGCAGAATCAGCTTGGGCCTTAACAGTAGCGGAACTGGCATCGTTAGCAGCTTGACTGGCTTGCCGAGCATAACGATCACCTGCAGTGGTGCTGCCAGCAGCATAAGCTGAAGATGCAGCGGCACTAGCTGAAGATGCAGCAACGGCAGCTGAGGATGCAATTGAGTTTTGCT
This sequence comes from Lactobacillus sp. Sy-1, assembly GCF_019303535.1. Classification (GTDB taxonomy): domain Bacteria; phylum Bacillota; class Bacilli; order Lactobacillales; family Lactobacillaceae; genus Nicoliella. Next base: position 499,080 of record NZ_JACCIU010000001.1, on the reverse strand, counting down.
TGATTGCATCATTCCCAGCTGAATCAGCAGTCGACTTAGCAGCTTGAGCAGCACTATTAGCAGATGCAGCAACTGAATCAGCAGAGTTAGCAACTACATTTGCAGAGTTAGCAACTGAGGCAGCACTACTAATAACGGCATTCGATGGGTATTGAGAAGCATAGCTATTGGCAGCGCTAGCATCACTGTTAGCAACACTAGTTGAACTACCAGCACTATTGTTAGCATCACTAGCAACCTTAGCATAACTATCAACCGTAGATGCATTAACACTCGTTGGTGTAACAACGGCACTAGTGACCCCGGCAGCGGATGATGCAGCGCTAGATGCGGATGCAGCAACGCTATTCCCTGCTGAAGCAGCAGCGGATGCATTAGAAATCTTAGCCCCATTCATGGAATTAGCAACACTATCAGCATTGGAAGCATCCGTAGCAGCAGCTGAGGCAGCATTAGCAGCGTTAGAACCTGCGATAACGGCATTGGAACCGTCAACAGCAGCACTAGATGCAGCTGCAGCTGCTTGACTACCCTTTGCAGCAGCGGAACTAGCCTTCGCAGCGGCTGAGGCAGCAGCGGAAGCAGCACTAGATGCTAATGCACTATTACTTGCCTTCGCAGCGGAGGCTTCAACAGCAGATGCAGAAGCGTAGTCACTGTTAGCTGAACTAATATCGTTATTAGCACTTGAAACAGCATTAGCAGCGGAACTAGCAACACTAGATGCGCTAGATGCGGTTTGTGAAGCAGCACTAGCAACTGATGAAGCAGATTGGGCAACTGAGTTAGCACTAGCTGCCTTGGCAGCGGCAGATGCAATTGATGAGTTACCAGGGTTCAATGATGCAATTGCGGAAGCATCAGCAGAATCTAATGCAGCATTATTAGCGGCAGAACTAGCAGCTGAACTAGATACGCTAGTTACTGATGATTGTTGGCTAGTTGCCGTACTTGCTGAACTAGTAGCTGAAGAAGCATTTGAACCAGCGGCACTAGCTGACGAAACGGTCGTTGAAGCGGAGCTGTTCACACCATTAGCACTGGAGATTCCAGCAGAGATAGCGCTAGAAGCTTGCGCAGCAGCATTCGTTGCATCACGAGCAGCATTGGATGCCATTGATTCATCACTAGCAGCCCGCAGTGCAGCACTAGTTGCCTTTTGAGCAGCGGAGTTAGCAGCATTGGATGCGATGTTAGCACTTGACAATGCATTATCAGCATCAGATGCAGCAGCAGCAGCTTGGCTAGCTAGAATAGCAGCCGATGAACCTGTAGCACCCTTCGCAGCAGCGGCATATGAATTAGCTCTAGATGCAGCCGTACTTGCAGCAATTGAAGCATTCGTTGCACTAGCAGTTGCGCTATCAGCAGCAGACTTAGCACTTGTGGCATCACTAGATGCACTCGTAGCATCAGCAGATGCGGAGTTAGCAACTGAGCTTGCGGAGGCAACAACTGAACTTGCGGAAGCAACGATTGGGTTGTTGCTGTTGAGGCTATTTAAGCTGTTTACATATGAAGCGGCTGAGTTAACAGCGTTAGTTTGGTCACTAGCTTGGCTAGATGATACGCTAGCTTGACTGGACTTAAGTGAAGCGTCGGTGCCGTTATTGGCAGCGGATGCATTCGCACCAGCAGCAGCAACGCTATCAGCATTCGCCTTGTCAGCAGCATTTTGAGCAGCAGCGGCATAACTATCGTTAGCACCACTACTTACTACGTTAGTAGCACTAGATACAGCAGCAGCAGCAGAACTCATTGCGCTGGTTGCTGAGTTGAAGCTCTTTGTAGCATCATCAGCAGCAGCGGCAGCATTAGAACCATCGCTATTAGCAGCAGCAGCAGAGGCAGCAGCATTCTTAGCAACCTCAGCTTCAGAACTAGCAATTGCAGCTTGACTGGATGCAGTGGATGGATCACCACCAGCAGCAGCACTCGATGCAACAGAACTAGCTAATGAAGCAGCAGCAGCAGCGGAATTGGCAGCTTGGTTAGCGCTTGAAACCGTAGCTGAAGCTGAATCAGCCTTACTCTTAGCTGATTGAACAGTTGAGTTAGCAACTGAAGCAGCGGAACTGGCAGCTGCTTCATTAGCAGCTTCAGAGGCAGCCTTAGATGCAGCTGATTGAATAGCAGTATTGCTTGGGTTTTGACTAGCAGTTGATTGAGCAGCAGAGGCAGCTGATTGAGCTGAGCTAGCAGTTGACTGAGCTGAACTAAATGCACTGGATACACTGGATGCAAGTGCACTTACTGAACTAGCCCGGGTTGAAGCGGTGCTGGATTCAGGAGCAACTGTTGAAGCAGCACTAGATGCAGCAGAACTGGCGGAACTAGCAACGGAGTTATCATTTACGATTGCGTTACTAATTGCAGCCGCATTATCAGCAGCAGACTTAGCAGCAGCGGCAGCCGAACTAGCAATTGAAGAATCAGTTGCAGCCCGATCAGATGCAGATTGGGCAGATGCAGCAGCTTGTGAAGCATTGGCTTCAGCACTAGATGCAGCGTTATTTGCTGAGGCAGCAGCGTCAGCAGCGGAGCTGGCAGCTGATGAATCGTAAGGTTGCGCACTCTTAGCAGATTGAGCAGCAGCGTTGGCAGCGTTGGCAGATGCAACCGCGTTACTTGCAACAGTTGAGGCAGCAAGTGCAGAGTCCTTAGCAGCACTAGCTTGGTTAGCAGCAACTGAAGCATCAGTATTTGCAGAGGATGCAGCTTGGCTAGCATTTTGAGCGGCACTGTTCAAGCTGTTAAGGGCTGAATTACTTGGGTAGTCACTAGCAATTGAACTTGCAGTTGATGCGGCCTCACTAGTTGCGCTAGTTGAAACACTAGTTTGACTACTTTGGGTTTGAGCACCAGCGTTAGCGGATGATGCAACGGATGCATAACTATCAGCATTTTGAGAATGGGTCGCAGCATTTGCAGCAGCGTTGGATGCCCGTGCTGGGTTCAATGAAGTGTCTGAAGAATCAGCATTTGCAGCCTTAGATTGAGCATCGGCAGCAGCAGAACTGGCAACTGCATTTGCTGAGTTAGCTGTAGATGCGGCATCCTTAGCAGCACTAGCAGCAGCAGCGGCAGCAGATGATGCACTTTCAGCCTTAGAACGAGCGGCGTTAGCATCACTTTCAGCTGAAGTAGCAGCGCTAGCTTGTTGTGAAGCAACGACACTAGCTGAGTTAGCAGTTGATGAATCACCCTTAGCAGCAGCAGATGATGCAACGCTTGCGGCATTGGATGCAGCATTCTTAGCAGATGCAGCAGCAGAATCAGCAGCACTAGCAGACTTATTAGCGTCACTAGCATCATTATTAGCAGTAGAAGCAACTGTATTAGCAGAACTTGCTACGCTGTTGGCATTAGATGCAACAACGGATGCGGAAGCAACCGTAGCAGCATCGTTTGCGATTGATGAATCTGGCTTACCTGCCTTAGAAGCAATTGCATTCGCTTGTGAAACAGCAGCGGCAGCACTATCAACACCAGACTTAGCATTCGATGCCACACCAGCAGCAGAACTAGTTGCGGAAGCATCACTTGAAGTTCCAGCAGCCTTACCACTAGTAGCATTTGATTGTGAGCTAGCAACTGAAGCAGCACTAGCAGCCTTAGATGCGTCACTACCAGCACCACTTGCGGCACTGTTAGCACCACCGGCAATGCTATTAGCATTGGATACTGCGTTCGCAGCGTCACTAGCACCCTTAGAAGCAACAACAGATGCTGAAGCTGCAGTTGAGGCAGCGTTAGAAGCATTCGTTACAGCAGCACTAGCAACTGAAGCATCTGATTGGGCCTTGGTAACGGCTGAACTAGCATCGTTAGCAGCTTGTGAAGCTGTCCGGGCGTACTTGTCACCATCCTTGGTGTTTCCAGCAGCATAAGCTGAAGAAGCAGATGCGGATGCGGCAGAGGCAGCGGAAGCAGCGGACTTAGCAACTGAGTTTTGTTGACTAGCATCACTAGATGCAGCGTCAGCTGAAGCCTTAGCAGCTTGTGCAACACTATTTGCACTAGATGCAACACTATTTGCAGAGTTAACAACTGAGTTAGCAGAACTAGCTACGGATGCGTCACTAGCAATCGCAGAGTTGGCTGGGTATTGAGAAGCATAACTATTTACGGTTGAAGCAGCACTACTTGTGAAGCCATTAGCACTTCCTGCCCCACTGTTAGCATCACTAGCAGCCTTAGCGTAGCTATCGGCACTGGATGCGTCAGTACTGGTAGCACTGGCAATTGGATCAGTGGTCTTAGCGGCAGATGAAGTAGCACTGGATGCACTAGCGGCAGTGCTGTTACCAGCACTAGCAGCACTAGCAGCTTGTGAAGAAGTAACACTGTTTAATGAATTAGCAGTATTGTCAGCGGAACTGGCAACTCCAGCGGCTGAATTGGCAGTCGAAGCAGCAGTAGATGCCTTGGCAGCAGCAGATACCCCAGCAGACTTGGCAGCGTCAGCTTGCGCAGCAGCATTACTTGCAACTGAAGCGCCTGATTGAGCCTTGGCAGCAGCGGAAGCAGCCGCACTAGCAGCACTAGCAGCAGCGGAACTGTCGTTAGCCTTGGCAGCGGAGGATTCAGCAGCGGATGCGGATGAGTAATCAGTATTAGCTGAGCTTACATCGGCATTGGCACTAGCTGCAACTGAATCAGCACTGGATGCTACGGATGAAGCAGAAGCAGCATCCTTAGAAGCAGAGTTAGCGTCACTAGATGCTGAACTTGCAACCAAAGCAGCACTAGATGCTTGCGCAGCAGCAGAGGCAATTTGTGGATTCGTTGGGTTAGCAGATGCAATGGAAGCAGCGTCTGCACTGTCAATCCCAGCACTATTAGCAGCAGAACTAGCTTCGGAGCTGTGGCCACTAGCTTGTGATGAGGTCGTGTTAGTTGCCTTGCTATCAGCATCTGCATTAGCAGCAGCATTCGATGCAGTAGTTGATGCTGAAGGAACAACTGAACCGGCAGAGCTTACCACACTGGTAGCGCTTGAGATGCCAGCTGCAACGGCACTAGATGCTTGTGCAGCAGCATTCGATGCCGTTTGCGCAGCACTGGATGCAAGTGATTGATCAGAAGCAGCCCGTTGTGCAGCACTGGTTGCCTTTTGAGCAGCAGAGTTAGCAGCATTAGAAGCAGTATTGGCACTTGATAACGCAGCGTCTGCATCGGAGGCAGCAGAAGCAGCTTGGCTAGCTAGGCTAGCTGCTGAATTACCAGTTGCATTCTTAGCAGCAGAAGCATATGAATCAGCCTTAGATGCAGCATCACTAGCAGCAGTAGAAGCTTGTGCAGCAGATGCAGTTGCACTATCAGCGGCACTCTTCGCGCTGGAAGCATCACTGGATGCACTTGTGGCATCAGCAGATGCTGATTGAGCAACGGAGTTCGCGCTGGATACAACTGAAGAAGCACTAGCTACAACTGGGTTAGCACTATTGTTACTGTTCAAGCTATTAACGGTTGCTGAAGCGGCACTAGCCGTTTTAGCAGCATCACTAGCTGCACTGGATGATACACTGGCTTGTTGAGACTTGAGTGAAGCATCAGTCCCATTGTTGACAGCAGAACCATTCGCACCATTAGCAGCAATACTATCAGCCTTAGCTTTAGCAGCAGCATTGGAAGCTGCTGAAGCGTAACCGGCGGCAGCAGCATTGGATGCCGCTGAATTAGCACTATTAATTGCTGAAGTAGCAGCACTCATTGCGCTAGTTGCTGAGTTGAAGCTCTTTGTAGCATCATCAGCAGCAGCGGCAGCGTTGGAACCATCGTTATTAGCAGCAGCGGCAGAGGCAGCAGCATTCTTAGCAACCTGAGCTTCAGAACTTGCGATTGCAGCTTGACTAGATGCAGTGGATGGGTCACCACCAGCAGCGGCGCTAGATGCTGCAACGCTAGCTAATGAAGCAGCTGAAGCAGCTGAATTGGCAGCTTGGTTAGCGCTTGAAACCGTAGCTGAAGCTGAATCAGCCTTACTCTTAGCTGATTGAACAGTTGAGTTAGCAGCTGAAGCAGCAGCACTAGCAGCGGATTCATTGGCAGCTTCACTGTTAGCAACGGAAGCAGCACTTTGAATAGCCGTGTTGCTTGGGTTTTGGCTGGCCATTGATTGGGTAGTAGCAGCATTGGAGCTGGCAGCACTAGCAGCTGAAGTAGCAGAACTAAATGCACTGGATACACTGGATGCAAGTGCACTTACTGAACTAGCCCGGTTTGAAGCGGTGCTGGATTCAGGAGCAACGGTGGATGCAGCGCTGGATGCAGCAGAACTAGCAGAACTAGCAACGGAATTATCATTTACGATTGCGTTACTAATTGCAACAGCAGCATCTTGAGCAGACTTAGCAGCAGCAGCAGCAGAACTAGCAATTGAAGAATCAGTTGCAGCCCGATCAGATGCAGATTGGGCAGATGCAGCAGCTTGTGAAGCATTGGCTTCAGCACTAGATGCAGCGTTATTTGCTGAGGCAGCAGCGTTGGCAGCGGAGCTGGCAGCTGATGAATCATAAGGTTGCGCACTCTTAGCAGATTGAGCAGCAGCGTTGGCAGCGTTTGCAGATGCAACTGCGTTACTTGCAACAGTTGAGGCAGCAAGTGCAGAGTCCTTAGCAGCACTAGCTTGGTTAGCAGCAACTGAAGCATCAGTATTTGCAGAGGATGCAGCTTGGCTAGCATTTTGAGCGGCACTGTTCAAGCTGTTAAGGGCTGAATTACTTGGGTAGTCACTAGCAATTGAACCTGCAGTTGATGCGGCATCACTAGTTGCGCTAGTTGAAACACTAGTTTGACTACTTTGGGTTTGAGCACCAGCGTTAGCCGATGATGCAACGGATGCGTAACTATCAGCATTTTGAGAGTGGGTCGCAGCATTAGCAGCAGCATTGGATGCCCGATCTGGGTTCAATGAAGTGTTAGCTGAGTCCACACTGGCAGCTCTGGATTGAGCATCAGATGCAGCTTGACTAGCAACTTGATTGGCTGATTGAGCAACAGAGGCAGCAGACTTAGCAGCACTGGCAGCAGTCGATGCAGCATTCGATGCGCTATCTGCGTTTGAACGAGCAGAGTTAGCGTCACTAGTAGCTGAAGTAGCAGTACTTGCCTGTTGTGAAGCAACCACGCTAGCTGAATTAGCTGTTGATGAATCACCCTTGGCAGCAGCAGATGATGCAACTGCGGCAGCAGAGGAAGCAGCAGACTTAGCAGCACTGGCAACGGCGCTAGCAGAGTTAGCCTTCGTGTTATCAGCATCAGCGGAAGCCTTGGCTGAAGAAGCGGCATCATTTGCAGCGCTAGCAACTGATGAAGCAGTTGAAGCAACGCTAGATGCAGAGTTTATTACAACTGCATCGGAAGCAATTGATGAGTCTGGTTGACCAGCCTTAGAAGCAATTGCACTCGCTTGTGAAACAGCAGCGGAAGCACTATCAACACCGGATTTAGCATTTGATGCTACGTTAGCAGCGGAACTAGTAACAACGGAGTCACTAGTTGCTGAACTAGCTTGACCACTAGTAACAGCTGATTGGGAACTAGCAGCTGAAGAAGCGCTAGCTGCCTTAGCAGCATCACTTGCGGCACCACTAGCAGCACTATTAGCACCACCAGCAACGCTGTTAGCATTTGATAATGCATTAGAAACGTCTCCAGAAGCACTAGCAGCAGCGCTAGATGCTGAAGTAGCTGTAGATGCAGCTTCAGAGGCAGTTGCAACGGCTGAACTAGCTACTGAAGCATTTGATAATGCTTCAACAGTTGCGGAACTAGCATCAGTGGCAGCTTGAGAAGCTGTCCGGGCGTACTTGTCCCCGTCCTTGGTGTTTCCAGCAGCGTAGGCAGATGAAGCAGCACTAGATGCTGAAACGGCTGCGGAAGCAGCGGACTTAGCAACTGAGTTTTGTTGACTAGCATTACTGGATGCGCTATCAGCAGCGGACTTAGCAGCTTGCGCAACACTATTTGCACTAGATGCAACACTATTTGCAGAGTTAGCAACTGAGTTAGCAGAGCTAGCTACACTTGCGTCACTGACAATCGTAGCATTAGATGGGTATTGAGAAGCATAACTATTAACTTGTGAATTACCACTGTTAGCAAGGCTAGTTGAATTAGCAGCCCCACTGTTAGCATCACTAGCAACCTTAGCATAACTGTCAACACTGGATGCATTAGCACTAGCGGAGCTAGCTAGTGGTGCAGTGGTGCTAGCAGCTGAGCTTGTGAAACTAACGGCACTGGCAGCAGTACTATTACCAGCACTTGCAGCACTAGATGCATTAGTGGAGTTAGAACTGTTAAGTGAGTTAGCTGTGTTATCAGCAGAACTTGCAACCCCAGCAGCTGAATTAGCAACGGAGTTAGCACTGGATGCCTTAGCAACAGCAGAATCCCCTGCTGACTTCGCAGCGTCAGCTTGGGAAGCAGCATTACTTGCAACCGAAGCCCCTGATTGAGCCTTGGCAGCAGCGGAAGCAGCCGCACTGGCAGCACTGGCAGCAGCGGAACTATCATTAGCCTTAGCAGCTGATGATTCAGCAGCTGATGCTGATGAGTAATCGCTATTAGCTGAGCTTACGTCGGCATTGGCACTAGCTGCAACTGAGTTAGCACTGGATGCAGTGACTGAAGCACTAGCTGCAGTTTGTGAAGCTGAGCTAGCATCACTAGCTGCTGACTTAGCAACACTTGCAGCACTTTGTGCTTGACTAGCAGCGGATGCAATTGAAGAGTTGCTTGGGTTGGCAGATGCGAGTGAAGCAGCATCTTGACCATCGATGGCAGCACTGTTAGCAGCAGAGCTAGTTGCAGAACTAAGGGCACTAGCTTGGGATGAGTCTGCATTAGTGGCAGAACTAGCGTTGTTAGCATCCTTAGCAGCACTAGATGCGGTAGTAGATGCAGATGGCAATACTGAACCTGCAGAACTTACTGCACTGTTAGCACTGGAGATGCCAGCTGCAACGGCACTGGATGCTTGCGTAGCAGCGTTAGAAGCAACTTGTGCAGCGCTAGATGCAGCAGCTTGATCAGAAGCAGCCCGTTGTGCAGCACTAGTTGCCTTTTGAGCAGCAGAGTTAGCAGCATTAGAAGCAGTATTGGCACTGGATAGTGCAGCGTCTGCATCGGCGGCAGCAGAGGCAGCTTGGCTGGCTAAGCTTGATGCAGATGGTCCTTGGGCTGACTTAGCAGCGTCAGCGTAGGATTGTGCGGCAGAGGCAGCATTGGATGCAGCAGTCGATGCCTTAGCAGCGGATGCAGTTGCACTATCAGCAGCACTCTTCGCGCTGGAAGCATCACTGGATGCACTTGTGGCATCAGCAGATGCTGATTGAGCAACGGAGTTCGCACTGGATACAACTGAAGAAGCGCTAGCTACAACTGGGTTAGCACTATTATTACTATTCAAGCTGTTAACGGCTGCTGAAGCGGCGCTCGCATTCTTAGCAGCGTCATTAGCAGCACTGGATGATACGCTAGCTTGGCTAGATTTAAGCGATGCATCGGTCCCATTATTAGCAGCAGAGCCATTAGCACCGTCAGCAGCAGTACTATCGGCCTTAGCCTTAGCAGCAGCATTAGCGGCAGAAGAAGCATAGCCAGCGTTAGCAGCATTAGCGGCATCATTAGCAGCATTTTGGGCAGCTGCATTGGCAGCTGAAGCAACTGAAGAAGCCGTGGATGCCTTTGCTGAAGCATTACTTGCATCGTCGGCAGCACTAGCTGCATCGGCATTAGCATTCGATGCAACACTGGCTGCGGATGATGCAGTCGTAGCAGCAGCTTGTGCGGACTTAACTGCAGCGGATGCAGCGTCTGAGTTGCCAGAAGCAGCAGCTTCACTAGCAGCTGCGGATGCAGAACGAGCAACAGATGCAGCAGAACTTGCAACCGTATTGGCACTAGCAGCAGTGGAACTATCAGTATCAGCCCGACTCTTTGCTGATTGGGCTGCTGAATTAGCAGCGGATGCGTCAGAAGATGCTGAAGTAGCAGTTGATGCAGCAGAATTTACCACACTATTAGCACTCGAAATAGTTGCATTACTTGGGTTAGCAGATGCGAGTGACTTAACCGTATCTGAGAACGAGTTTGCAGATGAAGCATTTTGACTTGTTTGTGAGTTGTTAGATGCAGTGCTAGATGCAACCACACTAACTGAATTAGCGTGGGATGCAGCATTAGATGCATCAGCAGATCCATTAGCAGAACCGCTAGCGGCACTGGATGCTTCGCTGGATGCCTTATCAGCATTTGCAGCAGCTTCACTAGCAGCACTGTTAGTTCCTGAGTTAGCAGCTGACTTAACCGCATTATTGGCATCATTAGCAGCATTTTGGGCAGCTGCATTGGCAGCTGAAGCAACTGAAGAAGCCGTGGATGCCTTTGCTGAAGCATTACTTGCATCGTCGGCAGCACTAGCTGCATCGGCATTAGCATTCGATGCAACACTGGCTGCGGATGATGCAGTCGTAGCAGCAGCTTGTGCGGACTTAACTGCAGCGGATGCAGCGTCTGAGTTGCCAGAAGCAGCAGCTTCACTAGCAGCTGCAGATGCAGAACGAGCAACAGATGCAGCAGAACTTGCAACCGTATTGGCACTGGCAGCAGTAGAACTATCAGTATCAGCCCGACTCTTTGCTGATTGGGCTGCTGAATTAGCAGCAGATGCGTCAGAAGATGCTGAAGTAGCAGTTGATGCAGCGGAACTTACCACACTATTAGCACTCGAGACAGTTGCATTACTTGGGTTAGCAGATGCGAGTGATTTAACCGTATCTGAGAACGAGTTTGCAGATGAAGCATTTTGACTTGTTTGTGAATTGTTAGATGCAGTGCTAGATGCAACCACACTAACTGAATTAGCGTGGGATGCAGCATTAGATGCATCAGCAGATCCATTAGCAGAACCACTAGCGGCACTGGATGCTTCGCTGGATGCCTTATCAGCATTGGCAGCAGCTTCACTAGCGGCACTGTTAGTAGCATTTCCACCATTAATGGCGCTGTTAGCATCACTCGCTGCAGCACTGGCTGCTTGTGCAGCGTTTGAAATTACTGCGGAAGCACTAGCTGCCTTAGATGCAGCACTTGATCCAGCGGAAACTTCATTATCAGCTGCCTTGCTAGCGTTTTCAGCAGCATTTTGATAGGATTCAGCGCTACTTTGAGCTGACTTAGCAACAATCGCAGCACTAGCAGCAGCACTTGTATCTCCATTGGATGCAGCAGTACTAGCAACAACCGCAGCGCTAGAAGCGGTATTCTTAGCGTCATTGGCAGCACTAGCAGCAGCATTTGCAGCAGAGGCGTACGAACTAGCAGCAGCACTGGCTGAATTAGCAGCACTCGAAGCATCATTAGCATCACTAGATGCCGATGCGGCAGTACTGGCAGCCTTTGAAATCGCTGAAGAAGCACTACTTACAACTGGGTTGCTAGCATTACTACTATTTAAGCTATTGATTGAACTTTGTGCTGAAGTAACTGAACCCATTGAATCCTTAGCAGCGCTAGATGCAGCACTAGCTTCGCTAGAGTACTTGTTAGTAGCAGAAGAGGCACTATCAGCTCCACTAGAATCATTTGAAGCAGCATTATTAGCAGCACTAGCGGCAGAGCTAGCAGCATTTGCAGCACTATTGGCATCAGTTGTAGCATTATCACCATTAACAGCATTATTAGCAGCACTGGCTGCGTCATTTGCAGCTTGTGCAGCATTAGAAATTACTGCGGAAGCACTAGCTGCCTTAGATGCAGCACTTGATCCAGCAGTAGCAGCATTGTCAGCTGCTTTGCTAGCGTTTTCAGCGTCATTTTGATAGGATTCAGCACTATTTTGGGCTGACTTAGCAGCATCAGCGGCTGCACTAGCGGCAGAAGTATCTCCAGCAGCAGAGGCAGAATGAGCTTCTGAAGCTGCCTTAGATGCAGCATCACTAGCTGACTTAGCAGCAGATGCAGCACTATTAGCAATCGATGCTTGGTTGCTAGCTTCGACAGAAGCTGAATTAGCAGCACTGGAAGCATCATTAGCATCACTAGATGCCGATGCGGCAGTACTGGCAGCCTTTGAAATCGCTGAAGAAGCACTACTTACAACTGGGTTGCTAGCATTACTACTATTCAAGCTATTGATTGAACTTTGTGCTGAAGTAACTGAACCCATTGAATCCTTAGCAGCGCTGGATGCAGCACTAGCTTCGCTAGAGTACTTGCTAGTAGCAGAAGCGGCACTATCAGCTCCACTTGATGCATTAGATGCAGCATTGTTTGCTGAGGTAGCAGCCTTAGATGCAGCAGTTGCTGCACTATCGGCTGCAGAAGCGGCACTTGAAGTTCCACCAGCAATACTATTAATCACGTCATTAGCTTTTTGAGCATTATTATTAGCACTAGTTGCACTATTAGCAGCACTAGCAGCGGCATTTGATGCAGCAGAGGCATCAGAAGCAGCACTAGCTGCGTCTGAGTTAGCATCAGAAGCTGATTGAGCTGCAGCGGAAGCACTATTAGCTTGGTTACTTGCCTCACTAGCAGCACTAGCTGCTGCTGATTGATCACCACTAGCTGCAGCTTCACTGGCAGCAGCGGAAGCGGAAGCAGCCTTAGATGCAGCTTCACTGGCAACTGAATTTGCAGTTGACGCCTTAGCATTATCGCTATCAGCCCGACTCTTTGCTGATTGAGCTGCAGAACTTGCAGATTGCGCTGTAGAATTTGCAGTCGAAGCAATTGAATTTGCTGAACTTACTGTTGATGCAGCACTAGAGATAACTGAATTTCCAGGATTAGCAGATGCAATTGATTGTGCATTGCTGTTAGCTGACGAAGCATCTTTAGCTGCAGAACTAGCAACTGAGGCATTAGAAGAAGCCCCTGATGCGTCAGCACTGGTTGAATTTGCGTGCGATGCAGCATTAGATGCATCTGAAGCACCATTAGCAGAACCAGTGGCAGCACTGGATGCAGCTTTAGATGCATTAGCAGCATTGGAACTAGCACTATTCCCAGTACTATTAGCAATACTAGTGGCAACTGAGTTTGCATTAGAAGTAGCATCAGAAGCAGCACTTGCGGCAGCACTGGCAGCCTTCAGGTTATCAGCAACAACTGATTCAGCAGAAGAAGCCTTTACGTTAGCAGCAGATGCAGCAGAAGTGTAAGCATTCAAATTACTATCAGCAGTTGAAGCATCGTTGCTTGCGGAGGAAGCAGCAATTAATGCTGTTTCAGCAGAGGCACTATTACCGGCTGACGCATAACTTTGGGCCGCTGATAATTGAGCTGCAACCGTTGAGACAGCAGTAGAAGCACTAGCAGCTACAGATGACGCGTTACTTTCAGCAGCATCAGCAGCTGACTTAGCTACTTGTGCATCCGAATTAGCAGATGAACCAGCTAATGCAGCGGATGACAAAGTAGCAGAAGCTGAAATTGCAACTGATTGATCATTCTTAATATCTGCATTGGATGGATAAAGACTAGCAATGTTGCTGACACTGGTAAAGTCTGAGTCAACAGCAGCCTTATTAGAGTTGATTGTGCCATCTTCAGAACTGGCCTTGTTTGCTAATGAATCAGCACCAGATGCTTGGAGACTCGTATAAGCTGAACTAAGTGCAAATGCGGCAATTGCAGCGCTCATTTCATCTGAAACTGCCTTAGATGCAGCTAACGAACCATCGGTATTAATTGAAGTAACGGCGGATGATTGGCTGTATGCAATTGCTGCAGCTGAAATAGCTTTAGCAGCATAACTAGAAGTAGCATTGTTGACAGACGTTTGAGCAGTGGCACCAGAAACGTTCGCAAAATTAGTTGCTGCTGAAGAGGCTAAGACTGCATACGAACTAGCAGCGCTTGAAGCCGCAAATGCAGATGCAATCGCATTGCTTGCAGCAGCACTGGCAGAATTAGCTAGTGATGATTGTAGACTGGCATCTTTATTAGCTGCACTAATGACAGAAGCAGCCGAGCTAGCAACTGCCGAATAACTAGAGTCCTTGGCAGTATTACTACTATCGCTAGCTAGTGATTGAGCGGAGCTATTAAAGCTAGCAACAACGTCAGATGCAGAAGATGCGACACTGGAGTATGAAGTCATATTATCAGCAACTGATTGTGCCCCAGCAGCATATGAACTAGCACTAGCAGATGCTGAAGTAGCAGAGCTAGTGTATGAACCAGTGTTGTCAGGAGCCTGAGCATTTTGAGTAATGGTCCCGCTAGCAGTAGTACTATTATTTGTAATTGCTGAAGTAGCAGGGTTATGAGTGGTATTGGTAATTATAGTATTGCCGTTACTATTGGCAAGTTCTGTTTGGTTATTAGTAACTTCATATTGCGCATTAATCTTAACGTCAGTTGGAGTAGCACTAACGGCATTCAATGCCCGAGTATACTTGTAGGTATAAGTGCCGTCTGAACCAGACGTAAAGTCTGAAACTGGGATTGCAACGGTATAAGCATTCCGGTAGTCAGCATCAGAAATCCCCGAAGCCAATGAAGCTTGTCCAGAATCCACTAACATGCCATTGCTATCAGTTGCGGCACTCGCTGGATTATCATTGGTGCCTGGTGTTTCATCCTTATTGTTAGTGGTTACACGTACATAAACATAACCACTTTTATCAGAATCTGAATTAACATTCGTAAGCTCTAAATTAGTAACTACAGAATATCCAGTTAAGGAATTGCTACCACTAACCAAGTATGGTTGCCCACTGATGTAAACGGTTGGAACGGCATTAAAGGCCAAGTACTTAGTGGAGGTGTTATTGAATGGATTTAAAACTGAATCAGGGACAGTGGTTCCATCTGCTTTATAAGCTAATAGATTCCCGGTATTTTGTTGGACTTTAACCATGTATTGTGGTGTCGTATCCTTACTATTATCAACCTGCCCTAGAACTGAGTAGGCAGTGATTTTCCCAGGATTATTGAAAATCGTTCCAACTCCGTTACCACCCTTGTCGTTGTTTAATCCATTTAAACTGAAGACAATGTTAGAACCAGGGTTATTGATCACAACGGATCCACCATTATTAAGGAGCGTCGTCCCAGTAGTAGTAGTAGTCCCATCGGTATAAATTTCCAAGTTCCCACGGTTTTGAACGTTTAAGTTCCCGGAAACAGTAAGTAAGTTCCCACTGTTAAAGTTGGTGGCATTGGAGTTAGCGTGGGCGATTAAGTAACCACCATTTTGAACGTTAACGTTCCCGTTTAAGTTCGCGGGATTCTTATCAGCCGGATTCCCATTATATTCAAGATCCAGGGTTCCACCATTAATGTTAACAGTTGATCCACCATAGGTGAAAATAGCGGAAGATAGGTTAGTACTATTAGCTAATCCTGGTCTAATTGTTAAATTAGCCCCCTGATTAATATTAAGCGTACTACTGGAGTTAAGGAGCATTAACCCTTCATTAACAGGACTGGCACCGTTTAACCCAACGTCTTCACCACTAGATCCTTGTGGAACTAGGTACATGTATGAACCATTATCCATGGTTAAGTTACCACTCAGTTCAATTACGTTCCCATTATTAGTAGTCCCGTAGTAACTGGCATTCGGTAATAATTCCATACTATTAGTCTGGATATTTTGTTGATTGGTCCCACCTAAAGTGACTTGTGTCTTATAAGGACTCTTATAAGAAGCTTCACTAAGTGCATTCACACTACCATCAATAACTAACTTTACAGAACCAGTATTTGAATTAAATAGTTGAGAACCTTCAAAGTTAATGTTCCTCATAATCATGGTTCCAGTACTACCAGTTTTCAAGTTAATCGGACCATAGTAGTCATATGCATAAACTTTACGCATGTTTTCTAGGGTCACAGAACCTGGATTAGATAGAGCTCTAGTAGTAGTCCCAAAGTCAACCACATGGTTTTGCCCGTTAAAAATTAAATTAACTCCATTATTACTAGCATAGTCAAGTTCTCCATTATTACCTAAGTTAATATCAGCAGTAAACCGTAGTTCATGGGTTCCACTTGAGCCATTATTAGAACTAACAAAGTTACTGTAATTAGAATAAGCATTCGTACTATCAACAAAGACAATATTTTGGTTATTAACCTTATTTGCTACGTCATTGTAACCATATGAGTAATTATTGCTTGGTGAGTTAGTGAGGGCACTAACTTGGAAAATATTTCCCTTTTGGTTACTACTGATGGCGGCAGTTGCCCCTTGGTAGGCTTGGATATAAGGATTATTACTATTAGCTGACTGAGTGGCACTCGTTAATACGGATGAACCATTTAGTCCATTCCAACGCCCAGTTTCAGCATCATAAGCCCCCTGCCGACTAAGCAAGAAGTCAATTGCGTAGTTATAAGCTAAGCTTTGGTCTGGAGCAGCAGTGTTAATTCCAGTTCCAGCTAAATTACCAGTAGCTGAAGACTGCGCATTAACCCCATTCGATGCCTGAGCGGAGTCACTAGGTGAGTTCACAACGGTGGCACTCTTCGAAAGATCAACAGAACCACTCGTTTGATTAATGGCATTCGTGTTTGAGCCATAAGCAGCCGCACCGGATAAGGTCCCAACGCCAGAGTTAGCACTACTGTAGGTCGTAAATGCATTAATTGTAGCATTGTAACCTTGCACGTAGAACGCATTACTTGCGGTAAATGAATCGGTCGTATCAGTTGCGGACTTCAAATCATCTGGATGGAGTGAGTTCCATGCAGCCACTGCTCCGGCATTGGTAGCGTAGTAGGCCATAATCCCACTATTAAAACCACTATCAGAACCACTAGTTGCAGAAGCACCATTGAGTGCAGCTGAAGTAGCAGCAGAGAACCCGTTGCTAAATGCAGAGCTGTATGAACCATACGCACTATTTGCAGAAGCGACCGCACTTGCGATGTTAGAGTCGCTACCAGCGTATGAATACGATGATCCATTTGAAGAAGCCGTGTATGCAGCTGAATAAGCCGAGCTATAATTTACGGATGCGGTATAACTAGCTACCCCACTATTGAAGTTAGTATCAGAGCTACTAGCAACTGTCTTGCCAGCTTTAGCTGCAGATGCAGCTGCTGAGAAACCAGCACTAACGGCAGCACTAATTTGCGCGGCAGTGGATGAAGCAGTATCATTCGTTCCTAAACGAGTACTTAATCCATTCGCAGCGGCAACTGAAGAGTAGTATTCTGAAACCCCAGCATTAAATGCCGAGTTAGAATTGCTAGCTAATGAGGTCCCTGCTGCATCAGCAGATGAAGCCGCAGCAAAACCAGCGCTGGTGTCATCAGATGATGCTGAAGTAGCAGCTTCGGATGAATCGAATTCCAAAACACCCTTATTGAAGTTATCATCATCACTAATAGCTACACTAGTGCCGTTAGCCTTTGCTAATGAAGCCGCAGCAAAACCAGCGCTTTCAGCTGATTTTGCTGAAGCACTGGAATCATCGCTACTGGAAGAACCACTCTTACTATCAGAAGAGCTTGCACTGCTACTGTCAGCAGAACTAGCATCGCTGCTCGTCTTACTATCAGCAGAGCTGCTACCACTAGTACTTGAACTAGTAGTACTACTATCAGCAGAGCTACTACCGCTAGCACTTGAACTAGTAGTACTACTATCGGCAGAGCTACTACCGCTAGCGCTTGAACTAACGGTACTGCTACTATCAGCAGAGCTACTATCAGCTGATGAGTTAACAGTACTTACTGAACTGGAACCAGTTGAACTAGATGAAGCGGTGCTATCACTAGCACTAGTGGTACTATAACTAGTATCACCATCATCGCTGGTACCATATGTACCGTTAGCGGCAGCCTTTTGACTCACATTTGAATCAGAACTATTCGCATCTGCTTTAGCAGAAGTGGATTGTCCTAAGACTGTTCCTCCACCAAGTAAAGCCAACATGGATAGCGAAACGACTACCCATTGCTTCTTTACCTTGCGGAGAACTTTTTTATCATTCACTTTATTAAATTTAAATTTATTATAAAGCATAAAGTATCCCCCTTAAATATTGACAGGAATTATAGACATTGAACAAATAATCTAGTACATAATCTACACCACTATATTTTATCACTTATTTAATAATAATTCATATATTAGCCTTTAGTTTCATTAAATTCATTTAAAAAAATAGGCTGTTGAAAGCCGATTTAAAATCGATTTCAACAACCTATTTTTTATTATTTAGGGGTAGTTAGATAAACTTCACAAATTTCTTGTTACTTGTGACGTACTTACCGTTTCCGATGTAGAAACGAGTTAAGCCCTTGTAGTTTACTACCTTATTAACGTGAACCTTGGAACCGAGCTTATATAGCTTCCCATTATTAGAACTAAAGGTCTTGCTACCATGAACCCGGATGCCCTTACTATTAATTACCTTAACCGTATTAGACTTAGCACTCGTCATTTCACCCTTACGATAGTAAGCGTTAACGATGTACTTCCGATTAGCAGTTAGGTAACCCTTGATGTTCGTGTCACTTCCATGACTCTTAACATAGTAACGAACCAGACCACTCTTGGAAAGTGAGATCTTAGTTACCTTAAACTCAGAAATCTTGTTTCGAGCCTTCTTAGCAAAGCCCTTCACAGTTTCACCCTTGCTAAAGGTAGGGTTAGTGTGAACGTAGAGTCCCTTTACATTGTAGATGTAAAGTGGGTGCTTCTTCAACTTCGCATTGAATTCCTTAACGTATCCAGCCTTGTATCCAGCAGACTTACCAACTAAGGATTCCTTAGCATAGAAGGTAGCTGAATTGGCTGCAGCCTTCCCAGCAGCAACCTGCTTGAGATAAGCAGCATGCCCCACTTCGTATGCCTTGTTGTAGTCAGTTTCATAAGCAGCAGCATAGCCGGTGAAGTCCTTCTTAGCACTCTTACCCTTGTAAGCATCCCGATATCCATCGTAAGCCCCCTGGTAAGTTGGTTGGTTAGCATATTCAGATGCCTTCCCACTACCAGCCTTAGCAGCGGCTAATCCTTCATCGTAATAGTTAGAATCAGCAGCAGACGAAGCTGATGAACTTGCACTAGATTGACCTGAGAAGATGATCTTAGCAGCAGCGATAATCGTTTGATAATCACTGGCCGCCCGGCTAGCAGCAGAACTAGCTACGGACGTTGCTGATGAAACTACCGAGTTAGCACTTTGTAGTTGTGAAGCAGCAACGGCAGCACTAGATGAGGCAGTAGATGCAACGGAGGCATAACTATTACCAAGTGATTCTTCACCACGTGAGTAAGCTAATGAAGCAGCATTAGCGGCTGAGTTAGCAGTAACGGCAGCACTATTGAATGCAGCAGCAGCAGCCGATGCCACGGTAGCAGCGCTATTAGCGACTGCTGTAGCGACACTTGCCTGGCTGTTAGCAATGATTGCATCTGCAGATGCAGAAGTAATCATTACAGCAGCCGATTGAGCAGCTGAAGCATAACTAGCTAATGAGGAGTTATTAGAAGTCTTAGCTGCAAGACTAACGGCTTGGCTAGCAACTTGTTCAGCAGAACTAGTTGGTAGTGAAGTTTCAGAAGTACTGTAGCTAGCAGCCACTGAGTAGCTGTTGGCCATGTTTACATTCGCACTTGTTAAGCTAATGCTTTGAGCAACATAACTAACTGCAGTGTTAACTGACGATGCGTACTGACTAGCCAAGTTAGGCAGGTTAGTAATGTACTTAGCACCAGAAAGTGCACTTTGCGCAGCAGAGTTTGCGGAGGTAACCACTACAGATGCAGATGTCGCAACTGATTGAGCAACACTAGCGGCAGCAGCAGCGGAACTAGCAATCGTGTTGGCAGCTGAAGCAGCACTGTTATAAGCACTAACAGCACTATTAGCTGAATTAATTTGGGAATTCAACGAAGTAACTCCTGCATAATCACCAGCACTGGCAGCCGAAGCAGCTTGACTTGCAAGTGATGAAGCCACCTTAGCTTCTGAGCTAGCTTGACTATTAGCAGTCGAAGCTTGGGCATTAGCTGAACTAGCGACACTCTTAGCTGATTGAGCAGTGGCGTTCGCACTAGTAACTTGACTAGCAGCAGATGATGCAACCACAGCATCTGAAATAGCTTGGCTAGCATATGATTGGGCACTGGAGTTTTGTTGTGCACCAGATGCAATCACTAAAGCAGACGTAGCAGCGCTTTGAGCAGCACTCGATGCGACCTGTGCTTGTGAATTATTAGCACTAACCGAACTAGCAATTACGGTTGCGGTCGAGTTAGCAGAAGCCGCGCTAGCAGCCTTAGCAGAAGCAGAGGTATTCTGAGCAGCAGCATTAGATGCAGCAGCGGATGCTGATTGAGCATCAGCACTTTGCTTATCTGCAGCAGCATTGGCAACTGAGTTAGCGAGGGAGGCAATTGCAAGTTGGTTATTAGCAATTGCATTATCACTAGCAGCCCTTGCAGAAGCGCTGGATGCCGATTGAACAGCAGTTGAAGCGACCGCAGAGGCATTGGATGCAGCTTGAGCAGCGGAACTAGCTAAGCTTACCTGAGCAGCAGCAGAGGCGTTTGTAGCGGATGCAGCTGATTCATTTCCGGCACTTGCGTCGCTCTTGGCAGCAGAGGCATAACTAGCTGCAAGTGAAGCAATAGAACTAGCAACAACCGCAGCGTTACTTGCTGAATTAGCAGCGGAACTAGCAGTACTCTTAGCTGACTGAGCCTGTGAATTTGCAATATTAGCATCACTAGTTGCTGAGTTCGCAACGGAAGCAGCGGAACTGGCAACGGAGGCTGCCGAGGTAATTACCCGGTTGGCAGAGTGAGCAGCAGCAGTACTGCTAGTTTGAGCAGCATAGGAGTTAACCTTAGCGGTTGTCGAAGCAGCTTGGCTAGTTGAAGCACTGGCTTGACTAGCATAACTGGATGCTAATGAAGCATCGTTGTTAGCGCCACTGGCATCACTAGCGGCCTTACTGTTATTAGTAACGGCAGCTGATGAGGATGCATCAGCACTTGAGGCTCCCTTGCTACCTGCAATCACTGCAGAACTAGCAGCTGAATCAGCAGAAGTAACGGTTTGAATAGCACTTGAAACAACGGCTGCGTCACTAGCAGCTCTTGCAGAAGCACTCGCAGCTGATTGAACCGCAATCGAAGCAACATTAGAAGCACTAACGGCTTGAACAACAGCAGAACTTACTAGGTTAGCAACACTATTGGCAGCTGAATTAGCACTGTTAGCAGCTGATTCAGATCCAGCACTGGCGTAACTCTTAGCAGCTGAGGCATAGCTAGCGACAATTACTGCATTGGAGCTAGCAGCAACACTGGCAGCATTAGCTGAGGCAGCGGCAGCACTAGCAGCAGCCTTAGCTGATTGAGCTACCACATTGGCTACCGCAGCATCTGAAGTAGCGAAGCTAGCTACTAATGCAGCTGACTTAGCAACTCCAGCAGCTGAGGCAACTACTTGGTTGGCTGAGTTTGCAGATGCAATGCTACTAATCTGGTTCGTGGTGCTATTAACAGTACTATCACCACTAACCGCTTGACTATTAGATGCACTAGCCTGACTAGCATACTGGGATGCCAAGACAGCGTCAGCATTGGCGCCACTAGCAGCACTGGATGCTAATGCGTTATCACTATTAGCCTTCGTTGCAGTGGAGTCAGCGTTTGAAGCGTCTTGACTACCAGCTGCAGCAGCGGAGTTAGCAGCGGAGGTAGCGGAGGTAACGGTTTGAAGCGCATTGGAAACCACAGCAGCATCGCTAGCAGCTCTAGCAGATGCACTGGCTGCGGATTGAACCGCAGTTGATGCAGCCTGACTTTGAACGACAGCAGTTGATGCGGCAGCACTAGCAGCAGCAGCTTGTTGTGAAGCGACGACGTTGGCACTAGCGGCAGCAACGGAGTCCCCTGCTGAAGCAGCACTCTTAGCAACTACAGCGGCGGATGCAGCAGCAGATGCGGCGGTGCTTGCGTTGGCACTAGCGGTGTTAGCGGAAGCAGCAGCATCACTAGCAGCACTCTTAGCCGATTGGGCAGCGGTGTTAGCTTCGCTAGCATCAGTGGTAGCAGAACTAGCAACTACTGATGCAGAGTTAGCAACGGAAGCTAAACTGCCAATAACGGTGTTAGCTGAATGAACAGCGGCAACGCTATTGATTTGAGCAGTCGTACTAGTTACTACGCTATCGTTAGATGCGGCTTGACTATTAGATGCACTAGCTTGGCTAGCGTAACTAGCAGCCTTAGCAGCAGCAGCGTTAGCTCCACTCGCAGCAGTTGAAGCAGCAGCGTTGGCACTGGCAGCTTCTGATGAGGAAGCACTAGCACTGGCAGAACCTTGGTCGCCTGCATTAGCGGCGGATGAAGCAACCGCATTGGCAGAACTAGCTAATGTGGCAGCATCAGTAGCAACCTTAGCGTCGCTTGCGGCTCTCACTGAAGCACTGGAAGCGGAGGCAACGGCAGTCGATGCAGTTTGACTATCAACAACTGCTTGGGATGCAGCTGCACTAGCATTAGCTGCTTGAGATGCAGCAACTGAGTTAGCAATTGAAGCTGACTTAACATTTCCAGCAGCAGCATAACTATTCGCACTAGCAGCAGCTGATGAAGCAGCTTGCGCCGCTGTTGAAGCTGTTTGAGAAGCGCTATTAGCATCAGCGGCAGCGGAACTAGCAAGGCTCTTAGCTGATTGAGCATCCGCATTAGCAGAGTTGGCATCAGTATGAGCGGAACTAGCAACGGAAGCAGCGGAGCTAACCACTGCAGCAGCCGAACTAACCACTACGTTGCTTGGATGTGCTGCAGCGTAGCTATCTGCAGAGATAACGTCGTTGGCAGCAGCGCTATCAGCGTTAGCAGCGATGCTAGTGGAAGAACTAGCTTCACTGGCATAACTAGCAGCCTTAGCAGCATCGGAGTTAGTGCCACTCGCAGCGTTCGAGGCCGCCGTATTAGCACTGGCAGCTGCGGATGAGGAAGCACTAGCACTGGCAGATCCTTGGTCCCCTGCGTTAGCGGCGGATGAAGCAACCGCATTGGCGGAGGTAGCAACGGAAGCAGCGGAAGCGGCAACTTTGGCATCACTTGCAGCTCTCACTGAAGCACTAGCTGCGGAAACAACGGCAGTCGATGCAGCTTGACTTTGCACAACCGCAGTTGATGCAGCAGTACTTGCATTGGCAGCTTGTTGTGAAGCCACGACGTTAGCACTGGCAGCAGAAGCACTATCTCCAGCGGAAGCATAACTCTTAGCAGCGGAGGCAGCGGAAGCAGCAGCAGTGTTAGCACTAGCGGCAGCAGCACTGGCGTTGTTAGCTAAGCCAGCAGCAACACTAGCGGCAGCCTTAGCTGATTGAGCGTCCACATTAGCGGAATTGGCATCGACATGGGCAGAACTGGCAACGGAAGCAGCCGAGTTAACAATTGCAGCAGCCGAACTAACCACAGTGTTGCTTGGGTGGGCTGAAGCATAGCTGTTTGCAGAACTGGCGTCGTTAGCAGCAGTACTATCCGAATCAGCAGCAGCACTAGTGGACACACTCGCTTGACTAGCATAACTAGCAGCCTTAGCGGCATCGGAGTTGGCACCACTTGCAGCGTTGGAGGCCGCCGTATTAGCACTGGCAGCTGTGGATGAGGAAGCACTGGCACTGGCAGAACCTTGATCCCCTGCGTTAGCGGCAGATGAAGCAACCGCATTGGCGGAGGTAGCGGTCGTCGCTGCATCAGAAGCAACCTTAGCATCGCTTGCAGCTCTCACTGAAGCACTAGCTGCGGAGACAACGGCAGTCGAAGCAGCTTGACTTTGCACAACCGCAGTTGATGCAGCAGTACTTGCGTTAGCAGCTTGTTGTGAAGCTACAACGTTAGCACTGGCAGCAGAAGCGCTATTTCCAGCTGATGCGTAACTCTTAGCGGCTGATGCAGCAGCTGATGCAGCATCATTTGCACTCGCAGCAGCAGCACTGGCGTTGTTAGCTAAGCCAGCAGCTACACTAGCGGCAGCCTTAGCTGATTGAGCATCCGCATTAGCTGAATTAGCATCAGTGTGAGCGGAACTAGCAACGGAAGCAGCGGAGTTAACCACTGAAGTAGCCGAGCTAACTACTGAGTTACTTGGGTGAGCTGAAGCATAGCTATTTGCAGAACTGGCGTCGTTAGCAGCCGTACTATCTGAGTCAGCAGCAGCACTAGTGGATGCGTTAGCTTGACTAGCATAGCTAGCAGCCTTAGCGGCATCGGAGTTAGCACCACTCGCAGCGTTGGAGGCCGCTGTGTTAGCACTGGCAGCTGCGGATGAGGAAGCACTAGCACTGGCAGAGCCCTGGTCCCCTGCGTTAGCGGCGGATGAAGCAACCGCATTGGCTGACGTAGCAATCGTCGCTGCATCGGAAGCAACCTTAGCATCGCTTGCGGCTCTCACTGAAGCGCTGGATGCGGAGACAACGGCATTCGAAGCAGCTTGGCTTTGAACGACAGCCGTGGATGCAGCAGTGCTTGCATTGGCAGCTTGTTGTGCGGCTACAACGTTAGCACTGGCAGCAGAGACGCTATCTCCAGCGGAAGCGTAACTCTTAGCGGCTGATGCAGCAGCTGATGCAGCAGCATTTGCACTAGCGGCAGCAGCACTAGCGTTGTTAGCTAATCCAGCAGCTACACTAGCAGCAGACTTAGCTGATTGAGCATCCGCATTAGCGGAGTTGGCATCAACATGAGCAGAACTAGCAACGGAAGCAGCGGAGTTGACCACTGAAACAGCTGAGCTAACCACTGTGTTGCTTGGGTGAGCTGAAGCATAACTGTTTGCAGAACTGGCGTCGTTGGCAGCAGTGCTGTCTGAGTCAGCAGCAGCACTAGTGGATGCGCTAGCTTGACTAGCATAACTAGCAGCCTTAGCGGCATCGGAGTTAGCACCACTCGCAGCGTTGGAGGCCGCCGTATTAGCACTGGCAGCTGTGGATGAAGAAGCACTGGCACTGGCGGAACCTTGATCCCCTGCGTTAGCGGCGGATGAAGCAACCGCATTGGCGGAGGTAGCAGTCGTCGCTGCATCGGAAGCAACCTTAGCATCGCTTGCAGCTCTCACTGAAGCGCTGGATGCGGAGACAACGGCAGTTGAAGCAGTTTGGCTTTGAACGACAGCATTAGAAGCAGCAGTACTTGCATTAGCAGCTTGTGCGGCAGCGGAAGCATTTGCGTTAGCAGCTGCAGATTCATCCCCATCACTAGCGTAACTCTTAGCAGCGGAGGCATAACTGGATGCCAGACTGGAAGCGTTAGCAGCATTAGCACTTTCAACTGCAGCTGATTGAGCAGCATCACTAGCAGCACTCTTAGCTGATTGAGCATCCGAATTAGCGGAGTTAGCATCAGCATGAGCGGAACTGGCAACGGCAGCAGCAGAGTTAACCACTGAAGCAGCCGAGCTAACCACTGTGTTGCTTGGGTGAGCTGAAGCATAGCTGTTTGCGGAAGTTGCAGCAGTGGAAGCTGTGCTGTCCGAGTTAGCGGCAGCACTAGTGGATGCATTAGCTTGACTAGCGTAACTAGCGGCCTTAGCGGCATCAGTGTTGGCACCACTAGCAGCGTTGGAGGCCGCCGTATTAGCACTAGCAGCTTCTGATGAAGCAGCAGCGGCACTTGAATCATCCTGAGTCCCAGCGTTAGCAGCGGCACTAGCAGCAGCATTAGCACTAGCGGCTTGACTAGCAGCCGTCGAGGCAATCGATTGATCGTTGTTGGCCCGACTAGTAGCAGCGGAAGCATCGTTAGTAGCGTTGCTTGCGGCAGCGGCAGCATTGGATGCAATTTGTTCTTGAGCAGCAGCACTATCAGCATCGGCGGCAGCACTAGTTCTAGCAGCATTCCGTGATTCTGGTGATAGGCTTGGGTTACTTGCATCAGCAGCGGCACTAGATGCAGCACTCTTAGCAGCAGAAGCTGCAGTTTGAGCTGAACTAATTGCAGCTGAAGCAGAGTTAACTACTGAAGATGCGCTGGATACAATTCCATTCGCAGCACTAGCATCAACAGCAGCTTGACTAGCAACTACTGAAGCAGAGTTAGCAGTGGAGTTAGCACTAGCAATAACTGAATTCTTAGGATGAGCTGAAACTTGAGCCGCGGTTGCACTAGCAGCGGCACTGGCACTAACTGAATCCTTCGTAGTGTTAGAAACAGCAGCACTGGTTGCAGCAGAATCACCACTAACCGCGGAGCTGTTGCCAGCAACAGCGGTAGCATAACTATCGGTTGCGGAATCAGCATTGGAAGCCCGCTTATTACTTTGATCAGCATCGTAACTAGCTGCTCTAGATTGAGCATCCGATGCAGCACTCGATGCAATTGCTGAAGCTTGACTTGCGGCACTCGATGCAATTGCAGCATTGGAAGCAGCAATTGAAGCAGTAGAACTGGCACTGGCTACAACGTCATCTGCACTTTGCGCAGCACTATTTTGAACATCAGCTGAGTTGGCAGCAGACTTGGCTTGCCCATTATAACTATCAGCAGCGGCGCTATCTCCGGCGGAAGCAGCGGAAGCAGCTTGACTAGCATAGTTGCTAGCAGCACTGTTTGCTGCGGTCGCATTACTTCTGGCAGTCGACGCAGCGCTGGAGGCAGCATCAGCGGTAGATGCAGCACTCGATGCTTGGTTGGCCGTTGAAACAGCCGATTGAGCAGCAGCACTGGCTACACTAGCAGCAGATGAAGCAACCGTTGAATCACTAGCAAGGGCTGAAGCAGTTGATGAATCAACTAGACTTTCTTGGCTAGCAACCGATGAGGCCACTGCAGAAGCACTTTGTGCATCGTTTGCTTGAGAACTAGCAAGACTAGCCACCTTCGCATTTTGAGTCGCAATCGAACTAGCAACACTGGCGTTATTAGAAGTAGCAGCGTTGTTCTTACCAGCACTAGTGTTAGCGTCAGAAGCAATACTTTCAGCAACTGATGCGGAACTAGCGATTGATGAAGCAACACTAATTTGTGAGTTTTGAGTTTTAACAGCTTGACTAATTGCAGCACTGGCGGCAGATGCAGATGCAGCAGCATTGGATGCTGCACTAGAATCGGCCTGTGCTCTTGCCGCAGCACTTGATGCAGAATTAGTTTGAGATTGAACAGTGACAGCAGCGGAAGCAGCAGTTGCACTAGCAGCAGAAGCACTATTAGCAGCTTGAACCGCTGCACTTGCATAGCTGTTTCCAGCTGAGTAGTCCTTAGCAGTATAAGCTGAAATTGCATTGGAGTTAGCAACCGAAGCATCACTAGCTGCCTTTTGAGCGAGTGAGTTTTGGTAACTAGCTGTGTTAGTAGCAGCGTCTGCATTGGACTTAGCAATCGATGCTTGAGCATTGGCAATTGAAGCGTCGGATGAAGCACTGGATGTAACTACATTTGCAGAGTTAATTACGGAAGCAGCTGAACTAACAACAGCGTTACTTGGGTTAGCTGATACAGCGCTACTTGCGTATTGACTAGCTGCATTAACTGCGGAAGAAGATACTACTGTTTGTGAATTAGCAACTGAAGCTTGACTTGCATAGGTAGAAGCCCATGAATCATTAGCAGCCGCCTTAGATGCACTTACGGAAGCCCCACTTGCATATGATGGTGCAACTGAATTAGCACTCGATGCAGCACTAGTGTTAGCAGAAGCAGCAGCTGAGTTAGCATTACTGCCCTTATTAGCATCACTACCTGCAGCAGAAGCAACTGCGTTTGCTGATTGAGCAACGGAGTTTGCAGCACTAGCAGCGACGGCGGCGTTTGAGGCGTCCTTAGCTGCTTGAGCGGCAGCAGCGGAGGCATTGGTAGCAATCACTGCTTGAGCAGCAGCGGCAGCAGCGGCACTCGACGCAGCATCAGCATTGGACTTAGCAGCTGACATGTTTCCAGCAGCAGAAGCAGCATCAGCAGCCTTAGCATAACTCAATGCAGCAGCAGAATCGTTGCTGGTTGCGTTATTAGCAGATGAAGCAACGGAGTTCGCACTATTTGCCGTTGATGATGCAGTAAACGCATCACTAGATGCACTGAGTGCAGTTCCAGCAGCACTCGATGCTACCTTAGCAGCAGATGAAGCAACGGAGGCATCACTAGCAATTGTTGGATCAGTTGGGTTGTTAGATGCAGCATTAGAAGCGGCATTAGCAGCATTTTGAGCACTAGTTGCAGCAGAACTGGCAGCATCGTTATCGGAACTAGCAAGTGAAGAACTGGAATTGGTTGCGGAACTGTTAGCTACGGTTCCTGATGCAGCAGAACTAGCAGTTGATGATGCACTCGATGCGAGTGGTTGAACGGATGCAGCTTCACTAGATGCAGCCGTATTAACAGTAGCAACGGAAGCAGCTAGGCTAATCTTCACATTGGAAACAGCATTAGCAGCACTATTGGTAGCGGCCTTTGCTGAAGCAGCATTTTGTGATTCAGTAGTTGCTTGTTGAGCAGCAATCACTGCTTGGTTAGTATACGAGGAACCATTGGAAGCAGCTTGACTTGCAGCAGAAACTGCTGAAATTGCTTGGCTAGCAGCAGTGGAAGCATTAGCGCTATCCCCATTAGCAGCATAGCTATTTGCAGCCTTAGCATAACTTTGGGCAGCACTAGATGCAGTGACCGCAGCGGCATATTGAGAAGATGCCAATTGAGAAAATGAATTTGCATTCGAACTATCGCTAGCAGCATTAGCAGCAGCCGTTGATCCAGCAGCAGATGCATTCGAAGCATTTGCTGAATATGAAGCAACGAGAGCAGCATCAGAAGCAACTGAAGAATCAGTTGGGTTAGCAGATGCAATGCTGTTAACGACTGAACCATTAGCACTCAAGTTAGCAACATCACTACCGGTTGCGGCAGAACTAGTTGCAGCATTGGAAGCATTGGAAACAGCAGAACTAGCAGCAGCACTACCATTAGTTGAAGCGGTAGAAGCAGCACTAACGAAATTATCAGCTCCAGCAGCAATGGTTTGAGCATTCCCAGCACTAGCAACGGCTTGACTAGCAGCAATTGCACTAGCAGTGGCAGCACTAGCAGCGGAAGATGCATCAGCAGCAGCCTTGGAATCGGCAGCAGCCCGAACTGAAGCACTGGTAGCCCGACTATCAGCATCTGAAGCAGCTGTTGAAGCCGCTTGAGCACTAGATAATGCAGTATCAGCGTTTGATGCAGCGGAAGCAGCTTGACTAGCAAGACTCTTAGCACTATCACCATGAGCGTTAGAGGCAGCAGAAGCATATGAATTGGCCTCTGAAGCAGCCGTTGAGGCAGCAGTAGAAGCAGACACCGCGTTGGAAGAAGCAACGTCAGCATCTGACTTAGCCTTAGATGCATCAGCAGAAGCGCTGGTTGCATCGGCGGAAGCAGAATTAGCTGCTGAACTAGCTGAGCTAACCACTGAAGAAGCACTAGCAATTACAGCGTTACTACTGTCGTTACTAAAGATACTATTAACAACGGAAGCAGCTGCGTTAACCCCACTGGTTGCTACACTGGCTTGGCTAGATGAAACATTCGCTTGACTAGACTTAAGTGAAGCATCATTAGCAGCATTAGAAACGCTTGCATTGATTGAGCCAGCGGCGCTACTATCACCCTTGGCACGATTAGCATCACTACCAGCATCTGAAGCTTCACCACTATCAATTGTGTTCCCAGCTGAATTTTGGGCGCTGGCAGCAGCACTGGCAGCTGCAGATGCATTGGCTGAATCAGCAGATGCGGCAGCAGAGGCCGACTGAGCAGAACGGTTTGCATTGTTAGCAGCTTGGTTTGCGGCAGCAGCGGAGTTAGAAGCAGCAATTGCATCTGAAGCATAGGATTTAGCAGCAGAGGCAGCACTAGAAGCAGCAGCTGAATCTCCAGCTACGGAAGCAGAACTAGCAGCGCTTGATTCCAAAGCAGCATTGCTAGCAGCATTTGATGCAGCAGTCGAAGCAGCAATTGCATTACTGCTTGCAGCTGAAGCAACTACAGATGCTGATTGAGCAGCTGAATTTTGAGCACTGGCATCCTTAGATGCGGAAGTGGCAGCTGAAGTAGCACTTGCAATCGCTGAAGCAGCGGCTGAAAGTGAACTATTGGATGGGTTAGCAGAAATCATTGAGTTAACCACTGAAGCCGCCGAGCTAGTTGCAATTGAGTTACTGTTAACAGCTTGTGATGAAGCAGCAACACTGTTAGCAGCAGCTGAAACCGCAGTTGCGGCAGAACTTGTGTTGATCGTTTCAGATGGAACTGGGGTTGCAGCACCACTTGCCACGGCATTAGCAGAACTAGCAACACTACTGTCGTTAACAACTTGACTAACGTTAGCTGACGCAGTTTGCGCAGCTGAAGCAGCAGCTGAAGCAGCACTTGAAACCACTACTTCGGCACTCGATGCAATGCCTGCTTGTGAACTAGCAACTAATGCAGCACTTGATGCTGAATCACGAGCTGCACTGGCAGCTGAGTTAAGACCCTCAGCTGCCTTTTGAGCAGCAATCGCATTAGATGCATCGGCAGAAGCAGATGCAACATTTCCGGCATTCGCATCAGATTGAGCCGCAATGGCAGCAGAGGATGCAACTGAAGATTGCACACTAGCAGCACTGGCAGCTGAAGAAGCGGCGATTGCAAACGAACTAGCAGCTGTCGATGCTGAATCTGCAGCGCTGGATGCATTGGTAGCATTCGTAGATGCTGAATTAGCAGCCGTTGAGGCAGCACTAACCACACTAGCAGCACTACTTACGACTGTGTTGCTAGGGTTAGCACTTTGTAAGCTAGCCACCGTACTAGATGCGTTAGTGACAGAGCCCATGGAATTATTAGCAGCATTCGATGCAGCTTCAGCATTGCTAGAAGCAAGTGATGCATTGGATGCAAAACTACCTGCTCCATTGGCGGAACTTCCGGCAGTTACCCCTGCTGAGCTAGCAGCAATTGAAGCTGCCCGAGCAGCACTTTCAGCTGAAGTAACGTCATCATATCCACTTCCATTAATGGTGTGAATGTAGTTATTTGCTGATTGAGCAGCAGAGTTAGCTGTAGATGCATTGGTGCTTGCTGATTGAGCAGCAGCACTCGCACTACTCATATCGTTAGCAGCAGACGAAGCATCCTTGTTTGCGGCACTGGCATCAGCGGCTGCAGAAGTAGCAGCTGAGGCAGCTTCACTAGCAACCTTAGATTGAGTAGCAGCAGTTGAAGGATCACCGTTTGATGCAGCATTTTGAGCAGCAGCGGAAGCAGATGCGATTGCACTGGCAGCACTGGATGCTACTGAGTTAGCACTAGCAACCTTGGCACTATCACTGTTAACCCGTGATTGAGCTGATTGAGCAGCAGAATTAGCACTCGATGCAGCACTCGATGCAACTTCAGCACTCGATGCAGCAGTTGACGCAGTGGTAGCGGCTGATTGCATTGCTGAGTTATCAGGATGTTCACTGGCCATTGAGGCAGCAGCGGAGGCAGCGGAGCTAGCAGCGTCCGCACTATTACTTGCACCAGTACTACTGTTTGCTACACTGTTAGCCACAGAACTCATTGAGCTTGCAGCTTGGGAAGTGTTAGCAGAATTGCTTGAAATTGCATTTGAAGCCGTAGATGCCTTTGCAGAGTCGCTGGCAATGCTATTAGCAGTGTTAATAGCAGCACTAGCAGCTTGCGCAGTGCTTTGAGCGGCACTGGCAGCTTGCGCAGCGGAGCTAGCAATTGATGAATCAGTAGCAGCCCGATTTGAAGCTGATTGAGCAGCTGAGGCAGCGGCTGAAGCATTATTTTCAGCATTCGATGCAGCACTATTAGCGTTTGCAGCGGCACTGGCAGCTGAATCAGCAGCACTAGAGTTATATGGACTAGCACTGGCAGCACTGTTTGCTGCAGCATCAGCGCTATTTGCTGATTGAACAGCAGCGGCAGCAGATGCAGCGGCAGCAGATGCAGATGCATTTGCAGCACTGGCCTGACTAGCAGCAGTCGAGGCATCAGCACTAGCTGAAGCAGCGGCAGAACTAGCTTGAGTCGCAGCACTATTAGCGTTTGAAATTACTGAGTTGCTTGGGTAATTGCTTGCAATTGAACTAACAACTGCTGAAGCTGAATTAGTAGCAGAAGTAGATGAACTAACTTGGGAACTAGCATTCTGAGTCCCACTATTTGCAATTGAGGCAGCACTTGCGTAGCTACTTGCATTGTTAGCGTGGGCAGATGCGGCACTGGCAGCGTTAGAAGCCCGGTTAGAATTCAATGAAGCATTTGATGAATCAATCTTTGCAGACCGACTTTGTGCATCAGCAGCGGCAGAACTTCCAATAGAGCCTGCAGAACTAGCAACGGATGCAGCGGAACTAGCAATTGAAGCAGCAGTAGAAGCCGCATTAGATTCACTATCAGCAGCTGAACGAGCGGCATTCGCAGAATCCGCAGCATTTGAAGCGATAATTGCTTGAGAAGAAGCAACGGATGCAGCGGAACTTGCGGTAGAAGTATCACCAGCAGCTGCAGCACTCGCAGCTTGGCTAGCAGCAGTAGAAGCCGCTGCCTTAGCACTGTTAGCAGTAGCAGTTGCAGCATTTGCAGAAGCAACCGCACTTGTCACTGCGGCACTCGCAGCACTAGCACTATTAGTAGCATTAGATGCAACTGAATTGGCACTCGATGCAACTACGGAAGCTGAGCTAGCGATGGATGCATCAGACGCAATCGAAGCATCACTAGAATGACCAGATAATGCAGAGTTTGCAATTGAATTGGCACTAGCGGCATCAGAATTAGCATTGGATGCAATTGTGTTAGCACTAGATGCAACACTAGATGAGATTGATGCGTTTGAGGCATCATTAGAAGCAGCTGAATTAGCATCGTTAGTCCCATTACTGTCGGTTGCAGCCTTAGAAGCAGCAGTAGATGCGGCACTCGCAGCACTAGCGGCACTAGAAGCGTATGAATTAGCAGCATTAACTGCACTAGTTGCCGAGTTCAAAGCCCCATTAGCAGCGTTAGCAGTATTGGAAGCCACAATGGATGCTGAAGTAGCAATGGATGCAGCGTTAGATGCGGTGGATCCGGCAGCGGAAGCAGCAGTTGAATCAGCTTGCGCTGCGGTAACAGCTGAACTAGCGTCAGATGCAGCTTGAGTTGCGCTCCGGGCGTACTTATCACCATCAGAGTAACTTCCTGCTGCGTATGCAGAAGAAGCAGCAATGCTGGCAGCCTTAGCAGCAGATGCAGCAGAAACGGCAACTGAATTTTGTTGAACAGCATCGTTGGAAGCGGAATCAGCAACCGATTTAGCATTTGAAGCAACTACATTCGCACTAGATGCAACAGTATTTGCTGAGTTAACAACTGTAGTTGCTGAGCTTACGACGCTATTAGCGCTAGCAACAACCTTATTTTGTGGGTATTGAGAAGCTAAGCTATTTAGTTGAGTTGCATCATTTGAAACAACGCTAGTTGAACTCCCGGTTCCACTATTAGCGTCGCTAGCAACCTTCGCATAGCTATCCGCATTGGAAGCAGCAGTGCTGGTGGCGCTAACAATAACGGAAGTCGTGTTAGGAGCAAGTGAAGTCGTAGCACTAGCTGTTTGAGCAGCATTATTACCAGAAGTAGCATCAGATGAGTTAGCAGATGAAGTGGCACTACTCTTAGCATTGGCATCACTATCTGCAGAACTAGCTACGGCAGCGTTTGATGCAGCGGCACTGGCGGCACTTGAAGCAGCGGCAGCAGCCTTTGAACCAGCATCCTTAGCACTAGCAGCTGCAGCAGATGCGGCACTAGCTACGCTCGCAGCGGATTGAACCCTTGCAGCAGCACTGGCAGCAGCACTGGCAGCACTGGCAGCTGCAGAGCTGTTATTAGCTTGGGCTGCGGAAGATTCGGCAGCGGATGCAGATGCAAAGTCGCTATTTGCTGAACTAGCAATAACATTTGCGCTAGCTGCAACCGAGTTAGCATTCGATGCAGTTGAAGAAGCACTAGATGCAACTTGGGAAGCTGAACTAGCGGTGTTTGCGTTGGATTTAGCAGCACTGGCAGCTGATGAAACTACGCTAGCATCTGAAGCAAGTGAAGCATCAGATGGGTTAGCAGAAGCAATTGAGGCAGCATCTTGTGAATCAATTGCAGCACTATCAGCAGCTGACTTAGCATTAGAGTTAGCACTACTTGCAACTACTGAATCATTGTTAGTAGCTGAACTTGCATCACTGGTTACCCCAGCAGCATTTGAAGTTGCAGTTGATGCTGAAGGAATGACGCTCCCTGCAGAACTAACTACACTATTAGCACTCGAAATTCCGGCTGAAATAGCATTCGAAGCATCACTAGCAGCGTTTGAAGCCACTTGAGCAGCACTAGAAG
The DNA here is from genome assembly GCF_019303535.1 of Lactobacillus sp. Sy-1. Taxonomy (GTDB): domain Bacteria; phylum Bacillota; class Bacilli; order Lactobacillales; family Lactobacillaceae; genus Nicoliella. The sequence goes on along the minus strand of NZ_JACCIU010000001.1, from coordinate 464,741 downwards.
CAACTGACTGATCAGAAGCAGCTCTTTGAGCAGCACTAGTGGCACTTTGTGCAGCTGAGTTTGCAGCATTGGAAGCGTTATTTGCACTCGTTAATGCAGTATCAGCATTCGCAGCAGCAGATTCTGCTTGACTAGCTAATGACGAAGCTGTGTTCCCCTTTGCAGATGCGGCCCGGGATGCATATGAACTAGCCGTTGAAGCAGCGGTGGAAGCAGCAGTTGAGGCAGCCTTAGCACTAGCAACGGCAGCATCAGCAGAAGTCTTAGCGGCACTAGCAGCACTATTAGCAATCACAGCGTCAGAAGATGCTGATGAAGCAACAGCAGAAGCTGATGCAATTGCAGACGAAGCGCTGGATACCACTGGGTTAGCACTATTATTGCTGTTTAAGCTGTTAACTGCAGAAGAGGCAGCATTAATTGAACCGGCAGCATTACTAGTAAGTGAGTTTGCTGAACTTGCATCAGCAGAGGCCTTGGATGCGGCATTGGAGTTTAATTGTGCAGAACTATATGCCTGTCCTGCAGCGGTACTATCTTGTCCCGCCTTGGCAGCAGCTGAGGCAGCGGCAGATTGATTCCCACTATCTAGCGCATTGGAAGCAGCTGCAGCGGCCGATGAAGCATCGTTAGCAGCCTTGGATGCAGCGGTACTGTCGCCGGCAATTGCAGAATTAGCAGCATCAGCAGCCTTACTTGCGGCTTCAGCAGAAGCACTTGCGGAGTTAGCAGCGTTACTATCGGCAGAAGCTTGGCTTGCATATGAAGCAGCAGTGCTGGCAGCAGTTGAAGCAGCACTGGTGTCCCCTGCCTTAGCAGCGGAACTAGCAGCTACGGATTGAGCAGCGGCCTGACTGGCAGCATCAGCGGCGGCTGAATTAGCAGAACTGGCCGTAGAACTAGCAATGGAAGCAGTCGTGCTTGCTGATTGGGCGATTGAGTTTTGATGTGATGCGTCAGCACTCGCAGCACTCGCAGCTGAATAAGCACTACTTACAACCGAAGTGGCACTGTTAACGGCACTATTACCAGGATTATTGGATGCCATTGAAGCAACGGAATCCTGAGCATTGGAGGCGCTGGTCGTAGCTTGTGAAATGGCACTGTTAACTGAACTAACGACACTAGCAACTGATGAAGCACTCGCAGCGCTTGAAGTTGCAGAACTAGCCACTGATGGAACGGAACTAGCAGTAGTTGAAGCAGCGGTGGAAGCGTTCGCTGCAGATGAATTAGCAGCATTCCCACTAGCAACGTTAGCAGCGGCAGCATCAGCAGCGGCCTTAGCAGCAGCGTTGGCGCTAGATGCAACTGATGAAGCTGTGTCTGCCTTAGCAGAAGCTGTATTAGCGTCAGAAGCGGCACTGGATGCATCTGAGTTAGCACTAGATGCATCATCAGCAGCACTTTGGGCAATGCTTGCTTGGTTACTAGCAGTTGAAGCAGCAATGGATGCCGCAGCAGAATTACCATTAGCAGCAGCGGAGCTTGCAGCTATCGACGCAGAACGCGCAGCAGAGGCAGCAGAACGGGCAACACTATTGGCACTGGATGCCTTAGCATTATCTGAACTAGCCCGGGTATTAGCAGAGCTTGCAGATGCATTTGCATTCGAAGCATCGACAGAAGCTGAACTTGCAGCAGCACTTGCAGCACTGGCTACTGAATTAGCACTGGAGACAACAGTATTAGATGGGTTAGCAGAGGCGATTGATGCGGTCGTGCTTGCGTATGAAATTGCACTAGAGGCGTTATTGCTAGTTGCAGCAGTAGAATTAGCAACGCTAGCAGAGGCTGAAGCAACGGAGTTCGCGTGGGAGGCAGCATTCGATGCGTCAGCAGATCCATTAGCAGAACCAGTTGCAGCACTAGATGCTTCAATAGAAGCCTTGTCTGCATTATCAACAGCAGTAGATGCAGTACTATTGGCAGCTGAACCCGTATTGGTATTGGCAGCTGCAGATGAAGCAGCAGCACTAGCAGCTTGCGCAGCATTAGCAATTGCAGTAGATGCACTGGCAGCCTTAGATGCAGCAATAGATCCGGCAGCAGCTTCACTAGCAGCGGAGGCAGATGCAGCGGAGGCAGCACTGTTATCAGCATCAGCGCTAGTTTGGGCGTTTTCAGCTGAAGTAGCGGCAGCACTAGCCCCAGAAGCATCTCCAGCAGAAGCCTTAGAATGGGCCACGGCGGCAGCAGAACTAGCAATTGAAGCTTGGGTGCTGGCATCAGTAGCAGCTGAGTTAGCAGTAGCAGCATATGAACTGGCAGCGGAACTGGCAGAATTAGCAGCACTGGATGCATCGTTGGCATCCTTAGAAGCAGATGCAGCGGTTGATGATGCACTTGCAATTACTGCGGAAGCGCTACTTACTGCAGTATTGCTTGGGTAAGCGCTTTGCATGCTGTTAACTGCACTCGAGGCATCCGTAATTGAACTAATCGATTGAGCAGCCGTGCTTGATGCAGCACTAGCAGCCTTAGAGTAACCATCAGCAGCAGATGAAGCGCTAGTGGCTCCACTAGATGCGTTTGAGGCATCATTAGCAGCAGCGGAGGCATCACTCTTAGCAGCGCTAGCGGCGCTATCCGCAGCGTTAGTAGCCTTGTCACCATTCGCTGCATTCGCTGCATCTTGAGCCGCCTTTTGAGCAGCAGCATTCGCACTGGCTGCAACTGAAGAAGCAGTGGCTGCCTTTGCGGAGGCAGCATTCGCACTAGCAGCAGCGGAGGCAGCGTCAGAATTCGCATTAGATGCGTCATTTGCAGCACTTTGGGCACTGGAAGCTTGTTGACTCGCAACGTCGGCAGCACTTTGGGCAGCAGATGAATTCCCATTCGCAGCAGCTACACTGGCAGCTGCGGATGCAGAACGGGCAGCACTGGCTGCGTTGCTTGCAACAACGTTAGCACTAGCTGCTTTTGCGTTGTCTGAATCAGCTTGCGATTTAGCAACTGAGGCAGTAGAACTGGCATTATTGGCATCGTTGGATGCGGAACTAGCTACAGTAGCAGCAGATTGAGCCACGGAGTTAGCACTTGAAACCACCGTGTTACTTGGATTTGCAGACGCAATTGAAGAAGCCGTATTAGCGTACGACTGTGCAGATGAAGCAGCTTCACTAGTGGCAGTGCTAGAACTAGTAACACTGGCAACATCTGAAGCAACGGAGTTTGCGTGGGAGGCAGCATTCGATGCATCAGCAGATCCATTAGCCGAACCAGTAGCAGCACTGGATGCTTCACTAGATGCCTTGTCAGCATTGGAAACGGCAGTGGAAGCTTCGGCGTTAGCCCCTGATCCAGCCTGGGTATTCGCAGCAGCGGTACTTGCAGCTTCACTAGCAGCTTGGGCGGCACTAGCAATTGCGGAGGAAGCACTAGATGCCTTTTGGGAGGCAGCCTTTCCGGAAGCCACTTGAGAATCAGCAGCGGTACTTGCGGCTTCAGCAGTTGAACTATCGGCCTCGGCTGATTTTTGAGCGGTTTCAGCAGCGGAAGCAGCGGAACTAGCTAATGCCGTGTTTCCAGCAGAGGCAGCAGAGTGTGCAATAGAAGCAGCATTACTTGCAGCGATACTTTGAGCATTAGCATCTGAAGCAGCAGAACTAGCAGTTGAAGCGTAAGAACTAGCAGCAGCACTAGCCGAGTTAGCGACACTGGAGGCATCGGTGGCGTCCTTAGTAGCAGCACTAACTACCACAGCGGCACTAGAAATTGTAACAGCAGCACTACTTACGGTTGCATTACTTGGGTATTGACTCGTCATTGCGCTGATTGAATTTTGTGCGGAAGCAACTGAAGTTGCTGATTGAGCAGCAGTACTAGAAGTAGCACTGGTTTCAGATGAGTAGTTATTTGCAGCTGTGTTAGCACTGGTAGCCCCACTAGTAGCATTGGATGCTGCCTGATTGGCAGCGGATGCAGCTATACTGGCAGCCTTAGCGGCAGAATCAGCAGCATTAGCAGCAGAATTCCCATTATTAGCAATCGAAGCGGCAGCAGCATCAGCAGATTGAGCAGCAGCATTGGCACTGGATGCAACTGATGAAGCTGTATTAGCTTTCGCAGAGGCAGAGTTAGCATTAGATGCAGCTGAAGAAGCATCGGCATTCGCACTCGATGCGTCGGTAGCAGCATTGGATGCTACGATGGCTGCGGATGCAGCTTGACTAGCAGCGGTCGATGCCCCAGCTGAATCACCGTTGGCAACGGCTTGGCTAGCTGCAGTTGAAGCAGAACGGGCAACGCTGGCTGCGGAACTAGCAGTATTATTAGCAGTAGATGCTTTTGAATTGTCAGAATCAGCTTGACTCTTAGCAGCAGATGCAACTGAACTAGCGCTATCAGCGTCCTTAGATGCAGAGGCAGCATCAGAGGCAGCAGAATTGGCAACGGAGGCAGCACTCGAAATGGCTGGATTACCGGAGTTTGCATTAGCAATGGATTGTGCATCATTAGCATATGAGTTAGCAGATGATGTGTCATTACTAGTAGCGGTACTAGAATTAGTAACACTGGCAACGTCTGAAGCAACGGAGTTAGCATGGGATGCAGCATTCGATGCATCAGCAGATCCATTAGCAGAACCAGTTGCAGCGCTAGATGCAGCAATAGAAGCACTATCGGCACTCTTAACAGCGTCGCTAGCGGTATTATTAGCAGCGGAACCACCATTTACGTTAGCAGAAGCAGCAGAAGCAGCTGAGGAAGCAGATTGAGCAGCACTCGAAATTACTGCGGAATCACTTGCTGCACGGTTGGCAGCACTCTTGGCCTTTTCAGCTTCACTGGATGCAGCGGAAGCTTCTGAAGTAGCGTTACTACTGTCAGCAGATGCTTGAGCAGCAGCTGATTGGGCAGTTGAGTTAGCAGCACTGGCAGCATTGGCATTCCCAGCATTAGCAGCTGAAGAAGCATCAGCAGCAGCTTTAGATGCAATTGCAGCTTGCGAACTAGCATCAGCAGCAGCTGAACTTTGTGCAGCAGCATGTGAACTAGCAGCTGCGCTGGCAGAATTAGCGTCACTTGATGCCGAAGTAGCATCATTGGCAGCAGAACTAGCAGTTGATGCAGCACTTGAAATTACCGCAGATGCACTCTTGACAGCTGCATTACTTGGGTAAGCACTGTTCATGCTATTTGCAGCATTTTGGGCTGGAGCAATCGATGATGCAATTGATGAACCAGCGGCTGCAGAGTCTGCACTCGCAGCAGAAGATGCACTCTTCGCAGCATCGCTGGCACTATTAGCACTTGATGATTGTGTAGCAGCACCAGAAGCATCAGCAGCAGCCTTAGCTGCAGCAGCAGATGCGGATTGAGCATCAGTAGTAGCAGAGCCCGCAATTGAATTAATCGTATTATTTGCAGATTGAACAGTGTTATTTGCTGATGAAGCAACTGAGTTAGCACTGGATGCAACAACGGATGCACTCGATGCGATTGAAGCCTGAGAACTGGCATCGTTATTAGCGTTGGATGCGTCATTTGCAGCATTAGAAGCATTTGATGCTTCACTAGCAGCGGTACTTGCTTCAGCACTGGCGGTTGAATGATCACCAGCAGCAGTAGCAGATGATGCGGCAGCAGATGCGGAGTCAGCAGCAGACTTGGCAGCACTAGCGGCAGCATTTGCAGATGAAGCCTTAGCATTATCACTATCAGCCTTACTCTTAGCATCTTGAGCAGTAGAATTAGCATTCGATGCAACACTAGCAGCAGAACTAACTACTCCGGTGGCAGAAGATGCGACACTAGCGGCGCTAGAAACTGCTGAATTCCCTGAATTAGCAGCAGCAACTGACTGGGCATTACTATTAGCAGAAGATGCAGCGGCAGATTCTGAATTAGCTGACGAATTATTAGCTGATGCACTAGATGCATCAACACTAGCGGAATTAGCTCGTGAGGCAGCATTCGATGCATTTGATGAACCCCCATTAGCAGCAGTTGAGGCAGCATTAGCAGCACTGGATGCAATTGAACTAGCACTATCACCAGTACTTGCAGCAATACTACTTGCAACAGAACTAGCATTAGCTGCAGCAGAGTTGGCAGCAGTAGCAGCAGCACTGGCATTCTTTAGGTTTAAAGCAACCACTGATTCAGCTGACGAAGCCCAACTATTAGCAGATGATGCAGCTGAAGTGTAGGTATTAAGATTATCATTAGCAACAGAAGCAGTTGAACTTAAAGTTGCAATTGAAGATAGCTCAGATTGAGCAGCTGAACTATTTCCGTTTAATAGGAACTGTTGTGCAATTGAAGTGGCAATTAAAGCAGCTGAAGTAGCACTTGAAGCAACCACATAGGCACTGCTTGCGCTACTTTGCGCAGCGTCGGCATTGGACTTGGCTGATTGGGCATCCACATTAGCAGATGAACCAGCTGAAGCAGCAGTTGACAAAGTAGCTGAAGCTGAAGCAGCAACTGATTGATCATTAATAATATCTGAATTGGATGGGTAAAGACTGGCGATACTATTAACACTGGTAAAGTCTGAATCAACGGCAGCCTTGTTGCCATTAATTGTGCTATCTTCGGTGCTAGCTTGACTGGCTAATGAGTCAGCACCAGAAACTTGGAGACTCGTGTAGGCAGAGCTAAGGACAAACGCAGCAATTGCGGCACTCATTTCGTCAGAAACCGCCTGGGAAGCAGCAAGTGAACCACTGGCGTTAATAGAAGTAACCGCTGATGATTGATTGTATGCAACGGCAGCTGCCGAAACGGCCTGGGAAGCATAAGTTGAAGCTGCATTATTAACTGAGGTTTGTGCAGATGCTCCTGAAACCAGTGTGAAATTATTAGCTGCACTGGAAGCTAAGCTAGCGTAAGAACTTGTAGCAGAGGATGCCGCAAAGGCAGATGCAATTGCTTTGCTAGCCGCAACACTAGCGGAACTGGCTAATGATGATTGTTTAATGGCATCGCTATTAGCAGCACTAATGGCAGCAAAAGCGGAGCTCACCGTAGTAGAATAACTAGCATTCTTAGCAGTTGTACTACTATCACTGGCTAACGATTGTGCGGAACTATTAAAACTAGCAACCACAGTAGATGCACTTGAAGCCACACTAGAGTATGAGGTCATATTGCCAGCAACTGATTGAGCCCCAGTTGCGTACGAACTAGCAGCAACTGATGCAGAATTAGCGGAACTATTGTAAGAACCGGTACTATTAGCAACTTGTGCATTTTGAGTAATCGTTCCACTAGCAGTACTACTATTATTTACAATGGATGTAGTAGCTGGGTTAAGGGTACTATTGGTAGCGACTGTACTACCACCACTATTAGCAATTTCAGCCTGGTTATTAGTAACTCCATATTGAGCATCGATTTTAACATCAGTTGGCTGTGCAGAAGTGGCGTTTAAAGAACGTGTGTAGGTGTAAGTGTAAGTTCCATTGGAATTAGATGTGAAGTTTGCGACTGGAATCGCAACCGTGTATGCATTCCGATAGTCAGATTCAGAAACCCCGGAAGATAAAACAGCTTGGTCAGGATCAACTAGCATCCCACTAGTGGTAGTAGCAGCACTAGCCGGATTATCACCAGAGCTTGGCGTTTCATCTATCCCATTAGTCGTTACCCGAACGTAAACATATCCATTATTGCTGTTAACATTAGCTAATTCAAGATTCGTAGAAACTGAAAACTTACTCAATGAACTACTATTGACAACTAGGTATGGTTGCCCACTGATGTAAACAGTTGGAACGGCATGGAATGATAGATACTTGTTATTAGCATTGTCAAATGAAGTTAACGTGTTATCAGCAACCTTTTGACCTGCCTGGTTCATAACTGAAATTACACTTCCTCCGTTACCGGAAGTAGTATCAATTTTAACCACGTATTGTGGTGTAGAATCGGTAGTCCCATCAATTTGACCAATAACAGAATAAGCAGTAATTGGCGTAGTGTGGAAGAAGTTACCAGCACCTGGTTGAGTTGAATCATAGGTTAACCCAGTCTTACTAAAGATAACGTTATTCCCAGGATTATTGATGGTAACGGTACCAGTATTATCAAGCAATGTCATTGCCTTATTAGTATTAGCACCATCAGCATAGATTAATAAATTCCCACGGTTTTGAACGTTCAGGTTCCCAGAAAGGGTAACTAAGTCGCCACCAATATTGCTAGCATTATTAGTAGCATGAACACTAAGGGTTCCTCCATCTTGAACCATAACATTACCGGCGATAGAAATAGGGTTGGTATCAACTGGGTTATTATTATAAGTGACGTTTAGTGAACCACCGTCAATATTAACGTTCCCACCAGAAGCAACATAAAGCGCAGATGATGCCCCGTTTCCAGGAGTAATATTTAAAGTGGCCCCCTTCCCAATCGATAGGTTAGAGTTATTACCAGTTAGCAATAGTCCTCGAGAACCCCTTGCTCCATTACCAGAATAGTAATTTTCAGGACTTCCATTGGCTAAGTTTGTATTAGGAACTAAGTTCATGGTAGCTCCTTGGTCTAGCTTAAGACTTCCCCCTAATTCAATATTATTTCCATCTTGAGTTTGCCCATAGTAATATGCATTTGGCAATAACTCCATGTTAGTAACTTGGAAGTTTTGTTGCGTAGGTGCGTCAGTGATCTGATTGGTTCTAAATGGACTTGTGTAGTAGTATTCACTAATTACACTAACCCCACCATCAATGTATAGGTTAGGCAAATTAGGTCCATAGAATAACTGAGAGCCCTCAAAATTAAGGTTTCGATAGGTTAAACTTCCCGAAGTTGAATTATAAAGGTTAATTGCACCATATTCATTGGTCCCATACAGCTTAGCGAAGTTTTCAATCGTTAAACTCCCAATATTGTATGGGTTCTGGTGCATTTGGTATAAATCAGCAATATGATTTTGCCCGTTAACAACGATGTTAAGATTGGAATTAGATGGAGCGTAAGAACTAGCTGAAGAGTACTTATAGTCACTAGTGAATTTAATCGTGTTCGTTCCACTGTTACTAAGCGCAAGAATCGAATCCAACGTTCCATTAGGAGTGTTATAAGTAATAAAGTAATTATTTTGATTATTAACCTTATTGGCAACATCATTATAACCATATTGGTAGTTATTAGTAGTGCTGCTCTTTTGCGAGGTCGTTAGGGCCGTAACACTTGAAAGGTTAGTGTGTGACTGTTCATTAGTAATCGCAGCATTCGCCCCAAGGTAGGCCTGAATATATGGATTATTAGTATTCGTGGAAGTATTCAAAACGGTGTAACTTCCGTTACCATCGGCCCCATTCCAACGCCCAGTTTCAGCATCATACGCCCCTTGACGACCCAAAAAGTAATCAATCGCGTAGTTATAAGCTAGGCTTTGGGTTGGTGCTGCAGTGTTAATTCCAGTTCCAGTTAAGTTTCCGGCAGTACCGCTCTTAACGTTATTTCCAGAAGTCGCCTCAGCACTATCACTTGGCGAATTTACTACTTGTGCTGAGTTACTACGGTTAACAGAACCACTGGTGTAACTAGTGGTTTGACCTAGGCCACCAGAACCATAAATTGCAGAACCAGATTGAGTTCCGGCACTAGCGTTTAAGCTATTGTAAGTGTTGTAAGCATTAATAGTAGCATTGTACCCTTGAACGTAAAATGCATTACTGGTCGTAAACGTATCAGTAGTATCATCAGCTGACTTTAAGTCATCTGGATGAAGGGAGTTCCAAGCAGCCACCGCTCCGGCATTGGCAGCGTAGTATGCTTGAACCCCATCTGAGAATCCACTAGCACTTTGTGAAGTAACACTGGTGCCAGAAAAGGCAGCGGTCGAAGCAGCTGAAAGTCCACCAGCAAATGCTGAACTGTATGCACTGTAGGCGCTAGATGCAGAAGCAATCGCACTTGCAATTGCAGTGGAAGTAGCGGAGTTGCTATTGCTGCTTGCTGAATAAGAGCTTCCATTTGAAGCTGCTGAATAAGCTGCAGCATATACGGAACTAGCAACTGAAGAATTATAGCTATTTGCATAACTAGCAACCCCACTATTGAAGTTAGCATCGGAACTAGTAGCAACTGAAGTGCCAGCTTTAGCTGCAGATACAGCTGCTGAGAAACCAGCACTAATGGCAGCGCTAATTTGGGCGGCAGTGGATGATGCAGTTGCACCAACTGTCATCCTTACACTTAATCCATTCGCAGCGGCAACTGAAGAGTAGTATTCTGAAACCCCAGCATTAAATGCAGAGTTAGAATTGCTAGCTAATGAGGTCCCTGCTGAATCGGCAGACGAAGCTGCAGCAAAACCAGCACTCATTTCATCAGCTGACGATGAAGCAGCAGCTACGGATGAATCAAATTCCAAAACACCCTTATTGAAGTTATCATCATCACTGATTGCAACACTAGTACCATTTTTATTAGCTAAAGAGGCAGCAGCAAAACCAGCGCTTTCAGCTGACTTGACTGCTGCACTTGAATCATTACTAGTCGATGAACCACTATCAGCACTGTCTGAAGAAGTTACAGAAGAACTGCTATCCTTGCTATCAGAGCTAGCTGAACTGGTTGCTGAACTTGAACTAGCACTACTGGAGCTAGTACTATCAGCACTACTGCTGGTCTTAGCATTAGAACTAGCTGAACTAGTTGATGAGCTTGAGCTAGTAGTATCATTACTACTGCTGGTCTTGCTATCGGAACTAGCTGAAGACTGACTACTGGAACTAGCTCCACTAGTAGCCGTGGAAGTGTTACTAGTAGTACTTCCGTCTGACGCACTAGTGGTGCTATTAGATGTGCTAGTTGTCGATAATGAATCACTTACGTTTTGATCATTACCACTAGCAGAATCTGATCCATATGTAGAGCCAGTATTTACATCGGCTTTAACTGTGATGGCCTTCTGACCAACCAGTGCCGAACCCCCTAGTAAAGCTAACATGGATAGGGAGACAACTACCCATTGCTTCTTCACTTTCCGGAGAATTTTTTTATCATTTACTTTATTAAATTCAAATTTATTATAAAGCATAAGGACATCCCCTTCGATATCTAAACATAATTCATAGGACGAGTTAATTTATAATTCAACCCACTTATACATATTGCTAGTGTACCACTTATTCAATTGATAATCATTGATTTAATTCTATTAGTTTAATAAAATTTTAATGATTAAAAAAGGGAATCAATCCGTTATTTTATCCGGATTGATTCCCTTTTAATTATTAGTGAATTAAATCAATTGAACTAGCTTTTTATTACTGGTAATGTAACCACCATTTGATATTTCAAACCTAGTTAGTCCCTTGTAGTTAACTACTTTGGTAACCGTTAACTTAGTTCCTGGTTGGTAATATTTACCATCCTTCGTATCAAAAGTAGTCCGATCATGCACTCGAATCCCCTTCTTACTAATTACCTTAACGGTTGCTTGTGCTTTCTGCATATCATGCTTATCGTAATACGCCTGTTTAATGTAATCACGATTAGCAGTCATGTAGCCCTTAACCGTTTGATCGGCTAGGTGTCCCTTGACATAGTAGCGAACCAAGCCCCGCTTATTAACGGTAATTCCTAGCACCTTAAACTCATGAATTTGGTTTTGGGGTTGCTTAGCGTAGCCCTTAACCCGCTTCCCCTTACCAAAATCAGCCTTGGTGTGTAGATAGAGACTCTTCGTATTGTAAATATATAACGGTGCTTTCTTTAGCCGCGCGTTGAACTTCTTAACGTACCCATCACGGTAACCAACCGAACGATCAACTAATGATGCATCAGCATAGCGCCCTGCATTCTTAGCAGCGGCACGCCCTAGGGCAACTTCCTTAATATAGTCAGCATGTCCTACCTGGTAAGCCTTAGCGTAATCATTCCGATAAACCGCCGTCTGTCCAGCAAAGTTCGTCTTCGCTGTCCGGTGGTTGAACCCATCTTGATAACCATCATAAGCAGCTTGATAGGTTGGCTGACTTGCCATTTGCGGATCACGTTTAACTTTGGCCTTAGCATCGTTTAACCCATCTTGATAGAAGTTTCCAGCACTAGCGGCAGCTGAGGTAGCCGCAGAATTAGCACTGAAGACTACCTTAGCCGCTAAAATAATCGTTTGATAATCACTAGCAGCACGAGCAGCAGCAGCACTTGCCATCGATGCAGCAGAAACTGCAATGGAGTTATAACGTTCAACGTCTGCATTCGCACTCGCTGCACCAGTAGCTGCGATTGAAGCCTCGTGGGCGTAACTATCGCCTAACGCGGCATCTCCCCGATTATAAGCAGCAGCTGCTGCTGAATTAGCAGAGTTAACAGCAGCGACCGTATAGTTCGCAATCCGAGCGGCAGAGGCAGCCGCAGTTGCTGCACTGTTAGCAACTGCAGTGGCCGCCCCTGCAATTTGGTTAGCGATTACTGCATCGGCAGAGGCAGCTGAGATCGTTATGAAAGCAGAACTAGCAATTGTTGCATAGCTAGCTAGTGATTGGTTATCTGGATATTGACTAGCTAAACTAATGGCTTGGCTAGTTAATTCCTGAGCAGAATTAGTTGGGAATGCCGTTTGCGAGGTACTACTGCTGGCGACAATTGAATACTGCGTAGTAACACTAGCTGCCGAACTAGCAATCATAGCAGCCTGAGAAACATTTGGATTAATTTCAGCAGTATTCGATGCGTATTGGCTAGCTTGATTAGTCAAATGAGTCACTTGATATGCTAATGCAGCTGCACTTTGCGCAACTGAATTGGCAGAACTAGCTACAACGGCAGCCGCGGATGCCACCTGTTGAGCACTAGCAGCAACACTAGCTGCGGACTGGGCACTATGCTTTTCAGCACTAGCAACATGATAGTAGCTATTAATGGCAGAAGTAGCGGAACTTAACGCTGAGTTAAGTGACGTTACCGCACTCGAGTTTCCGTCAGCAGCAGCGGATGACACAGCTGAAGCAAGTGACTGGGCTGATTGAGCCGCCGTACTTGCCTGACGATTGGCACTCGCCGCAACCGAGTTGGCAGCACTAGCAGCTTGATTAGCACTTTGCGCAGTTGCATTCGCGCTACTTGCCACCATTGCGGCAGAAGAAGCAACTGAATTAGCTGATTCTGCAACCTTTGCAGCGGACTGCGCACTTCCGTTTTGTGGGGCACCAGAAGCAATTGCACTAGCAACTGCAGTGGCAGAGCCAGCAGCACTATTATTAGACTGCGTATTCGAGTTATCCGAATTAACGGCGTTGGTATTAGCTGCAGTGTTGGCATTAGCTGAAGATGTCCCTGCAGCTTCACTTGAAGTTGCATTACTGATGCTAGTGGCCTGACTATTAGCAGAGTTAGCAGACTTAATAGCGTTACTCTGGGCATCCGCAGCTGATTGAGCTGCAGATGCAGCGCTATTTGCAGTCGATAAGGCCACCTTTACGATTGCAGCATCACTCGCAGCCCTTACGGAAGCACTGGAAGCTGATTCAGTTGCAACGCTAGCGGCATTGCTAGCAGCAACAGCTTGACTAGCAGCTGAAACGGCAGTAGCGGCTTGACTAGCGGCAACAGCATTAGCACTAGCTGCTGAAGTCGAGTCTCCATCATCCGCATAGCTTTGCGCTGCTGAAGCAGCAACATCCGCATTTGAATTTGCAACCGCAGCATTACTAGCAGCTAAAGCGGCAGCACTTGCGGCAACGCTAGCAGCGGCTTTAGCAGCAGCAGCCTGTGAATTGGCGATATCTGCATCGGAAGTTGCAGAACTAGCCACTGATGATGCGGAGTCTGCAACCGATGCAGCGGAACTTACGACTTGGTTCTTGGGATGACTGGATAAGATGGAATTAGCCTGACTAGTTGCACTGGCCACTCCAGAGTTATCACTGTGGGCCGCACTCGTTGAATCATTAGCTTGGCTAGCATACTTAGCAGCTTGGTTAGCGTCATTAGCGGCTCCACTGGCGGCTTTAGATGCGACAGCATTGGCACTGGCTGCGGTTGAAACGGCAGCGCTGGCAATAGCGACACCTTGATCACCATCTTGAGCAGCGGAACTAGCCACAGAATTGGCGGAACTGGCAGTTGCGGCAGCGGAACTGGCCACGGTCGCGGCACTGGCGGCTTGACTAGCCGCACTAGATGCAACTTGGCTGGCATTAGCAGCAGTTTGGGAAGCAGCTGCGGCAGAGTTTTGCGCTGCCTTAGCACTATCAGCGGCAGCTGATGCGACCGAATTAGCACTTTCAGCGCTCGCACTATCCCCGGTAACAGCGTAGCTCTTGGCAGCGGATGCGGCGGAACTAGCAACGGAGTTAGCGGAACTGGCAGCGGAACTCGCGGCACTTGCTGATTCAGATGCTGAATCGGCAGTTGACTTAGCTGATTGAGCGGTTGAGTTGGCAGCGCTGGCTGCGGAATGAGCAGAGCTAGCAACTGAGGAAGCAGAGTTTACTACTGAATCTGCGGAACTAATTACCTTATTCTTTGGATGATCAGAGAAGACGCTATTAGTTGCAGATGCATCACTGGATGCGAATTGATCATCGTTGGCAGCATTGCTAGTGAATGAACTGGTTTGGGCTGCACTTTGAGAAGTTTGCCCTTGATTACTGTTGGTGCCACTAGCGGCACTCGTTGCGGCAGTGTTAGCGCTGCTTGCAGCTGATGACGAATCATCGGCGCTGCTGATTGCCTGTTGTTCAGCGGATGCTGCGGAGTTAGCAACTGAGGTAGCGGAACTGGCAGTTGCCGCTGCGGAACTAGCTACGATTGCAGCACCGGCAGCTTGACTAGCGGCATTGGATGCAACTTGGCTGGCGTTAGCAGCGGTTTGAGAAGCAGCTGCGGCAGAGTTTTGCGCTGCCTTAGCACTATCAGCGGCAGCGGATGCGACTGAATTAGCGCTTTCGGCACTGGCACTGTCCCCGGCAGAAGCGTAGCTCCTGGCAGCGGATGCGGCAGAACTGGCCGCGGAGTTGGCAGCACTGGCTGCGGAACTAGCAGCACTTGCCGATTCAGATGCTGAATCGGCAGTTGACTTAGCTGATTGGGCAGTCGAGTTGGCAGCGCTGGCTGCGGAATGAGCGGAGCTGGCGGTGGCGGCAGCAGAGTTTACCACCGATGCAGCGGAACTAACTACCTGGTTCTTTGGATGGTCAGAGAAGACGCCATTAGTTGCAGATGCATCACTGGCTGCAGATTGATCATCGTTAGCAGCATTGCTAGTGGATGAACTCGTTTGAGCCGCACTTTGAGAAGTTTGCCCTTGATTACTGTTGGTGCCACTAGCGGCACTCATTGCGACAGTGTTGGCACTGCTTGCAGCTGATGACGAATCATCGGCGCTGCTGATTGCCTGTTGTTCAGCGGATGCTGCGGAGTTAGCAACTGAGGTAGCGGAACTGGCAGTTGCGGCAGCAGAACTGGCCACGGTCGCTGCACTGGCAGCTTGACTAGCGGCATTGGATGCAACTTGGCTGGCGTTAGCAGCGGTTTGGGAAGCAGCAGCAGCAGAGTTTTGCGCTGCCTTAGCACTATCAGCGGCAGCGGATGCGACTGAATTAGCGCTTTCGGCACTAGCACTTTCCCCAGCAGAAGCGTAGCTCCTGGCTGCGGATGCGGCGGAACTGGCCGCGGAGTTGGCAGCACTGGCTGCGGAACTAGCAGCACTTGCCGATTCAGATGCACTATCGGCAGTGGACTTAGCTGATTGGGCAGTCGAGTTGGCAACACTGGCTGCGGAATGAGCAGAGCCAGCGGTGGCGGCAACAGAGTTTACCACCGATGCAGCGGAACTAACTACCTGGTTCTTTGGATGGTCAGAGAAGACGCTATTAGTTGCAGATGCATCACTGGATGCTGATTGATCATCGTTGGCAGCGTTGCTAGTGGATGAACTCGTTTGAGCCGCACTTTGAGAAGTTTGCACTTGATCACCATTAGCGCCACTAGTGGCACTCGTTGCGGCAGTGTTGGCACTGCTTGCAGCTGATGACGAATCATCAGCGCTGCTGATTGCCTGTTGTTCAGCGGAAGCTGCGGAGTTAGCCACGGAATTGGCGGAACTGGCAGTTGCCGCTGCGGAACTAGCTACGATTGCAGCACTGGCAGCTTGACTAGCGGCAGTGGATGCGGCTTGGCTGGCGTTAGCAGCAGTTTGGGAAGCAGCTGCGGCAGAGTTTTGCGCTGCCTTAGCACTATCAGCGGCAGATGATGCGACCGAATTAGCACTTTCAGCGCTCGCACTATCCCCGGCAACAGCGTAGCTCTTAGCAGCGGATGCGGCGGAACTGGCCGCGGAGTTGGCAGCACTGGCTGCGGAACTAGCAGCACTTGCCGATTCAGATGCACTATCGGCAGTTGACTTAGCTGATTGGGCAGTCGAGTTGGCAACACTGGCTGCGGAATGAGCGGAGCTGGCGGTGGCGGCAGCAGAGTTTACCACCGATGCAGCGGAACTAACTACCTGGTTCTTTGGATGGTCAGAGAAGACGCTGCTGGTTGCGGAAGCATCACTGGCTGCAGATTGATCATCATTAGCAGCATTGCTAGTGGATGAACTGGTTTGGGCTGCACTTTGAGAAGTTTGCCCTTGATTACTGTTGGTGCCACTAGCGGCACTCGTTGCGACAGTGTTGGCACTGCTTGCAGCTGATGACGAATCATCGGCGCTGCTGATTGCCTGTTGTTCAGCGGATGTGGCGGAGTTGGCCACGGAATTGGCAAAACTAGCTACAGCTGAGGCAGAGATTGCCACAACTGCATCACTAGCAGCCCGAATAGCGGCACTGGATGCAGCTTGGTTTGCTGCAGAAGCAGCTTGTGAAGCTAGCGCAGCTGAAGTAGCAGCGGCACTGGCGACTGATGCCTGAATGGAAGCAACCGTAACGGCGCTGGCTGCGGAATCCTCATTCCCCTCACTAGCGTAACTCTTGGCTGCGGATGCTGCAGATGCTGCGGCAACGTTTGCCGAACTAGCGGTTGTACTAGCAGAATTAGCAACTACAACGGCTGAGCTAGCGGTAGCCTTAGCACTTTGTGCAGCATCGTTGGCAACTACCGCATCGGAAGTAGCAGCACTGGCAACGACTGACGCTGAACTAACAGCGGTGGCGGCAGCACTAATCACTTGGTTTGCTGAGTGAGCAGCAGCAATGCTATTGGTAGTACTTGTGATTCCACTAATAATGGCGCTGTTACTACTGGTAACGCTAGTGGATGAACTGGCTTGACTAGCTGCCTGATCAGCTTGATTAGAAGCATTGGCCGCACTAACTGCAGCAGTTGATCCCGTTGCATTCGCGCTAGCAGCAGCTGCAGCTGCTGAATCAGCAGCAGAATCATATTGATTTCCAGCGTTCGCAGCATTTTGAGCAGCTTGTTGAGCATCCTTTGCTTGCTGAGCAGCAGTAGCAGCAATTGATTGATCCTTCGTTGCCCGAGCGGCAGCCTGATCTGCAGCACTCGCAGCATTACTAGCATCATTGGCAGCTTGCGATGCTACTTTTTCTTGAGCAGCAGCCTGATCTGCAGCATTCGCAGCAGCAGATTTGGCTGTTTCCCGTGCTGCTGGTGAAAGATTTGGATCACTAGCAGCTGCAGCAGCACTACTGGCCGCGTAGTTAGCAGCATTCGCAGCAGCTTGAGCAGAACTAGCTACTTCAGAAGCGGAACTAACGGTGGTAGAAGCACTTGCCACAATTTGACTAGCTAAACTAGCATCTGCACTAGCTTGACTTGCTACTATGGCTGCTGACTGGGCTGTTGAATTAGCAGTAGCAATAACTGCATTCTTAGGATGGTCAGAAACTAACTGATTAGTGGCAGTTACAGCACTGTTTGCAGCGCTAACGGTTTGGGAAATTGCACTAACGGCCTGGCTAGTGGTGGTCGCATCACTAGCAACATCGGTACCGTTAGAAGCAATTGCGGCACTATGGCTACTGGTAGCAGAAGCGGCATTGCTTGCCCGTTGCTTGCTCTGGTTAGCATCATAACTAGCAACCCGTGATTGTGCATCTGATGCAGCGCTGGATGCCAATGAATTAGCTGAACTGGCAACGCTTACGGCAGTCTCTGCACTTTGCACGGCGTTAGCAGCAACCATGCTTGCATTTGCAGCAGCACTATCGGCAGCCTGAGCACTAGCATTTTGAGTTGCAGCGCTATTAGCAGCGGTCTGCGCCTGTTGATTATAACTATCAGCAGCCGAACTATCCCCAGCTACCGCTGCGGCAACTGCTTGGCTAGCAAAACTAGTGGCAGCTGTAGTTGCCGATTGGGCTGCAGAACGGGCAACTGAGGCACTAGTTGATGCTAAATTAGCAGCATTGTTAGCACTGGTTGCAGCCTGGTTGGCCGCACTAGCATTATTATTAGCAGCGTCAGCTTGGTTGGCAGCAGCAGTAGCTACAGAAGCATCACTGCTTAAGGCGGATTTAGTGCCCGAATCAGCAGATGGTTCCAAGTTCAAAGCAGAATTAGCAATGCTGACCGCATTGTGAGCATCAGAAGCTTGCGAACTTGCTAGGCTAGCAGCAATGGAAGTTTGTGAAGCTAGCGAGCTAGTGGCACTGGCGTTACTAGACGTAACCGCACTGTTGGTTTCGGCGTGATTACTTGCAACGGCAGCAGAACGATTAGCAGCAACGGCAGCACTAGCAATGGAATCAGCAGCACTTACCTGGTTGTTCTGAGTGGAGACAGCCGTATTCAATTCGGCAGCCGCACTTGATGCAGCAGTGGACGCCTGGGCAGCGGTTTGCGAATCTGTTGTTGCACGCACAGCGGCACTGGATGCCAAGTCAGTTGCCGCCTTAATCGCACTCGCTGCAGCACTCGCTGCTTGACTAGCAGCTTGGGCGTTGCTGGCATTCTGAATAGCAGTATTAACGTAGCTATTGCCGGCAGCATAGTCCTTTGCAGCATATGCAGAGTCAGCTTTAGAGCTAGCAATGGAAGCATCAGTCGCTGCCTGTTGAGCTAGTGAATTTTGCACGCTAGCAGTGTGACTGGCAGTAGTCGCTGTCACCATTGCAGCAGCGGCTTGTTCGTTAGCAGTTACCGCATCAGCAGCGGCACTGGCAGCTACAATATTAGCAGAATTAACCTTAGCAGCGGCACTACTAATCACCGAATTGCTGGCATTAGCACTCGCAACGGAGTTCGCTGAAGTTGCAACTTGGTTAACGGCACTCGCAGATTGACTAGCGCCCGTATTGGCAACGCTAGTTGTATTAACATCGCTAGCAGCTTGTTGATCATCCGCATCAGCATTCGAAACACTAACGGAAGCCCCACTAGCGTACGAGTGAGCAGCTGAATTAGCACTAGAAGCTGCAGAACGATTAGCAGCGGCGCTAGCGGCATTCGCTTGGCTGTCCTTAACCGCCTCGTTTTCAGCACTTGTGGCAACGGAATTTGCTGATTGGGCAACATCGTTCGCACTTTGGGCCAACGATGCAGCACTGGAAGCGTCTACAGCAGCTTGACTGGCTGCAGTGGATGCATTTTCTGCAACGGTTGCTTGGGCAGCCGCACTCGCAGCTGCATTGGAAGCGGCATCAGCATGGGACTTAGCGGCAGACATGTTTCCAGCACTAGCTGCCTGAGCAGCAGCTACTGATTCACCTGAAGCAACGGTCGCGTAGCTATTGGTAGCAACACTAGCACTTTGCGCAGCTGAATTAGCACTATTGGCGGTTGAAGATGCCGTCCAAGCCGTTTGGGAAGCCTGGTTGGCAACCGTAGCAGCACTGCTTGCTACCACAGCAGCTGAAGAGGCCACCGTAGCAAGGCTTGCAATTGTGGAATCAGCTGGGTTTTCTGCAGCTGCTTGACTAGCTCCAGTGGCAGCATTCTGGGCACTTCCAGCAGCCATTGAGGCTGAACTGGCAGCTGAACTAGCAACTGAAGAACGCTTATCAACCGCTTGTGAATTATCAGCAGTTCCTGCAGTAGCTTGACTAGCATCATTGGTAGCTTGTGATGCCACTGGTTGGGCAACGCTAGCTTCACTATTCGCAGCCGAGTTAACAGCAGCTACTGAATTGACAAGGCTCACTTGCAATTGAGCAGCCGCATCTGCAGCTGATTGGGTAGCTGTTTTAGCACTTGCGGCACTCTGTGATTCAATCGTTGCTTGCTGAGCCGCACTTACGACTTGGTTAGCATAGGAAGACCCATTGATGGCGGCTTGGGAAGCAACAGCAATTGCTGAACTAACTAGACTAGCGTTTTTTGAAACCGTAGCACTATCACCATTTTGAGCCGCACTGGAGGCAGCGGTAGCGTATGACTGTGCAGCAGCACTCGCACTGGAAGCTACTTGGGATTGACTTGCGGCTTGTTGAGCAGCAGAACTGGCGGTCGAACTTGCAATTGCAGCCTGAGCAGCAGCGTTCGATCCAGCAGCACTCGCACTAACGGCAGCGGATTGATAAGCAGCCACCGAACTAGCGATGCTTGCGACCACTGAATCAGTGGCGTTGGCTGATGCGATGCTAGCTACTACTGAATTAGTGGAACTTAGGGCTGCGGTATCACTGGCAGTTGCTGAAGCACTATTAGCAGCATTGACCGCATTAGAATTAGCAGATGGAACGGTCGCACTAGCGCTACTATTAGCAACGGAAGCTGCGGTTACGTACTTAGCAGCCGTATTAGCATCGCTTTGGGCGGCACTCGCGTTCGCAATTGCCTGAACAACGGCAGCGGCACTCGCTTGGGTAGCACTAGCGACCGAATTAGCACTTGCCGCAACTGAACTGGCGCTGGCGGCAACACTAGATTGAGTTACAGCGTTACTGGCAGCAGTTGAAGCAGCGGAATTGGCATTCGTAGCTTCATTCGCAGCACTATTTGCCACGCTAGCAGCGGAAATCGCCGTACTCAATGCGACTGATGCAGCAGAAACATCCCCATTCACAGCCGCTTCACTAGCAGCTTGGCTAGCACTACGAGCAACAGCAGCAGCGGAACTAGCCACTCCATTGGCACTGGCAGCCGTAGAACTATCAGTATCAACCTGGTTCTTAGCTGACTGAGCGGCACCATTGGCACTGGCAGCAGCGCTAGCAGCCGATTGAGCAGTTGAAGAAGCCCCGTTGACAACCGTATTTGCACTGGCAATGATTGAATTATCAGCATTTTGGGCTGCCATTGAATTAACGTTTTGGGCGATCGAACTAGTGGCAGCCGCCGTTTGACTGGTTGCAGTATTGCTATCATTAGCCCCGTTGGCAGCATTAGAAGCGGTTGTAGAATTACTTGCAACCCCGTTAGATACACTAGTAGCAGTATTGGAAGCAGCATTAGCATTCATAGCTGCACTAACAGCCCCGCTACTGTCACTGTTGACCTGGCTGACGTTTGAAGCAGCTTCACTAGCAGCCTGACTGGCGGCAGTTGCAGATGCTGAAATTGCTACTGCCATGTTAGAAGCAACGGTACTAGCAGTAGCAGCAACTGATGCTGCGGATTGAGCGCTAATTCTGGCGGCACTAGCCGAACTATTGAAATTAGCTGCGGCACTGGCAGCATCCTTAGCCACTGAATCAGCACTCTTAGCGGTAGCGGTATCTCCGGTACTAGCAGCCGCATTAGCAACAACAGCTGCTGAACGAGCAATGCTAGCCTGGGTACTTGCCGCCTGCGCAGCCGCATTAGCACTAGCGGTATTAGCACTCGCAACCGCACTAGCAGATTGGGCTTCTACGTTAGCGTTACTTTCTATCACGGCGTTAGAATTAGCAGCCGTAGTAACACTAGCAATTACACTAACTGCGCTGCTAACGATAGCATTACTTGGGTTAGAACTTTGCAATTGGTTCGTAGCTTGTTGGGCAGTACTAATTGAACCCATCAAACCACTAGCTTGACTAGCCGTTTGTGCCGTTTCACTAGCATATTGACTTGCCATTGTAGAAGCACTATTAGCACCACTGCTTGCATTCGTAGCGGCGTCGTTTGCCTGACTGGCACTAATCGATGCCTTGCTAGCGTACTGGTTAGCTTCATTGGCAGCACTTTGCGCATCCCCAGCAGTGGCATTAATAACCGCATTCGCAGATTGAACTAATGAGTTAGCACTGGATGCCACACTAGTTGCACTAGCGGCAGTTGAAGAAGCATTAGTGGCATCATTGGCAGCCGCAGCGGCATCAGCATTCGCATTCGAAGCGGCAACTGATGCGGCAACTGCAATTGATGCAACAGAAACAGCCGTACTTGCGGCAATTGATGCGGCAGATGGATCCCCATTTAAAACGGCAGTAGAAGCAGCGATTGATGCAGCAATCGCAGCCGAAGTAGCACTTGAAGCAACTGCATTGGCACTAGCAGCAGTGGAATTATCATTCGCAGCGCGGCTATTTGCGGATTGGGCAGCCGAATTTGCACTGGCTACTTGACTAGCAGCATCACTAGCAACCGTCGTCGCGGAATTAGCAACCGAAGCAGCTGATGAAACTACCGAATTCGATGCATTACTTGAA
The DNA here is from genome assembly GCF_019303535.1 of Lactobacillus sp. Sy-1. GTDB lineage: Bacteria > Bacillota > Bacilli > Lactobacillales > Lactobacillaceae > Nicoliella. Next base: position 442,296 of record NZ_JACCIU010000001.1, on the reverse strand, counting down.
AATGCAGATTGGACCAGACTGTTCGTTGATTGGGCAGCATTCGCATCTGAGGTCGCGGAATTATTATTATCCGAAGCAGTGGAAGCAGCGGCACTAGCTAATGCTGAATGGGAGGCAGTATTAGAAGCGTTAGAACTCCCGTTAACAGAACCAGTAGCAGCACTTACTACTGCATTGGATGCACTTGTGGCAGAAGCAACTGCGCTAGCGGCAATTGAATTAAAGTTATCAGCTAGCAGTTTATTATAAGCGGTTGTAATTGAAGCCATTGCTTGAGCAGCTGATTTTTCATCATTCAATGCTTTTGAAGACGCTGTCGCCCCAGTCATATTAGCTGAAGCCGCAACATTTGAATATGAAGTAGCCAATGATGCTACACTAGTTGCCCTACTTGCTGCACTCGAAGCGGCAGAGTTAGCTGAATTTTGTAATGAAATGGCCGATGCTAACGGGTAAACACTACTGGCACTGCTAAACTGAATCACTGTATTAGCCGCAATTGATGCATATGAAGATGCTAAAACGGCTTGACTCATTGCATTCGCAATTGCAACACTGGCGGCTGAACTCGCGGAGTCAGCAATTGATGACTGTACGTTAGCATCCACACTATAGCTACTAATTGAAGTAGCAGCTGATTTAACCAATGATGCGTAGGTAGCATCCTTAGCCAACGTAGCAGAATCATTAGCATATGACTGCGCAGTTGAGTTATAGCCACTTACCGTATTTGCAGCAGAATCGGCAACACTAGCATATGAACTTAACCCACTTGACGCCTGGTTAGCAACATCATTGGCACTGGTGTTTGCGGATTGAGCAACGCTATTGTACTTGCCTGTATTATCAACAACCACCACGTTTTGGGTAATCGTCCCAGGAGTTGAGTCCGTACTATTACTAATTGCTCCTGGTGACGCCGGATTATGCGATTTATTGATAATTTGGGTTTGGCTACCATTATTTTTAACTTCAATACTATTATTAGTAACTTCATACTGAGCAGTTACGATTACATCAGTTGGCACTTGGGTAGTAGCGTTAATTTGATGCGAGTATGAGTATGAATACAATCCGTCACCAATATTAGTAAATGCAATCACTGGAATTGCAGTTGTATAGGCATTCCGATAGTCAGCATCTTTTCCATTCCCGGTCGGTTGATCACTATCCATTATCATTCCACTGCTATTAGTTGTAAAATTAGCTGGATTATCCCCACTGGCTGGTTTTTCATCCTGACCATTCGTTTGCACCCGAACGTAAACATATCCGTCAGTGGAGTTCAGATTGGTCAACTGTAGATTAGTGGTGACGTCATACTTGGAATTAGCTGTGGAATCATTCTTCAAAACGGGCGTACTGTTAATATAAACGGTTGGAACCGCATCAAACGCCAAGTATTGGTAAGTTAAATTATTAAAGTTATTTAGCGTTTCATCAGTAACTTCATTATTAATCGGATCCCAAACCGTAATGATATTGGAATCACTCTGTCCATCACTAGAGATTTTAACCATATATTGTGGACGACTATCAACTTGGTCATTAGCTTGGCCGATAACTGAATACGCTGTAATTGGTGTCGTATTAAAGAATCGTCCGGCTCCATTCCCACCTTGGTCATTGTTTAAGCCATTCTTACTCAAAATAACTGATTTTCCAGGGTTACTAATCGTAACGTTCCCACTGTTGTTCATTAAATACATGTTTTTATTGGTATTGGCACCATCAGCATAAATTTGCATAGTGGCTAAGTTAGTAATTGATAGGGACCCACCCTTTGCGATGGTAAACAAGTTCCCGCCAAAATTGGTAACGTTTGTAGTCGCGTGAACGACAATTTTACCGCCATTTTTAACATAAACATTCCCTTGAATTAAGGTTGGGTCAGTATCAGTCGGATTGTAATCGTAAATAGAATTTAATGATCCACCGTTGACTGTCACCGTTCCACCTGAATTAATAATCATCGCATTGGCACTGGAATCCCCAGGAGCAGCAGTTAGACTTGCACCCTTATTGATGTTAACGTTCCCACTCACTACTAATCCACGATCACCACCACTAGCGTTTTCACCGCCACGACCACGGGGAACTAAGTACATACTAGCACCCTGGTCTAAGACTAGGTTGCCCCCTAATTCAATATTATTCCCCTTTTCAGTTTTACCGTAGTAGTAAGAGTTAGGGAGTAATTCCATGTTAGTAACCTGGATGTTTTGTTGATTATTATTGTCGGTCTTATAGCCATTGGTATTGAACGGACTCGTGTAACTACCTTCACTGATAACACTAACCCCACCGTCAATATAGAGATTGGGTAGACTAGGGCCATAGAACAACTGGGAGCCTTCGTAGTTCATGTTTCGGTAGGTCAAACTACCAGAAGTAGAATTCCAAAGGTTAATTGGACCGTAAACATTAGTTCCATACATCTTAGCAAAGTTCTCAACTGTTAAACTCTTGATGTTGTATGGATTCTGGTGCATCCGTTGCCAATCAACGATGTGATTTTGTCCATTAATAATCATGTTCATGTTCGCACCAACGGCTGTGTTACCAGTGGAAGCAGTATAGTTAAAATCGCTAGTAATCCGAAGCTCACTATTGCCGTTAATGTAACTACGCGAAAAGAACTTATCAATATTTGAATTGGTAGTATTATAAGTCACAAAGGCAATATTTTGGTTATTGACCTTATTTGCAACGTCATTATAACCATACTGGTAGTTGTTAGTGGTACTGCTCTTTTGATCACTAGTTAAGTTAGTAACGCTAAAGAAACTGCCAGTTTGTTCATTGTTAATCGCATCCTGGGCCCCATTGTAAGCCTGAATGTATGGATTATTAGTATTATTAGTCGTGTCCAAGACGGAGTACGCTCCGCTTGCAGTCGCTCCATTCCACCGCCCAGTTTCAGCGTCGTAAGTCCCTTGACGGGTCAGAAAATAGTCTACAGCGTAATTGTAGGCCAAACTTTGATCAGGAGCAGCGGCGTTCACTCCCGTTCCAGATATCGTTCCAGATGTACTAGACTGCACATCATTGCCAGAAGTAGCCTCAGCACTATCACTTGGTGAATTAACAACCTGGGCGGAGATGTTTTTATTGACGGAACCACTGGTAACGCTAGTTTGTTGCCCAAGGCCGCCAGAACCATAGATTGCAGATCCCGATTGAGTTCCGGCGCTGGCATTTAAACTACTGTAAGTATTAAATGCGTTGATGGTTGCATTGTACCCCTGAACATAAAAGGCATCCTTGGTGTTGTACAAACCAGCAGAGTCTGCTGACTTGGTATCATCAGGATGAAGGGAGTTCCAAGCCGCCACCGCTCCTGCATTTGTGGAGTAATAAGCAGTGATCCCGCTAGTATACCCAATGGAAGAATTAGTCGTGACGGTGGTTCCGGCAATTGCTGCAGATGAAGCAGCGGTAAAACCACCACTAAAAGCCTTGACGTAGGCGCCATAAGCAGATTGTGCTGCTGAAACCGCACTTAAGAAGGTTGCATCACTGTTCCCACTGGTGGCAAATGATGAACCAATTTGCGCAGCAGAATAAGCCGCTGCATATGCAGAGCTATAAACTGAGCTTTGATTAGTGGCAGTCGTGTTATTATCATTAACGGCATCCAAATTGATTCGATCACTAATTCCATCACTATCGGTATTTAATAGGATCAACCCACTGGTCTGGGTTGCGGAGCTGCTAGTAGCGGTGGAGGTCCCACTTTTACTATCGCTGCCGCTAGCATCCCCACTGCTGGTAGTGCCATTTGAGATAGTACCAGATGCTGAAGAACTAGTGCCACTACTCGTTGTCGAACTACTAGTGGTAGTACTAGCTGCGCTCGCATTATTAGAACTACCTACCGAACTACTAGTGGCGACACTTGATTTGACATCAGTGGTAGCGTTACTGCTTGAGGCACTCACACTCGTGCTGGTCACAACACTACTAACTGAGTTCGAATCGGTACTGCTAGTGATGGAAGGACTACTAGATGTGCTTACTCCGCTTAACGTAGCCGAAGTCGATGAAGTACCATTATCAGCATCCTTTCCACTAGCTGCAATTGAGCTAACTGACGTCGTTGCTGAACTATTTGTGGTCGTGCCAGCTGATTCGGCTTGGGAAAGTGAAGTATTTGCATTAACGTCCGCATCCGCCCGTGCTTCCCGCTGGGTAAATGCAGTTCCCCCCATTAAAAATAGCATTGATAGTGATACGACTACCCATTGCTTTTTAACTTTACGGAGTATCTTTTTATCATTTACTTTATTAAACTGAAATTTATTATAAAGCATCCAAATCCCCCCATGTTCATAAACGATTATTAATAATATAAGTTTACCACTTACTAATTTGATAATCATTGATTATATTTAACTATCTGTTCAATTAGCCCAAAAAAAGAAATCAAACCGCAAGCATGTGGTTTGATTTCTTTTTTGATTTAAATCTTAAACGAATTTAACGAATCTCTTGTTACTGGTAATGTAATCACCACTACCAATGTAGAAACGCGTTAATCCCTTATAATTAACAATCCGACTAACCCGAACTTCTTTGCCTCGTTGATAGTGCTTACCAGTGTTAGAACTAAAGCTTTTATCACCGTGAACCTGAATCCCCTTCGAGTTGATTACCTTAACCTTCTTACTTTTAGCGGTAGCCATTTCTTGCTTGCTGTAGTAGGCATTAACCGTAAACTTACGATTAGCAGTAATGTATCCACTTACAGCCTTACTTGATAGCTGGCTCTTAATGTAGTAACGAACTAAGCCGCTCTTTGATAGTGCAATCTTAGTAACCTTAAATTCAGAAGCCCGATCAAGTACTTTCTTAGCATAGCCCTTAATCCGACCAGCATGTGTAAAGGACGCGGTCTTATACAGGTAAATGCCCTTGGTATTATAAACGAATTGTGGATGACGCTTGAGCTTTGCATTAAACTCACTCACATATCCATATTTATAACCAGCGGATTTTCCAGCTAATGATGCCTTTGGATTAGTAAGTTTCTTAGCCGCAGCTTTTCCACGAGCAACCTCTGCCTTATAAGCCTTTTGACCAGCTTGGTATGCCTTTCCATAGTCAGTTTCATAAGCGGTTGTTTCGCCAGTAAAATCATTCTTGGCAGGTTTATTCTTATATCCGGCTGAATAACCATCAAAGCCAGCTTGATAAGTTGGTTGATCAGCGTAAGCAGCGTTCTTCTTTGACCCCCGCTTAGCATCTGATACCCCTTCGTTAGAGTAATCAGCTGAAGAGCTAAAAATCATCTTAGCAGCATAAACAATGGTTTGATAATCGCTAGCGGCCCGACTTGCAGCGGAACTAGCAACTGAAGTAGCAGCTGCATTAACTGAGGTGGCACTGTCAACTGTAGAAGTAGCAAGCTTGGCAGCGGAAGCGGCTGAAGCAGCAATTGAAGCGTAGCTATCACCGGCAGAACCATTTCCCTGCGAGTAAGCAACTGCAGCAGCTGAATTAGCGCTACTAGCAGTTACGTTAGCGTTATTAGCAAGCGTTGCAGCAAACCTAGCTACCGAAGCAGCAGAGTTAGCGACGCTGGTAGCAGAACTGGCAATGCTATTAGCAATTGTAGCATCAGCTGAAGCCGAAAGAATGGTCTTAGCGGCAGAGCTTGCCAATGAAGCATAACTAATTGATGATTCATCAGCACCAGACTTGCCTCCCTGACTAATAACTTGACTAGCTAGCTGAATTGCTGAACTAGCTGGCGTCACCGTTTCAGAATTACTATAACTAGCGGCACTAGCATATTGGGTGGCACTTGATACGTTCACGGTCACTAAGCTAACGGCTTGGGAAGCATAACTAGCGTAAGAACTAGCTAACGAAGCGTATGGTGCAGCAGAATTAACTAGGCTAGATGGAGTTGCAACACTAGCAACCGCCACCGGCTGTGCAGATGATGACGATACCGGCTTGTTTTTAACCGTCTCATTAGCAGCATTATTGGCTGAAGTAGCAGTCGAAAGAGCCGCACTAACAACCACAGCGTCACTAGCAGCACGGGCAGATGCACTTACTGCTAATTGAGCAGCATTCGATGCAACTGCAGATTCACTTACGGTCTGAGCAGCCGCAGAACTAGCCACATTGGCTAAACTAGCTGCTTGAACGTTCGCACTATCAGCAGCTGATTGCGACCCAATGGTTGCATAGCTACTAGCAACCCTAGCGTAACTAGATGCCAATGCAGCTGTGGACTGCGCAGTAGCACTAGCTGAAATAGCAACCGCAGTCGCAGATTGAGCTACGTCCTTAGCTGATTGGGCAACCGAATTAGCGCTAGCGGCATCCGCACTAGCTGAATTAGCGGTCGCAGCCGCTTCATTTGCAACCACCGCAGCAGAGGAAATCGCTACGTAGGTTGGGTTAGCAGCTGAAACGATACTTGTGGCTGACGCTAACGAGTTCACTAGGACCGTGTTTGAGCTAACTTGACTAGTTGTTCCACTGGTTTGGCTAGCAGCTGTAGTTACCAATGAAGTAGTAGGATTAAATCCACTAGTGATCTGGGTACCGACTGCGCTGGCACTTGCTGCCTTGACGTTGGTAGAACTAGCACTTGCAATTGCTTGACTTTCATTAACAACGGCAGTCGAAGCAGTTGAGTTGGCTAGGTCCACAGCAGACTTAGCAGCGGCAACCACAGCGGCATCACTAGCTGCCCTAGCAGAGGCAGTGGCGGCAGTGCTAATTGCTGAAACAACGGTAGCAGAAGCAGAACCTGCTTGGGTAGCAGCAACGCTAGCACTATTAGCCTGAGCAGTAGCGGAAGCATTAGCATTGGCAGCGGAAGATTCATTCCCCGCACTTGCATAGCTCTTGGCAACTAACGCATAGCTATTCGCAAGCAAGGCAGCGGAACTAGCCGCTTCACTCGCAGCCTTAGCCGAACCATCAGCGGTAATTGCTAGTGCCTTTGCGGACTGAGCAACGCTATTAGCCTGGCTTGCATCATCATTAGCTGACTTAGCAGTTGCTGAAGCAGCGTTAGCAACTAAAGCAGTTGATTTAATAACCTGGTTAGCTGGGTAGGCTGAAGCAATGCTATCTACCGTAGAAGTAACGGTTGCGACATCACTGTTAGTGTTAGAAGCAATGAGGTTTGAAGCACTAGTTTGACTTGCATATTGAGATACAAGGGTGACATTTAAATTAGCATCACTAGTTGCTACGGAAGCAACGCTGTTCGCACGATTGGCTTCAGCGGTTGCTGCATCAGCACTAGTATCATTATTAGCCCCGTTAGCAGCAGCAGAACTAGCTGCCACGTTGGCACGATTAGCTTGATCAGATGCAGTGGTGGCAATTAGTTGGTCCTTGTTAGCCCGCCCAACAGCATTAAAACCATTGATTGCGGCTTGGGAGGCGTCAGCAGCTGCAATCGAAGCAATTCTTTCCTGTCCAGCAACGCTATCAGCAGCAATGGCAGCGATTGACTTAGCATCACTCCGCGAAGCAAGCGGCAGTCGTTGGTCTCCGGCATTCGATGCATTGACGGCAACGAGACTGTAGATACTGGAAGCTGCGTTTTGCGCGCTTTTGATAACAGAGGCAGCGGAACTAACGACGGCAGAAGCACTGGATACGATTCCACTAGCAACCACAGCATCAGACAAAGCATCAAAAGCAATTAATGAAGCAGATTGGGCAGCTGCATTCGCACTGGCAATAATTGAGTTCTTAGGGTGGGCTGATAGTTGCGTATTAGTAGCAATTGCGGCCTGCGAGGCAGCCTTAGAAGCATCATAGGCAGCACTAGCAGCAAGTTTCACATTTGCCAAATCACTGGCAACTGATTCTTTGTCCACCGCAACGTCACTCGCATGACTATTGGTAGCGGAGGAAGCATTGGAAGCGCGCTTCTTACTCTGACCAGCATCATAACTAGCAGCTCTGGATTGCGCATCGGAAGCGGCACTAGATGCCACGGCCGACGCTTGACTAGCAACACTAGAAGCCTGGGTTGCGGATGATTCAGCAGCAGCAGCACTTCGACTGGCAGCACTCGCAATATAATCAGCAGATTGGGCTTTATTATCTTCAGCAGTTGCGGTATTCGCAGCCGTATTAGCTTGATCATTGTATTGATCAGCAACGAGACTGTCACCGTTCAGAGCAGCTGAAGTAGCTTGACTAGCCAACTGATCAGCAGCGTTTTTAGCTGACATGGCAGCACTTCTTGCATTCGAAGCATTGGTAGAAGCCTGCGTTGCCACGTTAGAAGCACTATCAGCAATCGATTTAGCATTATTGGCAGCGGAATTGGCTCCAGCAGCACTTGCAGCAGCCTGTGAGGCAACTGCAGTATCCCGGTCGAACTCAGCCTTAGTTGCCGAATCAGCCTTATTTTCTTGAACGGCAACGGATGATGCAATGCTAGCAGCATTCATTGCATCGCTAGCCTGAGAGCTAGTAAGGCTAGCAACTAACGCCACTAAGCTGGCAATTGAGTCCGTTAAACTAGCATTGGTGGAAGTAGCAGAATTATTCTTACCAACGCTAGTATTAGCAGCCTCCGCCTGACTTTCAGCCACAAATGCAGAACTAACAATCGACGCAGCAAAGCTCGTCTGAGAATTTTGAACCTTCACGGCGACATTTAAAACATCAGCAGCAAAGCTAGCGTTAACCGCGGCATTCGATGCAGTTGCTGAATTCAACTGCGCTTGTGAATTAGCACTAGCTGCAATATCAGTAGCTGAGCTAACGACTGCATTGGCTGCAGCAGCGCTGGCGCTAGCAACCGAAGCAGTTGAAGCAGCCCGCACTGCAGCTGCAGCGTAACTATTTCCAGCCGAATAATCCTTAACAGCGTAAGCGGAAGCAGCAGCTCCACTAGCTGAATTAGCCGCTTGCGAAGCAACTTGAACCAATGAGTTTTGGGTGCTAACTGCATTAACCGCAGCATCCACATTTGACTTAGCGGTAGAAGCTTGTTGATTAGCGGCATTCGCAGCTACAACAGCATTCGATGCATCAACATTCGCAGCGGCAATCTTATCAACTGCCAAAGCAACAGCTTTATTGCGTGGATTAGCAGCTGCCACCTTAGCAGCAGAACGATTAACTTCACTGACGTATGCTAAAGAGGCAATTGCTCCATTAGTAGCAACACTAGCTTCACTCGAGTCATTAGCTGCTTGTTGATTATTAGCACTTGCTTGAACGGAGTTAACCGAAGCGCCACTTGAATAAACTGGTACTACTGAATTAGCACTGGATGCAGCAATGGTGTAAGCAATGGCATTCGAAGAGTTAACGAGACTATTCTTAGTAGCATCATTTCCTGCAGCGATTGCAATTGAATTCTCTGATTGGGCAACCGAATTAGCCGAACTAGCTTGGTCAGCAGCATTTGATGCATCCTTAGCGGCCTGAACTGCTGCATCCGAAGCATTATTAGCAACCACTGCTTGAGCATTAGCAACAGCTGCCGCACTAGATGCAGCATCTGCATTTGATTTAGCTAATGACATATTACCAGAAGCTGAAGCAGCATTCGCAGCATTCGCATAGCTCAAAGCAGCAGCAGAAGCGTTAATCGTTACGGAATTAGCATATGAAGCAGCATCATTAGCGCTTGAAGCGGTGGATGAAGCTAACCGGGCGTTACTTGATGCAGTCTGGGCAGTATCAGAGGCACTGTTGGCTACTGATGCGGCACTGGATGCAACCACTGCATCACTAGCAATCACTGGATCGGTTGGGTTGTTCAATGCTGCTTGAGATGCAGTAGATGAAGCAACCGTTGCATCAGATGCCGCATTCGATGCAGCATCATTATTGGAACTAGCAATCATGGAACCTGCAGCGGCAGCAGAACTGCTAATTGTAATGGCAGAAACAGCATTGCTGGTCCCAGATGCAGCACTTGCTGCAATTGGTTGCGCAGCGGCAGCTTCATTGGATGCAGCTGCATTAACTTGGGCGACTGAATTGGTAAGGGCATTTTGAATACTATTTACGGCATTCGCAGCACTGTTAGTTGCGGTCTTTGCTGAAGCAGCATTTTGTAATTCAATCGTTGCTTGTTGAGAGTAGCTGATGGCATTACTGTTTGCAATTGAACCATTTACAGCAGCGCTCGATGCAGCGGAAACTGCTGAATTAGCCTGACTAGCAGCAATTGAAGCGTTAGTGCTATCGCCACTAGCGGCATAACTAATTGCAGCGTTCGCATATCTTCGGGCAGCATTCGATGCAGCCACTGCAGATGAATATTGACCAGCAGCCTGTTGAACAGCCAAGTTAGCACTAGCACTATCATCCGCTGCATTCGATGCAGCAGTTGATCCAGCGGCAGAAGCATTTGCTGCATCATTGGCGTATGAACTAACCAGGCTTGCAACGGCAGCAACCGAAGAGTCAGTTGGATTAACTGATGCAATGCTATTAACGATGACACCGTCACTGCTTAAGCTACTAATATCAATAGCAGTAGCAGCAGAACTAGTCTCTGCATTAGTAGCGTTAGTGGTAGCTAACTTAGCAGTAGCAGCAGCAAAACTACTGGATTGCTTAGCGCTATTGACGTAATTAATCGCGGTCGAAGCATTCGTTGCTGCAGCATTGGCACTTGCAACAGCTTGACTAGTAGAAATTGCAGTTGCAACCGCAGAACTGGCAGAATCGGCAGCAAGCGAAGCTGCATTAAGGTCAGCTACCGCCCGTGCAGAAGCACTAGCAGCCCGAAATTCTGCTGAAGAAGCAACAATAAAGGCAGCTTGGGCACTGGCTAATGCAGAAGCAGCAACGAGAGCAGCAACGAAAGCTTGACTAGCAAGTTGCTTAGTATTAGCTCCGTGGGCCTTGGATGCAGCAGCAGCATAAGAGCTAGCTTCTAGAGCAGCAGTGGATGCGGCACTCGATGCGGAAACAACACTTGCAAAAGCAGCAGCAGCAGTGGACTTAGCATTATCAGCATCAACTGAAGCACTGGTTGCATCAACTGAAGCAGCGTTAGCAACCGAACTAGCTACACTAACTACTGATGAGGCACTAGCAATCACAACATTCCCACTATTATCATTGAAAATGCTATTAACAACCACCGTATTTGAATTTACCCCAGTGGTTGCTTCACTAGCTTGAATTGAGGAAGCACTTACTTGACTGGACTTTAATAAGGTATCATTGGCAGCGGTTGAAATGGTGGCGCCAATTGAACCAACAGAAGTACTATTTCCACTAGCTTGAATCGCATTGCTACCAGCTTCAGATGCTTCACTGCTATCAATAGTGCTTCCGGCAGAACTTTGGGCACTAGCCGCAATGGATGAAGCTGCACTTGCTTCAACAGAAGCATTCGCAATCGCAGCTGAAGCAGCAGCAACCGATTGCTGAATCACAACGACGTAAGAGTTAGCAGCAAAGGCAGAATTAGCAGCAGTAATCGCATCAGATGCGTATGATCTTGCAGCAGATGCAGCTAAGTCAGCAGTACTGGTATCTCCAGCAATTGAAGCTGATCTTGCCAATGTAGATGCAGATTCCGCACCCACAGAAGCAACTGAGGCTGCAATTGAAGCTGAAACTCCATTACTATTAGCAATTGAAGCTGCAACCGAGGCAGACTTGGCAACTTGGTTTTGAACACTAGCGGTATTTGATGCCGCGGTGGCATTATCAGTAGCACTAGCTACAACAGAGGCCGCAAACGATAATAAACTATTAGCTGAATTAGCTGAAATCATTGATTGAACGATTAGGGTAGCCGTACTAGTTGCATCAGAAGCATCAGAAATCGCTTGCGATGAAGAACTAATGCTATCAGAGATACTTGAAACCGCTGTAGCAACGGTACTCGTCCTTATCGTCCCAGATGGAACCGAAGCAACAACGCTAGCAGCAATCGCATTATCTTCACTGGCAGCCGTGCTAGCAGCAGCTAGGTAACTAACATTATTAATGGCTTCAGAAGCTGCACTAGTAGCTACCTTAGCAGCAGCAGCAACAATCGACTGAGCACTAGCCGCAATCATTGCCTGTGTAGCTGCAACTGCTTGAGCACTAGCTGCAGAATCACGTGCAACGCTGGCATTTAAATTAAATTGATCAGCCGCATTTTTAGCAGTAACAGCATTTGAAGCTGCAATCGAAGCAGCGTCTACATCCCCAGCATTGGCAGCTGACTTAGCAGCAGCAGCAGCAGTAGATGCAATTGAAGACTGAGAATTTGCTGATTCAGTTGCTAAATTAGCGGCGGAAGCGAATGAACTAACAGCTGCACTAGCAGCATTGGCAGAACTATTAGCCACACTAACATTAGTTAATGCAGTATTAGCATAACTGGATGCAGAACTAATCAAGTTAAAATCATTGCTTACAACTACGTTTTGGGGATTATTACTGGAAAGTTTACTAATTGTATCATTTGCAGAATTAACTGAATCCATTGATTCACTAGCACTCTGGAACGATACTGAAGCCGCATTAGATGCTTTAGCTGCATCAGCAGAGTAGCTATTAGCACCATTCGAAGCCCAGCCAGCGTTATCACCAGCATAAATAGCTGCTAGTGAAGCAGCCATTGCGGCGCTTTCTGCTAATTTAACGTCAGCATACCCACTTCCATTAATAATATGGATAAAGTTATTTGCAGATTGAGCAATACTGTTAGCAACTGAACCGCGATCACTAGTGGAGGCAACAGCAACGCTAGCCCCACTGATATCAACGGCGGCACTAGCAGCATCGTTATCAGCACTGCTTACGGAAAGCACAGCTGCTGCTGCTTCAGATGCAGCAGCACTTGCAACCATTGATTCCATAGTAGCAGTTGAAGAATCACCATTTGATGCAGCATCTTGCGCAGCAGCGAAAGCGGATGCAATTGCACTGGATGCACTGGATGCTAATGAATTAGCACTAGCAACCGTTGCATTATCAATATTAAACCGTGATTGAGCAGATTGGGCAGCAGCATTAGCCTTATCAGCAGCAATTGACTCGTTAGCGGCACTGGAAGCAGCTCCCCTAGCCTTAGAAGCAGCGATGCTCATAGCTGAATTATCTGGATGTTGACTAGCAATGGAAGTAGCAGTGGAGGCAGCTGAAGAAGCCGCATCAGCACTGTTACTTGTTTCAGCACTACTGTTTGCAACACTGTTAGCGACTGAATTAATTGAATCAGCAGATTGTGAAGCATTAACAAAATTACTTGAAATTGCAGCTGAAGCTCCAGATGCCTTTGCAGAATCACTGGCGATTCCATTAGCCGTATTAATGGCTTCATTTACGGCTTCAGCAGTACTCTGGGCAGCAATCGCAGCACTAACGGCAGAATTGGCAATTAGTGAATCAATATTTGCACGATTAGAAGCAGACTTAGCAATTGATGCAGCTGTTGATGCGTTGTTAACAGCTACGGAAGCAACGTTATTGGCAATTTCAGCAGCACTAGCTGCGCTATCAGCAGCGATCGAATTGTGAGGCCGATTATTCGCAAATGAACTAGCAACTAAATTGGCAGAATTAGCAGAATTAACAGCATCACTAGCAACTAATGCAGCAGAGTTAGCAACAACACTAGCATTGTTAGCTTGATTGGAAGCCATTGAAGCATCTGAATTAGCTGATATCGCAACTGAATTAGCTTGGCCAGCAGCACTAACTGCGACAGAGAGTACTGAGTTGCTTGGATAATTTGAAGCAATTGAATTGACAACCGTGTTAGCCGAGTTAGTGGAAGTTGCAATATCATTAATCTGAGCGCTAGTAACTTGCATCCTAGCTTGGGCAACCGATGCAATTTGAGCATAACTATTAGCATTAGATGCGTTAGTTAATGCAGCTGAGGCGGCATTGTTAGCTCGATCAGCATTTAATGTAGAATTCGATGAATCAACCTGAGCGGCCCGACTCTGTGCATTAGCGGCGGCTAAACTACCAACTACCCCAGCAGAGCTAGCGATAAACGCAGCGGAATTAGCAATTGAAGCAGCTTGAGATGCAGCATTCGATTGAACGTTGGCATTCGAACGAGCAGCCCTAGCGGCAGATGCAGCGGAAATAGCAATAATGGCTTGAGCAGAAGCAACCGCTGCAGCGGAACTAGCGGTTGCCGAATCACCGGATGCAGCAGCTACAACGGCTGTCCTGGCAGCTTGAGATGCAGCTTGATTTGCATTGGTAGCATTAAGCGTATCATCATTAGCTAATTTAGCGGCACTGGCAGCACTAACTGCTGCTAGTTGGGCGGTGGAATTAGCATTCTGTGCAGTATCGTTGGCACTCAGCGCATCTGCACTTGCGGTATTTGCAAGTGCTACATCAGATAGAATTGAAGCATCATTGGAATGCCCAGATAGCGCAACGCTTGCAATTGAGGCTGCACTCGAGGCGTCGACTGCAGCTTTACTAGTCGTCTTATTAGCACTAGCAGCAACACTAGAAGCAGTCGCTGCATCGGATGCATTACTCGAGGCCGCTGAACTAAATCCACTAGTGACGCTTTGATCGTTAACGGTAGATAAGGCGGCAGCGGAGGCATCATTGGCAGCGTTAATGGCAACCGAGGCGTAAGAATTAGCAGCGCTAGTAATTGCAACTGCAGAAGTTAAGGTTGCATTAGCACTCTTAACTGCATTAGCGGCAACGACTGATGCCGAATTAGCAGTTAAAGCAGCAGCAGATGCACTCACAGTTGCTGAAACAATCGCATTAGAGTCGGACTGAGCCTTAGATACTGCTAAGGAAGCAGCAGTAGCGGTAAGTGAAGCTTGTTGCGCTAACTTATTTCCAGTAGCATAATCACCATTTGCATATGCCGATGAAGCAGCAGCTTGAACGGCAGTAACGCTAGATTGGAGCGAACTTATAATTGCGTTTTGGTTAGCCACATCAGCAACTGCGGAATCAGCAGTTGACTTTGCAGCAGAAGCAACAAAATTAGCGCTGGATGCAATTATACTTGCAGAGTTAACAACACTGGTTGCAGAACTAACCAAGGTAATGGCATTTGAAATCACCTGATTTTGTGGTTCCTGAGCAGCAAAACGATTTAAATCATTCATATCACTAGCCGCAATGACTGCAGCAACCCCTGCTCCACTGTTAGCATCGCTAGCAGCTTTAGCATATTCATCAATGGCACTTGAATTCGTGTTGCTAGTAATTAGTTTAACCGTATTAACGGCTGTTGATACAGCGCTTACGGCATTAGCAGCTGCCCTATTTCCAGCACTGGATTGTGCAGCATTTTCAGCAGAAGTAGCGCTGCTCTTGGCAATCGCACTTTCATCAGCTGCACTAGCAACGCTAGCGGCTGATGAAGCATTACTAGCAGCAATGTTAGCAGCATTAGCAGCCTTGGATCCAACTAGCTTAGCAGTTGAAGCAGCTAAAGATGCCGCACTTGCAACACTCGCAGCTGAATTAGCTTGAGCAGCAGCTGATATTGCAGCACTAGCAGCACTAGCGGCATCAGAGCTATTATTAGCTTGAGCAGCAGATACTTCAGCAATGAATGCAGATGAAAAATCAGCATTAGCTAATTTAGCAACGCTATTTGCACTTGATACGGCCGAGTTGGCACTAAAGGCGGTTGAAGAAGCACTAGATACCACTTGGAAACCAGATCTAGCAATATTAGCCTGTGAATTAGCCACTTCGGCAGCTGACGATGCATCATTAGCGTACGAAGCAAGAGAATCATCGGATGGATTTGCAGCGGCAATTGATGCGGCATTTACATAATCAACATTAGCATTACCAGCAAAGGAGCTAGCATTTGAACTAGCTTCTTTTGCACTAACATAGTTAAGGCTAGTTGATGAGCTAGCATCAATAGTTACGCCATTAGCATTTGAAGTAACATTTGCGGCAGTCTGAACAACAATCCTTGCAGAACTAACCACACTGTTAGCACTAGAAATGCCGGCTGAAATAGCATTAGAGGCTTTAATAGCAGCAACGGATGCGACTTGAGCAGCACTGGAAGCAACCGATTGATCAAAAGCAGCTCTTTGGGCAGCACTAGTGGCACTTTGCGCAGCTGAGTTCGCAGCATTCGAGGCATCGTTTGCATTTGCCAGTGCACTATTAGCACCATCAGCAGCTAATTTGGCTTGAACAGCTAATGATGAGGCAGTATTTCCACCTGCAGATAGTGCTTGAGCAGCATAAGAAGATGCATTTTGAGCGGCATTAGAAGCAGCAATGGATGCGGCCTTGGCACTATCAACAGCAGTGTCTACAGCAGATTTAGCAGCACTCGCAACATTATTAGCAACCACCGCATCAAAAGATGCTGATGAAGCAACAGCGGATGCAGATGCAATTGCAGATGAAGCACTAGATACCACTGGGTTAGCACTATTATTGCTGTTCAAACTATTGACTGCAACTGAAGCAACGTTAACCGAGTTATTTGCATTGTTGGTGAGCGAGTTAGCTGAACTAGCGTCAGCAGAAGCCTTGGTAGCAGTATTAGGGCTCAATTTTGCTGCACTGTATGCCTGACCAGCAGCACTACTGTCTTGGTCTGCATTATCAGCGGCGGTTGAGGCAATCAAGTGGTTTTCCAAATCTAATGCATTGGAAGCTGCTGCTGCTGCTGATGAAGCATCATTAGCAGCATTGGATGCAACGGCACTATCGCTAGCAATCGCAGAGTTAGCGGTATCGGCAACTTGACTTGCAGCTTCAACAGAAGCGCTTGCTGAGTTAGCAGCGGTACTGTTGTCCGTAGCTTGACTTGCGTATGAAGCAGCCGCGCTGGCAGCAATGGAAGCCGCGCTAGTATCCCCTGCCTTAGCAGCAGAACTAGCAGCTGTGGATTGGGCAGCGGCTTGACTTGCCGCATCAGCGGCAGCTGAATTGGCAGAACTGGCAGTAGAACTAGCAATGGAAGCAGTAACGCTTGCAGATTGGGCAATTGAGTTCTGGTACGATGCGTCAGCACTCGCAGCACTCGCAGCTGAATAAGCACTATTTACAACGGAACTAGCACTTTTAACGGCATTATTACCAGAATTATTAACTGCCATCGAAGCATTGGAATCCTGAGCATCAGAAACGCTATTCGTAGCTTGGGAAATGACACTGTTAACTGAACTAACGACACTAGCAACTGATGAAGCACTTGCAGCACTTGAAGTTGCGGAACTAGCCACTGATGGAACGGAACTAGCGGCAGTGGAAGCAGCGGTGGAAGCACTTGCTGCAGATGCATTAGCAGCATTCCCACTAGCAACGTTAGCAGCGGCAGCAGCCGCAGCCGACTTAGCAGCGAACTTAGCACTGGATGCGACTGATGAAGCAGTGGCAGCATCTGCTGAAGCTGTTGTAGCAGCATCGGCAGCACTGGCGGCATCAACATTTGCATTAGATGCAACGCTAGCAGCAGTTTGGGCACTGTCAGCTTGTTGGCTCGCAACATCAGCAGCGCTCTGAGCAGCGGATGAATTACCACTAGCAGCTGCTAAACTAGCGGCGGTGGATGCAGAACGGGCAGCACTGGCGGCAGCATTTGCAACAACGTTAGCACTGGAAGCAACGACGTTGTCTGAGCTAGCCCGGGTATTAGCAGCATTTGCGGATGCATTTGCATTCGAAGCATCAATGGAAGCTGAACTAGCAGCAGCACTAGCAGCGCTGGCTACAGAATTAGCACTGGATACAATTGAATTATCTGGATTAGCAGAAGCAATTGATGCAGTCGTCACTGCGTATGAAGTTGCAGCAGCGGCATCACTGCTGTTTGCAGAGCTATAATTAGCAACGCTTGCAGCGGCTGAATCGACGAAGTTCGCGCGGGAAGCGGCATTGGATGCATCGGTAGAACCATTAGCTGCACTCGATGCGTCAGCGGATGCCTGGTTAGCTCTATTGACAGCGTCAGAAGCCTCCGCGTTAGCCCCAGCTCCAGCAGCAGTATTATCAGCAGCAGCACTTGCAGCTTCACTAGCAGCTTGCGCAGCACTATCAATTGCAGAAGAGGCACTAACAGCCTTGGCTGCCGCAACTGATCCAGCTGCGGCCTCATTATCAGCAGCTACAGAAGCAGCGGAGGCAGCACTGTTTTCAGCAGCAGCACTATTTTGGGCGTTTTCAGCTGAAGTAGCAGCTTCACTAGCACCAGATGTGTCACCAGCAGAAGCCTTAGAATGGGCCACGGCGGCAGCAGAACTAGCAATGGAAGCTTGGGCGCTGGCAGTATTTGCAGCAGAGTTAGCGACAGCAGCATATGAACTAGCAGCAACCCTAGCGGAGTTAGCAGCGCTGGAGGCATCGGTAGCATCAATAGATGCGGATGCAGCAGTTGATGAAGCACTTGAGATGGCAACAGCAGCGTTACTTACAGCAGCGTTACTTGGGTAAGTACTCTGCATACTGTTAACTGCACTCGAGGCATCCGTAATTGAACTAATCGATTGAGCAGCCGTGTTGGAGGCAGCACTTGCGACTGAGGAGTAACCATCAGCAGCGGTAAAGGCACTAGTGGCACCACTAGCCGTGTTAGAGGCAGTGTTTTCAGCAGCCGTTGCAGAATCCTTAGCAACCTTGGCAGCGGCGTCAGCATTGCTAATGGCAAGTGTGCCGCTACTTATATTGGCAGCGGCTGATGCAGCTGCATCACTAGCAGCTTGGGCAGCGCTGGCAATTGCGGAAGAGGCACTGGCTGCCGTTTCTGAAGCAGCCTTTCCTGAAGCCACTTGAGAATCAGCAGCGGTACTTGCGGCTTCAGCAGCAGCACTGTCGGCCTCGGCTGATTGTTGAGCATCTTCAGCAGTGGAAGCAGCGGAACTGGCTAATGAAGGGTCCCCAGCAGAGGCAGCGGAATGCGCTACGGATGCGGCAGAACTAGCAGCAACACTTTGAGCATTAGCATCCTGGGCAGCGGAACTAGCAAGCGAAGCATAAGAACTAGCAGCAACGCTGGCTGAATTAGCGGCACTAGATGCATCGGTAGCGTCCTTAGTAGCAGAAATAACTACCCCAGCGGCGCTAGCAATCGTAGCAGCAGCAATACTTACGGTTGTGTTGCTTGGGTATTGACTCGTCATTGCGCTGATTGAATTTTGTGCAGAAGCAACTGAAGTTGCTGATTGAGCAGCCGTGCTTGATGCAGCATCTGTTTCAGATGAATAGCTGTTTGCAGCAGTGTTAGCACTGGTGGCTCCACTAGATGCGTTTGACGTAGCATTATTAGCAGCAGCTGCGGCTTCACTAGCAGCCTTGGCAGCGGCATCAGCATTGTTAATGGCATCTGAACCACTACTTATATTGGCAGCGGCTGATGCAGCTGCATCACTAGCAGCTTGGGCAGCGCTGGCAATTGCGGAGGAGGCACTGGCTGCCGTTTCTGAAGCAGCCTTTCCTGAAGCCACTTGAGAATCAGCAGCGGTACTTGCAGCTTCAGCATTAGCACTAGCAGTTTCAGCAGCTTTTTGAGCAGTTTTAGCTTCATTAGCAGCAGAACTGGCTAATGAAGGATCCCCAGCAGAAGCAGCGGCGTGCGCAACGGATGCGGCAGAACTAGCAGCAACACTTTGAGCATTAGCATCTGAAGCAGCGGAACTAGCAAGCGAAGCATAAGAACTAGCAGCAACGCTGGCTGAGTTAGCGGCACTAGATGCATTGGTGGCGTCCTTAGTAGCAGAACTAACTACCACAGCGGCACTAGCAATCGTAGTAGCAGCACTACTTACAGTCGCATTACTTGGGTATTGACTCGTCATTGCGCTGATTGAATTTTGTGCAGAAGCAACTGAAGTTGCTGATTGAGTAGCCGTGCTTGATGCAGCATCTGTTTCAGATGAATAGCTGTTTGCAGCAGTGTTAGCACTGGTGGCTCCACTAGATGCGTTTGACGTAGCATTATTAGCAGCAGCTGCGGCTTCACTAGTAGCCTTAGCAGCAGTATCAGCATTGTTAACAGCATCTGAACCACTACTTATATTTGCAGCTGCAGATGAAGCAGCAGCACTAGCAGATTGCGCAGCATTAGCAATTGCAGTAGATGCACTGGCAGCCTTAGATGCAGCAATAGATCCGGCAACAGCTTCACTAGCAGCGGAGGCAGATGCAGCGGAAGCAGCACTGTTATCAGCATCAGCGTTAGTTTGGGCGTTTTCAGCTGAATTAGCGGCAGCACTAGCCCCAGAAGCATCTCCAGCAGAAGCCTTAGAATGAGCCACGGCGGCAGCAGAACTAGCAATTGAAGCTTGGGTGCTGGCATCAGTAGCAGCAGAGTTAGCAGTAGCAGCATATGAACTGGCAGTGGAACTGGCAGAGTTTGCAGCACTAGATGCATCAGTGGCATCCTTGGATGCGGATGCGGCAGTTGATGATGCACTTGCAATTACTGCGGAAGCGCTACTTACTGCAGTATTACTTGGGTAAGCACTCTGCATACTGTTAACTGCACTCGAGGCATCCGTAATTGAACTAATCGATTGAGCAGCCGTGCTTGATGCAGCACTAGCAGCCTTAGAGTAACCATCAGCAGCGGATGAAGCGCTAGTGGCTCCACTGGATGCGTTTGAGGCAGCGTTGGCAGCAGATGAAGCGTCATTTCTAGCAGCTGAAGCAGCAGTATCTGCAGCACTAGTGGCCTTATCACCATTCGCGGCGTTAGTAGCAGCAGACACAGCTAAGTTAGCAGCAGCATTCGCACTGGATGCGACTGATGATGCAATGGCTGCCTTTGCAGATGCAGCATTTGCACTAGCGGCAGCAGATGAAGCATCAACATTGGCATTGGATGCGTCAGTGGCAGCACTTTGGGCATTGTCAGCAGCATATTTAGCAACGTCAGCAGCACTTTGGGCAGCGGATGAATCACCATTCGCAGCAGCTACACTGGCAGCAGCAGAGGCAGAACTGGCTACAATTGCTGCGGAGCTAGCAACATTATTAGCACTAGCTGCCTTTGCACTGTCAGAATCGGCTTGAACCTTGGCATCCGAAGCAGCAGCACTGGCACTATTTGCATCGTTGGATGCAGAACTGGCTACAGTAGCAGCAGATTGGGCCACGGAGTTAGCACTTGAAATCACCGCATTACTTGGGTTCGCCGATGCGATTGAAGCAGCAGCAATAGCGTAAGATTTAGCGGATGAAGTAGCTTCACTAGTGGCATTACTTGAATTATTAATATTGGCAACATCTGAAACAACGGAGTTTGCGTGGGAGGCAGCATTCGATGCATCAGAAGCACCATTAGCAGAACCGACTGCGGCACTGGATGCTTCAACGGATGCCTGGTTAGCTCTGCTTACAGCGTCAGAAGCTTCATTGTTAGCACCTGATCCAGCTTTAACGTTATCAGCAGCAGCTTGAGCCGCCTTTTGGGCAGCAGCATTCGCACTGGCTGCAACTAAAGAAGCAGTGGCTGCCTTTGCAGATGCAGCATTCGCGCTAGCGGCAGCAGATGAAGCATCAAAGTTTGCATTGGATGCGTCAGTGGCAGCACTTTGCGCACTGTCAGCAGCAGACTTAGCAACATCAGCTTCGCTTTGGGCAGCAGATGAATTCCCATTCGCAGCAGCTACACTGGCAGCTGCGGATGCAGAACGGGCAGCACTGGCTGCGTTGCTTGCAACAACGTTAGCACTAGCTGCTTTTGCATTGTCTGAATCAGCTTGCGATTTAGCAACTGAGGCAGCTGAACTGGCATTATTGGCATCGTTGGATGCGGAACTAGCTACACTGGCTGCAGATTGAGCCACGGAGTTAGCACTTGAAACCACCGTGTTACTTGGATTTGCAGACGCAATTGAAGAAGCCGTATTAGCGTACGACTGTGCAGATGAAGCAGCTTCACTAGTGGCAGCGCTAGAACTAGTAACACTGGCAACATCTGAAACAACGGAGTTTGCGTGGGAGGCAGCATTCGATGCATCAGCAGATCCATTAGCCGAACCAGTAGCGGCACTAGAGGCTTCACTAGATGCCTTGTCAGCATTGGAAACGGCAGTGGAAGCTTCGGCGTTAGCCCCTGATCCAGCCTGGGTATTCGCAGCAGCAGTACTTGCAGCTTCACTAGCAGCTTGGGCGGCACTAGCAATTGCGGAGGAAGCACTAGATGCCTTTTGGGAGGCAGCCTTTCCGGAAGCCACTTGAGAATCAGCAGCGGTACTTGCGGCTTTAGCAGTTGAACTATCGGCCTCGGCTGATTTTTGAGCGGTTTCAGCAGCGGAAGCAGCGGAACTAGCTAATGCCGTGTTCCCAGCAGAGGCAGCAGAGTGTGCAATAGAAGCAGCATTACTTGCAGCGATACTTTGAGCATTAGCATCTGAAGCAGCAGAACTAGCAGTTGAAGCGTAAGAACTAGCAGCAGCACTAGCCGAGTTAGCGACACTGGAGGCATCGGTGGCGTCCTTAGTAGCAGCACTAACTACCACAGCGGCACTAGAAATTGTAACAGCAGCACTACTTACGGTTGCGTTACTTGGGTATTGACTCGTCATTGCGCTGATTGAATTTTGTGCGGAAGCAACTGAAGTTGCTGATTGAGCAGCAGTACTAGAAGTAGCACTGGTTTCAGATGAGTAGTTATTTGCAGCTGTGTTAGCACTGGTGGCTCCACTAGATGCGTTTGACGTAGCATTATTAGCAGCATCTGCGGCTTCACTAGCAGCCTTGGCAGCGGCGTCAGCATTGTTAACGGCAGCTGAACCACTATTTATGTTTGCAACAGCTGATTTCGTAGCGGCAATGGCTACTTGGGCAGCTCCAACAACTGTGGAAGAAGCACTAGTTGCTACGGTAGCAGCACTCTTAGCCTTGTTAGCCTCACTATTGACAGCTACTGATGCTGCATTCGCACTACTGATATCAGAATCAGCTTGCACTGATGCTGAACTAGCAACCATGTAAGCTGACACAGCTGTCGATGCATCTCCAGCATCGTCAGCGACGCTTGCTGATGCTGATGCACTGGCAGCCAAACTAGCAGCACTGGAAGCTGCAGCAACAGCAGTGCTATGAACTAATGCATACGAGCTAGCAGCAATACTGGCTGAATTAGCAGCACTAAGTGCTGAATTAAAAGTGGTGACGGCAGCACTTGCGGTAGATGAAGCATTAGAAATGACCGTAACAGCACTATTAATAGTCGCGTTACTTGGGTTAGCACTCTGCATACCACTAATGACACGCTGAGCTGCAGTAACTGAAGCCGTAACTGTCGAACTTAATGCAACAGAATTACCACTAATTTGACCTGCCGTACTAGCGGCAACGTTATTATCGCTATTCACACTTGTTGCTTCATCACTAACGGATGAAGCACTACTAGCGACAGAGCTAGCAGCATCAGAAGCAGCACTAGCAGCTTCATCAGCAATATCATTAAGCATGATTTTATTGGTAAATTGAGCAGTTGAGCTAGTACTTACTACAACTCTGGATGCAGAGGCTGCAACTGAAGAGGCGTTTAAAGCATCAACAGCGGCTGAACTAGCATCAACATTAGCATTGCTAGCATCGGTAGCGGCACTAGTGGCCACACTAGCAGCTAAAATTGCAGCGGAAACAGCACTTGCGGCAGCAGATTGATCACCATTTGCTGCAGCACTTGCAGCAAATACAGATGCAGAAGTTACCGCTACCATGGCAGAACTAGCTAACGAATTAGCTGATGAGGCCTTATTATTATCCGTAATGACCCGACTATTAGCAGCGGAAGCCTTTTCTGTAGCATTCGAGGCATCACTAATAGCATTGCTGGCCTTGATTAGTAATGCATTATTACCCGTACTGTTCTCTTCAAGTATGGTATCTGTAGGTAATTTTAATGCCAGTGAAGTAGCATTACTAATCTGATTCGACATCGCTACATAATTAGCAGATGCTGATGCAGTATTATTTGATGTACTTGTAGCTGCTGAACTAACAACAGTCGCATGCGAGTTAGTATTAGACGAGATATTGGAGCCAGCCAAAGAGCCAATTGCCGCACTCGAAGCCAATACGGATGCACTTGAAGCTTGGTTGAGTGCTGAATTTAAGGAGTTATTAATATTTATAATAAGATTAGATTCTGAAGAAGCGACAACCACAGCCGAACTAGCTGATATTGCAGCTCCAACAACTGTGGAAGAAGCACTAGCTGCTACGGTAGCAGCACTCTTAGCCTTGTTAGCCTCACTATTGACAGCTACTGATGCTGCATTCGCACTACTGATATCAGAATCAGCTTGCACTGATGCTGAACTAGCAACCATGTAAGCTGACACAGCTGTCGATGCATCTCCAGCATCGTCAGCGACGCTTGCTGATGCTGATGCACTGGCAGCCAAACTAGCAGCACTGGAAGCTGCAGCAACAGCAGTGCTATGAACTAATGCATACGAGCTAGCAGCAATACTGGCTGAATTAGCAGCACTAAGTGCTGAATTAAAAGTGGTGACGGCAGCACTTGCGGTAGATGAAGCATTAGAAATGACCGTAACAGCACTATTAATAGTCGCGTTACTTGGGTTAGCACTCTGCATACCACTAATGACACGCTGAGCTGCAGTAACTGAAGCCGTAACTGTCGAACTTAATGCAACAGAATTACTACTAATTTGACCTGCCGTACTAGCGGCAACGTTATTATCGCTATTCACACTTGTTGCTTCATCACTAACGGATGAAGCACTACTAGCGACAGAGCTAGCAGCATCAGAAGCAGCACTAGCAGCTTCATCAGCAATATCATTAAGCATGATTTTATTGGTAAATTGAGCAGTTGAGCTAGTACTTACTACAACTCTGGATGCAGAGGCTGCAACTGAAGAGGCGTTTAAAGCATCAACAGCGGCTGAACTAGCATCAACATTAGCATTGCTAGCATCGGTAGCGGCACTAGTGGCCACACTAGCAGCTAAAATTGCAGCGGAAACAGCACTTGCGGCAGCAGATTGATCACCATTTGCTGCAGCACTTGCAGCAAATACAGATGCAGAAGTTACCGCTACCATGGCAGAACTAGCTAACGAATTAGCTGATGAGGCCTTATTATTATCCGTAATGACCCGACTATTAGCAGCGGAAGCCTTTTCTGTAGCATTCGAGGCATCACTAATAGCATTGCTGGCCTTGATTAGTAATGCATTATTACCCGTACTGTTCTCTTCAAGTATGGTATCTGTAGGTAATTTTAATGCCAGTGAAGTAGCATTACTAATCTGATTCGACATCGCTACATAATTAGCAGATGCTGATGCAGTATTATTTGATGTACTTGTAGCTGCTGAACTAACAACAGTCGCATGCGAGTTAGTATTAGACGAGATATTGGAGCCAGCCAAAGAGCCAATTGCCGCACTCGAAGCCAATACGGATGCACTTGAAGCTTGGTTGAGTGCTGAATTTAAGGAGTTATTGATGTTTATAATAAGATTAGATTCTGAAGAAGCGACAACTACAGCCGAACTAGCTGATATTGCAGCTCCAACAACTGTGGAAGAAGCACTAGTTGCTACGGTAGCAGCACTCTTAGCCTTGTTAGCCTCACTATTGACAGCTACTGATGCTGCATTCGCACTACTGATATCAGAATCAGCTTGCACTGATGCTGAACTAGCAACCATGTAAGCTGACACAGCTGTCGATGCATCTCCAGCATCGTCAGCGACGCTTGCTGATGCTGATGCACTGGCAGCCAAACTAGCAGCACTGGAAGCTGCAGCAACAGCAGTGCTATGAACTAATGCATACGAGCTAGCAGCAATACTGGCTGAATTAGCAGCACTAAGTGCTGAATTAAAAGTGGTGACGGCAGCACTTGCGGTAGATGAAGCATTAGAAATGACCGTAACAGCACTATTAATAGTCGCGTTACTTGGGTTAGCACTCTGCATACCACTAATGACACGCTGAGCTGCAGTAACTGAAGCCGTAACTGTCGAACTTAATGCAACAGAATTACTACTAATTTGACCTGCCGTACTAGCGGCAACGTTATTATCGCTATTCACACTTGTTGCTTCATCACTAACGGATGAAGCACTACTAGCGACAGAGCTAGCAGCATCAGAAGCAGCACTAGCAGCTTCATCAGCAATATCATTAAGCATGATTTTATTGGTAAATTGAGCAGTTGAGCTAGTACTTACTACAACTCTGGATGCAGAGGCTGCAACTGAAGAGGCGTTTAAAGCATCAACAGCGGCTGAACTAGCATCAACATTAGCATTGCTAGCATCGGTAGCGGCACTAGTGGCCACACTAGCAGCTAAAATTGCAGCGGAAACAGCACTTGCGGCAGCAGATTGATCACCATTTGCTGCAGCACTTGCAGCAAATACAGATGCAGAAGTTACCGCTACCATGGCAGAGCTAGCTAACGAATTAGCTGATGAGACCTTATTATTATCCGTAATGATCCGACTATTAGCAGCGGAAGCCTTTTCTGTAGCATTCGAGGCATCACTAATAGCATTGCTGGCCTTGATTAGTAATGCATTATTACCCAAACTGTTCTCTTCAAGTATGGTATCTGTAGGTAATTTTAATGCCAGTGAAGTAGCATTACTAATCTGATTCGACATCGCTACATAATTAGCAGATGCTGATGCAATGTTAATTGCCGTACTTGAAGCTGCTGAATTAGCAATCACCGCACTCGAAGCCAATACAGACGCACTCTTAGTAGCACTAACAGCCGAAGCAGCAATGCTATTAATCGCTGATCCATTAACGGCATTCGATGATACTAGCAACGCGGCATCACTAGCCGCATTGGAAGCAGCAGTTGAAGCATTACTAATTGCATTGAAAGCTGATTCGGCAGCAACGTTAGCACTACTTATAACTGATGAATCCAATTGAACACTCGAAAACGCAGCACTAGCCAATGAAGCATAGGTGCTGGCTTGCGAAGCATCACTATCAGAAGGTTTAAAGTCATCAGACTTAGCCTCTGAATTATCATTAGATGTAACGTTATTTGCATATGAAGAAGCTAATACAGCATAACTGGCTACTGCACTAGACTTAATAGTGTAATCAGAAAGTGCACTGGAGGCAGCAACTGAATTAGACTGTGCAATTGTATTTTGAGAGGCAACCACCGAAGAAGCAGATGAAATAGCAGCAACGGCACTTGCCATTGAACTAGCATCGCTAGCCGCCTTTGAATCACCATTGCTAGCGGATGAAGCGAGTGCATTAGATTGACTAATAACTAAGGAGTACTGACTATTAACCTTGTTATTAAATGAAGAAACTGATTTAGCAAATGCATCAGTGGAGCCAGCTTCATTACTAATCGAGGTCCCATTTGCACTACTGAAACTAGCCATACTAGATTGAACAGCAGTAGCAGAATTAGCAGCCGAATTGGCCGAGTCAATCGCTGGTTGATTGATCAATGCAATTGCATTTGCATCTGCATTCTTTCTAATGTCGGAGTATGGGAGCGTATCAGTGCCAGTTGATAGTGTTGAAGTGGTTGGGTTAATGATAGATCCCGATTGAGTAGCATTATTCCCACTAATCGTTGAATCTTGGATTTCCGCTTGGATGGTTGAAACGAAGTAATGGGCAGTAACTGCAATTGAGTTTCCAGTAGTTTGTAGCTGACTAGCTGGAAAATTATATGAAAATGGAATTACCTGTGCGTCGCCCTTACTTTTATCAATTGTAACTGGAATTTCATATGTGTATGTGTTCCCATCACCAGACAATGGATCGGTAGTAGTATCATTAACAACCCCATTATTTTGTAACTGTTGAACCCCATTTACAACCACATTGATATAAATTGGTTTATTGGTTAAATTATCGGGGATTTCGGATACATTGTTAATACTTAAATGCCCATTAACTTGATATTGGTCAGTACCATTTTTCTGTAAATTCAACGGACCTTCAAAACTAGCAGATGGCGATGATGCAAATGCAAGGTACTTAGAATTAGAAATTGAAGTATTTGATCCACTTAAGTTTTCAAACTTCTTATCAACAGAATTGTAGTATTGAATGGTTCCAGAGGTTGGGATATTAACGGCGTAATAAGCCCCTTGGGTATTGCCATTATTGTTAACACTAACTGAGTATGCATTAAAAGGAGCATTAGAAATCGTCCCCTGACTACTCTTTTGAACATAGTCAGAGTGCGAAGTATCCAAATCAAAAACGACCGTTTTACCAGGGTTATTAATTGTAACCGTTGAATTATTACCAGTATCCAAAAGGGTGGGGTTGCTGGTCCCATCGGAAAGTAATTCTAGATTTCCTTGGTTAACAACGTTTAAGTTAGCATTATCAGCCAACTTCAAAGCATATGGGTCCCCAGTTCCGCTAACGTTATTAACTGCAATATGAACTAACCCACCAGTTTGAGAAGTAATCGTCCCAGCAATGTAGGTTAAAATATTTCCATATGTGCCTAAGTTATTCCCATTAACGTTAAACTGTCCATTATTTTGAACGGTTAAGATTCCTTCAACATCAACTGGATAGGCAGCAGGAGTACTATTTAAATTAACGTTAACCTGCCCACCATCAATATACATATTAGCACCAGAGCTAATGTACATTGCACTAGTGCCTGAGCCGCTGTTTCCAGAGTTAGCAGTGTTCCCGTTAGGATCTGATGACGGATTAATGTTAACAGTTCCATAAACATGCACGTCACCCTTAGCGTAGAGTCCTTGGGCACGAGAACTATTAGAACCATGGGCAATGTTAGGCCCACCATTGTCATCACCACGAGGGGTTAAATTAACCGTTGCCCCCTTTTCAACTGTAAAACCACCACCGAGTTCCAAAACGTTTCCATCATAGGTTTGCCCATTATATGTCGCACCAGACTGAACCGTTAAGGAGTTAACTTGCATGTTCCGTTGATTTTGATCGGCAGAAGCAACTCCACTATAGCTAGTGGTATCACCAGGGATATTAGTTGGCGTATAGGTATTAACAGAAGAAACGCTAACTTGATTTTGAATGTAGATATTGGAGCTTTTTGCGTATAGTGCTTGGCCACCAACATAATTTATATTGTTCAAATAGATGGGGATATTAGCCAGCGATGCCTGACCGTTATCGCTAATAAATCCATAGCCACTGGTCCCAAAAACATTTTGATTTTGAGCAGTAATGGATTTAACATTTTGAATGTCATAACCTACCCCCATATAATTAACCGATGACCAGGTTTTGTTATCAGATTGAAGTCCATTAATTACAAAATCCTTTGTAGCATCGTTTTTATTAACCTGGACGGTAGTATCACTACTGGTATAACCAGCATCAGCATCCTTCAAACTAATGCTATTCAATAGGTTAACGTGATAAACATTCGGATTTTTAATCGCCTGGTCAAATTCTTGCGCGGTTGTGACGTTAACAGTGGTATTGGTAGTCGTTCCAGCATTTTGGCCAGCAGAGTCTGCCAACGCATAAGCAGTAGAAGTAGCTGAATACTGACTATTTAAGGTAACGATTGCATTGCTAGCAATCACCTGAGCGTTACTCATTAATGAAAAATAACTAGCATTTCGGTTTACTAATGAATCAACATCTGATTGATAAAAACTATCGTTACTCCCATTTAATTTAGAACCATAGGAGCTAGCTTGGCTCCCTTCTGAACTACCTTCGGCGTAGTACGATTGTGCAGACTGATATGCATCAGTAAAGACGGAAGCAGTGCTACTCATTGCAATTGCTGAATCCAATAATCCCGCACTATTACTTACGTATGTACTGTAAGAAGAAGCAACTACGCTCATGGATGAAATTGCGGAACTCCAGGCTGACATTTGACTAACGTTGTTGGTAACAGAGGAAAGAGAAGCGGTCAACGAACTAACGCTAGCAGTGTCACCGATTCGATCTGTTAATTGATTGGCAGATGAACTAGCAACAGAATTCTCATAGCTTTGAACCCCACTATTAAAATTAGCATCAGCACTTGATGGCACTGATGAACCAGTTTTAGCTGCTAAAGCGGCTGCAGAAAAACCAGCACTAAAAGCGTTACTTGCTTCATAGCTATCTGCGCTAGAAGCATTTGAACTATTAGTGCTGCTTGAACTATTAGTGCTATTTGAATTTACTAACGATTGATTTTCATTTGTGGAACTACTAGTTGCATTGGCGCTACTTGATGTAGGCTGATCAGCAACTGATTCACCATTTCCGGATTGCGATTGTTTATCGTTAGATTTACTCCCTGCATCACTGCTACTTGACTGAACACTACTAGTGGAACTACTTGAGCTGCTAGTAGCTGATTGCGCGTCACTGGATTGGTCACTAATGTTACTCCCAGTGACCGTAGCTGAACTACCTGAACTAACCAAGCTATCTGAAGCGCTGGTAGTTGATTGATTATTTGTAGTAGCGGAACTACCTGATCCAGAATTATCTGAAGAACTAGCCTCAGTGGTGGCCCCACCGTTTAAGTTAGTTACCTCATCATCATCATTACTAGAACCATATGTAGAACCCATATTAGCATTAGCTTTAACCGTTGTTGTCTTTTCACTAATCGCCACTCCACCAAGCAAAGCTAGCATTGATAGAGAAACTACCACCCATTGCTTCTTTACTTTCCGGAGAACTTTTTTATCATTTACTTTATTAAACATTAACCGATTATAAAGCATCACGACATCTCCTTTAAATATCTCTAAAAACCGTTTTAAGTAATTATTAGTTAGATCTTATAAAACTTAATAATATATACAGAATTAGTGTACCACTTATTTAGTAGATAATCATTAAATTTAAACTTACTAACTGTACTTTTATTCAATAAAAAAATAAGGGAATCAAACCGCAAATTATGGTTTGATTCCCTTATTTAATTTAAATATTAAACGAATTTAACAAACTTCTTATTACTGGTAATGTACTTACCATTTCCAACATAGAATCTAGTGATTCCCTTGTACTTAACAATCCGCTTAACGGTTAGCTTAGTAGATTTCTTAACGTAAGTAGAAGTCTCCCGGTTAAACTTAGTATCGGAATGAATTCTAATCCCCTTACTGTTAATTACCCTTACTTGCTTAGTCGTTGGCGTGCTTTGGTAGTAAGTGTTGACAATGTAATTCCGGTTAGCAGTGATGTAGCCACTGTACTTAGTGGATTTACCCTTGTTATCCGTAATTGCATCAATATAGTAACGTACTAATCCAGATTTAGCAATCGTAATCCGTTTGATCTTGTACTGGATTGCCTTAGTTCTTGGTTGCTTAGAGTGAAGAATCTTCCGAAGCGACTTACTGAAGTTAGCACCCTTGTATGAGTAGATTGCCTTAGTAGCGTAAATATACTTAGGATACTTCTTCAATGATTTGTTGTAAGCCTTAAGGTAGCCATCACGATATCCCTTAGAACGATTCTTAAGTGAAGGAGTCGCAAGATAAGTGGTCTTAGCCTTTTCTTCACCAATAGCAACTTGTTTCTCGTACTTAACGTAACCAGCACTAGCTCCGGAAGCATATGCTCTTTCATATTGAGTAGCATTGCTTGCTAATGATGCTGGTTTCTTACCATTATAACCAGCCTTACTACCAGATAGGTAACCAGTTCGTCCAGCAACGTATGCACTATCAGAAGCAAGAGCTGAATTATTAGTGTTACTCTTAGCATCACTAATTCCCTTCAAGAAGTTATCGTCAGCAGCACTGCTATTGGCAGCAGATGCAGATGAGTTTGCTGATGAACTTGCTGAAGAAGTTGCTGATGAAGCAGCTGAGGAACTAGCTGATGATGCAGACGATGACTGACTAGCAGAAAGTAATTGGGTTGCTGATGAAGCAGCAGAAGTAACCAAGTTAAGTTCATAACGAACTGTGTTAGCAGCACTAACGGCAACGCTAGCAGCACTACTTGCAACTGAAGTAGCATAATTGAACTTGCTGTACGCTACTGAAGCATCGTAGTTGGCACTAGCAGCAACACTAGCGTAACCACGGAACGTGTTAACGTAGCTATCACCCAATGCGTAACTACCAGCTGCGTAAGCACTAGAAGCTGCCGCGTAGGCACTGCTTGCGTTTGAACGAGCCGTAGATATAACTCCGTTAGCATTTGATAGTGCACTGGCAGCACTAGCTGCTTGACTAGTGTAAGCAACGGCTTGACTCGCAGCACTATTAGCAACTACGCTGGCTGAATTTACAATTACGTTAGCACTATTGGCAGCGCTAGTTAAACTGTTAATTTGAGCATTTGATGCGTTTGCTGATTGATAAGAGTTCAACTTAGCAATTGCGGAAACAACCATCGAGTGATCAGAATTAACTTGGTTCGCAGCTGATTGAGCTACTGATCCATAGTTATAAGCACTCACTAATGACTGCCCAACTGCTGAGCTCATTGCACTAACTTGACTACTGTAAGCACTAACGGCTTGATTAGCAGATGCTAATGATTGTGCCCCACTATTAGCGCTGGCAATTACAGCAACTTGAATAGTAGCAGAGGCAACTTGTGCTGCTGCAGATGACGTTAACGCAATTGCAGAGACACCCGTTGCAGCATAACTAGCGGCAGCCTGACTTGCAGCAGAAGCAGCCTGACTGTTTTGCCGTGCAACAGATGCTTGCCCAGCAGCAGCAGAAGCAGCTTGACTAGCGACTTGACTGTACTTCGTAGCATTAGTCGTATCCCCTAGTGCAGCGTAGCTATTGGCAAGCGAAGCGTTATCAGCGTTCACCTTTGCAAAACTACTTGCAGCACTGGCGGCAGAGTTAGCAGCACTAGCCGCTTGACTCGCCTTTGCTAATTCACCTTGGGCAGCACTATTAGCGCTAGTAGCAACTGCATTAGCAGAACTAACCACTGCCAATGCAGAGTTGGCAGCTGATTGAGCAGCACTCATGCCAGGTACGGAAGCATTGTTGTTAGCAATTGAATTAGCAGTGGCAGCACTACTATTAGCAGTTTGTGCAATACTATTAGCAGTTTTGGCAGCGCTATTAGCTAATGAAGCGGAGGAACTAGCATGGTTAGAAACGCTAGCATTTCCACTGTAGTCCCGATTAGCACCGGAAGCAGCAGCACTCGCATCGTTCGCAGCGGTTGAAGCAACGGAAACGTCACTAGCAACCGACTTATTATTGTCTGAAGCGGCACTGGCAGCAGATGAAGCACTTTGCAATGCTGATTGAGCAGCATCATTAGCTGATTGAGCAGCACTATTAGCTAAACTAGCAGCTTGAGAAGCTTGGGTAACTAGGTTCCGAGCAGCACTAACTGCGGATGAAGCAGAATCAGCTTCATTCGCCTTTACAACTGCAAGGCTAGCGGCAACACTAGCTGTTTCTGGATCAAAGTTCTTAGCAGCAGCGGCAGCGGCATCAGCGTATGAACTAGCAGCATCCCGCGCGTCATTTGCAACCTTTGTTTGTTGGTCAGCAATTACGCTAGCTGATGATGCTACTGAAGCAGCAGCACTTGCGGCCTGAGTAGCTGAATTAGCTTGACTAACGGCTGAGTTAGCAACACTAACCGCACTTAAAACAGATTGGTTTTGTGGATGTGCTGATAGAATTTGTGCAGCAGCACTTGCAGTACTAGTAGCACTTTGTGCATTGCTCTTAACAGCACTAACTGCTGAATTAATTGCACTAGCAGAACTAGTAATTGCTTGACTATCACTACCAGCAGCACTTGCAGATTGCTTAGCTCGTTCAGCAGCATCAGAAGCTAACGATGCGCTAGAACCAGCGTTGAAACCATCAGCAAGGAGTTGAGCATCACCCACCGCGGACTTAGCCTTATCAGTGGCACTAGCTGCAACAGAAGCAGCGTTAGAAGCAATCACAGCGTAACTAGCTGCGGCAGAACTAGCAGTTGAGGCAGCTTGACTATTAGCTTTCGCAATTGCAGCCTGATCAGCAACAAAGTTAGCGGCTTGACTCGCAGCCAAGCTGTGCGCAGTTGCACTCGCAGTATCACCTTGGGCAGCATAGCTATTGGCAAGTGAAGCGTTATCGGCATTCACCTTTGCAAAACTACTTGCAGCATCCCGAGCGGAGTTCGCAGCACTAGCCGCTTGACTCGCCTTAGCTAACTCACCTTGAGCAGCACTGTTAGCGTCAGTGGCAACAAAGTTAGCGGAACTAGCAGTTGATAATGCGGCAGAAGCGTCCAGAACCGCTTGGTCCATTCCTGAGACATTAGGATGCTTCGTAGCAATTGAGTTAACTGCATCGTTAGCAGAACTAGTTACAGCCATGGCACTTGAAGTAGTGGTAGCAGCACTATTAGCTAGCGAAGCAGAAGAACTAGCGTGGTTGGAAACGTTAGCATTACCACTGTAATCACGGTTAGCTCCCGAAGCAGCAGCACTAGCGTCATTTGCAGCGGTACTTGCCCGTGCAAAGTCGCTTGCAACGCTGCTAGTGATCGTTCCAGCGTGTCCTGCAGCGGAGTTAGCACTATCCAATGCAGCGTTAGCAGCTTCAGAAGCAGCAGCAGCGGCAGATGATGCTTCACTTGCCTTTTGAAGGGCTTGCTCAGCAGCACTCCGGGCGGAACTAACTGCAACAGAAGCAGCAGCAGCTTCATTTGCCTTATCAATTGCAAGGCTAGTAGCTACGCTCGCGGTTTCTGGATCGAAGTTCTTAGCAGCCGATGAAGCAGTTGCTGCGTATGAACTAGCAGCATCCCGCGCATCATTAGCCACCTTCGTTTGATCTTCAGCAACTACACTTGCGGATGATGCTACAGCTGCAGCTTCACTGGCAGCTTGACTAGCAGAGTTAGCAGCACTAGCCGCTGACTTAGCAACACTAGCAGCGCTGCTAATCGTCTTGTTTTGTGGATTTGCAGAGAGCAATTGATCCACTGATGATGAGGCACTTGCCACGCTCTGGGCGTTATTGGAAGCAACGTTAGAGGCTGCATCAATCGCAACTGAATCACTACCAATTGCTTGGCTGTCATTGCCAGCAGCGCTGGCAGACTGCTTAGCCCGTTCAGCAGCAGATGAAGCTAAAATTGCACTTGACCCGGCATTGAAGCCATCAGCAAGTAATTGTGCCTCATCGGCTGCGGACTTAGCACGGTCAACAGCACTGGTAGCCATTGTTGAAGCATCGTTCGCTAGGTTTGCATATCCTTCAGCAGCTTGGCTGGCTGAAGAAGCAATTTGACTATTGTTCTTAGCAATATCTGCTTGTGCCTGAGCTGAATCAGCAGCCTGACTAGCCGCTAGGCTGTGGGCAGTAGCACTCAACGTGTTTCCTTGAGCAGTGTAACTATTTGCAAGGGATGCGTTATCAGCATTCACCTTCGCAAAGCTACTTGCTGCATCCCGCGCTGAATTAGCGGTACTTGCAGCTTGGCTAGCCTTCGTTAATTCACCTTGAGCGGAAGAATTAGCAGCACTGGCCACTGAGTTAGCTGACTGAGCAATTGAATTTGCAGCACTAGCGTTACTCAATGCTTCACTCATCCCTGAAACTCCAGAATGCTTAGTAGCAATTGAGTTTGCAACGGAGTTAGCAGAACTAGTAACCACTGCAGCACTCGCAGTGGTTGTAGCAGCACTACTTGCAAGCGAAGCTGATGAACTAGTATGGTTACTTTCTGATGCAGTTCCGCTGTAATCACGGTTAGCACCGGAGGCAGCAACACTCGCATCGTTTGCAGCAACACTTGCCCGTGCAGAGTCACTAGCAACACTAGTGTTGGTTCCACCAGCATGGCTAGCGGCTGAATTGGCACTGTCCAATGCTGCGCTTGCTGCAGAGTTAGCGGCAGAAGCAGCGGCAGAAGCGTCATTTGCACTTTGTAATGCCTTTTCGGCATCAGCCCGAGCTGAACTTACCGCAATTGAAGCGGAGTTCGCAGCAGATTCCATTGCGATTGCATTACTAGTTGCAACACTAGCCGTTTCTGGATCAAAGTTACCAGCAGCAGATGAAGCTAATGCTGCATAAGAACTAGCCGCATCGCGAGCAGAGTTGGCAACCTTAGTTTCTTGGTCAGCAACTACACTTGCGGATGAAGCAGCAACCACTGCAGCACTCGCAGCCTGAGTTGCAGCACTCGCACTGTTAACAGCTTGGTTAGCAGCACTTACAACACTCGCAACAGAGCTGTTTTGTGGGTGCGCAGATAGTAATTGAGCAGTAGATGAAGCAGCAGCTTCAGCACTTTGTTTGCTAGCATCAGTAGCAGTAGAAGCGGTGTTAATTGCTGAAGAAGCATTTGTGATTGCTTGACTATCATTTGCAGCGGAACTAGCAGCTTTAGATGCATTCTCAGCTGCTTCGGAAGCCCGCTGGGCATTAGAGCCAGCGTTGAAGCCATCAGCAAGGAGTTGAGCATCTGAAACAGCGTTGTTAGCCGTAACCGCAGCACTAGCGGCTACAGAAGCAGCATCAACTGCATTCTTAGCATAGCTTTCTGCGGCAGCACTCGCAGCTGAAGCAGCCTGACTATTAGCCTTTGCAATCGATGCTTGAGATGCAATAGAATCAGCAGCCTGACTAGCAGCTAAACTGTAAGCAGTAGCACTTAAAACGTTACCTTCTTTTGCAAAACTATTTGCAAGGAACGCATTGGCAGAGTTTGTAACTGCGTAACTTTCTGCAGCAGACTTAGCAACATTCGCATTTGAAGCAGCTTGACTGGCCTTCGCTAATTCTGATTGAGCAGCTGAGTTGGCAGAACTAGCAACCACTTGTGCTGAGCTAGCGATTGAATTAGCAACGTTTGCATCGCTAACCGCCTTACTCATTCCAGAAACAGATGCGTGTTTATCAGCAATTGAATTTACAGTGTTAAGTGCTGAGCTAGTGGTTGCAGATGCACTATCAGCATTTACAGATGCACTAGCTGCCAAGGAAGCGGAAGAACTGGCATGATTACTTTCAGTAGCAGTCCCGCTGTAGTCACGGTTAGCACCAGAAGCAGCAGCTCCCGCATCGTTCACAGCAGCATTTGCCCGATCAACATTACTATTAACAGAACTATTTAAATCACCAGTAGTATTAACCACGTCCTGGGCAGATTGAAGGGCCTTTTCAGCAGCATCATTTGCAGCACTCGCAGCGTTGGATGCGTCAGTAGCAGATTGCGCAGCCTTTTCAGCATCAGCTCGTGCAGACTTAACGGCATCGGAAGCACTAGCCGCAGATTGGGCCTGAATTACTGCTTGGCTAGTGAGGTAATCAGCAGTAGCTGGGTCGTGGTCGTCAGCAGCTGATTGGGCTAATGAAGCGTAGTAGCTAGCTGAGTCCTTAGCCGTTTGAGCAACTTGGTTTTGTTGATCAGCAACGGAACTAGCACTCTTGAAGGCATCCTGAGCAGCGCTAGCAGCTTGGCTTGCGGTGACTGCTTGACTAGCAGCAGAGTTGGCAGCGGAAGCAGCACTAGCGATGGAACTATTCTGTGAGTTTGCTGAGAATAACTGACTAGCTTGGCTGGCAGCATTAGCAGCTTGACTAGCATTGCTTGAAGCAGCACTAGTGGCCGTGCTTACAGCACTAGATGCATCGACAACCGCTTGATTATCAACAGCAGCGGAACTAGCAGCCTGCTTAGCCTTTTCAGCAGCATCAGCTGCTTGCTTAGCACTAGCATTAGCATTAAAGTCATCGGCAAGTGATTGGGCAGCACTTGTGGAACTAGATGCGTCATTTGCAGCACTGGAAGCGACTACGGCAGCTGAGACAGCAATTTGAGCGTAGCTATCGGCAGCTGAGCTAGCAGCAGAAGCGGCATTACTCTGGTCCTTAGCAGTGGATGCAAAACTTTCAACATTTGATGCAGCCTGGCTCGCAGCCTGGCTGTACTTAGTAGCGTTTTCAACGTCACCAAGTGAAGCGTAACTATTTGCAAGTGAAGCGTTCGTTGAATTAACAACCGCAGCACTAGCAGCACTATCACGAGCAGCATTAGCTGCAGAAGCTGCATCGCTAGCCTTACCCAATTCAATTTGAGCATTTGAATTAGCAGCACTAGCAACCGTATTAGCAGAATTAGCAACACTGGAGGCTTGGGTAGCAGAGTTAACCGCAGAAATTACGCCTGGAACATTGGAAGCGCTATTCATTAGACTATCAGCTGACTTAACAGCACCACTAGCAACGTCATTAGCATTAGCAGCATCATCAGCAGCACTACTTGCAAGTGAAGCAGATGAACTGGCGTGGTTACTTACACTAGCGGTTCCACTGTAATCACGGTTGGCACCGGAGGCAGCAGCGTCAGCATCGTTAACCGCATTGCTAGCTTTCGTAACATCGTTTGCAACGTTACTGTTAGTACCACTAGCCTGGCTTGCAGCAGAAGAGGCAGCATCCTTAGCCTTACTTGCAGCATCGTTAGCAGCACTCGCAGCATTGGATGCATCGGTAGCAGATTGGGCAGCCTTTTCAGCATCTGCCAATGCTGATTTAACAGCATCAGATGCAACACTAGCGGCCGATTCTTGTGCAATTGCAGAATTAGTCATTTCTTCAGCAGTCTTAGGATCGTGGTTATCAGCAGCTGATTGCGCTAAGGAAGCATAATGACTGGCTGAATCACGTGCACTGTTAGCAGCACTAGCTTGTTGGTCAGCAACAGCACTTGCAGACTTGGCAAGCGAAGAAGCAGCATCAGCAGCTTGACTTGCAACAGCAGCTTGACTTGCAGCATCATTAGCAGCCTTAGCAGCACTAGCAACGGAACTGTTTTGTGGGTTCGCTGAAGCAATTTGATCAGCTTCAGAAGCGGCATCCTTAGCACTTTGAGCACTGGAAGCAGTGGCTTCAGAAGCCTTAGCAACGTTGTCAACTGCGCTTGTAATGGCTTGGCTGTCAGTTCCAGCTGAACTAGCTGAATTTTTAGCATTTTCAGCAGCCTCGGAAGCCCGTTGAGCACTTGACCCAGCGTTAAAGTCATCGACAAGCGATTGAGCATCCTTAACAGCATTAGTTGCATCAGTAGCAGCACTATTAGCAACGCTAGCAGCATCATTAGCAGTTTGTGCATAGCTAGCTGCAGCTGAACTAGCAGCAGAGGCTGCATTGCTTTGCTCCTTGGCAATTGAAGCCTGAGTTTCAGCAGCATTTGCAGCGGCACTAGCAGCTTGACTGTACTTAGTAGCGTTTTCAACGTCACCCAGCGCAGCATAACTATTTGCTAATGAAGCGTTCGACGCATTGCTTGCAGCAGCAGCAATTGCACTATCACGGGCAACGTTAGCATCACTGGCAGCTTGTTGCGCCTTACTTAATTCAGCTTGGGCGTTCGAAGTCGCAGCACTAGCGGCAACGTTAGCAGAACTAGTCTTAGCATAAGCATCACTGGCAGCAGCAACAGCAGAACTCATTGATGGGACGCTTGAGTTTTGAGCAGCAATACTATTAGCGGATGCTAGGGCTTTGCTTGCACTTTGGTTATCTGCGCTAACTGCAGCCGAAGCACTATTTGCCAATGAAACGGATGAACTAGCATGGTTGCTTTCAGTAGCAGTTCCACTGTAATCTCGGTTGGCACCAGAAGCAGCGGCACTGGCATCTACAACTGCGTTAGAAGCCCGTTCAACATCATTAGCGACATTACTATTAGTATTCACGGCCTGGTTAGCAGCATTTTCAGCAGCCTTCAATTGATCAGTAGCATTAGAAGCAGCGGCAGAAGCAGCGGAACTTGCAGAGTTAGCATCCTTAGTAGCCTGATCAGCTTCACTTCTAGCAGCGCTAGCGACACTAGATGCTTGGCTAGCAAGACTCGCTTGTTCAACTGCAGAGTTAGCAAAATCAGCAGCTGCGGACGAGTCATGGTTCTTAGCAGCGGATGCAGCTTGACTTGCGTACGTACTAGCAGCGCTCGAGGCAGCGCTAGCAATACTTGACTGTTGGTTAACGGTGCTGTTAGCAGCACTAACCTTATCGTTAGCTGAACTAGCAACACTTGAAGCGGAGTTAGCAACACTTGAAGCGGAGTTAGCAGCGCTAGCAGCACTTGATACAGCACTATTATTAGGGTGCTTAGCAAAAATATCGTCAGTCTGACTAGCAGTAAGTGAAGTGCTATCACTATTAAGGGATGTTGCCTTGGAATCATTTGAAACAGCATGGCTATCAGCAGTCACTACATTACTATTTGAGGAAACAGCAGAACTAGCCAGACTAGCTTCATTAGCGGCGTTTGATGCCCGTTTAGCACTTTGGTCAGCATCAGCAGATGCAGCAAGATCTTGAGCCTTTTCAGCAGCACTGATTGCTGCACTCTTGGCAGCGCTGGCAGCATCATTGAAGTTACTTGCTTGACTAGCGTAGCTACCAGCAGCATTACTATGATCAATGGCGGCCTGACTAGCAGCACTAGCTTGGTTAGCAGCTTCAACTGCACTATTTGCAGCTTGACTAGCAGCAAGACTGTAAATATTAGCATTTAAGCTATCACCACGGTTAGCAGCATCAATAGCAGCAGATGCAGCCGTTGATGCAGTGGTTGCGTACGAAGTAGCATTGCTTGCAGCAGAACTAGCCTTAGAATTAGCGTTCGAAGCTAGAGTAGCTTCTGATTGGGCATCTTGGTTAGCTGAGTTAGCCGCACTGGCAGCACTTGAGGCAGCCTGATCAGCATCCTTAGCAGCTTGCACAGCAGAACTCATGCCATCAACTTCACTATGCTTAGCAACAGCTTCGGAAGCTTCAATGGCTTGGTTGTAAGCTGAGTGAGCATCATTTGCACTTTGCGAAGCGGCCGTATCGTTTTGACTGGCAATTGAGGCAGAGTTAGCTGCATTAGAAGTAGCTTGGTTGGCACCACTATTAGCGGAACTAGCTTGACTGGCAGCATTAGAAGCCCGACTATTGTTGTCATTTGCTTGACTGATGGTAGCACTTGCTGAGTTTGCCGCACTAGCAGCAACTGAATTAGCAGAAGCAGCGATTGAAGCTTGACTACTTGCACTGTTAGCTAATTCTACAGCAGCGTTAGAAGCACTAGCGGCGGAATCAGCAGCAGCACTAGCCTGAGCCTTGTGATCAAGTACAGCTTGGGCAGCACTACTTGCTTGATCTGCTAATGAAGCAGCAGCGGTCTTATCTTCTTGCTTAGCAGCTTCATTGGCTTTCGAAGCATAATCATTTGCAACACTAGCAGCTGAACTGGCAAGCTCTGCTGCACTAGATGCAGCTTCGAATGCAGAACTAGCGGACTTGGCTTGGTCATTAGCACTACTCATTGCTTGGCTAGCAGCTTGGTTAGCACCACTAGCAACTGATGCAGCAGAGCTAATCACACTGTTTTGAGGATGACTAGCAGCTTGATCAGCAGCTTCAGAGGCAGCACTCGATGCAGTTTGTGAGAAACCACTCGTGCTAGCGTTAGTTTGATCAGTTGCCTTTGAAGCCGTTTCAGCAGCTGATGCGTATTTATCTGCATCGGTAGCTGCATCAGTAGCTAAACTAGCAGCTGAGGAAGCCCGGTCTCCATTTTGACTTGCATCGATGGAGCCTGCCAATGATTGAGCGGCTTGGGCAG
This sequence comes from Lactobacillus sp. Sy-1, assembly GCF_019303535.1. Classification (GTDB taxonomy): domain Bacteria; phylum Bacillota; class Bacilli; order Lactobacillales; family Lactobacillaceae; genus Nicoliella. The sequence goes on along the minus strand of NZ_JACCIU010000001.1, from coordinate 400,854 downwards.
CAGACTGGGCAATTGAGTTCGCCTGACTAGCAGCCGTACTTGCTTGCTTAACCTGGTCTGCTTGTTGACTAGCCACTACACTTGCAGAATTAACGGTGCTTAATGCTGAACTAGCAACGCTAGATGCAGCATTAGCAGCATCAGTATTACTCTTGACTGCACTACTGTACCGGTCAGCAGTTGATTGGTCCCCTGCTTGGGCAGCACTAATGGCCTGACTAGCAGCACTTGATGCAGCATTGTAGTAACTAGCTGCAGATTGGGCAGCGGTGTTGGCATTACTGTTAGCAACGCTGGCGTCTTGGAATGCACTATCGGCAGTAGACTTAGCGGCACTAGCCTGACTAGCAGCATTAGATGCATCAACAGCAGCACTATTGGCAGTGGAATTAGCAACACTGATGGCAGAGTTATCGCTATAACTATTTGCAACCCCACTAGCAATAGAAGCAGCCTTAGAAGCTTCTGCAGCAGACCTGGCAACATCACTAGCATCATTTGCAATCGAGTTAACCGTATTGCTAGTAGCGTTAAATGACTGACCAGCTTGTTGTGCCTGGCTAGCAGCTTGGGAACTAGCACTAGCAGCTTGATCAACGTCATCATTAACACCATCAGAAGTTTGAACAGCTGAGCTAGCAGCATTATTTGCCACATTATAAGCACTTTGCGCTAATGAAAGGGCATCGTCAGCAGCGTTAGAAGCACTAACGGCCTGACTAGCAGCAGAAGCAGCATCAGCAGCCGCTTGACTAGCGGCTGAAACAGAACGTTTTGTTTCACTAGCGTAGTGACTAGCTTGATCTGCAAAGCTAGCTGCAGTACTTGGATCGTTAGCTAGCGCAGCTGAACTAGCCTGAGCAGCCAATGAGTCGGCGACTTCAGCATTTGAAATCGCTAATGAAGTTGCTTCGGCAGCCTTACTATTGGCGTTACTTGCAGTGATGCTAGCTTCGTTTCCAGCAGCGTATGCGGAACTAGCTTGGGAATTAGCAGCACTAGCAACCTGAGCAGCGCTTGAGATGGTAGCGTTACTTGGGAAGTTAGAAGCTAAGTCATCAATTGCTTGTGAGTTTTGAGCCACACTATCAACAACTGGGTTTAATTCACTGACCGTATCATTAGTTAGTGAAGTTGAACTATCAGCCTTACTTCTATATTCGTCAGTAACGTCTGCATTGCTGTGGGCAGCATCAGCAGCATTACTTGCCCGATCACTACTTTCGTTGGCATTAGCAGAACCCGCTTCTGATTGTGCAGATTGAACGGCATTACTCATTGCCTCGGCAGCTTGACTTATTGCAGATGCAGCGGATGCAGCTTCGCTAGCGTAACTAGATGCAGCTTGACTAGCAGTTGTCACTGCATTAGAAGCAGTTTGAGCAACGTTAGATGCACTCATTGCTGAGTCAGCAGCTTGACTAGCAGCGGTGCTAAAGCTATTAGCGGCTGATTCATCACCAGCTAATGCCGCTGAGTTAGCAGCACTAGCGTTAGATGATGCATCGGCAGCATATGAGTTAGCATCGTCTTGAGCATAAACAGCAGCATCTGCAGCAGATTGGGCAGCACTTAACGCTGAATTAGCGTTACTGTTGGCAGCAGAAGCAGTATCAGCGGCTTGACTAACAACAATTGCATTGCTGCTAACGACTGATGCGTATGAACTCATTGATGGAATGTCATATTTAGCAGCATTGCTAATGACATTTTGCATGTCCACAACTGCTTGACTAGCAACCGTAGATCCATTATTAGCAGCAACAACCGCCTGACTGGCCTTATCGCTATCACTAGCGGTTGAGAGGTTCGTATCAGCAGCATTATTGGCAGAGTTAGTAGCACTATCGGCAGCAACGGAAGCTCGTTGTGCGTCGGAATCAACACCATTATTCAACTTATTAATTGAATCAACTGCAGCACTAACTGACTGAGCAGCAGCCTTAGCCTTATCAGCAGCTTGACTAACAACAATTGAAGCTGAACTAGCTTGGTCAGCAGCTGAAATAGCACTGGAAGTAGCACTATAAGCAGAATTAGAAGCTACTTCGGCACTTTGTTGGGCCAGTGAAGCTTGGTCAGCAGCAGATGCGGCAGCAGAAAGATCACCATTACTTGCTGCAACGCTGGCTTGAGTAAGGTAACTAGCAGCATTAGATGCTGCGGAGTTTGCAATCGAGGCTTGTTGACTAGCAGTATCCTTAAAAATGGATGCAACCGCACTGGCATCATTTGCACTTTGTTGAGCAGAACTTGCTTCGCTTGCAGCAGTGGAAGCAACCGCAGCGTTACTATTAATTGCACTGTGGTTTGGATATTGACTAGCAAAGCTATTAGCATCTGCAGCAGCATTTGAAGCAGCGGTATTATCTAATGCGGCACTGGATGCAGCATTACTTGCATTCTTGGATGCAGTTGCAGCTTTATCAGCATCAACGTTAGCTTGATTAGCTTGATCCTTAGCAGTCGAAGCTGCATCTGAAGCCCGGTTTACACTAGCATCAGCGTCTGCAGAAGCAGCAATTGAATTGGCATCGTTAATCGCCTGGTTTGTAGCATCACTAGCGGCACTGGCAAGCTTAGCTTGATCAGCAGCACTTTGCGCAAGGTCTTTGATCGTAGAACTAGCACTGTTAGCAAGACTTTGGGCAGCATCAGCGGCATTAGACGCAATTGCAGCACTATCAGCATTTTGCTTAGCAACTGAACTAGCGGATTGAGCAGCTGATAAATCACCATTGTTATTTGCTGAAAGCGCAGCTGAAGCAGCACTCGATGCTAACGCAGCATAACTATCGGCATTTGATTTCGCCTGACTAGCACTAGAATTAGCATTGTCCATCTGGGTAGTTGCAGATTCCACCCCACTATTGGCACTAGCAATCGCATTTGAAGCTGAACTAGCAACACTTTGAGCACTAGCAATTACAGAAACTGCACTGCTCATTCCTGAATGAGCACTTAAACCTGCACTGGAAGCCATTGAAGATGCAATTTGGGCTGCACTAGCAGCACTATTAATGTTGTTAACTGTATCCGAAGCAGCATGACTATTATCAACTACTTGGTTAGACGATGTTTGTGCGTTGTTAGATGCAGACTGAACGGCAGTATTGTCATCATTAGCTGAACTAGCTGCAGCACTGGCCCGATCAGCATCACTCTTAACCCCATTTACTAATCCATCAGCAGCTGAAGCAGCTGAATTGATTGCAGAACTAGCAGCATTAATTAAATCAGCTGCAGAACTAGCAACTGCTAAATCACTATTAGCCCGACTAGCGGCGCTAGCAGCAATTACGGTAGCATTACTTGCATCAACGGCAGCTTGGCTAGCTAACTTTTCAGCAGCAACGGCTGAATTAGCAGCGGCAGCGGCAGCATCTGCATCGTTATTTAAAGCAGCTGAACTAGCCGCATGGTAGTAACTTTGAGCATTGATTTGAGCAGTGAAGACAGCACTCGAGGCAGAATCAACAGTTGCCTTAGCTGAAGATGCAATCGAATTAGCTACACTTGCATCACTATTAGCCCAACTTGCTTGGTCCACTGCATGACTAATTGCTACAGTCGCCGAATTAATGATTGGATTGTTTGAATATTGATTTGCTTGCGAATTGGCAGATTCAGCAGTTGAAGTGATTACATCATTAATTGAAGTAACCGCTGAACTAGCTGAACTAGCATTGGAGGAGGCACTGGAAGCTGCAGAAGAGTTTACATTAATTGTAGAACTGTCCTTGACAACTGCATTCGAAGCGTTACTTGCCCGTTTGACACTTTGGTTCGCATCTGCGGATGCAGCAAGTGATTGAGCATCATCAGCAGCAGAACTGGCAATAACTGCATTATCGATTGCTGACTGGTATGCAGAATTAGCGATTGACTCAGCAGCGGATGCACTACTATTCGCTTGATCCGCTAATTGATAAGCACTAGATGCCCCGGAAGCTGCAGCTTCAGCGGAGTCAGCAGCTTGGCTAGCAGCCGTACTATAGGAATTAGCAGCCGCACTATCACCACGATTATTAGCATCAATGGCAGCAGACGCAGCAATCGATGCATTGTTAGCATAACTAGCAGCACTAGAACTAAAGTTTTGTGCATCCTGAGTAGCACTACTTGCAGTACTAGATGCCTTTTGAGCATCGTTATTAGCTGAATTTGCAACAGAAGCAGCAATGGAAGCCTGTTCGGATGCACTAGATGCAGCTGAAACTGCAGAACTCATTCCAGAAACATCTGAATGACCAGCGGCAGCTGAGCTAGCAATTGAAGCAGCTTCGCTAGCGGCACTGGACGCATCTCGAGCCTGTTCAGCAGCTTCATTGGCATTACTAGCTGCAGCGTAAGCGTTGCTAGTTGATTCTGAAGTTTGCGCATTTTCACTTGTTGCCTTATCAGCGTCACTCTTAGCTGATTGGGCAGCACTGGAAGCTCTGTTAGCATCGCTAGTGGCGTTCTTAGCAGCATTCGCAATGGAATCAGCAATTGATTGAGCGGCTGAACTAGCACTGAGCGTCACAGAGGTAGCTGAGCTGATCGTCTGAGCAGCTGAACTAGCAGTGGAGGCAGCATTCTTACCATTAACTAAGGCCGCATCTGCCGTTGAGGCAGCTTCAGAAACCTTACTGTATGCATTAGCAGCATCATTAGCAGCATTGGTTGCAGTTTGGGCATAGCTATTTCCAGCAGCAAAGTCTGATTTAGCGTATGCTTCTGATGCAGCTTGACTAGCTGCAGTGGCTGTGCTATTAGCTGAGTTTGCAATTGAGTTTTGGTAGCTAGCAGTGTTTGTTGCAGAGTCCACAACTGACTTAGCAATCGAAGCTTGTTCACTAGCTGATTGAGCAATCACACTAGCACTATTTGCAGTTGAATAAGCATCGCTAGCACTTTGGGCAACCGCACTTAATGCCGGATTGCTTGGATAGTTACTAAAGTGGGATTGAACATCACTATTAGCACTGGCAGCAACACTAGTTGAAACAGTCGCAAAGGAACTAGCATCACTGGCATTTTGTGAGTATTGGTTAGCAGCGCTTACAGCACTACTATTAAGTGAGTTGTAAATTGAATTAGCTTGATCTGCATTTGATGAGGCAGAAGTGGCTGCATTACTTGCGGCACTGTTTCCTGATTGAACATCATTAGTGGCGCTAGAAACGAAGCTGTTAAGGTCACTTGCCGTTTGTTCAGCAGACTTAGCAGTTGAAGCAGCCTCAGAGGCAACTGATTGAGCTGAACTAGCTTGACTAGCCGCACTAGAAGCCTTTTGGTTTGCGGAACTAGCGGCATTGCTAGCATCCTTCGCAACTTGAGCAGCAGAGTTAGCGGCATTTGCAGCATCTTCTGCGGCAGAAGCATGTGAGGAAGCAGCGTTACTATCACCCTTGGCAACGGCTTCTGAAGTAGCAGCATTTTCGCTAGCAGCAACGGATGCTGCAGAACTGGCAGCATTGTTAGCTGAGTTAGCAACGTCAGCTGCGGAGCTCGCAGTTGAATAAGCGTTGGAAGCATCATTAGAAGCTTGGCTAGCAACGGTTGAAGCAGATTGGGCATTACTATTAGCTGAACTGGCAACACTAGCAGCGGATGCAATTTCAGAATTATTAGGGTTATTAGATGCAAAGTTACTTGCATTTTCAGCAGCATTTGATGCTTCAGAAGCAAGCCCACTGGTTACCCCGTTATTAGAACTAGCTTGACTATTTAAGTCCTTAGCTGAATCAGCATTTTGATTCGTTCCTGGAGTTGATCCGGAACCATTAGTGGCAGCACTAGCTTCGCTCGCAGCGTTCGATGCAGCTGATGCAGCTGATGATGCCTTATTGCTATCACGGTTTAAACCATCAGCAATCGCTTGTGAAGCAGCACTAGCAGCATTCGACGCTGTCTGAGCAGCAGAACTGGTAATGTTGTTTTGGCTTTGAGCATCTTGAGCAGCACTAGTGGCTGTTTGAGCAGCAGAGTTAATCTTGTCAGTGGCAGATTGAACTTGATTAGCTGCATCACTAGCAGCATTCGATGCAACTGCAGCATTCGATGCAGCAGTTGATGCAGCTGATTGGTCACCACGGTCAGCAGCCTTTTGAGCTTCACTAGCGTAAGACGAAGCATTGCTTGCTGCTTGGCTCAAAGCAATGTTTGCGGAACTAGCCGCTTCACTCGCAGCATCTGCATCCAAACTAGCTTGATTAGCGATACTAGATGCTTGAGAAGCCTTGGCAGAAGCACTAGCAGCTTCGCTAGCGGTATTACTAATAGCAATAGATGCACTAGAGACAGTCGGATTATTGCTATTAAGCGCATTTAAGCTACTTACAACGCTAGTAGCACTATTAACAGTTGCTGTATTTGGCGTTGTAGCGGCAGAAGCTGAACTAGCTTGGGATGAGGCATCCTTAATTTGTGTTAAATCATTTTGAGCATTGCTAATTGCATTAGAAGCATTTTGACTATTTTGAGCAGCTTGGGAATTAGCTGTTGAAGCAGAGTTAGCATAACTAGCTCCACTTCCAGCATTATTTAAAGCATTGTCAAATGCACTTTGCGCCGCATCACGAGCTGCACTGGCTGCGGAACTAGCATTATTGGCCTTGTCTAATGCAGAACTGGCAATCGATTCTTGTGCAGCAGCCTGTGAATTAGCTTCACTAGCTTTAATTGCTGCAGAACTAGCACTACTTGCAACTAATGATGAAGCATCAGCAATTGATGATGCTAGGTCAATATTACCGCTAGCAACTGCGTTAGAAACAGCTACTGAAGCGCTAGCAGTGTAAGAAGCAGCGCTTGAAGCAACGGATGCAGCAACAGATGCAGCTTGGGAATAATCCGCAGCAGACTGCTTAGCTTTATTAGCATCGTTAACTGCTTGGGAAGCTTCAGAGTCAGCCTGAGTAGCAACACTATTAGCAGAGCTAATCGTGCCAGCAGCGCTCTTAATTGTTTCATTATTTGGATTATTAGCAACCATTGAGTTTACGTTATCTGAAAGACTAGCAGTAGCACTGTGGTCACTAAATACGGATGGATAAACATCACTAGTAGAAGTTGCTAACTGAGCAGTTGAATCAGCATGTTGACTTGCACCTGACGCATCGGATGAACCAGAAGCAGCTAAACTAGCAACACTATTAGCAACCGAGGCAACGCTACTAGCCTTGCTAGCCTTATCATTTGCGTTATTATTAGCTGCATTGACAGCGTCACTAGCAGCATCTTGCGCGTCCTTAGCAGCTTGCGCAGCGGCAGAACTAGCAGAAGAAGCATTGTTATAAGCAGAACTAGCTTGATTATTAGCATTTTCAGCTGCACTGTAAGCATCATTAGCTACACTAGCAGCATTACTTGCATCAATTTCAGCAGAACTAGCTTGGTTAGCGTAGCTGTCAGCTGCGGAGTGATCACCGGCTAGGGCAGCACTAGAAGTTTGAGAAGAAGCTAATGAAGCTCTTTGTGCAGCTTCACTCGCCTGACTAGCAGCAACGGAAGCGTTTGAATATGCAATTGCTGCACTACTTTTAGCAGTTTCAGCCTGATTAGTTGCATCAGATGCAACACTAGCGGCAGAACTAGCAACTGAATTGGCGGAACTAGCCTTGCTATTAGCTGAGGAAACGGCCGAATTATCAGGATGGGTAGTTACCAGACTATTAGTAACCTGGTTAGCATCGTTTGCAATCACAGCATTGCTATTGGTAGCAACGTTATCATTAGCCACTGCGCTAGCGTATGAGTTAGTGGAATCTGAGAACTGACTAGCTCCAGCAGCGTTAGAAGAACCAAATGCTGCATGGCTAGCGGCACTATTTTCACTAGTTGCTGCTGAGTTAGCAGAACTAGCTTTACTATTAGCAGAACTATTAGCCCGTTCGTTAATCACATCAAGCGCAGAGCTTGCGGTCTTAAATGCATTAGAAGCGTTAGTTTCAGCCTGAGAAGCAGCTAATGCCTGTTGCTTAGCAGTATCACTAGCTGCTGCTGCAATTGCACTAGCGCTTTGCGCACTGGCAGCCGCAATACTTGCTTGAATTACAGCTCCACTAGCAATTGATGCGTATGATTGAGCAGCTACATGATCATTAATGCTTAGCGCTGATGATGCTAAACTAGCCGCACTTTGAACGGCACTAGAGGCATCATTAGCACTTGCATAGTATGATGATGCAAGTGATGACTGGGTAACCGCTTCATCAGCAGCGGATTTAGCACTAGTAATTGCAGCAGAAGCACTCTTAGCAGCATCGTTAGCACTACTGAGGGCATCAACAGTTACCTTAGCAGCACTCTGAATTACATCGTCAGATGGGTAAACGGAAGCAACTGATTGTGCTTGAGAGTTCTTGTCGTTAGTTTGAACTGCATATGAACTAGCTGCATTTGAAAAGTCAGAAACAACCACAAAGTCTGACTGGGCAGAACTAGCATTACTATTTGCACTGGTAGCAGCACTACTTGCGACATTAACGTAAGAGCCGGCCTGACTATTGTATCCAGACAGAGATACTTCTAAATCACCAGATTGGCTATTAAGAGCGTTCACCCGATCATTAATCTTATTCAATGCATCATTAGCTGCATTAGCTGCATCTTCAGCATCCTTAGCAGCTTGTTGAGCAACGGAATTTTGTTGACTTGCATTTTGATTAGCTGTAGAAGCTGAATTCTGAGCATCCTTAGCACTCCCCGCAGCATTACTTGCGTTACTTGCAGCGGTACTAGCTAACGATGCGTAGGAACTAGCAAGTGAGTGATTGCCATTACTGAGGGCTTCATGAGCTGCATCTGAAGCAGCCTTAGTAGCACTATCTTGTGTAGCAGCCTCAGACGCATAGGAAGCAGCGATTGAAGATTGGGTTGCGGCCTCATCACGCGCACTTTGGGCAGCACTTAAAGCATCACTAGCAGCTTTGCTTGCGTTTGATGCCTTATTAGAGGCACTGCTTACTTGTTGATAAGCACTACTAATTACGGCGTCGCTTGGATATTGACTGGCGATTGATTGGGCATTAGTAGCGGTACTACTAGTGTCGGCTGCAAAAGAACTCGTCTTATTTTGAGCAGCAGCGGTACTATCGGCATTGATCTGGGCAGAACTAGCCTCTTGACGAGCACCATCAGCAGCACTACTTCCATAAGCTGCATAACTAGCAGCGGAAGCGGCAGATGATGCTTGAGAGCTAGCTGAATCCAAAATCCCGGTATTAATTTCCTTTACCCGATCAGCAGCTTGGCTAGCAGCATTACTAGCTGCTTGGGCAGCGTCAGAAGCTAAACTTTCGGCTGAACCAGCATTAGATTGTGCAATACTAGCAACGTTAGCTGCAGTATTCGCTGCATCGTTAGCCTGATTAGCTGCAGTAGCGGCATCGCTAGCACGAGCAGCAGCGGATGATGCTTGAGCGGCGTATGAACTAGCTAATGCATGGTCACCATTTTGCACTGCCTGGTCAGCAGCAGCAATTGCTGATCTAGTTGCAGAATCTTCATTAGAAGCAGTTGCTGCATGGCTAGCAGCAACTGAAGCCTGGCTATTAGCATCGGCTTCGGCACTCTGTGCTAAACTAGCAGCGCTTGATGCAGCTTGTGATGCAGCATTTGCATCAGATTGGGCACTGTTAACTACACTTAAGGCACTATTAATAACAGCGTCACTTGGGTAGGCGCTGGCCATCGATGAAACCTGTGAGTTATCTGAACTAACTTGGGTAGCATAGCTACTAGTTTGCCCACTTTCGGTCACTGCACTACTTGCGTAGTTAACAGCGGAATTAGCATGTTGGCTAGCTCCATCAGCTCCAGACTTACCAACTGCTGCATAACTAGCGGTTGAAGAGGCTAGGGATGCAATTGAACTGGCGTCGTTATTGCTACTACTAATTAGCGTAGCTGCTTGAGAAAGAGCCTGCGAAGCTGCTTGACTTGCTGCTTGACTTGCAGAAAAGGCAGTACTACTTTGTTGGTTAGCACTATTTAAGGTATCGCTGGCAGCCTGCGAAGCTGTATTAGCACTAATAATTGCTTGTGATGCAGCTGAAGCAGCTGAACTAGCAATGCTTGCTGCATTTTGTGCTGATTGCAATGCTGAGGACGCTTGAGCTGAGTTCCCAGCAGCAGAATAACTAGCAACTGCACTAGAAGCATTAATCGCACTCTGCTTGGCAGCATTAGCACTATTAACAGCACTCAATGCCGCTTGACTAACTGCGGATGCAGAATCTGCAATCGACTTAGCAGCAGAACTAAGCGCCGTTGCCTGACTGGCAGCACTAGCAGCATCTAGCGCTGCTTGACTAGCAACGCTATTGGCACTACTAATTACTGCATCACTTGGGTGAAGCGATGCTAAACTAGCGGTAACGCTAGCAGCAGAACTGGCCCCACTATTAGCAATTGCTACCCCATTTGATGCTGATGAAATTGCAGTTGAGTCAGGAGCAACACTACTTTCAATCGATTGAACCTGACTTTGTGCATTTTGGGCATTAGATGCAGCTAAAGAAGCGTCCCTAACGGCCTCACTGGCAGCAATGTTATAATCCTGTGCAGTTGCTGATGAGAATAGGCTGGAAGCGGTGCTATAAATAGAGCCTACCGAACTAAGTGCATTGCTAGTATTAGCAGCTGCCTGTGATGCAATCGAACGTTGCACGTTAGCAGATGATGCTGCCTTCGAAGCAACTGAGTCGGCAGACTTAGCTGCTGCTTCTGCTGACACTGCTTGACTGGAAAGCGCCGCATACTGACTATCATCCTTAACCGAAGCAATCACACTAGCCAAACTGTTGGCAACTGAAGCAGCTGAACTAGCAATGATTGCCTGACTACTTGCTGCATCAGCTAATTGACTCGCAACTGATTTAGCAGAAGATGCTGATGAAGCTTGAACGCTAGCCGCACTTTGGTAACTATTAATAGTGCTTTGGGCACTGCTTAATGCTGATGATACGGATGCATAGTCACTTCGATTAACAGCATTGCTATTTTGATCTAAGTCACCAATCAATGCATCTAATGAGTCTGAGTATTCGTTAATTGCATTTGAATTTAAGCTAGTTTGCTCATTAAACTGATCGGCACCACTATAGGTCTGGGTTACCCCATGGGCAGCTTTGCTGGCTTCTGCAGCGTGGCTACTGGCATCGTTAGCGTAACTAACTGCTAAGCTAGCGTTAGAACCGGAAGTATCCTTCTCTGCATTGTCAGTAATGGTCCCAGAATTACTCCCAGTGTCCGCAACGTCAGGCGTTTTCCCAGGGTTATTAATGGTGGTTTCAGTTGACGTATTCTTACCACTATTCTTGATGGTATTACTTTGGTTAGAAACCCCAAATTGTGCTGTAACCGTAACCGAAGTTGGCAGAGTTGCACCAGCCGCGTTTAATGGTTCAACAAGCGTGTAGGTGTAACGACCATCAGCCTGTTTAGTAAAAGCAGAAAGTGGCAGTTTAATCGTGTATTGATTGGAATAACCAGAATTTCCGGAAACCGTACTTGATGCTGGTTGGTATGGGTTGGTAACCATTCCACCATTACGAACTTCGTTCTTACCATTAGTAGTAACCCGAACATAAACTTCCTTTGATGAAGCTGGTAAATCACTTAAATTAGAAGGAATATTAGCTAAAATCAGCTTAGTAACCACATCGTATCCGGAAGAAGCATTATTAACGGTGGTTCTAAGGTTTGAATTACCGTTAAAGAACACACTTGGTACGGCAGAAAACTTAAGGTAGGTAGTCGTACCGTTACTAAATCTACTTAATACACTATTAGTAACTTCTTTCCCAGATGCATCTAGCACTTTAACGTTGTTATTATTAACGCTAACGTAGAATTGAGCAGTACTATCAACATCCTTATCTACTTGGGTCACAACTGAATAAGCGGTTAACGGAATTTTAGCAAATAAAGTTCCGGCCCCCGTTGTATACTGATTGTCGACCCCGTTTAAACTAAAGATAACCCGATTACCAGGGTTATTAATCAAAATACTCCCTTGATTACTCAATAACGTAAATTTAGAGCCAGTCGCTCCATCGGTCGAAATTTCAGCATTCCCATCATTCAGAATGTTCAAGTTCCCGGAGATGCTAACTAGCGAACCGGAATTAGAATTAACGGCAGAACTCCCGTGGGCAATGAAGGTCCCCCCGTTGTTAACGAGCAGCGTCCCAGCAATAACATTTGGTGTCGTAGAATTAGGATTATCAGTGTGTTCAATGTCTAAGACCCCGTTATTGGTAACGGTAATGTTCCCGCTAACGTTAATCCCAGAAGCATTGGCTTGGGGCGTTATGTTTAACTTAGCGTTGTCAATTGTCACGCTAGCACCACTACGAACGATTAAACCTACAGAGTTGGTTCTATCAACTGTATTTTCAGGCGATCCGCTACCATTCTTAGGCGTTAGGTTCATTGTCGAACCCTCGTTCAACGTTAGTCCACCAGATAAATCAATTACGTTCCCCCCGAAGTCATACCCGTTATAGGTACTGCCCTTCATTAGGGACATTTGCGATATTTGGAGGTTTTGTTGGTTAACGGAGCCATCAGATCTAGAACCTTGGGTATTAACCGTCTGGAAATCAGAACCGTTGATGACACTAGTGTATCTTCCGACGGAGTTAACGTTTACGGTTCCAAAAACCTGGACGTTGGCGTTGGTTGCATTAACCAATTGTGATCCGGTATAGGTGATGTTGGAATAGTTAATCGTTCCAGCTTTATTGGTCCCGCTAGTTCCGATTTTCACCGGCCCATAGTAGTTGGTCCCGTACATGGTAAGATTCTTAACCGTTACAACAGCATTAGAATCTCCACCATTGAATCCATAACCAGCTGCCCCAAAATCAATTGAGTGGCCCTGACCATCAATGGTGATTGATGACTTACTGCTCAGGTTAATATTTGTCCCACCAGTACCCTTATTTCCAAAGTCATTCGTCACCTTAATCACACTGACGTTAACACTTCTCATGGCAGCATCAAAGGCACTCCACGTTCCCACGTAGGCCACGCTTCCAGTTTCAGCAGGAAGACTGCTGTAATCAGCACTATCAGATGTGCTTGCTGCCCGGTCAGTCAAACTATTAGTAACTACGTCTGCATCTGATACTGATTCAACATCGAGCGCCCGGGTAAGCAAATCACTAGCACTATCAAATTCTGATGAACCATCCGCACTAACAACCACTGCTGATAGCTGGTTTATACTAGAAGAGGTATCGCTAGCAGAACTTGCGTTATTACTAGCGTCAGCACTACTGCTGGATGTGGCTGATTGAATAGCTGCTGATTCGCTATCAGCTGAGCTACTTTCAGAGTTATTGCTATCACTGGTGCTATCGTTATTGCTAGAAACAACTGAAGACACGTTAGCTGAATCTAATTGTTGTTTTAAAGCGCTAATCGCTGCACTGTCATCATCTGAAGAAGACGATTGAGCAGTAGAAGATACACTGTCCCCCTGAGCTGATTGCGCACTAACGGTAACGTCCGCAATTGAACTTTCAGCAGCAGAACTATCAGTTGCTGAACTAGAACTAGCTGTGCTATTAGAACTAACTGATGCTGACGATGAATCTGCACTCGTTACGGTCGCACTGGTGTTACTTGCAGAAGATGAGTTTGCGCTTTGATTTCCAGATGAAGATACTGAATCAGCCGAGCTGGATTCATTATCATCATTTGAATTTAAGTAAGTTACACTGGCATTTGCGTGTGCAGTCGCTTTTTCACCATAGACTGTCCCCGCACCAAGTAACGTAAACATGGATAGCGAAACAACCACCCATTGCTTTTTAACTTTCCGAAGCACTTTTTTGTCATTTACCTTATCAATTTGAAATTTATTATAAAGCAAAGTTATAGCTCCTTTCTTTTTTCGATAAATCTTTTCCAATTTAAATATCGATTCGAATCCTTTTAATTTGCGTACTTAATTTTATCATTTTATTGCTAGTTTGACTATACAAACAGTTCAAAAACCCTATTCTCATTCCAAAAATCATAAAATTAAATTTAAATTTATAATTTTTATTAAAGATAATAAATAAAAATAATGAGCAGGGTTAAATATTCTTATCAATATTTTAATCTTTATTAATTGCTTTGTACATGAATAAATTTTTGGTTTGCAAAATCATACAGACCTTGATCAGTTAACTTAATCGTTGGAATAACAGTCAGGGTTAAAAATGATAGCGTAATAAACGGATTAAAATCAATTGGTTCGCTGATTTGATGATAGGCCTTTGTAACCGCAGTTAAACCTGCGCTAGCTGATTTCCAGTCCTGACTAGACATTAGTCCCGCTACTGATAGCGGCATTGTGGCTAGTGGCTTTTGATCATCAACAACGCTAATGCCACCACCAACTTCCGTCACTTCCTGGATGGCGCGGTAGATGGCATCATCGTTGGTCCCGACCACTACTAAGTTATGCGAATCATGGGCAATTGTGGTCGCAACGGCCCCCGCCTTCAAATTAAATCCATGTACTAAACCAACCCCAACAGTTCCCAGGTCGTGATGCCGTTCAACTACCACCATTTTTAAAACATCATGATCTAAATCTGCAATGAAGTGCCCATCAGCTACTGGGACTTCTTGGATTAAATGGTCGGTCTCAATGTGGTTATTTTGAATGCCAATCACATTACAAATCGGGTGTTCACCCTTCAGTGGTAGCACTAAATCTGTCTTGTTAACGTGATGGTGCATCGTGTTTGCACTAAATTTTAACGGTTTCGTTTGTAAGTCAGCCTCAGTAATAAATTTACCGTCCTTCATGACCCGTTGAATGTCAACCTTATATGGATCACCAATCACAATTAAATCTGCAACCGCATTCGTGGCAAGGGATCCTAAGTTAGTAATCCGATGGGCAATCGCTGCATTATAGCTCGCCATCGTGTACGCCGTTTCCGGACGAATTCCGGATTGAATTGCCAAGCGGATACAATGGTCAATCCCCCCTTCTTCGAGGATCGTGTTCACAAACTTATCATCGGTACAAAATGAAAACTGATGAGCGTTGCCCTCGTTAACCACTGGAATCGTATTCAAAAGGTCCCGTTCCACGGTCCCCTCACGTAAAAAGATATTAAATCCCTCTGCCAAGCGGTCCTTAATTTGTTGCATGTCAACACTTTCGTGGTCGGTGTTAATGCCAACTTGTCGATACGTATCCAACATGGTACGGGTAAATCCAGCGCCATGCCCATCAACTTGATAGCCTAGACTAAGTGCGTCGTTAATCTTTTGCATAATCCCAGGTTCACGGTTTAAGACGGCGGGATAATCCATTACCTCGGCCAATCCCTTGACCTCTGGCTCGTCGTAAAGTGGTCGTAAGGAATCTGCATCTAACGTTGCGCCATTATTTTCAAATGGAGTTGCAGGAACCGAAGATGGTAACATTACATTAACGGATAGTGGCGTTTGGCGGGCGTCGTTAATCATGTACTGCACCCCAGGAATTCCAACAACATTGGCGATTTCATGCGGATCAGTAAAAATAGTCGTTGTTCCCTTAGGCAGGATGACCTTCGCTAATTCTGACGGAACCACCAATGAACTTTCAACGTGAACGTGGCTATCAATAAATCCGGGAACAACATATTGTTGTTCAGCATCATACGTCTTTTTAGCAGTTAGTGGTTGATCACCAGTGGCAACGATTCTCCCATGATCAATCCATAATTGGTTCGGTTCAAAACGACGGGCAAAAACATTTAAGATGTTAGCTCCTTGTACCAGTAAATCAACAGTTTTCATTTTTAATCCCCATTCCAGCAATGATTAACGCTTTAGCATTTATTTAATAATTATCAGCCATTCAAAAAACGTTGTCAACAAGCGCCATTGCGGCAAAATAAAAACACCACTTTTACAAAGTAGTGTTATCTTTCTTCATTATATTGGCCGTCAAAATCCATTGTTAGACAAATCTTACCATTAATTGAATTCTTAATTGCGTATTTTATTGCATCTTGAATGTAGCGGATGGAAAAGTTGGCATCAATTTCCGGATGCAAGACATTTCGCTGAGCAAGGTTAGCCACCTTCCAAAGCCAGTCCGGACGGACAAAGAGGTGTTCAAAATGTCCCTGGTACCATCGAAAACCAACTTCCATCATGTCGCCAAACGGATTGGTAGCAATTTCATTTTTGCCTTGGTGCACTTCAACGTAGTAACCATTAGGAGTTAAGAAACGTCGAATATAGCTGGGGGAGCGATGGCCGTTAATGATAATAATACTATCAAACTTCCCCTTTAACTGCTTTTGCCAATGTGGTTTCGCCTCGATTAAATCTTCAAAGAAGTACTTGGTAGCAAAGCTCATCCCATCTGGATAACAAACTCCAGTAACATTGGCCCCTAGCGACTGGGCATACTGAAGAGCAAACAGCCCGACTCCACCGGTAATCCCAACAATCAAGACCCGCTTATTCATTTCAATCTTTGCCCCATTCACCGCTGTGACTGCAGTTCCAGCAGCCATCGGTAGGGTGGCACAATCTTTAAAGCTTAAATTGGACGGTGTAAAAGCAACGTTTCTTTCGTCTGCACACACATATTCAGACCATGCCCCATACTGAAAATTATCGGTAATTCCAAAGACCTTGTCGCCAACTTGAATATCCTTAACATCGGCACCAACCCCATCAACAACCCCCGCAAAGTCACAACCAAAAACCTGGTTTAACGATGGGTCAATAAACCGGCTTAAAAAACGTTGTCCAATAAAATGACGGGGCTTTTTATTAAATTGTTTTTTAAATGGAACGTAATCTAAATAGTTAATTGACGAGTTCTTAACCCTTACCAAAACTTGATTCGGTTTTGGTTCCGGCCGCCGAATCGATTGAATTTTAAGACCGTCTAACATCCCAGGTTGAGTATATACGACACCCTTCAAATTTTTCACCTCCACTATACATTGGGTTTGCGTTAAATTAAAGCCGCTCGAATTTGATTTAAAATCTCAGTTTGCAATTGATTAAATTGATGTGATTCGCGATAGACAATGCTAGTTACGAATTGGGGGACGTCTCGGTCAAGCAATTTTACCTTCACGACATCTGAATTAGAATCGGACATTAGGGTACTAAAAAAGCCAATTCCAACGTTTTCCCTAATCATATTAATAATGCTGTGAATCCCGCTTGATTTAAAAACGACATTGGGCCGAAAATGGCTCCGCTTTGCCATTGAACTAATAACTTGATTATGGATAAACCCACTTTTAAATAAAATAAAATCCTCATGTTTCAAATCCTTGAAGTAAACGCCATTTCCATTTGCCAACCGATGCTGCTTAGAAACGTAAATTGCAAAGGGCCGGCGGTCAAATTCCTCAGAAGTGATGTTGGATTCTGCAAGTGGGTTAATCGAACCTAATAATGCCAAGTCCAGTTCCCCATTCTTTAAGGCGGTTAAGGTCGCTGCAGAGCCTAGCTCCACGGCTTCAATTTTATTCAATAACCCATGTTGCTTTAATTTGGTGGAAACCACAGCAAAATAACGATCTTCAATAGTGGGTGGTAATCCCAACCGCAGCTTGGCATCTTTAAGATGCTTAATTTCTGAACTAGCCAACTGCCCGTGTTTTATAATTGCCCGAGCATGTAAAAGAAGCTGCTCACCACTATCCGTAATGGCTAAGTTATGACCACGACTACGTAAGATTAATTTACTATCCAACTCTCGTTCAAGTCGTTGAAGAGCAAACGTAATCGTGGGTTGGCTAACTTTAAATTTATATGCTACCTTTGAAAAATTTTTAATTTCAGTCAATGCAATAAAATATTCTAAATCACGTGTATTCATTTACATCCCTCTCTAGTAACGTTTCTCACTTGATTATAAAAATATTTTATCATATTTTAAACTTTTGACTATCTAATATTGACAGGTTTAATATGAATTTACAAATAAATATTTTAGCATCTTTTAGAGGAGGATTTGCAATGGGATATAACATTTTAAACGATCCATTCAAAAACAAAGGAACTGCCTTTACAATGGCGGAACGAAAGGAACTGGGCATCACCGGATTGCTGCCCCCATTCGTTCAATCATTGGATGAACAGGCAGATCAAGCCTACGCTCAATTTAAAACTAAGCCTTCCAATATTGAAAAGCGGATTTTTTTAATGACCCTATTCAATGAAAATCGGGTGCTATTCTACAAGCTTTTTAGTCAACACGTAGTGGAGTTCATGCCCATTGTTTATGATCCAACCATTGCTGAATCAGTTGAAAACTATAGTGAGTTATTTGTTCAACCTCAAAATGCAACCTTCCTATCAATTGATGATCCAGAATCAATTGACGAAGCGTTAAAAAATGCTGCTGGTGACAGGGACATCCGACTGATTGTTGTTACCGACGCCGAGGGCATCCTAGGAATTGGTGACTGGGGGACGAACGGAGTGGACATTGCAGTTGGAAAACTAATGGTTTACACTGCCGCTGCTGGTATCGACCCATCACAAGTTCTTCCCGTTGTATTAGATGCCGGGACAAACAATGAACAACTATTAAACGACCCCCTCTACCTAGGTAATCACCACCGCAGAATTTACGGTGATCAGTACTATCAATTTGTTGATCAGTTTGTGAAAAGTGCTGAACGCCGTTTTCCAGATATGTACTTGCACTTTGAAGACTTCGGCCGTTCTAACGCTGCTAAGATCTTGAATCAGTATAAAGAACAGTACACCATTTTTAACGATGACATTCAAGGAACTGGAATCATTGTCCTTGCTGGTATCTTAGGAGCCCTCAACATTTCTGGTGAAAAATTAACCGACCAAAAATACCTCTGTTTTGGAGCTGGAACCGCTGGGGCTGGAATTGTTTCTAGGGTGTGTGAAGAGTTTGTTCAACAGGGATTAAGTGAGGAAGAAGCTAAAAAGCACTTCTACCTGGTTGATAAACAAGGACTATTATTTGATGATGACACCACCTTAACCCCTGAGCAAAGACCATTCGCCCGCTCCCGTTCAGAATTTAGCAATGCTGATGAATTAACCAACTTAGCAGCGGTAGTGAAGGCCGTTCACCCTACCATTATGGTCGGCACTTCCACTAAGCCCGGTTCCTTTACCGAACCCATCATTAAGGAAATGGCTGCTAATACTGACCGGCCAATCATTTTCCCCATTTCAAACCCAACTAAATTAGCAGAGGCCAAGGCCGCCGATCTATTAAAATGGACGGATGGCAAAGCCCTAATTGGAACCGGAATTCCAGTGGATGATATTGAATATAATGGGGTGACCTATCAGATTGGACAGGCCAATAATGCACTAGTTTATCCAGGACTTGGATTGGGTGCAATTGCTGCCACTGCAAGTGTTCTTAACGATGAAATGATTTCAGCGGCTGCCCATTCGCTCAGTGGAATTGTTGATCCAACGCAACCAGGAGCAGCCGTCTTACCACCAGTTTCTAAACTAGCCGTGTTCTCAGAAACGGTAGCCAAGGCCGTTGCTAATAGTGCCATTAAACAGGGGTTGACCCGTGAAGCCATTTCAGATGTTGATAAGGCAATTCAAAATACGAAATGGGATCCCAAATACTAAGCTAATGGATTCATAAAGGACTCGGCTGGATAACCGGGCCTTTTTTTGGTATTAAATGAGCAAATACTTTGTACGCTACTAAACTAAATGCTAGAATATCATTGTACTAAAAATGTAAAGTAAAAATTTGCATAAAAACTTAATTGGAGGCTTTTTTTATGGCTACAAATTACGATTATGATGTTCTTTATTTAGGTGCCGGTCACGGTACATTTGATGGTGCAATTCCATTAGCAGGAACTGGTAAAAAGGTTGCTGTTGTTGAAGCAGAAGCAATTGGTGGAACTTGTCCTAACTGGGGTTGTAACGCTAAGATTGCTTTAGATGCTCCAGTTGCTTTAACTCGTGAACAAGAAAGAATTAAAGATCAATTAAACGGTGAACAACTTACAATTAACTGGACTGCCAATATGGCACGGAAGCACTCCATCATTGATGTCTTACCAGGTGCCATTGAAGGACTGATGACAAGCGCTGGAATCGACGTTATCAAGGGTTACGGTAAGTTAACTGATCCTCACACCGTTGAAGTTGACGGCGAAAAGAAGACCGCTGACAAAATCGTAATTGCCACTGGATTAACTCCACACAAACTTAACATCCCTGGAACTGAATTAGCTCATAATAGTAAAGACTTCCTCGCATTATCACACCTTCCAAAGCGCATTACCATTGTTGGTGGTGGATACATTGCAATGGAATTTGCAACCATCGCTAACGCTGCCGGTGCTGACGTTACCGTAATGCTTCATAGTGATGTTGCACTTCGTCCTTTCTACCAACCATTCGTTAAGAAGGTCTTAGTTGACTTACAACGTCGTGGCGTTCACTTTGTTAAGAACAGTAACGTTCGCGGATTTAAGAAGGATGGCGACGCTCTTGCTGTTGAATACGGTGAAAACGATACCCTTGCAACTGACTGGATCTTAGATGCAACTGGTCGGATTCCTAACGTTCATGGCCTTGGCCTTGAAGAAGTTGGTGTTAAGTTTGATGAACGTCATGGAATTGACGTTAATGACCACCTTCAAACTAGTGTTGAAAACATCTACGCATCTGGTGATGTTATTAACAGTAAGCAACCTAAGTTAACGCCTACTGCAATCTTTGAATCCACTTACTTAACTGGATTACTATCAGGACAAAGCGATGCTCCAATCGACTTCCCTGCAGTTGGTACAAACGCCTTTACTTCACCACGGATTTCAGAAGCTGGGGTTTCAGTTGCTGATGCTGAAAACGATGATAACTACAAGGTTGTTAAGACCGACTTAAAGGATGACTGGTACTACCAAGTTGATAACGATGCCATTGCAGAACGAGCATTGGTATTTGACAAGGAAGGCCACTTAGTTGGTGCTTCTGAAGTTAGTTCCCATGCAGTTGAATCAATCAACACATTATTACCAGCAATTGAATTTAAGTTAAGCAAGGAACAAATCGGGCGGATTATCCAAATCTTCCCATCTGTTGCTAGTGATGTATGGGCAACCATCTAATCTTAAATTTAATTAATTAATAACCACTTAAAAACGAGGTGCCTTTGCACTTCGC
The DNA here is from genome assembly GCF_019303535.1 of Lactobacillus sp. Sy-1. Lineage (GTDB taxonomy): Bacteria > Bacillota > Bacilli > Lactobacillales > Lactobacillaceae > Nicoliella. The sequence continues at coordinate 379,698 of NZ_JACCIU010000001.1, read as the reverse complement.
TTTTTTGTATCTTCAGGAGGAATGCTAAATGGCAAATTATGACTATGATGTATTATTTATTGGTGCCGGCCACGGATCTGACGGTGCCCCCCTACTTGCCAAAGCTGGCTATCGGGTTGCCAAGGTGGAAGCCGAACGGGTCGGTGGTACCTGTACTAATTGGGGCTGTAACGCAAAGCTGGTTTTAGACGGTCCCGTTGAGTTGACCCGGCAACAAGAACGGATGGCAGAGGTAGTTTCTGGAAGCTTAACGCCAGATTGGGCCGCCAACATGCGCTATAAGCATGCCGTAATCGATCCCCTCGCCGATGGACTAGCGGACAAGTTCGTTAAGATGGGGATTGACATGCTTCATGGGTGGGCAACGCTGGTTGATCCTCACACCGTAAGTATCGATGGCCAGACTAAGACCGCTGACAAAATTGTTATCGCAACGGGCTTGCACCCCAATCAAATTGATGTTCCCGGGACTGAATTAGCCCATAACAGTAAGGACTTTTTAGCACTCGACAAACTTCCTAGTGACATTGTGATTATCGGCAGTGGCTACATTGCAATGGAATTTGCAACGATTGCAAATCAATTCGGTGCCCACGTTACTGTGATGATGCACGGTGACAAGGCCCTGCGTAAATTTTATCAACCATACGCTCAAGCCGTGGTAGACGATTTAAGTGCCCGGGGCGTTGACTTCATCTCCAATGCTAACGTCAGCGGCTTTGCCAAGGATGGCAACCAGTTGACCGTTAAGTATGGTGATGGACAATCCACAACTACCAACTGGATTTTAGATGCAACCGGCCGGGTGCCAAACGTTACTGGCTATGGATTGGCAGAATTAGGAATTGATTTTGACCGCCATGGAATCAAGGTTAACGACCATCTCCAGACTAACATCCCTAACATCTTTGCGGCTGGTGATATTACCGCTACAAAGTACCCTAACCTTACCCCATCCGCAACCTTTCAATCTAAGTACATTGCCCGTTTCATCAGTGGCGACACTTCCGAGCCAATCGAAGATCCTGTCATTCCGTCGGTAACCTTTACCTCCCCACGAATTGCTGAAGCTGGGGTTTCAATCGCTGAAGCTGAAGCAAGTGATCAATACCAGGTTGTTTATACCGACCTAACTAAGGACTGGTTCAGACAAGTTGATCACCAACACCTCGCAAAGCAGGCCCTCGTGTTTGATAGCCAAAAGCGGCTCGTGGGGGCTACTGAAATGAGCGAACAGGCTGATAACGCTATTGATTCGCTGTTACCAGCAATCGCACTGAAAATGAATCAGCAACAAATTCAATCCATCATTCCCCTCTTCCCATCAATTACCCACGAGGTTTGGAAAAAGTTGTAGATTAATAATTAATGTAAGCGCTTAAGACGTTTAATTTGAGCCATTTTCTACAACTATGCTAAAATAAAAGCGTGATTATATCTAGCAAGGAGGATTTTAAATTATGTCAAAAAACGATTGGTTCAAAGATTCAGTTGTTTATCAAATCTACCCAATGAGTTTTCAAGATAGTAACGGTGATGGAATCGGTGACCTTAAGGGAATCGAAAGCCGGCTTGATTACATTAAAAAGTTAGGGGCCAACACCATTTGGTTAAACCCAATTTACAAGTCCCCAAACAAGGATAATGGGTACGATATTGCTGATTATGAAGCAATTCAACCAGCATACGGAACCATGGATGACTTCGATTCCCTCCTAAGTGCAATGCACGAAAAGGGAATTAAGTTACTAATGGACTTGGTGGTTAACCACACTTCCGATCAACACGAATGGTTCCAAGAAAGTAAGAAGTCCCGTGATAATAAGTACTCCGACTTCTACATCTGGCGGGATCCAGTTGATGGCCATGAACCTAACAATTGGGGATCAAACTTCTCTGGTTCAGTTTGGACATTCGTACCTGAACGGGGTCAATACTACCTTCACTGTTTTGCAGAAGGTCAACCAGATTTAAACTGGGCAAATCCTGAAGTTCGGGAAGCAGTATTTGATTTAATGCGTTTCTGGCTTGATAAGGGCGTTGACGGCTTTAGAATGGACGTTATTAACTACATCTCTAAGCCTGAAGGCCTCCCAGATGGCACCGTTCCAAAGGGTTCTGAATTTGCTCCATGTGAACCCATGACTACTAACGGTCCCCACTTGCTTGAATACCTAAATGAAATGAACGATAAGGTGCTTTCCAAGTACGATGTGATGACAGTTGGTGAAATGCCATCTACGAACCCTGAAGATGCCGTTCGTTATGCTAACTTGGACGGTAGTGGCTTGAACATGATTTTCCAATTCGAACACGTAAGCCTCTCATTTAGTGCTGATAAAGCACTCGGTAAGTGGAACGACGCTCCGGTTAAGCTAACCGAACTTAAGCACTCGCTTTCTAGATGGCAAGAAGGGCTTGATGGTAAGAGTTGGAACAGTCTCTACTGGAACAACCACGATCAACCACGGGCCGTTTCCCGCTTTGCGAACGATGAACCAGAATTTAGAGTGCGGGCTGCTAAGATGCTCGGTACCACCCTGCATATGCTTCAAGGAACTCCTTACGTCTACGAAGGTGAAGAATTAGGAATGACTAACGCCCACTTTACTAGCATTGACCAATACGAAGACATCGAATCAGTTAACGCTTACAAGCAGTTAGTTGACCAAGAACACCTCGTTAGTGCTGACAAGATGCTTAGCTTCCTTGCTTCTCGGTCTCGTGATAACGCCAGAACCCCAATGCAATGGGATAATAGTAAGTACGCTGGCTTTACCGATGCTGCTAGACCTTGGTACCGACTAAATGCTAATTACCCTGAAATCAACGCTGCTGACGAATTAGTGGATTCCGATTCCGTTTTCTATTACTACCAAAAGTTAATCCAACTTAGAAAAGATAACGATATCATTAGATACGGTAGTTTTGAAAAGTTAGATCCAGAAGACGATGAAGTTTTTGCATACAAGCGCCACTATAACGATTTAACCTTGGTATCGATTAACAACTTCACCGCTGAAGATGTTTCTCGTGACTATCAAGTTCCAGCAGACGCCCAGTTATTAATTGGCAACTATGCTGATGACCAAGGGTCAGACTTACGCCCATACGAAAGTAAAGTTTACCTATTCTAATTTAGAACGTAAAAAAAGGCATTCAACCGAATGCCTTTTTATTATGCATGAATTAATAATTTAATGAGAACTAATGCAGCTACCACTTGAATGGCTCCCACTCCTAAACTGTAAATGGCAAATCGTTTGCCGGCCTTCAAAAAGGCTTGGAGGTTTAGCCGTAATCCAATTGCTGCCAATGCAATAATTTCACACCAACTACTTAGGAAATGGGCGGTTCCACCAATCAACGTTGGTAAATGAACCAAACTATTTGCAATGCAGAAAATCAAAAACCACATCACATACCATGGTAGGAAATCAATTTTATGCTTCTTAACGTCCTGCTCAACTTCTTCAACCACTTGCTTTTCGCTCACGTTGTGCTGATGAATTTTAGCAAACACCATTACGATTACCACCAACATGATAATCCGCATAATTTTGAATAGCGTTGCAAACTCAACGGTAGACTGGTTAACCATCGTGGCACTGGCAATTACCTGCCCCACTGATTGAACGGTTCCCCCGATTAAAGCCCCCCGGGTCATATCAACGTTACCAAAAACCACCGTTCCTAAAATTGGTAGCAAAATCATTAATACGGTCCCCATGAGGTTAACTAGGGTGATTGCCATTCCGGCATCCTCATCACTAGCATTAATCACCGGCTTAATGGAGGCAATGGCAGAAGATCCACAGACCGCATTTCCACCGGCCATCGAAAGGTAGATACCATCTTCGAAATGCAACCACTTCCCAATCATAATCGCCGCCACAATTGTAATACTCATCTGAAGAACTATGAATAATAATCCGGTCCAGTGCAGTTTAATAATCGTTTGGAAGGTAATTGTTAACCCCAGTAACATTACTGAATATTCTAGTAGCCGTTTTTCAGCAAACTTAGTTCCGGCACTTAAAACTGGTTGTTTAATGAACGTGTTCCCTAGGATAATACCTAAAATAATCGAGATTGTTGCCGCGCCCACATCTGGAATTATTAGTGTTAAAAACTGACTTACAATCGCTACTATTAAGGCCACCGCGAATCCCGGCGTCCGTTGCTTAATTGTATTTACCATCTTTATCGTCTCCCGCAATCATTGAATAACTAAATTATAACAACCCGCTTTTAATTAGAGAAGTTAATAATTATAATAGTTACTATTACTAAATCGAATTAAAAGGTGGAACCAAAATGTTTAAATACTTTCTTGCATTCCGGGCGGTATATGAGAACCGTAACTTCTCGCTAGCCGCCAAACAAATTTTTGTCTCGCAGTCGTCAGTCTCCCAACAAATCAAAAAGTTAGAGGAACTGCTGGGCGCCAGGCTTTTTACTCGTAACTCAAGAAGCCAGGTAACCCCCACCGGGCTTGCTGATCAACTCTATAATTCAGGGGTTAGTATTTTTGAAAAAGAGCAGGCCCTGCAAAGACAGCTCACCAATCATCACCCCCATCGAATTCAGTGCCGAATCGGTATTTCCAACACCACCGCTGACGTAGTGATCGCAAACGTGTTAAAGCAACTAAAGTTAAGTGCTGCCGTCAGCCTTAAGCTAACGGTGACTAACTCGACTAGAATTGCGGAGCAAATGGCTAACCACCAGCTAGAATTTGGCTTAATTGAAAAAGCAATTGTTACCCCCGGAATTGAACGGACTGCTTTTCACACCGACATCTTAGTGCACGCTGGTAACTTTACTAGTGACACTTGGCTGGAACGCGAAAACGGTTCGGGAGTTTATCATTATACAGAGGAATTCTTTAAGCAACGCAATTTGAAGCCCATGAACCGAATTATGATTGATAATAATGACCTGATTGTCCGTTGCTTAGCAGCTGGAATTGGGCAGTCGATTATTTCTAAAGATGTTTTACCAGTTGGCATTCCATTTGAGCCCCTTGATAGTAATTTTGAACGCCAGTTTTTCTTTTTAAACCGCCCTAGCTATCCATTTCACGAGTTAAGTGAATTAAAAAACCGGTTAGTTGAATTACTCCGGGTGAATTAGAAACCCCTGATAATTATTAAGATTACTTTAAATTGTCCGTTAAGTTCGTTATAATTAAACGGTACTTATTAAGGAGGAATTATTTTGAAATTCGCAGATTTAAAATCAGAAGCCAAGGCCCAGTTGAATCCACACTATGGGTTCTTCCTGCTCCTTTTGATTCCAACATATGCTGTAAGCGGATTGAATGCTTGGCTTTGGTCTAGTCAGGCTAGTCAATTATTTAGCTCAATTCTTGTTGAAAATAGTAACGTTGCCAACGGCAGCATCAACAACGTTAACAGTGTTAATACATCCAACTATGTTAATAATGTCCTATCACTGCTTGCAACCTCACTATTGCTTAGTGCGATGTTCGTGATGATCAAGGCGATGCGGGGACAGGAAAGCGACTTCACCGGAGGATTCTCCAAGGCGTTCAACATCTTTACCAAGGGTGATTATTTCTTTGGCGCCTTCGTGGTCGGATTGTTGAAAAACATTTACATTTTACTATGGTCAATTTTATCAACTGTAATTTCAGTGATTGCCATCGTATGTGCAGTGTTACTTGTTAAGCAGGGAATCCTGTTCGCAATCCTGTTGTTCGCTGGAATCCTAATTGCAATTGCGACGATGGTTCTTGTATTTGCAAAGCAGTTAGCCTATTCCCAATCTCAATACATCTTTAGAGATGCAATCGATAGCGGTAACCCCATTGGATACAATGAAGCAATTACAAAGAGTCGCAAACTGATGAATGGACACAAGGGAGAATTATTCCTGTTGATCCTAAGCTTTATTCTCTGGTACTTGCTAAGTGCAATTACCCTTGGCATTGCTGGCGTTTTATATGTTACGCCATACACCAAGTTAACCTATGCTAACTACTATGTAAAATTAGTGGATTCAGAAAATAAATAGTTTCTATCATTAGATAGTAAAAAGGCCAACCCACTGGGTTGACCTTTTTTAATTTAACTATTTAACGTTAGTTTGGCTCGGGTTACTTGAACGGTTCACCTTATTTGCATTTCCTTGATTATGAAATTGGCTTAAGATCGCTAATTTCTTAGACATGTTAAAGTGGCTCATTCTTTGGGGCCGACTGTTTCTTTTAGTCCGACCAAATTGACGAGGTTGCCCTTGGTAAGTCGTTGCTGCGTGAACACTAGTAGTACCCTCAAAAACCGGTGCAACAGCCAATGGCAATGCAAGTAGTAAGCCGATTAATAGTCTCTTTGATTTCATAATTGTACGCTCCTGTATTTTTAATACCCTTATTTTAACAGTAACCATTACTAAAGACCAGCTATTTTATTAAAAATATCTTAAATGTATACCAAAAGTTCATTATTTCTGGTAAGATTGTGTTTACTATTAATAAGGAGGTGTAGCACATGGATAGTGGCCCTGATCTCTTGAGACCAAGGTATATCATTGCTCTTCATTATTTTCTCATTGAGTAATCACTTCAAGGTAGCGATTCACACTTTGATTTATACTTAAGGAGATTAATATTATGAAGGATTTTAAATTAACTGACGAGGAAATTCAGAATAAGTATCAGATTAAAGATTTTGAAAGCGGACTGACAAGCTCACAAGCAAGTGAACGATTAGCCCAAAATGGACCCAATGAACTTCAGTTCAAAAAGGACTCCAAATTAAAGCTATTTCTGCGCCAATTTAATGAAGTCATTATCTATGTACTAATTCTTTCTGCCATTATAACCCTGTTGATGCGTCACTATTCTGACTCATTGATTATTACGTTAGTGGTACTAGCTAACGCCATCATTGGTTATTATCAGGAAGCAAACGCCTCAAACGCATTGGACAAAATTAGATCGATCTTAGCAACTAACTCGACGGTTTACCGTGACGGCAAGCGAATCGACATCCCCACTAATGAAATCGTGGTCGGTGATGTTGTCTTCCTTGAGGCCGGCGACCGGGTCCCAGCAGACTTAAGATTAGTTGATACCGATAACTTAAGAATTCAAGAATCCGCCCTCACTGGTGAATCGGATTCAATCGAAAAGGACGCTGCGGTCATTACTGAAGACCACCCGTCACTAGCTGAACAAGCTAACATCGCCTTTTCTTACACTTCCGTTACTTCTGGAAGTGGGACCGGGGTGGTAATCGCGACTGGGAATGACACCGAAATCGGTCAAATTTCACAGGAAGTTAATAACACGACCGAAAGAAAGACCCCGTTAATGAACGAATTGGACCAACTTGGAAAGTGGGTCTCATACGTAATCATGGGGGTTTCCGTAATCCTGTTCTTAATCGGGCTTTATTTCGAAACCTACTCTGTTTCAGTCCTCGCCTTAGCCGTGGTTGCCATGGTTGTGGGTTCAATTCCTGAAGGCCTTCCCGCTACGACTTCCGTGGTCTTATCACGAGGCGTTAGCGATATGGCTAAGAATAAAAATACGATTGTAAAGAGTTTGCCGGCCGTTGAAACACTGGGTTCCGTGGACGTCGTAGCAACTGATAAGACGGGGACGTTAACCCAAAATGAAATGACTGCGACGGACGTGTTGCTACCAAGTGGGACCTACCACGTTACCGGAACTGGTTACCAACCAGATGGCCAAATCCTAGATGATAACGACCAACCGGTAAAAAGTAAGGAGCTTCAGTTATTCTTAGATGCTGGATTTGAAGCTAACGATACGACCCTAAACCGCGAAGATGGTCGTTGGGAGATCAACGGTGAACCAACCGATGGAGCCTTCTTGACCCTATACCACAAGGGAACTCAATCAATGGACAATCCACAGTACCAAGAAGTGGACTTGCTACCGTTCGATTCCGCATTTAGATACATGGGGAAGGTCGTCGTTAACCCTGCTGGTCAGAAGTTCCTATTCGTTAAGGGGGCTCCTGATAAGGTGTTAGCACTAGCTAAGAAGACCGATCCAAACTTTGATACCCAGGCTTGGGAAGATAAGGTTCACGCCCTTTCTAAGACTGGAAAACGGGTCATCGCAGTCGGTTACAAGCCCGTTGCTGATAATGTTAATGAAATTAACCACGAGTTAATTACCTCTGGAATTCAATTCCTAGGGCTAGCCGGAATTATTGATCCACCCCGTGAAGAAGTTGTTCAAGCCCTGAAGGAAATGAACGCTGCCGGAGTGGAAGTTAAAATGATTACTGGTGATAACCCTGTAACCGCTAAGGCAATTGGTGAAAAACTAGGCTTAGCTCCTGAAATTCACGCTATTACGGGTGCTGAACTTGATCAATTAAACGATGAAGAGTTCACCAAGGCCGTATTAGAAAACCAAGTATTTGCTAGAACCACTCCACAGAACAAGCTCCAAATTATCAAAGCCCTTCAGGCTGCCGGCAAGGTAACTGCCATGACCGGTGATGGAATTAATGATGCCCCCGCTCTGAAGCGAGCTGACATTGGGGTTGCGATGGGAATCAAAGGAACTGACGTTGCCAAGGATTCTGCCGATATGGTGCTAACCGATGATAACTTCGGAACCCTATCGACGGCCATCCGTGAAGGCCGCCGAATTTACGATAACATCAAGAAGAGTATTCGATTCTTGCTTCCAACTTCATTCGCTGAAGGATTAATCATTGCCTTTACAATTCTGACTAAGAACGACATGCCGTTAAATGCGACCCAGTTACTCTGGATCAACATGGTTTCCGCAATTACAATTCAATTCGTGTTCATCTTTGAACCAGCTGAAAAGAACATCATGTTGAAAAAGCCACGGGATAACAATAGCTCCCTGCTAAGCAAGGCTGACATGGTTCGAATGGCCTACATTTCTTCGGTAATGGCCATCTGTGGAATCGTCGTCTTTGACGCCTTAATTGCTGGTGGTTGGAGTATTGAAGTGGCAAGTACGGTTGTGGTGAACGTAATCGTGTTCGGTAAGATTTTCTACCTATTCTACATTCGAACTAGTGAACCACTATTCTCCAAGTCATTCTTTAGTAACCCCGCTGCATTCTGGATCATTGGATTAATGATCTGCTTCCAATTCATATTAACTTACGTTCCATTCATGCAAGACCTATTTAAAACGGATGGGATGCCACTATCTGGATGGTTAATTTCAATTGCTGCCGGAATCGTGGTCCTCGCCCTTTCCGAAGTTGATAAGCTGGTTTCTAAACGACTCAAAATTGACTAATTCAAAGGACTAGTGAGCAAACGCTCGCTGGTCCTTTTATGTTAAAATATTAGTAAATTAAACTTTTGGAGGAAACCATGAATTTTTCAACGTTAAAACAAAATGCAAATCAAGAATTTCTGAAGCATTTTAGTTTCTACTTTATCTTATTTTTACCATACCTGATTCTGCAGTCGATTGGCGGATTGCTATCAAGTAAAACTTCCAGTGATTTAACAAATGCAATCGCTAATGGAACCAACGGCTTAGCGGACGTTTATAGTCGATGGGAAATTAACCTATCCTATTTAATTTTATTCCTGATTGCAATCGTTTCAGCTGGGATTTCACTTCAGGTTTTAAGCATCATTCGGCATCAATCTGATCATCAACACCCGTTTGATAAATCAACTAAGATCTTTAGTAGTCCAATGCTATGGGGATTAATTGGTACCATTTTATTACAATTCATATTCATCATTTTGTGGATGTTCGTCCTAATCGTTCCTGGGCTTATTAAATCCTTTTCATATTCACAGGCAATCTACATCTACCGTGATGCCTACGTAAGTGGTCAAAAAATTACGCCCCTTCAAGCCATTACCAAAAGTCGTCAAATGATGAACGGGCATAAGGGCGAATTATTCATTCTCCAATTAAGCTTCATTGGATGGTTCTTATTAATGGGAATTGCTAATTCATTTACAATTATCCCAATCCTAGGAATCTTCGTGTTGCCGTATTTCCAAATTACAATGGTCAATTACTACGACCAATTAAGACAACTATAAAATATAAAAAGTGTTGAGTAACTGGGTGCGCCCAATCACTCAACACTTTTTTTAATTACTTGACCCTCAGCGGTAACTTGAAAGGTCCCAATTTCACCATCAGCCCCGGCTTGAACGGCCTGCCGATCCAATCCCTGAACAATAAATACTAGTGATGCTGGATCAAAAGCAATTGGCACTAAGATTGCATCATTCTCCGCTAACTTTAAGTGTTGCAGCAAAGCACGCTCAGCATCGTTAAATGATTTAACTGGATGCTCACCAGTTAAATTCGTTGACGGCCAAAAGTAGCCAAATTCTCCCCGATATTTCACCTTAATTAAATTGTGGTGCCGTTCTAATACTTGAATTAATTCTGCCATTGTTTAATTCCCCCAATAATGAGTTTAGTGAGGTAGTAACCAATCACCACCCCTAACAAATTTGAAATTACGTCATTAATATCGACAGTTCGTTGAAAATTGGCTAGGTTATCCAGAAATAGTTGCCCAAATTCAATGAATCCACCAGTCAACGCTCCTAGCCCGACCACTGCACTAATCGTCATTGGATGCGGGTTCAATCTCATCACGAATCCACCTAGTGGAATCGTCATCGCTACGTTCAACCAAAAACCCTCGGTAAGCAGCTCTTGAAATGGCATGTAAACAATTTGGGCATGTCCATAGGTAAACGATGATAGCTCCGGATAACTGCCCAGTTGAACTGCAATCGGAAAACGGGGAGTAAAGCAGAGAAGTGCAACTATCATTAGATAAATAACTAATAATCCCTGTGTTACTCGTAGCTGCCAATGATTTAAATTTGTCATTCTCATCAGCTCCTTTACTTTAAACCCAATTATAAACAAAAAGGATCACCATTCCATAACAGAATGATGGTCCTTGAGATTAATTTAAACTATCTAATTACCATTACTGAAGTTGGTGAGTACTTCGCCATGTAAGCAGCTTGACTTCCAAAGTGACGGGCAATTCCCTTCTTGGATTGAGAACCAATCACTAGTAGATCTGGTTCAACATGGGGAATTACATCCTTTACGATTGTTTCACCGGCATCACCGGAGGCAACAATTGCTTGAACGTCCTTAACCCCAGCTTGCTTAGCTTGTTCAACATACTTTTGCATATGTTCTTCTAAGTCTTTCTTTTCACCGTGCATGTAGTCCCTGGTCAACGCCTCATAAACGTTAATTTCTTCAGTTTCTAAAACGGAAACTAGAATTAACTGTGCATCGTCGCGTTTGGCTCGTTCAATGGCATACCGAAAAGCTAAAATTGCGTCGTCGGAATCATCAACTCCGACTAAGATTCTTTGAAATTGATCCATTAATTACACCTCTTATTTAAAGTTGGTTAATTATGCGTTGCCCTTTTGTTGTGATTCTTCAGCACTTTTTGCTGATAGCACCCGTTTATTACCAAAGTAAAATTCAACTAGGGTCCAAATCAATAGTGCTAAGATAAAGAAGTCTAACGTGTAAGCAATTCCGTTAGCTAAGTGGGTTTGTGCAGTAGTAATCTTATCACCAAAGAATCCAGCAACTGCAGATGGTAGTCCGTTTAGGTTCAAATAAATCAATCCTAAAACTGAAATCCATCCTAAAAACTTAACCCAAAGCGTATTTTTGAATTCATTTCCCATTTGATGCTTATTATCAGTCATTAGAATCAATGGCAACATTGAGAATGGTAATGCTAATGCTAAGAAAATTTGCGAATTTTCCATTAAGTTGTTCAATGCGGTATGTTCCTGTAGTTCTGATTCACCACTGGTAAGTGACACACAGATAAGCACCGGAACCACTGAAATTAAACGGGTAATTAACCGCCGGAGCCATAATGGCATCTTCATGTGAATAAACCCTTCCATGATTACTTGACCAGTTAGGGTTCCAGTAATCGTGGAGTTTTGCCCGGATGCTAACAGTGCAACGGCAAACAAAGTTGATAGAATTCCTGACTTAGCAACACTAATCAAGACTGGGTTACTTAAGGTGGAAGTGTTGTTCAAGGCGTCAAACAATCCGAAGAATGATGAATCCTTAACGGCACCGGTCTTAAATACGGCAACCCCCATGATTAATAGTAATGCGTTAACGAAGAATGCGAAGGTTAATTGGATGTTAGAGTCCCAAGTCGTAAACTTGATTGCTCTTGCAACGTCCTTCTTATCCTTTGGATCATAATCACGAGTTTGTGAGATGGCTGAATGTAAGTAAAGGTTATGCGGCATAACGGTTGCTCCAATAATTCCCAATGCTCCAGCATAAGGAGTTAAGCCATCAGAAGCTTTTCTAGATTGTGAAAGCGTATCAGCAGTTGGAATCAAGCCCTTGAATACGCCACCCCAGTCAGCGTTTGACAATGCCACTTGGTAAGCAAACACAACTAGGATTACTATGATTAAACAAACAACAATTGCTTCAATCTTTCTAAACCCAATCTTAGTAAGTAAAAGTAATAGTAAAACATCAAAAACAGTAATGAACACTGAAACTACCAATGGAATATGGAATAACAGGTTCAATGCAATCGCACCCCCGATAACTTCAGCAATATCGGTTGCCATGATTGCAAACTCAGTCATGATCCATAAAACAATTCCAAGCGATTTGGAGGTTCGGGTTCGGATAGCTTGCGCCAAATCCATTTGCGTTACAATTCCAAGTTTAGCCGCCATGTATTGTAGCAACATCGCAATCAAACTTGAAATCAAGATAATCGACATTAGTAGGTATCCAAAATCTTGACCACCAGTGATTGAGGTCGACCAGTTTCCAGGATCCATGTAACCAACAGCAACTAGTGCTCCTGGTCCGGAATAGGCAAACAACGTCTTCCAGAATCCCCAATCTCTAGGTACTTTAACGGTATGGTTAATTTCCTCCAACGAAGGACCGTTAGCGTAGTGAATCATACTTTGTTTTTCACTCACGTGAAACTCCACCTTTCTGTAAGGTATCATTTTAGGATTGATACAATTTGAAAATATATAAATTTTTCTTAACCAATGAATATTGTACACTAATTTAAGAATTTTTAAAGTCTTTTTTAGGTCAGTCTAAAATTTTAATTTTTTTAGTTAACAATTTCACTAAAACTGATTAACTATTTAAATTTAATTTAATTCAACGTAACTTTTGACATCCTTTTAAATCCCTAATTATAATTAGAAGTAAAGTAATTGAAGGGACTGTTGAAGTTGGAATATCGGATTGAAAAGGATTCACTTGGGGAAGTCAAAGTCCCTAAGGATGCCCTCTGGGGCCCGCAAACTGAACGGAGTCACAATAATTTTAAGATTGGCCAAACCATGCCATTGGCAGTGGTAAATAATCTCTTGCAAATTAAAAAAGCGGCTGCAATCGTAAACCATGAAATTGGTAATTTAAGTGCAGATAAAGCTGCGTTAATCAGTAGCACCGTTGACCAAATCCTAGCAACTGATCACCAATCGGCATTTCCACTGGTTGTTTTTCAAACTGGAAGTGGGACCCAAACTAACATGAACGTCAATGAGGTGATTGCTCACATCGCTAACCAAAGGGCTGGGGCTGCCAGCATTCATCCTAACGACGACGTAAATCAATCACAAAGTTCAAACGATACCTTTCCAACCGCAATGATGATGGCAGCCACCCAAGCCATTGATAAGTTGATTCCAGCAATTGCTTCATTAATTGAAGCCCTTCAGAAAAAGGAAGCTGAGTTTAAAACGGTGGTTAAAATTGGGCGGACCCACCTCCAAGATGCCACCCCAATTACGTTTGGTCAGGAAATTAGCGGTTGGGTCAGCGCACTAAAACACGATCTCGACTACCTCAAAACTAACCGGGCAACCCTTTTGGAACTACCAATTGGTGCCACCGCGGTCGGCACCGGACTCAACACGCCGAACGGATTTGACCAGGCGATGGTGGCACAACTAAGCAAGCAAACCCAGCTTCAATTCACAGTCGCCCCTAATAAATTTCAGGGATTAGCTAATCATTCTGGAATTACAATGGTGCATGGAATCCTAAAGACGCTTGCAACCGACCTAATTAAGATTGGTAACGACGTCCGGTTCCTTGCTAGTGGTCCTAGGGCTGGTTATGATGAACTGAACATCCCTAGTAATGAACCCGGTTCATCAATCATGCCCGGCAAGGTTAACCCTACCCAAGTAGAGGCGCTCACCATGGTCAGTGCCCAGGTGATTGGCCACGACACAACGATTAACATCGCTAACAGTCAGGGAAACTTCGAAATGAACGTTTACAAACCCATTATTATTTACGACTTCTTAGATAGTAGTAACCTATTAACGGAGGCAATCGAATCGTTCAACCATCATCTTGTCCAGGGGCTAACGGTGAACCAATCTAGAATGACCGAATTACTGGATAATTCATTGATGTTAGTGACCGCCCTTAGTCCCCATATCGGCTACGAACGAAGTGCAAAGATTGCTCAAAAGGCTCAACATGATGGTTCAACCCTCAAGGCTGCCGCCCTCGCAAGTGGAGTCACCGAGGCAGAATTTAACCAGTGGGTCAATGCGCGTGCAATGACTAACATTGATAGAAAATAATAAGGAAATGTGGTATTAAGATTGAAATACTTTGCCGGTAAAAATCAAGAACACCGCGCTAAAAAGATTGAAGCTAAGGATCGAATTCAAAGCTTTTTATGGGCTGCCCTCGTCACTGGAATCGTCTTTTTATGGCGCTATATTGAATAGTTCAACCAAAGTAAGCATCCAAAATGACTGGATGCTTACTTTTTCTTAATAATTTTCAGAAAAAATAAAACTATTACCAACAAGTTACAATCTGGTTGAAAAACGATTGCAGGCGTTTTTTAGCTGGATATTAATGGTAAACTACTCTATAGGAATTAAAATAATATGGAGTGAGAGTAATAATGAAAAAGTTAAAAATGTTTTGCAGCTTGGTCGTAGTTTTAGGGCTCGCCATTGTTGCACCGTTCTTTACAACTACCGCTAACGCGGCTAAACCGGTATATGACCTATCTGAATGGCAAGGAAACATTACAGATAGTCAGGCAAAAAAACTAAAGTCTGAAGCAGAGTTTCTAATCCTGCGGGTTCAATACGGGTCTAGTTATAAAGATCGCGTATTCCAAAACAATGTAAGGATTCTTTCTAAATATGGCGTTAAGTATGGAGTTTATAGTTACAGTCTTTATAAAAACGCTAGTGGCGCCGCAAATGAAGCTTCCACGTTAATTAAAGCAGCACCCAAGGCATTATTCTACGTTAACGATGCCGAATCAAATAACGTTACCTCAGGTAGTTTAAACGGTGCCACCGTTGCCTGGGCTAATCGTGCCCGGCAGCTAACTAGTCGGCCAATTGTTCTTTACAGTTATCAATCATTCATGGGTAACTTCACCACTGCTAAGAGTGCCTATGATGCAATTTGGTTAGCTAGCTACACTTCAGTTAAGCCAAGCACAAATTACAGCTATGCATTGTGGCAATATACTGACAAGTATTATAGTGCCGCCCTCGGTAAGCGGGTTGATGCTAGCAAGTTAACCGGCACCAAGTCACTCTCATTCTGGTTAGGCGGTAGCACCACTTCTAGTACCGCTGGTGAATCGACTTCTACTAAGCAGGTCAGCACATCAGTTGACAAATCAGTTAAAAATCCACACGTGGTTAGATTAAATAATGCTCAATAATTAATAAACGGATGCTAATGATAATTGGCGTCCGTTTTTAGTTTACAAAAAAATGAGACTGAATCAATCAGTCTCATTTTTAAATTGGCATTTTAATTATGGTCTTGAGTACCCAACGATTGTCCACCAAGGAGCATCAATTTTTTCGGTTACCACACCGTTATTCTGAGCATCGATCATTTCACCATTTCCAATGTAGAAACCAACATGTGAAATTGAGGTTGCGTCATCTCCAAAGTATACCAAATCGCCCTTTTTAAGATTACTCCGGAGAACCGGGGTCGTGGTGTTATATTGACCTTGGGCAGTCCGAGCAAGGGTTACGTGTGCTTGTTCGTATATGTACTGGGTAAATCCTGAACAATCGAATGAAGTTGGTCCAACTGCACCATAAACATATGGTGAGCCTAGCTTTGATTCAGCAACTTTATAAGCTCGACTAACTGCTTTTTTACTTGCAGCGTTTGCCGATGATTCATGACTGGCATTAAATCCTGTAAAAATAGTTACGGACGCCAGTGGAACTAAGATTAATTTTACTAGCTTTTTATAGTTCAATCTATTCATCCCCAAATAAATGATATTATTATTAATTAATTTTTATTATTTTTAACTGGTTTCATTATAGGAAAGAAATAATACTAAAATAAAACAGAACTATTACAAGCTAATTGCATATTTGTTACATTAATGTAACAAAACCATTTTATGAAACAAAACCCCCATTAACGTATCATTAATGGGGGTTTTGAGGATTTAGAGACTATTTATTTGAATCAATTTCTTCCGCATCAATATCCCTACGCTCAGGTTGGTTTGGGATAATAAGTGCTGCAATAATGTAGAGTACTAAGCCGGGCATTCCAAAACTAAAAATGGTCAAAGCGGAGTAGATCAAGCGAGTCCAGGTCTTATCCCAATCAAAGTAATCAGCAATTCCTCCTAGTACCCCTGCAAAGATTCGATTATTGGATCGATATAACTTCTTATTCATTTTTTACCCCCTCATTTAATTAAAACTATAATAATACTAATTGAAGCTAATGTGTTGTTTAACATATGAAAGAAAATATTGGCCTTCAACGTCCCTGTTTTACGATAAATAAACACCATTCCAGCACCCATTCCACCGTAAACTAAAAATAAAAATGGGTTACTAAAAGCATGTGCAGAGGCGAACGCCGCCCCACTTACCAACATTGGCCAAATTAGTTTTGCGTTTGGAAATAATCCATCAACAATCATTCCACGAAAAACAAGTTCTTCCAAAATTGGTGATAGAAATATTATCCCAACCATCATAACACATAGAACCAACGAGTTTGATGATAATAAACTCTGAATCGCAACGTTATTACTGGATTGGGACTGATGAAAAATAACCGTCGATAATCCTACCATCGCCGTGCTAAAGAAATAATACAGCACGTATACCCCAATGGCAACTACGATGTCATTCCCGGTCAGTTTGCCCAGCGGCTTTGGATGGTACTTTTTATAAAAGTGCCATGCCGCACCAATCAAAAGCGCGTAACTAGCAAAATATATTAGAATCAACAATCCTTGTTGTATTGGATGGTGAGCCTTAGCCAGGAAAATAACCGGAAGTTGAACAAATTCAATTAGAATTACCAAAATAACAATGTTTAAAATCCGGTTGAAATATTTCAAACCACTTTTAAATCGCGTTTTAAAACTTAAATTATTTTTCATCTAAAAACTCCTTATATGACTATTATAATTGCCATTAATATCATAGTCGTTCCCATTATCGGACGCAATATTTTAGTAACCCGCTAGGATCAAATAAATTTAGAATGGTTAGCAGCAAAGCAGCACTACCAATCATTGCCATAATAAAATTAACAGCCACCCCGCAACCAGAGTGACTGTGTTCAATCCTATTTAAACGGGTTAAAGAAACGACTGCCATCAATGTGGAAAAACCAGCCGCCAATAATAACGATTACGATTGTTGCAACCCAGACTAAGTCATCGTTTTTAGTCATCGGGCGTTGCATATACCAACTCCGCTTTTTATTTCTTCCGAAACGGCGGAGTTCCATCGCCTGACTGATCGTATCAATCTTAGCAATACTAGTGAAAATCAACGGCATAATAATGTGCACTGCTCCCGTTAGTCGGGCCATCAACTTGCCCTTCTTGGAAATTTCATATCCCCGTGCTTGTTGCGCCCGACTGATTTCTTGGTAGTCGTTTTGCACGTCCGGAATATACCGTAACGCCAGTGATACCGAATAGCTGATTCGATAGGAAACCCCCAGCCGGTTTAAACTAGCTGCAAATTCACTCGGGTTAGTGGTGATTAAGAAGATTAGCGCTAGTGGCACGGTTACAAAGTACTTCAGTGCCAGGTTAATCTCATAGAATAGTTGTTCTTGGGTTAATGCATAAAAACCACTCCCAAAGATTACGTGCTTGGTCCCGTAAATAGCCACCCCATTTTCTGGTGAGAAGATATAAATCATCACTAAGTTCAGGAGTGAGAACGCAACAATTAGCTTCACCACCAGGCGAATTTGGGCCCATTTAATGTGTGATTGCTGCAATAGGACCAATGATAGCACCAATACCAAGCAGATAAAGCGGGTGTCATAACTGACCATTGCAATAATTGAAACCAATAGGAAGAAAAAGAGTTTACTGCTTCCGCTTAACCGGTGGATCCAGGTGTTTTGATGGTCATAACCAAACAGATTGTTATTCATGGCTAGCACCCCCTAATTCAGATTCGATTACCAGATCCGTAAAGGTCTGCGGATTTAAATTAAAGCGGGTCGCCAGTTGATATAGGCTGGTTGGTCTTAGATCAGCCTGTTGGCAAAGATCAGTATCAGATAGGACCGCCACTGGATTCGTATCTGCCAATATTCCTTGATTCCCGAGTACGACCGTTCGATTAGCATACTCTAGCATTAAGTGCATATCATGGGTAATGGTAATTAAAGTGGTTCCCTGCCGGTTAAGTTGGGTCAAGAACTGCATCATTTCAGTGTAATGCCGGAAATCCTGTCCGGCGGTGGGTTCATCTAAGATAATAACTGCAGGTTCTAAAATAAGAATACTTGCAATTGTTACCCGTTTCTTCTGTCCAAAGCTAAGTGCTGCGATTGGCCAATTCCGGTATGGATACAGCCCACAAATTTTTAAAATGGCGTTTACCCGGGACTCAATTTCTGCATCACTCACCCCACGCAGTTTTAGGCCCAGTCCTACCTCAGCTTTCACCAAGACCTGACTGATCATCTTATCGGGATCCTGCATTACATACCCGATGTGGTCAGCACGCTCCTTAATCGAATCGTTCATCAATGGTTGCCCATTCAAACTAATCTGACCACGATTGGGCGTCAAAAATCCGGTAATCAGCTTACTAAGCGTTGACTTCCCAATTCCATTCTGGCCCACCAGCGCCAAGTGGTCCCCCTGATTAATGGTTAAGTTTAAGTCCTTAAACAGTGGCTGTTGGTCGGCAAATCCAAACTTAAGATTTTGAATTGACAACAGTGGTTGGCTCGCAGCATGCGGCTGCTTTGGATCACCAGTAGCCAGTTTTGCTAATTGCTGTTCAAGGTGCGGTGCTGCGAGTTGCTCCACATCATCCAAATGCGTTACCTGGTTTAAATCAACGTTGGCGGCCTTCAAAGCCTCAATGTACAGTGGTTCGCGAAGCCCCAATTTCTGCATTACATCACTTTTCAGAATTGCATCCGGGGTATCGTTGGCAACGATTTGCCCATCGTTCAACACAATTAAGCGGTCCACGGACTGGGTGAGCACTTCTTCTAAACGGTGTTCAATGATTACAACCGTCATTTTAAATTCTGAGTGCAGTTGGTCAATTAACTTAATCGTTTGGTAACCAGTCGCCGGATCCAACGCTGCTAATGGTTCATCAAAGAGCATGATGTCGCCCTCATCAATCAATACGTCACCCATCGCAACCCGTTGCTTTTGGCCACCGGAAAGACTTTGGGGGGCTTGGGTCAGATGGTCCTTTAAATTTAGGTAGTCCGCCCATTGGTTTACCCGCTGATGCATTTCGGGAACCGGCGTATCATCGTTTTCCATCCCGAACGCCATGTCTTCAGCCATCGTTAGCCCCACGAACTGGTCATTCGCATTTTGCAGCACCGTCCCGACCTTAAGTGAAAGGTCGAAGACACTCGATTGAGCAACGTTGATTCCGTCTACGGTAACGGTCCCGGTTAAATCCCCCCGGTAGTTATGTGGAATAATGCCGTTAATTAAGTTTCCTAAAGTTGATTTACCAGAGCCGGAAGGCCCCACGATTAATACCTTTTCGCCGGCGTTAATCGTCAGATTAATATCCCTTAGAGTGGGCTCTGCTTGGCTATAGTATTGGAAACTAACGTGGTCAAACTTAATTCCAGATTGTTCACTCATCGTTAATCCTCCTTTCGTAAGCTGCCCTTTTTAAGCTTGGTTGCAGCATATGAAGCAAGCAGGATTGTTCCAATTACCCCGGTGGATAAACTATTGGTGATGGTGGAAACAAATCCCTGTAAGAACACCTTATTAGCTGGTTCAGCGTAAATTAAAATATCACCCATCGGCGCAATCAACGACCACGCAATCAGGTTGATCAAGACTTGCCAGACGTTATAAAGTACCATCTTTTTGGTGGTGAACATGCCGTCTTCAATTCCAAGGTGGTTATGTAGGACCCCCATTCCGAGGCCCACAAATCCGGTCGAAATGACCCAGCTCCACCATGGCATTCCGTACATTGTGAAGTCGGTCAGTGCATGGCCTAAAAAGCCCATGAATAGTCCAGCAATCGGCCCAAAAAGGACCGCAGCAAACCCTAAAAAGCCGTATGATGTATCAATATTGGTGTTAGGGACTCCACTTGGAATTGAGACCCACCGCTTCAATAAAAAGACAATCGCAGTTCCGATTCCAATCGCAACCACCGTTCGAATGCTTAAGTGTTTTCTATTCATTTTATCCCCCATCGCAATTAGAAAAACCCGCTCCTTTGATTTAAGAAGCGGGTCGCTCTAACTATCAAGTCTTTAAGAAAGTTTTAATATAATGATAGCTAGTTACTATTTAAAAGTCAATTTAGGATTAATGGTGGTTTTGCTTCCGCTTTTGAATCAGGCGGTTAATATCACTGGCATCGCGAGAATAGATTTTGTATTGCACGATTACGATGAATGCATAAATAATCGTAACCATAATAAAGTACGAAAACCAATTATCAATCCAGTGGTTGTACAATCCAGTTACAATCACTAAAAAGCTGGTGCCCAGGTAATGAATAATTAATTTAACTAGGTATGGGCGGTGGCTATACCGAAAAATCATTGAGATTTCACCAATCAAGAAACTCATCAATAAATTACTTAGTACCTCTGACCGGGTAATAACGAATTGCCGGTAAGCAGTTATAGACAGTAAAAAAACGAATGAACCAATGCACATCCCAATCAATCCAAATCGAACGCAATCTTTGATTATTTTTTTCACATTCGCAACCTCGCTTTCAACTCTGGTAGGTACTTTCGACTGACGTTCAATTTTATCTCATGGTCTAAAAATGCAGTCATGTTACCGGAAAAGCCTGCCTCTAGGGAATTTAAATGGTCAATGTTGATTGCGGTTCCACGGGCAATTTGGATAAATCGATCGTCGTTGATCTTGGCTAGAATCCTTTTCAACTGACCATGAAATGAGTAGTCATGGCTCAAAGTTGCAATCGTTAAATCGCTACCGAAAACTTCAATTGAAACAATGTCGTTTAAATTCACCATTTCGACCCGGTCGTCAATCGATAATGGTAGCACCGAGGCCGAATGGGTCTCTAGCTGGGCAAGCCGATTGATCAATGCAACCACGTCAGGCGTTAACTGGTTAGCGCTTACTAATAATTTAATTTCATCTGGTGATAATTGATCATCTTGATGAAAATCAACGTGCATGGCCCGCCACTTCTTTCGTTCTGAGATAGTTTGCTAATAATAACAATACAATAAATATTAATAAGAAACCACCTAAAACGAGAAAAATGTCTGTCATCGTTAGTTGAGTACTGCCAACTTTCAAATCGATGCCAAGCGCTAATCTAAAGCTCTTTAGCTCAGAAGTTGGGAGGTGCTTGAATGAATCATGAAGTTGTTGTTTCATTACAACGTCCCGAAACGCTGCTGAAACGTAAGGGGCGGGTGTAAACTTCATAATCGTTTGGGCAACGCTAGGCATGGTGCTGATTGGAACGTACACACCAGCCATAAAACCAGAAACCGTCCCAATGATTGAAGAGATGGTCGAAACTGATTGTTGTCTATTGATAAACGAGTAAATCAAAAGGTTAAGGGCGGTCCAAACCAAACTACTGAAAACAGCAATTCCTAAGATTGCGGCACTTTGGTCCCAGGCAATGCTAACCCCATCCGCAATTTGAAAGTAAAAGCTCATGATTAAAAAGGCAATGATTTGGTTTAGGGTCCCAATTAGAACCGCGCCCACTAGGTAACCAGTTTGAATTTGTAGCGTTGATAAATCAGTCATTTCAAGGTCATTCAAGCGGTGTTGTTCACGGTCAATCACCATTTGACTGATTGCCGCTCCAATTGAGGTCAATCCGGTTACTGATAGCGTCCCACCAATCAACCACGGATCAAGTAGTTTGCCCGCACCAGGAACCGCTCGCCAACCTTGTTGCATGCTATTTTTCAAAAATAGTAGGTACAATACAAATGAGATTAAAGCTGCAAAGACGGAGAAGAACACCACGCTCCGGTTGGCAAAATAAATTGATAGGTTTCGTTTAATTAAGTTAATCATTAGCGAATCTCCTTTCCAGTCAAAGCAACAAAGATATCATTCATGTCGCCCCGTTTGAGCTCCATTTCTTGAATGAACGGCTGCGCTGCATTCAAGAATTGAATCGTCGCATTCACATCTGGGACCATTATTTTAACCTTGTTTGCTTCGGCGGTCGTCGGCCAATCCTTGTTAACCAGCGCCTTCACCTTTGCAACATCACCAGTCGTAATTGTTAAAACGTCCTTAGCGTACTTGGCCTTAAGGTCATCCACGGTGGCATTAGCAATGATTTCCCCGTGGTCAATTACGTAGACGTAATCAGCAATATTAGCCTCTTCCAGGTAGTGGGTGGTTAAAATAATCGTAAGTTGGTATTCAGCTCTGAGTTGGTTCAAAACTGCCCAAATCTTATTTCGAGTTTGAATATCCAATCCAGTTGATGGTTCATCTAAAAATAATAACCGGGGTTTATGTAACAAGGCGCGTGTGATATCAACCCGCCGGCGTTGCCCACCCGAAAGCGAACCGTACTTTTGCTTAGCAATCGAAGTAATATCAAACGCTTGCATTAGCCGGTTAATAAAATCATAATCAACGTTTTTGTACATTCCCGCCCGCCACATCAAGTTTTGCTTAACGGTCAGGTCGCGGTCTAAAACGCTATCCTGGAATACAACCCCAATTTGGTGCCGGTATTCGTGGTTACTGGGCTTCAGCCCGTCCATGCTAATCGTCCCTGACTTAGGCCTGGTAATTCCAGTCAGCATGTTGATCGTGGTGGATTTCCCCGCTCCGTTTGGACCTAAAAATGCAACTAATTGACCAGTTTCGATGGTCAAGTTAATGTGGTTAACGGCAATTTTACTGCCGTAACGCTGGGTTAAATCACTTACTTGTAATAGTGCCATTGTGCAATCCCTCATTTCGATTTATTGTGGTTATTATAGCTTTTAAATCAGTATTTAAGGGGGCATTCATAATAAGTGGTTCAAATTAGCAAATAAGTGGTTCCAAGGGGCAAATAAAAAAGCGGCGACTGCCAAATTCGGCTTCTGTCTCCACTTTCATTCGATTAATATTCAATTATTTCGTTGCCCCATATACTTCCTTCGCAATTCCAAATGCTGACCATGCTTTTGGCCAACCAACGTAAAAGGAGAGGTGGGTAATCATTTCATAAATTTCAGATTGGGTAATTCCGTTTTGCTTTCCAATCGTCATGTGCGCCTTTAACTGGGCGAAGTTGCCACCAGAAATCAACGCGGAAATGGTAATCATGCTCCGGTCATGGGCGGATAGCTTATCGGTCCGCGACCAGACTTCCCCGAATAAAACATCATCGTTCAGTTCAGCAAACTTAGGCGCAAAGTCCCCTAAATTATCGTGTCCAGCGGTTTGTTTAGCCATTATGCATTCTCCTTTCCCTGCTTAAATGCAGTTGCGAATTCTTCATCTGAAACGGGTTCGAGCCATTCAGGAGTTCCAGTGGTAATTGCCACGTGGGCAAACCAACTATCAGGAGTTGCACCGTGCCAGTGTTTTACCCCATCATGGGTTACGACCACGTCACCTGGGTGCAAAAGTTGGGCGGGCTTGCCAGCTTCTTGATATAATCCTTCGCCACCGGTCACTAACAAGATTTGGTAACCATCATGATGGATGTGCCAGTTGTTTCGACAACCTGGTTCAAAGGTAACATTTCCAACTCCAACGTTGACTTCCTTTTCAGGACTAACCAATCCGTTCAAATAGCTTTGACCAGTAAAGTACTTTGCGTATGCATCGTTCTTGGCCCCTAATCCAAATAGGCCACCGTTTTGTTTAACATCTTCATTTTTTGCCATCATTAAACATCTCCCTAATTATTAAAGCGTTGTAAGTAGTGTTCAAAATCTTCTGAGACCGTATGATTGAGCTTGCCGTCATACCAATCAATCTTATGGGATAAAACAGTTAAATTGGCCTGCATTTCACGGATTTGAGCCAGACTCCGTTCCTTTACCGTTGCCAAAAGTTTCCGGCGTTGGGCAATCGTACCATCGCCTTGCGCCCGGAGTTGAACGTAGTGCTTAATCTCTTCCATTGACATCCCAGTTCCCTTAAGGTGCAGTAAAAAGCCAATCCACTTAATATCTTGATCGGTATAGTAGCGCCGGTCATTTCCATCCCGGCTCGGAATAATCAAACCCTCTTTTTCGTAGTATCTCAGAGTATAGGTGGTTAACCCCACCAAGCTAGCGAATTCGCCAATTGAGTATTTTTGCATCGATGAACTTCCTTTAATCAATTGATTAACTATAATTTACTCCTTAGAGTTAACTTTAAGTCAAGGAATAATTCAACTTTTAGGGTAACATGCCTTCGCTTCCCGGTTGATTGATCCCAACACTAGCCCGATTATCAAGATCTTGATCGTTAAATAATTTCATAATGTAATCAGCAATTACTTAATAACAATACTGTATTCCTTATAGTTAACTAGAGGTCAAACCATTTGCATTTATCATTTTGAAATGGCGCGCAACAAAACAGCCCTCTTCATATGAAGGGGGCTGTTAATTAATCGTTTCGTTCGTAGAGGTAGTACTTTAAGCGGTACTGTTGAACGGACGAAGTATACTTTAATACGGTTGCTGTATCCACTAGGTGGTAGTGGCGTTTGAGCGTCTTATTCTGCAGTTTCTTTAACGACCGGCGTGTTGCAATCCCAGGTTGATCAGGGGGCAACGAAATCGTTAAAACAAATTTGTTCTTTAATGATTTTAATTGCTTTGCCTGGGATTTCTTCATCGGCGGATAGGTTAAGTTATTTTGAACGAAGTACTTATTGTTAGGCAACGTTCCCAGCACGGTGTACAAGCTAACGTCAATCGTCCGGTACGCCAGTAGCGAACGGTCGTTACTTCGGTTGATTATCCGTGCAAACCGGGTTTGGTATGGCTCGGTTTCACGATGACTCACGCTATAAATTTCGTTATGTGGAAAAAAGCTAGAGTAGCGATAATTCTGATTCGTAGCAACGATGCCCCAAAGTGAAATTACGACTAATAAGCAGATTAAAAATGGGTTTTCGACTGCTAACTTGGGCAGCCCGGTTTGGAGGATAAAACCCACCAGAGCCAAAATGAAAATGCCAAATACTGATATCAAAGTGTAATAATAGGTCGCAGTAACCTTCACGGTAATAATGGATAGCGCCTCTAAAATCAGACTCACCATTAAAATAACCTTCACGGACCATTTAATCCGGGGGACTAGCATAATTGAAGCTAGCGTCACAACAATCATAATTTCAACCCACAGCGCAACAATATCCGTTTGCGGAAGTTTGATCAACTGGGTTAAGTCAAAATTACTGTGTTGGTAGTACTTAACGTTAAACCAGAAGTAGACCTTCAACATCACTGCGAGACTATGGTGGGCATGGTAGAGCATTAACGTAGGGGCCGTAACTAAAACAAACCCAAGCAGGCCCCAACCCACTAACTTAAACAAGTCCCTAAAGCGTTTTTGGAATAGGTAGATGATGCTTAATCCGAGTCCAATTCCAAACCAGGGGAAGAGGAAGGTGTACTTAATCCAAAATGCAATTCCCACGAAAATCCCCTGAAACAGCAGGGTCCACCACGAGAAGTGCAAATCCTGGTGTTTAATCAACTGGTAAATCATCAGCAGTAAGAATGGAATGACGATGCTTTCCGGCGTGTCTCCATGTTGAAAGAAATACTCATTAAACATTAGTGGAATGATGAATAATGCCAGTGGATAAGCTAACCGCCTGCGCATGAATAGCCTCAGGATAAAGTAACTAATGGTTAAGTCAAAAAACAGCAGCAGCGATTCTAAAATATAGATCAAGATAAACGAATGGTAGCTCACCAACGCTGCTAGTGAGTATAGCAGGTAAATCAGTGGACCCCGGTTATCAAATAAATTTTGATACGGCATCAAGCCGTGCAAGAAACCCTTTCCCACGGTCATCATAATGTTCGCATCTGGGGAAGGATTCACCGCGTATAACGGTGAAGAAGTAGAAAGGAATAACATCACTAGAAAGCTTAACAACAGCGTTCCAATGATTGTTGGCCAGTGTAGCCGTCTTTTTTGTTGTTTCATTAGTATAGCGCTCCAAATTTTAATATCAATTCTATTATAATCTAAAAGAAGCTGGATTGTCTTTACTTTAATGGAGATGGTCTTATAATTAATTGAGAATACATACATTGAAGGGGATTATTAAAATGAGAATCGGAATTACAGCAGATGTTAATATGGGGCAAAGCGACACTTTTAGAATGACCAGAGCACACATTGCGCAACGGACGTTGGTGAACGCCTTGATACATAACGGGATTACCCCGATTGTATTTCCAGTTGCTAAGCCAGAAATGGCTGCGGAACTACTGGAAGCGGTGGATGGCGTTATTTTTACTGGGGGGCCAGACGTTGCACCAATTTTTTATGATGAAGAGCCAACCGTTAATACTGGTATATCATACCTGCCCCGTGATTATTTTGAACTTCAATTAGTGAAAGATGCTGTCAAGATGCATAAACCGATCCTGGCAATTTGTCGGGGGCTCCAGGTAGTAAACGTCGCCTTAGGTGGAACGTTGTATCAGGACTTAAATAGTCAGTTCAAGGCGACCGAACAGCCGTTGATTCAACATACCCAACGGGCGAAGGTATTCATGCCCACCCATCATGTTGCCGTTGATAAAGATAGTGCGATGGGCAAAAGTGTTGGCGTGCACCCATTAGTGAACTCCATTCATCACCAAGCTGCTAAAAAAGTTGCCCCATTGTTACACGTTACCGCTACTGCTCCGGATGGGGTTATCGAGGGCTTAGAAAATGCCGATACATCAATTCAATGTGTTCAGTGGCATCCTGAAAACATCTGGAAACACATGCCAGAAGAAAATCAATTGTTTGTGGACTTTTTCGAACGCGCCCGTAAAATGAGTCGTTAATTTTGAAGCAATTCATGACTAACTGTCCGGTTTCCCAATATTGGTCAATGATTCATTGATATAATATACACTTTCTTGTATAATTTGCTCTTGTAATATATAAGGAGTGTTACCCATTATTCAACCCGATAAAGATGTCGAAACATACCAAAATAAACACATTAAAAGAATTAAGGCCCTCCAAATTGGATATTATCTAATTGCAATATGGATTATTCCTAGTTACATGGAGTTTCTCCATGTAGGTGGAATGCGGCTGCCGATAATATCAGTAATTCTATCTGTTCTACTGGCTACCTTTGCAACTACCCACAGACAATACCTAACTAAGGCCGGGGAACGGGTATCCGGAACATTTATCTTTACATGGATCATTACTTGTATTATTAACCTAATCATTAAGTTATTAACTGATATCCTGTTATACGATGTCAGCACTCAGAACCTAGACTTTCAAATTGGTTCATTAATTGGCCTTGGCTTTTTCACCATTGTGATTTCATATGCTATTGCAATTCTAATTTTTTATGAACCCAACCACTTAAAAAGATAACCGTCAATATTGACTAATTCGAATATTAATAGTATGATAATATCAGAAAGACAAACATATGTTCGTTTAGATAAATAAAAAAGGTGATTTCCCTCCCCCAAGGAAAATCACCTTTTTTATTATTTAATTGCACTCACATCTACTTTTAAAGCCACGTAGCCAAATTTAAATTTAAGTTCGGGATCAGCAATGTACACCTGAAATCCTGTTTTTTTACTGAATTCCACTGCATACTTATGGATTTGACGTTTAGTATTAACCATTAAAATACTGCCATTCCCGTCCTTGCTAATCAAGCGTGCAACTTCATTACAAATCGCTTGTCTTTTTTTATGACTATTAACCGTTAGTTCAGTTTGTTTAGAATAACTCCCAGTAATCACATCAAAGCTGTCATTTGGGAATGGAAGGCTTCTGATGTCACCACGCATAACATTGACCCGACTACCGACCCCACGCTTATAAACGTTATTTCTAGCGTGGTTCCCACTTGTCTGGTATTGATCTTCAATTCCAGTAATCTGGCCATTCAATGCTGCCCTAGCAAGTCTAACGGTTGAATAACCAGTTCCAACACTCAAATCTAATCCGCGTCGAACTTGTAATAACGCCTGATCAGTTAATAAACTGTTAATAATTTGAAACTTTCGAATCGTTTTAAATACCGTTAGAATGGTAATTAATAAAAATAATCCAGAAAGCCACCAGAGGTGCTTAAAGTCAACAGCTGCTATCACCACTGCAGAAACAATTCCGATGTAGAACCAATACTGGTCATCTACCCCGTACCTCAATAAATTCGTTATCATTCTTAATCACTCTCGTTTATAATTTTATAAACTTATCATACCAAATTATTTACAATTGCACCAAAAAAGCCACTGTAAAAGTGGCTTTTAAATTAAATATTAAATTATTTAACACTGGCTAAATCTGATTGAGCAAGCCATTTGTGGTTCTTATACACGGTACTACTATTGGTAGCTTTAAAGGTTACCATGTAAGCAGGACCCTTTTTAATTGAAACAATTTTACCCTTAGCACCCTTCA
Source organism: Lactobacillus sp. Sy-1 (assembly GCF_019303535.1). GTDB lineage: Bacteria > Bacillota > Bacilli > Lactobacillales > Lactobacillaceae > Nicoliella. The sequence goes on along the minus strand of NZ_JACCIU010000001.1, from coordinate 350,557 downwards.
TGCCGGTCATGTGATCGGCTTCAACGGTAATTTTTGAACCAACCTTAAGTTGGCCCTTTTTAGAAGCCTTAATCTCTTTAGAGACCACGTACTTGTGATTCTTAACTTCCTTCCCACCATTGGTAGGAGTGTAATCAATAGTGTAAAGATCAGTATTGTATGCCCCCACAACCGTAGCAATTGCACCCTTCATTCCTGACATGTGATTTGCTAGAATTTTTACCTTAGTGCCCTTCATGTACTTGGCATTCTTAGCCATCATAAGTCCCTTAGGAGCCTTGCCACCATTGGTCTTCATCATCATTCCGCCCATATCCATGCTACTCATGTTGCTCATACTGCTAGAGCTATCCATGCTCATTTTAGATGAAGAATTCATTGACATTGAGGAACTCATCGACATTGAAGAAGTCGTCTTCTTAGCTCCGTTGCTCATTGCATTAACTCCGACTGGAACCACCAGTAAAGCTGCAACTGCAGCTGCAGCAATTCCAAGAATCATTTTATTATTTTTCATTGAAACCCACTCCCATAAATGATTAATTTAATTTATGTTTACCATTGTAGACCAATCAACGTGAACTTGCAAATAGGTTGTACACAAACAATTTAAAATAGTCCCCCTTAGACGTGAGGTAGTATCCATGTTAGAATGAACAGGCAACACAAAAAAATGGAGGTATTTATATGAACTACAAAAATATGTTAGTGGCACTAGCCGCTACTGTAACACTAGGAGTTACCCCTGCATTATCAAGCGTAAACGCGAATGCAGCAAGTACTACCAAGACTACTACTAGTACTAAGACACCCAAGAAGACCCCTAAGGCATCATCCAGTTACTGGACGAAAAACCAAGCCTACGTTTCAATTGTTAAAGATACTAAGGTAAATAAAGCTAGTATCAAGACTGTTAATAAGCAAAACACGCTTGTTATGTCAAAGAGTACCAAAACACTAAAGAAGGGTACCAAGATTTATGCTAGAAAGAATAATGGCGCTTGGATTCTATACACCATTAATAGTAAAAATAAGGTATCTTACTACGTAACTACCAATTCTAAGCTAGTTAACTCCACTAGCTGGTTAAAGCTAGTTCCAACAACTACTGATAACACTACGAATAATAGTAGTAACAATAATAATACAACTAGCAATAAGAAAGTTGTTACTGTCAAGGGTGCTTATAAGACTGCAGATACCGACTATTACCAAGGCACTGACTACGGAACTGCTTTCTTCTCACCAGACTCAAAAGCATATTCAGCAAACGGAGCTACGCTAAACCCTGGTGATAAGGCTCAAGTTAAGGTTGTAACTACTGGATCATCAGCATCTTACCAACTTGAACTAGGTGGTCAAACGGTAACGGTACCACAATCAGATACATTCAAGTTTACTAACATTAACGTATTCCCTAGCCAGTCTAGTTCATCTAGTTCTAGCACCTCTTACCCAGTATACGTTTCAACTTACTCACCAGATTCTTCTGATGCCGTTGTTTCAAAATCATTTAAACTTCAAAATGGTACTAGATGGGTAACTATTGATAGCCTTTCATCATCCAGTCCTAAGACTATCCACATTTACATTTACAATTCTAGCACTAGCAGTTGGGACCAAACTTCAATCAACTCTAGTAACCAATTGGTTTATGATTACCAATAAAATTAATAAAGCGCTGATGGCATCGCCATCAACGCTTTTTTTGTTTATTCAGATTCTTTAATCGCTGCTTCAATATCATCCTTCGAAAAGTCATGGTTTTTGAATTCAGCATTATTAGTTGGTAGTGATTGATCTAAATTATCAAAAACTTGTAATTCAACATCACCAGTAAAACCAGTAAAGTCCAAAATGTGACCACCTTGAGAATGGTCGTCAGCTAGGAAATGACTGTGGAAGCCACCCACTGCTGCCCCGTTAAATAGTTGCGGAGCGTAGTATGCGATTACAGTCCCACTCTTATCTTCACCATCAAACACGTGTTGCTTACTTGCACATTGGGCAAGCGTTGGGTATGGCTTACTTTGCTTATAAACAGAACGGGTCTTCATTGTTTTGAACGTTCCATGAAGTTTAACTGAGAAGAAAACGTTTTCCAATCCCCCAGCACTAAGAATGGTCTCGGGGAATTTAGCAAAGTCTAAGTCAGAAAGTTGCTTAAATGGCTTATAATCAGCGAAATGCAGGTTTCCGAATGGTAACGTAAAGCTACTATCTAGTTCATTAACGTTTCCAGACCCATCAATTTGGTAAGGCGTCCCATCGACAACGATTAATTCACCATCAAGGCCTTCACCGGTTCCAATCCCGGTGTCGCCATGTTTCATAAAATCATCCATTTTAATGGTTCCATCGAATAATCCAGGAACTAGAAGGGCTAACGTCCCATGTTGAAATAAAGTTTTGGTGTCTTTCATTCTTAATCCTCCTAATTTAAACGCCTATAAACAAAGGCTGTTCTTTTATTGTTTCATAAATTACAGTAAGATACAAAAATTTAAACCATCAGCAATAAAAAACACCGCTCAATGGCGGTGTTTTTTAGTCCTAAACAATCCGTCTCACAACGTGATTGAATCGTCTTGACCAATGTGGATCTTGTAAACTAGAAATACCAACTCCGTGGGTATCAGTAGATGGAGAATCATTTAAGAATAATCCCCGTCCTAGATAAATTCCAACGTGACAAAAAGCCCCTTCCTTCTTATCGTTAAAGAAGAAAATATCCCCACGTTTCATAGCCTTATAGTTGACCGAGCGGCCTTGGCTAGCCAATGTATATGTCGTTGTTGATCCAACTGGACCAACGTAAACGCCAGCCTTGGCATAAATGTACCTAATAAATGATGAACAGTCGAAGCGCCGCGCAGCAATACTAGCGGCAGTTCTTCCGCCCCCCCATGAATATGGCGACTTTCCAATTAGTGCTTCGCCAGCTTTAATTGCTTTTTCAATTTTAGCATTCCCACTGCTTAAGCCACTAAGGTTAAATTCCATGTATTTACCATCAATATAGTAATTAGTTCCATCCTTGGTTACACGGAAATAACCTTCTTTTTTATTAGTGTATTTACGGTAATTAACGGTTAACCACTGATCAGTTAGGCCAAGGCTACTTGCGGTTCCTAGCTTTTCAGCCCCGTTAGTTTTGGCTGGTGCAGAATAAACGGGAGCAGCAGCATTCGTAACCTTCATTTTTTCGTTCATACTACCCTGTTCTTTAACGTATTCTTTCGCTTTATTAACCGCGTTAGACTTATAGGTCGTTTTTTGAACATTTTGGCTAGTAATTTCACTTAGCTTATACGACTTAGAGTAGGTAACGTTTGCACTCGCTTTTTGAGTCGTAGCACTGGTAGCAGTATCTTGCTGACTACTATTAGCTGAAGAACTGGCTTTTTGAGTCGTAGCACTTGCGGTCGTACTATTTGCAAGTGAATTTTCATTAACGGTTGAAAAATTACTCGAACCGCTAGTAGCTACGCTAGAACTACTACTTGCAGAACTATTAGCTTGAGAAGCACTAGTCTGTAAATTATTGGCGGCACTGGTGGTATCAGCTAACGCATGGGTCCCATCCACAGCCATCGCCCCCATCAAAGCTAGGGTTGTAATTGATAACGTGCAGAACGCACGTTTAAGTTTATAATTCAAAATAATGATCACTCCTGTAATTATCGAACATATAATGTAAATATTATATAATGCACAATATAATCTAATAAAGCTTAATTTTACAATGTAATCAGAATGTAACATCTATAATTAAAAGCGTTAATTATCATCAACCAAAAAACTAGCTTGGAAATATTCGGCTCCAATCAGTGTAAGTGAAAAAATGATTACACTAAAATAAGCCTTGACATTCATTTCTAACCATATTATTATATAAACATAAATTAAACGAGATAAGGAGGCGTAACCATGTTAAAGGCAAATATGATGTCAGCATTTTCATCATCAAATAATAATACCAATTCAAATTACAATAATAATAATCGAAATAATAATTGTAATTCGTATGGGTATTTCTTTAGCGTGGTAGCCGCCTAAAAATAACTTGTATCCATACTCAAGTAATCGAAAGTGTGGATACCCTTTTAAATTCTGTAATACCAAAAGGACCCGCATTTCAGCTTACTTAAAGAATGCGAGTCCTTTTCTTTATATCAAATTTATTGCCCCGTAGTTCAATGGTAGAATACCGCACTGTTAATGCGTAGGTTGTTGGTTCGAGTCCAACCGGGGCAGTCGCTCTTCCCCACCTGGGAAGGCAATTAATTTAATATTTCTTTTTGCCCCGTAGTTCAATGGTAGAATACCGCACTGTTAATGCGTAGGTTGTTGGTTCGAGTCCAACCGGGGCAGTCGCTCTTCCCCACCTGGGAAGGCAATTAATTTAATACCTCTTTTTGCCCCGTAGTTCAATGGTAGAATACCGCACTGTTAATGCGTAGGTTGTTGGTTCGAGTCCAACCGGGGCAGTCGCCCTTCCCACCTGGGAAGGCAATTAATTTAATACCTCTTTTTGCCCCGTAGTTCAATGGTAGAATACCGCACTGTTAATGCGTAGGTTGTTGGTTCGAGTCCAACCGGGGCAGTCGCCCTTCCCACCTGGGAAGGCAATTAATTTAATATTTCTTTTTGCCCCGTAGTTCAATGGTAGAATACCGCACTGTTAATGCGTAGGTTGTTGGTTCGAGTCCAACCGGGGCAGTCGCCCTTCCCACCTGGGAAGGCAATTAATTTAATATCTTTCTTTTTGCCCCGTAGTTCAATGGTAGAATACCGCACTGTTAATGCGTAGGTTGTTGGTTCGAGTCCAACCGGGGCAGTAAAAAATCCCATGCTATTGATCTCAGGCATGGGATTTTTGTTTGCGATTGTTTATTTAATTGCGTTCAAAGCATGGGTAAAACAGTTTAAAGAGCAGTTGATTTCAGCCTTAATGATTGAGTAGTTGTAATCAACGTCCTTTTCTGTAATCTGATCCAATGGGGTTTCATTAAGGAAATTAACGAAACGGTCAATATCCTTAATTACATTACTTTTTTCATTCGTTCCATCTAAGGCGTTAATGATGTGTGAACGAGTTCTCCGTAATGAAGTTAATACTTCTGCTTGTCTTAATTGATCCATTATAAAATCCCCTTTCATAACTATCCTTGTTACATTATAAATAGATATGAAGATTTATCAATTAATTAGCACACAAACTATTTTAGAAGAATTTGATTCCCTTATCCCAAAGATTTTCCAAACATTCAGTCAGGTAGTTATTATCATGTTCTGGATAAATAGGCTTAGTTAACGGAATTGCTTTTAAATCTACATATGGATCACAATTACTCCCCCGATAATTAGGATCAAACCATCGTTTGTCCGGATAATAATCACGGGAAAGCATTTCCTTCATTACCAATTCATGAAACTGGAATAACTTATATGGAGAATAATTAAAAACGTAGTCCACAGTAGCGTGCTTCTTCCCCCAGCCATTTCCGCGAAGTGCACAGAGTTCACGGTGCTGGCCAAGTAGCTGTTGACGAGGTAACTTATGAATTAGATTTTGATGCCATAGTCTCATTGGGATAACTCCTTAATTCTTGAATAATTCTTGATGATAGTAGATACGGATCCTGATACTTATCAGTCATGGTTACTAAAAAGGGGCCTAACAAATCATTAGTCGGAGTCAGCTGCTCAAGTAACTGCAGATACTGTTTCCGTTCTGATTGTGAAGCCACCCGCTTAAAGTAACCCCAAATATGCTGATAAGCAGTAGTTAACGTTGCTCGAGTGGGCTGTTGGTCAACTAAGGACGCTAATAGCTGCTGATACTCAGCCTGACTTTCATCCGTCCACTCATTATTGCGGGCTAACTCGCGGATGCGATTATAGGCATGCTGCGAACGAGCCATTACCCAGTATTTATTATGGGCCCATTCACTTTGCCATTGTTTCATGTGAAACACCCTTTCAATTTAAATCGGTAAAAAAATAACAGGTAATAGTGACTTAACACCGTTTACCTGTTATAACCCTTAGCCGATATTATCGATTCGTTTGTTACTATCTCTATCATAACTGATTTTATTAAAATGTCAAACTAAATTCGCCCTTTTTTATTATTTAATGGTAGAATTCATATTAATATAATCTCGTTTGGGTCTGTGATAAACTAAAGATAAATTCAATCTCAAATAGTAAGGTGATAAATATGTCATACAATGACGATGATTTTGATAACGTTGATGATTTAAACGACGTTTTCGACGAAGATAATTATGGTGATGAAGACTCAGACCCGCTTGAAGATTTAAGTGGCGATGGCAATCGGATGATTGATGATAACGCCCCAGATGATAATAATGACAATTGGGATGATAATCTCGATGACACTACTGATGACTTTGATACTGATACTGCGGATGATGATGACCGTGATATCACAGATGACATTGGCGAGGATACCGCTGAAGATCGTGATGATTACGATAATCCAGTGGATGACGACCCAGATGATTCAGACGATCAAAACTTTGATGATCCAGACGAAACCGATGCCTGGAATTAATTATTAGTGGAGGAATGAGTATAATGGAATACTTTGAATTAAATGATGGTAACAAGATGCCCGCAGTTGGGTTTGGAACTTATAAGTTAACCGACCCTGAGGAAACCCCTAACACTGTTGATGCCGCAATCAGCGCCGGTTACCGTTTAATCGATACCGCCCGGGTTTACACAAATGAAGCCCTAGTTGGCAAGGGGATTAAACAAAACGGAATCCCTCGTGACCAATTATTCGTTACTTCAAAGGTATGGATTAGTGATAACGGCTATGATAAAACTAAGCAAGCCATTGATAGTTCCCTCGAAAAGCTTCAATTAGACTACCTCGACCTTTACCTCATTCACCAACCATATGGTGATAACTACGGTTCGTGGCGTGCAATGGAAGAAGCTCAAGCTGCTGGTAAAATTAAGTCGCTAGGGGTTTCTAACTTCCCAGACTATCAAATTACTGATTTAGCTCAATTTAACAAGGTTAAACCAGCAATCAACCAAATTGAAATTAACCCTTGGAACCAAGAAAAAGCTACGGTAGACTACCTGAAGAGCTACGGAATTCAACCTGAAGCATGGGCTCCATTTGCTCAAGGTTACGACCACATCTTTACTAATCCCACCCTTTCACAAATTGCTGAAAGTCATGGCAAGGGGGTTGGGCAAGTAATGCTTAGATGGCTATTCCAACGTGGCATCGTTTCAATCGCTAAGAGTGCTAAACCAGCAAGAATTAAGGAAAACGTCGATGTATTTGACTTTAACCTTTCTGATGATGAAATGAAACAAATTAGTGAGCTTGACCGTAAGGAAGGCGTTTCAGCTGACCATACTGATCCAAAGACAGTGCTTCGGCTTAGCAAATATACAACTAACTTAAACGGTTTGGACTAATCAAATCAACCCAAAAACGTGGATTCCGCAATTACGGAACCCACGTTTTTTTATTTCCTTAATTTTTGAATATAGCGATAGGTTTGTTGACCAGCTTGACGCCCAAAAATAACCGTTTCAGCAATGGAATTCCCACCAATTCGGTTATAACCATGTAATCCACCGGCAACCTCGCCACCCGCAAACAGACCACTAATTACATCTCCATCATCAGCTAGTACCTGGGTCAAATGGTTTACCTTTAAGCCCCCCATGGTATAGTGCACCGCTGGCGCAATGTGAATCGCAAAGAATGGCTCGTGGGTTAACTGCCGATCCATTCCAGTCGTGCGCCCAAACTGATGATCGGAATGGCTGGCAACAGCTTGGTTCCAATCCTGAACTGTTGATTCAAGCGTTTTGGCATCGACCCCAATGTGAGTCGCTAATTCTGATAAACTAGGGCCGTGCACCACTAGCCCAATCGAATCATAAAACTCAATCGCCTGCGCATGTTCCCGAACCCCCTGGTCTAAGATTAAATAGGCACTTTGTTCGGGCAACTCATTAATTGCTGCGGTAACGTTTTTACGGGTCGCCAACTCATTCACGAATCGATTGCCGTTCGCATCAACTAGAATGGCGCCCTCCCCCCTGACCGCTTCGCCAATTAAGAACGCATGGTCCGTATCCTGTTGAACGGTTGGGTGCACCTGAATTTTATCCATGTCAACCAGCGCTGCTCCAGCAGCAGTTGCTAACTTCAGTCCATCCCCAGTTGCTCCTGGTTGATTCGTAGTCCGATAATGAACGAGGTCGGGGCGGTACCGCTTAATAATCTGCTTACTGGCACCAAAGCCACCGGTAGCAAGAACAACTGCGTCCCCAGCTACCTGCTTTTCACTTCCATCCACTAACTGGACAGCAACCCCGGTGACCTGTCCGTCATTCTGGTTAATCTTTTGCACGTCAACCTGCGTAAAGACTGGAATTTGGGCCGCTTGAATCAACTTTAAAAACGAAGTGACCAGAAAGTTACCAATTGGTGCCATGCTACTAGGCCGGTGGGTCCGCTTGGTTCCCATTCCACCAGTTATGGTTATATCATCTAATTTGATGCCGTGATCAGCTAACCAGTCGATTGCCAATGCCGCATGCGTGGTAAAGTAGCGTAGCAACTCCTGGTTATTCTGTCGATCACCACCGTTGAAGGTATCATTATAAAACGCATCAAAACTATCAACGACATGATGCTTCAACTGAACTTCCGTCTCAGCAGCATTCATCCCGGAAGAAGCCCGGTTCGTATTACCACCCAATCGTTCCATTTTTTCTAAAATTACTGGACGCAAACCTAGTTCATGAGCTTGAAGTGCCGATACTAATCCGGTCGCTCCTGAACCAACCACAATTACATCGTATTTAGCCTTAAGTTCATTAATTGGGGTTGGGTTAAAAATTTCCTTTCCCATTCCATTGCCTCCTAATTCCAAATATTATCCCTATTTTATATTAAATCCACTGAAATTGCTGGTTAAGCGTTTTAGTTTACATGTGTAAACCGCAGTGTTATATTATACATAGTTAATTCACAAATGGAGAGTGATTTTATGAGTGATAACGTTAGCATCACGGATTCAGAGTGGTGCGTAATGCGAATCGTCTGGACACTAGGGCAGTGTACTAGTCGCCAAATTATTGATGAAATGGAAAGTAAGAACGATTGGAAACCATCCACTACAAAAACTTTAATCACCAGGTTGAAGAACAAGGGGTACCTAAATACCAAAAAGCAAGGTACAGGTTATCTCTACTCACCTAACATTAGTGAGAAGGATGCAATGAACGCCGTTTCAGTATCGTTATTTAATAACATGTGTGAAATGAAAGTTGGTAAAGAAATCGGTACCATTATTGATAATTTTGCCATTAGTAAAAGCGATATTCAGCTGTTAATCGATAAACTAACGGCGAAACAAAAAGATGCTCCTGAAAAGGTAAATTGCAATTGCCTCGAAAATCAATATAGGAAATGCGGAGATGATATGAAATGAGTGACAAAGATATGAAGGGCATGAAAATGAACGGTAAGAACATGAATGACATGGACATGCACAAAGATGGTCATCACATGAACATGCATAAGGACGATCACAAAGCCATGGGCAACATGGATATGAGCCACATGGACATGGGCCACGGTGGCCACGACATGAGCGGTATGAACATGAGCGGTGGTGGCATGATGATGATGCATGGTGGCCACATGATGAACATGGGTAACCTCAAGCACAAGTTTTGGGGATCCTTTGCATTAATGATTCCCATTTTAATCATGTCACCAATGATGGGAATGCGACTGCCATTCCAATTCTTCTTCAAGGGCTCCGACTGGATCGTTGCCATTCTAGGAACCATCCTGTTCTTCTACGGTGGGAAACCATTTTTCAGCGGTGCCAAAGGTGAACTAGAAGCTAAGCAACCCGCAATGATGTCGTTAATTTCAATGGGGATTTCCGTTGCGTACGTTTACAGTATTTACTCGGTAATTCATAATAATCTAACCAACAGCGGAACGATGGTCAGCAATTTCTTCTGGGAATTATCAACCTTAATTGTCATCATGCTATTGGGCCACTGGATTGAAATGAATACGATCATGAATGCCGGATCTGCAGTCGATAAGCTTTCCAACTTGTTGCCTAACACCGCAAGTGTTAAGCAATCAGATGGCAGCTTTAAGAGCGTTTCGTTAACTGATTTGCATAATGGCGATATGGTATTGGTCAAGGCTGGTGAAAAAATCCCAGCTGACGGAATCATTACCGATGGTAGCGGCAAGGTCAATGAATCACTGGTAACTGGTGAATCGCGGAGCGTTGAAAAGAACGTCAACGATAAGGTCATCGGTGGTTCCACTAATGATGATGGTAGCATCCAATTCAAGGTTACTGGAACTGGTGATTCAGGCTACCTATCTAAGGTTAAGGACTTGGTTTCTAGCGCCCAAAATAGCAAGTCCAAGAATCAAAACCTAGCTGATAAGGTTTCTGGATACCTGTTCTATGCTTCCCTATCAATTGCAATTGTTGCTTGGCTAATCTGGAGTTTGGTAAGCGGGGTCTCATTTGCAACCACCACTGCCGTAACCGTCCTAATCATTGCATGTCCCCACGCTTTGGGACTGGCAATTCCACTCGTTGTTTCACGAACCACTTCACTAGCGGCAACGAACGGCCTGTTAATCAGAAACCGAGACGCACTTGAAGGCACCAAAAAACTAAAGTACGCTCTCATGGACAAGACTGGGACCTTAACCCAGGGGCAATTCAAGGTCAACTTAGTGAAGAGTCTTTCAGATCAACTTTCTGATGACGACGCTCTTAAGCTAATTGCCAGTGCTGAACAAACTTCTAGCCATCCACTAGCCAGTGGGATTCTGGCTGCAGCTAAGGCTAAAAACCTGCAGTTAGAAACGGCCGAAAACGTTAAGCAAATTACCGGTGCGGGGCTAGAGGCCAACATTAATGGTAAGCAATACCAAGTGGTTTCCAGCAAGTACCTAACTGAAAATCAAATTGATTTTGATGAACAAAAATTCAACCAGGTGGCATCCCAAGGAAATACGGTTAGCTACCTAACCGCTGACGGTAAGGCCCTCGCGCTGGTTGCCGAAGGGGATCAAATCAAACCCGATTCAGACAAGATGGTCAAATATCTGATTTCACAAGGGATTCAACCAGTAATGCTGACTGGTGATAATCAACAAACTGCTGATAAGGTAGCTAAAACGTTAGGAATCACTAAGGTTGAAGCCAACTTAAAGCCAGAGGATAAGCAAAAGCTAGTTACCAAGTACCAACAAGCTGGTGCCGTAATGTTCATTGGTGATGGGGTCAACGATGCGCCAAGTTTGGCCAAGGCCAACCTTGGGGTCGCAATTGGTTCTGGAACCGACGTTGCAATCGACTCAGCTGACGTTGTCTTGGTTAATAGCGATCCTAAGGACGTAATCGCCCTACTGAAGCTCGCCCGTTCATCAGAAAATAAAATGGTGGAAAACCTTTGGTGGGGAGCTGGATATAACATTATCGCCCTCCCATTAGCTGCTGGAATCTTAGCGTTTGCTGGGATTATTCTAAGCCCAATGGTTGGTGCCATCCTAATGTCATTGAGTACCGTAATCGTTGCTATTAATGCGATGACGCTTCACATTGAGAAATAGAGCGTTTTTGCTTGATGTTTATCATAAAATGTTTAGTATAGAACTAAACAGGACATTTAATATACCGACAAAAATGTAGCCTACCACCACTGGTGGTAGGCTACATTTTTGATTCAAAATATCAATAACTACAATCAATAATTAACTGCAAAATTTCGAAATTAAACTTAAATTACGTTATACTAAGCACAGTTGGAAAATATAATTTATCTATATTAAGGAGTCTTTCATATGAAATCCAATCATTTTTTAATTGCTGGAGCGACGTTACTATCATTGCTGGCTGGTAGTCAACTAACTGCCAGTGCTAAAGTAACTACAACTGTTACATATCAAGCTAAGACTAAGACAACTACCCTGTACAAGAGCCTGCCCACTTCTAAAAAGAGCAAGGGGACTAATAACTACAAGCTTTCAGGATCATTTAAATTGGAATCAACTGCGAAGACGCGGGGAATTAAATACGCCCTCCTAACCCAAAATGGTAAAAAGGTTGGTTGGGTTAGACTCAGCTCCCTTTACAAAGTCACCACCAAGACTACCACTACCGATAAGGTGAAGAAGACCCCAAGCAGCACCAGCAAATCTAGCGATGGGACCACGGCCTCTTCAACCCCTACTACTAGCACTAGTACGGGTACTACCACCCAACAAAATACTGCTAATACCACCACTAATACCGATCCAAATGCATCAACTGCCATTGCTAACATGGACTACTCACGTTCTGCAACCAATAACCCATCTAGCACGGTTCAGAGCCTAATGAATCAAACCAACGTTGATTGGAACGACTCTAATACCCTTTCAGCAATTGCGCAATCAGCGTTGAATCAAGTTAATAGCGCACGAACTGCAGCTGGATTACCAGCATTAACCATTAACGACCAACTAACTAAGATTGCTCAACTAAGGGCACAACAAATCTCATCTAACTTTGATCACTGGGATGCAAGCGGCCAATTAATTGCATATGACGATGCACAGCAATTAGGCCTAGACGTTAGCAGCCATTCCAGTTCACTATCCGAAAACCTAGGAAAAAGTTTCTACACTGATGGCGACACTCCAAACACGGTCAGCAATAAAATCATTGGTGCCTTCCAAGCAGAAGGCCCCGAAAACGGTGATGGCCAAGAACATGGTCACTATGTAAACGATATGGATTCAAGTAATAAACAAGTTGGAATCAGCGTCTACAGTGTGGCAGGAAGCAATGATATTTACCTAGCTATGGAATTCGGGAACTACTATAAATAATTATAAATGTTTCAATATTAAACAATCCAAGTTGCTCAATTGCAGATTGGATTGTTTTTGTATCAGGATTTATAATTTAAGCAACCGCTAAATTACAAAAAGAGATTGACATTTAAACTAGTTAATATATAATTAGAAACTGATTAGAAAAAAGCTTATTTTAATCCATATCACATTTTATGGATAAAACACTAGAGGAGTTGTTAAATATGTCTAATGAAAATAAGCATTTAACTAAAGAAGAACGTAAATACTTTGCCAAGGGTTCTCGAATCAAATATTTTGATATCGTAATTGAATCTGGCAAGGGTGCGATTCTAACTGATGCTGATGGAAATAAGTATATCGACTTTCTATCGAGTGCTTCCTCTACAAATACCGGTCACTCACACCCGACGGTGGTTAAAGCAATTCAAAATCAAGCTGCGAAGTTAATTCAATATACACCAGCTTACTTTGCAAATGAACCGGCCACTAAGCTAGCTAAACGGCTTGCGGAAATCGCACCAATTGATGGCCCTGCCAAGGTTACCTGGGGTAACTCTGGATCAGATGCTAATGATGCAATCATTAAGTACGCAAGAGCCTATACGGGTCGACAATACATAGTTAGTTTTACTGGCGCCTACCATGGTTCCACTTATGGTTCCATTACTACTTCTGGGGTTAGCCTTAATATGACCAGAAAGATCGGTCCAATGTTACCAGGGGTAATTAAAGTTCCATTTCCTAGTCCTTGGTATAAAAAAGATGGCGAAACGGAAGATGAATTCATCGATCGGATGTTCGATGCCTTTAAGTTACCATTTGATACCTACTTACCGGCAGATGAAACTGCTGTAATCGAATTAGAGGCCATCCAAGGGGATGGTGGTTTTGCTAAGGTGCCCGAACGCTACTTAAACCAAGTTGCTGCGTTTGCCCGTGACAACGGCATTTTATTAGCAATCGACGAAGTTAACCAGGGAATGGGCCGGACTGGTAAGATGTGGTCAATCGATCACTTCCCTGAAGTCCACCCTGACTTAATTGCGGTTGGGAAGTCAATTGCCTCCGGTCTGCCATTAAGTGCAGTTGTGGGTCGGAAAGAAATTATCGATTCACTGGACGCTCCTGGAAACGTATACACTACCGCTGGAAACCCAGTTACGACAGCTGCTGCTAATGCTACCCTGGATGTGATTCGCGATGAGAAGCTAGTTGAACGAAGTCACGACTTAGGTTTATATGCCGAAAAGTACTTCAAAGAATTGCAAAAACAATTTGACTTCATCGGCGATGTTCGATTATATGGCTTAAATGGCGGAATTAACATTGTTGATCCTAAGACCGGAAAATCAGATAGTAAGGCTGCAACTAAGTTAATCTATCGCATTTTTGAATTAGGAGCCATCATGATTACTGTACGGGGGAATATCTTACGATTCCAACCACCGTTAGTAATCAAGAAGGAAGAACTTTACGAAGGTCTTGAAATTATTAAGCATGCCATGCAAGACCTTAAAAATGGTAACATTAAAGATTCAGCCGAACTTAATGGCATCGGCTGGTAAAATTAAAAGGAGTTTTGTGTATGTCAATTTGGAAAAAAATGAATGAAAAAGTGGACTTCCGCTTTTATCAACAGAAGGATAAAGCCCTTGAAAAGAAGCTAACCGTTAAGGACTTCTTGGCTTTAGGACTTGGAACCATCCTTTCAACATCAATCTTTACGCTGCCCGGAATTGTGGCTGCATTGCATACTGGTCCAGCGGTTGTGTTCTCGTATTTAGTTGCCGCCGTGGTTGCTGGTTTAGTTGCTTTGAACTATGCTGAAATGGCGTCATCACTACCATTTGCTGGATCTGCTTATTCATGGGTCAGCGTGGTATTTGGAAAGTTTTGGGGCTGGATCGTCGGTTGGGCGTTGCTAGCTGAATACTTAATTGCCGTTGCCTTCGTGGCGTCTGGACTATCAGCCAATGTGCAAGGATTAATTTCCCCATTAGGCTGGAAGTTACCAAACGCACTTGCATTTGGACTAGGAACTAACGGTGGGGTGGTTGATATCATCGCCGTTCTAACCGTTGCAATTGTTTCCTTCATCCTATTCTTAGGTGATGACAAGAGTTCCAAGGTTGCAAACCTATTGGTTGTTCTAAAGTTACTTGCCATCGTTACGTTTATCGTTGTTGGTGCTACTGCCATCAAGGCTCAAAACTACGTTCCATTTGTTCCTGCTCATAAGCCAGGAACTTCCTTCGGTGGTTGGCAAGGAATCTACGCCGGGGCTTCCACCATCTTCCTATCCTACATTGGATTTGATTCAATTGCTTCTAACTCTGCTGAAGCAAAGAACCCTAAGAAGACAATGCCACGTGGAATCATCGGTTCACTAATTATCGGTACCATCTTCTTCGTTTTAGTATCATTAGTATTGGTTGGAATGTTCAAATACACTAACTACGCTAACAACGCTGAACCAGTTGGTTGGGCATTGAGACAACAAGGTCACGTTATCATCGCCTCAGTGGTTACTGCAGTTGCCGTTCTTGGAATGTTCACTGCATTGATTGCCATGATGATGGCAGGTTCACGGTTGATTTACTCATTCGGTCGTGACAAGATGCTTCCTAAGGGTGTTGGTAAGCTTAACAAGAACCACTTGCCAAGTACTGCTCTTTGGATTATCACGATTGTTGGAATCGTAATGGGTGGGGTCTTCCCATTCACCTTCTTGGCTGAATTGATTTCAACTGGGACTTTGATTGCATTCATGTTCGTATCACTTGCAATGTACCCACTTAGAAGACGTGAAGGTAAGGACTTGCCAGTTGCTCCATTCAAATCACCATTCTATCCTGTCTTCCCTGCCCTTGGTTTCTTGGGTTCTCTTGCAATTTTCTTGGGACTAGATGCTGATGCTAAAATTTATTCAGTGGTTTGGTTTATCATCGGGGTAATCATTTACTTCACTTACAGTATTACCCACGCTAACTCAGCAATTCCTGATCAACGGGATTCTGAAACTAGTGAAGAAGTTAAATAGTTAATTTATAGGGGCCATCACATTTTTAATGTGGTGGTCTTTTTATGTATAATTTACTTTTACGGAAAGAAGATAACGCGCCCAGTATCTAATATTTAAAATTAAAAAGAATTGAACCAGTTGCTAATCGGCATTGATTCAATTCTTTTTTAGTTTGTTTGTAAGTTCATTAAAATCATCGTTATGATTATAGATATAATGATTTTAAAACGACAGATGTCATCAAAAGAACTCGCAAATAAAATTGGAATTACTCCGGCTAACTTATCCATTTTAAAGAATAATAAAGCTAAGGGAATTCGTTTTGAAAAGCTCACTAAGATTTGTGAAGCTTTAGATTGCACCCCAGGTGACATTATTAAATACGAAAAGGAATAATCAAAAAGTCACCCGTAAGATTTTTAGTAAATCCTACGGGCGACTTTTTGATCTAATTTCCTAGCAAATATAACGATAAACCGGTTAGCGCTAACCCTAAAATCGTTACCCAAATACCAGTTTTAATTATTTTACCGCCAATTCCATCCCAAGCTGGTTTGTTTCTCAACGCGCGAAATTTAAACAGCGACCAGCCCACACTGAGCATGATGATTCCGAATAGTAGGACTAGGTATGAGATGATAATTGCAATACTTTTAAAGTGATCGATTATAAACCATTCCCTTATTGTTTAATAGTGATAGTTTAACATAGCTAATTTAAAACTATTCAATATCACCAACCTTAAGTCTTAATTGCATAGGAAATTATTGCTCCTAACCCAATCGTTAAATCTAATGATGAGTACTGGAATCAGTTTTAATGGCCAAGTTAAGATTTAGACCTAGCCCTGAATTCCATGATCATCAGTTATCTTACTAACTAAGCGATTACAGGGAATTTCACATTAGAGATACTCCTAAGGGATGTAAATCAAATCCATTGAATGATATTATAGTCACTTATTCTATTAACTATGGTGATTTAATTGTAACTGCTATCAACATCGGAACTCATGATAAAATGTTTGGGGATAATTAATTTAATAAAAAAGTCGTCCCAACCTTTTGGTGAAGTTAATTGGGCGACTAATTCATTAGTTTGCTTTTAGTTAAATAAGCCACTGCTCTTAACGCAGCTTGCTAATTAAGGAATCAAATTAATTACTACCAGCTTTAAATTTTTCCTTTAGGAGTTTAAAGCCCTTTATTAAAATTGCAAATGATAGAAACATTGCGACGAGCTTAACGAATAAATTACTAGATCCAGAAGATACTAATGCAATATTTATAAGCAACATTAATCCTAAAATAGCCTTATCTTTTTTCAATTCTATCACTCCAATAAAAATTAAAATCATGAAATAGTTAAGAGAATTCATCATTAAATAGAAATTGAGTACTTAAATAACAATCAGCCACACAAAAAATATTTTTTAGACCATTAATAAATAATAATTGGTATGACGAAACACCCATAACATTTAACATTCATTACTATTATAGTATAGGAAAAAATTATTTTAATTCAACCTATTTCTCATACAACTTCACTAACCCCTGGGTTCCATCGTTTCCCAGGTTCATTTGATCAACCATCTTTTCATAGAGTTCCTTGGCCTTTTCAGTAGCTGGTAGTGGCACATCCATCTTTTCAGATTCTTGCAGGGCAATCCGCAAGTCCTTCAAGAAGTGCTTAGCAGCAAACCCTGGCTTGAAGTCACCAGCGAGGATTCGGGGACCATAGTTATCAAGGCTCCAGTTATCACCACTACCTTGGGAAACGGTCTTGACCAATGCGGAAAGATCCAAGCCAGCTGACTTCCCGTAGGCCAACATTTCGGATAATCCGGTCATGGTTCCCGCAATCATAATTTGGTTGGCCATCTTGGTGTGTTGACCCTTTCCGTGACCCCCAAACAAGTTTACGTTGCTACCCATGGCGCTCAAAACCGGCTTCATTTCATCAAAGACAGCCTGTTCGCCACCAACCATGATGGTTAAAGTCCCGTTCTTCGCGCCAACATCTCCACCAGAAACGGGAGCATCCAACGTCTTAATTCCCTTAGCATCAGCAGTTTCAGCAATCTGAACTTCTAAACTAGGTTTGCTGGTGGTCATTTCAATCAACGTTTGCCCCGCTTTAGCAGACTGGAACAATCCATTATCACCATAGTAAACTTCCTCCACGTCCTGGGGAAAGCCCACAATCGTTAGGACTACGTCAACTTCAGCTGCCAATTCTTTTGGTGAATCCGCCCACTTAGCCCCAGCATTCATTGCATCCGCGGCGTGCGCCTTGGTCCGATTATAAACGGTTACATCATAATGATGCTTAATTAAATTGAGAACCATGCCGGTTCCCATAACCCCGGTTCCAATAAATCCAATTTTCATTTCAATGCCCTCTTTAATTTATTTAATGTCCATATTATATGCAGGTAAATCCACTAATTTCAATTAAAAAGGCCGCTCCCAATCACGGGCGCCGCCTAATTATTATTTCTTCATATCTTTTTTAAGTTTCTTAAGGACCGTTTTAAAAATCATTTTTTGGAAGAAATTAGGTTGCTTCTTAACGGCGAAATGAAGCCCGTTATTAAATTCAACCATCAAGTGCCACTTATGACCTTCCAAGATTTCCTTTGGTGCCGATTGAGGAAGAAAGACCCCTAGTTTAACCTTCATCCCATTCGGCTTGTTCTTCAATTGGTGCATTCCAACGATCGTAGTATTAATGCCACTATCAGCTAAGAAAGTATCTCCAGCCATGATTAAATCATCGTCCGCATCGGGCGTAATTGGGTATTTCTTAATTGCTGCTGGTTGTAAATCCAAGTAAGAAGGATCCTTGTACATCCCAAAGGTTTCCATGATTACTTGGCGACCGCCCTTTTGAGCATCAAAGTAGTAGTGTTCTGGATGAATCATCGATGGGAGGTAGAGGTTGTTTTCCTTTGCCAATGATTGGTTGAATAACATGAATTGAATCAACGAGATGTTGTCAGTTTCAACTTCCACGATTGCTTGTTGGAGGGGTTGATTAGGATCCGCATTCTTAGCGATAGTCTGCCACATTTCATCACTACGTTCAATTTCAGGTTTGAAAAGTTCCAATGTCTTAGGCTTACCAATTGATTCTCTCGTTTGAGCTAGTGCTAGTTTAGCATCATCCAAACTAAGGGCCTTCAGTTCGCTCAATGATTGCTTCTTACCATTCAAATTAATATCAATGCCCTTGGAAGCAAATACATCGAATACATGGTGGTAACGACTAAGTTCCATGTCTAAAATTTCTGACTGTAAAATTGTCCGCCCGTCAACGCTGAATTTAATTGTGTAATCTGCCATTTTGCAAAACCCCTTGTCTGTTGTTAGTTGATGATTATATCTTAAATGATGAATTCAGCTTCAACAATGGTTAAAATTGTCCGCTGCATTACTTAAGTAATATAATGGTGGTATCTATTACATAACTGGGAGGATTCAAATGGACTTAAGAGTAAAACGCACCCTTCGTGAAATTGAAAATAGCTTTATTGATTTGGTAATCAGCATCGGTTTTGATAAGGTTACCGTTATTCAAATTGCTAAGAATGCAGAAATCAACCCGAAAACATTCTACGATCATTTTCAAGATAAGTATGACCTAGCCAAACATATTGGTGATAAGTTTATTGAAGAGTATTTTGAAATTGTTCAAAATCACTTTAAATCAATTGAAACTAACTCTGATGCAGACCGAGATGCCGTCGTCAGCATTGTTAAATCAATGATCAACGATAATTCACTCCGTAAATCATTTTTAGCGTTACAAATGATTAAGGTGGAGGATATCGACATTAATCTAGAAATGAAAAAGATGATTGCAGGAGCTTTGAATTCACGGCACGTCTCTAACGACCCCCTCGTAATTGAACTAATGGCGGTCATAGTGTTGAAGGCCATTAGCTACTACATCCAAAATCCGGAAACGTTTTCGGTTGAACATCAACTGGAAGTGATTAAGGAGCTCCGTGCCATCCTAGGATCATTCAGTGAATAGCGTTATCTAACTAAAAAGATGAACCCCGCACCTAAGTCGGACCGGGTTCATCTTTTTTACTTTCGTTTACATTTATTGTGCGTTGGTTTTTTTCGAAATACAAACTTAACCAGTGCTAGGTATGCCACCCAAAAAGCAACAATTAAAAATGTTCGAAAAATATAGTTGTCAAATAGTGCCATCCCCATCACTCCTAAGTTAAGTTAGTCAATTAAATCGTTTTTCGAACGTATGGGTCGGTACTAATCTTTTGCTCTAAGATAGTATTTGCCCATGCCTTAGCTGAAAATAGCGAATGATCACGCCAATTTCCACAACTTTCTGCAGTCGTCCCTTGAACGTCCTTCCATTCCACGTTGTTAGCAATTTCTTCTAATGAACTCTTCAATGCCTTAGCAACGTCTTCGGTGGAATGTGAACCCCAAGTAATTAAATGAAAACCGGTCCGACAACCAAATGGCGAACAGTCAATCACACCGGTCAAGCGGTCACGAAGTAATCCTGCCAGGAGGTGTTCAATCGTGTGTAATCCAGCGGTTGGAATTGCTTCTTCATTAGGTTGTACTAATCGTAAATCGTAGTTAGAAATCACGTCACCGTGTTCCCCAGTTTCTTCAGTAATTAAACGAACGTATGGTGCTTGAACCTTAGTGTGATCAAGGGTGAAACTTTCTACTTTAGCCATAAATAAATCAACCTTTCTATTTTTAAATATATTAAATTAGTAATTAAATGCTGGGACATCAACGCCCTTGTATTCTTTCTTAATTAAATCATAAACAGATTTAGAATTGTATGCTTTAACCACCTTCTTAAATGTAGCATTGTTCTTTTCTGATTCACGAGTTACCAAAACGTTAATCCAAGGCTTGTTGTATGGGTCCTTAAGGTCTGGTGCAATTTGGAAAATAGAATCCTTTGCTGGGTTCATGTGGTTAGCTTGCACATAGTTAGCATTAGTAATTCCAGCTGCAAAGTTTGGTAATAACTTCAAAATTGCAGCAGGGTCAACTTCAATAATTTTGAGGTGCTTAGGGTTGCTAGTAATGTCAGTTAAGGTTGGTGAATATCCCTTTTTAGGGTTGGTTTTGATTAAACCAGCTTTCTCAAGTACTTTCAAAGCCCGACCAGCATTGGTAGGATTATTGGGAATCGCTATCTTATCGCCATCCTTTAATTCCTTAACGCTCTTGATTTTCTTGGAGTAGATGTTCAATGGCTGGATGTATGTTTGACCAATCACAGCAAACTTATAGTGCTTCTGTTGTTCTTCTTGCTTTAGAAAGGCATAGTGTTGGAATGAGTTAATGTCAATTTGCCCATTGGAAGTAGCTTGATTCAACGCATCCCCATCACTAAAGACCTTTACCTTTGCATAGATATGTTCCTTAGCTAATTTCTTATTGATTTCCTTCCAAATTGGGATATCGGTGGAACCAGTAACACCAATATTAACGACCTTTGTCTTACTATTATTAGAACTACTGGACGATGAATTCCCTTTTCCTGAGAAAATGATAAATCCTAAAATAACTACTAATACTCCAACAATACTTAAGGATGTCCACTGTAATCGTTTCTTTTTACTCATTTGCTTACATCTCCTAATGTTTTAGTGTTTCAGATATTAATGTTCCTAAAATTTGAACGATTGTTACGATAATCAAAAGCACGATAATACATGCTAACGTAACGTCGAATTGGTTTTGTTGATAACCATATTGAATAGCAAAGTTTCCTAAGCCTCCTCCACCAACAACACCAACAATGGCTGTCAAACCGATTAAACTAACAATAGTCGTGGTGGTCATTCTGGTTAATCCAGAAATACTTTCATGTAAGTAAATTGATCTGATGATTTGAAAATTAGTTAACCCAATTGCCTCGCCAGTTTCAATTAAACCAGAATTGGTATCGTTCAGTGCTGATTCAATTTGTCTGGAAAAGAAGGGGGTGATTCCGATTACTAGTGGGAAAATCGTCCCACGAACCCCAATTGCAGTTCCTGAAATAACGGTCGTCAATGGAATCAGGGCTACAATCAAAATAATGAATGGAATTGATCTAAAGAGGTTGATCAATTTATCAATGATGTTCCAAACAACCCGGTTAGGTGAGATTCCATCCTGTTGGGTAACAACTAAGATAATTCCTAATAATAAACTAACTACGAAGGAGATTAATCCAGCGATAATTACCATTTCAATCGTTTCTAAGATTGACTCTGTAAATGCTTGCCAGTTTGCAGCAACGTTTGGGAAATACTTATCTAGCATGATTAATCACCTCCACTTCAACATCTTTTTGTTGTTGTAAGTATTGTTCAGCTGAATCAACAGCCGCCTTGTCACCATCTAAGACGATAATCAAACCACCCAGTAACTGCTTTTGAATCAGTTTGATATCACCAATAATGATGTTGGCATTCACGTTGAATTGTCGTGAAATATCTGAAATCAAAGGTGTTACCGTCTCACCGTCCCGATAACTCAATCTAATCAACTTCTGTCCAGGTCTCAAATTAATGGTGTCGACAAGTTCTTGAGAAATCTTCAAGTTTGAAGTCGTATTAATGAACTTCTTCGTCAACTCTTCCTTCGGATCAGAAAAGACCGCATAAACATTTCCTTGTTCAACGATGCTTCCCTTATCCAAAACTGCAATATCATCACAGATTGATTCAATTACGTGCATTTCATGGGTAACAATTATAATCGTAATCCCATAGTCCTTATTCAACTGCTTTAGTAAGGTCAAAATTGAATCGGTCGTTTCAGGATCCAAAGCACTAGTTGCTTCATCACAGAGTAGTACTTCTGGGTCATTGATCAACGCACGTGCAATCGCAATCCGTTGCTTCTGGCCACCTGATAATGATGATGGGTATGCAGAATATTTATCTGGTAACCCGACCAAGTCCAAGAGCTTGCGGACCTTACTTGAAACCTCTTCCTTGGAAAAACCCTGGTACTTAATTGGTAAAGAGATATTCTCAGCAATCGTTCTTCCTGGCATCAAGTTGAACTGTTGGAAGATCATACTGATTTTGCCGCGCAAATTTAATAATGATTTGTGGTCTAACTGATTGACTATTTGATCATTGAACGTCACTGTACCATCAGTTGGTTTTTCTAAGCCGTTAATACAACGAATTAAAGTTGACTTACCAGCTCCACTATAACCAATCACTCCGAAAATCTTTCCCTTCGGAATTGAAAGGTCAATATCTTTTAAAACATGGTTAACACCTTCATCAGTATCAAAAGATTTATTAACTTTTTTAAAATTAATTACACCTGTTGCCATTTACTCACCTTCGTTTACTAGCAATTAAAAAACGCCCCCAGGTTCATATTTAATGAACCTAGGGGCGTAATTCATACGCGGTACCACCCTACTTAATGATTCTTTTGACCACCATCTCTTTCGTTGGTAACGCGTTCGACGCGTCGTTAACTTACTTAATCGCTCGTTAACAATTATTGATCCAGGACCATTTTCACTAACCCTTCCGTACTACTTTCCATCAACAGCAGCTTTCTGTAACGGGGCAATTAGTTACTCATCCCTTCAGTGAATGCAAATTAATTTTGGACCGTTTGCCAAACCTCATCCGCAGTATCGATTACTAACTTAATCTTCTTCCATTGTTGCTTTTCAGTTAAGTGATTGCCTTCTTCAGTTGAAGCAAATCCACATTGGGTGCTTAATGATAGGTTTTCCAATGGCACGTACTGGGCAGCTTCGTGGATGCGCTTAACCAAGTTAACTGAATCTTCTAATTCTGGCTTCTTACTAGTTACCAACCCTAATACAACTTCCTTACCAGGGGTAACTTCCTTTAATGGTGCGAAGTCACCTGAACGGTTATCATCGAATTCCAAGTAGTAGGCGTCAACGTTTTCTTCAGCGAAGAGGGTGTGGGCAACTGGTTGGTAACCGCCACTAGCTGCCCAGGTCGAAGCATAGTTTCCCCGGCAAACGTGGGTGCTAATCCGGAGGTCGTCTGGAAGATTCTTAATCGCTTCGTTATTGAAGCGTAGGTAGAGCTTTTGAAGGTCTTCAATATCATCGTAATTATCCGTCATTGTCTTCCAAAAGTTCTTATCAGCAAGCATGCCCCAAGTACAATCATCCAGTTTAACGTCCCGACAACCAACTTCGTATAGGGCAATGATTAAGTCATGGTAAGCCTTTCCGATATCTTGAACCAATGCTTCGGTATCCTTCCCATAGAACTTTTCTAGTGCCGCAATATTTTCAGGTCCCCGGACAAGTTCAGCGTATAGCTGTG
Source organism: Lactobacillus sp. Sy-1 (assembly GCF_019303535.1). Classification (GTDB taxonomy): domain Bacteria; phylum Bacillota; class Bacilli; order Lactobacillales; family Lactobacillaceae; genus Nicoliella. The sequence goes on along the minus strand of NZ_JACCIU010000001.1, from coordinate 326,278 downwards.
CTGGTGATGGAATACTTTGCCGCGCAACGATTGAATCGTCATCCTTAGTTAAGTTGTAGAGGAATTTGTATGCTTCCAAGTCAGGATGGCTGGGGTTGAACTTAATTTTGCCTTCCACTTGTGCAGAATCATTTCGCGTCTCAACATCATGGAAGATGTAGCCGTGTTCCTGCTTAGTATGCTTGATGCCCTCGAAGCCCCAGAACGTATCGAGGTGCCAGTAACTCCGCCGGAATTCACCATCGGTCACAATCTTTAGGCCGACTTCCTTTTCCTTAGCAACTAATTTTGTAATTTCTTCGTTTTCAACCTTAGTTAGTTGATCATGATCAATTTCATGGTTTTCAAAGTCTTTTCTAGCATCTTTAAGTTCCTTTGGTCTTAAGAAACTTCCGACGATATCGTAGTGTAGTGGTTGTCCGTTAAATTTTGGCATATTGATTAGCTCCCCTTCAATTAGTAATTCAAATAAAAAATCCGCTTCTAGTTTTAAAACTAGAAGCGGATTTCCGCGGTACCATTCTATTTCGATAATTGTTTACACAATTATCCTCACTAACGTCTAACAACGTGTGCAGTGAATAATGGTTGCCACCCCATCGGCGTTTAAATATCAACGCCGCCAAATTACAGGCCATCTTCGTGATTATCGAATCGACCTACTCACAGCAAATGTAGGCTTTCTGAACCATCTTTAATCATTACTCTCCTGATCATCTTGTTTATTTGAATTCGTTTTGATTAATTGATTACATTTTACGAAGTTCATGTGTGAATGTCAACACTTTTTCTAATTAATTTTTAATTTATTCATGACGAAGATGGTAATGCCCCCCCACTAGCATTAGCATTAATATCGAAAAGCCCAGTCCTTGAGACCACTTTCGTCGTTTAATTAAATTAGTCCAAAATTGGAAAAAGAACTCAATTATTTGAATGATTGCCATAAAAATTGAAAGGATTGCCACCGATGCCATCTTAATCGTCGTGGTTTGTTCTACGCCACTCCCGTCATATTTACGGGTTAGCAGTAAATACATCCCCACCAAATAAACGATGATTTCAATTCCATGGAAAATATCTCTGAATTTATTATTCATTTTCATTATTTAATTTCCTGCTTCAAATCACTCGCTGAATATAGTTTAAGGACCCTTGTGAATAGTAGGTTGACTAATAATCCTGCTATGACGGGCACAACCAACCAGGTAATTAACGACGCCCCCATTCCAATCGTATGGGTAATAAACTTTTGCTCACTTTCGTTAACTAACATGGATTGAATTGGCGACACTAGACCAATCCACCCAAATCCAGCCGAGGTAGGCGTTCCTTGAACGTCGAACAGCGCTACTGGGATTGCGGAAATGGCTGCTGAAACCATGAATGCCAAGATCATCACTGGCTTTTTGAAAATCGAGGGCATCATTCCCTTCATTGCTCCCAATAGGATTGCAATGGTCGTTCCGGGCTTATTAACAAAGAGCGAGTTCACTAGTAATACCACCGTGGTTGCAACGACCCCAACTCCAGCGGCACCAGAGCCGAGACCCGCTAGTGAAATCGAAAGCGCAATCCCCACCGTTGAAACTGGCGTGATAATGATGAACGAAAACGCCATCGAGATCAAAATGCTCATCATTAGCGGTTGGAGCTTGGTAAACGTTTCGACAACGTCCCCTAATTCACTGGTAATTAAGCCCACTGCGGGGGCAATGTTTAACCCCAATAGCCCAACCAGTCCCCCGATTAGTAGCGGGGTAAAAATAATCGCAACCGAACCAAAGCCATTTAAATACCGCGCCACCAGTTTAACAGCGATTACAGCAATTGAGGCGACCAACATGGCATTAATAATATCACCAGAGCCGTTCGCAATATACACGGTGCTTGCAATCGGATTTTTGACGTTTGTAATCGGATTAACAAAACCAGGTTGAGCTAACGCCCATTTAATAGAACCAGAAGCCACCCCGGTTGCAATCATAATAGTCCCAATATCCAACGGCCGCATTTTAAACTGACTTGCGATTGCCATTCCAATCAACAGTGGAATGAAGGAGCCAAACAGAACTAAAATGGAGTTGAGTTGAATTGCCCAGGTAACGCCATCCTTAATCAGCGGCGCTAGAATATACTTAAGAATTGCAGATGGTAAGACCCCAATTAAGATTCCCTGTGCAGATCCGTTCAAGACCTTAAAGAGAAAGTCCTTGATTGGATGTACCTGCTGCTGTACGGTTGCCTCTTTATTCATTAAATAATCCCCCTAATCCACCTTACATTGTGAATAAAATAACATTGTACACTAATATAATAAATTATCACTCTTAAACATAAATCAAAACAAAGTGAAATCATCAATTAATCGTAATTAGCAAATTGATAATAATTTCACAACATGTAGCAATTATATCACTTTCACTTTGAACTGACTATGTTAGTAATTAATAAGTAAGCCTAACCTAACCAACAAGTAGTCAGTAATAATTAACTAATCGCTAAATTAAAATAAGCTCCTTCAGGAAATTCCCGAGGGAGCTTATTTTTTGTGGTTATTAATAACCCTTATCATAATTTACTTCATTAATTACAACTGTTCCATCCTGTTTAAATTGAGCCGCATTTTGATTCAAGATCTGTAATGCTTCTTCTAAATATTCAGCATGAATTCCTGAGATGTGGGACGTAATTAACACGTTATCGCGATGCCATAGTGGATTATCAGCTGGTAGTGGCTCTGGATCAGTAACGTCTAATCCAGCTGCGCCTAGCTTCCCGTCATCAATCGCGGCCAAGAGCGCATCAGTATTGGTACTAGGTCCCCGTCCAATACTGATAAAGATTGGCTGGTTAGTCAGGGCTTCAAAAAAGGCTTGGTTAAACATTCCCGTGGTGGCCTTCGTCAAAGGTAAGGCGTTAACAATAATGTCAGCTCCGGTAATTTGAGGCGTCTGTAAATCAGCGGTACTAACGGTGGCCTTAAACCCTGCTGCCGGGTGCCCGCTATGGTTAACCCCTACCGTTTCAGCGCCAAAGGCTTCAAGTAATTCAGTAATCCGACTTCCGATGTGCCCAGTTCCAAAGATTGCCGCCCGTTTGCCCTTAATCATGTTCAAGCTGTGGGTTGGTTTAATCCAGCCTTGTTTCCGTGCGGACTCCACTAGGAACCGGTACTGGCCCAGAATCATTCCAATTGTTGATTCTGCAATTGGTTCCGCATGAATTCCGTTCACCGTAGTTAGTAGGATTTGCTTAGCTTGCAATTCTTTTAATGGGTAGTAATCCACTCCTGCTGACAAAGCTTGAATCCACTTTAAGTGCGCCGTTGGGCTAGCTAGAATTTGATTTAAAACTTTCTGATCGTATCCAATCATTACGTCAATTTGATCTAAATCAACATCTGGAGAATCAAATTCATAGTAGACTTGATTTCCCGCCAGAGCCTGATCAGTATCAAAAATATGTTTAATTTGTTCATTATTAAAGTTTTCATTTGATATTGCGACTAAAATATTCATTCTATTTCACCTCAAAATTAATTTACGCCCATTAAATATTGCATGCAATTATTTTGATTCAATTATCAACTATTCATTATTAAGGAAATTATTAGGTCTATAAATGCATATCTAAGCATATATATACAAAATAACTAAAATAAACAGAATAAAAATACAAAAATAGGTTGAACAATCAATTGGAGAGTGTTAGTATAATGGATATAAATACGTAATAATAACGTTATATACATAATAAATGTATATCAAATCTAATGGAGGAATCAATATGCAAAATCAATTTAACTTCTTCTCAAACCAATTTCACGGTAAGAGCATCCTTGCCGAAACCGATTTAACCCCTAGTGAAATGAACTACCTAGTTGACTTTGGACTACACTTAAAGGCTGAAGCAAAGCAAAATAATTATACAAAATACTTAGAAGGTAAGAACCTTGCCCTCATTTTTGAAAAAAACTCCACTAGAACTCGATCTGCATTTACTACCGCTGCATTTGAATTAGGTGCTAACCCCGTTTTCTTAGGGAAGAATGATATTCACCTTTCCCATAAGGAATCAGTTGCTGATACTGCCAAGGTCTTAGGCAGCATGTACGATGGAATTGAATTTCGTGGTTACAAGCAATCAGACGTTGAAACGCTAGCTAAGTATTCTGGCGTTCCAGTTTGGAATGGATTAACTGATGAATGGCACCCTACTCAAACGATTCCAGATTTAATCACCATCAAGGAAAACTTCGGTACTTTTGATGGCGTTAAACTCGCCTACCTTGGTGACGGTCGAAACAACGTTGCTCACAGCCTCCTTGTTGGTTGTGCAATGGTTGGAATCGACGTTGCCATCGTTAGTCCAGAAGCCCTTACCCCAGCAGATGATATTATTAAAATCGCTAACCAATATGCCCAACAAAGTGGCGCTAAGATTGAAATTACTTCTGATCTTGCAAGCGGCTTAAAGAACGCTAACGTGGTTACCACTGACGTTTGGGTATCAATGGGTGAAGATAACTGGAAGGAACGAATCGACCTCTTAAAGCCATACCAAGTTAACATGGCTGCCCTTGAAATGACTGGTAATTTAGATGGTAAGTTAATCGTAATGCACTGCTTACCAGCATATCACGACTTAAATACAGAGGTTGGTCAGGAAGTATTTGAAAAATACCACCTCAGTGAACTAGAAATTACCGACGAAGTTTTCAATAGTAAGTACGCCCGTCAATTTGACGAAGCCGAAAATAGAAAGCATGGAATCAAGGCCATCATCGCCGCCACGCTCGGTAATATGTATATCCCGCAAATTTAGAAATCGAAAGGTTGTTTTAAAATGAACGTTGCAATTATTGGAATCACCGGTTACGCAGGAATGGTCCTCTTTGGCCTTCTTCAGAAGCACCCCGGCATCATTAAGATCAATATTTACCAACATGATATTGAAGAATCCATTCCATTGAAGACGCTGGCACCTCAATATGAATACTATACTAAGGCTGTTAAGCCATATGATGCCCAAAAAATTATTGCTGAAAACGATGCCGTTTTCTTCGCTACCCCAGCTGGAATCACTTCGAAGCTTGCCAAGCCATTCTTTGATGCCGACTTTCCAGTAATTGACCTTTCAGGTGACTTTAGATTAAAGGACCCTAAGGAATACGAACACTGGTACCAAAAACCAGCCGCTCCTCAATCAGAACTAGATAATGCATACTACGGATTAGCTGACATTACCCCTAACCCAGGTAAGAACTACGTTGCTAACCCGGGTTGTTACGCTACCTCAGTTCTATTGGGCCTTGCCCCACTGGTTAAGGCTGACATCGCTGATTTGGATAACATCGTTATCGATGCCAAGTCAGGATTATCAGGTGCCGGTAAGAAATTATCAGATTCCAGCCACTTCGTTCAAGCTAACGACAACCTCCAGATTTATAAACCTAACGAACACAAGCACATTCCAGAAATTATGGCAATGCTCAAACAATGGAATCCAAAAATCGACCACATTCAATTTATGACCACCCTAGCACCATTTAACCGGGGCATCATGAGTTCTATTTACGTTAAGATTAAGGATGGCGTTGATGAAGCCACCATTAAGAAGGAATTTGATAACCTGTACCACGACCACCCATTTGTAAAGGTTTCACAAGACACCCTCCCAACGGTTAAAAGCGTTGTTGGAACCAACGAATGCCACATTGGACTCAGCTACAATCCTGTTACTAAGTACCTTCTGGTCGACAGTGTAATTGATAACATGATCAAGGGCGCAGCTGGTCAAGCAATTCAAAACTTCAACCAACTTTTTGCCTTTGATGCTGACTACGGGCTTAAATTAACGCCAGTATTACCATAGGAGGAGCTCAGATGAAAATTATTGAATTTAAATGGCCTAAGGGCTTTAAATCCGGTGCCGTTCACGCAGGATTTAAGGATGATAATAAACTCGACATGTGCTGGCTCGTTTCTGACGAGCCATGTGCCGCTGCTGGGGTCTACACTAAAAACCAATTTCAAGCTGCCCCAGTAATCGTTACTAAGCAAAACATCAACCAAAACCATGAGTTAAAGGCCGTTGTTGTGAATAGCGGAAATGCTAATTCATTTACTGGTAACCAGGGAATGAAAAACACTCACACTGAAGCTCAGATGGTTGCCGATCAACTCGGGGTGGCACCAGACCAAATCGGGGTTGCCTCCACTGGAATCATCGGTAAGCAACTCCAGATGGACTTAATCGAAAATGGAATTGATCACCTTACGTTATCTGATAGTACGGATGCTCCAGAAGCCATCATTACTACCGATACCACTTCTAAGAAGGTCTGTGTAGAAACCACCATCGACGGTAAAGCCGTTACCATTACTGGTTTTGCCAAGGGTTCTGGAATGATTCACCCAAACATGGGAACCACCCTTAGTTTTATTTCTACCGATGCTAATATCGATGGGGAAACCCTTCAATCAATCCTGAGCGACAAAATCATAAGTTCCTTCAACCAAATTACCGTTGACGGCTGTATGTCAACTAACGACATGGTAATTACCCTCGCCAATGGCGCAGCTCAAAACGAACCACTCACGACTACCCACCCTGATTTTGCAGAATTTGAATCTGCATTCAACTACGTTCTAACCGGCCTCGCAAAGCTAGTGGCCCGTGACGGAGAGGGATCATCTAAATTAATCGAAGCGGATGTCTTCCACGCCGCTAACCAAGAAGACGCTAACCACGTAGCGAGAGCGATTGTGGGTTCAAACCTAATTAAGGCCATGATTTTTGGTGAAGACGCTAACTGGGGGCGGATTGTTCAAGCCCTCGGCCAAACCGAAGCCAAGATTAGCTTAGACCACCTCGCAATTAGCATTGAAAATACAACCATCGTTGAAGATAGCACCATTCAAAACTTTGACATGGACGAACTTAGAAAGCAACTTGGCAAAGATGAGGTTAACATTACCGTTGACCTTGCCGCTGGTGAATATAACGGCGTTGCCTGGGGTTGTGACTTAACTTATAAATACGTTGAAATTAACGCAGCATACGAGGAGTGATGACAATGATCGTAATTAAAATCGGTGGGAACATGGTTAAAAATTTAACCCCCGCCTTCTTCGAATCAATTAAACAGCTACAAGCCCAGGGTGAACAGATCTTAATCGTTCATGGTGGCGGGAATTTAATCTCAGAATGCGGTAAGTTTGTTGGTCAACCAGCCACCAAAATCGATGGAATTCGGGTTACCGATCAACAAATGATGGCAATTACTGATAACGTTTTAACTAAAATTGTTCAACCAGAACTACATAATCAATTTACGGCCCACTCAATTGATAGTACGATGATGAACGATGGCGACTACCCATTCCTAATCGGTGATTACATCGATCAAGCTACCTATGGTGAAGTGGGTGCAATCAATGCAGTTAAAGCAAATTACATTGACGTAATGACATACCAATCCGTTGGATTATGCGCTCCCATTACCCTCGGCCCAGCCGGTCAAAAGTTAAATGTAAACGCCGATACAGCGGCAGAAGCAATTGCTAGTTTGATTCACGCTGATCAACTCGTCTTGTTAACTGACGTTCCCGGCGTAATGTTAGACGACCAAGTCCTAAACCAATTGGACTGTCAGACCGCAACGAAACTATTCGAAACCAAGAAGTTGGTTAACGGAATGGTTCCAAAGGTTAAGGCTGCATTTAAGGCCCTCGACAACGGGATTCAAAATGTTTCAATTACTAACGACCTCAGTAAGGTCGGCACTGCAATCGTTCACTAGGAGGAACCATTAATGACTAAATTAATTCACACATATGCTCAATTCCCCATCGAACCAGTTGATGGGCATGACTACCATTTAATCGATAAAAACGGTAAGGAATACGTTGATTTAACTGCTGGGATTGGGGTTTGTAACCTCGGTTACAGTAATCAACCCGTTAAGGATGCGGTAAAAAAGCAAATTGACCACGTCTGGCACATCTCCAACCTATACGAAAACAGCAAGGCTGAAGAAGTGGCTGAAAAGCTTTGTCCAGCTGGCTACCTCGCCTTCTTCTGTAACTCTGGAACTGAAGCAAATGAAGCAGCTATGAAGTTAGCCCGGAAAGATACTGGTAAGTCTAAGATCGTTGCCTTTAACTACGGTTTCCACGGCCGGACTTACGGATCATTGTCAATGACCGGCTACCCGCACATCAAGGATGGTTTTCAAGCATTAGTCCCAGATATTCAATTTGAAGAATATAATGATGATGCTTCACTAGCTGCCATCACTGCAGATACCGCGGCCGTAATATTGGAAGTCGTTCAAGGTGAAGGTGGCGTTAACGTTGGTAATAAAGAATGGCTCCAAGCAGTTCAAGCTAAGTGTCATGAAACTAACACCCTCTTAATCGTTGATGAAGTACAATCTGGAATGGGACGGACTGGTTATAAGTTTGCCTTTGAACAATTTGACCTCCAACCTGATATCATCACGGTTGCAAAGGGCCTCGCTAACGGACTGCCAGTTGGTGCAATGTTAGCTAAGGAATCCGTTGCCAAGGCGTTCCAACCAGGTGACCACGGAAATACATTCGGTGGTAACAAAGTGGTAATGGCTTCTGCTAGCGCTGTGTTAGATCAACTTAACCCTGAATTCTTAAAGACGGTGCAAGCTAAGGGCGATAAATTAGCGGAACTACTCAATGCTGAAATTCTTCCATTGGACCACGTTAAGAACATCACTGGGAAGGGCTTAATGATTGGAATTCACCTCACCGATGATGTAAAGGTTGGAGACGTAATCAAGACCCTTCAAGATAACGGGGTCTTAACCCTTTCAGCCCGTGGCAATACCTTAAGATTGTTGCCACCACTAATTATCGATGAAGCGGCATTAAAGGATGCGGTTGCCAAGATAAAACAAGCAATTGGATAAAAATTAAAAGCATTGTGAAGGAGAGTTCCTTCACAATGCTTTTTTAGGATTAATGGATTATTTAACTTTAGAAATCCAGTAGGTATTATAAGGATTTTTCTCGTTTTTAATACTAGGGTTAATTATCCATTCATTTGGATTCTTTTTAGAATATGGCTTAATTCCGTCTCCCTTGTAAATTTGAAAACCACCTGGAACCGTAATACTAAAACTACCCTCTATAATACTTCCCTTAGGAATAATTTTACTTTTAGTAGCATAAACATTTTGATTATTATCAGCTTTAATATCATAGGCACGAATTGGCTTAGAAGTCTTAATAGTCCGGTCTTTACTTGTCCAATAATGGCTGGTACCATTATTTTTTCCCTGCTTAACTTTATGATAAGTGCTGTTAGCACTAACAAATAAGTTAGTGGTTATGCTTAAAAATCCTAATAGTGTAGTACACGTTATTAACTTTATTACGAATTTTTTCATTTTTAACTCCTCCAACGATATATAATCATTTTAAATATAATCCTACTAAAGCAAAAATTCCACTAATACAATATATTAGTAGAATTCAAAATAGATTATTTCGTTAAGTATTTGCTTTGGAGTTTTTGAATATCAGCGTTAGTTAACCCAAGCCCCTTCTTAAGGTAGCCCATCATTGAACCGTACTTCTTTTCAGCCAGTGAATAAGCCTTATCTAAGTATTGTTTTTCAACGATGTCATTGTAGTATTCGTTCTTGAGTTCCTTTTTGGAAGCCCCGTTCTTCTTCATTTCATCTAAATCAGCCTTAGTTGCGGCAGCTCGGTACTTGTTAGAAAGTAAGTAGTCCTTGTAGATAGTCTTCTTATCGAACCCGAGCGCGGTTAAAATCAACGCCGTTGCAAATCCAGTCCGGTCCTTACCGTAACTACAGTGGTAGAGGACGGCCTTATTTGCAGGGGTGCTTAGGAGTTCATCAAATAGCTTCCGGTATTCAGTCCGCCCCGTTTTGTTAACGAAGTAGGTGTAGTAAAGAATCATTCCCTTTTCTCCGTCCTTATTGAATACCTTGATGTCTTCTTCGTTTTCCTTATCAGAAACTACCGGTGCCTTTACATACTTAACACCCTTGATTTTAGGATCCTTAGCCTTAGCAACTTCCTTTGGCGTTCTGAAATCAACGTCAACAGCAACCCGATAGGTCTTAGTTAACTTGTTAATGTCGGCCTTAGTTAATTTATTTAACTGGGCACCCCGAATTAACATTTTAGATTTGATGGTTTGACCCTTACTATTTGTGTAACCACCGAGGTCCCGAACGTTCACGGCACCGGAAAGCTTAATCTGCTTACCGGCTTGCTTCTTCAGTGCGCTAGTGGAACTTGCGTTAGCAGTCGTGGTAACGACGTTAGTTAATGCTGGGGCGAGGCTCCCAAATAAAGTTAATGATGTTGCTGATATAAAAACAAATTTTTTGAATGGCTTATTCATTACTAGTTTCACTCCTAAGTTATTATGGTGTAATTATAACTGAACAGCTTAAATTTAAGGTAAAGGGTATGTAAAAATTATGTATTAAAAAAGACGGGTTCCCCCGTCTCAGATTAAATCTTATTCTTCAAAATTCTTTGCTTGGATTGTTGATAATCTTCCTTATCAATTACACCAGAGTCAAGCAATTCTTTTAAGTGTTTCAGTTGGACATCGTTGTCATCACTATCATTAATAACGTTTAACCGATGATTAACGTTTTGAGCTTGCTTGTGCTGATGCCTGCTAGCCCTCCAAATATAAAGTCCGAAGAGGATTACTAAGATTATTACTACGTATACCATTAAATAAACTCCCCCTGTTCGTTTATATTATATATGAATTCACACTAAGAGTGAATTAAAAATCTTCATTCTCATAGCACTGATAAATATCGTTGGGACTCATTGAGTCAACATCAATTTCTGACTCGTAATACCATGCTAAGTTCATTGCAATTGTGTTAGCAATTTGCTTTTCCAATCCACTGGCACTGGTAAATTGGTACTTATGCCAGACCTGATTCAATAGGTTGATTGTGGCTGAATCTAGCTCATAGTCACACTGGGCAGGTGGTAGCTGTTGGTATTTACCATGATTATCCTTAATCCACCTAAGTTTTCTAAGACAGTTCGGTCCCTGGGCAGAAACTTTAATCTGGCGACTAAACAACAGCCGTTTAATCTGATCTTTACTCTGGTTATTACAGATTAGATAATCAACGAACGCCAGGTAAATCAAGTAGTTCAACTTACGGTGGCTAATACTAGCCTTACTCAAAAAGAATTTGGCAATCTCAATTGAAGTGCTAGCATAGTAAGGTCGGTATGGAAATAAACGCCGCTTAATGTAATTATCCTCATTCAGATCCGCCGTTTTGACTTCCCCAATTTCGGATAGTGGAATCCTAATCACACCATCCCTTGCTTTTAACGCGTAAGCAGATAGCACGTAGGATGGGACGTTAACCCCATCCGTGCCTAGTGCCAAACTATTCGGCAATGAAATTAGCCCGTCATCGTTCATTAAAATTAGCACGTAACTATTAGCCGTTCGCAAAATGATCCACCCTTTCATCAAATCACAATGAAACCAACCGTTTAAAAAACAGGCGTTTAATTCCGCCTGATCATTAAATCAACTCTGTTTAATAGTAGCCGATTATTCATACTATTATTATAATCAGCACTAGTATAAACAACAACTGAAAAGCGGTGCGTTTTAATCATCCTCTGATGCTATAAAAAGGGTTAGGACTCTGCTTATTAATTTTAATCCCGTTTCAAGTGATCTTGTTGGGTATGATTGGCACTAATTTTATGAAAGAAATCGTTATTCGGGTTTAGTCCGGCAACGATTTGGTCAGCCATTTTGTATGCTCGATTATCAATAAAATTATTAACGTTTTCAAATTGCTTTTCATCTAACTTATGAAAAATGGTTTCAAATTGTGATTCCGTAAAGTAATCGGATTGTTTTCTCAGTAACCGGTAGTCAACGGTATCCGCATCCTTATTGAACTCGTATAGTGTTTTACTACTCTTACTGTTGTTTAATGACTTGGGTAAAAACATTCCATTCCCTAAACTACTAAGGTGCACGACACTAGGGCCTGCATCATTTTCTAAAATTCTAGCCTTTGGGATAACGTGCTCAAATTCATAGTCCTCACTTGCTGATAAACCATTTGCTAGGTAGGTCCGGTTAGCATGAATTGTAATTAAGGTTTGAATTTCCTTGCTAAACCGCTTTTTAATTCCGGGATTGTCAGAAATCCAATTGTAAAAGACCGTTTTAAATTCATTCTCCGGGATTGGCTTGGTGTAATTTCGTTTACTATTGGAGCGGTAGTAGCTAAATAATCGTTGATCACCATGTGCGTTCCATGCCATCGCAACGTAATCATAGACATAATATGAAGGAATATTTTTCATGGAGCTCTGAATATAACTATCATCCCGATCCCACAATGCTGCAAAGTAGGAGAGAATCTTAAAAGTCGTTGAAATGCCATTTAAGTACTGATTCTTTTTCGCCTTTTTATGCTTTCCAAACGCGATATTTTGCTTCAATAGCTCGTCAAAAGGAGCGTTAATCACCTTCGCTAATTTATCCAACTGGGTTAAGATTTCAACTACATTGGCTTGAATTTCACTGTTTTTATTATGGATGGTCGCGATTTTCTTATTATCGGTGTTAGTAATAATGCCAAGTAGGCCAAATCCCATTTCATTGACCAACTTCGGGGTTTCAGAAAGTAGTGACGGCATTCTATTAACAACCAGCTTTCCAATTGAACGGGCAAACTCAGCGAGGTTAATTTCACGGTTCATGGTAATTTCATCTTCTGAAAAGTTTTCAATATCAAATGAACCATCGTTCTTAAGTTGATTATAGTATTCCTTGACTGAGTTTAAAATCGTGTCCCCCAGCTCAAAGTGACTCGGGATTTTAATTTTCTCATCCGACCACGAGGCGTTTAGCACCTCATATTTAGTAAGGGGCACCCCACCACGGTTAAGATTCTCGTAGACTTCTGGTAGATCAGCCTCATCTCCCGTGAATTCAATCACCGGAATTAACAGGGTATTTAAATGAATATAATCGTTGATTACATCCTTAAATTCACCGATAAGGTTCCGGATGCGTTTTCTATCAACTGGGTGGCTATCTTCACTCTCCAAGCTGTCGGTCCAATCTGCCACTTCAAAATCATCATCAAGTATTTGATCAAACTGCTTTTCGTTAATTTTATTCAAATGATTAGTTAATAGGACTTCATTAATCCGGTTCAACATTTCGATATATTCATGCTTGTTTAATTCTTTCCAGTAGCTAAGCCGGTGTTGTTCAAAGTCACGAATCGTTGATAGTCTTTGTTGCCCATCTAACAGTCGATAGGCCTGCTTATTACCATTTACTGGGGAAACCAACAGTGCTCCGAACGGGAAGTTTTTATGAAGCGTCTTTAGGAGGTCTAACTTTTTTTGTTTATTCCAAACTAATGAACGTTGAAACTTAGGCACCTTTACATACTTAAGCTGTTCTGCATATGATAGATTATTATAATTGTAATTATTTTTCATTCAGTTACCTTCTCTAATGGTTCTATTATGATAATTATGGATCGATTGTCTTTGTTTTGTTTACTTAAATTCTATCAAAGTTAGATCTGGAGCGCTAGATCAGGAATTAAAATTATTATCGCAACGAAGGCACGAAAAAAAGGCCAAGCCCCACTAGTGAGAACCGACCTTAGACATACCATGAATTAATATTTGTCCTGTATTAACATACTGGTATACCAATAATGATACTATATTTTTTCCATAAACGAAAGGAATTAAGGCAATGTAAAGTTCTTTTAATATTCTTTCAGAAGTTGTTTTGCAATTGTAATATTTTTATGATAAGTTAATCATATGAGGAGTGATTCATATGAATTCTAAATTTAAAATTGATCAACAACACCTTTTAGAGGTTCAAGATATTTTCAAAATGCTCAGTAATATTAACCGGCTCAAAATTCTCTACCTATTAGATAACGAATCTAAAACCGTTAACGAACTGGTGGAATTATTGGGATTAGAGCAATCGGCGGTTTCCCATCAGCTAAGAATTTTGCGTGATTTTCAGCTCGTTAGTGTTAAACAAGTTGGTAAAACTAAGGAATACCGAGTTGATGACCCCCATATTTTTGATATCATCAATGAAGCAGTTGAACATTCAGATCACGTTATGAGAGGTGCTAACCATGGAGAATAATAATAGTAGAATTGCTAAAAAAGCATTGGTCGTTGAAATGTTTTCAATTAGTTGGATGTTAGTTGAATTTCTAGTTGGCTTCATTGCAGGTATTAAGGCCCATTCAATATTATTAATTGCATTCGGACTCGATAGCATCTTAGAAGTAATTGCTGGTTCCATCTTAATTTGGCGTTTACGCAAGGAATTTAATGGTAATAATGTAACTGGAATTAAACGCGCGGAAGAGCAAGCTGAGAAATTAATCAACTGGATTCTAGTGCTTCTTTCAATCTACATAGTTGCTAATTCAATATTTAACCTTGTTACACGTGAAACATCTGATCGCAGTACCAGTGGAATCATCATTTCAATTGCTTCTTTAATCATCATGCCGATTTTAATTGTTTTAAAGCGGCGCCTGGGCCATCAATTAAATTCAGAAGCATTAATTGAAGAAAGTATGTGTAACGTTACCTGTGCAGCCCTAGCTGCAACGGTCTTAATTGGGATTGTCCTGACCCAGTTATTCAATCTCTGGTGGGCCGAATCAGTTGCCGCTTTAGGAGTGGCATTCTTAATTGCGAAGGAAGCCGTCCCAGAATTAATCACAAAGGATTAATTCTCACAGATTCTGAATTTCGTTATTCCGAATCGTTAATATGAAATTATAAATATCTTCCTTGGAATAATCATCATAGTTGTCAACCCACAGTTTGATGGTAGCAATAATAGCTCCAAAACTGTAGTAGGCAAACAGCTTCCGATCGATTTTCTTACGGTTAGGTAGTAAGTAATCCCATGATTCGTATGTCATCTTTAAAAATAAATCAATTAGCTTGTAACTAAAACTGGAGTCACTTTTATTGCTCAAAAAAAATGAAATGATTTCGTGATTATCATCAATAATCGTTAGGAATGTTTTTAAAGAAAACTGTTGTTGGTCCGTCATCTTTAGATATCTTAATTTTGTACTGACCATTTGATTATGATAATCATAAATGCGATTTAAAATCATGTTTTCAGACTTTTCAATTAAGTCATCCTTATCAATAAAATGACGGTAGAAGGTACTCCGATTAATATGAGCCTCTGCAACAATGTCACTAATCGTAACTTTATTTAATCCCTTTTGCTTTGCAAGGTTAATCATGCTATTAATAATCAGATTATCGGTTTGGGTTATTTTATTTAAGTATTGTGCCATAAATCCACCTCTACGGTTAATTTTATTCATTAAATTCTAAAATGCAACAAAATGAGTTATTTTGCTGATTGTAATCAATCTAAGTGAAACATAGAATAATGAATGTAAATATTGATATAAGGAGAAAAGTTATGAATAAAGTGAATAAAGAAGCTAAGAGTAGCGGAACTGGAATCATTTCTGCAATCTTACTAATTGGGACGTTTGCCTGTGTCCTCTCACAAATGTTATTAACCACCGCACTGCCAAAGTTAATGACAGCATTTGATATTAATACATCAACTGTTCAATGGTTAACAACTGGATTTTTGATGGTTAATGGAATTATGATTCCCATTTCTGGGTTCCTGGGTCGGAGAATTAATACCAAGTGGTTATTTATCGGTGCAATGACTGTGTTCTTAATTGGTTGTATTATCTCATACGTTGCCCCTAACTTTGCAACCCTATTTATTGGCCGGATCGTGCAAGCCTTCGGGACTGGGATCATGATGCCACTGCTACAAACAATCATGTTCTCCCTTTTCCCACCTGAAAAACGGGGGGCTGCGCTAGGGTTAGTCGGAATTGTGGTTGGGGTTGCTCCTGCTATTGGGCCAACCCTTTCCGGATGGATCGTTGATTCATTTAACTGGCGGGACCTATTTGGAATGGAAATTCCAATTATCATCGCCGTTATCATCCTCGGGCTTATTTTTATGCGGCCCGTCCTTCCTACCACTAAGGAAAAAATTGACCTTGTCTCCATCCTATTATCAACAGTTGGATTCGGGGGCTTACTATACGGATTTTCATCGGTTGGAAATGACGGCTGGGGATCTGCAAAGGTAATTTCATCATTAGTTATCGGTGCCATCGTGGTTGCTATTTTCGTTTGGCGTGAACTTAAAATTAAGAAACCATTCTTGGAAATGCGGGTATTTAAATACACTCGCTTTACCCTTGGAACCATCCTAAGTACAATCATGATGATTGCCATGTTCGGAGTTGAAACCATTTTACCTATCTACCTCCAAAACGTTCACGGACTAAGTGCCTTAGACTCCGGTTTAACACTATTAGTTGGGGCCCTTATGATGGCTTTAATGAGTCCAATTACTGGGAAGGCATTTGATAAATTTGGTGCTAGACGATTAGCAATGGTCGGAGTATTGCTCCTGACCGTTGGAACGATTCCATTTATGTACCTAAACGCTACCACTCCAGTAATGTTCATCGTATCATTCTACACCCTCAGAATGATTGGAATTGCAATGGTATTGATGCCCGTTACTACTTACGGAATGAACGCCCTTCCTAACGATTTAATTTCTGATGGAACCGCTGCTAACAATACGGTTAGACAAATTGGTGGTTCAATTGGTTCTGCCATAATCGTATCAATCCTTTCCAACGTTACCTCAAATGCAAAACCTGCACACCACCTGCTAACTGAAAACCCAATTGCATATAAGGTTCAAGCCATCAGTGCCGTAATTGATGGGTACCACGCTGCCTTCTTATTCGCAGCCGTATTCTGTGTGTTGGGCCTAATCGTAACGTTCTTCTTAACTGATAAGAAGAAAACTAAGTAGGGAGGAATATTAAATGATACTAGTTACACTATTAATTGGTGTATTTGGAACGTTCATTAGTTTTGTGTACGTAAAAAACATTCCATTGAGAGCATTGTTAACTGCAATTTGCTTGGTCATTCTATTTGGTTCCACCTGGGCTTCCATCGCAAATGATAATAACCACTTCATGATGGAAAAGAAAAACACCACCAGTTCAAGAACCATCTATGCCACCAATAGTAACAACGGACTCAACCTAATGGTATACCAAAACTTAGGGACCCAAAAGAAGCACACCGTACAAACTTACAAAAAGACCAAGAATCAAAAGACCCCTAGCCACACTCAAGTTGATGAGTTTACCACTAATAAGATCAAGTACGTAAGTGGAAATAAGGCCACTTTAAAGACCACTACCACTAACTGGGAATTTACTAAAGCTGGTAAGTTCTGGTTTGGGATTAACGACTGGAAACTGGGTAATGATAAAAGCGACTTTAAGATTGTGAAGCGAGTGAACACCTTCTCAATTCCAAAGCGCTGGATTCACCTATCCAAAAATCAAGCGCAACAGCTTAGCAAGGAACTAAAGAAGTCTCAATCTGGTGCCAGCGCTAAGCAACAACAAGCAGCCATTAAGCAACAAGCTCAAACTTTTGTCCAAGCTAAGGTGAAGGCAGCCGTAACTGCAAATCCTAAGCTAGCTACTGACAAATCTGCCCAACAAAAATTAGCTAAGCAAGCTGCTGCTGAGTTCCAAGAACAACTAGTTCAAAAGAAAGTTACCCAAATCAAAACCATGCTTAAGTCAATTAAAGAATAATCAAAAAAGGATGTGCAGATTGCACATCCTTTTTTAGTTATAGATTTAATTCGTATGCTAGTCGCTTGGGGTCGTCAGGATGATCTACTTCGATAATGCCACGGTATTTAAAATTAAAGCCCTTCCCGACTGCCTGCATCGCCTTGTTTAACCGGTGGGTGTCAAAGCGAATGTTTTGGATCCCGTTAAGTTCAGTAATGGTAATTAAATTGGACATGAAGTAGGAACTCAGGTGTTGGCCCCGAAACTTACTCGAAATCGCAATTCGATGAATGGTTGAATATTGTTCATTAGGATTTTGCCAAGCGCCGTCAATATCTAAATATGTCGGTTCCTCAGTAAACATCAATGAGGCCGTCCCCGCAACTTCACCATTATCAATCAAAACGTAGTTAATTCCATTTTTAATATCCGCTTGTAGCGTCGATTCATATGGATAGCCGTCTTGCCATTGTGAACTACCACTGGCCTTCAACAATTGCTTAGCCTCATCGATTACCTGCATGATTGATGGTAAATCAGCTAGCGTACCCTTACGAACATAAATATCAGCCATTAATCATTCCCCCAATTATTCCCTTACCATTGTAATGTGGGGCGTTTGCGCATGGATAAAAACATCCCCCTGGGTCTTGAACCCAAACTTTTCATAGAAGCCCTGTTTATCAGCTTGTGCGGTAATCACAATCTTTCGCTTCCCTGGGAAGACCAGCTCCATTTGGTCTAACAAGTAGTCCATTAGTTGCTTGCCCATGCCAGTCCCACGAACGGAAGGCACGGTTAGAACCCGACCAAAGTCTAAGGTCCCATCCACTTCATAAAAACGAGCGTAGGCAACTAATTTTCCTTGAGCATCAAAGCCCAGAACGTGATAAGCAGTTAGGTCCTGTTCATCTGCATCCACCGTCGTTCGATTTTGTTCCACACAGAACGTTTCAGCTCGAATATGGTACATTTCCCAAATCTGGTGGTTCGTTAGTTCATCAAAGCGTTTGCAAATCCATTTCATTATTAAAACCTCTTTCTATTAGTTAAATTAGTCAAATATTTGAAAGAGGCTTTAACACCGCTCGGACCCGATCAATTACAATTACAATCACGTTCATCTTTTTCGCAATGATTAATCGATGCAGCATCTTTAATTGCATTTGACCAGCCCCCTTCTTAAATTATTATTTGTATTATAGCGCAATTCCCCACCCTTGCATATCAAAAAAACCAGCTAACGAATTCATTAGCTGGTTTTTAGTTCAGAAGCGATAACTACTTAGCAGCATCTTCTGATTCTTGACTCTTAATTGATTGTTTCTTATTTTTAGCAGCAGCATTAATTTCAATTTGGTGCTTTAATTCTTCGTAACCAGGCTTACCAAGAAGTGCAAACATGTTCTTCTTGTAATCTTCAACCCCCGGTTGGTTAAATGGGTTAATGCCATTTAAGTATGCGGAAACAGCAATTGCAAATTCAAAGAAGTAGATTAATTCACCTAAACTATATGCGCTTTGGTCCTTCACGTTCACAACCATGTTAGGAACGCCACCATTGGTATGAGCAAGAATCACACTTTCAAAGGCCTTCTTGTTAACGTAGTTCATCGTCCGCCCTTCAAGGTATTCAATTCCATCACCATTGTTACCAGTCTTTGGTACATCAACGTCAAATGATGGTTGTTCGATTGTTACAACGGTTTCCATTAGGTTCCGAATTCCTTGTTGAATGTATTGACCTAGTGAATGCAAGTCGGTTGAGAAGTTTGCGGAACTAGGGTAGATACCCTTATTATCCTTTCCTTCTGTTTCACCAGCTAGTTGCTTCCACCATTCTGCTAGGAACCGTAAGTTTGGTTCATAGTTTTCTAGAATTTCATTCGTATAGCCCTTCCGATAGAGGATGTTCCGATAGGCTGCATATTGAAGAGCGCCGTTTTCAGCAAGGGGTTTCTTAGTGTAGAAGGATTGCGCATCAGCAGCCCCCTTCATTAAGTCTTCGATATTAGCACCAGAAGCGGCAATTGGTAATAGCCCAACTGGACAAAGAACGGAATAACGACCCCCAATTCCATCAGGAATAATGAATGATTCATAACCATTTGCCTTTACTTCTTGTCTCAAAGCACCATTCTTAGCATCAGTAGTAACGTAAATCCGCTTCTTAGCAGCTTCTTCACCGTACTTTTCAACTAGTAATTTTCTGAAGACCCGAAAAGCAATTGCGGGTTCAGTAGTGGTCCCAGACTTAGAAATTACGTTAACTGAGAAGTCCCGGTCACCAATTAGCTTTACTAGGTCATGAACGTATGAGCCACTGATTGAGTTTCCAGCAAAAATCACCTGTGGAAATTCACGTTGATCATCTGGAGTGGATTCATAGAAATTATCATGTAGAAAATCGAGCGCCATCTTAGCTCCAAGGTATGAGCCACCAATTCCAATTACTACAAGTACTTTGGAGTCAGATTGAATTTGTTTTGCGGCTTTTTGAATCCGGGCAAATTCTTCCTTGTCATAATCAGTAGGGAGGGTTAGCCATTCACGCATTTGGCTTTCAACCCCAGTTCCGTTAACTAATTCATCCCGTGCCGTGTCGAGCATTGGCTTGATTTCCTTTAGTTCGTTTGGTTCAACAAAGTTAGCTAATGCTGATTCATCAAATGATACATTTGTCATAATAATCACCTCATAGTTATTGTATTAAATTTTAACGATGTTTTCTTTGTAGTATTGCTTAAGGGCTAGTGAGAAGTTCCCAACGGTTGCTGAACCATTATGTTCAACCTTTGGCATTTGAATGTATTCGTTCAAATCACCCACTGCAACGTAATCGTTGAAGATGTTCTTAAAGTGAACCCGTACCATATCGAGGAATGCTTCACTAACGACACCACCACCAAAGATAATTCTTTCGGGACGAATGAATAATGTAGCTTGAACTGCAGCTTGAGCAACGTAGTAAGCAACGTAGTCCCAGGAAGGATCAGTTAGCGGAACGTCCTTCCCTTTTTTACCAGTCCGCGCATCAAAAGTGGGCCCAGCGGCAAGTCCTTCCAAACAGTCGCCGTGGTAAGGACAAATTCCCTTAAAGTCCTTGTCTCCTTCAGCACGCTTCATCTTAACGTGACCAGCTTCAGGGTGGCCGATGTAGCCAAGAAAATGACCATTATTAACGATCCCGGCACCAACCCCGGTTCCAATCGTGTAGTAAACTAACGAATGAACTGGATTGTGGTTCTTAATGGAAGTAATGTATTCACCATATGCTGAACCATTAACGTCGGTTGTCCAGTACATTGGAACGTCGAAGTACTTCTTCATTGTTCCGAGAAAGTTTGTATTTGACCAATGCTTCTTAGGGGTATCGGTAATGTAGCCAAACTTGGGATTATCAACTCTGACTTCAATTGGTCCAAACGATGCAATTCCAATTGCCTTGATTTCAGGAAACTTCTTAAAATATTCCACACATTGGCCCAGGGTTTCCTCTGGAGTCGTTGTTGGAATGTGAATACTATCTTTAATTTCAAAATCTTCATTGCCGACCGCACAAACAAATTTAGTTCCGCCAGCTTCAATACTTCCAAATAGCATGATAACCACCTCACGTTGGTTCAATTTTTTATAGTAAATTAAATGCAAATTCATAAAATTCATAGAAATTTATTTTTCTACAATTACAAGATAGCATTACTTGAAAGCGTTTTCAATAAAAAAGGCTTTTTTTTTTGCTATTTTTATAATTTTAAGTCAAAAGGATTGAAAGCGCTTTCTCAATGTGCTATTTTTAGAGTGTAAAAAATTAAAATTAACCTGTGAAAAGAGGGACCGTCTCATGTTATTGGGAAGCATTGAATTTCGTGATGATGAAGTAACTTGTGCCGTTGGCGATGGACACGTAAATATTAAAGATAAAGTTGATTTTCCACTATCAAGTCCTAAGGAAACGCTAAGTAAGGTTGTTAAGTACTTCCAAAATTTTGATCAAGTAAAGGCAATTGGGGTTTCTTCATTCGGTCCCCTAGAACTCCGTAATTACTCATCTAAGTATGGTTATATTATGGATTCTTCACGTAAAAACTGGTCAAACATTAACCTACTCGGAACTTTAAAACAATACATTAAAATACCAATGTCGTTTACTACCGATGTTAATAGTACCGCTTACGGTGAATACATTGACTCAATCATCAATGATAAACCCGTTTTATCATTGGTTTACATTACGATTAGTAAGGGGGTTGGAGCTGGAATCGTTAATGACGGGGACTTAATTGGTTATCAAGGTAGTCCTGAAATTGGCCATATTTATCCAGAACGCCATCCAGATGATCAAACCTTCCCAGGAACCTGTCCATACCAAGGCGATTGTTTGGAAGGCTTAGTTTCAGAACCCGCATTTGAAGCCCGGTTCGGGAAGAGCTACAAGGAAATTTCGATGTTCAACCCCATCTGGGATATCGTAGCTTACTACATTGCTCAATCAGCAGTGCAAGCAACCCTCCTGATGCGTCCAGAAAAGATTATTATTGGTGGTGACATCATTAATGAAGTCGAACTTGAAAAAATAAAGGTTCAATTTAATAAGCTTTTGGATCACTACGTTGACGTAGGTCCAATAGATGACTACTTGGTCCTACCATCAAGCTCCAACCGGAAGCTTTCCATCGTTGGTAACCTATCACTGGCTAAGAAAGCCTACTATTCAGAAGCAGATTCATATAGTGAATAACCCAAAAAAAGACTGAATTTTATTCAGTCTTTTTTATTTAAAATTCTTTAACTCCATTTTTATAAACAGCCTTATCAACTTGTTGAACGGCCTTTACATCATCCAGTGGGTTATTATCTAAGATGATAAAATCAGCGAATTTACCAGCTTCAATTGAACCGTAATCGTGGTCGATTCGCATCAATTCAGCTGAAACATACGATGTATGAAGCGCATCAAAGTTGGTGAAATCTTCCTTTTCTACTAACAATTCCAATTCTTTAGGGGTTGTGGTGTCGAAGTAATTAAATGGGGTTCCAGCATCGGTTCCCAATGCAATCTTGGCCCCCATCTTGTAAGCCCGTTTGATGTTTCCATAAACTGCATCCATTGCGTTATCCATCTTTTGGTGTTCCCACTTTGGTAGGTCCTTAGCCCCAAAGGTAACCACTGACCAAGTCGCAACAATGGTTGGCACAATGTACATTCCGCGTTCCTTAACCTCTTCCACTTGTTTTTCAGTTAAGTAAAAACCATGTTCAATGGAATCAACCCCCGCATCAATTACGTTTTGAATTGAAGGATTCCCTTCAGCATGGGCGGCAACAATCACGTGCTTATTATGGGCTTCATAAACAGCAACCTTCATTTCATCAACCGTGAGTTGGGCCTCATCCATCGCATCACCGGGTGACATAACGCCACCACCGGCCATGATCTTGATACAGTCAGCACCGAGCTTAAAGTCTTCACGGACCTTTTTGCGCATTTCATCTTCAGAATCAACAATATAACCACCGTTTTCGTAGTCACCATGGCCACCAGTCATCGTAAACGCCCGTCCGGATGCCATCATGTTTGGAACGTGCTTGATTTTCCCCTTTTTAATTAGTTCATTTAGGGTAATGTCAATTCCGTACGTACATCCACATTGCCGAATGTAAGTGCACCCAGATTTAAGTAGCTGTTGAAGAAAGTGAATTGCATCCACTGCGGTTTCAGTAATATTACGACCAACGTTTCCATCACTGGTTTCCGGATCATTTGTGATATGGGTATGTGCATTTATCAAACCAGGCATTATGTACTTACCTTTAATATCAACCACTTGATCGGTAGTTGGTACGGCACCATCCCCAGTATCAACAATGCGTCCAGTTTCGTTATCAACCACCATCCAAGCATTCCGATGAATCGTGTTATTAACCCCATCAAAGATATTTGCATTTATAAATCCAGTTTTACTCATCGTTATTAAAAGCTCCCTTCTAAGCAAAAAGCGCCCATTAGCAATAACGCTAAGGGACGCTCAATACGTGGTACCACCCAAACTCAAACCATCCTCACAGACGATTTCTTATCAGGACCAGATGATCCTGCCGTGTAATAATGGTCACCACCAGTCCACCCTGCGTAGTGAACGTCATAATCAATATTTAAGTCGTTAATTCTAACGCCCTCTCAGGTAACGGAATTCGCTTCTTAGAAATGACGATCGACTCAATTTAATTAATGGATTTTATTTAATGTTTACTTCAGTCTTAATGTTTAGTATTTTATAGTGTCGCTGCCAATAAGTCAATCTAATTAATTAATCGTGGTAAAACTATTAAAATCGTCCACAATATAATATAATTAATTGTAATCCATAGATTAGATAAATTAATTTTACTTATATTGAATCTAGGAATATGATTAACGTAATTATACGCGTTTAAAGGGAGGAATTACTATGTTTAGTAAAATTGGCCAAGTTATTTTTGATAATGAAGCTGTTTCTAAAATTTCCGACTTTAAGATGGGCCTTGAAGTTGAAATGGATCGGGCCGATGAAACTGGTCACCTAAGCGTTGAACCATACCCCAATACAATTGGTGATGAAATCACGAACCCATGGATCACAAACGACTTTCTAGAAGCCATGTCCGAAGTCGTTACCCCACCAGCAAATAACGCCATTGATGCTGTTCACTACCTATACAGTATTAATACAGCATTAAGAACTGCATTGTCACCTGGTGAGATCTTATGGCCACTATCAATGCCCCCAATTATGCCTAAAGTTAAGGATAAGTCCTTAATTGCCCATACCACACCTAAAAAGCAAAAATACTTTGAAACCTGGTTAAAAAAGCACAGTATTTCCGAAGGAGCTCCTTGTGGAACCCACGTCAATTTAAGCATTAGTCCCCATATCATTAGAATTATTCATGAAAACTTTCCGAACCGATTTAAATCGGAACAAGAGGTTAAAAACTACTTATACATGACAATCGCACAAGGTTTTATTAGATACCGGTGGTTAATCACATATCTCTTTGGCGCAAGTCCCATTGCAGAAGAAAATTATTTTGATAATGAAAACCGTCCTAAGCATCCGGTACGGAGCTTACGGCAAAGTACCAGTTTCGGGTTTGGAGCAAAGTTTTTTGCTGACTATACGAATCTAGACTCATACGTAGATTCGATGAATGAAGCCGTTAAGAATAAGACCTTGTTAACCACTGCTGAAGGACAAGGCCCCGTTAGATTACGTGGTGATAACGATCTAGATAAGATGAAGCAGTCTGGAATTCAATATATTGAACTACGGATGCTCGATCTGGATCCAAGCAGTTCGATTGGAATTAGAACTGGAACGATTCGGTTCTTACGGCTGATGGCAACCTACTTTATCATGACCCCTTCATTAAAGCCAAGTGAGGTGGTTAAGACATTGAATCGGGCAAATGAAATGAACGATACAGTTGCCCTCGAAAAGCCCGATGAATGTACCTACCGGACTCATGCAACATCATTGATTCGGCAATTAAAGTTCTTTGTTAACTCTATTCAAGCTGGTCCTGAATACCAAGAAATTATTCAGGATATGGGACTACGGGTTAAGTACCCTCAATTAACCCCAAGTGGTCAGCTTCAGGAAAAAATTAAGGATAACTCACTAGTTGAATACGCAGTTAAACTAGGTAGTGATTACCAAAACGGTGCGCTACAAGCATTAAGACCGTTCCGTGGTTTTGAAGATAATGACCAACCGAGTGCCGAAGATTTAAAGGAATATCTATTTGGCGGTAGCTGGGAAGTATAGCAATTAAAAATAGAGTGTGGAGCAAAATGTTCTCCACACTCTATTTATTTACCAAATAATTCATCATAATGCTCTAATTTATAACTTAGCATTTGCTTCGCTTCATTTAATGAATCAATTTGATGATCAATATTGTAGATTTGATCTCGAATGATTTTTTTTCGTTTACCTAATGTTGCGGGACCCTGTTTAAATAGTGCTAGATAATTTTGCAGGGCGGCAATAGACATCCCGTTATTCCGCATGCAAGTAACGAATTTTAATTGTTCCAAATTATCATCATCGTAATTACGGTAACCACTGGCGTCCTTTTTAACGTTCGTTAACAAACCAATCCGTTCCCAGTAGCGAAGGGTCTGGGTGGTAATTGAGAATCGCTTTGCGACTTCGGTAATCCGCATTAGATGCTTTGCCCTGTTGGCCGGACGATAATTTCATTTACATCAACGGTTTGTGGCTGGCTCATCATGAAGATTGCAGCGTTAGCCACGTCTTCTGGGCTCAATGCCATATTTTTGTCTTCAGCCATCTTTCTTAAACCAGCTTCGATATCCTTGTTACCAACACTATCAAAGAGGTTCGTATTAACCGCTCCTGGTGACACAATTCCAGTCTTAATGCCATTACCATGTTCTTCTTGACGGAGCCCTTCCATGATTGCCCGAACGGCAAACTTAGTTCCATTATAAGTAGCTGAACCAGGGTATAAAACATGCCCTGCAACTGAGTCGGTTGCCATAATCAATCCATACCCCTGCTTGTGCATGTATGGAAGACTAGCCTTAATTCCATTTAAAACCCCGATGATATTAGTATCCACCATTTGTTGCCAAGAATTTGGATCACTGTCAGCAATCGTATCTTGAGGCATAATTCCAGCATTATTATAGATGATATCTAATTTTCCAAATTCATCCACCGCTGTTTTAACCAGTGCTTCAACTTGGGCTAGTTTGTAAACATCGGTAACCTTAGTAACCACGTTTTCTGGATGACTAGTGGATTGTTTCAAAGCGGAGAGTTTTTCGTTATTCCGTGCACCAATCACTACTTTAGCGCCTTGTTCAACCGCTAACTTAGTCGTAGCAGCACCCATTCCAGAGCTTGCCCCCGTAATTACAATTACCTTATCTTTTAATGTCATATTAGTATGGCCTCCTTAACTATTTGGTAATAGCATAAACCTTATAGTTAACTATAGCGCAAATAAAAAGAACCATTAAATTGATTTAGCCATTAAAATATCCCGTTGTCGATCTGAGCCAACGATAAAATCGTGGTCGCCAAATGGTTTAAATCCTTTGTGGTCGTAAAAGCCCTTGGCAGCTTCGTTATGTTCCCAGACGCCTAACCAGATTTTATGCTTGTGGTGTTGCTTAGCTTCTGCAACTGCCTTATCAAGTAATTGGCCCCCAAGCCCCTGGTGTTTGTAGTTAGCATCGATATAAATCCGCTCGATTTCTAGAGCCTCTGGCCCCATGTCTTCGGTTTGGGCGCTATCCATATTTAATTTAAGGTATCCAGCAATGCTCTGGTCGACCCTAATAAAGTAAAAAAATGAATTTGGATCTTGAATTTCACGCGTTAATTTATCGATATTATAAGCTGCTTCAAGATACCTAGCCATATCCTTAGGTGTATTATCCGCACCAAATGTATCAGCAAAGGTATTCCGACTAACCGTTTGTAATTGTCGAACATCATTTACCGTGCATTGTTCGATTAAAGCCTCGATATTAAACATCTCCAATCTATTATATTATTATATCAAATTTTGTTACTAAAATAACCACTCTAAATTTGGTGTGAGCTTTTTAATTGTAGATTTGATTACGGTTGTGTTAATATACTTAACAAATACAAAAAGTAAGTACACGATGGATTTGTTTTAAAGGGGGCTATTAAGCAATGAAAGTTAAAGCATCTGTTAAAAAACGGGATGAAAATAGTCAAGTGGTTCATAGAAAGGGCCACGTATACATTATTAATAAGAAGAACCCTAAGCTAAAACAACGGCAAGGTTAGGGATTAAACGACTGCTAGATCAATAAGATTTAGCAGCCATTCTTTTGGAAAGAGAAAGGAAGCTTAGAATGAAAAAATACGATGTTATCTTTATTGGGAGTGGCCATGCTACTTGGCACGGTGCTGTTAAACTAGCCAAAGCTGGTAAATCGGTTGCGCTTGTTGAAGGGGACAAAATTTTTGGAACCTGTACCAACTACGGATGTAACGCCAAGATCCTATTAGACGGTCCTGCAGACGTTATCCACCAAGCAAATGCATACCAAAACACTGGATTAACAGGCGAATTAAAGATCGATTGGCCTAGTTTAATGCAATACAAACACAAAATTTTGGATTCAGATCCCGACCACAAGGCGATTAGAGAAGCATTTCCTAAGATGGGAATTGATATCCTAAATGGCTGGGGCCAAATTAGTGACCCCCACCACGTTAAAGTTGGCGACGATGAATTTGAAGCTGACTACATCGTCATTGGGGCTGGACTTCGCCCCGCTAAATTAGATATTCCAGGAAAGGAATTCCTTCATGATAGCCGTGACTTCCTCGATATTCCTGAAATGCCAAAGCGGATTACGTTTATTGGAGCTGGGGTAATTTCATACGAATTTGCCGACCTTGCCCGGGCTGCTGGGGCAGAAGTAACCATCGTTCATCGATCGGACAAACCGCTCAAGGCCTTCTATTCTAAGTACGTACAAAAGCTAACTAAGCAACTTAAAAGCCACAGGATTAACTTTGAATTCAACCAAAACGTTGAATCCGTAACTAAAGCTGAAGATGGCCTCGTAGTCAAAACCGATGCAGGGAAGGAAATCTCAACAGACTACGTGCTTGATGCAACCGGTCGAATTGCTAATTACGAACAACTGGGCCTAGCTGAACTAGGTATCAAGGCCGACTCTGCCGGAATTGAGGTTGATGACCACCTAAGAACTAGCGTTGAAAATATTTTTGCTAGTGGAGACGTAATTAAGAAGTCAATTCCAAAGCTCACCCCTACCGCAGCATACGAATCTAACTACATTGCTAAGCAAATCATTGGCGAATCTAGCGAAGCAATCAATTACCCGCCAATTGCCGAAGTTCTATTTTCACTACCACGGCTTTCTCAAGTGGGGGTTAAGGTTGAAGACGCTAAGGATGACGACCGTTACCAAGTTAAGACCATCCCATACGGCATGCTTGTTTTTGAAACTAAGAACGAGCCAAGGGCCGAAGCTACGGTTGTTTTAAACCAAGCAAACGAAATCGTGGGCGCCACAATTTTAGGAAACCAAGCCGTTCAATTGGCGAACCTATTGGCAGTCATGATTAGCAAACACATGAAACCAGAAGATGTGGATGAAGAAATGATTATGGCATTCCCAGACGAAAGTTTTGGGCTATTCCAGTTATTAAGTGGTGGCTTACCAGGATAGTCATTATTGGTAATCAAAAAGCACTTTCCAATTGATTTTTGGAAAGTGCTTTTGTGTTGTTAAA
Source organism: Lactobacillus sp. Sy-1 (assembly GCF_019303535.1). Taxonomy (GTDB): domain Bacteria; phylum Bacillota; class Bacilli; order Lactobacillales; family Lactobacillaceae; genus Nicoliella. Next base: position 297,190 of record NZ_JACCIU010000001.1, on the reverse strand, counting down.
CGAATTATTCATAATAATCAGATGCTGCTGTATGGGAACCAGTTAATGTTTGAATCATCAATTGGCCGTTATCATTTTCCATCTTACCATGCCAATCAAACACTTGGATGTGATCCCGTTCCCCGTTAGTATGTGAGAAATCATACTTAACTTGGAAGTTTACATCGTTGCCACGAGTCGTGAGATTTTGAACATTCATCGTTACAGAGCTAATACTATCACTACCGTTCTGGCCTTTCACCCAGCTTGCTAATTGTTGGTAACCAGAATTTCCAGTTCCTCCGACAAAGTTACTAGCAATATCACTAGCATCGCCATCACCTGAAATATCATCAGCTGCAGAGCTAAACACCCCACTTAAAACATCATTGGCATCGTTAGCTGAAATCGTGGTATTAGAGGCACTACTTTGTGAATTGGATGCCGAGCTAACGCTGGCTGCAGAACTACTACTTGCAGAAGATGTACTAGCGGAGCTGGAACTAGAACTACTCTTAGCTGACTGTTGATTTCCTGGGGTTAAGACCAACTTGTAAGCAGCAAAGCCACCCACAGCTAGTAGTAACACGATAATCGCAACCAATGAAATCACTAGTTTGTTTGCCTTCTTTTTCGGTTGGGTACGCATTTGGCTCTGGTCATTAACATTGCTATTTGCACCAGCATCGTTGCGTTCAGCGCTATCATAAATATGATTTGGCTGTGGTTGATCAGCTACGTCTTTAAATTGGTAACCACAATTTGGACAAAATTCAGTATTATCAGTAACTTTGGTGCCACAATTTGGACAAAATTTCATTTGTAATTCCCCCTCTTATTCAAATAAAGTTAAAATGCAATTCCAACTGATATAATCATAATTAGCAATGTTTCAACAAACAATCCAATTAACACTGCATAAATCCGGTCTAATCCATTTCTTTCATTGGTAGAGAAAATGGAGAATAGGAATGCGATTAAGTAACCTAATGAAACAATTGATAATAAGATTGATGAGAAAATTACAAACACGCTTAACGTAAAGAAAATTAATGCTAACAGTTCAATTAACAAGACGTAATTGGAATAGGATGCGAATTGATTAATGAAGTTCCATAAGGAAATTCGATCCTTATAAAACGCCTTTCGAATTGCAAATGGAATTAAAACCGTTATTAATAGTGCTAACACTATGTAGACAAATAAGTGAATAAAAACTGATGATACAATATTCCCATACTCAGAACTGCCGGTAATTGTTGATAGTGATGAAGTCGCATCCAGTCCGCTAGTTGCTCCACCCAAGATTCCACCGGCCATCCTAAGTCCAAGTGCAACGAATGCACGGAACCCTTGGATAATATTCAAGGCAATCAATACCAATGAAATAATCAACGATGTAAGTCCAAAAAATTTATGGGAACTATCATTCAACGCAGTTGGGTGTTTTAAAGTATCCTTAAACCATTGAAAGTAGTTCTTCGAGAAACGCTTTGCCTCTTTGGTTTTCTCATCCCAATGCTGATTTGATTGCTGACGGGATTGAGATTGTGATTGCTTGTTTTCAGGATTACTCACCACTGAGTCATTGCTTGGGTCAATAAATTTATACCCACAATATGTACAAAATTTTGAATTATTTTCAACTTGTCTTCCACAATTTGGACACGTTTTCATTATTTAAAATTCCTCCAAAAAAATTAATATATTCTAATTTTAGTTGACAATTTAATTTTATTCAACATTTAATTAATAAATCAATTTTCCTTCTCAGATTTTAGCAGGAAAGCATAATATAGTTAGGGACATAACTTGTGTACAAACTATTTTATGATATTATAAGAATTGAAATAGAAGGGGAATCATCCCCCGATTGTTATTAAAAACAAAAACAGAAGCGCTCTTGGTAACGCTCCTTTTTTGTAGCAAGTTATCGATTTAAGGAGGAATTGCAATGCAAAATCCGCAATATGACTACGATGTAATGTTCATTGGGGCCGGCCATGCTTCAGATGGGGCTTCCCTACTGGTTAAAAACGGCTACAAGGTCGCTAAGATCGAAGCCGAACGCGTGGGTGGCACATGTGCAAACTGGGCTTGTAACGCCAAAGTTGTCTTAGATGGGGCCGTTGAATTAGCCCGGACGCAAGAACGGTTAGCCAAAATTGCTCAGGGTAATTTAAAGCTTAGCTGGGACGCTAATATGGAACACAAGCATCAGGTAATCAGACCACTTGATAAGAACATGGAAAAGCGGTTCGTTAACGCTGGAATTGACGTTATTCGTGGTTGGGCAACATTAGTTGATGCCCACACTGTTGATATCGATGGCAAGAAATACACTTCAGATAAGTTCGTTATCGCAACCGGGTTACACCCTAATAAGTTGAACGTTCCTGGCGTTGAACTAACCCATGATAGCAAGGATTTCTTGGACTTAGAACCGCTTCCAAAACACATGACTATCGTCGGTTCAGGATACATCAGTATGGAATTTGCTACGATTGCAAATGCATTTGGTAGCAATGTCACCGTCATGATGCATGGCGACCGGGCACTGCGTAAGTTCCACCAGCCATACGTTGAAAAGGTAATGGCTGATTTAACTGACCGGGGCGTTCGGTTCATTAAGAACGCTAACGTAAGTGGATTTACCAAGGATGGCGACCAGTTATTCGTTGAATATGGTGATGGCCAAAAGCTAGCAACTGATTGGATCTTAGATGCAACCGGTCGGAACCCTAACTTAACTGGCTACGGACTGGACGAATTGGGAATCGATTATAGTGACCGGGGCGTTACCGTTAATGGTAAGCTGCAAACCAACGTTGCCAACATCTTTGCTGCTGGGGACGTTGCCAATACCGATCAACCCAAACTAACCCCAACCGCAACCCACCATTCTAACTACATTGCCCACGTCATCATGGGTGACACTAACGCAGATATGAAGCCATACGTGGTGCCAACGGTAACGTTCACATCCCCACGAATCGCTGAAGCCGGGGTTTCAATTGAGGAAGCTAAGGCTAACCCTGACAAGTACCAACTAGTCGAAAGTGACGTTACAGGGGCCTGGTTCCGCCAAATCACTCAGGATCAAATCGCTGATCAAGCGTTGATTTTTGACCACGATGACCACCTTGTTGGTGCGACCGAAGTTAGTGAAGAAGCCGAAGATTTCATTAATGGGGTTCTTCCTGCCATCGCACTGAAATTAAACCGGGAACAACGGGAACAACTAGCACCCCTATTCCCATCAATTATGCATGAGGGTTGGAAAAACTTAATTTAATGAAAATAGAGGGTTGCTTTAATTAATTCTTAATGATATATTAATAATAATTTAAAACGAACGGAGGAAATATTGCTATGTCATTTAAATTCGCCAAAACTGAATGTTTGATGTGTTCAATTTTAGTCGACATTGACGGTAGCAATGTTTCTAAAATCTTTTTGTGCTAGTTTTGTGGATTAGTTGAACACAGTTTTGAATTAGGACAATTGAGAATATTTAGAAGGGTTCCGTTGGATGTCGCATTGCGATATTCAATGGGCCCTTTTTTGTTTGTTAAAATTAATTTATTGATATTGGAGTGAGAGATTTATGGAAACCCGTTTCAAGCAAGTTAGTAAGTTAGGATTAACCGCAGTCGCTGCAGCTTTGGTGCTTGCAGGCTGTGGAAGCACTAAAAACTCATCAGATGCAACTTCAAAGAAGACCCTCAACTGGATGAGTCCGGCATCAATTACCACTTTGGACCCATCCAAAGCAGTTGATCAAACTAGTGATCAAACGTTATACAACAGTAACCAAGGGTTATTAGTGCTTGCCGGTGAAAATAAAGTCGCCCCTGGAATTGCAAAGAGCTACTCCGTTTCAAAGGACGGCAAGACGTATACGTTTAACCTCCGCCATTCTAAATGGAGTGATGGCAAGCAATTGACCGCCCAGGACTTTGTTTATGGAATTCAAAGAAGTGCCAATCCTAAAACTGCTTCTCAAATGGGGTATTACCTTGGCAACATTACTGGATACGACCAGATTCAAAATCAAAAGGCCGCATTGAGTACCCTAGGGGTTAAGGCTGAAGGAAAGTACAAGCTGGTCTTCCACCTGGTAAAACCACAGACCTACTTTAAGACATTGGTAACCCTCCCGATTTTCTACGCCCAGAGTGAAGCTGCCGTTAAGAAATATGGCAATAGTTACGGGACCACCAGCCAAAAGATTGTGTCAAACGGACCATTTACGGTTACTAAGTGGACCGGAAGTAACGACAAGTGGACACTAAAGAAGAATCCATACTACTGGAACGCCAGCGCCACTAAGTTGAACAACATCAATTATCACGTGGTGAAGGATCCCCAAACCGGTTTGAATCAATACCAAACTGGTAAGTTAGACGAACTACAACTCTCCGGTAAACAACAGGTTAAAAACTTCAAGAATAGCAAACAACTAGTTACCCGGCCTACACTTTCAATGAACTACCTCTCAATCAACCAGGCAAAGGCTCCTGCATTTAAGAACTGGAAGCTTAGACGCGCCCTCTCGCTTGCAATTAACCGAAACCAACTGGTTAACGACCTTCTAGGTGATGGATCGCTAGTTGCTAAGGGATTCGTCCAAGAAAACCTTGCTTCCCGAAATGGAAAGGACTTCGCAGATGCATCCTACGTGCCCGCAGCCGCAAGCTACAACCTCAAGCAGGCTAAGCAACTCTGGAACGAAGGGTTAAGAGAACAGGGCCTCAAAACGGTTAGCGTTTCAATCATGAACAGTGATGATGACGCTAGCAAACAACTAAATGAGTTCCTCCAAAGTCAGCTTGAAAAGCTCCCCGGTTTGAAGGTAACCAATGAACTCCTTCCCCACACTACCGCATCTGGCCGCTCACTTAAGTCCCAATACCAGATCAGCGTCTCTGGTTGGAACCCATCAATTACCGATCCGGTTTCACCATTACAAACTAAGGTCTCCACTAATCCGATTAACACGTCCAAGTGGTCAAATAAGCAATACGATGAACTGGTTAACCGTTCTAAGGATCAAGATGCAAATAATCCTGCTAAGCGCTGGGACGACCTCGTGAATGCTGAAAAGATTATCATGCAAGACCAAGGGGTAATCCCACTCTACCAAAAGAGTATGCCTGAAGTTATCAAATCCAACGTTAAGGGAATTAAATACTTCCCGAACGGACCAATTTGGGATTTCGCAAATGCATATGTAAAATAACCGCCCCGTTCAAAACGCCGCTAATTTAACATTAGTGGTGTTTTTTATTTGTCTGCAATCATGTATAATTAGTACCAATTAATTTGCTGTAATTTTAATTACACAACCAGCGTTGCTTCCGAACACGGCTGGCTAAAAACAACAAGGAGATTTTTATATGCAAACACTTGGAATCACCTCATTTTGGAATGGCGTTCGCCGCCTTCCGAATGATTTAAAGGTCATTTTTGACCCCCAGCGAATTATTAACGAGTTGGTATCGCTCCGCCCGTTTACCCTAATCTTATTAGTGTTGATGACCATTACTAACATGATTGTCTTCATCTTTGCTAAGGATTTTTCATGGCTCGGGTGGGTTGGGTTAGCAACCACCATCTCAACGGTTATCAACCTCATCCTAGTTGATCAGGGTCGCATCACCAATTACTTTTGGGGATTAATTAGCGTCACCGTCTGGCTCATCATTGCCGCTGTGAACCATCTAATTGGCGACATTGCCGCCCAGTTATTTTATTGGATCATGCAATTTGTCGGGTTATCAGTTTGGAACGCTGAAATAAATCACCAATCAGACAATCAGGAATTAACTGCTCGTAAAATGACATTCGTCCAGGGAGTCTGCTGGGCAATTGTATGTATCGTTAGCTACCTGATTGTCCTCCACTTTAGCAAGGCCCTAAACGGGACCCAAATTTATTTGGACGCCGCCCTCCTTCCACTAGGAATTGTGGGGCAGATTCTAATGACGTATGGGTACAGCTCCCAGTGGGTGGCATGGATCATTTTAAACGTCATCAGCTTAGTCATCTGGTTTAATCAATTCCAGGCCCTTAGCCCCGCATCCACCACCATGCTAGCCCTCCAGATAATGAAGCTTATCAACTCCATTTATGGTTACTGGCTCTGGCGGCATAACGAATAATCAAGTTTCAACAGCAAATTAATTAACTTTAATCAAACTAAAATAGCCACCAGATTAAGTTCTGGTGGCTTTATTGTTAATTTTTAAACTTATTAAAGTTATCGGTAATAAATTGAGCGGACTTAGCTAATTTATCGTGCTCATCAGCGGTTAAATCGATTGGCACGTCTTCAATGATTCCATGCCGACCAACAATTACTGGGTATGACATGTAGTTATTGAAATCAGGACGATAGTTTGAAACCACCACTTCGGTATTTCCGTCGTTTAAAACGATGGTGGCTAACCTAGTTGCGGCAGCAGCAATTGCGTAGTTTGTGTAGTTCTTCCCGAAGAATACTTTATCCCCATCAATGATTGATTTTTTAGAAAGGGCCTCTAAATCCAAGTGCCCATCTTGATTTAATTCCGCCATTGAATGTCCCCGGACAGATACCGTTGACCAAGCTGTGAACTGTGAATTACCGTGTTCACCAAGGTTAAATCCATTTACTGAACGGGGATCAACATTAAATTCCGCCCCCACAATGGTTTTCATCCGGGCAGAGTCAAGCATCGTTCCAGTTCCAAAGACCCGTTTTTTATCAAAGCCAGTAAACTGTTGATAAGCTTGGGTGATAACGTCACAGGGGTTGGTAATCACAATTAGTACTCCTGAATAGTTAATCTGCTTTAAATTGGCACTGACCTGCTTAACCTGTTTAATATTAAACGCCAGCTCACCAAACCGATCACCATCTTCCTCAACCCCAATGTTCCCCAATGCAGAAATAACAATATCCGCATCGCTTAGTGCTTGATAATCATTCATAATAATGTTGGTTTTAGTGGCTAGGTTTGGCATTGCCTGAAGGTAATCCAACCCGTCCGCTTGTAATTTCTTCTCATTTGTATCAATCAACACTAGATCATCAACCAATCCAGAAACGATAATCTGGTGGGCAACGGTTGATCCAACGTGTCCTAATCCAATAATTCCAATTTTTCTAGCCATGAAGTCAGCTCCTTAACGTCTAATTGGATTCATTATAGAACAAACTAGCTACTTATGGTAAGGAGAACCCGCATTAATCATAAAAGCCCGGTAAATTTGCTCTGTTAAAACCAACCGCATTAACTGGTGGGGCAACGTGAACCGGCCAAATGAAATCTGGGTATCTGCCCGTTTTAGAACTGCAGCGGAGAGGCCTAATGAACCCCCAATTACAAACGTAATGTCAGAATGCCCGTAAGTGGTTAGCTGGTCAATTTCCTTTGCAAATTCCTCAGAGGAACGTTCCTTCCCTAAGATTGCCAATGCGTATACATATTCTCGATCACTGATTTTCCCCAAGATTCGAGAACCTTCCTTTTCAATCACTTCATCCATTTGCGCCTGACTTAAAGATTCAGGAGCCTGTTCGTCTGGTACTTCAACGATTTTAAACTTACAAAACCTAGAAAGGCGCTTCGCATATTCTTCAATCCCAGCCTTAAAGTACTTCTCCTTTAGTTTGCCAACAACGACTAATTTAACGTTCATTTTTTATACATCCCCTTCTAGTTATCCACAGAAATTTATCAACCTGTGGATAACTTGTGGATAACTCTGCCTGTATTTAGTATGTCTCCTATCCACAATCCCTATATATTGATTGTGGATAAGTGATAATGTTTTAATAGCTCAATTATGAATAAACACTGATAAATCAACGTGAAACCTAGTTGTTTCACATTTTATCCCTTGATAATTCACAAGTTAATTATTTTAATTCTTTGTAACCACTAGCATATTTTACCATTTTAGAAAAATTTTTTCACAAACAATTGGGGTTAATCACTAGAATGAATATTTAAGCGCAAAAAAAGAACCAATCATTCTGATTGGTTCTGATAAAGCTTTAGTTTAATTATTTTTCATCATTAGTTAGTACGGCTGGTGAAAAGAGATGTTCAATTTCATCAACTGGGAGGAGGTTTTCTTCAATTGCGATGTTTTTAACTGACCGGTTCTCAGCAAGCCCCTTTTTAATCAGGTTGGTGGTGTTTTCATACCCAATCTTAGGACTTAGAACCGTAGCTGTAACGGCTGAATTATCGACATCACTCGCACATTGTTCAACGTTAACCTTAAGTCCTTTCAAACAGTTATCAACCAGTGTCTTGATTGCTCCAGTTAGGTGTTCCTCACCGGTTAAAATACTCTTGAACATAATTGGTTCGAAAGCATTTAACTCCAATTGACCAGCTTCAGCAGCCATGGTAACGGTCGTATCAAACCCTGCTACTTCGAACGCAACCTGGTTAACTACTTCTGGAATAACCGGGTTAATTTTATCAGGCATGATTGAGGAACCAGCCTGACGCTTTGGTAAGGCAAGTTCATTTAATCCAGCCTTAGGACCGCTTCCCAAAAGACGAAGGTCATTACTTACCTTGGAAAGATCCAAAGCCAATGTCTTTAACACTCCGGAGAAGGTAATAAAGTGGTCACTATTTTGAATTGCATCGATTAAGTCAGTGTCAGTACTTAATTGCAAGCCTGAAACAACGTTCAACGCATCAACGACGTGCTCTTGGTAATACTTAGTAGTATTAACTCCAGTTCCAATGGCGGTTCCACCAAGACTAACGGTAGTTAGCTCATTCATAGCTGCCTTAATTCGTTTAAAGTCCCGGGTAAATAGTGTTGCATAAGCATGGAAGCTCTTCCCATATGTAGTAGGAACGGCATCCTGCAACTGAGTCCGACCAACCTTAATGGTGTCACTGTATTCTTCGCTTAGCTTAGTAAACTGGTCAATTAGGCGTTTTACCTGATCACAAAGTGGCGGTAATAATTTTAACATTGCCATCTTCCCAGCTGTAGGATAGGTATCGTTAGTAGATTGACTCTGGTTAACGTCATCATTTGGGTGAACCTTAACCTCTGGATGCAGACGCATTGCAACATTTGCAATTACTTCATTCGTGTTCATGTTTGTAGATGTTCCGGCACCACCCTGAATGGATGGAACGATAAATGCAGATTGATCACCATCATGTAATAACTTATCACATGCATCGACAATTGCGGCTGCTTTTGCCTGATCCAAAGTTCCAGCATTGGCATTCATTTGAGCAGCTGCTTTCTTGATTTCAATGTAGCTTTCAATTAGTAATGGGTCCGTCTTTTCCTTTGTTATCGGGAAGTTTCCCACTGCCCGTAGTGCATGAATTCCATATAAAGCATCGTCAGGTACTTCCATTTTGCCAACACAATCTTTTTCAATCCGCATCTAAATGCATCTCCTTAATTCACCTTATGTTATAAAACGTTACATTAAGTATACATTCCTAAAAATATTTGTCAATATGAATGCTCACATTTATGTTAAAATATTGGTATCAATATTTTAACTATCGAGGGAACTACTGTGAAAAAAACGATTAGATTGACTAGTATTTTAATTATGTTTTTACTTATCATTACTAGCCTAGCCGGTTGCGGTAAAAAATTAACCCGCGTCAAAATGGGCATTATTGATACGGACGTTAAAATATGGCAGCCAACGGTTCAAAAACTAAGGCGCCAGGGGATTGATTTGGAGCTTACCCAGTTCAATTCATACGGACAGCCAAACAACTCCCTGTTTCATAATGAAATCAATATTAATGCATTTCAAACTACCGCCTTTTTAAAGGCCTGGAACCGTGAAAATAAAGGAAACCTGGTCTCAATTGGGAAAACATACGCAGCTCCAATGCGAATCTATTCTAATTCAATTCACCGGCTTAGCCAGCTTAAAAGCGGTGATACCATTGCCCTACCAAATGATGATGCCAATAAGGCCCGAGCACTACGCTTACTTCAGTCAGCTGGCGTACTCAAATTAAACCACGCGAATGTTCCACAGGTAAGCGACGTCACTAAAAATCGGCATAAATTCCGTTTCTTCACAGTTGATGCAGCCCAAACGGTTCGTGATATGAGTGATTCCACCATTGCGGTCGTTAATAATAACTTTGCTATGGAAGCTGGGCTAAGTCCTAAAAAGGCCCTCTATTCAGAAAATCCTGCTAAGTTAACTGATGCCGATGTAAACGTAATTGTAGTTAATAAGCAGGATCGGCATCAAAAAATATACCGTAAAATTGTGCGCGCGTTCAGAAGTACTGCTAACAAGAAATACATTCAAAAGAAATCAGTCGGTTCTAATATTCCAAAGTGGTAAAAAATAACCATTCCTAGAAAAATAGGAATGGTTATTTTGATTTAACTATTTATTAAGCAATTGGGTCAACGGTGCCGTGATCATCTACATGATCACCGTGGACATGTTGGAGGCGTGCATTAACAATGTAATCTACATGGTCACCATGAATTACCTTTTGGTGGCCGCAATTATCATTATGAATTTCAGAATCAATTACAACTGATTCTTGGTCTGGGTTGTTACTATCTACTGCAATTTCACATTCATCAAAATGGTCACCATCACGATGATGTAAGTGCCCATTACTTTCAACAAAGTCTACATGCCCGTTGTGTAATAACTTTGTATGACCACACTTCATTGAATGTACGTGTTCGCCGTTTGTTTCCGCAACTTTATGTTCCATCAATATCTCCTCCTTGAATATAACAGTTCATAATTAACATATAAACATATGTTTATATGTTAATTATATTATATGTACTAATTATCTAAAAGTCAATGTAAATAAAAAATGGTTCGATAACCAATTAGTTATCGAACCACTTCTTTCCTTACTATTATAAATGATATTTTTTATTTTGCAGAACTACTACTACTGCTACTATTCTCGTTCATCTTCAATTGAGAAGACTGTTCAGTTAGCTTAACATTAGTAGTCTTCTTTTCACCATCACGGTAATAGGTAAGTGAAACCGTATCACCTAGCTTGTAAGTGTAAAGAATATTTCTAATTTGATCCTGGTTGGTAATCTTCTTACCACCTAATTCGGTAATTACATCGTACTTCTTAAGTCCAGCATTAGCAGCTGGGGAATTAGAATTGACGGTCATAATTGCTGCACCGGAAGTAACGCTATCTGGTAACTTCAAGACTGACTTCCGATCAGCACTAGAAACGTTTGAAATATCAACGTATTCAATTCCTAGTGCGGGCCGAACAATTTTACCACTCTTAATCAACTGGTTAATGATCTTAATCACTTCGTTACTTGGAATGGCAAAACCAATTCCTTCAACGCTGGTTCCAGAGGTATCAGAGGATAACTTCATTGAATTAATCCCGATAACTTGTCCCGCGAGGTTAATTAGCGGTCCACCAGAATTTCCAGGGTTAATTGCAGCATCAGTTTGAATAACAGAAGCATAGTTTCCAGTTGACTGACCACTTTCAGTTGTTAATGGGACCTGTCTGTTTTTCGCAGAAATAATCCCTTGGGTCAGTGAAGATGCATACGTTGTCCCAAGTGGTGACCCAATTGCAAGGGCGGTTTCCCCCACTTTAACATTGTCAGAATCGCCAAAGGAAGCAACTTGAGTTACCTTACTGGAACTAATTTTAATCACTGCTAAGTCGGTCACTGAGTCTCGACCAACAATCTTAGCCTGCATTTTTTGACCGTTACTTAAAATAACCTGCAGGGCTGATGAACCAGCAACCACGTGATTATTAGTAACAATATAGGCAGTGTTACCACTAGTCTTATAGATTACTCCAGATCCCTCACTACTAGTCTGTAAACTGGACTTAGATGAGCCTGAAGAACCACCAAATAACGATGCAAAAGAGTCACTAGATGAGCTAACTTTTTGCAAATTAATTACTGAAACTACTGAATTTTTAACCGTTTTGAAAGCCGTTTCAGCTTGGGTTTGGACGTTCACTTTTAGGTTGCTATTTTTAGTGGTCCCGCCTGAATTGGAACCAACTGGGGCAGCCACTTCACTGCTAAGGGGGTTATAGTCTTGAAAATATGAGATTCCACCATAGGCGATCCCACCACCAACTAACCCCGTTACTAATGAAGTAAGCCCAACTTTGAATAGTAATGATTTAGATTTCATAGTCAGCGCGTTAGTATAACGCTTCCTCCCTTGTTTTTATGAATATCATACCTAATTTTTAATTGAAAATGACGCTTTTTTAACGGATTTTTACCATCTTATAATTTTATTAACTTTGTAGGTTCACAAATATCCGTATCATACAAATTAAAATCAACATCAACGTTTAGTCCTCGATCAGTTAAAATTTCGGAAACTGTTTGATGGGCAACTAACTTAGTATTATTGTGATGGCTACGGTGTGTAAGAAAAACTGCCTTTGTATCATCACCGATCACATTGGCTAATACCTCTGCTTCATCTTCATTAGACATATGTCCAGTATCACATAAAATCCGCTGCTTTAACGGCCATGGATACGGACCGTTCATTAACATTTCAACATCATAGTTACACTCTAAAGCGAACGCAGTTGAATCTGCAATGTAATGTTGAATTGATTCTGAAATATATCCCGTATCAGTAATTAAGACGAATTGCTTAGCTCCCTGTTTAAATACATAGCATTGTTCCAGCGCTGCATCGTGAGAAACTCCGAAACTTTGAACTGTTATGTCACCAAACGCTTGAATCGTCCCAACTGGAAAGACTACCTGTTGATTAGCTGGAATGACCCCGAGTGAGTCCGGAAGTGAATCCCAAGTCTCCTGATTGGCAAATACTTTAATTTTCGGGCAGCGTCTTGCTAAAACACCGACCCCCTGGGTGTGATCGGAATGTTCATGTGAAATAAATAACATGTCAATATCATCAATCGACCGCCCAATTTTTTTCAATAGCTTTCTAATTTTAATTCCACTTAATCCAGCATCAAGTAAAATTTGGTGCTGGTCAGTTTGGATATATGCAACATTTCCAGAACTTCCACTAGAAAGAATGGAAACCTGAAGTGAATCTAAATCTGTATTCAATTTAATCACGCGTTCCTAATTAATTTCTACATATTCTCAACCGCACTCTTGGAATTTTCATCATCAATAATTGAGCCACTAAATGCATTAATACACTTAATTTGAACACTAGATGAATTGGATGTTTTATATGCAACCACCCAAGTTGGAATGAAGATATAGTTTCGCTTTACCGAAATATATTTAGTATATGATAAACTAGTCCATTCAATTTTAGAGTTATTTGGGATTTCATTGTATTGGTAGAGTGCACTTAACGCTTGTTCCTCAGAAATGGTTTGTGCTTTTTCACGCAACGAAGTTAGGTTATTTAAATAGGTCTGGGTATAACTTTCCAGTCGCTTATCTCCATTATTATCACTAATGCTGAATCGAATCTCACCATAGCTGGAGTAAACCTGTGATCCATAGGCTTTTTGGGAATAAACAATTGTAGAGCTAGTGGATAACTGACTATTATATTGGTATTGATCTCCGTTAATCACAAACGAATCGCTCTGAATTAATTGATTTAACTTTTCTTCCGGATGGGATGAGTACATTGCAATTGGACGCTTAAAAGTACTTTGTAGCGTATACCCTGAAAAGTGGGTGGTTTGATTTTCCAACTGCCCCACCGATTGTCTAATTAGATTATCACGAGCCCCAGAAAGGTAGTAACCAGTCCCATGGTTCTTAGTTGGCGTTTTAAGCGTAATTTGATCATTCCGCATCTCCTTAATGATGTTGGAATCACCAGAACCATCAGTTTGTGACTGTGGATTAATATTTTGGTTCATAATGGAAAATAACATGATATCAATAATCACAAAGGTAATTAGAAAAATAATCTGAATTCTTTTAAAGTTCATTTTCTACCCCCACTATCGATTAGCCAAAATATCATTGTAATTAAGCCATGTGTTTCCATAACGAATGTACCAAGTTGGAATTAAATTCACTAAAACATCGGTCTTAGAGCTTCCCTGCCAGCTATACCCTAGCTCAATTCCATTAATCTTATTCGTTTTATACCCCATTAACTTTAGACTCTTTAAAACGTCTTCAGTACTTGGTAACTTAACATCGGGGACCCCACTAGGAACTGGAATTTGAAGGCTCGCCAATGAGAATTGGTATCGCAAGGAAGAATGGTCAACAACCTGCATTTTAATAAAACCGGAATTAATGTTGTTAAAAATCGGGAATCCTTCAACGTAGCCACGATAAATCGTAGTTTGATCATCTTGGTTATACCCAAAGAACTTAACATTATCCAGCGAAATCCCTGAGTTAAGTAGGGCACTATAGTTATTGTATAGTAATTGATTCAAGTCACTTGGAATTGACTTAGGCCGTTCATCGACATACTTAACATCATTATTGTTATAGAAGGTTAGTTGCTTAGAGTCCTGGTCATTATAAACGGTCCCATTACTCCGGTGTTTAATATTGAAGTTTTGCGATTCTCCCATTAATCGAATCACATAGTAATTTTGTTGTTGAACGTTCACTAAATAAGCATACTGTGGCATTGCCTGATCCTTTTTAAAGTAGATCAACGGACGATTGTTAAATAACTTAGTGGAAACGTTAATCCGCTTCATCTTAGTATCCAAGAAATCATTTAAGCTCTCAAGATTATGCCGCTTTACAGAAACCGTATAGATTTTGTAATCATCATCCCCCAGTAGATAGATGTGCTGTGAATCATCCAGTGGAATCACAATCCGATTCACATTATGGTTAGGAAACTTACTGAAGCGCTTGTTCATAAATTCATTTAAAATCGGCATTGAAACCGCACTAGAGTAATTCAGCACGTAAGAATCAGGCCGCTGAATCATTTTCAGGTACTTATTCTTTGAACCCTCACTGGTTGATTGTAACTTGACGTTTTGGAAGTTTTGAATATCTTCCTTAATTTCACCAATTAAGTTAATCGACTGGTTAACCAGTAGGTGTTGCGACCCACTTTTATCATTATGCATCAATTGAGTTGGCGAATACACATCATAAATAGGCTTATTATTTAGCTGGTTCTTAATATTAGTCCCTGCACTACTGGAAGCATTGTTTTTATAATGCGATGGATTTAGCCACAATGATCCAGATAGCACAATACTAATCACGACTGCAGAAGTTAATAGTGTAGGTAGTAAGTACCTTCCTAAACGGTTAATTCTCATCCCATAAATCCTCCTCCATTGGTTCATAAGGGAGCGAAATAAAGAACGTCGAACCCTTACCATCCTCACTTTGAACCCAAATTCGGCCGCCCTGCGCTTCAATCACTTCCCGTGAAATGGAAAGCCCTAATCCAGTTCCACCTTGCGCTCTAGAACGGGCTTTATCCACCCGATAGAAACGGTCAAAAATATGGTCAACCGCATTTTTAGGGATTCCTAACCCCTGATCAGCAATACTTAAAATAACTTGATTGTGGGTTTCATAGAGTGAACATGTGATTTCACCACCATCTGGTGAATACTTCATCGCATTATTCATAATATTATCAATTACCTGGGTAAATCGATCCGCATCAATCTCTACCCAAAGGGTTTGCTGGGTAAATTTACGAATGATTTTATAGTTCTTGCTAACGTCAATCCCCCGTTCGGTCTTATTACCATTCTTAATGATCATGTCGAATTGGTTCAAAATGTAATTAAATAGTTCGTTTAGGTTAATCATTTCCTTATTGATCTTTTGGGTTCCAGAATCCATCCGTGAAAGTGTAAGCAGGTCGTTAATCATCCTAATCATCCGATCGGTTTCATCTTGCGCCACCTTTAAAAATTGTGGGGCAATTTCCTTATCCTGCCATGCACCATCCTGAAGTGCCTCAATGTATGAATGAACGCTGGTTAACGGGGTTCTTAGTTCGTGTGAAACATTAGAAACGAATTGTTTCCGATCCTTATCGATTTTTTGTTGTTCGGTAACGTCACGCAGAACACAAACCAATCCACTAATGAACCCAGATTCCCTTTGGATGGAGGTAAAATGGGCATGCAAAATTAAATCACGCCCCTCTTGGGTGTAATCAAGCGTTACTTCTTCTGGTTGTTCTAGCAGTTGTCTTAGTGAGTATTGATCCTGAATCCCCAAAATATCAAGAATTGAATGCCCGATAATGTGTTCTTCCGCAATATCTAAAAACTTGGCAGCTTCATAATTGGCAATAATAATGTTTCCGCGGCGATCAGTAGCTAGCACCCCATCGGTCATGTTTGACAGCACTGAATCAAGCCGGCGCCGTTCTGATTCGGTTGTTTCTTGCGATTCTTCAACTTTTACGGAAAGGTTATTAACCGCCATTGCTAGTTGACCCAATTCATCTTTTCCATAAACCTGAACTTGCCCGGAGTAGTCCCCCCGTGCAATTTGGAGGGTCTGCTTCTTCATTTCGTCAATTGGCCGTGTAATCGCCCGTGAAATCACAATTGACATTAAAATCCCAAGGAGGACCGCAATCGCAGCAGCTGCCAAATAGATGATCGTAATATTATTAATTGTCGTATAAACCGGATTTAGACTCGCCCGAATGTAAATTGCTCCTACTACATCCCCATTTTGGCTTCTTAATAGTGGGGTAATTTTAATAAAGTACTTATTACTATCAGGCTGAATCGTCTTTGTAACCGTCTTATTATTATGAATTGCATCTTTAATTCCAGAATCAACTGATTTTTGACCGACAATTGATTGATTATTAACCTGGTTAGTTCCCCTGATAATCCCCTTACTATCAACGACTTGAACCTGATCATCATTACTATTATCAACATCAGAAAGGAGTGAACGAATCACAGAGTCAGCCTTCTTAGTATTAGTCTTAGAGAGCTGATTAGTTAACGAATTATTAACATAGGTCGGCAATTGGAGTTGGTTTTCAAACGTTTGCACATTTTTCTTTTCTAGTTGGGTAACAAAAACCCCACCCACAATTTCCAGTGTTACTAACAGCATTAAAACGAACACCAATGCCATTTTAAAATCAATTGATTGAAAGAACTTGAATCGCTTATTCAAAACAGGAATACCCCTTTAACAGCTAGTCTCCCTACTCGTTTTCAGAATTTCTAAGGTAGTAACCAACACCACGCCGGGTTACTAACCATACGGGATGACTAGGATTATCTTCAATTTTTTCACGTAAACGTCTTACCGTTACGTCAACGGTGCGGACATCACCAAAGTAGTCATATCCCCACACCGTCTGTAATAAATGTTCCCGGGTCATAACTTGCCCGATGTGTTGTGCTAAATAGTGTAATAATTCAAACTCACGGTGGGTTAATTCAATGCTTTCGCCCCGCTTGGTAACCGAGTAAGCTTGCGGATGAATAACAAGATCCCCAATCTTGATGTCTTGATTATCATCATCTGAAGAACTATCATTTGCAGTTTGCCGGCGAAGATTAGCTTTAACCCGGGCGACCAATTCCCGATTGGAAAACGGCTTAGTAACGTAATCATCAGCCCCTAGTTCGAGGCCTAACACCTTATCTAGTTCAGAATCTTTTGCAGTTACCATGATGATTGGGGTGTCATGATTCTTCCTAACTTGCCGGGCCACCTCTAGTCCATCAACCTTAGGTAGCATTAAGTCCAAGATGATTAAATCTGGATTTTCTTCGTCTACCTTTTCGAGTGCTTCTTCACCATCATAAGCTACTGAAACATCGTAGCCTTCCTTCACCAAGTTAAACTTCTCGATATCAGTAATTGGCTTTTCGTCATCTACTACAAGTATTTTTTTCATATTTAATTTACCTCTTAAAAACGATTTCTAGTTGGATTAATTTCTCTTTATATTAATTGTTTCTTGTTTGCGATTTCTTTTAGGTTAGAACAGCTAATCTTAGATTAGCTTCAAGATAAATTATATCACGGACATACCCTTTGTTCATGGTATTCAAATTGAATTAAAGAACTTTTTTAAACTTTTTTTGAAAAAAGGGTTGCCAACACCTTGAGTAAATGATATTATATAAATCGTTGATATTTAAGAGATATCAAAAAGCAAGTCTTATGGGCAGTTAGCTCAGCTGGCAGAGCAACGGACTCTTAATCCGTGGGTCCAGGGTTCGATCCCCTGACTGCCCATCATTTAAAAAACAGCTTACAATTTTATAATTGTGAGCTGTTTTTTTATTGTGCACACTTTCTATTATCTAAATCATAGCAGCATTATTTCAAGAATGCACGAAAAATTAAAAAATAGTGAATGATTAAAATTAGTAATTATCTTAGTCACTCACTTAGTCATTAATTTTATAAATATAATAAATACTATCGTGGGGGGGGAGTGGGATGTAAGGTTACTCAATTAATTTTGGGTGGCCTTTTTATTTTGCCTAAATCAAGAAGTGTTATAGGAAGTCCACTACCAATTATGGTAGCAAACTGGTTTTTGGATTATGATTAGGTAGCTACATAATCTTTTATTGGAAGTGTTTTATAATGAAAAAAATTATATTGTGTTTACTAGCTGTTGCTAGTCTATCAGTTACAACACCAGTTATTTCTCATGCTTCATCAATTAACGGCTATTGGCACAACAGTGATTTAAAAGTTTATATTAGTGGTAATCACGCTACTGCTAATGGCTATTACGCTAAAATTAAAAAGACTGGATATAATAAATGGGTAAGCATATATAATAAGAAAAATCCTGGATAATCTTTTGGCCTTCATAAATTTGGGAACGTATTAAAGTTCCGTTCAGGACTAGATAAAGAAACACTATATAAATAACTTAAATTCAAAAAGCCCCCTAATTTAAAAAATCAGGGGGCTTTTTGGTATGAGTAAAGATAAAAATATAATGACTAACATTGGTAGATAAACAATATGAAATAAATCATTTTATAGTAAATGATCCAACTTCATCCGTTTAGCCAAGTAAATTCCAGTCTGACTATCATTAGCCCTTGCAATATCAGCAGGAGTCCCAGTAGCAACCACCTTTCCACCAAGGTTACCGCCCTTAGGACCCAAATCAATTACATAATCAGCATTCATAATTACGTCTAAGTCGTGTTCAATTACCGCAAGCGTTGCACCCTTATCGATTAACTGTTGAAAAACCTGGTTCAAAACTTCAACATCCTTAGGGTGAAGTCCGACCGATGGCTCATCGAAAACGAAGAGTGTATCATCCTGCTTACGTCCCATCTGGGAAACCAATTTAAGTCGTTGGGCTTCACCACCAGACAGAATTGGCGTACTTTCACCTAAAATTAAGTATCCTAAGCCCATTTGATCAAGTGCTTCTAAGGTGTTTAAAATTTTAGGTTCGGCTTTGAATACCTGCTCGGCTTCAACAACTGACAACCCTAAGATATCAGCAATACTGTATTCATGCCACTTTACAGCCAACGTATCTGGAGCGTAACGCTTCCCGTGGCAAACTGGACAAGTCATCGTCATATCTGGAAGATACTGGACATCAAGTGAAATCGTCCCAGTTCCCTGACAGTTAGGACAAGCCCCATCCTTAACATTGTAAGAGAAATGCCCCTCATTCCAGTGGTGCCGTTTAGCCAACGGAGTGCTGGCAAATAATTTTCGAACTGAATCCCAAATCCCACAGTATGTCGCCACTGTAGACCGGACGTTTTTACCGATGGGGACTGAATCAATTTCAATTACCCGACTTAACCCGGCGCTGTTAAATTGATCAATGTAGTCCGGAAGCGGTTGATCATTAGCTTGCCGTTGCATTGCGGTTACTAGTCCACCCATTACCAATGTCGACTTCCCAGCACCAGAGTAACCAGAAAAGACGGTTAACCGGTTCTTTGGAATCTTAACTCCAACATCGCTTAGGTTATGCCGCTTGGTAATGTGGAGGTCGATTTGCCCATGTTTAAAAATCTCATTTTCGGGCGCTTGGGGCCGTTCAATAATTTTCCCCTGGCCCTTTAAAAATGGCGCAATGATTGAATTGGGTTTTTGCTTAACTTCAGCTGGTGTTCCATAATCAATCACCTGCCCACCAAGGCGTCCTGCCTTGGGACCAATTTCAATGATGTAATCGGCGGCCGCAATAATATCAATATTATGGTCAACGACAACAAGCGAATTTCCCTGACTCACCAATTGATGCAAGATATTAATCAATCCGGCTACGTTAGCTGCATGTAGCCCGACTGATGGTTCATCCAGTACGTATAAAACTCCGGTAGTTTGACTTCGTAACGTTCGCCCTAGTTGAATTCGTTGTAACTCACCAGTTGACAGTGTATTCCCCGCTCTAGACAAGGTTAGGTAATCCAACCCCAGATCGTAAAGCGGTTTGATGGAACCCTTAAATTCGTTGATTAAGCTGGTTGCTAGTTCGTGCATATCATTAGGAAGTGCCTTGGCGAGCTGATCCATAAACGGAATTAAATCCAGCAACGACATGTCACTTACTTCCGCAATGTTTTTCCCCATTAGTTTGGTCTTGTAGACATCCGGATCAAATCGGGCCCCATGACAACGGGGACAGGTGCCAAACTCATAAAAGCGGTTTAAACGCTTAATTGAACGCGGATTTTTAGTCGTCTTCATGCTATCTTCAACCGCAGCAAATGCATTTTCATACTTAGCGTTTAAATTAAATACCCGTCCGGTTCGTGATGGCATGCTAATTTGATATTTATTGGCAGGGCCGTTAAAAACCAAGTCCTTTTCATGATCAGTTAAATCCTTAAAGGGAATGTCAATACGAATGCCGACTTCACGGGCAACGCTAGGCATAAAGTTTCTTCCTGGTAAATGCCATGAAGCCACCGCCCCCTGTTCAATGGTTTCATTTTCATCTTCAATCAGCGCAGACTTCAAAATTTGGCGGACCTTTCCAGTTCCCTGGCACTCCTTACATGCCCCCTCTGCGTTGAAGGCGAACGACTCCGCACTAGGGGCCGCAAATTTCACCCCACAGGTAGGACACTTGATTTTACCCATCTCATGGCCCTGAACATCCATCGCCTGAGCAACCTTAATTGTTGGTGGAACTGTGTGGCCATTTGGACAGGTATAGGAACCCAGACGGGAAAACATCAGCCGCAAAACATTCAATCCCTCTGACATTGTACCGACCGTGGAACGATTTCCCGGCACGGTTGGCCGTTGGCGGAGCGCAATTGCTGATGGTAGGTATTCAATTTTAGTAACGTTAGGATGGGCATCTTGACCAATTCGCCGGCGTGTATATGTAGAAAGGGCATTCAAATAACGCCTAGCTCCCTCTGCATACAGGGTCCCCATCGCAAGTGAGGATTTGCCTGAGCCAGACACCCCGGTAATTGCGACAAAGGCGTTCAGTGGAACTGATACATCAATGTTTTTTAAGTTGTTGACCTTGGCACCATAAACCTTAATATCGTCAGGAATGGTTTCCTTATGTTGAATTGACATTGTTAATCGACCTTCTTTATTTTTATCGTAACACATTGAATGAAAAAGCAGTCAAAAAAGGTTAACCAAATATCAGCAATAATCAACCGATTATTTAGAATTGATTTAAATTGGAATTAAAATGGAATAGTCTATTAATCAAGGGGGTGCAAAAATGGAAATCAAAATCAACATATCGAAGCAATTTAAGATCCCATTCATATCAATTAATTCTGCCGAACAAACCAGTGAAATTAATTCCGTATATGAAAATATTCAAATTATTAATAATTCATGGCAACTAAGGGGAGCATTATCTGATAAGCTAAAAACAATTTATTTATATCAGATTATTAGTTTTCACACTGAAGGATCAAAAGTTGTCTGCGAAACTTGGCATGATACTTACCAGGTTCAATTTAGAATCTATGAACTAGCCAATAAACTTCCAGCAAATTTATTCATTCAAATTTCTAGTTCAGAGATTGTGGCAATCAGTTGTATAAACAACCTTGAATTAACTAAGTCTGGAAGCTATAAGGTTTACTTGAAAAATAAAAGAATTACCTATACTTCTAGAAGGTACGTTAAAAAAATAAGGGAGCATCTTTTAAACAATGAAATTAATTAAACTAATTTTCAATGGATGTGTGATTGGCATTTCGATCGGCTTTATCATCGCACTATTCTTTTCATTAGTAGCTGGAAGTTCACAATTCGAACCATCCGCACCAGTTTTCACAAGCAAGTTTACATCAAATGTCAGTGCAACCATGGTTTCACTATTTCTCTGGGTATTAATGGGGTTAATATTTCAATTCTCATCATTAATATTCAAAGCTGAAAGATGGAGCATTACCAAGCAAAGTATTATTCATTTCTTGATTACCTATTCATCATTAACCGCTTTAGGAACGATTGCTGGTTGGTTCCAATTCATCCCGCTTATCTCATATACAATTACATTTATAATTATCTACTTAGTAATTTGGATAATCTCAATGAAAGTTGCTAAGCAACGTGTTGATCAAATTAACCATTTAATTAAATAAAGCAATCACGGTTATGAATTTAATATTTCATAACCGTGAATTTTTATTTACAAAATTATAACATTCCTAAAAATTAACTAAATTAAGCATATGATTAAGTTGATTACATACTTTTTAGAGGTGAATTTAATGTCTTATAACCATCGTTTTAAACAATTGGCAATTACCCTCGTAACAACAGTTACGTTTGGGGCGGTTGCTTCAACTTCAATTGTAAATGCTAGCTACACTCCTGACTATTACGCCAGTGATTCAACCACTCAACTGGGTCAAAATCGGCTAATCACTTCCGCAACTGCACTGGGGCAATTAAAGAATAACGCCCGGGCGGCTGCAGCAATGGATGCTGAGAGTGGTCAATTCGTTTACTCTAAGAATGGTACTACTAAATATGCCATTGCTTCCACTACTAAGTTGCTCACTTTATACTTAGCAATTCAAAAAGCCAAGAAGCTTAACCAATGGGGCCACTTAGTTAGAATTTCCGGGAGCCTCAGCAGAATGAGTAAGAGTTCTGACTTAGGAAACTTCAGAATGAACACTGGTAGTAGATATACTGTTAGAAGTCTTTACAAGGCGGCCATAATTGCTTCATCCAATAGTGCTGCAATTGCACTTGGCCAATACGTCGCTGGTTCTAATAGTAAGTTTATTAAAATGATGAACAAGCAGGCTAGTGCATGGGGAATTGCTAGCCAAGCCCATTTTGTATCCGCGTCCGGGTTGGAAAACTCAGATCTTTATCGGTACGGATTCAAGGTTGGTAGCAGGGGTGATTACAATAAGGTTAGTGCTCGCGCTTTAACAATTATCGCTCAACACCTCTTGAAATTGTATCCATCAATCGTTAATCAAGCTAAAGTTCGTTATGCTACATTAGATGGGCAGACCCTTAAAAATGAAAATGAATTGCTCCCGGGTGGCAAAAATTATCACTCATCACTTAAAGTTGATGGTTTAAAGACCGGTTACACCCCACTCGCTGGCTATTGCTTAGTAAGTACCAGTAAAAAGGGAAACCACCGATTGATTCTTACCACCCTTAACGATAGAACCGGATCTAAGGATCAAGCGAAAATGATTGCAGCAATTTACAAATACTCATCCCTTTTTAACTAAATTAACGCCAAATTAAAAGAGCTTCCCTTTTGGGAAGCTCTTTTAATTATGATAATGGTTTTAAAATGGTATCTAGTTGATCAAAAGTCTTGAAGCGATCGCCAATCAAAACGCCATCAATGCCAAGTTTCTTAGCTAATTCGGCTTCACGTGGTTCCACGTGTCCCCCTAGTACCAAACGATACTTAACGTTATCGTACTTAGATAGAATCTTTTTTAATTCTTTAAAGGTCCGTTCCGCGGTTTCATCCGTGTATAAACGCTTGCCTTCAAGGGTTGATTTAATGGATTCCCATGAAATAATTACTTCATGGTTACTTAGGTCTAAGTCCCCAACAATTTTATTAAATTCTTCTTCAATCCCGTCTTCATCGTTTTGTGAACCCATACAGATAATGGGAATAATTTTATGACGAAGGGCATTTTCCAATTTATTATGGATAATGTCATATCCTTCATGAAGCTGAATCCGCCGTTCTAAGTGCCCTACAAAAGCATACTTAATTCCTAGGTAGTGGAGTTCATCAGCTGATGGCTCTCCAACCGTTCGCTTAGTAATCGTAATGTTTTGGGATGCTTCTTGGAAGTTTTTAAAGTGATTAGGCTGTAACATAACTGGTGAAATAATCAAATCGGGTGCGAAAGTATGTTGTTCAACATCTTCCATCATTTTTTGTTGTTCTCTAACTGGCATTAAAGTCTTAAAATTCATAATACATAGCATATTAAATTACTCCCTTAATTATGGAAAATCCTTAATACACTAATGATAGCACATCTGTATAGGTTACAGATAATATTTTCACTTATGAATTGCCCAGATAACAAGTAGAATCACAATTAAAATCAAAAAAATATTTCGTTTGGTATGACCACCATTGTTCTTAATAATCCAATTGTTGATTACATATAGGTTCAACTGCCGCGCTAAGTTAGGGTGGTTATTGAGTAACCACCGCCATCCAATATAGATTATGTATAAAACTAATAAGACTAATGCTCCATAAAATACTAGCCATGCGGCAACAAATATTAATGCAATCAAGATTATAATTACTAGCGCCGTCCCTAAGCAGCTAAAGAAGAAAGATAATCCACCAAAAAGTAATAACAATAATAGTAGAACAATCATTTTTTCACCACCGTTTCAATTCATTTTACAATAACCACCAGTAAAATAGTAGCAATCCACTAATTAAATGCGTTCTAGAGCCAATATTACAAAATAAAAATAGGAATCAATGCTGGACTAGCAATGATTCCTACTTGGTAATGATTACATATTTTTTTGCATTCCAAACCATTCGATGCCACCAAAATTGGAATTTGAGCGGCCAACAAGGCCAAAGCCATGTTTTTCATAAAATGGAATTAAACGTTCCCGACAATCCAGAATTAAGCCGGATAGTCCTGTTTGTTTAGTTAACTCTTCAAGCTGTGCTAATAACTTAGTCGCAATTCCCTTCCCTTGGTGGTCAGGTGAAACTGCTAGGCCTAAAATCCCAACGTATTTATCATTCGGCTTTTGATCTAAGTCCTTAGAATAGCTATCGTTGTTTAGTAGGTTTTCACTAGTGGTCCGTCCAATAATCATCCCCGCCACTTCACCGTCAATATCAGCGATAACGGTCGTTTTAGCAACGTGATTGATTAAGTCAACAAACTCATCTTCGCTAAGCCGTTCTTCCGGTTCGAAACAACTTTGTTCCACGTGTAACATTCCGTCTAAATCATCTTGAGTCGGTGGTCTAAATGTAATTTGCATATGGTAATTGCTCCATTTCTGTTAGTTGATTAACTTTAGTTTAACAGAACCACCCACTAAAAATATACTGTATTTAAACATCCTTAACTATTCAAGCTCAATTGTAAATCAAAAAAGACGCCCAGAATCAGCGCCTTAGTTTATTGTCCATCCTCCATGTACGAGATGGAGGAGAATTTATTATGCGATTTAACAAACAACAGCTTAACCGTTCCACGAGCTCCCGAACGGTTCTTTTCAATAATTACTTCAACTTCACCGATGTCATTGTTACCATCTTCTTGACCACCATTACTATCGGCATCGTCACCATCCCGTTCATAATAATCATCCCGATAAAGGAAGGCAACGATATCGGCATCCTGTTCAATTGATCCTGATTCACGAATGTCGGAAAGAACCGGCCGCTTATCCTGGCGTTGTTCAACCCCCCGGGATAATTGGGAAAGCGCAATTACTGGCACTTCTAGTTCGTTCGCTAACTTCTTCATCTGTCGTGAAATTGCAGAAACTTCCTGTTGGCGGTTTTCCCGATTGCCCCCTTCAATTAGTTGAAGGTAATCAACCACAATCAGACCTAGGTTACCCTTTTCCTTAGCAAGCCGCCGACTCTTTGCTCTAATCTCTGACATTCGAATTCCAGGTGTGTCATCAATGTAAACACTAGCGTTTGAGAGGCTCCCCATTGCAACCACCAAGTTGTTCCATTCATCGTTAGTTAAATTCCCCGTCCGTAAGTGGTTCGCATCAATGCTTCCTTCGGCACAGATCATCCGGTTAACTAACTGTTCGGCCCCCATTTCCAAACTGAAAATAGCAACCGTTTTATCCGACTTAGTAGCAACATTTTGGGCAACGTTTAACGCAAAGGCGGTCTTCCCCACGGCAGGCCGGGCGGCCAGGATGATTAACTCCCCTCCGTGTAATCCCGTCGTAATATCGTCGAGCCGCTTAAACCCAGTTGATAACCCGGTAACGGTGTCGGTATTTTCAGAAAGGCGGTTAACTTCATTAAACGACTCCTTTAAAACATCGTCGATTGCTTTAAATCCGGATTGATCACGATTATCAGAAACACTTAGAATCTTAGTTTCAGCATCGTCTAACAATGAAGTAATATCATCATTATTATTGTAACTTTCGGTTGCAATGCTAGTCGCCGTTTCAATTAACTTTCGAGCCACCGCCTTGTTATGAACAATTTTTGCATAGTAAATGATATTAGAGGCCGTCGGAACGGACTGGGCTAATTCAGTTAGATATGGAACGCCTCCGACATCTTCCATTTGGTGGTTGGACTCTAAATAGTTACTAATGGTTAACAGATCTATTTTTTCATCCCGATCACTAAGGGTTTCCATCGCCTGAAAGATAATCCGATGAGCATTTTTGTAAAAATCATCAGACTGCAGCTGTTCCATGGCATCTGGTAACGATTCCGTATCCAGGAAAATCGCCCCTAATACCGCCCGTTCAGCATCGATATTCTGTGGAGGGACTTGACTCATTACTTCATTACTCATAGGATTCCTCTTTTTTATTTTTAATCAAAAAGGACTGGAGCGAAAGGGCTCCAGTACGATTTTTTACCAGTAATATTAACGAATTAAATGATTATTTTTCACCAACGTGTACTCTAATCGTAGCAGTTACGGTTGGGTGTAGCTTTACAGGTACATTTGTGTAACCAAGTGAACGAATGGGGTTGGATAATTCAATCTTTCGCTTGTCCAATTTAATATTAAATTGTTGGTCTAGCGCTTGGGCAATTTGCTTACTTGGGATGGAACCGAATAACCGACCGTCAGAACCAGCCTTAGCAGTTAACTCAACAACTGTTTTATCATTTTCCAAAGTCGTCTTAAGTTCCTTAGCATTAGCAAGTTCTTCTGCTTCGTTTTTAGCTTC
Organism: Lactobacillus sp. Sy-1; assembly: GCF_019303535.1. Lineage (GTDB taxonomy): Bacteria > Bacillota > Bacilli > Lactobacillales > Lactobacillaceae > Nicoliella. Next base: position 269,902 of record NZ_JACCIU010000001.1, on the reverse strand, counting down.
AGCTCTTTGTTCAGCCTTAAGCTTCCCAATTGCAGAACCAGTAGCTTCCTTAGCCTTACCATGCTTAATCAAAAAGTTTTGTGCATATCCTTGTGGGACATCCTTAACTTCGCCGCGTTTTCCCTTGCCGCGAACATCTTCTAAGAAGATAACTTTCATTGAGAATCCACTCCTTTTTAGTGCCCTTAAATTAAAAGTCACACTCTTTAAATCTTACTCATCTATTTTATCATTACTATCCGAATCCGTCTCGTCTGAAAGAACATCTTTAATCGTTTCCACCAAGATTGGTTCAACTTCAGATACTGTCTTATCATTAATTTGGGTAGCCCCACTAGAAAGGTGGCCACCACCACCGAGTCGTTCCATAATAATTTGAACGTTAACGTCACCATTACTCCGGGCAGAAATCCCAACGGCTCCGCTTGGCCGCTTCGTTGCAACAAATGAGGCCTCTACGCCAGCCATGGTTAAAATCGAATCAGCTGCTTGAGCAGCAGTGACTGGATCGTAATCATGATCATCCTCACCAATTACTAGCGCAATATGGCGGTCCTTATCAATAAACTTAACCAGTGAAATCAAATGGTTTCTGGATAAGTAATCATCAACGTTTTCCTCCATAAACTGCTGCATTTCTTCAGAATCAGCTCCCGCTGATCTTAAATAGCTAGCTGCATCGAAAGTTCGCGTTCCAGTTCGCATTGAGAACGATTTGGTATCAATGAAAATCCCGGTCAACATGGCAGTCGCCTCTAATTTATTAATTGGCTCAGCATCTTGAGATTGATATTCAAACATTTCAGTAATTAATTCACAGGTTGATGACGCATATGGTTCAATGTAAACCAAAATTGGATTTGGTGGGAATTCCTCACCCCGACGATGATGATCAATAATAACCACCCGGTTAGCTAGTCGCTTATAGAGATCCTCTGAAATACTCATTGACGGCTTCGAATGGTCAACCATAATCAATAGACTATTATCGGTTGCCTTTTGGATAGCTTCCTCAGGGGTAATAATTGAGTCGTATATTTCAGGATAATCCTTACTGGTCTCAATCAACCGTTTTACATCAGAATGAAGTTGTGATTGATCAACCACAATCCAGCATTGCTTATTATTCATCTTAGCAATTCTTCTGATCCCGAAGCAAGCTCCAATCGCATCCATATCAGGACGCTTATGGCCTTGAACAAAGATTTGATCTGATTCTTTCATGATTTCTTGTAACGCTTGAGAAGTCATTCGAGCTCGAACCCGCGTCCGCTTTTCCATTGGGTTGGTCTTTCCACCGTAGAAACGGGCCTCTTGGTCCTTGGCCTTAACAACAACTTGGTCCCCCCCACGGCCTAGTGCAAGGTCCAAATCGCTTTGGGCCTGGTCAGCTAAGTTGTTTAGGTTACTATCATCATAAGCAATCCCAACACTCAACGTCAATGGGAAGTTTTGCTTTGAGGTACTTTCTCGAATTTTATCCAAAATCTTGAATTTATCCTCTTCAATTTCCCTCAACGAACTGGCGTAGGCAATAATCATAAAGTGATCATCGTCAATTTGCTTTAAGTACATCCCGAATTCACGCGCCCATGAAGTTAATTCATTCGTAACGTAATTCAACAGATTCGAAATTTCCTGATCGGTCATTGACTGTGTAATTTCGTCATAATTATCCAGGAAAATCTCCCCAATTGAGACCTTTTCGTTATTATAACGTTCCTGAATGTCGTAGTACTTAGTAACATCCATTAAGTAAACAGTATGAAATTCCTTTTGAACCAGCAGTGAAAAGTGATGGTGATTCCACGTCACATCGTTAGGTTCAGTAGCGCTCCAATATTTGGAAATCAATGAATTCAAGCCAGGAGCCACATCAACGACTGGCTTCCCTAGCACATCTTGATCCCCAAAGTATGGTTGTAAGTATGGGTTTACCCACTCGATTTTTTGGTCATTACTTAGAATCATGACCCCCATTGGCATCTCTAACATCGTTTCACTTTCACCACGGTGAATTCGATACGATAAATCTGAAATATATTCATCCCGGTTAGCACTTAGGTGGTTCAGGAGACTAAATGTATATGCCAACCCTAAACAGACAATTGCCAACAGGATAACTCCAGTAATACTACTGTAGAGAAATGCGATTACGGTTCCTAAAATCGATAATACGGAAGTAAATAAAGTTACCCACCTTAAATTCTTATTCCTAAGAAATGGTGGAATATTCTTGAATGAAAATTTTTTATTCATTATGATACCTCTTATATTTTGAGATAACTATATTTTATCACAATCTGATTTTGATAGTAAAAAAGGAGCAGGACCAATTGATCCCACTCCTTTTTCAACTAATCTATTAGTCTTCGCTTACAAAGGCCATTAAGCCCATGATCCGAGCACGCTTGATAGCAGCAGTAATTTTACGTTGGTTCTTAGCGCTGGTACCAGTAACTCGACGAGGTAAAATCTTACCACGTTCTGATGTAAAGCGGTTTAATAAAGCTACATCCTTGTAATCGATGTAATCGATGTGGTTAGCAGCAATGTAATCTACTTTACGACGACGACGTCCGCCTCTTCTTTGTGCCATTATTTTCACTCCTCTACGATTTATTTTTTCAGGTTTACGATTTTAATTTTAAATTAGAATGGTAAATCATCGTCAGAAATATCAATATTCCCGTCATCTTTATTATCGGAGAATGGATTTTCATTATTCGAACCATTATTAGGGGTCGGATTATTGAAAGGCTGGTTTTGTTTAGCACCGTTATTGGCGTTGCCACCGCCACCATTTCCGGTATTAGGGAAGTTATTCATATTACCGTTATTACGAGGAGCATTGTTGTTATTCATTCCTCCGTTACCGAAGTTATTCACACTCGCTGCCCCACCACGTGAGTTAGCAGAGTTCCGTGATTCTAAGAATGAAAAGTTTTCAACAACAACTTCTGTTACGTATACACGGTTTCCCTGGTTATTTTCATAACTCCGGGTTTGAATCCGGCCGTCAATGCCGACTAAATTCCCCTTGTGTACATAATTTTTGAAATTTTCAGCTGACTGTCCCCAGATGACACAATTGATAAAGTCGGCTTCTCGATCACCGTTTCCATTTTTAAAACGACGATCAACAGCTAGTGTAAAACTACCAACAGCTCTGCCGCTTTGGGTGTATCGCAATTCTACATCCCGGGTCAAACGACCAGTTAATGTGGCTCGATTAATCATGCTGAAAAACTCCTCTCAATATTTAAAAAATTAACTATTTTAATTATCTTAAAACAGTCATTTGACGTAAGATTCCATCACTGTACTTGGATAAACGATCAAATTCTTGTAATGCTTCGTACTTGTCAGTAGTTAAGTTAACAATGTGGTAAGTACCTTCATTGAAACCGCCAATTTCGTAAGCAAAACGACGCTTTGACCAATCCTTTGAGTCAATAATCTTAGCACCATTATCAGTCAAGATTTTGTCAAAACGATCAACTAATTCCTTCTTAGCTGGTTCGTCTAAATCAGGCCGAATGATGTAAGTAATTTCATATTTCTTTTCTTCCATGAGTTACACCTCCTTGTGGTCTTTGGCCCCATAGCCAATCTATGGAGCAAGGAGAACATTAGCACATAATATGCCAATATTCACAAATAAAAATTATAGCATGTTTGTTCCTATTAATCAATAAATTATAGTAACGAGATGAAGAATTGCGATTACTAAGTTAAAATACGTAATCAAATAAAAAAACGGCGCACGGCCGCTTTTTATTTTTAAATTTTTTTATGATTCGGAATTATCATCAGACTCGGGTTCATCGGATTCATCTTCCTTATCAACCTTTGCCATTGTAGCAACCTTAGAATCATTATCCATTCTAATTAGATGTACCCCTAGGGTTACCCGGCTACTTTCAGACACGTTGTTAGCGTCAAAACGAATCGTGACCCCTTTATCAGTAATCAACATAATATCCTCATCACCATCAACGGTTGCTAATCCAGCAATCGGACCGTTTTTAGCACTGATTTTGGCAGTCTTGATTCCTTTTCCACCCCGCCCCTTAATTGCATACTCGTTTGCAGGGGTCCGTTTTCCATATCCCTTTTCAGAGATAACGAAAACGTAACTATCGGGAGTCAATACATCGGCACCAACTACGTAGTCATCAGGATGGAGGTTGATTCCCCGTACCCCACTGGCAGTTCTTCCCATTGAACGGACATCCTCGGCCTTAAAGCTGGCGGCGTATCCCTGGTGGGTTCCAATAATGATGTTATCATCCTTATTAACAACTGAAACGCGAATTAATTCATCATCATCCTTAAGACTAATTGCCTTTAGCCCATTACTTCGAATGTTGAAGAATTCATCAATTGAAGTCCGCTTCGAACGCCCTAGTAAGGTGGTAAAGAAAAGGTACTTATCTTGATCCTTAGCCTTAGCAGATACGTTAATTACTGCTTCAATCTTTTCTTCGGGTTTGATTCCTAACAAGTTGATAATTGGAATTCCCTTCGCCGTTCGACCGTATTCTGGAATTTCATAACCCTTCATTCGGTAAACCTTCCCGGCGTTAGTGAAGAATAGTAGGGTATCATGGGTTGAAGTCGCAACGAGGTGTTCAATAAAGTCATCATTATGAACCCCCATTCCTTGAATTCCTCGACCACCACGGTTTTGGGTCTTAAAGTCAGAGGTTGGTAGCCGTTTTACGTAACCGTTATGAGTCAACGTTACCATTACGTCTTCTTCAGCAATTAGATCTTCATCCTCAATGCTCAAAACTTCCCCAACCAGTAGTTCAGTCCGGCGTTCATCACCAAATTTATCCTGAATTTCAAGTAATTCATTATAGATAATTTGATTAACCTTTTCGCGACTAGCTAAAATGGCCTTAAATTCTTCAATATCCTTCAAAAGCTTTTGGTGTTCTTCTTCCACCTTTTCGCGTTCAAGACCAGTTAACCGAACTAGTCGCATATCAAGAATTGCTTGGGCCTGCTTATCTGATAGATCGTAGTTATCAATCAACTGGGCCTTTGCAATTGCACCAGTTCTGGATTCTCTAATAATCCGGATAATTTCATCAATGTGGTCCAGCGCAATTAACAGTCCCTGCAAGATGTGATCACGGTTTTCAGCACGCTTCAAATCATGTTCAGTCCGCCGCTTGATAACTTGAACTTGATGTTCAAGGTAGTTTTGCAGAATTTCCTTTAAGCTAAGCACCTTAGGCGCTCCATGAACGATTGCTAGCATGTTAAAGCTGAATGAAGTCTGAAGAAGGGTTAGCTTGTAGAGGTTGTTTAAAACCACTTCCGCACTGGCATCCCGCCGCACGTCGATGGTAACTCGTAATCCTTCTCGGTCGGATTCATCCTTAATATCGGTAATTCCATCAATTCGCTTTTCACGAACCAAGTCAGCAATTCGTTCAATTAACTTCGCCTTGTTAACCATGTATGGCAGCTCCGTTGCAACGATTTGTTGATGGCCCTTAACTTCTTCAATGTCGACCTTAGCACGTAAGACAATTGTCCCTTTTCCAGTTTCATAGGCTTTCCGAATTCCGGATTTTCCCATTACAACTCCCCCAGTTGGGAAGTCGGGTCCTGGGAGGGCCTCCATTAAATCAGCAGTGGTTGCATCAGCGTTACCCATTAAAATATGAATTGCGCTAATCACTTCACTTAAATTATGAGGTGGAATGTTCGTTGCCATCCCAACCGCAATCCCTGAGGCCCCGTTTACTAATAAGTTCGGGAATCTTGATGGTAACACGGTTGGTTCCTTTTCAGTTCCATCGTAATTATCTTGGAAATCAACGGTATCCTTATTGATATCCCGAAGCATTTCCAATGAAATTTTGCTTAGCCGTGCTTCCGTGTAACGCATTGCGGCAGCTCCATCCCCATCGACAGACCCAAAGTTTCCGTGTCCATCAACTAGCATGTAGCGATAACTAAAGTCTTGGGCCATTCTTACCATTGAACCATAAACCGCAGAGTCCCCATGGGGGTGATACTTACCTAGCACATCCCCAACCACTCTGGCTGATTTCTTATATGGCTTATCAGGAGTAACCCCTAATTCATGCATATCATAAAGAATTCTTCTGTGCACCGGCTTAAGCCCATCCCGTGCATCTGGTAACGCTCTGGCAACGATAACACTCATTGCGTAATCTAAAAATGAAGTTTTCATTTTTTTAGATAAATCAATATCAGTTATGCGGTGATTTACAATCTCTCCGTTTGCCACTTTATTTGCCTCCATTCATGATTTATTTTGAATTATTGTTACACGTGAAACATTTTTGAAGTAATCATTTGAATGTTACACGTGAAACATTCTGTTAAACATCCAAGTTTTCAACAAACTTAGCGTTTTCTTCAATGAATTTCCGCCGTGGTTCAACTTGGTTCCCCATTAACATTGCAAATACCTGGGCAGCGCCAGCAGCGTTTTCTGAATCAACCCGTAATAAATGCCGATTATCTGGATTCATGGTTGTTTCCCATAACTGTTCAGGATCCATTTCACCAAGCCCCTTGTAACGTTGAATCTGTGGCTTTGGTGATCCTGGTAACTCGCTTAATAACTTGTGTAACTCCTGATCAGTATCAATATACCGTTGTAATTTACCCTGCTTTAAGCGGTACAAAGGTGGCTGGGCAATATATACGTATCCAGCGTCAAGCAGTGGCCGCATGTAGTTGTAAATTAAAGTTAATAGCAGCGTTTGAATATGAGCTCCATCAACATCGGCATCGGTCATGATAATTAGTTTATGGTAGTGAACTTTAGAAATATCAAAGTCATCCCCAAAACCAGTTCCCATCGCCGTGAATAGTGAACGAATTTCTTCATTTGCTAAAATCCGATCCATACTGGCCTTTTCAACGTTTAAAATCTTCCCCCGAATTGGAAGAATTGCCTGGGTCAATCTAGAACGCCCCTGCTTAGCAGATCCACCAGCGGAGTCCCCTTCGACGATGAACAATTCTGAAATTGCGGGATCATTACTGGTATTATTAGCCAGCTTCCCAGGAAGGTTACTAATTTCTAACCCACTCTTTTTCCGGGTAACTTCACGGGCCCGCTTAGCAGCAACCCGTGCTCTAGAAGCAATTGAACCCTTTTCAACAATCTTTCTAGCAATGCTTGGGTTTTCCAATAAGAACCGATTAAAATGTTCACTAAAAATCCGGTCGGTTGAAACCCGGGCATCAGAATTCCCCAACTTCGTTTTGGTTTGGCCCTCAAATTGTGGATCTGGATGCTTAATGCTAATTACGGCGGTTAATCCTTCTCGAACATCATACCCAGTTAATTTAGCATCCTTTCCCTTAAGGAGGTTGTTTTTACGGGCGTAGTCGTTGATTACACGTGTTAAAGCTCGCTTAAATCCTTCTTCATGGGTTCCACCTTCAATGGTGTGGATATTATTGGTGAAGGTTAATAGATTACTGTGGTAATCATCGGTGTATTGGAGGGCCACTTCAACGTTAATGTCGTTTTCATTACCTTCTACGTAGATTGGTTCATTAAATAAGGTATCCTTATTTTCATCTAAGTATTCAACGTAGTGCTTAATTCCACCTTCATAGTGGAAGTCGTGTTCGATTGGCTTTTCCGGACGGTTATCACGAATCGTAATTCGAAGCCCCTTGTTTAAGAAGGCTAATTCACGTACCCGGTTGGTTAATGTATCCATATCGTAGGTAGTTGTTTCGGTGAAGATATCTGGATCAGGAACAAAGTGCACCTTAGTCCCGTGGTCTTCTTCAGAGGTGGTGCCGATTTGCTTCATCTGATCTTGAACGTGGCCACGTTTAAAATCGATGTAGTAAACTTTACCACCCCGTTTAACGGTAACATCCAATTCTGTTGAAAGGGCATTAACAACTGATGCCCCCACCCCGTGGAGTCCACCAGAAACTTTGTATCCGCCACCGCCGAATTTTCCACCGGCGTGCAAAATTGTAAATATGGTTTCTAGCGCAGGGCGTCCGGTCTTGGTCATGGTATCAACAGGCACTCCCCGTCCATTATCGGTAACGGTAATGCTGTTATCCTTTTCCACAGTCACGTGAATTGTGTTCGCAAAACCAGCCAGAGCTTCATCAATCCCGTTATCCACAATTTCCCACACTAAGTGGTGTAATCCTTGAACGCTTGTGGATCCAATGTACATCCCTGGTCGCTTTCGAACTGCTTCCAGCCCTTCTAGGACTTGAATCTGACTAGCATTGTACTTTTCAGCCTCTTTTTCACGGCGTTTTTCTTCGTCAGTCACCTTGAACTCCTCCTTTAATCAACCCTTAAACTACCATCATTAATTTGAAACACCTTTGGATCATGAATTAAATCCCTAGCAATTCCACTTAAACTAGTCGTTGTTAAAAACGTTTGAACCTTATCTTGAATTGCCTTTAACAAGTGGGTCTGCCGATTATCGTCTAGTTCTGATAACACGTCGTCCAACAATAATACTGGATATTCACCAGTTTCTGCCTTCATTAAATCAATTTCAGCTAATTTAACGGATAATGCAGTTGTCCGTTGTTGCCCCTGGGAACCAAAGGTCTGCACATCATTATGATTAATTTGAAACTTTAAGTCATCCCGATGTGGCCCTAACACAGTAGTCCCCATTCTAATCTCACGATTTCGCTCAGATTGAAAAGCATTTTTTAATCCCTCGTAAATACTATCAACGGAGTGGAGTTGGGTTTGCTTTAATGCAGTAACGTACTTAAAAGTCAACTGTTCTTGATTTTGTGAAATTGTTGAGTGAATTGCACTCGACCAGTGCTCAAGCTGTTTTAGTAACTTGAGTCGCTGATAGATAATTTCAGAACCATAAGCTGATAATTGGTCAGATAAAACGTCCAGGTAAACCAAGTCAGATGCCCGTTTAATTTGCAGTAACTTGAGATACTTGTTTCGTTGCTTTAAGACCCGTTGATATTGGACGGTATTGTATAAATACTGGTTACTCATTTGTCCAAATTCAATATCCATAAACCGTCTCCGGACCTGTGGAGAACCCTTCACAATTGAGAGGTCTTCCGGCGCAAACAAAATTACGTTTAACTGACCAACATAGGTGGAAAGCTTTGCTTGTTCGATATGATTAACCTTAGCGCGCTTTCCCTTTTTGCTAAGGTCTAATTCTAAATTCAACTGTCCAGAATCCTTTGTAATTAGGGTTTTTAGCTGGGCATTTTGGTGTTTCCATTGAATCAGATCAGAATTATTATTGGTGCGATGGCTCTTAGTAAGGGCCAAGACGTAAATTGACTCCAGGAGGTTTGTTTTCCCCTGGGCATTATTCCCCAATAGGACATTCACTCCTGGGGCAAAATTAATATCCACATGTTCATAATTTCTAAAATGATTCAATTTTAGTTTTGAGATTTTCATTAATCATCCTGCTTTGCTCGAATGAAGAACATCCCTACATCTGGGATTGAAACGTTATCACCATCGTACAACTTCTTTCCACGACGGTTTTCTGGTTCATCGTTTAGTAACACCGTATTTTCACGTAGGTACCACTTGGCCTGACCACCAGAGCCAACGATTGTCTCCTCCTTTAACATTTGTCCCAATGTTATATACGGAGTGGAGATAAAAACAGTTTTTTTCAAATTTTCACCCCTCTTTTACAATCCTTATTATAACCTTAAAATGATAAAAAGTACACTTTAATCACATTATCAGGCGTTCTCAGCAATTTTAAGTGAATTAAATGTAATTAGTCTAATAAATCATAAATCGCCTTAAATCGTAAATTTTGGCTGAAATTACGCAAAAAAGAGTGGAACTGAAAATTTCAGTTCCACTCTTTTTAACTTTAATTCTTTTTACTTATCAACATAGGTTAATTCTTTTGAGGTGTGTGTAAATGGCTCAGCACCATTTTCAGTAACATGAACACAATCTTCAATTCGAACTCCAGCAACGTTTGGAATGTAAATTCCCGGTTCAATTGAAAAGCACATTCCCGGCTGTAATTCCATTTGGTTTCCTTCCATGATCGATGGAAATTCGTGTTCACTCATTCCCATTCCATGACCAAGCCTGTGGATAAAGTATTTCCCGTAACCAGCATTGTCAATAACTTCTCTAGCAACGGCGTCTAATTCTTCAGCAGTAATCCCCGGTTTAGCTGCATCCATTGCCTTTAGCTGGGCTTCTAGACATACCTTGTAGATATCTAATTCCTTATCAGTAGGTTTACCCACGGCAACGGTTCTAGACGCATCTGAGATATACCCATCATGAACTGTTCCTAAATCAAAGAGTACCAATTGATTGTTTTGCACCTTAATTTCACTAGTATCCCCATGTGGATTCGCTGCGTGGGCCCCGGCTTGAACCAGGGTATCAAAACTCATGTTACTAACCCCGCGCATCTTTAACTCGTATTCCAGCTTGGCTGCAATGCTCATTTCAGTTACTCCTGGTTTAACAGCAGCAAAGCCTTGTTCAAAGGCAAAGTCAGCTTCCCGACCGGCGGCATCTAACTTCGCAATTTCATCGGCAGTCTTAAATAGCCGCATGTTGTTGATAAATGAAGTGACGTCAGTATCAAATGAAGCTCCAGGCAGTACTTGTTGTAAGGCTTCTTCCCTTGCAACTGGTAAATATGCCTTATCCAAAGCAACCCGTTTAGGATTAGCCACCCGTTTTTTAACTTGGTCGGCAATCATTTCCCATGGATGTTCATGATCCAGATACCCGTAGACGGGATGACTAAAGCCGGTCCCCTTAATTACCTCAACTTCTAGCGCTGGTGCAAACATAAATGGTTCCTGATCAGCAAATACAACTAGGGCCAAAACCCGTTCAACTGGATCACTAAAGAATCCGGTTAAGTATTCAATCGTCTTTGGATCACTGATATATGTGAAATCAACACCCTGGTCAGCAGTCCACTTTTGAACTGATTCTAATTTTGACATTTAAACCACCCCACAAAAGAATTTTTTCAAACCCTAAAAGGTCCGAACTGGTGTTACTAATTGGATAAAGCTATCGCCATCTTCAGTTGGCTTTAAGGTAAACGGTCTTAAAGCAGATGAGAATGAAATTTCAATCATCGTCTTCCCAAATGAGTGCAAAGCATCCTTAACGTAATCAGGGTTAAACGAAATTTCTAATTCATCACCAGTTACTGATTCAGGTTCTAATTCTTCTTCCACAGTCCCAACATCAGGGGAATCACCAGTAATTTCAATTCTACCATCACTTGGGGTAATCGTTAATTTAACCACGTTGTTTCTAGAAGCGTGGGAAAGTAATGATGCCCGTTCAATTGATGCAAGTAAGGTTGGCGCTTCTAATTGAACTTGAGTAGTGGACTCTTCTGGAATCAAACGGGAAGTATCAGGGTAGTTTCCTTCTAACAACCGTGAGTAGAAGAACGTATCCCCAAAGATAAATAGCACTTGATTTTCAGCAATGCGCATTTCAAGGTCTTGGTGTTCTTCAATCATTCTCGAAAGTTCATTCAAACTCTTTCCAGGAATAATAAAGTTATAGTCCCGATCGCTACCAGAGAAGTTAATTGACCGTTGGCTTAGTCGGTGACTATCGGTTGCGACTGCCAACAGTTTTCCCGCACTAAGTTCAAAGTGGACCCCAGTTAAAATGGGCCGACTTTCCTGGGTGGAAACCGCAATTACCGTTTGGCCAATAATTTCCTTGAAGATATCCCCAGAGAAAGTTACTGAGTCGTCAGTATCAATTTCTGGAAGGTGTGGATAATTACTTGCGTTTAAGCCGTTAATTGTGAATTCTGATTGTCCAGACTTAATGGTGGTCTGTAAATCGTTGCTAACTGATAAATCCATTTTTTCATCTGGTAACTTTCTAACGATGCTAACGAAGAATCCAGCAGTTAAAACGACTGAACCTTCTTCTTCAATCACCAGTTCGTTTTTAGCATCATCAATTTTAATTTGGGTTTCAATTGAGATGTCAGCGTTACTACCAGTTAGAATTAAACCTTCGCTATCAGCAGTAATTTTAATTCCAGTTAGGATGGGAATGGTGGTTTTTGAAGAAATTGCTCTTGATACAGTATTTAAACTTTGGATAAAAGCAGATCTTTTAATCGAAAATTTCATTTTTGAGTTCCTCCTGCTCTACAACAATTAATTAATTATATAAATAGTAGTAATAAGCGTTGTGGATAAATGGGTTATTTTGAGCTTAATCACTTGCTATTACTGATATTAAGCTTGTGGATAGCTTGTGGATAACTGCGAATTTCTGTGGATAATGTGTGGATAAGATCTTTTCTAAATAAAACACATGTTGAAATTATAACATTATTTTACCGGCTAAAAAATTAAAACTAACGAAGGATTTCTGTTTTTAGATCAGCCACTTCGTCCTTTAGTTGAGGATCGTTATTATCGAGAGCCCGTTTAATTTTATCGTAAGCATGAATAACGGTAGTGTGATCCTTTCCACCAAACGCCTTTCCGATTTTAGGAAGGGAGGTTTTAGTGAGTTCACGAGACAGATACATTGCAACTTGCCGAGGGGCAACAATTTCCTTATACCGTTTCTTGCCTTTAATATCATCAACTGAAACATCATAATAAGATGCGACTTTTCGGAGGATGTCATTAATATCAACAGTGCGTTCGATTTTATTTGAAAAATCAAGCCCTGCCATTGCGTCTTCCACCAATTCGGTATTAATCCGCAGTCGGTTCCCCTTAAATTCAGAGTACGCTTTTACCCTGGAGAGAGCACTTTCTAGCTCCCGAACGTTAGAATCAACCTTTTCGGCTAGGTATTCCAATGCTTCATCCGTTATTGCAATGTTGGAATACTTCGCCTTACTTTGTAGAATCTTGGTTCGAGTCGCTACGTCAGGTTCATCAATACTGACTGCAAGGCCCCAATTAAATCTTGAAACTAAGCGATCTTGTAACTTTGCAATTTCATTTGGGAGCCGATCAGAAGTCATGACAATTTGTTTGCCATCCTTGTGTAAGTCATTGAAAGTGTGAAAGAACTCTTCTTGAGTTTTATCCTTACTGGAGAAGAATTGAATGTCATCTACCAATAAAAGGTCGACATTTCGGTACTTCTCTTTGAAGCGTTCCATTTCGCTACCACCATGAGCATCCTTTTTGACCGCACTCACAAATTCATTTGTAAATTTCTCGCTAGTAATAAATACGACGTTTTTGGTCGGATCCTGTTCTAACATGTAATTTCCAATCGCTTGCATTAAATGGGTCTTTCCTAATCCCACCCCTCCATAAATTAGGAGTGGATTATAGGTAGTCCCTGGATCCTCTGCAACAGAAAGGGCAGCCGCTTGGGCAAACATATTGGGCTTACCGACAACGAACTTATCGAAGGTGTAGTTAGGATTTAATTGATTATTTTTTTCTTCAATCGGTGAATTTCTTTGGCGTTCTGCTTGTTCTTGTTTTTCATCGTTAACTTGGTTTTCAGTTACTAAAATAGGAGTAATGTCATTTCCAGTAATTTGAAAAGCATATTCGATTACTTTACTAGTGATGTTTTTTTGCCAATATTCAACGTGTAAATCAGAAGGAAGTTGAAGCGTTAATCGATTATGATCCAACTTGATTGGTTTAACGTGATCAAACCAAGTTCGATAACTGACTGGGGTAAAATCATCTTTTAAAAGGGAATTAATTTCATTCCATAATGAATTAGCATCCAAATTGATTGCCTCCTTTCTTAAAAATACAAAAATTATTTTAGCATTAAAATAATGAGTTTTCCACAGGGTTATTAACAGTATTAATTTGTTTCACAACTTGTGGAATTCTTTATTAACACCCTGTGGATAAAATAAAACCACTGGGGTTTTTAAGGTACTTATTAACAACAATTGTGGATAAAAAAATACTGTTCAAGATTGATAAATAAGGGTTTATAAAAACATATCCACAGCTGTGACTAATTTTATTAACAGGGTGTGTACATGTTAATAACGGTGTTGATAACCTGTTGATAAATGAATACGATTTACTGGTCAAAATGTTGCGTAACATTTTTTATCCACAATTCCTGGATAAAAAATAATAGCGGTTTAATTAAATAACTATTTAAAATTGAAAATAAGTGTGTTATTATATTTAGGAATTGTATTTAAACTTAATAGAAATAGAACAAGTCTAAGGAGGGTTAGTAATGAAGAGAACTTACCAACCAAAGAAACGTCATCGTGCTCGTGTACACGGTTTCCGTAAACGGATGTTAACCAGTAACGGACGCAAGGTGTTAGCACGTCGTCGTAGAAAAGGCAGAAAATCATTGTCTGTATAGATCACTGACCATTCAGTGGTCTTTTTCATTATTTATGTATATTTTGAATCGTTACTTGGAGATGAATTATGCGAAAATCATATCGCGTTAAAAAGGAAGCTGACTTCCAGACGGTATTTGAAAACCATAACTCAGTGGCTAACCGGATGTTTGTTATTTATCAAATGGCCAAACCTAGCCAGCCTCATTTTCGAGTTGGGATTTCTGTTGGTAAAAAAATTGGGAACGCAGTTCATAGAAACTGGGTTAAGCGTCGAGTTAGACAATCATTGTTAGAATTAAAGCCATGGTTACGTAGTGACATTGATTTTCTAGTGATTGCCCGACCCCATGCATCTGGCCAATCGATGAAAGCCATCAAGTATAATTTGATTCATGTTTTAAAATTAGCAAATTTACTTAGTCCTGATTATAGTGAGGATCAAAAAATTGAATAAAAAACTAAAAAAATACTTAACGTTAGCTTCAGTTTTTAGTTTAGTTTTCCTATTGAGTGCATGTAGTACCACTCCCATTACTAATCACAGTACTGGAATTTGGGATGGCGGAATTGTTTTAAACTTCTCCCGTGCAATCATTTGGCTATCTAAAATTTTCGGGTCTAGTTATGGAATCGGAATTATCGTTTTTACGATTATTATCCGAATCATCATTTTACCTTTGATGATTTTCCAAACCCGAAGTATGAAGAAAACACAAGAAATTCAACCACAATTAAAAGCATTACAAAAGAAGTATTCATCAAAAGATACTGAAACAATGCAAAAGTTGCGTGAAGAACAACAAAAGCTTTATTCAGAAGCTGGAGTGAATCCAATTGCTGGTTGTTTACCATTAATTGTTCAATTACCAGTTATTTACGCACTTTACCAATCAATTTCTAGAACTGAGATTTTAAAATCAGGTCAATTCTTGTGGTTAAGACTTGGTGATAAGGATCCATATTTCATATTACCAATCCTAGCCGCCCTACTGACGTTCGTCAGTTCATGGCTTGCAATGAAATCCCAACCTGAAAAAAACAGCATGACGACTGTAATGACATTCGGGATGCCATTAATTATTTTCTTTACCGCTTTAAGTGTTCCATCCGCCCTATCACTTTACTGGGTAATCACTAATGCTTTCCAAGCAGTGCAAACCCTAGTATTGCAAAATCCATGGAAGATCCAACGTGAACGTGATGAAAAGGAACGGGCTCAAAAGGAACAGGAACGAAAAGTCGCAAAGGCAATTCGGAGAGCTAAGAAGAGCCGTCGTAAATAAAGTTAAACCTTAATTAAAAGACACCAAATCTACGGATTTTGGTGTCTTTTGTTGTTATTGTTGTGCTATTATTATAATGTTAAGCAAAAATTAATGGGGGATTCATATTCATGAATACGTTTACCGGAAAAAATGTTGATGAAGCGATTCAAAACGCACTCAACAAACTAGCAATCGAAAAAAATCAAGCAAACATTAAAGTGATTCAAACCGAAAAAAAAGGATTTCTGGGCTTTGGCAAGCGCGATGCAATTGTTGAAGTTACGGTAATCCAAGAACCAGAAACTAAAACACCTAAGTCAGCTGCTGATGATCAAGATATTAATACTAAGGCATCAAATGCAGCAAAGTCAGCTAGTATTGAATTTACAAAATCAAAGGATGAAGAAGCTGAACCAGAAAATGATGCTGAAGATACTAAGCAAGCAGTTACAAATTTACAAAATTATTTAGATGCAATCGTTACTCAGCTAAGCATTCATGCTACATCAGAAGTGGTTTTTAAAAATAGTAAAACGATTAAGATTAATTTTGATACCAAAGAAGAGGGACTGTTGATTGGGAAACATGGTTTAACGATTAACGCACTCCAGACTTTAGCAGAAATTTATTTAAATCGATTAGGAATTTACCATGTTGTGGTTGAATTAGATACTGCTAATTATCGGCAAAGGCGGTTAGATATTTTAGAAAAATTGGCTGAAAAAACAGCTCGGGATGTCGTTGCAGAAGGCAAACCAGTTTACTTAGATCCAATGCCATCATTCGAACGAAAGAAAATTCATAAGACGTTAGAGAATCACCAACATGTTAGAACTTACTCGGCTGGACGTGAGCCATACCGCGCCGTTGTGGTAGTTCCCAAGTAATAAGATAATTAAGCCGCTAAATTGACAAACCGTTTATATCACTATATGATATAAATGTTATTTGTCGTGTAAAAATTAATATAGCTAGATAAAGTAGTGAAAGTGCTTTGTCCACGTGTGTTAAGGCGTGGAGTGGGCACTTTTTTTGTATTGTAAATCGATTTTGAATTATGGAAAGGAAGTCATCATATGGCATTAACAACAACTGAATTTGATACCATCGCTGCGATTTCAACCCCCCCTGGTGAGGGAGGAATTGCAATTGTACGGGTTAGTGGTGAAGATGCAATGAAGGTAATTACCGCTATTTACCGTGGGAAGGATCTAAACAAAGTTGCGAGCCATACCATTAACTACGGTCACATTGTAGATCCTGCCAACCATAATGAAACCGTCGACGAAGTCATGGTTTCTGTAATGCGGGCCCCCAATACCTACACCAAAGAAGACGTAATTGAAATTAACTGTCATGGTGGAATTGTTGCGACCAACCGAATTTTACAAATTGTGCTCAGTAACGGAGCCCGGATGGCAAATCCAGGTGAGTTTACAGAACGAGCATTTTTAAACGGGCGGATTGATTTATCACAATCGGAAGCAGTTATGGATTTGATTGAAGCTAAAACCGACCAATCGATGAAAGCAGCTTTGAATCAATTAGATGGGAACCTTTCCCATTTAATTCGGAATCTTAGACAAGCTATTTTAGATGTATTAGCAAATGTTGAAGTGAACATTGATTATCCAGAGTACGATGATGCCGAAACGATTACTACTAAGTTACTCTTGGATAAAGCGAAGGAAGTTCGGGCTAGTGTCGAACAACTATTAAAAACTGCCAAACAGGGAAAGGTCCTTCGGGATGGTTTGGCAACCGCAATTGTCGGTCGCCCAAACGTTGGAAAGTCCAGTATCTTAAACCATTTATTGCACGAAGACAAGGCAATTGTTACCAATGTTCCTGGAACCACTCGCGACGTTTTAGAAGAATACGTTAACGTTAGCGGAGTGCCATTAAAGTTGATTGATACTGCTGGAATTCGTAAGACTGACGATCAAGTTGAAAAAATTGGGGTCGAGCGGTCACGAAAGTCAATCAACAGCGCAGATCTCGTGCTCCTAGTTTTAAATTCGAGCGAACCATTAACGGCGGAGGATCGAGAGCTATTAGCACTAACTAAGGATACGAAGCGGATTGTAATTTTGAATAAAACCGATCTACCAATGGCGATTGAATTATCCGAAGTAAAGCAACTGGTTGGCGATGAAAACATTATCTCCACTTCCGCAATGAAGGCTGACGGACTTAGTGCATTAGAGCAACGAATTGCGAAACTCTTCTTCGAAGAAGGAATTGAAAACTCCCAATCAAACGTAATGGTTACAAATGCTCGCCACATTAGCTTGTTGAACCAAGCCCTTTCAGCATTGGATGATGTCATCAATGGGATTGACAGTGGTATGCCGGTGGACTTAGTTCAAATCGACATGACTAGATGTTGGGAACTCCTGGGTGAGATTACAGGGGATAGTTATAACGACGAGTTACTAGATCAGTTATTTAGCCAATTTTGTTTAGGAAAATAATTGTGGATAAGTGTAAAAATGGAATTAAATGGAAAATAATTAACATGTGGATAACTTTTGGAGGCAATTATGAGCGAAATTTTTAGTCATGTAAAGCAGACCTACCAGGGTCCCGATTACGATGTGATCGTAGTTGGAGCCGGCCATGCTGGCTGTGAAGCAGCCCTAGCAGCTGCAAGAATGGGAAATCAGACTTTATTATTAACCATTAATTTAGAAATGGTGGCATTCATGCCATGTAACCCATCAGTTGGGGGCCCTGCTAAGGGCATTGTGGTCCGGGAAGTGGACGCTCTTGGTGGTGAAATGGGTCGGAATATCGACAAGACCTATATTCAAATGCGGATGTTAAACACTGGAAAGGGTCCCGCAGTGCGGGCCTTACGTGCACAAGCGGATAAGCATGCGTACCACCGGGCAATGAAGGAAACAATTGAAAACCAACCTAACTTGACGTTGCGGCAGGGAATCGTTGATTCCTTAATTACGGAAGATGGGGTTTGTAAGGGCGTAGTTACCAATACTGGGGCTAAATATAATGCCAAAACGGTCGTTTTATGTACTGGAACTTCCGCCCGCGGTAGAATTATTATCGGGGAACTACAATACTCCTCAGGGCCTAATAACACCCAACCAGCCCTAGAACTTTCTAAGAACCTAGAAGACCTTGGATTTAAACTAAAACGGTTTAAGACTGGAACTCCACCACGGGTTGATGGAAATACGATTGACTTTAGTCAAACCACCGAACAACCTGGGGATAAGGAAGTGAACCACTTTAGTTATGAAACTCCAGATAGTCAGTATCTTGAGCTTAAAAATCAACTTTCCTGTTGGCTAACTTATACAAATGAAAAGACGCACGCCATTATTCGGGAGAACTTAGATCGGGCTCCGATGTTTAACGGAACGGTGGAAGGAATCGGGCCTCGTTATTGCCCTTCAATTGAAGATAAGATTGTGCGATTTGCTGATAAGGACCACCACCAGGTCTTCCTAGAACCAGAAGGAAGAGAAACACAGGAATACTACGTCAATGGAATGTCGACTTCGATGCCAGAAGAAGTTCAACAAAATATGATTCATTCCGTTGCCGGAATGCAAAATGCAGAATTGATGCGTCCAGGATACGCAATTGAATATGACGTTGTGGATCCATACCAACTGAAGCCAACTTTTGAGACAAAAGTAGTAAAGAACCTTTATACTGCTGGTCAAACAAACGGGACTTCTGGATATGAAGAAGCGGCTGGTCAGGGGATGTACGCTGGAATTAATGCGGCTTTACGGGCCCAGGGGAAGGATCCATTAATCCTAAAGCGTAACGAAGCCTACATTGGGGTAATGGTGGACGACTTGGTTACCAAGGGGACCAACGAACCATACCGGTTGCTAACCAGTCGGGCTGAATACCGGTTATTATTACGGCATGATAATGCTGACATGCGACTCACTGAAAAGGGTTATGAATTGGGATTAATTTCAGAAGAGCGTTACCAAGCATTCCTAGCTAAGAAGGCTGCTGTGGAGGGTGAAATCGAACGGTTAAATAAGATCCGAATTAAACCTAATGATGAAGTGAACCAGTTCATCCAAGAACATGGGGATAAACCCCTTCAAGACGGTGTCTTGGCGTCAGTATTCTTACGGCGGCCGTATGTAACTTACAACATTTTGAAGCGGTTCATTCCTGAACCAGCTAAGCCACTCGGCCGGCGGGTAATTGAACAAGTTGAAATTAGAACTAAGTATGCGGGCTACATCAAAAAAGCCGAGGAAAACGTTGAAAAATTAAAGAAAATGGAAGCTAAGAAGATTCCAGAAAACATTGATTATGATGCGATTGACGGATTGGCAACTGAAGCGCATCAAAAGCTAAAACAAATTCAACCCCATAGTATTGCACAGGCCTCTAGAATTAGTGGGGTGAATCCTTCTGATATTGCAATCTTAAGTGTTTACATCCAACAAGGTCGAATTGCTAAAACTAAATAAAAATTTGAAAGCCATAATGATGGGTAACCACCATTGTGGCTTTTTAATTTTTTCTTATGAAAACTAAAATTATTACTGGTTCTTAAAAAAATGTTATATATTATGTTTAATATTACATAAGTATAGGAGTTTTAAAGTTGAAAGAGAAAAATAGGACGCTTCAGTTTTTGATTGATTACGTAGTTCCCGTTGTCATTGTTTTTGTGATTTATTTTGTTTTAAACACCTTCGTATTTGGTCGGGTACGGGTCAGTGGGCCTTCAATGCAGCCCAACCTAAATGATAAGCAAGCATTGATTGTATGGAAAATGGCACCAATTAAACACCAAAGCGTCGTTATTTTTGATGCTAACGGAGTTGATCCCAATGCTACGACTAGTGATGATTACTATGTAAAACGGGTTATTGGGATGCCAGGGGATAAAGTGGCATTTAAGGATGGCACCGTCTACGTTAACGATAAAAAGGTGCCTCAAACCTTCATTAGTAAGTATGAAGCCACGACTGGAACCCAGGTGCAAAATACTGCTACTGGGATTCCGGCCTTTAAGAATTGGGATCTGAAGAAGCTCTCTAAGTACTGGAAGGTGGATCAAGGTGCCGTTACGGTTCCTAAAGGAAAGTACTTTGTGATGGGGGACCACCGGAGTGTCTCTAACGACAGTCGTTACTGGGGCTTTGTACCAAAGGATAAGATTATGGGGGTTGCCAATGCGTATGGTTGGCCATGGCCATTTAATAAGTACAATACTGATAGTCAGGAACGACATAACGTTAATTCATTAGGATATTAAACACCAAAACCGTTGGGAATCTTTCCCAGCGGTTTCTTAAGAAATTGTCTATATCGCAATGCAATCTAATAAAATGTTATAATATGATTAATTTTTAAAAAATGAAACAGGGGACATTATTGTGAAATCAGAAAATAGAGTACTTCAATTCATCTTTGACTACATTGTACCAATCATTGCGACCCTAGCGGTGCTATGGTTAGTTAACAATTTCTTAGTTTCAAAGGTACGGGTAAGTGGGCCCTCAATGGAGCCTAACTTAAGAAATAACCAATCGATTGTTGTTTTACGCCAGGCTAAAATTAAGCACCTAAGTGTAATTGTGTTTAATGCCACTGGTGAGGATCCACAGGCATCTGGGAATCCAGATTACTATGTTAAGCGGGTAATTGGACTCCCAGGGGATAAGGTAGCGTTTAAAGCCGGAACCATTTATGTAAATAATAAAAAGATTCCCCAAACGTTCATTAATAAGTACCAACGGACTAGTGGAACCCAAGTTCCAGCCTATAAAATTACTAACTGGGATATTAAAAAGCTAGCTGCTAACTGGCCAAAGAATAAGCAGGCGGTAACGGTACCAAAGGGTGAATATTTTGTTTTAGGGGATCATAGAAGTGTTTCCAATGATAGTCGTTACTGGGGCTTTGTACCTAAGAATAAGATCATGGGAGTTGTTCACGTATTTGAATGGCCATGGCCATTCAATGGGAACAATACTAACAAGCAACAACAGAAAAATATTAATTCATTAGCATATGAATAAAAAAATCAGCCAATCAATTATTGATTGGCTGATTTTTTGACTTATTTAATATTTAATTTCATTAAAACATTTTGCATAATTGAATTGAAGTTAGCCTCAGTGAACTGACCTTGCCAGATGGTGGTCCCCTTAGAATTAAGGACCTGGTAATCATCAGAATTAACTACTGGTGCGAGGATTACCTCAATTTTTTGACCATTCCCCTGGAAATTTTCTATGGCAACCCGCCATGTTTTATGATCCGCTTGTGCTAATGATTGGACGGATTGAGTGGTCATTAAATCATTATTTTTAACAGCTTCTTCAGCATACATACGAATGTGTTGTTTGATGTTAATCATAATCTAATCACCAGTCCTCATCTAAGCGTTAATACTTTCGAATCCATTGTATTCATTGAATAGACTAGCGAATTGTTGGTACTTTTTAATTAGTCTAGGATCTAACTTTAATTCAGTTCCAGCTTCGAACGCAATGTTGAATAGTGAATTCATAAAGTAGGTGGTGTGAAGTTGGTCATTTAACTGAATCCCGATTTTAGCAATTTTCATTGTCTTTTTGAAATCCTTTGTTAAAACATAGTACTTAGCAAGTTGGTTGCAAATGAAGATGACCTGAATGGAGTTATAATCAATTTTGGATGTTAATTTATAATTATTAATGAATCCATCTGCAATGTCAAAATAATATTCAGCTTTGCTGATTTTATCAATCTTTTTGTATGAGTCACCCTTAACTGTGTATGCTAAGGTTGTGTAGACATTATCCTTAGCACTATGGGTACTAGCTAATACCTTATCACATTCAAAGATGGCGTCTTCAAATTGACCCTGACGGAACTTGAAGAATGCAACGATAAATTGGTATTGAACCAAATCTTCGTCTTCGATTTGGGACTTAGATAACTTTTTAATGCTAGCCTCAATTTGCTTAGCTTCATTATCATTGTAGCTATATAATGAACGTTCGATGCTTTTTAACTGTTCATTTAAGTCACTATCTGGTTGACTAAAATCAGAAAAAACATCATTTAAAGTTAAATCAATTCTTTGACATAACTTGATTAAAATTTTAGTGGTAGGAGGAACGTTGTGCTTTTCAATTTTACTGATCGTATTTTGAGTACAAATATCATTTGCTAAATCAGTTTGAGTGATGTTCTTCTCCTTGCGTTGTTGAGCAATTTTACTTCCTAAAAACATATTTATACCTCTCTCATTAATCCATATTTTTACTAAAAAGTTCTCAACTTTCAATAAAGAAAGTTTTCATTCATTCATCTATCATTCACAAATTAATATACTATCACAAATATGAAATAAATAACATGCGAAAGCAAGCACCTTTATAAATTTTTTTGATAATCTTTATTTAATATAGATAATATTTAGAAATATGTTTCAAAAGTTTGTCATAAACCTACAAAACTAACATATAATAGTAATTATTTTTAAATTATGATGTTATAATCAAATATGTATTATATTGAGGAAAGGATATGATTTCATGAAGATGATTGATACAATTGAAAGTGCTGTTGACGCTGTTAAGAAAAACAGTAACTACAGTATTTCAGACTTAAAAATCATCCCTGAAACACCTTATTGGGCTATGGTAGGACTTGTTAACGATGGTGACTGTGAAGTTCAATTCCAAGTTCATAATGACCACCAGGTACGGGTTTTGATTCCACTACAATTGGAAGATTGGGGCGTTTTTGATATTAGCGACTACCCTGAGTTATCCACTGTGGAAAACTATTTTGAAAAATTGCCTAATCATCGGGTTGATGGTAGTAACTTTAAAGTTTATTACTATCGTCCATACCATTGTTTAACAACTACGGTTAATTTAAATGATGTTAATTTAACTGAAGTGATTGAAAAAATGATTAGTACTTTTGATGATATTGATAAATCAAATGACTAGTTGATGGTTATAAGAAGGCTCCTTTTAGGAGCTTTTTTTATTTACCATTATTTATTTAATCATTTTACTTTAAACCAATCTATATTATTATTATAGACAAGACTAAATTAATTAAGAGGGGGGAATGACTAATGGCAAATGAATTAACTGCAAAGGAACTATCCTATTTGAAGGATGACTATTTACGGCAACCATTAGCTGATGTTGTTTCAAGGGCAATCCAGGAAAATGGAATTAACAAGACTGCCATCGATAGTCAATCTAAGGTTAGATTAAATCCGACGTTCTCAATTGATTTAAAAGCAAGTGAAAACGATAAGATTACCGACCAAAAGCAAGCTGGCTTTTGCTGGATGTTTGCACTAATGAACGTCTTACGTCATGAATTCGTAAAAAAATATAACGTAAAGGGATTCGAGTTATCCGCTAACTTTCTATTTTTCTGGGATAAAATTGAACGAGCCAATGCATATTATTCGCGGATTATCAGGACTGCTACCAAGGATACTAGTGATCGTGAAGTATCCTTATACTTATCATATCCAGACGATGATGGTGGCGAGTGGGACATGGCAGTTGCACTTGTTCAAAAATACGGAGTGCTACCTGATTCTGCCTTTCCAAGAACTTCGATTGCTAACCGCACTGCTGAATTTAACAGTGTATTGTCACTTAAGTTACGTCGTGACGGAATGAGACTTCGGAAGTTAATTAATAGTGGCGTTGAACCATATGGAATTAATGCGTTACGTAAAAAAATGTTAACTGAAGTTTATCGGATGGTCGCAATGAGTATTGGAGTGCCACCAAAGACGTTCGACTTTGAGTACCGTGATGATAAGGGTGAATACCACATTGACCAGGCCATCACACCAAAGGACTTCTATGAAAAATACTTTGATGTTGACTTAGACCAATACATTTCAGTATGTAATTATCCCCATCGTAAGTATAATCAATTATATCAACAAACCACTGCTGATAATGTGATTGGCGGTCCGCATATCCACTATTTAAACTTGCCAATGGAAAATTTAAAACGAATGGCAATTCAACAACTTACTGATGGTGAACCAGTTTGGTTCGGAAATGATGTAGGGGCTCAATCAGCAAATAAGCCAGGGCTATTGGATAGCAATTTATACCATTGGGATCGGCTATTTAATATTGACTTGGATATGACTAAAAAGCAACGTTTTGACTATGATGAGGCACA
Source organism: Lactobacillus sp. Sy-1 (assembly GCF_019303535.1). Taxonomy (GTDB): domain Bacteria; phylum Bacillota; class Bacilli; order Lactobacillales; family Lactobacillaceae; genus Nicoliella. Next base: position 245,133 of record NZ_JACCIU010000001.1, on the reverse strand, counting down.
GGCTTCCCATGCAATGACGCTTACTGGTGTTGATATTATTGATGGACAACCAACCAAATGGCAAGTTGAAAATAGCTGGGGGAGTAAGGTTGGTGAAGATGGATACTTTACCATGTCAGATGACTGGATGGATAATTTTGTCTATGAGGTTATTATTAAGCGTGAGTACCTAACTGAAGAACAACAAAGAATGCTTACCGAAAAACCAGTTGAATTAGAACCATGGGATTAATAGTAATTTGGAGGAATCGCAATGACAGAAATTAATAACGAATTAAATGCCGAGGATATCGCTGCCCTTGAAGCTGATTTTGCAAAACAACCACAAGCTGATGTAATTTCACGGGCAATTCAACAAAATGGGATTAACAATGCCGCTCGGGATCCCAAGTCAGTAGTGCGGACGAACCACGTTTTTTCAGTGGAAGTCAAAACCGGCGGGGTTACTAATCAACGCCAAAGTGGACGGTGTTGGCTATTTTCATTAACGAATAACCTTCGCCATCAATTTGCTGAAAAATACGGGGTAAAAGATTTTGAACTTTCCCAAAGCTACCTCTTTTTCTGGGATAAGATTGAACGTGCCAACATCTTCTATGACCGGATGATTAGTACTGCTAATTTACCAACCACTGATCGGACGGTGGATTTTTACCTTTCAGGCCCTGGCAACGACGGTGGTCAATGGTCCATGTCTGCAGCGTTAGTTCAAAAATACGGGGTGGTTCCACAATCAGTTTTTCCAGAAAATAACGTAACTAAGAATACCCGGGACTTGAACTCAGTCTTGAACTTAAAGCTACGTCGAGATGGAATGCAACTACGGGACTTAGTGAATGATGGGGTTACCGATGAAGAACTTGCTAACACTAGACAAAAAATGCTTAGTGAAGTTTATCGGATTGTTGCATACTCAATTGGAGTGCCACCTGAAACATTTGACTTTGAATATCGGGATGATAAAAATAATTATCACTTAGATCAAGGCTTAACTCCTAAGGAATTTTTTGATAAGTATTTTGATGATAATTTAGATGATTACATTGTGCTTACCAATGCGCCTGATAAAAAGTATAAAAAACTTTACAGTCTTCCAAGTCAAAATAACGTGGTGGGTGGTAAGCCAATTCAATTTTTAAACCTACCAATGGAAGTTTTAAAGGAAACTGCAATTAGTCAATTAAAGGATGGAATGACGGTCTGGTTCGGAAATGACGTTGTTGAACAATCAGCTCGTAAGGATGGAATTTTAGATGCTAATCTTTACCATCGGTCCGAACTATTTAACGTGGAACTTTCAATGAAAAAGGCTGACCGGTTTAATTACCATCAAGCTGAAGTTTCCCATGCAATGGTATTGACGGGGGTTGATTTAGTTGATGATAAGCCAACCCGCTGGAAAGTTGAAAATAGCTGGGGTGAAGATAACGGTGAAAAGGGTTACTTTACCATGGCTGATAGCTGGATGGACGATTTTGTTTACGAAGTGGTTGTAAACAAGAAGTACCTGTCTGAAGATCAACAAACACTTTTGAAGCAAGTTCCAGAGCCACTGGAACCATGGGATTCACTAAGCTAAAGAAATAAAAGCGTATAATCTGTTAAATCCAGATTGTACGCTTTTTGTGGTAAAATGGTTAGGAAAGACAACTTGGAGGCGACTTAATTGGCAAAACGCTTTAAATTATTGGAAGAATCCTTTACTGGCGTTTCAGTATACGTTGACCGTGAAACCGGAGTTGAGTATGGTGGATACGGAAGCTCTCTGATTCCATTGCTTGATGCAAATGGATCAGTGAAAATTAATGCTAAAACTGCTGAAAAGCTATTAGCGGATAAGCGCCGTAAAACAAAGGATAACTAAAAATAAATTGTTGGGGGAATTATGATGGTCCTATGGCTTCATGTTATCTTCGCTTTGATCCTATTGATTTCTACCGTAATGGCATTATCATTGAAGAGCGGAAATCAATTTTATGTAATGTTAGACCGATTCTGTTACTTAATTTTTATCGTTAGTGGAATTATTTTATTTCCACATGCGTGGAATCGATCACCGATTCTTGCGATTGCGAAGGTAGTTGCAGCAGTTGCATTAATCGGAATTTTAGAGGTTTCATTTGCAAAGCAGAAGCGTAACCAGCTCACTAAACAGTGGATTAGCATTCTAGTGGTATTAGTGATATTAGTGATTCTACTAGGGGTTATCATTGCTGGTGGACATCCATTTATCAAACCAGATATGAAATAAAAAAAGCACTCTCTAATGAGTGCTTTTTTAGCCCCGTTTAATAACGGCAACTCCTTTGTTATCGGGCATTTCTTCATTATTAAGGAGAAATACATTGCCACCAAATCCAATAACGGTAATTGCGAGGTCATTTAGGATGTGATTTTTAGCTTCCTGAGAAGCAGCGGTATTAATAATCAAGGCATCGATTCTACCAGCTGGGGCCAATTTAACGATATCATCCAACTTATCGCTAGTGAGATCCATCTGGCTGGCTTCATGGTAGTGAACCTTGATGTTTTTAATTGCAGCATCAAACAGGTGGTGGGATCTTTGAATGTGCTTAAATTGAGTATCCACAATTAATTCAATGATTTTCATGGTATCATCCATAACGATGGTTTCATTAACTTCATGGTTTAATTTAAAGACCTTCAAAATGGTGGGTCCAACATAGATGGCGAGGCCCTTGGTGCTTCGTGCTCCTAACATTCTAGGCACCTTCATTTTGTCAAATTTAGCTTGGTATGGCGACCAATCATTATCAGGGTATTTATTTTTAAACGAAAGTCTGACCCGATTACTTAAATTAGTTACGAAATCACGGTTACGAACATTATCTAGTGGAACGAAAATTGAAATAAATGGTCCTGGTTGTGATTCAAGCGTCAACATACTGCGTAATTGTAAATTAGTAGCCATTGCTTATCCTCCAAGTCTAATAATTATTATAATTTAGTATATCACGATTTAGATTTTGGTTGTAATAATAATAGTTAATGTGATAATGTTACACGTGAAACAATTGAGGGGGATGTTGGAAATTAAATTTACAGTTGATTTGGATGCCCAACTAGCTGATCAAGTTAAAAGGGCTGCTGATGTTGAACATCGCACCGTTGATGAATATATCAAAAACGTATTGAGAACAACGGTCAAAAGTGGTACTTTAGAGCAACGTCAGTTTGTGGGCCGCACCATTAGTGGTCGTGAAATTAACGAAAAGAGTCGGTTAGTATTAATGCAAGGGATTTACTATCGCTATGATTTATTAAATGAATCCCAACCATCTGATTCTGCAGATTATGAGGTAGTCGGAACTAACGGCAATGTTTTATTACTGCGCCAAAAATAGTAGAGGAGCGAGTCAAAATGCCATTTGGATTAAAAATTGTGAAACAAAATTGTGAAGGGCTAGTTGAAACCCTAGGTAAGTATAGCCGAACCGTTCAATCTGGATTAAACATCTACATACCGTTTTTACAGAAAATTAGAACGGTCAGTCTAGCAATGAAACCACTCTCACTTAAGAAATATTCAATTATTACTGAAGATAATGCTGAAGTTTCTGCTAGTGTAACTTTGAATTACCATGTTACAGACTCCGCTAAGTACCAATATGAAAATACGGACTCCGTTGAATCAATGTCCCAGCTAGTCCGAGGCCACCTTCGTGATATTGTTGGCCGAATGGATTTAAACGAAGTGTTGGGCTCAACTGCTAAGATTAACCAAGATTTGGCTGAAGCAATTGGGGACCTAACGAATACCTATGGAATTAATGTTGATCGAATCAATATTGATGAATTAACCCCATCAGTTGCAATTCAAGAGGCGATGGATAAGCAACTAACTGCGGATCGAGAACGAAAGGCAGAAATTTCCAAAGCTGAAGGAGATGCGCAATCCATTCAATTACGCACCAAAGCTCAAAACGAGGCCTTAATTGCAACTGCCAATGCTAATGCTAAAGCAACTCGAATTAAGGCGGATGCTGAAAAATATCGAATTGACACCATCCAATCTGGATTAACTAATGCTGATGCTAAGTATTTTGAAAATCAATCAATTAACGCATTTGCAGAACTAGCTAAGTCAGATAGCAATCTAATTGTGACCCCGCTTGATCAAGCTGATCAATACGGACGAATGGCTAGTTTAAAAAAAATCTGGGACGCTAGCGATTCTAAAAAGTAAGGGTACAAAAAGTGGATTATTATCTCAATAATCCACTTTTTTGAATTAAAAACCCTTAATATTTTGCCTTATGAGAGTATAATTGGCAATATTAAATGATTAGGAAGGTGAGGAAAAACTAGATGCTAGAGATTATTCTAAATGTAATTATATGGATAAACGTGGGATTAGCAATTCTGACCGTTTTTAGACAGAAACGAGATATTGCCGCAACCTGGGCCTGGTTATTGGTACTTTCATTCCTACCAGTAATTGGGTTCATTATTTATGCCTTTTTAGGACGGAAGTTACCAAAAAAACGTTTGTTTAGATTTCAAGCGCAAAACGTTGCGAAAATGCGTAAGATTTTAGATAAACAACTGGGAATGTTTAAAAATGTTCAGACAATCCCGGCTGACAAAGTGGCTTATAAATCGAAGGGGCTAATTCGGCTATTTGACAATATGGATGATGCATTTTTAACCCGGCGGAACGATGTAACCATTTTTACAAATGGAAACGACCTTTTTGACCGGCTATTAGCTGAAATTAACGCTGCAAAAGAGAGTATTAACATCGAATTCTACACTTTTTATAGTGATCAGATTGGAACTCAAGTTCGGGACCTCTTGGTAAAAAAAGCTCAACAGGGGGTAACGGTAAGAGTTATATATGATAGCTGGGGTTCGATGGGAACAACTGCAAAGTTCTTCAAACCGTTAACCGATGCTGGTGGATTAGCAGAGCCATTCTTACATACCCACTCAGCAATTATTGATTTCCGGATTAATTTCCGGGATCACCGAAAAATTATTGTAATTGATGGCAGAATCGGGTACGTCGGTGGATTTAACATTGGAGATCAATATTTAGGGCGCAAGAAGAAGTTTGGGAACTGGCGTGATACCCACATTCGGGTTGTTGGTGCCGGGGTATTCGGACTCCAATCCCAGTTTATTTTAGATTGGAATGCGACTGATGATAAACATCAAATCGATGATAGTGATCCGGTTCACTTCCCAGTAACTGAGGTTGATGGGAGCACTGATATGCAAATTGTGACTAGTGGTCCTGACTCAGATATGGAACAAATTAAATTAGGCTACATTAAGTTGATTCAAATGGCAGAACGAACATGTTGGATTCAATCACCATATTTGATTCCGGATGATAGTATGATTGATGCACTTAAAATTGCTTCAATGGCCGGAATTGACGTAAGAATTATGGTGCCATGTAAGCCTGATCACCCATTTGTTTACCGAGCAACTCAATATTACGCCCGGCAATTAGCTGATTATGGGGTTAAGATATATTTCTATCAGAATGGATTTATCCACGCTAAGACCATGGTAGTGGATGAACGGGTTGCTTCGGTTGGCTCCGCTAATTTGGATTATCGAAGTTTTAAACTGAACTTTGAAATTAATTCATTTATGTATGATGAACGGATTAGTGAGGAATTAGTTGCCATTTACAAGCAAGACATTACCAATAGCAAGTTAATTACGCCAGAAATGTTTAGACAACAGCCAGCTTGGACGAAGTTTAAACAACAGTTTAGTCGACTGTTGGCACCAATCTTATAGCAAAAAACCGTTCCTAAAATTGATTTAGGAGCGGCTTTTTTAATTATTATGAGGATTTATGATTCATTTGATTCATAAACGATTGAATTAATTATCCTTGGTTATTCTTGAAGCGTGGATCAGCTGGCTTAGTCTTTGGAATGCCACCCATTGCTTCTGGGTTTTCTTGGAATTCAAACTTGTGACCATCCTTAGCAACTTGACCTTCAAATGCACGTGAACCTTCGCCATCAGAGAAGTTCATGATCGTGTGAGCAAATTCTGAGTGTTCAATTTCACCCATGTCACCAGGAACGATAACCCCGTATTTTTCTTCTAATTCTTCTTGGGCCTTCATGAATTGTAATTGGTGTTGAGTTTCACGAGCTAATAGGAACTTAAGCATGTCGCGAACCCCTTCATCTTCAGTCATGTAGTAAAGGCGGCTCACTTGAAGGCGGGCTTCTGATTCACGAACTACGTTGAAACGCATATCAGCAACTAGGTTACCACTGGAAGTAACGTAACCAGCGTTCCAAGCAGCCCCATTAGGGTTGTTAAGACTAGCAGTCATTCCGTGAACAAGGCCGTGTTCTGGATCCATTCCACCGATAACGGCAGCAAGTGAAGGATCCTTTTTGATTTCTTCTTCAGTTGCAGTGGTTGGTGCTCCTTCTAGGAGGTAACCAATCATAGTGGAGATCATTTCAACGTGACCAATTTCTTCTGTTCCAGTATCAAGAAGTAAATCTTTATATTTTTCATCTCCAGTTGATGCCCAACCTTGGGAAAGGTATGACATCATACCGGTTGTTTCTCCCCATTGACCACCAAGAGCTTCTTGTAGACGACGTGCCATTAATGGATCTGGACGATCTGGCTTAGCGTTGTATTGCAATTTACGAGTGTGTTTAAACATAAAGATTTTCCCTCTTTCTTAAAATATTAGGTTCTGAAGCACAAATTACAAAAGCAAATTAATTAATTGCTTTGTGTACGATATAATATACCACGATGTATTTTTGGTGTCTATGTTTATTAACCATAAATTAATCAAAATAGGTTGATTCGCGGAAGAATAATTACGTTTAGGTGCATCATATTAGTATTTTTAGAACCGTCAAAAAAGTTAAAAATTTTTATTAAGACATTTAAAAAAACCAGCTCGAAATAAGTTCGAACTGGCTTTATCGCTACGCTTGCTTGCGAGTTGCACAATCACAATGTCTAGAATTTTTAGTTTGTGCCTGTTTTTGATTGATTGCCACTGCTTTTTCCATTTTAACCTTACTCATGAAAAAGCCTCCTTCATATTAGTGATAAAAAAACTACACAGCCCCGTGTAGTTTTTTTATGTATCATGAAAGCAAATTTTTAGGATAGTAATAATTTACAGTGAATGCTGTTAGCCAACAACATCCAAATGAAATCATATTACAAAAAAAGGACAAATTCAAGTGAATTGTCCCTTTTTAAAAATAATCCTATTTGCCCCAACTCCAAGGGTCTTCGCGCCACTTAACTAGTGATTCATGGTCTTCAGGAGTAATTAATGATTCATCTTTAGCTTGTTCAATTAGGCTGGAGTAATTGGTGAGGGTGGTCAATGGAATCTTGGCATCGCCAAAGTTCTTAGTACTGTCTGATAATTCATAGGTAAAGATGGCAGCTACTCCGATGACCTTAGCATCAGCTTCCTTATCAACAGCCTTAGCAGCATCTAATACGCTTCCACCAGTTGAAATCAAGTCATCAATTAAAACGACCTTAGCATTTGCTGGTAGCTGGCCTTCGATTTGCCGTCCCTGGCCATGATCCTTCGGTTTAGAACGGACGTATACCATTGGCAGGTTTAATCGATCAGCAACGAGTGCAGCATGGGGAATTCCGGCGGTTGCCACTCCGCCAATCACGGTGGCTTCTGGGTAGGCAATCTTAATCATGTTTGCTAATCCATCTGCAATTTGAGTCCGGAGTTCCGGGTACCCAATCGTAAGACGGTTATCGGTATAAATTGGTGACTTAATGCCACTAGCCCATGTAAATGGATCCTTAGGTGATAGGGTCACTGCGTTGATTTTTAAAAGTCCTGAAGCGATTTGTTTTTCAATTTTAAGTGCCATGTTAATTATCCTTCCCATTCTTGTTTAATAATTTGGTATGCAGCTTGTGGATCTTCAGCCTGGGTGATTGCACGGCCAACAACGATTCCGTTACTGCCCAATTCGCGCGCTTGAGCAGGGGTTGTAATCCGTTTTTGATCGTCAGTGCTGTTGTTCTTGAGGCGAATTCCAGGATTGATACATAGGAATTGATTGCCGGCGGCTTCATGAATTAAGGGGGTTTCTAAAGCGGATGAGATGGTTCCGTCAGCGCCATTGGCAGCGGCCAATTTGGCAAGGTGAGTAACCGACTTCTTAAGGCTAACCGATACCAATTGTTCTGATTGCATTTGAGCTTCTGATGTGGAAGTTAATTGGGTAACTGCCAATAGTTTGGCGGGAGTACCATTAATCGCCTTACTACCAGCAACGAGGCCCCGTTTGGCAGCCTGAATCATTTCAGAACCACCAGCAGCATGAATGGTCGTCATTTGAACGTCCAAACGGCCTAATTGTTCCATTGCTTTTTCAACCGTGTGGGGAATGTCATAAAGTTTTAAATCTAGAAAAACTTTCACGCCCATCTTACGTAATTTAGTTATGATGCTTGGGCCTTCGAAGTAGAATAGTTCCATTCCGACCTTTACAAATAAATCCTCGGGATGCGTAAAACGATTCAAAAAATCGAAGCAAATTTGTTGGTTCTTAAAATCCAATGCAATAATAATTGGTCTCATCATTTTCCCCTTTCGATATCAAAAAAGCCAGCCAGTCCATAAGACTAGCCGGCTTTTAGCCGCTCCCAATAAGCACGGGAGGGCAGAAAATATGCACCGTCAATTGCTAGCCTCACAGGACTAATTTAAAATGCTTTTAATTACATGTATTCTACCGTGAATACCTTGATTAATCAAGGCTTATTTTTGGTTCTTGATTACCCGAACTCTAATCACCGCATTAATTTGTGATAACTTATCAATTACTTCTTCAGTGGGTTCTTGATCTAAGTCAATTACAGTGTATGCAGTGTGTTCCTTAGCGGCGTTGCTCATTCCTTCGATATTTAAGTCGTAATCAGCAAGCATCGTTGCGATTTGACCAACCATGTTTGGAATATTTTCATGAATTAAAGTAATTCGGTAGGGGGTGGTAAATGGAACGTTCAAATCGGGAAGGTTTAGTGCACCCTTAACGTTTCCAGTTTCCAGGTAGGTCATGATGATGTTAGCACCACGAATAGAACCATTTGCTTCGGCTTCGACAGTTGATCCACCGATGTGGGGCGTTACAACAACGTCATCTTTATTCCAAAGAATGTCTTGACCAAAGTCGGTAATGTACGACGCAATTTGCTCTGCATCAATTGCATCAACAACAGCCTGGTTATCAACGATGCCGAGCCGGGAGTAGTTTAATAGGTGGACCCCCTTCTTCATTTCCTTGATTTCTTCAGCACCAATTAATCCGGTAGTATCTTCCTTCTTTGGAACGTGGACGGTTACGAAGTCAGCATCCTTGATGGCAGCCTTCATTGAACTAGCCCGTTCGATTTGGTTCGAAACGTTCCAAGCAGCATCAGATGATAGGAATGGGTCAAATCCGATTACTTCCATCCCAAGATCTCGAGCAGCATTAGCAACTAATGAACCAACGTGGCCGAGTCCGATTACGGCTAGTTTCTTACCCAATAACTCAGTTCCTTTAAAGCGATCGTTCGTTTTCTTCATTAGGGAAATATCCATATCAATGTGTTCGGCGGTGAACTTAGTTACTGAGAAAAGGTGTCTAGCAGATGCCACGAGCATTGCAATCACTAATTCTTTAACAGCGTTGGCATTACTACCAGGGGTATTGAAGGCGGCGATTCCTTCCTTTGTGACCCGGTCTAGTGGGATATTGTTAAATCCTGCTCCAGCACGGGCAATCACCTTTAAGTTAGCTGGAAATTTAGCTTCATGAAGGTCAACTGAACGAATTAGGTATGCATCAGCATTGTCAGTTTTGTTAACTTGGTAGTTATCGGTTAATTTTTCGATTCCAGCATCTGAAATTGCGTTATATGTTTTTACGTTGTACATTTTTAAAATTCCTCCTAGTGGGTTTGTTCAAATTTGTGTAGACAATCAACTAGTGCTTTGGCACCTTCAATTGGCATTGCATTGTAAAGACTGGCTCTGAGGCCACCAACACTGCGGTGTCCCTTAACACTAACGAGTTGGTTTTGAGTTGCAAAATCAACAAATTGAGCATCTAAATCTTCGTTACCAGTTGAAAATGTGATGTTAGTTAATGAACGTTCTGATGGTTTAACGTGGTTGTGGAATAGCTTTGATTCATCAAGGTAGTCATATAAAACGGCGGCCTTCTTTTGGTTAATCCTTTCCATTTCATCAATTCCACCTAAATCCTTAAGCCACTTAGCAACCAGGCCAGCGACGTAGATTGGGAATACTGGTGGGGTGTTGAACATCGAATCCTTCTTAACGTATGGTGCGTAGTTAAGAATTTTAGGAGTGTGTTCAGCAGGATGAATCAAGTCTTTTCTAACAATTACGATTGTGACTCCGGCGGGAGCAAGGTTTTTTTGAGCTCCGGCAAAAATTAACCCAAAGTCACTAACGTTGTATCGTTCTGCCATGAAATTAGAAGACATGTCACCAACGAGGGTAATGTCCTTATGGTCTGGAAGAATTTGGTTATGATAAGTAGTTCCTTCAATTGTGTTATTGAGGGTTGTATATAGGTAGTCATATTCACTAGATGATAGTTCACGGTCTGGGTATGGTAGGGATTGATACTTGTTAGCTTTGGTATTTCCAACAATATCCACCGTATATCCTAAGTCAGCAGCTTCATCAGCGGCTCCAGATGCCCAGTGACCACTGTCGAGCAAAGCAATTTTACGGTGATGGTTAGCTAAGTTTAGTGGTACGGCAGCAAATTGGCCGGTTCCACCACCCTGGCAAAATAGCACTTCATAGTTATCTGGAATTTGAAGCAAGTCCTTTAAATCCTGCTTGGCGGTATCCAAGATATTTTGAAAACGATCGGAACGGTGTGAGATTTCCAAAATGCTCATTCCGCTACCTTGAAGCGATGGAAGCTCTCTTTGAATCTGATCCATTACCGGCTTTGGTAACACCGCTGGACCAGCTGAAAAATTATAAACTGTCATCATTAAGACCCCTTATGTGGATTTTTATAAAAAAGTGGAAACAAAAAGCCCCCGCAGTAATTCACTACGGGAGCTTCTTCAGGGTATTATTATTCCCGGTCCCGCAGTGATGTAGAAAGACATCTATGCAAGACCAGACTAAAGTGTCATCTTAAATAAGGCCTACATAAATGTCACTGTAGACCGAGAGGAACTCTTTGAACTAACAATATTAAATTTATTAAGATTATAAATTACAATATTCATTAGAAATCCTCCCCTTCTTTATAATCTAAATTTAACACACTCCTTTTTAAAATGCAATATAAATTTAAAATGCTTTTGTTTTGCGTAATTAGATATGAGATAATTATATAAAATGAATTCTGGAGGCACTAATGATGACTGACTTTTATTTTGTACGCCACGGCCAAACGGCTGCAAATGCTGCGGGATTAAAACAGGGTTGTATTAATACGCCCATTACCTACCTATCTGAAAAGGGGAAACAACAAGCCCAAACCCTACACGACCATTTTGATATTTCTTTTGCCGATCGAATTATTTCTAGTCCGTTGAAACGAACCCAAGATACGGCTGCCTATTTAAACCAAACTGCTAAACTACCAATTAGCTTGGATAAACGGGTGTTAGAAATTTCATACGGAAATTGGGATGGCAAAAAGAATGCGGATCTACAAAAAGCCCATCCGGAAGTTTTCGACCCCGTTTTAAACGACGTGTTACCTTCATATGCAACCCTAGCAAAGGGAGAAACATTTGATGGGGTAATTGAGCGGGTAAATGATTTCATGCTCGATGTTAATAAGCAAAGTCCCGATGAAAAAATTATTGTAGTTACCCATGGGTTCACAATTAAGGCAGCGGTCCTTGCTGCAATGGGAAACCCAATCGATGTAATGGTAATTCAAGAACCTGATAACACGACCGTCACTAAGATTACGCTTGCCAATAATAATTACTACGTAAAATACTTTAACCGAAGTGCAAACGCCGCGTTTTAGGAGGATTTGAAATGCAAAGCTTACCCATTCGCGTTAAAACCGTATGGTTATTTAGCATCCTGATTGAAGCGTTGTTTTGGGCTTCCGGAGCAGTTGCCTATTTAATCGGACTTAGGTTTTGGGATTGGTTGCCACAGATGGGGCTCTTGATTATCATTGGTTTGGGTCTAATTTCATTAATCATCCAACTCCTATTAATTCCGTACCGATACCGCTTTTACCATTTTCAGGTGAATGATACCGACGTTGAAATTGAAAAGGGGTTCTTTTTTCGACATCACATTGCAATTCCGATTGCGCGGGTTCAAAACGTTGATTTGAATCAGGGACCGCTTTTGATTAGTCAAAGTCTATATCAAGTTGTTATTGATACCGGAGGCTCCAGTCACAAGATTGATGCACTGAATAAACACCATGCGGAGAAATTGAAGGAGCGGGTCATGCAACTAGCAATGGAGGCTAAGAATGCGCAATAAACACTTGCATCCATTGGCGTTATTAATGTTTTTAGGGCAGTTGATTAAGGCATTCTTCTTCTCCTTTATTTTTATAGTCCTTGGTTCGAAGAATATTGTGCTACTTACTAGCATTGTATTGGGGCTACTTGTTGTCTTTGCAACTATCAACTACTTTACGTTTACCTACTCAATCTTACCAAATGAGCTGTTTATCAAAACTGGTTTGATTTTTAAGAAGCAACGCCACATCCCGTACGACCGGATTCAGACGATTCAAAATCGGCAGTGGTTTTTCCTCCGTCCGTTTGGGGTGGAAGAGGTAATTGTTAATACGGCGGGGTCTGATAAGGACAAAAGCAGGGTAAGCCTGCTCGCTGTGAAAACAACGATTGCGCCAATAATTGAAAAATACCATCTAGCAGCGACCCACCAAACACCGAATTTACAGTCTAACTCAGAGCAGCCAACTTCTAACGGGGCAACGAAGCCAACTCAGTATCAAATCAAGGGAACTGATATCTTTGTTTTCGGCCTTACTGATATTCACTTTATTGGTGAGTTGCTTGCACTGTTAGCGATTATTGATCGCATTCACATTAGTTTTAACCAAATTGCTAACTTTTACAGTAGTTTTGCGACTAGTTTCTACCGGGTATTGGAATCAATTATTACGTTCATCATTTTATTAATGGCGATCGGGGTCGTTAAAACGGCAATTAAATTTTACAAGTTTACGCTTACGAAGAGTGGAAACCACTTGATAATTGAAAAGGGCTTTTTTCAACGCAAAACGATTAACCTCCCAATTGATAAGATTCAATCGGTGATTTTTAAACAAAATGCGATTCGCCAGTTATTCCACCTAACAACCGTTCAAATGGACCTCGTTACTGACTCTGATAGTGACGATGAGAAACAGGTTATTACCGTTATGCCGGTGGTTAAGGATCACCTTGCATACCATGTGGTTAACCAGTTTATCGGTTTAATTCCAAAACAGCAGGTGGCTTTCAGAAGTGGCGATGGTTATAGTCAGTGGCTCTTTGCTAGAAACGGCGTGTTTTTTAGCTTATTATTCTTCGGGCCTTTGACGGGACTAGCTTTTTGGACCCGAATCTGGCCGCTTTGGAGCCTTGTACTTACGCTATTCGTCGTTAGCTTAGCGATTGGAAACGGCATCTACAAGGGCCGTGTAACCGCCGCTAAGCAAATCAGCACTACGCAGATTGCAGTTCAAACCGCTAGGCTGTTCACTAAGGAAACCCAAATTGTGAACTGGCATCAGATTCAAAGCATGAACCTGCGACAGTCGATTTGGATGGAACACTCCGGCCGCGCGCACCTGTCAATTGCGATTCGTCGTGGTTATTCGGCCCGGATGATTACGTACCGTTACCTGCCAAAATCGGATGGACAACGGATTTTTGACTGGTACCGGAATTTTGCCAATAAACAGCTTTAATGGCCGTTAATTATAATTAATGAGGAATTGCAAATTAATTTGCAATTTGAAAATTTCTGTGTAAGAATAAGTAAGAATTTAATATCTCGCAGAAAACCGAGAAATAAAAGGTGCCCGTGAGCACCAATTTGGAGGATTAATTTAATATGGAAATACTTAAAGATGAATCTCGTTCATTAACAACGAATCAGAAATTGACGCTTGCATCCAGCACTGCTGGGTTTGGATTGGAAAACATGGATGTCATGTTCCTCTCCTTTGCTTTAACTTCAATCATTGCGGACCTGCACATTAGTGCCGGGGCAGCTGGATTTATATCGTCAGTTACTAATTTAGGAATGTTACTGGGCGGGATTTTTTTCGGGATTCTGGCAGATAAGTATGGGCGCGTTAAGATTTTCTCCCATACCGTGTTAATTTTCGCGGTTGCAACCGCTGCGATGTACTTCGCGAATAATATTTACCTAGTGTTCTTGTTTCGGTTCATTGCCGGAATTGGGGCTGGTGGTGAATACGGTGCGGGAGTAACGTTGATTGCCGAAAACTTCCGGCACGGAAAGATTGCTAAGTGGACTTCGATTGCTGCCATCGGTGGTCAAATCGGTGCAATTGTTGCAGCGTTGGTTGCAGCCTGGGTACTACCTAACTTCGGTTGGCACGCATTGTTTTTAGTCGGGTTGGTTCCAATCATCTTCGCCTACTTTGTGCGTAGAAACCTTAAGGAAACCCCTGAATTTGAATCCGAAATGCAGTCAACTGATGCCCAACCAAAGGTTTCAATTAAAGAATTATTTGCTACTCCTAAGTTGGCATACCAAACTCTAGCACTAATCGTAATGGTAATTGTTCAAATTTCTGGATACTTCGGATTGATGAACTGGTTACCATCAATTATGCAAAAGCAACTCGGCTTAAGCGTTTCCGGTTCTTCCACTTGGATGATTGTTACAATCATTGGGATGAGCCTTGGAATGCTGACCTTTGGAACCATCATGGATTTCTTCGGGCCTAGAAGGGCGTTCGGAATCTTCTTATTTGTGGCTGCAATCTCAGTTTATGCAATCATCTTTGCGTTTAACGCCTGGACATTGCTATTGGCCAGCACGGTGGTTGGATTCTTTTCTAACGGGATGTATGGGGGCTACGGAGCGATTATTAGCCGGCTCTACCCAACTAAGATTCGGGCAACCGCTAACAACATGATCATGAGTGTTGGTCGGGCCATCGGTGGTTTTTCACCAATGGTAATCGGGATGATGATGGAACATTACTCACTAACGGTGGTGATGGCAAGCTTATCAGTGCTATACCTAATTAGTCTGGTTACAATGCTCTCCATTCCAGCCCTCAAGACGTTTCACGAGGACATTGTTAAGTAAGGATTAAGTCAATTAAGTAACAATTAAATCAATTAACATCAACTAAAGATGCCATCAGGAGCCTTCCTGATGGCATCTTTTGGTAATATAATAACTAAAAATAATCAAAGGGGGAATTGATATGATAACTGAAAAAATTGAACATTACTGGCGTCAATTTGCATCCGCCACTGGACTAACCGGGGTTAAATATTTCGATGTTTCTGAATACGGGGATAGTAAAAAGAAGAGTGACGAACTAGCAGCCTTAATTGCTAGTGGGGTTAAAACTGCTAATTCATCTGCGGTAGGCCTCTACGAACCAGATGAAGTTGTGCCTAAAGTGGGCGACTACAACATCATTTTGGACGGCTCAGGTTCACCAGTTTGTGTTACCAAAACAGAATTAGTTGAAACGGTTCCGTTTAATCAAGTTTCAGCAGAACATGCTTACCATGATGGTGAGGGAGATCGCTCCCTTAAAAGTTGGCGGAAAGCGCATATCAATTTCTTCCAACACGAATACGCTGAAGAAGGGCGTCAATTTAACGAACAAGTCCCATGCCTTTGTGAAATTTTCAAGGTCGTTTATAAATAAAAAAATTGCTATGCCCTGGTTGGCATAGCAATTTTTAATTACTCTAAGCGGCTAATCATAAACGCACTTCCAATTACCAGCAGTAATCCGATAATGGTAAACGTAAGTTCCTTTTTATTCTTATGTTCATGAAGAATAATGATTCCACCTAATGTAGAAATAATAACGTTCAATTGAGTTAGTGGGAAGGCAGTTGCCACTCCGTTTAACTTCAATGAAGTTAAGTATGCAAGCACCCCAAATCCACCGGTAATCCCAATGGTAGTACTCTTGAATGCTGGCTTGGTAAAGAATAGTGGCTTGTGATCCTTAGTTTGTAAGAATAAGCCTAGCACAACTCCACCAAAGAACATTCCAAGGGTTTGTGGGAACAAGCTAGATAACCCGGATGCATTTGGCACCCGTGGGAACACTGAACAGGCTGTGTAGCCAAGTGAACCTACGATCAAGAGGGTTAATCCAGATTTATAATCCATCTTAGGGCGTTCAACACTACCATCTTGAATACTGGTAAGCGTAATCCCAACAATCAATACCAAGATACTAATGAAACCAATTAGCTTAGCTGTTGCTGAGCCCCATTCGCCCCATACAATTACCCCGATTAACGGAATTTCAACTAATTGAAGCCCGGTTGAAATTGGCATTGCGGTTGAGACGTTCATCTTCGTAAATGCAGCGAACTGCATTAATTGCGCAATCGACCAAAGTGCTCCCCCAGCAAAACACCAAATGAATCCACTTAGCGTCAGCTCGGGTCTAAAAATGATGTAGAGCACTAGCCCAACGGCTACTTGACCATAAACGGTCCCCATAAGTTGATCGATTGGGCGGCCACCAGCTTTAGTGGCGATTAGCGGACCAATCCCCCACAAAAGCGCTGGCAAAATTCCAATCAAAATTGGCATATAAACCCTTCCTTATATTAAATTTGAAAATATACTAACGCTTTAATTATATATTATTTCAAAGTGAATAGTAAATTAATTATGATCGTTCTTAATTATTGAATAGACGAATGTAAGTATCAGCATCGTGATATTGACCGTTAGAAAAAATAGCGTCCCTCAGAACGGCCTCGTGGGTAAAACCTAGTCTTTGGGGAATCGAACGACTCGCAAGGTTATCAACGTCAGCGAGAACCGTGATTTTATGCAGCTGGAGTTCTGGTTGAATGTTAATAATCATTTGCTTCAATGCGTTTGTCATGATTCCTTGCCCCTGGACATGACTAGCTAACCAGTAGCCAACCTCAGCAGAGCGGTTATCAAAATCAATTTTATGTAGATCAATCATTCCTACAGGTTCGTCGTTATAAGTGATCACAAATAAAAGAAGTTTATAATCCACAAATTGTTGTCGGGCAGACTGGATGAAGTGCAGCTCATCTTCAGGACTGTTGATTGCATTTGCCCATGGTAAAAAGCGGGCTAGCGATTCACGGTCTTGGTCAATCAGTCTGTAAATCGATTCTGCAAATCGTTCCTCGGGCATTACTAACTTAACTTCCGCTTCATTTAAATTAAACGTACATAGATTCATCATCATTTATCACTCCGCATCAAAATATTGTTTCATTGATTTTACCACGTCGTTAGCAACTGTATTGCGATAATCAGCGCTGCGGATGTATTGGAGGTCCCTGGAATTATCCATAAAGCCCATTTCAATTAGTACTGCTGGGCGGGTGTTATTCCTCAATACCAGGTAGTTACCGAAGTCAATTCCCCGGTTAGTTAATGGTAAATTGCTAAAACTATTATTCAAAATTCCAGCAAAGGAATCCGCGTTATGGTGATACTTAAAGACTTGGAATCCAGTTGCGTCGTTAGCAACGTTAGATGAGTTATAGTGAAAACTCATGAATAAATTAGCCTTTGAGTTATTAGATAAATCAGCACGGGCTTGTAATCCCACGGTCTTATCGGTGGTTCTACTCATGATCACCCGCGCAAACGTTGGTTTAAGTAAATCGCGAACCCGAAGGGCTAGCGGTAAGGTGTAGGTCTTTTCTTCATTATCAGCACCACTACCAAAGTGGGAAAGGGTTCCCGTATCCTGTCCCCCGTGGCCAGGATCTAAAACGATGGTAGCCTCAGAAATGTTACTGGCGGTTTTGGCATTGTACTTTGGTTGATCGATTAGCCACGAAGCAATCCAACCAGTGTGTCCCTTGGCTTTTACGTACCACCAGTCGGTCTGGGAATCCTTTTTAATAACCTTTAACCGGGTCCCGTTGTTAATTCGACTGACTAACTTAGCTGATAGCTGCGGATTAGAGCGGAGATTAACTGATTGTGCGGTTACTAGTGGACGTGCAAAGTAGAGTCCAAGTTCAATCACGATGATTCCAATAATACATGCGGTAATAATGAGCCGGACCATCCATACCCCCGGGGAAGCCATTAGAAAAGAGGTAATTTTTTTATTCATAATCTTTGCCACCCTTGTAATTTTCAAGTAGAATAATGATTATTGGTTAATTATAGTAATTTTAACCTATGTTAAGATTATCTAGCAAATTTTATCTTAAATCAATTTTTATTGCTTTTGGGGGTAATAGAAAATTGAAGGAGTGAACATTTTATAATGTTTAAATTTGTTAGGAAATCATTGTTAGGCTTGGGATTAGTACTGAGCTTAGGATTAGTTTTAGCTGGTTGTAGTAGCTCTAAGAGTGAAAGTAGTAAGGGGATTCACGTTGTGACCTCGGTTGACTTTTATGGTGATGCGGCGCGTGCAGTTCTAGGGAATCACGGAACTGTTAAGTCGATTATCAATAAGTCAACCATTGATCCACACGATTTCCAACCCACTGCACAAACTGCAAAGCAGGTCTCTGGAGCTGACTTTGTTATCTACAATGGACTAGGGTATGATTCATGGATGAACAAGCTAACTAGTAATGGATCCGATGATTTAAAGTCTATTAATGTTGGTAGTTTGATGGGCAAGCAAACTGGTGATAATCCGCATATCTGGTATAACAGCAAGACAATGCCTAAGTTAGCGAATGAACTAGCCGCTCAGTTTGGGAAGAAGGATCCTAAGCACAAGGCAGAATTTAAAAAGAATGCTGCTAAGTACATTAAGACCCTTGATTCCAACATGAAGTTGGTTGATGAAATTAAGGCTAATAACACTAAGAACAAGTTAGTTGGGGTTAGTGAACCCGTATTTGATTACTCATTACAAGAAATGGGTTACAAAGTTGCTGATAACGGCTACGCTAAGTCAGTTGAAAAGGGAACCGACCCATCACCATCCGATATCAAGGAAATTCAAAATGATATCAAGAACAAGAAAATTGCGTTCTTCGTTGATAACAGTCAAGCTAGTGACAAGGTTGTTCAAAACTTAGTTAAGATGGCTAACCAATATAAGGTTCCAGTTCTAAAGGTTACTGAAACAATGCCTGATGGAATGGATTACCAAGAATGGATGGCATCTCAATACAAGCAATTATTGGCAATTCAAAAGGAGAATAAGTAATATTGAAATCAAAAGTGTTGACTGTTGAGCATCTCAATGTTGCAGTTGAAGACCGGACTTTGATTAAGGACCTTTCGTTTTCCGTTTACGGTGGCGCACTCACCTGTGTGACCGGGGAAAACGGGGTTGGTAAAACGACCCTAGTAAAGGCATTGTTAAAGTGCAAACGGCATTCAACAAAACAAGTCCACTTTTTGGTTCGGCCGGATGAAGTTCAATACGTTCCCCAATTTCGGAACGTGGATGACGATTATCCACTTAAAATAAAGGATTTTGTGAGCTTGAGCTTGCAAAATTCTTTTTTACCATGGTTAACAAAGTCCGAAAAAAACCGAATTCAAAAAGTGCTTGAGATGACTAAACTAACCGAAATTGAGAATGAACCGCTTGGCCGGGCCTCCGGTGGCCAAAAGCAACGCGCTTACCTGGCGCAGGCGTTAGTGACCGATCCTAAGCTATTGATTTTGGATGAAACCACGGCGAGTTTGGATAAGGAATCGCGGATCTACTTACTACAAGTGGTTGTTGATATTATCAAGCGCACTGGAGCGGCAGTTATGTTTATCACCCATGATCCCGAATTAATTAGAAGGTTTGGGGATTATAACTTGGAAATTGCAAATCACCATGGTGTGATGCACGAAGTGAAGGGGGATCAAGCATCGTGTTAGAATATGCATTTATGAGGTATGGATTCATTGCCAGCTTCTTTATTTCAATTTTATGTGGATTTATGGGCGTTTTCGTTGTTTCTAGACGGACGTCATTCTTTACCCACACGTTATCTGAAATTGGGTTTGCCGGAGCGGCATTTGGTCTATTTATTGGGACATCTCCAGTAATTGGGATGTTAATATTTACCATTTTAAGTTCATTAATGATTGGAACGGTTGGAAATAAAGTTAGCCGCCGTGAATCATCAATCAGTGTGTTTTCGGGGTTATTTATTGGGTTAGGGATTCTATTTCTCTCACTAGCCAATACCCAGTCTAGTTATGCAACCAATATATTATTTGGTAGTATTGTTGGAATTGGGGTTAACGACTTGAAGACGTTGATTACACTGAGTGTGATCATCATCATTGCCATTCTACTGATTTATAGACGTTTGAAATATAACTCCTTTGATGGTACCGGATCGCACTTTAATGCCGGCTACGATACTGCAATTTCCATTATCTTTTTGATTTTATTAGCTTCAACGGTTAGTGTAACCGCTCAGATTGTGGGATCACTATTGATTTTTGCGCTATTAACAATTCCAGCATCCGCAGCTAAGTTTTTCGTGCATAACGTCTGGGGAATGATATTCTTAACGTTTATCTTTTCATTGGTGGGCACCTGGGCCGGCTTATATTTCAGTTATATTACAGATTGGCCGGTGAGTTTCTTTATAGCCGCAATAGAAAGCGCTTTTTACCTAGTTGCAATTAGTTACGATAGATTAAAAAATCATGACTAAGGTTTATTTTATAACACAATTTGGTATACTAAGTACAAAGTTCTTTTACCGTTCAGGAGGTAACATTTAACAATGAAGACATATCAAAAATTAATTCCAGTGGCCATTTTAGGATTGCTATTAGCTGGCTGTGGAAGTAAAGACAGTGAAAATCAAAACGCATCAATGAAAAATAGTCACTCGGTAACTGTAAAGAAGAGTAGCCGTGAATCTTCGAAGGCATCATCAAGTTCTTCTAGTTCCGAAAGCTCAAGTAGCATGAGCAGCACTGAATCAGCTAGTTCTAGTAGTAGTGATTCAAGTAGCAGTCAGGTATCTTCTAAGACTTACGCTAGTGATTCTACTGCGAAGGCAAAGGTTGGTTACCAAACTAAGGCATCAACTTCCGGATTACCAACCGTTGATTTAGGAAGCGGCGTTACCGGAGTTAAGGATGCAGGGGCTGGACAAGTTTTTGTTAGCTTTAATATGGGGCGTTGGTCATTATCAGTGCGGGGAACTGAAGTAAATACAAGTGACACCGCAACTCCTGCTGCCAAGCAAATGGTTGCCTACCTACAATCACATACCTTACCAGTTCCACAAGGATACGGACATGTATCTGCTGATATTGACTCTAACGAAACTACTGTTAGATGGCAGGAAGGTAAGACTGTGCATACCGTTTCTGGAAGTACTCCAGAAGCTGCATTGCAATCCGCAATTGACGCTAAGTAATTAAGCAAAAAAGGGATCCTATATATGAAGAAGATAAGACATGTACTAACGCAAGCAGGACTAGTATTATCAACTGGAATCGTGACCTTGGGCATCGTTAATGTTGCGACATTAGGACGACCTAGTTCTACCGTAAGAGCTTCTGTTCAAATGAATCCAGCGTACGACTTGTCAGAATGGCAAAAAACGCTGACCGATGCTCAGGTTCAAAAGTTGAAATCAGAGGCTAGTTTTGTAATTATTCGAGTTCAGTATGGAAGTAACTATGCTGATAAGGTTTACCAAAACAATCTGAAGTTATTAGATAAGTATAACGTTCCATACGGGGTTTATAGCTACAGTCTATATAACTCCGTTGCACAAGCTCAGGGTGAGGCGCAAACGCTTTATAATCGGGTGCCAAACGCTCGGTTCTATGTTAATGACTTGGAACAAACGAATGGGATGAGTAGCGCAACCTTAGATGCTGCAACATCGGCATGGGCAGCGAAAATGCGGACTCTAACTACACGACCGGTTGTATTGTACAGTGGCCTTTACTTTATGAGTAATACCATTGGTGATTCTAAGAACGATTATGATACGCTATGGTTGGCTTCCTATGGAGCTGGTGAACCAAACCCATCATATACTTACGGATTATGGCAATTTACTGACAGTTATCATAGTACGGCATTGAACCAAAACATCGATGCATCAGTCATTCCAGATGGTGGAGAACCATTATCATTCTGGGTCGGTAGCGGTGCCACTAGCTCAACCGCAAGCAGTTCTGCATCCGTTTCCAGCAGTGCTGCATCATCCGCTAACTCTGCCGGATCATCAGCAATTTCTTCAAGCGTTAGTGCAGCTTCTAGCAGTGCTAGCGTGAGTTCAAGTGCTGCTTCTAATAGTTCTAGTTCTGCTACCACTAGTTCTGCTGCTAGTTTGAAGTCGAGTAGTTCGACTTTATCATCAAGTAGTGCTAAATCCACTTCAGCAACAATCCCTAGTACTGCTTTTAGTAACAGTACTACTAATAATGGTTCAAAAGTTAGTGCCCATTCGATTAGTAAAAAGAAGACCATTAATGTAATGAAGCCTAAGATTAATACTAAGGTTTATTATTCTTCCAAGAAGGTTAAAAAATTAATGGTAACCGCTAAGAATGGAATTTATGTTTATGATAGTACTAACAAACGGGTAGAACACCTTAAAAAAGGTGCTACGATTGAAGTGTTATCATTTAAGCAACAGGGAACCAAGACAATTGCACTTGGGACTAATGATACCCACTTTACTTCTAATAAGAGTTACGTTAAAGCTGTTAAATAGGGCTACTAAATTAAAAGCAGTGCTTCCCAATCTGGGCAAGCACTGCTTTTTAGTTTAGCTAAATACTAAAAAAAGCGTCCTGATGATTTTATTCACCAGGACGCTTTTCAAATATTATTTGTCTAAGATTTGACAGAATTCAATGGTTTCGTGGTTTGGTCCTAAGATGTTAAAGAACCGAATTCCGTGATCCCAGAATGATGGGATTGATTGAATTTCGTCGTTGACCATGTCAAAGCCTTCAGCCTTAGCAGCTTCAAAAGCCTTGTCAACGTCAGTACAGTTCATTGAGAAGTGGTTAATGGCACCGTTCTTCATGGTAACGGGGTCACCTTCCCAAGTTTCAATTGTAAGGTTATTGTATTTCATGAAAGCACAACGGTTTTCGCCATTGTGGAATAAACCAGCTTGTTCAAAACCTAGCTTTTCGTAAAAAGCAATGGTCTTGTCTAAATCTTTTGAAGGAATTCCAATGTGTTGAAGTCCAGTAAAGTAATCTTGTAAAGCCATTTTATTTGCCTCCGTAGAAATTAATTATTTCAAGCTTCCGTCAAGTTCAACAACTGACTTACCAGGACGCTTGTCAGAACCATCAAGTTTACCAACAACTTCATCAAGTTGAAGAACGTTCTTGATAAGTGGTTCAACATCAATCTTGCCACTTGCCATTAATGCAAGTGAGTCATCGAATGAGTATGGGTTAATGAATGAACCCTTGATGTCTAATTCCTTTTGGAATACTTCGTAAGTGTTAACAGTGAAAGTTTGATCTGGACGACCAACACCAAACATAAGGATTTGACCACCCTTACCTGCAACTTCGATTGCCTTTTCTTGAGTTTCTGGACGACCAACGGCTTCGATAACGATGTCGTATTCTTCAGTAATGTCACCAGATTCAGTGTTGATTACGTGATCAGCGCCAGTAAGCTTTTGTTCTTCAGCTAACTTGTCGTCGTGACGACCAGTTAAGTCAACGTGTTGAACACCGTAGGCCTTTAATAATTCAACGAATAAGAGACCCATGTAACCATCACCCATAACAAGAGCCTTGTAATGTGGTTGTAAGCTAAGACGACGAATACCGTGAACTCCACATGAAACTGGTTCAGTTGAACAAGCAGCCTTTAATGAAAGGTTAGCTGGAACGTGGTATACAACTGATTCAGGAGCAGTGAAGTATTCTTCCAAACCACCATCACGAGTAACACCAACAGCTGATAATGATTCAGCTAATTGGGGACGGTCAACACGGAAGTACTTGTCCTTAGGGAAGTAGATGTTAGGGTCAACTGCAACACGATCACCCTTCTTGAATTGGGTAACGTTAGCACCAACAGCAGCAACAACACCTGAGTTTTCGTGACCTAAAACGATTGGAGGAACAGCATCTGCTGAACCTGGAAGACCGTTGTATAATGCATCGTCGGTACCACAGATACCAGCGTATGCAGTCTTAACTAAAACTTCGTCAGGCTTTGGAGTTGGAGTATCTAAATCTTGGATTTCCATTTGTTTAGTACCAGTTAATACTAATGCTTTCATGTGTAAATATCCCCTTTTAATATAATAAATTTTTTAACCCAATCAAATGACCAGGCTTCAATAACTATTTTATATGAAATAACCATCTGATTCCAAACATTTATTGTTTAGTTCAATTGATTACACCTATAATACTAATGATTATCGTCAAATAATCAACTGCCATTTTATCTAAATATAACGATAATTTGATTTATAAATGAATAAAGTCACATTAACTTAGCACCCAGTAAGCAAAGATAAATGCTGATTTAAGGCCAAGGATAGTTAATAGTTTCACAAACTATAAAACGCTAATTACATCTTTTTAGATTAATATTCATAATGCAACCGGTTGCATGAATAAAAAATAAATCCAGCTAATTTTTAAATATTTTGTGAATTTATTAACTAAAGTATAAGAAACCCTAATTGTGATACGATAAAAGGATAATAATAAGGGGGCAATTTAAATTGCGTAAGGTTATTTATATCATCATTTTTGGCTTTTTAGGTGGCGCACTCCGTGAATGGTTAACGCTATTGTCGGGAAATGAGCATCTGGCAATGATTATTGCGATTAATTTAGTAGGAACGTTCCTGTTAGCGTTTCTCGTTAGCATCCTACCGTTACTGTTTGAAATCTCAAGCGAACTACTAAGTGGGATTAGCGTTGGGTTTATCGGTAGTTTTACCACTTTTTCCACGTTTATGGTTGATTTTGTGAAACTGTTCAAAACTTCACTAATTAATTCTTTTTGGTACCTTTCAATTAGTTTAGTGTTTGGATATATATTCGCATTGATGGGGGTTAAGCTTGCTGATTATGTGATTGCAAGGGTGGGTGAAAAATAATGCTTTCTAAAATTGTAATTGTGGGGCTTGCTGCTTCATTTGGTGCGGTCATTCGTTATGGAATGATTGAACTAATTGGTAATAAAATGGGGTGGAAGGAGTTTCCATTAGCCACCGTTATTATCAACGTCTCCGGGGCATTCTTGCTCGGGCTATTGGCGGGCCAGCTTGCTGATGGTTCCATGGCATATCTAATCGGTAGTGGAATCTTAGGTGGCTATACCACGTTCTCTACGTTTATGAATGAAACGGTTAAACTGCAGATGAAACGGCCTGCATGGGCTGGATTATATTTTATTTCAACGACGTTGTTAGGGATTCTAGCAGCGTTTGTTGGAATGGCGATTTAATAAATAAGAGGATGGGAGCGCCCCATCCTCTTATTTTTGCCTTCTTTTATGCCGTGTAATAATGCTTTCACCGATTTGAATTAAAATAGCGGATACTAATCCCTTAATAGCATAATTGCCCATTTCAGAAATATAAAATTGGATGTCGTAAGTATGATTAACGATTAAATCGAAGCATCCACGCATTATAAAAACGATCACGCTAGCGATGATCATTAGGATTAGCCATAAAAAGGCAGTTCCTTTGATAAAGTGCATATTATTACCTCCAATGTTGATATGTATGATTGGTTTGTTTTTGGTTATTTTAACACAGGGACGATTTTAAAAATAGCCAGTTCCCGATTGAATCGTATCATCGGTGTGATTGAAATTCATTTTAACTTCTGTATAATAGAACGAGTTGACTAAAATAACTATATATAGTGATTTAATATGTTTAATACACTATATATAGTAATAGGAGCTTTTTTGATGAATTATTTGAAGTGGCTATGGAGCCAATTATTAGGTTGGAACGTCCAATCGTACATTCTATTATTCTTTGGGTTGGGATTTAACTTAGCCTTGACGCTGAGCAGTCCGATCACAACCATTAGTATTGTAACGTTTATTGCTGGTGCTTTAGGGCTGACCTGTGTCCTAGCGATTAACAATGCCAAACCCATCAACGGTTGGTTAGGCTTAATTAGTGCGATCTTATTGATTACGGTTGCGTTCACCGCTAAGAATTACATGGAAATTGTGATGCAACTTAGCTACATTGTGTTGTTAGATGTTCCAGTATTACTAATGCCAAGTTGGAACCGGGACGCCGAAAATAAAATTTCCGGATTGCGGGGAGGAAGCGCAGCCGCAACTTTTAAAAACTGGTTACCATACTTAATTGGCTTTGTGGGAGTGGTTTTAATCATGCACACCCTGTTGACGAGCTTAACCGATAGCCCGCGGCCACTGATTGATTCAATTTCCGCAACGACTGGAATTATGGGGGCCATCCTGACCACGTTGAAGAAACGCGAAACCTACTACTTCTGGTTAGCGCAAGGCGTGCTATCAGTGATTCTATGGGGGATTACCGCTGCGCAGGGTGGTGCTTCACCAGTCCTATTCGTAACTTACATGCTCTACATTGCAAATGATATTTTAGCGTTCACCAAGAGCCCGTGGTTTGCCAAGCGGTTAGCTACGAACTAGTAGTCAATTTAGAAAGGGGCAGATTATGACAATGATTGTATTAGCTGGAACCATCGGAGCTGGGAAGTCATCACTTACCGAGCGCCTATCAAATCATTTAGGGACCCAGGCATTTTACGAACCAGTGGGGGATAACCCGGTACTACCGTTATTCTACCAAGATAAAGAAAAATACGGCTTTTTGCTGCAAATCTATTTTTTAAATAAGCGCTTTGAAATGATTAAGCAGGCCCAGCGAGATGATAATAACGTTTTAGACCGTTCAATCTATGAAGATGCACTATTTACGGATTTAAATCATCAACTGGGCAATATTAACGACACTGAGGCAGCGATTTATCATGAACTATTGGATAACATGATGGAGGAACTCCCTTACGCTGCCAAAAAGAAACGCCCTGATTTACTAGTTTACATTGAAGTAAGCTTGGAGACCCAGTTAAAGCGTATTCGCCAACGGGGCCGGGATTTTGAGCAGTCCGACGATTTACTGGAATACTACCGCGGATTGCAAGTTGCATACCAAAAGTGGTTTGAGAATTACGATATTAGTCCGAAGATTAAAATTGATGGCAATAAGTATGATTTTGTGAATAATCAGGATGATTTAACCACGGTTTTGAATCAAATTGATGCAAAATTAGATCGTTAAATGAAAAAGGGGGCGGGGCTCATTGTGAGCCCCGCCCCCTTTAAGTTACGGAGATTACTTTGCTAATCCATCGTGAATTTTATCTAAGTTCCACTTCATCATTGAATAGTAGGTGTCACCAGGGGTGCCTTCCTTCGCTAATGAATCGGTGAAGATCTTGGAGTAAATCTTGATACCAGTTTCAGATGAAACCTTATCCATTGATTTTGGTGATACGGATGATTCAACGAATAGGTGCTTGACATCGTACTTACTGATTGCGGCAAGCACCCGGCGCATTTGTTCCGGAGTTCCTTGCGATTCAGTATTAATTTCCCAGATGTAAACTGGTTTAACATGGTAGGCCTTGGAGAAGTACTTGAATGCTCCTTCAGACGTTACCAATACCCGTTGCTTAGCTGGAATGTCTAAGAACTTCGACTTTGCATCCTGATTCAACTTGGAAAGCTTAGCAATGTAAGCATCCGCATTCTTTTGGAAGTAATCGGCATTCTTAGGATCCTTTTCCTTTAGGACCTTGGTAATGGTTTTAACGTATTTAATTCCGTTAGCAAGATCAAGCCAGGCGTGGGGATCCACTTCGTTTTTATTAGTAGTAAGGTGCAGCGGCTTCACGCCTTTGCTGGCTGCGAAGACCTGCTTACCGAACTGCTTGTTAGCGGTTTTAACTAGCTTTTTGAACCAACCGTTACCACCGGTTTCTAAGTTTAAACCATTGTAGAAAATGGCATCGGCGTTTGTGGTTTGAGCAATGTCTTCGGGACGCGGTTCGTATTCATGTGGATCAGTGCCCCGTTTAACCATGCTGTAAACGTGGACGCGATCCTTTCCCACGTTTTTCACCATATCTTCTAGAATTGAGTTGGTAGTTACAACATTGAGTTCCTTGTTACCGCTGGTGGTGGTTGATTTACTAGCACTACGTTGGTTGATGAACAGAAATACACCACCAATAAGGATAATTACAGATGCCAGTGCGATTAAGATACGCTTCATTTAAATCCCTCTTTCTGGATGTTATTTCTTCAAGCGAATGAGCCCCTGTTTGGGTGAGAAGATGAATGAGAATAAGAATAGAATGGCTGCTACAACAACGATTGCAGGCCCAGATGCCCAGTTGAACGTGTAACTGAGGTAGAGACCAACGATGGATGCAATCGTTCCAAACACGGCGGAGAATACTAGCATCACGGATAAGCGGTTTGTCCAGAAGAATGCAGTTGCGGCAGGGGTGATTAACATTGCCACCACTAAGATGATTCCGACTGTTTGCAATGCAGAAACCGTCACTAGCGTAAGCACTAGCATTAATGAGTAGTGAATAACTTGTGTTTTCAACCCGTATGTTTTGGCAAACGTTTCATCAAACGAAGTGATTAATAGTTCCTTGTAACCAATTGTTACGAATAGAATTACGATTCCGAGTACGACGGAAGTAGTCATCATATCGGAATTACTTACGGCCAGGATGTTCCCGAATAGGATGTGGTGTAGGTTAGTTGAACTTTCGGTCATCGAAATCAGGATGAACCCAAGTGCGTAGAATGAACTGAACACCACCCCGATGGATGTATCAACCTTAATTTTACTGTGGGTTGAGACGAATCCAATCAGTAGGGCAGCTAACACCCCGAAAATGGAGGCTCCAACCAGGAGGTTAATTCCCAGCATGTAGGCAACGGCCACCCCGGGAAGAATGGAATGGGAAATGGCGTCTCCCATTAATGACATTCCCCGCAGGATGATAAAGCTACCGATGATTCCGGACATTACTCCCACCATGATTGCGGTCAACATTGCACTTTGCAGGAAATCGTATTTTCCTAATGCACTAATAAATTCTGCAATTTTCATTATTGGCCCTCCTTTTGACTAAACAGGACAGAAGAAAGGTCGGCACTAAACGCCTTACTGATGTTTTCAGGGTTGTAAACCATTTCAGTCGGTCCACTAGCAACGATTCCGTGGTTCATAATGATCAAGTCATCGAAGTAGTTATGCACCTTATTTAGATCATGGTGGACCACTAGGATCGTTTTGTTTTCGTTCCGCCATTGCTTTAAGATGGCCATGATTGCATTTTCACTTTGCAAGTCAATTCCTACGAAGGGTTCATCTAAAATTACAATGTCTGCTTGTTGAAGAATTGCACGTGCCACGAAGACCCGTTGCAATTGCCCTCCAGATAAATTACCAATTTGGCGGCTGGCAAATGCTTGCATCTTCACTTGATTCAACGAATCCATTGCGGCGGCTTTTTCCTTCTTGCCAGGCATGTTGAAGAGCCCGAGTTGGGCGTAACTACCAGTCAATACAACGTCAAACACACTAATTGGGAAGGTTAAATCAATGTCCTTCCGTTGTTCTACGTAAGCAATCTTCTTTTGAATTGCTTTAATGGGTTTGCCATCATAGTCACTGGTCCCTGATTGAGACTTGATCAAGCCAAGCACAGCCTTGATGAACGTTGATTTTCCGGCCCCATTTGGACCGATGATTCCAGTAATTTTACCAGAATCAATTTGAATCGATAAATCTGAAAAAACTGGGGTTTCTCCATAAGAAACTGAAAGGTTCCTAACTTTGAGCATTATAAGCACTCCTTTGGATACTAATACAGGGGGTATATTCTAGACTGATTGAATATATTTAACTATCATCAATCATATTTTTAGGATAACCTAATAAATATAACGCTTAGTAGTATACATAAACTTTTACCATTTAACAATCTTTTTTATAATTTATTAATGATTTATTTTTAACCATGTGTCTAAAAATATCTAAATGATTCTTGAAATTGAAAGTGTGATTAAAAAATGGTTAAATAATTATTAGAGATAATCAGGAGGTGGTTACAACGGGAACGATTAAAATTCAAAATTTATCCTTCCGCTACGATAAAATGACCAGTAATATTTTTGACCGCTTTAATTTAAACATTGATGAGAGCTGGAAACTGGGGCTAATTGGTCGAAATGGGCGTGGAAAGACCACTTTTTTAAACTTATTACTAGGTAAATTTAGTTACCATGGTGAAATTCAATCAAGCGTTAATTTCAAATATTTCCCACAGAAAGTGGTTAACCCAACTCAGTTGACCCGCGATGTATTAATGCAATTGGCTGGGGTTGGCGAAGAATCATTTTGGCAGGTAGAAATTGAAATGGATAAGCTGAAGATAGCTGAAAAAGTTCTGGACCAACCATTTGATACCCTGAGTCCAGGAGAACGAACAAAGGCACTTTTGGCAGTAATGTTCATTGATGAAAATGCGTTTCAATTAATTGATGAGCCGACCAACCACTTGGATATTGACGGGCGTGCGATGGTTGCCAACTACCTCCAGGGGAAACAGGGGTTCATCGTAGTTAGCCATGACCGAGCGTTCATTGATCAAATCATTGACCACGTTTTATCAATTGATCGGGCCAAGGTGCAACTCTTTAACGGAAACTTTGCCACCTGGCAGAAACAATACGACCGCCAAAATGCAGCTGAATTAGAAAAGCAATCGCAAATTAAAGCGGATGTAAAAAAGCTGACCGCCTCCGCCAATCGGGTGAAACAATGGGCTGACCATGCGGAAGGGAAAAAGAATGCCAAAAATTACCGGGGCCAAAAGAACATGGATTTAGATAAGGGGTTCTTGAGTCATAAGGCTGCTAAAATTATGAATCGGAATCATAGCACGTTAAATCAGATTGATGATGCGATTGATGAAAAACAGGGATTACTACGCAATATTGATAAGATGCCGGATTTATCGTTGAACTATGTGAAACCGCACCAAGAACACCTGCTAGCCGTTGATCAATTACAGGTTGCAAGGAATCAAAGGAAATTAAACCAACCATTTTCATTTGACTTAAAACGTGGAGATCGGTTAGTTCTGGAAGGCGCGAACGGGCTTGGGAAAACCACCATTCTAAAGGCGATTCTAGGGCAGGCCAACTTGATTGAAAGCGGGCGGATTAATCTAAATCAAGTAATTCGCATTTCGTACTTAACCCAAAACTTTGCGGGACTCAGCGGTCAAATTGAAGACTATGCCTTTGGTTATAGAATTGAACTTTCGTCAATTATAAACATGCTACGTAAGTTGGGCTTTGAGCGTGCGGCGTTTAAGGAGGATATTGCCAACATGAGCATGGGGCAGAAACGAAAGGTTGCATTGGCACGTTCACTATGTGAGCAAGCCAACCTCTATATTTGGGATGAACCACTAAACTACTTAGACGTAATTACCAGACAACAAATTCAGGATTTAATTTTAAGAATCCAACCTACAATGTTGATTATTGACCATGACCTTGATTTTATTAAGGCGGTCCAGACGAACGTAGTTGAATTAACCCGGGCAAAATAAAAAACCACGAAACGGTCAATTTCCGTTTCGTGGTTTTGTAATTTAACTATTCATTTAATACCCAGAAGAAGATTAGGAAGACAACGCCTAATACGTACATAATTGGGTTAACGTCCTTACCACGCTTAGCAGCAAGCATGGTGATTGGGTAGATAACGAACCCAAGGGCAATCCCATCTGAGATACTGTAAGTCAATGGCATTCCTAAAGTGATTAAGAATGCTGGAGCAGCAATTTCGAATTTTTCCCAGTGGATGTTCTTAAGTGAACGGGCCATTAAGATTCCGATAATTACTAGTGCTGGAGCGGTAACTTGGTCGGTAATCACACCAAGTAGTGGTGAGAAGAACGTTCCTAAGATAAAGAGAATCCCAGTAACGATTACCGTAAATCCGGACCGGCCACCCACGGCAATTCCGGCAGATGATTCAACGAAAGCACCAACTGGGGAAGTTCCGAGTAATGAACCAGCCACCATTCCAGTAGAATCAGCAAGCAATGCGCCACCAATTCGTGGAATTTTATTATTCTTGATGAACCCAGCTTGTTCAGCTAGTCCAACCAACGTTCCTGCAGTATCGAAGAAACTGACTAATAAGAACGTTAGCACAACGATTAGTAATTGTGCGGTGTTGATATCAGTGATGTGCTTGATCGATTGTAAGAAAATTGGCTTTAAGCTTGGAACAGCAGCTACCCATTGATTAGGTAGTGCAATCAAGTGGGTTGCCATTCCCAGAATCGCAGTTGCTACCATTCCGATAAAGATGGAAGCGGGAACCCGTGCTGACATTAATACCAATGTCAATACCAATCCAAAGATGGTTAACCAAGTGCTTCCAACGTGGAAGGAGCCTAGTTCGACAAGGGTACTCTTGCTGGCGGTAACAATCCCTCCTTGGTTTAAACCAAGAAAGGCAATGAACAACCCAATCCCACCACTAATGGCACTCTTGAGGTCGTTTGGAATTGCATCGATAATGATTTCTCGAATCTTGAACAACGTCAAAACTAAGAAAATCAAGGATGCTAGGAACACCCCAGCTAATGCCGTTTGCCATGGAACTTTCATTCCGATACAAACAGAGTAAGCAAAGAATGCGTTCATTCCCAAACTAGTCGATAGTGCAATCGGGTAGTTGGCAATCAATCCCATTAAGAAACAGCCGATGGCGGTTGCAAGGGCGGTCGCAGTAAAGACGGCCCCCTTTTCCATTCCTGATGCGCTCAATACGTTTGGGTTTACGAATAAGATGTAAACCATCGAGACGAAGGTGGTTAATCCGGCAATTGTTTCGGTCCGGAAATTAGTCCCTAGTTCGTCAAAGTGAAAAAAGTTAGCTATTTTAGCTCCCATTAAGGCCACTCCTTGTTAAATATTCGGTTTTCAATAAAATCACAAAATCCATCTTAACATAATGTTAATCTTTTATCAAATTCACGAACGATTAGTTCAATTTAACAAGTGAACGATCCGAAATTATTTAAAATCACTAAATGCGTCGTCAATTTGCTTAGCTTCTTCATCAGAAAGGTTGATGTTCATTGCCTTTGCATTATCACTAACTTGTTCGGGGTGCTTAGCGCCTGGAATAACAACTGCAACATCTGGATTTTGAATGTACCATGCCAATACAAGTTGGGCGACTGAGGCGTTATGCTTTTCCGCTAACGGTCTAATTTGATTAACAGCGGCGATGATTTTAGCAAACTTAGCTCCCTGAAAGTTTGGATTTTTACTTCTTGGATCATCATCCGCAAAAGTAACTGAAGAATCATCGTATTTACCAGTTAGGAGCCCAGAAGCGAGTGGGAAGTAAGGAACGAATGAAATATCATGGTCTCTTAAGTATGGGAATAACTCCGTTTCGGCCTTCCGTTCAATCAAGCTATACTGATCTTCAACAACGTCAACTAAGCCGTCCTTATTAGCCGCTTTTAATTGGTCCATTGAGAAGTTGGAAACCCCAATTGCCTTAATTTTACCCTCGACCTTAAGTTCATTTAATGCAGCAATTGCCTGATCCTTTGGGGTGTGATCATCTGGAAAATGAATGTAGAAAATATCCAAGTAGGTGGTGTGCAAACGTTCAAGACTGGCTTCCACACATTGTTTTAAAAATTCGGGGTCGTTATTAATGGTGATATTGCCATTTACTAATTCCTGTGCCCCCTTGGATGCAATCGCAAAACTTCCCCGGTCGTAACCCTTGATGGCTTCCCCAATTAGTTCTTCAGAGTGGCCCATTCCATACATGAATGCAGTGTCTAACAACTTAATGCCAGAATCAAGGGCCGTTTTAACGGTTTCAATTCCAGTAGCATCTTTAAGGTTAGGGAATAGATTATTGCCACCAACCGCATTAGTTCCTAAACCTAATGGGGTGCTTAATACCCCTGATTTACCAATTTGGACGTTTTGCTCGTTCATGAATGATTCCTCCTAAATATAAAATATCTTTTAATAACTCTATTATGATACGAATGTAGCTAATTTAAAAATATTTTGCTATTTAAATTTAGGTTCTAAATTGGGTATAATTAATATAGGAAGATTAATGAGGAGGGAATTGAATTGAAAACCGTTTTAATTCTAGGCAGCCAAAAGCCAATTGCAAGGATTGCCATTGAAGAGTTGAGTCGACATAAGGATCTACGTTTAATTGAAATCGATGATGAACAAGTTGACGTTACATACGAGAAGCTATATTTACCGTTTATCTCAGAAGTTAATTTCGTTCTTTCGTTTTTAGGACCAATGGACGTTGATTTGGCGTTTGAAGGCTTATTCGATGCAATTCGCTCAAGCCAAGTTAAAATTGAAGATTTTGTAATGCTATCCACTGCGGGAATTGATAACGAAGTTGAGGGGACAATGAAGTATCCAGATGACGTAAAGGACGTTGATGAATACCTAAAGCAACAACGATATGCAATTAAGGTTGTCGATGAAGCTGAAATTCCATACACGATTTTACGGCCAGCAACATTAGTGTACCAGGCCGAGGGGGAATTACAGATTTATGATGAAGGACAACCAATGCCAGCTGGCATTGTTTCACGTGAAACAGTTGCCCAGGTGGCAGTTTCAGCAATTACTTCACATCAATATGTGAACCAGTCAATTGGATTGGTTCAAGATACTAAGGGAGCTGATGAATAATGGAATTGAGTCGCGAAGAATTGGACCAAGTTAAACTGCAATTGTCTCGGGCACAACAAGTTTCACACTTTGTAATTTTCGAAACTTTTGATCCATCATTAAACGAAAAGGTCCGGATGGTAATTGACCGCAATGGTTATGAAAATATGAAGCGGGCGCGCAATAGTCAAACCCCAATGAGAATCATTCGGGACTTCGTGCCGGTAACCGATGCACTCGCTCGTTGGGCGGTTGCAGAACACGATGCCGCTGCCGCCAGCATGAAGGGTGATGGCGATATCGAAGCGTTGGTTCAGTTAATGGATGAACGAATCAACGAAGTATTAATTGAAAATAAAATGGAACCAAATAAATAGTCATTGGCAAATCGTCAATGACTTTTTACATATTTGAAAAGGAGAAATGATAATGGCCCTGCAATTTATTCTAGGAACCGCTGATAAAGACCACGCCAAGGTGCTAACTGACCAACTACTAAAGATGGTGCATGAACGTCCGGATGATCATTATTTTTACCTGGTTCCTAATCACATTAAGTTTGAATCAGAAGTCAAAACATTGGAACGGCTGAACCAAAATAATGATGATGCTTATGCTCAAACTAACGTTCAGGTTTTTTCATTAACCCGGCTAGCATGGTTCTTTTTAAGCCATGAAGCAGCATACCAGATTCCTAGACTAAGTGCGGCGGGAGTTAACATGCTGATCTACCAAATTATTAATGATCATCAGGATGAGTTGACCGTTTTTAGAGGGGAAAGTGGGCAACCTGGTTTCATCAATCAAATTGCAAGCCAAATTGCAGAGATGGAAGCAGGGCGGGTTAGTGCAGCGGACTTAGCGAACCTATTTGAAACTCAACAAGCAGATTTAAACCCTAACTTGCGTGATAAGCTCCATGATTTTACGGTTATTTACCAGGCATTTGAGGCAGCCACGATTGGCAAATTCTTACACCAAAATGACACACTGGAGCTACTCTGTAACTACTTTCTCGACCACGACCTATCGCAAATGCATTTCTTCATTAGTGGTTTTTCACAGTTGACCGCGAAGGAACGCCAATTAGTGATGATTATGATGCAACGGGCGGCAAACGTTACGATTGACTTGAATCTAGACCGTCCTGCCGGAGTGAAGCAACCAGAAGCACCAACCCTCTTTTTCCAGTCAGCAAAGCTATATCACCAGTTATATCAATTCGCTAGTGACAACCAAGTTCCAAT
The DNA here is from genome assembly GCF_019303535.1 of Lactobacillus sp. Sy-1. Classification (GTDB taxonomy): domain Bacteria; phylum Bacillota; class Bacilli; order Lactobacillales; family Lactobacillaceae; genus Nicoliella. The sequence goes on along the minus strand of NZ_JACCIU010000001.1, from coordinate 208,901 downwards.
CATGACGGATCTGTATGCCCAGACCGAACGGGTTAATAACGATTTGTTAGCCTTAAGTAACTACTGGATTCAATCGACGGGGTTAGACCCCATCAAACCGGTGCAATTAATTGATGATCAATCCGTTCAGGTGGTAAAGGCTGATAACTTCTATTCTGAACTGGCCGCGGTTGCAATTAAAATTCGCCAACTAGTTGCGAGTGGTCAGTATCATTACCGTGACATTTTAGTTATGACTAGGCATTTGGATAAGTATCAAAATATCATTCAACCAATTTTTAACATGCAACAAATCCCGTACTTTAATGATGTGCAAAAATCGATGGTCGACCACCCACTAGTGCAGCTCATTGATGCATTATTTAGTATTGCACCCGAAAATAGCCGGCGGACATACCGCTATGACGACGTGATGCGGTTATTAAAAACGGAACTACTGATTCCGCGCGATGCCGATGGTAAATTCATGCCAATTACCCAGTTTCGGGATGCGCTAGCGCTAACTGAAAACGTGGTCTTAAAGAACGGTTATGAAGGCGCCAAGTGGCTGCAAGATGAGGATTGGCACTATATTTGGTTGAACGAAAGTGACTTTGGAATTCAATCCCAGCCAAACCAAGCAATTGATGATCAGGTTAATCGAATTCGTCACTATGTTAAGGCGATCTTGCCACCATTTTTCAAGCGGATGCGCCGGGCGAAGGACGTTACTGCGGGTGTGAAAGTGTTGTATCAATTTTTGGTTGAGCAGGGGGTCGTAGACCGACTGAAGCAATGGCGGGATGCGAGCGTTGACGATGGCGATTTATCACAAGCTGCCCAACCAGAACAGGTATGGCAAACTTTTTGTGATTTACTGGATGATTTCGTAACGGTGCTAGGGGAACGCCAAGCATTTAAGCTAAATGACTTTTTAGCGCTACTCAAGGCTGGTTTCGAAGGCGCTAATTACTCACAAATTCCGTCCACGTTGGACCAGGTAACCATTTCAGAAAGTGGAATTGTTCAGATGCCAGACTACCGGGTCGTGTTCATGGTGGGCTCGACCGATGATGTAATGCCAGACCGAATTACCAATGAAAACCTATTTAATGATAGCGACCGCGACGACCTTGCACCCCACTTTACTGAGGAACAATACCTGCGCGACACTAGCGAAAGTCAAATGGCAAATGATCCTTACTTAAACTACCTCGCATTTATGAGCGGGAGTGAACGGCTAATTTTTTCATACTGCCTAGCTAACGACAGTGATACTGAGACGGGGGTCCAAATTTCACCATACGTTGATCGAATTAAAAAGCACTTTGCAATTAACGAAATCCACTATGTTGATACTCCCAAAGCTGATAGTGAATTGATTTTACCTTACATTGGGACGAAACGAACAACGCTTCGCCACCTGGTGCAAGCTAGCTATGATCATAAGTACAACCAACACAAGCTGGCGAATTCATGGCACTTAGTTTATCAGGAATTAGTGACCACCAGCCGGGAATTTCAAGCACTCACTGAAAAGCTATTGGGCGGTCTTAACTACAACAATACGCCAACTAAGTTGACCAATGACATTATTACCGGTTTATATGGGAACTCGATTAATACCTCAATTTCGCAGTTGGAACAGTTTTATTCTAATCCGTATGAATACTTCCTAAAATACGGCTTAAAACTCCATGAACGGGATGTTTTCGAACTATCCCCCGCTAGCACGGGGGAATTTTACCATGCCGCATTAGACCTGTTGGTCAAGAGAATGCATGATGAGCACATTGACATTCAATCGTTAGATGAACAGGCGTTAGATCAATTCGTCAACGAAGTGGCAACCCAGTTGTTAAATGACCCCAATAATTTCCAATACGCGATTTTACAGAGTTCACACCGGATGGAATATTTAAAAGGGCAGCTTATCAGAACGGTAAAGCGAATGGCCCTTACCATGCACTGGCAAAGTCAAAGCACCCCCATGCGGCCTAGTAGAACCGAAATTTCGTTTGGGCGAACTAATAATGCGAATAGTTTAGATCCGCTCACCTTTGATATTTCTGATCAAATCGTAATTCCGGGAATTCAAACCGTAAGTGTGCGGGGCCGGATTGACCGGATTGATACCATGGAAACTGCTGATAAGCGGTACCTGGAATTGGTTGACTATAAATCTGGGGATAAGATGATTGATTTTGGGAAGGTCTATGATGGAACCGCAATGCAACTAATTACCTACCTAAACGTAATTAAGAAGAATCTTGCCCGATTTAGTGACCAACAAAAGGCCGAACTGGCGGGGGCCCTATACTTTCACGTGTTCAATCCCAAGCTATCGCCGAAAGATTTTGGAAGGGATAGCTTCCAAGCTGCGATGATGAAAAAGCAGCGTTATAAGGGGATTCTGGTTGATGATAAGGAGTTAATCCACCTGATTGATAGTAAGATTCAAGACGGGGGGACCTCGTTGATTTACCCAATTGGGGTGAAAAAGGACCACCAATTAACGAAGGCAAGTAACGTGATTGCTCCTGATGACTTAGAACTCATTTTGGAACATACCGAGCAGTTGATTCAAGAAGCGGGAGTGCGAATTTTCAGTGGGGATGTCCGGTTAGCACCAACAAAGGATCGTTATACCAGCGCCCTTCAATACTCGCCATTTAAATCAATAATGCAGTTCGACCCGTTGTTGAATGAAAATAACTACCGAAATGTGGAAACAATGGATATGCAAACCGTGATTGAAAAACTAAGGGAGGAACAGCAAAATGGACTACACTAAGGCACAGGCCGAAGCGGTAACCGGCACGTTTAAGGGCAACGTATTGGTATCGGCATCCGCAGGATCTGGGAAAACACGGGTGTTAGTTGATCGGGTCATCAATAAATTGGTGCAGTATCAAAATATTGATCAAATGTTGATCGTGACGTTTACCAGGGCGGCCGCTAAAGAAATGAAGGATCGGATTTTATCAGCACTTCAGGCGAAGGTCCGTAATACTGATGATAAGCGACTGAAAAACCATTTGAACCTCCAAATTCGTAAATTACCGGTGGCAGACATTAGTACCCTCGATTCATTTTGCCAACGGGTCGTTCAAAGCTACTACTACATCATCAATTTAGACCCGGATTTCCGAATTTTAACTGATCAAACTGAAACGGCGATGCTACGCGACTTAGTATGGGATAATGTGCGGGAAGAATACTATGCTAACGATGAGGATGGTTCATTTGCCAACCTGACGGAGAACTTTTCGGATGACCGGTCTGATGATGGACTGACCCAGTTGGTCTATAACCTCTATGATTATGCTAACGTTAACCGGGACCCCCAGCAGTGGATTGAGCAACTCCCGAATTTGTATCAAGTCGCTGGTTCAATTGTCGACAGTGATTTTTACAACCAATTTCTGAAACCCGCGCTATTAAATCAACTCGCTCAGATTAAAGTTAATTTTCAGGCGGCATTAGACCTTGCCCAAGAGCAGCAATTAACCAAGGAAGCGGAGTTTGAAACCGGGGAACTCGACCATATCAATGAACTAATGCAATCACTAGGTACCGATTCCTGGAATCAAATTCGTGAGAAAATGAACATTGGTTTTAAGCGCTTCCCGTCCGTTCCGAGGGGGTCTGACGAACTAGTAAAGGATGCGCATGACCATGTTAAAGCATTACGGGATGCCGGCAAAAAGCAATTGACCGACAAACTCGTTGCCAGTTACTTTACCAGCGATGAAGAAACGAATTTAATGGTGATGAACGGATCGGTGGAGTTGATCAACAAGCTTGTGGAAGTGGTTACCGCCTTTAGTGCCCACTACCGTGAGTTGAAACAGCGCCGTCATGTGATGGAATTTATCGATATTGAACATGCCGCGCTGGATATTTTTAACCAGTCTGCCGGCAAGCAAAACGTTCAAGAAGCGTTGCAAAAGCAGTACCAAGAAATCATGGTTGATGAATACCAGGATAATAATCGGTTGCAGGATGCAATTTTAACCACGATTGCCAGGCATGATGATGCGGGGCAGACCCAAAATATGTTCATGGTGGGGGATGTTAAGCAGTCCATCTACCGGTTCCGGTTGGCCGCGCCTGAAATGTTTTTACAACGGATGGATCGGTACCAATTAACCGCAAATGATGACCGCACAATTTTACTAAAGGAAAACTTCCGGTCCATGTCGAATGTTGATGACTTTGTCAACTTGATTTTTAATCAAGTTATGAGTCGGGAGGTCGGTAAGATTGAATACCAGGGCGATAACAACCTGGTGGCCGGAGCGCAGTACTACCCGGATGATTTACATTCTAACGTCGCCATCATGCTTTATCGCAATCAACCGAATAAACAGGATGATACTGAAACTGCCGATGGTGAACCGGTGAATGCCCAGTTTCAAGTTGAAGATAGTGCCCACGGCCAAATTGAGTTGATTGCTCAAAAAATAATTGAGCTCACCCAAAACGGTCAGCAAGTATTTGACCGGCACCTGGGGAAACTGCGGCCAATGAATTACTCCGACGTGGCCCTGATTGCGGCCACTCGAAATAACAACCTCGTAATTTCAGATGTCTTTGCTCAGCACAATATTCCAGTTACAATTAACGGCACTCAGAGCTACTTTAAAACCACTGAAATTCAAATTATGATGGCACTGCTAACGATTATTGATAATCCATACCAGGATATTCCATTGGTTGCGGTGTTACGCTCCCCAATCGTGGGCTTAAATGAAAACCAGTTGGCATACCTACGAATTAATTCCAAAACTGGCGATTATTACCAGGCAGTGGTTAACTTTGTGAATCAGTATCCCCACCAAGAATCTACTGAATTTGGCGATCAGGTGTTTAACCGAGTTAAACGGTTCTTGAATCAGTTGGTGCAATTTAGAGACATTGCCCAGCAAAAGGAGTTAGTCCCATTAATTTGGAGTATCTATGAGGCAACTGGGTTCTTAGACTACGTGGGTGGGATGCCCGCAGGAAAGCAGCGGCAGGCCAATCTACATGCTCTTTATGACCGGGCAGCCCAGTACGAAAAAAGTAGCTTTAAGGGGCTCTTCCAGTTCGTCCGGTTTATCGAACGGATGCAAAATGGGAATAACGACTTAGCTGAGCCAGCTGCCAATCCGGATGATAATACCGTTTCGGTAATGACCATCCACGGTAGTAAGGGGCTGGAATTCCCAATTGTCTTTATCGTTGATGCTAACCACCAGTTTAATATGCAGGATTCAAAGGGTGAATATGTATTGGATGATGAGTTAGGATTAGGAATTACCTACTTTAATGATGCTAAGCGTGAAAAGATTGCAACGCTGCAAAAACAGGTGGTGCAAAGCCGAATTGACGATGACACCATTGATGAAGAAATGCGTAAGTTGTACGTTGCATTGACTAGGACTGAGCAACAACTCTTTATCGTGGGGGCTATTAAGGATACTAATAAGACGGATGCCGATGTGTTAGCTGAATGGGCGCATAAGGCAACCCAAAGTGATCAACTGTTGCTAACCCCTGCGCTACGCAGAAGTGCGAAGAGCTATTTGGATTGGATTTTACCAGCGGTTGCTCGGCACCCCAAGCTTCAAGAGCAGTTCTTAGCTGATGATGCTAATTTAAAGGATGATGAAACGAATCTGACCCTTAACTTTTATCATCCTGAGGACCTCCTAGCGCATGCCCCAGATGAACTGGAGACTGCTGCAAACAACTTTATTGAGCAGCTAGAACAGCCGGTAACGGCGGATTTAAATGCTGATAATGTTGACCAAATTAAACACATTATGAATTACCAATATCCAAACCAGGTGGCCACGACCACGACTGCTTATCAAGCCGTTTCAGAAATTAAGCGGGTATTTGATGACCCGGATACAATTCAAATGGGGCAATTTGAAGGGCTGAGTGACGATGAAAAGCAAACGAATCGTTACGTCGCAAGTGATTTTGCTCAGCCGGAGTTCTTACAGAAGGTTACGCAGCCCCAGCCAACTGAAATTGGAACCGCGACCCACTTGGTTCTTCAACAGTTATCCCTAGCCACCCCACCCACTCTGCAGTCAATCGATAACTTGATTGGTCACTTAGTTGCTGACCGGGTAATTACGGACCAGGTAGCAGCAAGAATCGACCGGCAAGCAATCTTACAATTCTTTGCGAGTGAACTGGGTCAAATGATTTTAGCGCACCCTAATGCACTGCATCGGGAAGCACCATTTTCATTAATTATGGCGGCTAATAAGCTCTTTAAGGGCTTTAATCCTGTCGCAAATGAAAAAATATTAATTCATGGGATTATCGATGGGTACCTGGTTCTCAACGATGAAGTAATTTTATTTGATTATAAAACCGACTACGTAGGGAGCCGCAATCAAGCTCAACAGGTTGCTCGAATTGTTGATAAATACCGGGGGCAGGTGAATCTGTACGGATTAGCATTGGCTAAAATCTTACAACGTCCGGTGGAAAAGCGGTTCTTATACCTACTATCAATTAATAAATTAGTGCCAATTCATGAAGTTTAATTGGCGAGGAGTGATTAATTTTGTTATTTTATTTAATTTTATTAACGTTAACCTTTGTGTGTCCAATTGTTTCAGTTCTGATTTTAGTTGCCCTTTGGATAAAATACTGGCAGTTTATTCGGGCTACCGGGATTCAGGCCGGCGCAGTTGATTTTGATAATCTCAAGCGCAAGCAGGGGTTGATCTATCAGTTAGTTTGCTTAGTTGTGGAAAGCCTGATAATGGCGTTGATTCCATTTAGCCAGGGACTAAAGGCCCTCTTCCTAGCGGTACTAATTGTGGTGGCGCTATTACTGCTGATTCAAACCCTGATTGCAACTTATCGGGAACACGTGAACGTTGACGTTCAAGCAATTGAGAACGATAATGACATTGATGCGGACACGGTTCGAATATTTATTGAAAAGCGGAGTTTGTCATTCTATGCTTTGACGGTGACGATTGCGTTAGTTAACGTTGGAATTCTGCTGAACTTACTATAATAAAAATCCCTGAATTTGAATTCAGGGATTTTTATTATTGATAATCTGGGTTCAGTTTTAACGAGCGGTTCAACCGGATTGCAATGGCAACTGCAACGATTGATTTAATTACATCCCCGGGGATGAACAGCACGTTCGCAGATAGAGCCACCGCAAATGGAATGTGACTTTGGATACTTAGCCAAGTAACCGCAATTAAGTAAATCCAAATAATGCTGACTGACAGGGTAACCAGCAATAGCCATGTAAAGTTAAGGGGTTGATTGCGCCATTTGCGCACAGTTTTGATCCCAGCTGCCAATAGGGCGGGGGTGGTTAACCACGCGAAGATATACCCGCCAGTGGGGCCTAAAATAACGGCTAAGCCACCCCGAAATCCTGATAGGATGGGAAGGCCCACTGCTGCTAGTAGGATGAAAATAGCAATCGTAATGGTTCCATTACGTCCGCCTAATAAGAGGCCAGCAAGAATAATTGCAAAGTTCTGCAATATGATGGGGACGGGGATGATGCCGACCGGGATACCAGGAATTATTCCTAAAACAATGATTAGTGCAATCATCAGTGCAATTTGGGTTAAATCTTTGGTTTTCATTTTTGCCTCCGTTAATAGTTAACCTATTTATTATTTACGGTTAACTATTATACAGAAATTAATTTAAAATGTAAAAAACCACTTGGCATCCCTGCCAAGTGGTGGGTATGATTTATTGATTAATTCTGACCTTAGTTACTTCACCGGTCATTACGTGGTGGATGGTACCATCAGCGGTTCTTAGAACGAGCGCTCCGTTGTCAGCAATGTTTTCAACCGTTCCGATTAACGGATTCGTTCTGGTGCTAACTGTAACCTGTTTGCCAATAACGACTGATAGTTTACGGTAGTTGTCCATTTCAAATCCGGTCTGATACTTAGGATAACTAGCCATGAATTGATTGATGATGTCCACTGCGATTTGGTTTCGATCAATTGGGTTAGTACTAATGGCGGCTACTGGTTGATCAATATTAACGGGAAAATGGCTGGTGGTAAGGTTAATCCCGATTCCTACGATGATTACCGATGGTTGCATTAGTTCCACATCCATTATTGATTCGGTCATGATACCGCCGACCTTTTGATTATCGACCCAGATATCGTTGATCCACTTTAATTGAAACGCGACGGTAGGGTAGCTCTTCTTTAGGGCTTTAACGACCGCAACTGCAGTGGTGGTCGTTAGTAATCCGGGATTAATGGTGGAGTCATGGTTAACCGGGACCGCAATTGTAAGGTACAGTCCAGAATCTGCAGGGGAGTAAAAGGAACGTCCCCGTCTTCCGTACCCATCAGTTTGGTGGTTAGCAATGATTGCAAATGGTTCGGATATTTGATGCCGGTTAATGATTTCCTTTGCGTATTTATTAGTGGAGTCGATTTGTTCAAATACCATTACTTGAACGGGTGCGCACTGATGCTGGATTGCTGCAGCACTGAGCTTGGTGGTACCAATGTATCGATAGCCCCGGTTGTGTTTGCGTTCAATTTGATGGCCGGCTTCCTTAAGGGCGTTGATTCGTTTCCATACCATGGTTCGGCTAATTGACAGTTTTTCAGCAAGGCTATTGCCAGATATCCACTTATTCTGGTGGCTTAAGAAGATATTTAATAACTCATTATTTGGCATGGCGACCCCTTCTTTAAGTAATTTTTATATTATTATCATACCATATTGTTTTTTCAAGTATTGGTATGAACCATAATTATGGTAAAATATAGTTAAATTTATTTTTTATGAAGGAGCTTAAATTATGGATAAATCATATTGGAATACAGAACGCTTAAATCGTTTGTATAAAGACTGGCCTGCTGAACGAATTACCGAACTAAAGGTCCAGATTGCAAAATCAAACTGGCGCTTGGGATACCACATTCAAACGGAAACTGGTTTGTTGAATGACCCCAATGGTTTTTCTTATTTTAATGGTCAGTGGCACATGTTCTTTCAAGCATTTCCATTCGGTGGCACCCATGGTCTAAAAAGTTGGACGCACATGGTTTCTGATGACTTAGTTCATTGGAAAAACACTGATAAGCCAATGGTTCCAGATACTAAGTATGACCGCCATGGTTGTTATTCAGGATCAGCAATTCCCGTGGGGGATAAGCTATTCCTAATGTACACTGGAAACGTGTGGGAAAAGATGAACGAAGTTAGACACCCATATCAAGATGGAGCATGGATGGATAAGGATAACAACATCACAAAGCTATCCGAACCACTTATTGCGAACCCACCAAAGGGAGTTACTGGACACTTCCGTGATCCACAAGTGATTAAGCACGGTGACTACTACTACGCCTTTATTGGTGCCCAAACCACTGAAGAAAAGGGTGAAGTGGTTGCATACCGTTCCAAGGCTGTTGATCATGGTTGGGAATTCTACAGTAAGTTAGATATTGGAAATGACAACCTTGGATACATGGCTGAATGTCCTAACCTATTATTTGTTGATGGACACCCAGTGTTAACGTTCTGTCCACAAGGTGCAGACAAGAGCTCCTTTAAGTACGATAACGTCCATCCAAATGCCTACATCGTTGCTGATGATATTAATTGGGAAACCATGAAGTTGATTAATCCATCTAAGATGCGTCAGTTAGATGATGGATTTGATTTCTATGCTGCACAAGGAATTAACGCTCCTGACGGCCGGACTTTGATTTGTGGTTGGTTAGGATTACCTGATACCACTTATCCTTCTGATGATGAAGGCTGGGAAGGTGGTTTATCCATGATTCGTGAACTTAGCTTGTCAGATAACTATCTGGTTCAACGGCCGGTTAAGGAAACGAAGTCATTAGAACTAGGTTCTGCGGATACCTTCAATGGAATGGAACTAGGCAAGCAAAGTTTGGTTAAGTTCCGGACGAATCCTGAAGCTGACAACCAAGTTGCAATTACTGCTGGAAATACCCACTTAGTAATTGATATTGATAATGACTCCCAAAAGCTAACCCTTCACAGAAAGGACGTTGAAAACGGCGGAAAGGATGAAACGAGAAGTATTCGTTTGAATTCTAACAAGATTGAAAGCTGTGAACTTTACCTTGATAACACCGTTTTTGAACTCTACATTAACGGTGGGTTTAAGACCATGACCGGGTTCTTCTTCCATGAAGGCAACCACCTTAACCTTAACTGGACTGAAGTTGAAGATATCGAAGTAACTAAGTTAGCAAACATTGATATTAACGGTTCTGAAGAAGAATAGTTAGGTTAGCTAAGTCAGACCGATTCAAATTTATCTTGACAATTGCCGGGATTTCGAATTAGAATTAGGCTGTAATTTTAATTAAATATAATTTCATGATTGTGGTATGGGGTGCCTTAATTGGCTGAGAGAAACCCATGGAACCTGATGCAGTTAGTACTGTCGAAGGGATTACCAACAATGTTTTTTTGTAATCAATAAAATTCCAGAGCCCACTTTTACTTTTAAAAGGGGGCTCTTTTTAATTATTGATCCCCTGAAGCAATTTGAGATTCTGACTTTTACTCATTAATTGGAGGCGTTTTTATGAATCGGCAAATGCATTTAGGGGCTCTTTTATTTAGTTCTGGACATCATGGGGCAGCTTGGAAACGACCTGGAACGACAATTGACCAGGTTGGACAAATCGAATATTTTGAAAAATTGGGGCAACTAGCTGAACGCGGTAAGTTTGATACCATTTTCCTAGCTGATGGCCAGTCAATTATGGGCGGTTATTACGGCGGGGTATCGTATTTTTTGGAACCCATTACATGCCTAACTGCTATTGCCGCTAAGACGAAACATATTGGATTGGTTCCGACCGTTTCATCAACGCTGTATGATCCATATAATCTGGCGCGATTAATATGTAGTTTAGATCACGTTAGCCACGGTCGAGCAGGAGTAAATATTGTTACTTCAATGTTCGATGCAGAGGCACAAAATCATGGGATGGAAAAGCTCCCTAACCACGCTGATAGATACGGTCGGGCGGATGAATTTATTCAGACAATGATTGAGTTATGGGACTCATTTCCCCTTGAATCAATTATTGATGATTTTAGCAACAATGCATGGCTAGATCGAACGATGATTCACCCAATTAACCATGATGGAAAGTATTTTAAGGTCCGGGGACCGCTAAACATTCCGTCTTCACCTCAAGGGCGGCCGGTATTAATGCAGTCAGGACTATCCGAACAGGGAAGAAACCTAGGTGCTAAGTATGCGGAAGCAATCTATTCCGTTGCCTGGGATTTAAAGGAAGCCCAATCGTATTATCAGGATATGAAAAATAGGGCCCATCAGCTATCAAGAAATCGTGGAATTCCAGTAATTATGCCTGGATTGGTACCGTACGTTGGGAGTACCCATGAAGAGGCAGTCAGAAAGCAAAGGGAATTGGATGAGTTACTTCCTTTGGACGAGTCGGTTGCTCAATTAGGGGCGTTTTTAAATGTTGATGTTACTAGCTGGGACCTAGATGCTCCCGTTCCAGAGTTACCTTCCGTAGCCGAATTTGCTGGTCCAAAGGGACGTTTCGAGGTAATTAAGCGAATTGTAGATACGGAGCATCCTACAGTTAGACAACTATTTCAACGTCTAGCTGCTGGTGGTGGACATGCAACCGTTGTTGGAGCGCCAGAGGAAATTGCGGACATGATGCAAGACTGGTTTGAAAACGGTGGTGCCGATGGATTTAACCTAATGGAACCAACTTATCCGGAATCGCTGACCGACTTTGTTGACCAAGTTGTACCCGTACTGCAGAAACGAGGAATATTTAGAACTGAATATTCTGGAACGACGTTGCGGGATAACTTTGGCTTGGGTGCACCGCAAAAATACGATTTTAAAGAATAGCGGGGAAATGACACGATGAAAAAAGTGATAATCGTATCAGGACATCCGGTTGAACATCCTTCTAAGTCAAACGAAGCGATCATTAAGCGGTTGCACCAGTTACTACCTAATTCTGATTTTGATATTTTAGGCCCCCTTTATCCTGATTACCATTTTAATGTTGACTCCGAACAAGCAAAGTTGGCAAAAGCTGATGTTATAATTCTCCAATTCCCAGTATATTGGTATTCAATTCCAGCGTTATTGCAAAAATGGATTGAAGAAACATTTACCTACGGGTTTGCTTATGGGAAGCAACCTGGTTCATTATCGAATAAGACCCTCCTGGTTTCATTTACTTGTGGTTCAGACTGTAGTATTAACACCATCGATAAGATTGTGTTTCCGCTTAAATCAACAGCAAGTTACTGCCATATGAACTGGGGTGGAGCGGTTTATACAAAATCGATTGCGAACCAGAAAGCTTCTGATGACGCTTACGATCAACATTGTAATAAAATCGTTCAATTAGTTAATCAAATATAACCACACCAAAGTCGGGAATAATCCATCCCGACTTTTTGATTTTCCCATCAATCCATTATAGAATGTGTTCACAAGAGGGGTGTCAAAATGAAAAAACGACTTCTAATGATTCCGATTTTAGCGCTACTGGTGTTAGCTGGGTGTAGTAATAGCAGCCAACAAACAAGCCAGCAGTCTTCCAGTCAAAAGATTACTAAGGTGGCTAAATCAAAAACTAGCTCGAGTGCAAACACGAGTTCCGAAAGCAAATCCACAGCAGATCGGCAGATTAATTGGCATAGGCCTTCCGAAAGTAAGCCGTATCCGAATATGAAGTTAAGCAACCATAACTGGTTAAAGGTTTCCATTAAACAACAACGGGTATTCGTGATGAGTCCCAAAAATCAGGTTCTCTACACCATGAATGCATCAACCGGGGCTAATAACTCAACACCACGGGGCACTTACCATATTCAAGCAGAACGGGGAACCTTCTTCTACAATAAGTCATCGAAGGAAGGCGCCCGTTACTGGACGTCTTGGAAGGACCATGGGATTTATCTCTTCCATACCGTTCCGACGAATGCTAAGGGCAAGTACATTAAATCAGAAGCCGAGCAACTTGGTAAAACCGCTAATTCACATGGGTGTATCCGGCTTTCCATTCCAGATGCAAAGTGGATTAACCAAAACGTTCCAACTGGCACCAAAGTGGTCATTAAATAATAAAAAGCAGCCATGCGGCTGCTTTTTATTATTATGAGAGTCTGATTACGGTAACCAATACGTAAATCATAATCAATTCAACAATCATTAATGGAGCTGTAAACTTAGTGAATATCTGCTTGTGTTTATGGATCAAGAATCCTATAAGTGCCAATACCACGATAACTCCAATGATGTACATAATCATTAGTTTTACTTGAACGTCAAAATCGGATTTAATCATTGCGATCCTCCGGTTTTGGTTGATTATCACTTTGCAATATTTTTTCTGGTGGAACATCGTTTCTAATCTTAGCAATATGTTCGTATAGCACCCCAAATCTCAGCCCCTGCTTAGAAAAAATCATTCGATCTGAATTGAGACGCCAAATTAATGACATTGCTGGTGCTAATCCCCCAACGATAATATCAGCCCGTTCCTTAGAAAGGCCAGGGATGTTTTTCCGTTCTTCTAAGGTTGAGTCCATTAGTTTTAAGAAGATGGCCTTAACTTCAGTTGCGCTTAAATGAAAACCGTGGATGTCATCCCAGTGAAGCTTATCAGGATCGTTTCGCCGCTTGATTTTAGCAAGGGTTCTGTTTGAACCGCCAAGCCCGATGATTGGTAAGTTAGTTCCCCTGTAAAGCCACCAGATATCGTTATAGATGTCGTTTAATTGATCAAAGACCCTATAAATTTGACCAGCAGACGGCTTGTCAGCATTAACATCAGCTTCAGAGAGGGTAACCGAACCAACTGGAAGACTAATCAAATTAACGATTTGTTTGTTTTGGACCAGAATTAGCTCGGTGCTGGCACCACCGGTATCCATGATGATTCCATTAACAACGGGAAGGGAGTTAATAACCCCCAGGTAGTCATAGTATGCTTCCTTAGTACCAGGAATAACTTCCAATTGAATCCCGGTTTTATCGAATACTTCCTTCAAAAAATCGGCCTGATTAGCAGCCATTCTTGTGGCAGCGGTTGCCACTGCCCGAATTTCTAGGTTGGGAAGGTCTTTGAAAACATCTTTAAATGACTCTAATGCTTCAATCGTTCGATCAATTGCTGGTTGTTTTAAAACCTTTTCTTCCCCCATATTTTCAGAGAGACGAACGGCTTCCTTTCTTTCAGCAATGTTTTCAAACGTTCCGTCATCATTAATTTTAGTAACGGCGAGTCTAGCTGAATTTGAACCTAAATCAATTACTGCAAAATATTCCATTAACTAAAGCTTCCTTCCATTGTGATTACGAATTGGCATAAACTTAGTAGTTTTTCTTTTTTCAGGGGTACCAAAGTCACGGTTAAATAGGACGTTAGCAATCCGTTTTCGGTTACTAATTAGGTATGACTGTGCGTTTAATGGGTCATGACCTTCTCGTTTAACGTGTAACCAATTATCGTCAGGTTGTAATACCCGTGTTTTAACATTGTCTTTCCATAGAATATCATAAATTTTAATGATGTGTTTACGAATATCGTCTTGAAGCACTGGAAATAGGAGTTCTACCCGTCGACTAAGGTTTCGTTTCATCAAGTCAGCGCTGGATAAGAATACCTTTTCTTCCCCGTCAGCATAGAAGTAGTAAATCCGACTGTGTTCTAGTAACTGGCCAACTAATGAGTGCACAGTAATATTATCACTAACGCCCTTAATGCCAACCCGGAGGTTACAAATGCCTCTTACTAATAGATTAATTTTAACCCCAGCAGCACTTGCTTCATATAGTTTTTTGATAATGATGGTGTCTGAAAGGGAGTTCATTTTCATTTGAATAAACCCTCGCTTACCAGCCTTCACATTTTCAATTTCATCGTCGATTCTCTCCATTAGGTAGTTCCGAATTCCGTTAGGGGAGATGGTCAACTTATGGAAGTATGGTGGTTCTGAGAATCCGGAGAGCATGTTAAAGATATTAGTGGCATCAATTCCCATTTCTTGGTTATCCGTAAAGATTCCCATGTCAGTGTACAATTTAGCAGTAACGTCGTTGTAATTACCGGTTCCCATGTGCATGTAGCGCTTAATGCCGTCCTCTTCTTTTCTAACGATTAGGGTAAGCTTACTGTGCACCTTTAGTCCCACTAGCCCATATATAACGTGACAACCAGCCCGTTCTAGTTCATCTGCCCAGTGAAGGTTGTTAGCTTCATCAAAACGAGCCTTAAGTTCAACTAGCGCAGTAACCTGCTTACCGTTTTGAGCAGCTCTTTTTAGTGATTTAATAATTGGTGAGTTTGGTGACACTCGGTAGAGGGTCATCTTAATTGCCAGCGTATCTGGATCGTTAGCCGCTTGGTTAATGAAATTTAACACCGGTTGAAATGAATCGTATGGGTGATGGACGAAAACATCACTCTTAGAGATTGCATCAAACATGCTTTCATCTTGAAGTGGTGCTGGAAAGTAAGGGGTAAAACTAGGGTAGAGTAAGTTCTTGTGGTAGCTAACCTGTTTGATTAATTTACTTACCATTGTTAGGTTGATTGGACCCTTAACAACATAGATGGCATCATCGTTTAACTTATATTCATTGATTAATCGTTCACGGAGTTGATGACTCATCTTGGCTTCAATTTCTAGTCGCATTACTTGGCCCCGCTCCCGTTGCCTTAGTTCATGCTTGATTTCGCGCATTAAATCGGAAGTATCTTCATCAGCTTCGATATCCATATCTCGGGTAACCCGGAAGCAAGCCATATCATGGGCTTTATAACCAACGAATAGCTCACCAGCATAGTATTTGATAACTTCTTCTAATAAAATAAAGTCGTTATCGGCACCGGGCAACTTAATTACCCTAGAAAAGACGTCTGGAACTTGAACGGTTGCAAATGATTCCTGTTTACTCTGGCCGTTTTTAGTAATAATTAGTGCGATGTTTAAAGTATTGTTTGCGATAAATGGGAAGGGTCTAGAAACGTCAACGGCAAGGGGGGTAAGAACTGGATATAGCTTTTGATGGAAGTAGTCATCTAAGAAATCCATTTGACGATTGCTAAGTTGATCGATTTTTAATAGATGGATATTTTTATCTGATAACTTAGGAAGTAAGTCATCAAAAAGAATTCGATACTGTTCGTCAACAAGCTTGTGGGCTTTTTTAGATACGCCCTTTAATTGCTGTTCTGGGGTTAAACCAGCAGCATCTGGTTGTTCGTATCCAACTGATACTAGTTTGTGAAGTGAAGCTACCCGAATGTTGAAGAATTCGTCCAGGTTACTTTGCGTGATTCCTAGGAATCGAAGTCTTTCAAGAAGGGGGTTGCTTGTATCATTAGCTTCGTCTAGAACGCGGCTATCAAAGTCCAGCCAGCTAAGTTCGCGACTGTTAAAGTATTCTGGATTATCAAACTTCATAGCTTTAATCTTCCTTTCAATTTTGGCTTAACTCCGAATACAGATTCGAAGAACGCACCTTTGCGATCAAAATTTAATTTTTCAAGCTCAATTTCCTGATCAGCAGTTGCTGTAACGATAACCTGAGTAGGATCACTGGTACCAATTTCAATGGACTTAATCTTTTGCTTGCGACTAGCATCTAGTGCGTCCGCAATTCTTAAAATGGCTGCTAACTTCATAATTACCATTCGTCGATCGATGCTCATGTTATTAAGATGTTTCAATGCAGAAGAGGTGGCTTTGTGACTGTGGTATCTTGAAATAGCGGCAACCATGTTTAACTCTGATTCTGACAACCCGATAATTTCAGAGTTTTTAATAATGTATTCTGAATGAACATAGTGGTCGTGGTTGTTAATGAATGAACCAACGTCATCAACGATTGCTGAGATTTCCAATAGTAGGCGTTCACGTTCGCCCAATCCATGGAGGCGCTTTAGTTCATCAAAGAGTTGGAGGACAAATTCGCTCACGAACCGTTGGTGTTTTGGTTCCACTTGGTATTGCTTGGCTAGGTTATTTGCGGAAATTAAAATTTGTTGTTTGAGTACCCGATTTTTACCATTTCCATTGGTTCTAGAGATGAGATCATAGGATAGACCATCGATAAACTTCAAATCTGAAACCCACATGTTTTTAAGGTCAAAGTTTTTAAATAGTTCGTGAAGCATGGTCATGATTGGTAATATTTGGGGGACATCACCTTCATCAACGTCGTATTTTTGAACCAACATTTGATCGTTACTAGCCTTAATTTCACGATAGAGTTCGTTGAATTCATTGGTTGAAATCCTTAGGGTCTTATGAAGGCCACTAATTAGTGGTTTGAGAATGGCGATTGATGAGCCCATTAAAATAACGTTTTCAATCTTTTCAATGTCCGGGAGAAACCGGACAAAGTCAATTAAGCGACTATCAACATAATCCCGAAGAATTGCAAAATAATTAGGCTCTGATTCTTTTATATCCCGCATTGATTCATAAACCCGAAGTGGTCCTAATTTTAGGGTTCTTGAAGACGTGAACTTACCGTGTTTATATGCTATCAACTCAACACTTCCTGAACTAATATCAATCAGGAGTGCGTTCTTCTGGGTAATTTGGTCAAAGCCTTTTAAATACGTATTAGTAGCTAGGTTTCGGTATAGCGCTTCTTGACTTTGACTAATCCATTTAATGTTAAAATGGCTTCGTTCTTCTAGCTGTTCCCTGACGAATTCTGAATTCTTGGCTTCATGAAAGGCGTGGGTAGCAAAGAACTGGTAATCACCCACTTGATATTCATCAAGGAGGTCCCTAATCACTTTTAGTGCAATTGCAATTTCATTAACGGTGTTACTATGCACGACCCGTTCGGAGAAAACATCTTCTCCCAGGTCAATGTCATAACGGGTATCTTCCACGATTTGCGAGTGTTTTAAATCAATTACTTGCACGTAGATATTTTGGGCGCCCATTACAATCATTGCTGAAAAATTAGTGTTGACTGGCATGTGCTTAATCACCTCGATAGATATATTTAAGTCACTCAACTACCTTAATTTTACCATGCAGCAAGGTTTCTTAACAGAAAGTAGGTAAACAAAAACCGCTGAATACTGATTCAACGGTTGATTGTTTATTGAACTGAAATATCCATTGCCATTCCCATGCCTCCACCGATGCAGAGGGATGCGAGACCACGGTGTTGATGATTTCTTTTTAGATTATTGATTAGGGTCACAATGATTCTAGACCCCGAGTCACCCAGTGGATGCCCCAAGGCAATCGCACCACCGGTTGTGTTAACGCGGTTCCGGTCGATTTTAAGATCGTTAATTGTGGCAAGGGCCTGTGATGCAAAGGCTTCGTTTAATTCAACCTGCTCAAAGGCATCGACAGAAATCCCCTGTTGTTCAACGAGTTCTTTAACCGCATAGTAGGGGGCGTATCCCATAATCGAAGGGGTAATTCCAACTTCTTTGTAACCATTAATAGTAGCAAGGGGTTCAATTCCGAGTTGCTCAGCCTTAGAACTAGTCATCAAAACAAGAGCGGAGGCACCATCATTTAGACTAGCAGCATTTCCAGCGGTGATGGTTCCGTTCTTTTTGAATGCACTTCTTAGTTTAGCAAGTTTTTCCTTTGTTGTATCTCGTCTTACGCTTTCATCCTGGGTAATGACGGTCCCATTTTGTAACTGAATCGGAATAATCTCGTTATGGAAGTAGTCGTTATCCTGAGCAGCAATTGCTTTTTCGTAGGATTGAAAAGCAAACTCATCCTGCTTTTTTCTGGAGATATTGAATTGTTCAGCAACGTTTTCAGCTGTAATCCCCATGGGTTCACCAGAAAATGCATCCGTTAATGCATCTTTTTGAATGGTATCTTCTATAGTAGCAGCACCCATTTTATGCCCGAAACGCATGTTGCTATTTATAAATGGAGCATTGGACATGCTTTCTGTGCCACCGACTACCACGATTTCTGCATCACCAACTGCAATGGCAGCTTGTCCGGATCTGACAGCTCGAAGTCCAGATCCACAGACCTGGTTAACTGTGAAAGCGGTTTTAGATTCTGGAATTCCGGAATTGATTTCAATTTGTCTAGCAATGTTTTGTCCCGCTCCAGCAGATAAAACGTTACCAAAAATGACTTGATCGATTTGCTCTGGCTTAAGATGGGCACGTTTAATAGCTTCCTTAGTAACAATCGTCCCCAGCGCTACTGATGATAAACTACTCAATGCGCCACCAAATTTTCCAATGGGGGTTCTAATAGCACTAACAATTACAACTTCTTCCATGTATAAACTACTCCTTTGATGATAATAATTATTTCAGTATACAATATTTATATTATTTTAGATGTGAACTACAATTAAGTTTGTAAAAAATTAACAGAGTGTAAATTGAAATTTAAAAATAAATCAAAAAAAGTTTATCAAAAGTGTTGACTTATATTTCCACAATTGATATTATATAAAACGTTGTCAATTAAGACATGTCCAAAGGACGTGTGATTGGCAGTTAAAATTTAATTTTAAAAAGTTGTTGACATCCAGTTGATGATTTGATATTATTAAATAGTTGTCGTTACGAGCGACACATTCAAGTAGATCTTTGAAAACTGAACAAAATTATGACAAAAATGTGTAAGGAACTTCATATTTAATATGAAGTACAAAAATCTTATGCGAAGTCAATTCGCTTAAAAGTAACAATATTTAAAGAAGAGCTAACGTTGAGCTTTTCATCTTAAGATGAGAGTTTGATCCTGGCTCAGGACGAACGTTGGCGGCGTGCCTAATACATGCAAGTCGAACGAACTTCCGTTAATGATAGTTGATGCTTGCATTAACTTGACTTAACATCGAAGTGAGTGGCGAACTGGTGAGTAACACGTAGGTAACTTGCCCTAAAGCGGGGGATAACATTTGGAAACAAGTGCTAATACCGCATAACAACAAAAACCGCATGGTTTTTGTTTGAAAGATGCGTTTGCATCACTTTAGGATGGACCTGCGGCGTATTAGCTTGTTGGTGGGGTAATGGCCTACCAAGGCAATGATACGTAGCCGACCTGAGAGGGTAATCGGCCACAATGGGACTGAGACACGGCCCATACTCCTACGGGAGGCAGCAGTAGGGAATCTTCCACAATGGACGAAAGTCTGATGGAGCAACGCCGCGTGAGTGAAGAAGGGTTTCGGCTCGTAAAACTCTGTTGTTAAAGAAGAACGGGTGTGATAGGAAATGATCACATCGTGACGGTATTTAACCAGAAAGTCACGGCTAACTACGTGCCAGCAGCCGCGGTAATACGTAGGTGGCAAACGTTGTCCGGATTTATTGGGCGTAAAGCGAGCGCAGGCGGTTTTTTAAGTCTGATGTGAAAGCCTTCGGCTTAACCGGAGAAGTGCATCGGAAACTGAGAAACTTGAGTGCAGAAGAGGACAGTGGAACTCCATGTGTAGCGGTGAAATGCGTAGATATATGGAAGAACACCAGTGGCGAAGGCGGCTGTCTGGTCTGTAACTGACGCTGAGGCTCGAAAGCATGGGTAGCAAACAGGATTAGATACCCTGGTAGTCCATGCCGTAAACGATGAATGCTAGGTGTTAGAGGGTTTCCGCCCTTTAGTGCCGCAGCTAACGCATTAAGCATTCCGCCTGGGGAGTACGACCGCAAGGTTGAAACTCAAAGGAATTGACGGGGACCCGCACAAGTGGTGGAGCATGTGGTTTAATTCGATGCTACGCGAAGAACCTTACCAGGCCTTGACATCTCCTGCAAAGCTAAGAGATTAGCCGTTCCCTTCGGGGACAGGATGACAGGTGGTGCATGGTTGTCGTCAGCTCGTGTCGTGAGATGTTGGGTTAAGTCCCGCAACGAGCGCAACCCCTATTATTAGTTGCCAGCATTCAGTTGGGCACTCTAGTGAGACTGCCGGTGACAAACCGGAGGAAGGTGGGGACGACGTCAAATCATCATGCCCCTTATGGCCTGGGCTACACACGTGCTACAATGGACGGTACAACGAGTCGCAAAACCGTGAGGTTAAGCTAATCTCTTAAAGCCGTTCTCAGTTCGGATTGCAGGCTGCAACTCGCCTGCATGAAGTTGGAATCACTAGTAATCGTGGATCAGCATGCCACGGTGAATACGTTCCCGGGTCTTGTACACACCGCCCGTCACACCATGAGAGTTAGTAATACCCAAAGTCGGTGTAGTAACCTCTTTTGAGGAGCAAACCGCCTAAGGTAGGACTGATGATTAGGGTGAAGTCGTAACAAGGTAGCCGTAGGAGAACCTGCGGCTGGATCACCTCCTTTCTAAGGAATAATTCGGAACCTTATGCAGTCATAGTTTTGTTTAGTTTTGAGAGGTCTACTCTCAAACTATTGGAACCACGCTTCTTTTGGGCCTATAGCTCAGTTGGTGAGAGCGCACGCCTGATAAGCGTGAGGTCGATGGTTCGAGTCCATTTAGGCCCATTATTAATCAAATTATTGGTTAGTTTAAATGGTATGGGGAATTAGCTCAGCTGGGAGAGCACCTGCTTTGCAAGCAGGAGGTCAGCGGTTCGATCCCGCTATTCTCCATTGGCACATTCGTGTCAAACTTGGTTCTTTGAAAACTAGATAATATTTTAATTTTTCCAAATTATTGAATTGTATTAAATACAATTTCAACCGAGAACACCGCGTTATTTTGAGTTTTTTATATTAGTTTATTCGTATTTACTCAATTAACCAAATACCACTTCGTGGTAATAGGTTAAGTTATTAAGGGCGCATGGTGGATGCCTTGGTACTAGGAGCCGATGAAGGACGGGACTAACGCCGATATGCTTCGGGGAGCTGTACGTAAGCTTTGATCCGGAGATTTCCGAATGGGGAAACCCAATGAACTTTATCGTTTATTATTCAATGACGAATTCATACTCATTGAAAGGCAGACGTGGGGAACTGAAACATCTAAGTACCCACAGGAAGAGAAAGAAAATTCGATTCCCTCAGTAGCGGCGAGCGAACGGGGAACAGCCCAAACCATTGAGTTTACTCAGTGGGGTTGTAGGACTGAACATTTGAGTTACCAAAGAATTAGATAGTCGAAAGATCTGGGAAGTTCTGCGACACAAGGTGATAGCCCTGTAGACGAAATCTAATTCCCTCAGTTCAGGATCCTGAGTACGGCAATACACGTGAAACATTGCCGGAATCCGGGAGGACCATCTCCCAAGGCTAAATACTCCCTAGTGACCGATAGTGAACCAGTACCGTGAGGGAAAGGTGAAAAGCACCCCGGAAGGGGAGTGAAATAGTTCCTGAAACCATGTGCCTACAAGCAGTTAGAGCCCGTTAATGGGTGATAGCGTGCCTCTTGCAGAATGAACCGGCGAGTTATGATAACATGCAAGGTTAAGATGAGAAGTCGGAGCCGTAGCGAAAGCGAGTCTGAATAGGGCGTTTGAGTATGTTGTGATAGACCCGAAACCAGGTGATCTACCCATGTCCAGGCTGAAAGTGTGGTAAAACACACCGGAGGGCCGAACCCGTGTACGTTGAAAAGTGCTGGGATGAGGTGTGGGTAGCGGTGAAATTCCAAACGAACTTGGAGATAGCTGGTTCTCTCCGAAATAGCTTTAGGGTTAGCCTTGGAGTCGAGAATCATGGAGGTAGAGCACTGTTTGGGTGAGGGGCCCGTCTTGGGTTACTAAATTCAGATAAACTCCGAATGCCATTGATTTATATCCAGGAGTCAGACGATGAGTGATAAGATCCACCGTCGAAAGGGGAACAGCCCAGACCACCAATTAAGGTCCCTAAATATATGCTGAGTGGAAAAGGATGTGGAGTTGCATAGACAACTAGGATGTTGGCTCAGAAGCAGCCACCATTTAAAGAGTGCGTAATAGCTCACTAGTCGAGTGATCCTGCGCCGAAAATTTACCGGGGCTAAGCATATTACCGAGATTGTGGACGTAACTTTGTTACGTGATAGGAGAGCGTTCTAAGGGCGATGAAGTCAGACCGTAAGGACTGGTGGAGCGCTTAGAAGTGAGAATGCCGGTATGAGTAGCGAAAGATCAGTGAGAATCTGATCCACCGAATGACTAAGGTTTCCTGGGGAAGGCTCGTCCTCCCAGGGTTAGTCGGGACCTAAGCCGAGGCCGAGAGGCGTAGGCGATGGATAACAGGTTGAGATTCCTGTACTAGTTAACTATGTTTGACCGATGGAAGGACGTAGGAGGCTAAACGTAGCATCCTGTTGGATATGGATGTTCAAGCACTAAGTCAGGTATTGAGTCAAATGCTTAATACCGGGTTGACAAGGTGTGATGAGGACCGAAATTTAGTAGGGAAGTCGTTGATGTCACACTACCGAGAAAAGTTTCTAGTTAGTAGTTAACTACCCGTACCGCAAACCGACACAGGTAGTCGAGGAGAGAATCCTAAGGTGAGCGAGTGAACTCTCGTTAAGGAACTCGGCAAAATGACCCCGTAACTTCGGGAGAAGGGGTGCTGCACTATGTGCAGCCGCAGTGAAAAAGCTCAGGCGACTGTTTATCAAAAACACAGGTTTCTGCAAAATCGTAAGATGAAGTATAGGGGCTGACGCCTGCCCGGTGCTGGAAGGTTAAGTGGATGAGTTAGCTTCGGCGAAGCCCAGAAACGAAGCCCCAGTAAACGGCGGCCGTAACTATAACGGTCCTAAGGTAGCGAAATTCCTTGTCGGGTAAGTTCCGACCCGCACGAAAGGCGTAACGATCTGAGCACTGTCTCAACGAGAGACTCGGTGAAATTGAGATACCTGTGAAGAAGCAGGTTACCCGCGACAGGACGGAAAGACCCCATGGAGCTTTACTGTAACTTGATATTGGGTGTTTGTATAGCTTGTACAGGATAGGTAGGAGCCATAGAAGTCGGAACGCTAGTTTCGATGGAGGCAATGGTGGGATACTACCCTCGCTGTATGAACACTCTAACCCGCACCACTGATCGTGGTGGGAGACAGTGTCTGGTTGGCAGTTTGACTGGGGCGGTCGCCTCCTAAACAGTAACGGAGGCGCCCAAAGGTTCCCTCAGAATGGTTGGAAATCATTCGACGAGTGTAAAGGCAGAAGGGAGCTTGACTGCGAGACATACAGGTCGAGCAGGGACGAAAGTCGGGCTTAGTGATCCGGTGGTACCGTATGGAAGGGCCATCGCTCAACGGATAAAAGCTACCCTGGGGATAACAGGCTTATCTCCCCCAAGAGTTCACATCGACGGGGAGGTTTGGCACCTCGATGTCGGCTCATCGCATCCTGGGGCTGTAGTTGGTCCCAAGGGTTGGGCTGTTCGCCCATTAAAGCGGTACGCGAGCTGGGTTCAGAACGTCGTGAGACAGTTCGGTCCCTATCCGTCGCGGGCGTAGGAAATTTGAGAGGAGCTGCTCTTAGTACGAGAGGACCGGAGTGGACATACCGCTGGTGTACCAGTTGTGCCGCCAGGCGCATCGCTGGGTAGCTATGTATGGATGAGATAAACGCTGAAAGCATCTAAGTGTGAAACCCACCTCGAGATGAGATTTCCCATTCCTTTATGGAAGTAAGACCCCTGAAAGATGATCAGGTAGATAGGCTGGAAGTGGAAGTGCAGTGATGCATGGAGCGGACCAGTACTAATTGGTCGAGGACTTAACCAAGTAAGGTAGTTCTCAGGGAAGAATAAAATATTATCTAGTTTTGAGAGAACGAAGTTCTCGCAGTTAAATAGTGTGGTGATGATGGCCAAAAGGATACACCTGTTCCCATGTCGAACACAGTAGTTAAGCTTTTGAACGCCGAAAGTAGTTGGGGGATCGCCCCCTGCAAGGATAGGACGTTGCCACGCAAACTAAAAGCATTCGTAATTAATTTTACGGATGTTTTTTTGTATAAATAATCACCATTTATGCATAATTAACGATTATTTATGATAAAATGGAATAAACCTTTGTAAATTAAATATACATAATTTACAGTTAATATATGAGAAGAGGATTATTATGAAGAGATTTAAGCTCACAATTGGCTGGCAAATAATGATTGGTTTATGTTTAGGAATTATTCTAGGAATTGTATTTTATCAAAATAAAACTGCAATTACTGCGATGTCCAACATTGGAACCATGTTCATTAATTTGATTCAGATGATCGTACTACCCATTGTGGTTTCTTGTTTAACTGTTGGAATTGCAAGCATGGGGGATATTAAAAAGTTAGGTCGAATTGGTGGTAAAACCATTATCTACTTTGAAGTCATGACTACGATTGCAATTGCATTAGGATTAGTGGTTGCTAATCTTGCCCATCCAGGTGACTTTATTAATATTCATGCACTGAAGGGTGAGGATATTAGTAAGTACGTATCAACTGCCAACGCAGCTAAGGAAAGCGGTGGCTGGGGAACCGTGATGAACTTGATTCCTACTAATATTTTTAAGTCATTAAGTGATGGAAATATGATGCCGGTAATTGTATTTTCAGTATTCTTTGGACTAGGAACTGCGGCAATCGGAGAACGTGGTAAAATTATCGTTGATTTTTTAACCGCTGTCTCTGAAGTTATGTTTAAGGTTACAAACTGGGTAATGAGTTTAGCCCCGATTGGAGTATGTGCATTAATTGGTGCAACGCTTGCTCAAATGGGAGTTGGGGCACTGGCTCCGTTAAGTTACTTTGTATTCTTAGCTTATGCAACAATGGTAATATTTATCATTGTCTTTATGGGAATTGCTGCTAAATTATTTGGATTTAGTCTTAAAAATCTATTGTTTGTGATTAAAGATGAAATTGTACTAGCTTTTTCTACCGCTAGTTCGGAAGCAACACTACCTAGATTAATTGATAAAATGCAAAAATTTGGGGTAGATAAATCGATTGTTTCATTTGTGATCCCAACTGGATATACATTTAACCTAGATGGTTCAGCAATTTATCAATCATTAGCAGTTATTTTCTTAGCTCAGGCATATAATATCCACCTATCCATTGGTCAACAAATAATGGTATTATTAGTGTTAATTATTACGTCTAAAGGAATGGCAGGAGTACCGGGAGCATCATTTGTAGTGCTGCTAGCAACTGTTTCAACTGTTGGAATTCCAGTAACGGGATTAGCATTTATTGCCGGAATTGATCGATTGGTTGATATGGGGCGGACTGCTGTTAATGTGGTTGGCAATTCATTAGCCACTGTAATTATAGGTAAATCAGAAAAAGAATTTAATCGGGAACAATCAGATCAATATGTAAAACAGTTTCTGCCAAATAAGTAAAATAAAAAAAGACCTTTAAATTTACTTTGAAGGTCTTTTTAGATAAAAATGTTAAATTAAAATTTAATATCGAATTAAATTGTTGTTCAGTACCTCCCCAAGTGGTTCCCCACAAGGTAAAGCATCATAAGCAACGTGATTACCTTTTCAATTATAAGTACGTCAATACCCTGGAATAATTGAAGATACCGAGATAATCAACAACAACTAATTTTCCTACATACACGCTTCACAACTGTTTTAACCAGCGATTACTGGATAATTACTTCTTCATATTGAAAAAGATTGATTAGATTAAAACAATTAAATTAATGTTTTTTCGGGAAAATCGGTCGTCATCAATTATCTACCATGAAAGCTCCTTGGCGATTTATGAAATGACGTCAACTTTCCCATCATCGACTCACTCGTCGCTCCAGGATCAAATGTTAATTCTGTCATTTTTTTCACCTCCGAAATTAATATCTTCTTTTCCATCAATAAATAATATAATACATATAAAATTAATTGTCAAACATTTAATTACATTTTCATATTCATTTTATGGTAAGATTCCATCCCACCTAGATTGAGGTCTTCCATTTTAACACCCCGTTCCTTCGCAAAGGCGCTCATTAGTGTATGGTGATCCATTAATGGTTGTGGTAATTCATCCGGATGTTTTGGATCAGGAACTTCAAATTGAAGCATCATTCCACCATCTTCATGTTCAATAATGTGGCAGTGATACATAAAGACCCCAACACATGGGAACCAAACTTTAAGCCGGACGGTTTCACCAGGGTCAACTTCAATTGTGTCCTTAAGACCCAGTTCATTTGGATGGGGCGCCTTTCCATTTCTAGAAATGACCCTGAACACACACCCGTGCATATGGTAAGGATGCAACATTCCCCCTTCCATATCATTGGAGTTTGTAACGTCCCAGTATTCAACGTTATTTAACTTAGTCTTAGTATCGATTCGGCTCATATCAAATTTTTTACCATTAATGGCAACCGATTCATCCATTCCGGACATAACGACCTTCCGAATTGGTGCATCGGGAGTGATTTCTGGATCGGGAATGGTAGTAGTCAACGTGTCAGGAATCTTAGTGTCATCCTTAGCAAATTCGTGAATTCTGAAACGGACAATTGGCACATCATCAGAATATAGGGCAACCTCATCACCAGGTTTGTATTGGCCAAAATCAACAACAAATTCCATTCTTTCAGCACAGCCGATTAATACCTTAGTAAAGTCAACTGGATGGGGTAATAGGCTTCCATCACCAGCAATTTGGGTTAATTTAAGATCATCATCAAAATGAAGGCGCCATTCACGACGATTAGCACCATCTAATACTCTGAAGCGAACTTTTTGAGTGGTTACATCAAAGTAGGGGTTAATTGTTCCGTTAATCATTGGAGTAGGACCAGCGACACCATCTGGATCGTAGTCTGCCTGGTAATCCCATTGATTATTTTCATGGAACCGCCGGTCTTGAAGAATCAATGGAATATCATCGACACCGTAGTTTCTTGGGAGGGGTAGTTTAGCTTCCTCTTCATCTTTAACTACGACTGCAGTTGCAAGACCGTGCCAAACCTGTTCAGCAGTTGATGGACAGGGGTGAGCATGCATCCAAAGCGTAGCTGCAGGTTGGTCAATATCAAAATCAATTTGCTTGGTTTCACCAGGATAAACTGGGGTATGACAACCACCATCTGCAACGCCAGGAATTACAGAGCCATGCCAATGGTATGTAGTAAGTTCAGGTAGTTCATTTTTTAGGGTAATGTGGATGTGCTTACCACGTTTAAAAATAATGGTTTTACCTAGAAGGGGGGCGTTATATCCCCAGGTCTTAGTTTTTTGTCCGGGAAGTAATTGAACTTCCCCGGTCTGTGAAACAACAGTGTAGTACATATCAGTATCAGTTTCTTTGTCTGGAGTTAATATTTCAGGAATATTTAATTTCTGTTGGGGAACCTTTGGCTCTTCTAACGGAACATACCCACCATCTTGGGTGTCGTAGTCTTCCTTACTATAGAAATAATCAGTAAATAATTGTCTTTCACTCATATTGATCATCCTTTCAATTTATATTCACTTATATATTACACCGATTTAAATCGAAATTAATTTATAATGCTTATAAATTAATAAAAAATAAAAAAAGAAATACCGATGACGGTATTTCTTCTTAAATTCATAGTTAAATTTTATTGTTCCTTGTACCATGGGTAGTGGAACGTACCTGGACGATCTACACGCTTGTAAGTGTGAGCACCGAAGTAGTCACGTTGAGCTTGTAGTAAATTAGCAGGAAGAACTTCAGTTCTGTATGAATCGTAGTATGCTACAGCTGCTGAAAGGGTAGGTACTGGAATACCAGCCTTAGTAGCAAGTGCAACAACTTCACGAGCTGAGTCTTGGTACTTCTTAGCAATGTCAGTAAAGTAAGGGTCTAATAGTAAGTTAGTTAACTTAGGATCCTTTTCAAAGGCATCAGTAATGTTTTGTAAGAATTGTGCACGAATGATACAACCTTCACGCCAAATTTGAGCTAATTGACCAAACTTGAGATCCCAGTCATAGTTTTCGGAAGCAAAACGTAATTGTTCGAAACCTTGTGCGTAACTCATAACCTTACCGAAGTAAAGTGCTTCACGAACCTTTTCAACAAGTTCTTTCTTATCAAAGTCTAACTTGAGACCTGGCTTTGGAAGAATCTTTGAAGCAGCAACTCTTTCATCCTTAAGCATTGAGATGAAACGAGCGTAAACTGATTCAGTGATAACTGATTGAGGAACACCTAATGCTAAAGCATCTTCTGAACTCCACTTACCAGTACCCTTGTTAGCACCTTCATCTAGGATTAAGTCAACGATTGGCTTACCTGAACCAAGGTCATCCTTACGGCTTAAGATATCACCAGTGATATCGATTAGGTAACTGTTAAGTTCACCCTTGTTCCATTCCTTAAAGATGTTTGAAAGTTCATCAATATCGATTCCAGCAACCCGACGTAAAATGTCATAACTTTCATCGATTAATTGTTCATCACCGTATTCAATACCGTTATGAACCATCTTTACGTAATGACCTGCACCGTTAGGTCCGATGTAAGCAACACAAGGCTTGCCATCTTCAGCTTTAGCAGCAATCTTTTCCAAGATTGGGGCAACTAAGTCATAGGCTGACTTTTGACCACCAGGCATCAATGATGGACCGTGCAATGCACCAAGTTCACCACCGGAAACACCCATTCCGATAAAGTTAATACCGGACTTATCTAGACGAGCATTACGAGCCATAGTATCGTGGAAGTTAGTGTTACCACCATCGATTAAAACATCACCCTTATCAAGAAGTGGTAATAATTCATCGATAACAGCATCAGTAGCCTTACCAGCTTTAACCATGATAAGAATCCGACGTGGAGTTTCAAGTGATTTAACGAAATCTTCCACAGAGTAACTTGGAACTAACTTCTTGTCACTATGATCCTTCATAACTTCTTCAGTTTTTGAACCAGTACGGTTATAGATACCTACAGTGTAGCCGCGGCTTTCAATGTTAAGGGCAAGGTTTTTACCCATAACAGCCATCCCAACAACACCAATATTTGCTTTTTGATCAGCCATTGAAATAAACCTTCCTTTATAAAAGAATTCATCAAGTAACGTAAACGCTTACTTTGATATTATTATTTATTTTAATACAATTCTATTTTAACATTTAGAGCGTTAAAAGTGAATTAACTTATGCAAATCATTAATCTTCAGCTCTGAATGCCCAATTTCGTCCGGAACGAGTGAGCAATTCTTCAGCAGCCTTAGGCCCCATTGTCCCTGGAGTGTAGTTAGGGAAATCAGCCTTAGTACTGTTCCAAAGCTTTTCAATTTGATCAACGAACTTCCATGCTTGACCAACTTCAGCCCAACTAGCAAAGTTAGTGTGATCACCCTTCATTGCGTCGTTGATTAGGCGTTCGTATGGAAGTGGCACTTCCTTCATTTCAGCATCAGTGAGATCATGGGTAAACTTGAAACTGTCAGTTGTGTAACCTTGACCGACATGCTTTTTGTTTAATTGCATTTCAAATCCAGAATCAGGTTCGATCTTAATGGTAATTACACTAGGTACTAATTGAGGATCGGTCCCGTTAGCACGTGCAAAGTCATCAAGCGCAGGTTTTTTGAATACCACGTCAATCCGAGCGAACTTATCAGCTAATAACTTTCCAGTCCGAACGTAGAATGGTACGCCAGCCCAACGATTGTTTTGGAATTCAAGCTTTCCAGCAACGAATGTTTCGGTGTTGGAATCCTCTGGGACGTTGTCTTCGTGACGGTAGTCCTTTTGGGCCCCCTTAGCACCGTATTGACCACGAACGAAGTTCTTAGCCACTTCTTCTTCGTCGTAAATGTGAAGGGATTGAAGGGCCTTAACCTTTTGCGCACGGATTTCAGTATCCTTGTACTTGTTAGGTTCATCCATTGCCAATAGGCTAAGGATTTGCATAATGTGGTTTTGCACCATATCACGTAGGGCACCGGAAGTGTCGTAATAGCCAGCTCGTTCACCAACCCCCATGTTTTCAGCAAGGGTAACTTGAACGTTATCAATGAACTTGTTGTTCCAAACTGATTCAATCATTGGGTTTCCAAAACGAAGGGCGGCAATGTTTTGAACCATTTCCTTCCCTAAGTAGTGGTCAATTCTAAATACTTGATCTTCGTCAAAAGCAGAACTTAGTGAATCGTTTAATTCTTGAGCTGACTTAAAGTCATGACCAAATGGTTTTTCAATAATTAAACGGTTAAAGCCATTATCTGAGAAAACATCTTGTTGCTTTAAGTTGTTAGCAACCAAGCTGAAGAAGCGAGGAGCTAATGAGATGTAGAAAATTCGGTTACCTTTTAGTCCGTACTTAGCATCTAATTGATCTGCTAATCCCTTTAATACCTTGTAGTGTTCAGGATTAGTAACATCGTGTGCCTTGTAGTAAAAATGACTAGCAAAGTCACTTACTTGTTGATCATTTTCAGCAGCGCCTTTAACTGAATCGGAAACAACGGAACGAAATTTATCGTCATCCCATTCTCTTCTACCAGTACCGATTAATGCAAAATGTTCCTTAATTTCTCCCTTTTTATATAAATTGAAAAGGGCAGGATACAACTTCCGTGAAGCTAAGTCACCAGTTGCACCAAAAAGCGTTAGCAAAGCAGTTTGTTCAGTTGCCAATACTGTCACACTCCCTAGATTTAAATTATAAATTCAATATTTATCATACAGAATACACGTTGCTTATTATATACCACATGTAAAATCAAAGAAAGGGTTTACACTGATAATATGTAAACGCTATCTTTCTATAATTTAACAATTTTAAATTAATTAAATTTACATAATATAATGGCGATTTTAATTATTTTTATTGCTATTAAGTGAAAAAATGATTAATATAGATGTAACTAGATTTTTAATGATATCGAATAATTATGGTAAAAGGAGAAACACTATGAAAAAATCATTATTATTTACAATTGGTACATTCGTACTTGCAGCGTTTACACTGGGCGCTGGAGTAAATGCTGCCAAGGTCAACACCAAGACACCATCACTTAAGGTGCCAAATGTTACTACCTCTGACACCACGATTTCTGGAACCGCTACTAAGAACGTAAATGTTTACGTTAAGCTAAATAACAGTAAGAAGGTTGCTTCAACTACTTCTGACAGTAAGGGAAAGTACACGATTAAGCTTCCTAAGAAGTATTCTGTAAATACTAAATTATATGTCTATGCACAGGCTGATAACTCTTACAACTACTTCTATCGAATTGTAACGGTTAAGAGCGCTTCAACTACTAGTTCAAGTAGCGCTAGCAGTAGTGCCGCAACTGCTAGTTCAGCCACTAGTTCTTCAAGTTCATCCAGTAGCTCCAGTAGCGCAACCACGGCCAAGGTAAGTGACTTGATGGGTAGTTGGAAGTCCAGTGCGAGCGGTAAGTATACTCAGCTCTGGGAATTCGATAACGATACTGGATTTAATCAAACCCTTTACAAGAACAAGACTTACGATAGTAAGTTACTTAACAACGCCGTGTTCAACATTAAGAAGGTTGACGGTAAGGTGATTACTTTAACTTATCGTGGAAAGGGTGTTAGTAAGACTAGTACCATGTACATTCGGCTAGTAAGTAAGAATAAGTTCTACCTAGTTACTAGTGATAATAAATTAGCTAGCGTTAAGGTTGGAAATGCACCAACTGCTACCTACTCATTTACAAAGGTTAAGTAATGATTGTTTGACTTTTGTGGCCACTCCAGTAAGTACTGGAGTGGTTTTTTTGTTAAAATTAATTTCACCTAACGATAGAAATGGAGTGATAAGATGGCAAAACCAAAAGAAGTGGGGATGAAATCAGTTCTGGTTTATACCACCCTTTTAAATGCAGGATCATCATGTTTATGGCCGTTAACTACAATGTACATGCATGATTATTTACATCGTTCTTTGACTGAGTCAGGGTTGATTCTCTTTTTGATGTCGATGTTTATGATTCTAGGGAATTACGTCGGCGGTTTCTTGTTTGATCACTGGTCTGCATATAAGACGGCACTGATTAGCATTTTAATTTCCACGGTTTCAATTATATTATTAATCTTTTTTCATGGTTGGCCAACGTTTGCCATTTTGTTGGTTGTTCATGGCTTTGGTGATGGGGTTAGCTTAACTTTAATCAATTCTTATGCATCAACGATTAAATCCAAAAGCCCACGGTACGTTTTTAATACGCTATACGTTGGTTTAAACATTGGGGTGGTTTTAGGAACTGCAATGGTTGGCTACCTACTAAAGTATGGAGTAACTACAGTGTTTACTGTAACGGCTGGTTTTTACTTAATTTTATTATTGATGGCCATTCGGCTATTCAACATTGACTTTACTGGCTATGATCATAATCGACAGGTCAAAAGTTCTGATGAGACCAAATCTAAAACAATGGGCTTATTATTAGCCATCTGCTTTTTGATTTTTAGTATTTACTTAATCTATGCCATCTGGGAAAGTGTAATGCCAATTCATATGACCCAGCTTGGAATGTCATTTGAAGAATACAGCTCTGTTTGGACGGTTAATGGACTTATGATTGTATTTGGACAAACGATTGTTAGTAAAATTGGACGAAAGTTTGCAATTGATCGCCAAATTGCGGTTGGGATTTTTATTTTTGGGCTCGCATTTTTATTCCTGGTCTTTGACCGAAGCTACATTAGTTTCATTTTAACGATTGCCTTCTTAACGATTGGCGAGATGATTGGGTTTCCAGACTTGCCAGCCTGGATTGATTCGTTAGCTAGTGATTCACAAAAGGGACTCTACCAATCTTTTTTCAGCATTTCAATGTCCCTGGGACGTGCAATTGGGCCTCTTTATGCGGGTGCATTCGTTGAATACTTGAATTATAATTCGTTATTTATCTTCTCGTTTATTTTAATTGTGGTTGCAATTTGGTTGGTTTTATTTAGAAACCAAATTTTAAAACGGAATGAGAAATCTGAATAATTATAGTATAATTAATCTATCTATAGTCTTTTTAGTAGGGGGGAGGGATAGTCAATGGTTACTAAGCAACGGGTTGCATGCCCACGGTGCGGACATAATAATGACATTGAAAACGTTTTTTGCGACTACTGCGGATTTAACTTAAAGCAGTACTTTAATAGTGGCAAGGATGATGATGAGTTTACTAAGTCTGAATTATATGAATTTAATAATTTTAAACCACGGCTTGAAGAATACAGTAGATCCAATCTCGATCCTAAAAAAATTGACTTAGACTTTAAGACGTTTAAGAACAAAAAAGCATGGGCATTTGCAACGGTTGCATTAGTCCTGATTGTTGGCGGATATAGCTATGGCCATTATTACTATTCAAGATCAGCTACTTTAAATCGGGTAGTTAAAAGTGTTACCAATTATAATTCGAACCACTATTTTGTTTCTCAATATAATCATCAGGATTCTACCAAATTAGTAGATGGTTACTTTAGATCAAACCCCAAACTAGTTGAAAACTTAAAAAAAGAATTAAATTCTAGAAACCATACTAGTGATGGTTTCTTTACATATCAAAAGACTGGAACCCATTTTGGCATTTTTCCGAAGTATCAAGTGGTGATTAATAATGATTTAATTACTAAACATACTTATGCGGTTAAAATTAAAACGAAACCTTATGCGGTAATAATGCTAAATGGGAAGGTATTAAGCTATGCTGATTCTGATGGGAATTATAATCTAAATCACTTAACTAGTGATGAAATATACATTAACGCAAAGTATCAAGAATCGAATCAGGGGATTACCACTAAGCCGATTAAAATTACCCCTAATGATAATAAGCAGCAGATTACGTTACTTGGAACTGAGCCCCAAATTGGCTCGCGGCTACTTACCAGTGCTAGTGCTCAGTCAACACTCGAAGAGATGTACGCCAGGGTTCGTGAATTAACTAATCGGGGGAATGTTAAAAATGACTTAGCAAGTTTCTTTATTGGTGGTGACGAAAACCGTTTTTATCAAAGCATTCATCAACTTGGCCTTATCTTCCAACAGAATGGTTCCACTTCTGACTATGAACCACAGGTGAAAAGTTTGACTCGCACTTCCACTAATCAATACGAGGTTAAGTATAATTTGACCTACCGTTTTGACAACGGAAAGCGAGTTCATATCCAAACGTTTGAAACGATTGCGGTGATGCAACGTGAAAATGGCAAGTATCAGATTCTTTCAGTCATTTCTAGTGGGACTCCCATCAAGGATACCCACTATCAAAAATAAAAGATTTACCGGCATTTAATGTCAGTAAATCTTTTTTCGTTTATTCATCTTGAACGGCCTTGATTCGATTGACCATGCTGTTATAAATTCTTTCTACGTCTGCTGAATTACCACGTAACTCGTAGTTATTCAAGTAGGGGAATCCATAATCATGGGCATATCTTTTAGCGGTAAGACAGTACTGCTCATTAAAGTTTTTATTGCCGCTCCCAATGATACCAAGACATTTGGTGTGATTATCACCATAGCCGATGTATTCCCCTAGCGAATTAGTCATTAATTCCTTGACGCCATTATCGATTCCATTTCCACCATTTAAGTAGGTGGGGACGAATGCGAAGTATGGATCTGGTTCTTCAGCTAGGTCGGTAACGTCACTAATTTCAACCGGTTTAAATAGTGGTAAATTAGGATCATTAGCATTTTGTTGCTTGGCATAGTCAACCAGTGAGTCCATAAAACTACGGGTGTTACCACTAATTGAAATGAAGCGGGCTTGAATTGTTTTCAATATTATCACGGTCCTTATTTAAAAATGAAATAAAAAGCTAACGAATTCAAAATTCAGTTAGCTTTTTAAGATTTGTTATTTGTTTGTTTCGCCTTTTTTAACCTTATCTAGGGTCGATTCTTGAATCTTAGGCTTGGCTTCGTTTAAGTTAGTAACTTCAAACCAGTTAATGAATGAGTTTTCATAATCTAAAATCTTAAATTCGAAGTTTACAATCTTAATTACCTTGCCAACCTTTAAATCATCGTAATTATCAATGATGAAACCAGCAATCGTAACAATATCGGACTTATCGAAGGCCTTGATATCGGTATTAAAGTACCGTTCAAAATCATAGGTGGTTAGCTTACCATTAACTTGATAGGTTCCCTTAGGCTGCTTGAAGATGAACTCATTCGTCGCTGGATCAATTTCGTCGCGGACGGTTCCAAATAGTTCTTCGTAAATATCCTTATCTGTGATAATTCCGGAAGTCCCCCCGTATTCATCAACAACAACAACGATGGGAGCCCGATTTTTGATCATTTGTTGAAGGACTTCTGTAATGGGAGTCGTTTCCGACGTGGTGGTAATATCACGAAGAAGTCTATCAATACCAATATTAGGATCCACTCTTGATTGACGAACCAAGTCATAATTATAAACGTAACCTAAAATTCGGTCCTTGTCGCCATTGGCAACCACTGGGACCCGACTGAATTTCATTTGAAGATAAAGGCGTAACCCCTGTTTTACAGTGGAGTTAATATCTAAAACGACTAGTTGGGTTCGGTCAACCATGATGTCACGAGCAACCTTGTCGTTTAAATCAAACGCCCGTTGCATGTAAAGATAATCATTTTTTTCCAGTTCTCCGGATTGAACGGCATTTTTAGAAAGCATTAAAATTTCGTTTTGTGAGTAAGTATCGTCATTTTCATCTGCCATCTTAATTCCCATCATCTTAACAACTGCTCCAGCAGAAGCATTTAGTAGCCAAACGAATGGGTAAAACATCGTGTGCAGATAGTGAAGTGGACCAGCAACGATGTCTAACATCTGTCGTGGCTTATCAGTACTAAGGTTCTTTGGAACCACTTCAGTAAAGACCACTTCTAAGTAAGTTAGTAATCCAACCCCGATAATAACACTAATTCCCCGTGCGGATGATTCATTGATATGAACGAGATTCAAAACATCTGATAAGAGGTGATCGATGAAAGGTTCACCAATCCACCCCAAGATAATTCCGGCAAGTGAAACACCCACTTGGGTGGTGGATAAATAATCATTAAGGTGCGTAACCATGTAAATTTGACGGTCTAACTTCTTAGGATTACCCTTTCCATTAGATTTGTCGTCTTCCAAGGAGCTAAGGCGGGTCTGAACCAACGCAAATTCACTTCCAACGGAAAATGCGGCAAAGAAAAATGTAAACAGAATAATTATTAATTGTATCCCACTAGACAATAAGGTTCCCTCATTTCTGAATCTAAGTATATATTTATATAATTGTTTCTATTATACAGCTAAAATATGAAGATTTAAATTAAATATGATATTACGAACCGCTTTTCTTAACTAATTACTACAATAGTGCTACATTAGAGACGTATAAATAATTTAACGATTAGGGGGAATTGTTATGGCAGATCAAAAAAATGACAACCTAACAGAAGATGAAAAACGAGAAGCTGAAATGAGGTTTGAAGATAGCGACATTCAAAAGGGAATCGATCTAATTGAAAGCCAAGGCTACATTACTAAGAAGGACTTTCCTAAGATGAAGGATGACGTTTGGGCGGTTGCATTCGAAAAGAACCTTGACGTTAAGTTCCGGGATGAAGATAGCGATGATCCATACCTTTACGTTGAAAAATTTGACTTTGTCGGTGGAAACATCGATAGCATTATTTTTGATATGGATAAGGTTCCTAATCGTGATGCAGCATTGAAAAAGTTAGCTGAAGCCACTGGTCAAAAAATCGGTTAATTTTAGCACTGTTAATATTAGAGTGCTAAATGTTTGAATTCTGAAATAAACATACTATCATAGATAATGTAATTAAGGTTACGAGATAATCAATTACAAATAAACAATTTAATGACAAAAGGAGTCTTATGATTATGACAAACGATTTAAGAAATGTTGATGCTGCTTTGGATCCAATGGATGCGTTCTTTGGGAACTTCGGTAAGAGCTTCTTATCTTCTGTGTCAGGTAATCAAATGAAGACTGATGTTGTTGAAAATAATGATAACTATGAAGTTGATTCAGAATTACCAGGTTTTAAGAAAAATGACATTAAGCTAGATTATAATGATGACACACTTAGCGTTCACGCTGTTCATGATTTAACCAAGGAAGATAGTGACAAGCAAGGTAACGTCTTGCGCCGTGAACGTTCTTCAAGTAATGTTGCGCGTTCGTTCTACATTCCTGGTATTGATGACTCTAAGATTTCTGCCAGCTACGATGGTGGAATCTTGAAGATTACCTTACCAAAGCGCGTTAACGATAAAAAGAATACGCATATCGAAATTCAATAATTAAATTCAGTTAAATTAAGCGGGTTGTTAGCCAATTAATGGTTAGTAATCCGCTTTTATGTTACTTCTTGTAACATTACCATTGAATTCCTTAAATTTTTTATTAGATTAGTGGTGCTAAATCAAAAAAATGGTGTTATAATATCTAACATAAAGAAAAAGGATGTGGATTGTGATGAGTTTAGGAAGTACGGTCTTTGTATTGATTTCTGCAATACTAGTGTTATTAATGACCCCCGGGTTAGCATTTTTCTATGGTGGTTTAGTTTCCAAGAAGAATGTTGTTAATACTATGTTCTTAGTTTTCATCATGACTGGAATGGTTGCCTTAATGTGGGTGATCTTTGGTTATGGATTTTCATTTGTTGGAAACGGAGCATTTATTGGAGACTTCAAGCACTTCTTCTTAAGTGGGCTTGATTTGAACTCCCTTCAGCCAACGAAAATTCCAACTGGGGTTTACATGTTATTCCAGATGATGTTTGCGGTAATTACCCCAGGATTATTTATTGGGGCAATTGTTGGAAGAACTAAAATGAAGTTTATTTTACTATTTATCTTTGTTTGGTCAATTGTTGTTTACTACCCAATGGTACATATGGTTTGGAGTCCAACCGGATTCTTAGCTAAGATGGGTACCCTTGATTTTGCAGGGGGAACTGTTATTCACATTAACGCAGGGGTTACTGCGTTCGTGTTAGCTAAGTTGATTGGGAAGCGACTCAATTATGGCAAGAAGATTCAAGCTTACAGTGTTCCGTTAGTTTTGATTGGGACTACGCTCCTTTGGATTGGGTGGTACGGATTTAATGCTGGATCAGCATTAGCAATGAACGACGTTGCAATGCAAGCAGCAGTTACCACTACGGTAGCAACTGGGGCTTCCATGATGACCTGGTTCTTCATGGATGTGATTTTCAACAAGCAGGCTAGTTTGATGGGGGTTTGTACAGGAACCCTTTGTGGGCTAGTTGGAATTACCCCCGCAACTGGATTTGTAACCGTTGCTGGAGCATTCTGGATTGGAATTATTGCTACGATTGCTAGTTTTGCATTCATTAATTACGTTAAACCACGGATTCAACTGGATGATACTTTAGATGCATTCGGTTGTCATGGAATTAGCGGGATGGTTGGCAGTATTGCTACTGGACTATTTGCAACTAAGCTTGCGAACCCATCAATTGCTGATAACGGTTTATTCTACGGTGGCGGTGCTCACCAAGTGCTAGTTCAAATTGGCGCAACCCTATTTACAATTGTATTCGTTGCAATTGCAGCGTTTGTTATTGCTAAGTTAGTAGGATTAATTACACCAATGAGAGCGACCGCAGAAGAAGAAGAACAAGGAATGGATCTTACTGACCACGGTGAAGTTGTTGACGATTCAGTGCACATCAAACAATAGCTATTTCAGCCCAATGGGAAATTATGTTATAATTAAACTATATATGATTTAAACTTGTTTCCCAGAGGGGAGGATTATTACTTGAAAGTAGACAACTATGTCCCAAAAGACAAGCGCAAGCAGGTCTCTGAAAAAAAGGTTAAGCGGCTAAAAATGTTGAGTAAGGTAGCAATCGTTACCTGTTCACTAATGTATATTTTTTATTTCCCCCAGATTATCTCTAATCTAAATGGGCAGCCTGGTTCACCAATTCAATATGCGATTGCGACAATTAATGCATCCCTTTGGGTTTACTATGGATGGGCTAAGACATACCGTGATTGGCCACTAATTATTTCGAATATTCCGGGAGTTATTTTTGGATTAATAACTTTCATTACAATTTATATTCACTAATTAAAAAAACGATTCAGCACCTTCAATGGTTGCCGAATCGTTTTTTAGTTTAAGCGGTCTAAAAAGACATCTTTTTAATGGTACTGGTGTTCCAATTCGTACACTAATTCTGGATCATCACCAGTTCTTTGGTTCTTATTTAGTTCGTTAATTAATTTCATTTCTTCATCTGAGAGGGTAAAGTCGTAAATGTCAGCATTTTGTTTTACCCGTTCTGGTTTGTTGGACTTAGGAATGATTGCGACACCACGTTGTAAGTGCCATCTTAAAATTACCTGAGCGGTTGACTTATCATGAGCAGCCCCAATCTTTGCAATGACTGGATCATTTAGGACTGCTCCGCGCCCGAGGGGACTCCAGGCTTGGGTTAAAATGCCGGATTGCTTATTGAAATCAACCATTGTTGGTTGACTTAGGTAGGGATGGTCTTCAATTTGATTTACAACTGGCATCTCTCGAGCTTGGGTTTTAAGGAATTCCAAGTGGGTCCGGTGGTAATTGCTGACCCCAATGGATCTGATCTTGCCAGCAGCCTTAGCATCTTCTAATGCGCGCCAGGTATTGAAAAATTCAGAATGAATTGGCCAGTGAATTAATACGAGGTCAAGATAATCAGTTTGAAGTCGGCTAAGGGATTCATCCACGGCTTTAAGGGTGGAATCATAACCCTGTTTTGGTTCCGGAATTTTAGTAGTGATGAAGACGTCACTCCGGTTTAAACCAACGTTTTTGATGGCTTGGCCTAAAACCGCTTCATTCCCATAAAATTGGGCAGTATCAAACAAGCGGTAGCCCACCTCATAAGCCATTTTGATTGCAGCATCCATATCATCTTGTTCATTAATTTTATAGGTTCCAAATCCCTCCATTGGAATTTCGTTCCCATCACTAAGCTTAAAAGTATCTCTAATTGAATTTACCATCAAGCAACCTCCTTTGATTTCATAAGAATATAATAAGACCAATGCTTTTATAATCGCAAACATTTTCACCTAAGTGTTAATATATTATACAATAGGTATTAGTAAATACTATTAGGAAGGGTGGTCATCTATGGCTATCGATTGGCGTCAGGTTGATGCTGATCGCGGATTAACCGCAGATCAAGTTAAATCAAGAATTGAAGCTGATGAAATCAATCATTCGCCCAAGACCCTTACGAAGAGTGTCTGGGCAATAATTAAAATTAATACGTTTACGTTATTTAATTTAATTAACGTGGTTTTAGCAGCGTTTGTTATTTACACCGGAAGTTATAAGAACTTATTATTTTTGGTGGTTGCAGTAATTAATACTGTAATTGGATCGTTTCAAGAAATTCGGTCAAAACGTCAAATCGATAAAATGACCCTATTGTCAAGAGATAAGACATCTGTTGTTCGGGATGGCCAGTTAGTTACAATTGATCCCGACCAAATCGTGGTTGGGGATGTAATTGAGCTGTCACGGGGGAGTCAAGTGCCCGTTGATGGAATTGTGTTGACTACCAGCGCCTTAGAAGTGGATGAATCCCAAATTACTGGTGAATCCGACTCCATTTCAAAACAAGCGGGCGATGAAATTACCTCCGCTAGTTCAGTCGTAAGTGGAAGTGCCAAGATGGTTGCCGTTAAGGTTGGTCGGAAGTCGTTTGTGAACCAGATTTCTGCAGTGGCGAAGGATGATGGCGATTCCAATGGTAAGATGCTTAAGACCATTAATAAAATTATTCAAATTCTAACTTTTATTATTATTCCACTGGGAATCATTCTATTCACTTCCAAGATTTTACGGGGAAGTGATATTAATAACGCAATTTTAGGAACTGTTGCTTCCGCTACTGGAATGATTCCAGAAGGGCTGGTGCTACTATCCTCCATGACCCTGGCGGTTTCAGCAATGAAGCTAGCTCGAAAGCGAGTGTTAGTCCGGAACCTTCCGGTAATTGAAACGCTGGCTCGGGTCGATACGATTTGTTTGGATAAGACCGGGACGATTACCAGTGGGCAACTAGCATTTGAAAAGTTAATTCCGTTTGCAGGGCATTCAACTGATGATTTAAAGACCATGGTGGGGGCAGCCGTTCACAGCATTGGTGATGATAATGAAACTGCAACGGCGTTAAAGGCCGCAATGCCTAACCCAGGGTGGCAGGCAACTGAAGTGCACCCATTCTCATCCGCGCGGAAGTGGAGTGGGGCTTCATTTGATAATGGAAGTTACATGGTTGGAGCCCCCCAATTCGTGGTTGATCAATTAACCAGTGATCAAGCAGCTCAGGTTAAGAAGTACGCCTCACAAGGAAATCGGGTGCTTGCGATTGCTAAAGCTGACCGGTTTGATGGCGAACATCCGGTTAATCCACAGATTATCGGGTTGATTTTAATCTCAGACGTGATCAGACCTAATGCTGAACAAACATTGAAATTTTTTGCTTCACAAGACGTTGATATTAACGTGATTTCTGGTGATGATCCGGTTACCGTTTCAAGCATTGCCCGGCGGGTTCAGATTAAGGATGCCGATAAGTACATTGATATGTCGACCGTGGGTGAAAATCCTGATTACAATCAGTTAACAAAGCAATACACTGTTTTTGGCCGGGTGACACCAAACCAAAAGCAGAGTTTAATCAAGGGTTACCAAGAGGATGGACATACGGTTGCGATGACTGGGGATGGAGTTAATGATATGCCAGCATTGAAGCAATCTGACTGTGGAATTGTAATGGCTTCCGGAAGCGAAAGTGCAAAGAGTATTGCTAACTTCGTTCTGATTGATTCAAACTTCGATTCAATGATTGATGTTTTAAAAGAGGGTCGACGGGTAATTAATAACATCGGGAGTGTGGCTTCGCTATACTTAATTAAGACAATCTATTCCACGATTTTAACGTTGCTATTTATCTTTGCGACCCATGATTATCCATTTCTTCCAATCCAGTTAACCCCGATTTCTACGTTCATGATTGGGATTCCATCGTTTATTTTGGCGTTCGAACCTAACTACCAACGGGTAACGAACCAGTTTACCGCTAAAATTATTGATGTTGCTGGACCGACTGCAATTAGTATCGTGATTTACATTTTAGCGATTCTCTTTGCCGCTCGGGAATGGCCAATGAGCTATGCACAAACTTCTACCCTAAGTGTTCTAGCAACTGGGGTTTGTTGTTGGATTGCATTGATTATGGTTTCACATCCATTAAATTTATTTAAGTCATTGGTAGTGGCAGGAACCGGGTTGATTTTCCTATTTACGTTTATCATGGTTGGGAAGTTCTTCTCGTTGGTTTCAATTTTTGTTAGCCCACTTTGGGTAGTGGCACTATTGATTGTCCTAACTGCCTATCCGTTAATTTTAGCGATGCAGTGGCTCCGGGCTAGATTGGCATTGCTGGTTCCTAAACGCAAAGTTAGTTAACGCTGACGATTTCAAACTGAATGAATAAAAAAAGCAATCGATTCGGCTAATTGCCGAGTCGATTGCTTTTCATTTTGAATGGGTATAACTTATAAAATAATAATTCTAGTATGTTAAAATTAGGAATATTTATTATTGAGAAGGAATGAGCAAAAAATGGAAATTGCTTTTGATCAAGTTGCAC
Source organism: Lactobacillus sp. Sy-1 (assembly GCF_019303535.1). Lineage (GTDB taxonomy): Bacteria > Bacillota > Bacilli > Lactobacillales > Lactobacillaceae > Nicoliella. Next base: position 165,323 of record NZ_JACCIU010000001.1, on the reverse strand, counting down.
CATACGTAAAAAGTCAGATGCAAAACGACCACACCGGGCACAACTATGACCATATTGAAAGGGTCGTTAATAACGTCCAATCAATTTTAGTTAATGAATCTCGTGCTAATGCGTTAGTTGCGCTCACAGCTGCTTATATGCATGACTTAATTGACGATAAACTTTTTGAAAACCCCGGCAAGCAGATTGCAATCGTTAAATCAAAGCTGCAAGAATGGCATTACTCTGGCGATAAAATTGATGCAATCATGGATATAATTGAACATATGTCATTTAGTAAAAACCTTGATTACCATTACGAATTATCAGTTGAAGGGCAAATCGTACAAGATGCTGATCGATTAGACGCCATTGGAGCAGTTGGGATTGCCCGGGCTTTTTATTATGGTGGCCACGTTGGTGAAAAAATGTATGACCCTGGATTAAAGCCACGAACCGAGTTAACCCAGGATGAATATCGAAATCCTACCACCATTGTTAATCATTTTTACGAAAAATTGCTGAATATAAAAAATAGTTTAAACACCGATACAGCTCGTGAAATGGCTCGGGTTCGCCAAAAGGTAATGCAAGAATTTTTAACTGAATTTAAGGTTGAGTGGGGCAATTAACGATTGGTAATGATCCTGATTAAACCGTTACTCAATAGGGTCACCACTAATGAAAAGAACATGATTCCATTAAACGTGGTGCTTACATTATGCAGCCAGGCTAAATATGCTGGAGCGACCCCTAAGACAGTCGCAAAGCTCGATGTAAAGATGGTAATTCCAACAATTACGATTAGCCCAAATTTAATGTTGCTAAGGTCGGCACTGCTAAGGTCGAATCCACCAATTGAAATTGAACTGGCAATGAAGATTAATCCGATTAACTTCCAAATCGATTCGAGTGTGAAAATGCCGACCGGGAACCTTAGGTTAGGCAGGGTGTTAAAGCTGGTAATGATTTGAGGTTCTAAAAGCCAGGTGGTGAACATTAATGCTGCTGCACACCCAAAAATGGGAGCAATCCCAATGAATAGATTGCCCATTCTTTGATAACTACTTTGGGGGTTGAAAGTATGGTTAACGTACCCCAATGAATTATCATCATTACCCCTGGGAACGTGTAGCAGTCTAAAGCTAGTGATTTTATGCCCGAAGATAATTGCAATTATTAGGTGGCTAAATTCATGAATGATAATCCCAATTCCACCAAAGATGATTTGCCCATGAATGCCATAACGGTCCGCAATCAATTGTTTACAGCTATGGCTAATTCGCCGGAGGGTAAAAATTAACAGGAATGGGAATAAAATCAAATCAATTAGTGCCGTTAAGTTAGTATGAAGTAGCGTTTGACCTAAATTATTCATCGCTAGTCATCCGTTGCAATGTCCGCAAATTCAGCATGCACTAGGTTCTTTAGGTCGGTTGCGTTAATTTCAACTGACCGACCAATTTTTCCGGATGATACTAGAATTGAACCTTGCTGTTCTGCTGACGCATCAATGTAGATTGGGTATTCGAATTTTTCCCAAATTCCAATTGGGGTGTTAGCGCCGTGTTCATAGCCAGTGGTTTTTTCAAGGTCCCTTAATGGAACCATATTCACCTTTTTATTTCCAGAAACCCGGGCTAATTCCTTTTCGTTGAGGTGCTTATCGAGTGGCACCACCCCCACGACAGGACCAGTGGTTTTACCACTAAGGACTAGCGTTTTGTAGACCCGATGCTCATCCACTTCACCGTGGTTAACATCTAATTGAGCGACGTCACCTTGCATGTGCGTTTCAAATGCGAATTGTTTATAATCAACCTTCGCCTTATCTAATATTTTTTCGACGAGGGTCTTTTTTAACTTTGATTTTTTAGACATAGTAAGACCACCTTTAACTATATTTTAGCATAACCGCTTTTCATTTTTTAAAAAGTAGTTGAGATTCTGTTATACTAGAAATGACATGATTAAACGGACGTTTTCGAGGAGTAGTGAAATGGCAGATTTAGTTTATCATAAAGTGATGCAGGATTTAAAAGCACGAATTAGTCGAAATGAATTTCCTAATAACCGATTGCCAGATGAACGTTCTTTGAGCGAATCCTACGGGGTTAGTAGAAGCTCAATTAAACGAGCACTAGCTTTTCTCGCAGATCAGGGAATTATTTTTAAGAAGCGGGGCTCTGGAACGTTTGTTAACCCGCTATATATGAAGTCTAAAACCATTTTTCACTATGATGGTTCTAACATTGGAATTACCGATAGCATGGAAAGCATGGGGGAAACCCCTCAAATTGATTTGCTCGATTTCAAAGTGGTTCCAGCTAGTAAGGAACTTGAACAGGACCTCTTTTTGGAAGATGATGACTTTGTTTACGAAATTAAGCGGCTACGATCATTTGGTGATCAGCCGTTTATGATTGAGACGGGATACATTCCAATTAGAATTACCCCGAAGTTGACTAAGCAAATTGTATCTGGTTCAATCTTTAATTATTTAGAAACAGAAATTGGCAAAACGGTCACTCGGTCATTTATGTCAATCATGGCAGCGCCATCGACAAAAGAAGACCAAAGACTATTAGGCCTGAAACCAAATGAACCAGTGGGAATCATGGAGGGAATTTTCTTCCTCGATGATGGGACGCCATTTGAGTTCTCAAATATGCGCCTTCATTATAAATATTTGAAGTACAATACTTTTGTTCAAATCACTTAAGAAAAGTTAATAATTTAAATAAAAGATTGGACTATTTAACCGTTTTCATTCATAATATACGTAACAATTAAAAGTCTACTTTTAAATTGGTGCGTATCAATTTGCAAAAAGGTTGACTTTTGATTTAAATCTATTATCATAGTGATTGTAAATAAAATTAGCTGTTTTGGTTAATTTTATGTTGACGTTAATCTATGTATCTAATTTACTAAAGGAGTGTTATTAAATGGCAGAAAATTTCGATTCCAAAGAATATTTGGAAGAAGTTGACAAGTACTGGCGTGCTGCTAACTACTTATCAGTAGGTCAACTTTACTTGCGTGCCAATCCATTATTAAAGAAGCCTTTGACTTCTGATGATGTTAAAGTTAAGCCAATCGGACATTGGGGTACTATTACTTCCCAAACTTTCATTTACGCACATTTAAACCGTGCAATTAAGAAGTACAACCTTAACATGTTCTACATCGAAGGTTCCGGTCATGGTGGCCAAGTTATGGTTTCCAACTCATACCTTGATGGTAGTTACTCAGAAATCTACCCTAACATCTCACAAGATGAAAAGGGTATGGCTAAATTGTTCAAGCAATTCTCATTCCCAGGTGGGGTTGCTTCACATGCTGCTCCTGAAACTCCAGGTTCAATCCACGAAGGTGGGGAACTTGGTTACTCACTTTCACACGGTGTTGGTGCAATCCTTGATAACCCAGACGTTATCGCTGCTACTGAAATCGGTGATGGTGAATTCGAAACTGGTCCATTAGCTGCTGGTTGGTTCTCAAGCAAGTTTATCAACCCAATCACTGATGGTGCTGTTTTACCAATCATTAACTTAAATGGGTTCAAGATTTCTAACCCTACTTTATTAAACCGGATGACTGACGAAGAAATTTCCGATTACTTCAAGGGTCTTGGCTGGAAGGCTACCTTTGTTGAAAACGGGACTGACTTCGACGATCATATGGCTTACCACGAACAAATGGCTAAGGTATTGGATGCTGCTATCGAAGACATCCAAGCTATCCAAAAGCATGCTCGTGAAAACGAAACTCCAGATAACGTTAAGGAACCAGTATGGCCTGTTATCGTTGTTCGTACTCCTAAGGGTTGGACTGGTCCTAAGAAGAACCTTGAAGGCGAACCAATCGAAAACTCATTCCGTGCTCACCAAGTTCCACTTGACATCTCTGCTGACAAGATGGAACATGCTGACATGCTTGTTGACTGGTTGAAGTCATACAAGCCAGAAGACTTCTTAAACGATGATGGTACTATCAAGCAAGAAGTTATCGACATGGCACCTAAGGGTGACCAAAGAATGGCTATGAACCCTATCACTAATGGTGGAATCAAGCCAGAACCATTGAAGTTACCTGATTACCGCGACTTCGCTGTTGATATTGCAGCTGAAGGTCATGGTCAACCAGTTGCTCAAGACATGGTTGTATGGTCAAACTGGTTAGGTGAAGTTGTTAAGTTGAACCCAACTAACTTCCGTGCATTTGGTCCTGATGAATCAATGTCAAACCGTCTTTACGGTGTGTTCGAAAACACTAACCGTCAATGGATGGAAGAAATTGAAGAACCAAACGATGCTTACATGGCTAACCATGGTCAATTAATTGACTCACAATTGTCAGAACATCAAGCTGAAGGTTGGTTAGAAGGTTACGTTCTAACTGGTCGTCATGGATTCTTTGCTACTTACGAATCATTCGGTCGTGTTGTTGACTCAATGTTAACTCAACACTTCAAGTGGTTACGTAAGGCTGCTGAACAACCATGGCGTAAGCAATACCCATCATTGAACTTTGTTGATACTTCCACTGTTTTCCAACAAGATCACAATGGTTACACTCACCAAGATCCAGGTATGCTTACTCACTTGGCTGAAAAGAAGCCTGAATTCATTCGTGAATACTTGCCAGCCGATGCTAATACTTTATTAGCTGTTGGTGACGTTGCATTCAGAAGTTACGAAAAGATTAACTTAATCGTTACTTCAAAGCACCCACGTCCACAATGGTTCTCAATCGAAGAAGCTACCAACCTTGTTAAGGATGGTTTAGGTTACATCGACTGGGCATCTACTGACCAAGGTGAAGAACCTGACGTAGTTATTGCTGCTGCTGGTACTGAACCTACTTGGGAAGCTTTAGCTGCAGTTTCATTACTACACGATGAATTCCCAGAAATGAAGATTCGTTTTATCAACGTTGTTGATATCTTGAGACTTCGTACTCCAGAAAACGATCCTCGTGGTTTAAGTGATGCTAAGTTCGATCAATTATTCACTACTGACAAGCCAGTTGTATTCGCATTCCACGGCTTCGAAGACATGATTAAAGGATTCTTCTTTGACCGTCATAACCACAACGTTCACGTTCATGGTTACCGTGAAAATGGTGATATTACTACTCCATTTGACATGCGTGTTCTTAACCAACTTGACCGTTTCGATCTTGCAATCGAAGTTGTTAACGACGTTCCAGAATATGCTGTTAAGGGTCAATCATTCGTACGTCGGATGGAAGACATGGTTGCTAAGCACAATGCTTACATCCGTGACGAAGGTACCGACTTACCAGAAGTTAACGAATGGAAATGGAAGCCTTTAAAGTAATTAATCCTAACTATTAATTGCTAATAAGCAAAAAATGCTGAACCTTAATTGGTTCGGCATTTTTTTTACATAATGAAATCATCTGGAAGTGGGGCTTTAATTAAGTGGTGGTTCATTTCAAATGGTTGAATGAGGTCTAATTGAAACGAGTGGAGTTGGAGGGGGAATTCGCTGTCCTGATTATAGAGCGGATCACCCACTAGTGGATGGTGAATGGCTGCAAAATGAACCCGAATTTGATGGGTTCTGCCGGTTGCTAACGTAATTTGAACTAGCGTTCGATGATTGATCGTCCGGATTACCTGGTAGTGGGTAACCGCTGGGACGGCGTTAATGCCGTTGACCAATCGTTTCCGTTGGTCGTTAGGGTCCAGCCCAATTGGCAGGTCAATGGTTCCGTTGGCCGGTTTGACGATTCCATCAACCCACGCCAGGTAATTCCGCTGGATTTGTTTTTCACTGATTAAGCGGGTTAGAATTGGAACCACTACGGGATTCTTACCAAAGATGATGGCACCGGAGGTTTGTTGATCCAGCCGATGGATAATGTAGGGTTGTTGATTCTTTGGCGCGAGGTAACCAGCGACTTGGTTAATGGTTGCTCCGGATTCTCCCGGTTGATTGGGATGGGTTTTATCGCCCCGTCGCTTATTTACCACAATCAAATCATCAGTTTCATAAATTGGGGTAACGTAATCTGGAGCAGCAATAATGGGAGTTTGAACGGCTTGAAAATCAGACTGGTTAAAGGTTAAATCTACCGAATCTCCCGGATTGACCTGAAAGTTCATGGGTAAGTAGCGATGGTTAATCTGGACCCGTTGTTCCTTCCGGAGTTTATAAATAAGGTGTTTTGGAATTAAAAGTGACTGGCTGAGTAGCTCGCGGACCGTACTATTAGTCAGAGCAATTAGATGGTATTGCCAACTCAATTGAATCCCTCCTATATAAAAATAAAAATTAATGGTTGTGTAGCTGGATTGATTGTGGCATTGTTAGAATAGATAAATTGCAGAATGGATGGGACAAATGAATAATCGAGAATTGAATATCGGAGCGCTTTGCTCGTTGTTTATATACGTTTTGATTAATGTTACTATGTGGCTAGGTTCCTCTTTAATCACGGGAGAAGCCTTAATTCGCACCGTCTTAATTTCAGCTGTGTTATACTTAGTGCCGATTGGACTAGCTTACTTTAGAGCTCAATTTGCATATCATATATTGGGATTAATTATGGTTTTTTACACGTTAACGTTTGTGACTTCGGCCATTTTAATTACTGATTCTGCATTAAGCATCTGGGTGCGAATCATTAATTTATTGTTGGGTGTAGTTGGGGTTTTTGTTAGTATCGTCTGGTTCCGGATGGTCTTTAAGAATTCTCAAAAACGAGTTGCTAAACGTTTACGAGAACAACAAAACAAGAAATAGAAATTGGTGAAAAAAATGGAAATTGATGTTGAAAAATTTATTGATCAAGTTACTGATGAACAATTTAAGGCCACTAATTTTACCATTAAAAAAGCGGCCTTAGAAGCGGACCTATCAAAGGCATTCGCTCCCATGGTTAGCTTCATTGCCGAACAGATTCAATCGGATCAGATTGCGCAAGCACGGTTAATCGTGGAGGATGCGGATACGGTTTTTAAATTGGAAACTAACGTAATTAACTTACCATTTGATTACGTGAAGGCGATTAGTAAAATTATGTCGGGAGAAGGGGTTCAACCGGTGAACGTCTACATGATCGTTGAATCACCCGAGGTAAATCGCTCAAAGTTAAGAATTGATGAAACCGCAACTGCTGATGATTTTGTAGCTAGTCAGGCACAAATGGTAACCAAGGTGGTTGACTGGGCGCAAACGCAGTTGCATAAAATTGATTCTGAAGACGAAGCCAGTGAAGAAGAGGCTGACGAAACTAAATAGTTCAAAAAAACCTTGTCTTAGACAAGGTTTTTTTACTCTACAATGTACAGTTGATCCTTAATTAGATCAAATGGCTGATGGTGCAAATTAAGCTGCTTAGCGGCTTCTAAATCAACAAATTTAGCATTTTGCCAGAATTCCTTAGAATTAGTAGCGCCGTCCTTTTCACCAATTACAATTAAGCGGATTTTCCGTGGTGATTGCCGAATTGCTTGTAATAATTCCCAATCAACTGGAACCCCGTCTGGTGACCAACACATGATAATCGTGTCAACCGTGTCTTCATATTTATGAAAGGCCGCTAACGCATCCAATTTTTCAACCTCAGTCACTAGGTGTTTACCGGTTTCGTTTTCATTGACCCATGCCAGGCTATCGGTAACGTTAACGTTAACGTTGTTATTACGCAAACCCTTTGAAATATAGCCATTGCCAGCCATTACTTCTAAAACCATGTCGTTGCCAACGAAGTCCGCAATGGCCTTAGTAAACGGAGCGGAAATATATGCCCACATGCCGTATTCATTTTCTAAGTAGTCTCTGTATGAACGAAGCAGTTTATCTAATTTAGGTAATGCTTCTGAGTATTGATTCCAGAGTCGATCGCCATCCTTACTATCGGCTGGGAATTGACTATTAACAGCCGCAAAAATGGTGTCTTGGATATTATCCGGAAGGAGTAAGTATGGCATGTCTTGAGGTAAATTTCCGGCGTTTAGTAGTCGATCACTGATCAGGATGTTGTTAATCAAGAACTTAATTTCACCAAAGGCGCTAAATAAATCGGCGTACCGAGTGAGTTGCTCAATATAGCCGGGTTGATGGACAACTTGATGGTTCTTTTTTAGCTTTTTAATTAATTTTTTGCGATTAATAATGAACGCTCCTTATTCCATTTCTTCTGGACCGAAGTCAAGGTTTAATTCTTCTTGTTGGTTGTTTGATTGGCGCTTATTACTGCGACCTTCCTTGCCTAACATGTAAGCGTGAATTAATTCAAAAATTTCACGCTTGTCGTTTCTGGTAAGCATTTTTTCATCGAATTGAAGGTCGTTAGCACTGATTAATGACTGTGCAAGATCCTTAACGTTATCGTCATTTCGTCCAACTAAAAAGTCAATGCTGACGTCGAAAAAGGTGGCCAGTTTGATTAGTTCTGGAATGGAAGGTGAACGAAGGCCAAGCTCCCATTTCCCTAACTGGGCCTCTGTATTTGGATGTGGTTTAGCATTAAATTGTTTGTTTAATGCTGCTGCTAATTGACTTTGCGTCAAGTTATGTCCCCGTCGTAGGGCCCGTAGTCTTTGACCAAAAATAGATAACATAAAATCACTCCTTCATCTCATTATACAGCCAAAATGGCTTTCTGAATACTAGAAGGAGCCAAGTAATCGACCTGATAGTTAATTTTAGTTATAATTAAAGGGTACGAACTTAAATTAAAGAGGGTTATTAAAATGAAAATGTTAGTTTTACAACATAATGAAGTAGAAGGGCCGGCCTTAATTCAAGATTGGGCCGAAGAAAACGACTACGATGTTTTCACGGTTCGTCCTGATATGGGTGCTCGGATTGACAGCATTCGTTCCGATCAATTTGATCTATTAGTTATCATGGGTGGGGGCAACAGTGCTGAAGATAGTGATTCCTGGCTTGCTGATGAACGAGATTTAATTCACCGGGCTCATGCCGCTCACAAACCTATTTTTGGGGTGTGTTTAGGAGCACAACAAATTGCGCTAGCCTTTGGGGGAATGATTAGTAACGTAATCGTTCCGGAAATTGGCTGGTTTCCCGTCCATGCTTCTAAGCAAAGCCCAGTTGAAGTTCCAGAAGAACTAACGGTGCTCCATTGGCACGGTCAACAATTCACCCTGCCACCAGATGCTAAGCGGCTCTTTGCAAATGATATCGACCATAACCAAGGTTTTATGCTAGGTGATAACATTATTGGACTGCAATTTCACTTTGAAATGAAAGCCGAAAATATGGATGCCTTAATTGATTTTGACCATGATTTCATCTCCGCTACAGATGCACCCAACCAAGTGCAACAAACACCGTCCCAAATTAGTTCTGTATCAATTGATGGACAAAACAAAATGGTTCTTTACCAACTCTTGGACTCAATCACAAAGTAATTATGTTATCATGTTATATAGGAATTTAAAGTCGAAAGGGGGGAGTATTTTTGTATTTATTAGTCGGATCAGTGATGGTTATTTTAGGTGCAATCGGTGGAATTATTGCTAGCAACCGGCAAACAGATCAGAAGTTAGCCGCTGCCAAGCAAAAAGCCGATGATTACCTAAAGGCTAAGCTAACCCACATTCAAAATAAAAAACGGCGGATTATTCAGAAAAATCGGGAGCAGACAACTGATTACCAGGAAACGATTTTGGAAGATTTGGATACCCAACGAGCTGATAATCAGACCAAGGCAGTTCGGATTCGTCAACACGATGAATATTTAAAACAGTTAAGTGCCCGAATTAATGATGATGAGCTTCGCTATAATGAGCTTAAGGCCATTAATGCCCAAAATAAGGCGGGGGTAAAACAAACATTGATTGATGCTGATCAGCTAGTTACTAAACGCCACCAGGTGTTAAATGAAAATAGTCATTTGGATGATGACACCGTTAAGCGAATGGTTTTAGATAATACGGCTAACGAATTAAAGCGTGAACGCGACATCGAGGTGAAGTACCTTCGTGAGTCGACTGAAACTTACGCTAACCGAATTGCTGATAATGTTATTATTGAAGCAATTCAACGGGGCCCAGAAGATGTTCCAAGAAGCCACATCGAACGAAATGTTAACGTGCCATCAGCAGAAATTAGGAACCGGCTACTAAGTCATGATGAGCAGCACCTTCGTCTAATCGAAGCTTTAACCGGAACGAGCTTAATTTTTGACCCGGATGATTACTTGACCCTCCACATTGTTACCCATGACCCAATCAGACGGGAAGTGGTTCGACGGGCGCTCAATGCCTTGATTGTTTCACGGCAAATTAACAATGCTAACATTGAAACCCAGGTTAATACTGCTCGTCACAACGTTAATGACGAACTGCGTGAAACTGGTGAAGATGTTGTTCTTTCGTTAAAATTAGGGACAATGCATCCCGATTTAATGAAGATTATTGGTCGGTTGAAGTTTCGGACTAGTTATGGTCAGAACGTGCTTTACCATTCGATTGAAGTGGCCCAGATTGCAGGCGTAATTGCTAGTGAACTAGGGTTAAACCCTAAGCTAGCGCGCCGTGCGGGAATGCTTCATGATATTGGGAAGGCAATTGACCACGAAGTAGAGGGTACCCACGTTGAATTAGGGGTCAAGATTGCTGAGACATACCATGAGGATCCAATAGTCATAAATGCAATTGCAGCTCACCACGGGGACGTTGAACCAATTAGTTTGATTGCAACGATCATTTCTACTTCTGATGCCATTTCGGGTGCCCGGCCAGGGGCCCGGAGCGAATCAGTTGAAGAATATGTAACCCGGCTTAAGAACCTTGAAAAAATTGCGGATACCCAACCAGGGGTTAAGGAAAGTTACGCAATTCAAGCTGGGCGTGAAATTAGAATTATCGTTGACCCTAAGAATCTAAGTGATGATGCAATGTTGCAGATGACCACCAAGGTGAAGGATCAAATTGAAAATGATTTGACTTATCCTGGTAAAATTAAGGTTACGGCAATTCGGAAACTAAATGTGATTCAATACGTTGGTTATAATCCTAACCATCCGAAACGGAAGAAATACGCTAATGCGGCCAATTAAAAAGAAGGAACCATTATCGACTGATGATGGTTCCTTCTTTTTAATTTATTCAATTACTTTAAAATTGTGATTATTGGTTGCTTTGATGAATGGGTGTCTACGAAGGTAATTTGCAATTAGCTGACTCATCATTACTGAATCCTTCGCAATTACCTTATCGTTACTGTACATTGGGAAGTGGCCGCCCCCCGATGCGCGGTACTGGTTCAAAACAATCTTTAACTTCTGATCAGGACGAACCGGTTGGCCATGGTAGGTTAAATTAATAATGCGTTGACCCACGGGGTTGCTAACCTTAATGGTGTAGTCGACGCCCTCGTACATGTCGTAGTTATAATGCCTTGCTTTCGGGTAAACGAACGCCTCGTTAACAACGATGTGATGGTCCTTAATTGCAAAGTATTTCGCACTAATTTCCATGGCAGCTTTTAGGTCTGCGCCACTGATTTCTAGGACTGCTAATTTATTAGGATAGACGTAATTAGTCATGATATTACGCATCGTAATTGGATTTTCAAAACCATGGGCCTCATTATTAAATAGTGCGGTTGCGGAAATATCGACCCCCATGGTTTCCATTTGGACCTTTTGAATGAATTCAATAAAGCTAGTCTTATGAATGCGAGCTTCAAAGGCATCATCAAAATAGAGGGAACCTTCAATTTTAGAAAGGGGCTCGTCTAACCAATCATTGACCTTATGGCTAAGTGGGGCAATGTATTCTTGAATCTGTTTGTCAGGTTCATAATCAGCGGTTTTGACCAATTCAGCACTACTATCAACAACTTGATAACGGGCACCGACTTTTTCAATGTCTAAATCAATTTTACCCACAAATTCGCCCCGGTGCCCCGGCTGGGTCACGGGAACATCGAAGAGTTTTTCCGCAATCTTACGGTGTTGGTGACCAGTTACTAATGCATCAATTCCGGAGACATTCTTTAGCATCGCATAGCTTTCATTTTCAGAATCTTCAAGGGGTTCGGTCGCTTCGCCCTTACTATTACGTTCGAAGCCACCATGGTAAGCAATGATAACAACGTCGGCTTTTTCGCGAACGATGGGGACGTACTTTTTAGCTGATTCTTCAACGGATAGAAATTTTAACCCGATGATATTTTCAGAAGATTCCCACTTTGTTGCACCCCGGGTGGTCATCCCAATAATTCCGACGTTTACACCATTAACGTTTTGAATGGTGTAGGGGGCGCCCAAAACGTGTTGGTCGTTTTGGTCGACAATGTTGGCGCATAGAATTTGCCGGTCAGTATTGTGAATTGAAGTCTGCATATACTCCAATCCGTAGTTAAATTCATGGTTGCCCAACACACCGTAGTCATAATTCACCATGTTAAATGCATGGTCAATTTGGTCAGGTCCCGCTTGTTTTTTTATTTTTGCAATGTAATACGCCAGTGGGGAACCTTCCAAGTAGTCGCCATTATCAATCGTAATGGTATTATCATTCTCGATTTGTAATTTGTTAATGCATGAAGCTGCTCGTTCTAGTCCGAATGGTTTATCGTTTTGAGCACTAACGTAGTTAGTAGGCTCAATAAATCCATGGGTATCACTAGTTGATAGAATCGTTAATTTCATACATACACCTCCATTACATTAATGTTTAGTTATTTAGAATTATAATCGGAATTAACTTTAATGTAAATTTTTTTTATACCAGACATTCAAATTAGCCGTTATTTTAACCGTTAGTTTTTATAATTTACTAAGTTAAAATTTTTAATAATTAAGTGCCAGATTGGCTTGACTATGTGATTATCTATGATAATATAAACTTGATTATAAGTTAAATTTGGCTTATTGCACATTTTTGACTTATAATCGTCGGTATATCCAGTACACTTATAAAGGAGTGGATGTTCATGTTAAATCTATATGTAGCACCTAGTAGTGCATCAAGTCGGAAAGCTCGCGCTTGGCTTAAGGAACACGATATTCCTTTCAAGGAACGTAATATCAATTCCAATCCATTGAACGCTAATGAAGTAAAACAAATTCTTCGCTTAACTGAAAATGGTAGTGAAGATATTATTTCAACTAGATCTAATATTTTCAAGAAGCTAAACCTTAACTTAGATGACTTATCAGTTTCTCAACTTATTAAATTGGTTGTGAAATATCCTGATTTAATCAGACGTCCAATCATCTTTGATGATAAGCGCCTAGAAGTTGGTTATAACGAAGAAGAAATTCGTCGCTTCTTACCACGTAAGGTTAGAGAAGCTGAATTACGTGAATTAGAAGCTCAATTGGGCGCCTAATTCCGTAGTTTGACCCTAAGCATTAATTTCTTAAATGAAATTAATGCTTTTTTTGTAATAGGAGAGATTAAAAATGATCAAAATGATTGCCTTAGATTTAGATGCGACATTGTTAACTAGTGGGAAAACAATTAGTGAATTTAATACCCAGGTCATACATAGGCTCCACGCTGCGGGTCTAAAAATTGTTATTTGCACTGGTCGGCCAATTAATGTAATTCAAGGCTACCTCGAACAGCTCGGGTTGAACCAACCCGATGACGATACGATTACATTCAATGGATCACTGGTGATTAATAATGATACCCGGCAACCACTGTTTAAATCTGGACTGCAAAAAGAGGACTTTCAACCCATCTACGACTTTGCACGAACGAATGATTTTCCGTTGAACATTCTCGACTTTGATTCCATTTATGACCTAACCGAACTGGTGCCATCCCAATACCACACCGTGATGAATGCAGACGTTCAGTTTATTGCCAAGACATTTGCAACGCTCCCAGATGATCAACTATATAGTAAGGCGATTATGTCTGATGACCCAGCAATCCTGGATCGGGCTAGAAGTCAGTTTAATAACGCCGGCCATTATCACATCGTGCGCTCCCAGCCGAACATCTTAGAATTTCTTGCTCCACACATGAATAAGGCGGTGGGCCTTAAGGCGCTATTAGACCATTTTAACTGGACGTTTGATAACTTAATGGCGTTCGGGGATGCTGAAAATGACTTAGAAATGCTTCAGTCAGCTGGAGTTGGGGTGGCAATGCAAAATGCCCAACCAGCGATTAAGCAGATTGCCAATCATACCACGGAATTCGACAATGATCATGACGGGGTAGGACGCTTCTTAGAACGATTTTTTGCTAAATAAAAAACCGCCTTTAATCGGGCGGTTCATTAGCTGAGGACTTTATTTATTATTCTTAAATAGGGTGGTTAAGTAATCCATAAATGTGGCTAGATAACGATCAGCATCAACTTGAATTGCTGCACTAACTGACGGATGCGGATCATCTAGTCTGGTGTTATCACCAATTGTCCGACCATATGTTTCATTGTCGGTATTAACGATCATGTCAATGTCTAACGTTCGAACGAATGATGGATCTTCAGCAACCCCAACTGCTAGTGGGTCATGAAGGGAACATCCATCTAAATGGGGGTATAGTTCAGCGTAGATATCAATGTAATAATCAACGATGTCAGCGAACTTAGCACCGGCGTTGGTGCCTAAATCACGCCATTGTTGGGTTTCTTTTTTGGTTAATAGGGTTCTAAGGGTAACGTCTAGTCCCACCATTGTATCATGAAGTGGACTAGTCAAGACCGTATTTGCTGCTTCGGCATCTTGATTGATGTTAGCTTCCGCAAATGGCGAAACGTTTCCTTGAACCGTAAGGGCTCCACCCATTAGGGTAACGTCACCGATTAAATCGACGATGCTGGGGTCCTTTTGAATTGCAGTTGCAACGTTAGTAAGGGCTCCGGTCGGAATAATTACTAAGTCCTTTCCGTATTTATGAGCCGATTCAATCATAAAATCAACGGCACTTTGTTCTTCTGGTTGGCGGGTTGGTTCTGGTAGTTCAACGTCCCCAATCCCATTTTCACCATGAATGTGGGCGCTAACTGGCATCCGGTCAAAGTGATCTTCATTAATAGCATGGGCTTCCCCAACAAATACCGGGATATCTGTGTGGCCAAGTAGTTCTAAAATTTTTAATGAATTTTTGGCGGCACCACGAACCACTAAGTTCCCGTAAGAACTGGCGACTCCGATTAGATCTAATCTAGGGGCCGCAACCGCGTAAGCGAGTGCCATTGCATCATCAATTCCAGTATCTAAATCTAAAATTACTTTTTTATTCGTCATCATCATTCTCCCAAATCAATTTTGAACATAAAAATTAACTATCCAATGTAATAATACTTTAAAACGAACTTAAACACAAACAAAAATCGTATGAAAGGGATATTTAAGTGGTAAAAAACAAACTAATTTCGCTGGTTCACCAAAAAATGATGTCAACCACCTTAATGGGAGTCCAACGGAACTATTCTAGAATCAAAAATGATATTAAGCATGAGGCCCACCGTAGTAATGATTTTGTTGAAATTCATCTTTCATTGCTGTTTCAGCAAGTATTTCACCGGCATTCTAGGGATGAGGCGGATCGGATTATGATTGCCGGAACCAAGTTAACAACGCCGTCACTTGCAAAGGTTTCTTCAGCGCCTGTTAAACCGTGGCTATTTTCACGATTCTTTTCAATTCTAACGGTTAGCTTCGCACTTCTTACTATGTTGTACCTGGTTTTTGGCAGTGATAAAGCAATTCCAGGAATGATGGTGGTGGGATCACTAGTGGTTCCCTTTTCAATTCTAATCATGTTTTATGAAATGAATGTTTACCGCAATATTTCATTAATGCAGGTTAATACTACCTTTTTAGTGGGTGGGGTGGCTTCACTGATTGTAACGATGATGCTATATGATGTGATTCCATCTGGAAACGGAATTTCACTAGGGTCCGCATTGCTAGTGGGGATAATTGAAGAAACTGCAAAAACCATTATCATTGTGGTTTTTATTAACCGGTTTAAGTTGAATTATATTTTGAACGGAATTTTGATTGGAGCTGCAATTGGAGCTGGATTCGCGGTCTTTGAAACCTCTGGTTACACTAATGAATTCGGATTATCAACCATCTTTGTCAGAAGCTGGCAAGCAATTGGTACGCACACCATTTGGTCCGCCATTGTTGGGGCTGCGGTTATTCTTGGCAAGCGACGGTATCATCAATTTACGCTTCAGGATGCCATCACTAATTTTCACTTTATTGGATTTTACCTAATTGCAGTTTTACTACATGCTTTTTGGGACTGGCAGTTGCCAATTAGTTGGTTCAGTGATTTTTACATCCAAAAATTTATCTTAATCGCGGTTAGTTGGATTGTCATTTTTATTTTAATTGATTCTGGATTAAGAGAGGTTAGAACCCTTCAAGGTCAAATTATCCGGCGTCATCAACCTCGGCATAGAAAAAAATAGTAAACCAAACGGAAGCTTGGTTTACTATTTTTATTACTTTTTGAAGCCGAATAGGAATCCGGCAATGTGTTTATCAATGACTGGGTTTTCATGAAGCATTGAATGTTCTGCACTTAGTGGACTGCTTCGGTAAAGCCAGAACTGGTATGACTTAACATGTGGTTTTACCAATTCACCCATTGGTTTAACAATGTCAACAGCTTCTTCGGCGTCACTCTTTAAGTTCCAAATTTCCCCAGCGATATTTAAGACTTCAAGATCTTTTGGAAGATTTTGGGGACCACCCTTTGCGTATGGATCGTTAGTCGGATAGTCATTAGCAATGGACACGAACTTAGATACCTTGGGAACATCCTTTAGGTGGGGATGGTTAACCATGTAGTAATAAGCAATACTACCACCGGATGAATGACCAATTAGATTTACATGGGTGATATTATACTTTTGCTTCAGGTACTTCATCACGTTAACCATCTGGTTACTTTCCTTGTATGGATGGGTATTATCCTTAAATACTAATTGGACTAAGGGGTTATCACTTTCCACCTTCTTATATTGTTCGGCAGTGGAAACCACCCCGTTCTTTGAAATATTAATTTTCAGGGTTCGGCTAGCGATGTTGTGTTCACTATACTGTTGAATAAAATCATCGGTAGAAACCGCATTCCCAGCAAATCCAGGAATAAAGACGGTTGCGGTCCGGCTTTTATTAACTGAAACGTTGTTTAAAACGTTTCCCCGGAATTGCCAACTAACCGTAAAACAGAAAATAATTGCTTCAATAAAAAGGATAATTGAAATCCCAATGTGTTTTTTGCCAATACGCATGATAAACTTCCTTTACTTATATTAGGTTTCAAACCTATGTTAATATAATATTAACATGATATTATAAAACATTATGAAAGAAAAGGGTAATAATAAAATGCAAGATAATCTTTACGATATTACAATTATTGGTGGCGGACCGGTTGGGATGTTTGCTGGATTTTACGCTGGGTTGCGGAATTTAAAGGTCCAGTTGATTGAAAGCTTGCCAGAGCTAGGCGGACAGTTGAATGCAATCTATCCGGAAAAGACGATTTTAGACGTAGCTGGATTTACTGGGGTGACTGGCAAACAGCTGGTCGAAAAATTAGCGGATCAACTGGCGACCATGTCCGTTGACGTTAAAGCCGGTCAGGCCGTTGAGGGATTAGAAAAGGACGCTGATTCGTTTTTGATTAAGACCAACCAATCCACGACCCGTTCTAAAACGGTCTTAATCGCAACCGGGGGTGGTTCCTTTGAACCCCGGAAATTAGCGGTTCCTGAAATTGAACAATTTGAGAAGCAAAACGTTGTTTATAGCATTCAAAATTTAGCTGATTTTAAGGGCCAGACGGTAATTGTTGCTGGTGGGGGGAATTCAGCAGTTGATAACGCCCTGTTGTTAGAAAGCGTTGCTAAACAGGTTTACTTGATTCATCGGCGCAGTGAGTTTCGCGGAATGGAACACATGGTAGACACATTGAACCAATCCACCGTTAAGTTAGTGACTCCGTACCTAATTAAAAAAATATCCGCTCAGGATGATCAAGTGCTAGTCACTGCCAAAAAGATGCGGACAACAGACGATACAATTGATATCTTAGCGGATAAAATTTTAGTTAACTATGGGTTTATTTCGAGTAATAAAGTTTCAAAGGGCTGGGAGCTAGACTTAGACGAGTCCCACCACATGTTTAACGTAGACACGGAAATGGCTACCAGCGTTCCGGGAGTTTATGCAGTTGGTGATAGTGCCACCTACGAAGGAAAGGACACGTTAATCGCAACCGGCTTTGGGGAAGTTCCGTTAGCAATTAACCAGATTGCCAAACGGTTGTACCCAGACCGCCATGAACCAATTCACAGCACCTCAATTAAACGTTAATTACTTTTACGCTTCTTAGGTCGTTTCGGGTCCTTTGGAGCGTTTTTTTTCGCTTGGTCTAATTCCTGGCGCATAGAGTGGACTTCCTTATTTAATAGCTCTACTTGCTCCATTAACCGATCTAATTTATCAGACGTGCCCTCGTTCTCCGCATTATTCTTCGTGAAGAAGTCAGTGATTGAAGACGTCAATAAACCGATGAAGCCGACCCCACCAATCATTAAGACAGCAGCATCCAGGCGGCCCCCAGCGGTCTGGGGAGCAATATCCCCGTACCCAACGGTAGTGGCAGTAGTGATTGCCCACCACATTGCGGTTTTTAGTGGGTAGTGTTCGAAGTGTGAAAAGATTAGGGCGGCAATGATTAAGATGATGATACTAACTGAAAAAATGTAAATGAAACCAGTATCATAGATGAACTGGTGAATTTTTTTAGTGACCTTCCCATCCCAACCTAGGTGCCAGAAAATATGATAGCCCCTTATAATACGAATCACCCGATAAATCCGAAAAAATACAAAAACGGGATGGCCAGGAATCAGTGAAACGAGGTCTAAACAGGTTGAAATCAGAAACCGGCGTTTATTGTGACTAAAAATGAGGTTAATGATGTAGTCTAGGATAAAGGTAATCCAAACACCATAGTAAATAACCATTAACCAGCCCCGGTAGAGATAGATAATGTGCAAATAATCTAGAATTACCATCACAATTGAAGCGAGTGCTAAAATAACGATGGCGATATTATAGAATACTTGCCATTTCTGCTTGTTAGTTTTAGTAATGATAATTCACTTCCTTATTTATTTGCGTCCGGGTTGGTAACCTTTAAACGGTTCGAGTCGGTTGACTTATGACCAACTTCAGGAGCGTCGGTCTTGTAAAGATCAACAGTGGATTTGTCATGCCGCTTTGATAATAAACTGGTTGATTTTTTACCAAGGAGCTTTTCAATCTTTTGTGCTTTTTGCAGTCCATTAGCATAGTTATAGTCACTAGCATCAACGGTCTTGAATCCCTTTGGTTTGTAGAACCGCAGGAGGTTTTGCTCGTTTAATGTATCTGAAAGTGATAACTCTAAGGCCACCTTATCCTTAATCTTTTGAATCTTTTTAATTTGGGCCTTATTTAGTTTTGCAGGTTTACCAGTTTTATTATCGTAAATGGTCCCGCTAATTGAAGTGTATTCTGGATCAACCCAGTCCCGATTTCTAAATGCAACGACTTGGTCGTGCTTGCTGGAGAATAAATCGGTTCCAAATTGAACGAACGGCTTGGAATTAACCCCTAAGACATGCAATAGGGTAGGCAGAACGTCGATTTCACCACCGTACTTATGGCTAATGTACCCCTTTTTAGTTCCAGGAATATTTAACATGAACGGAACCCGCTGCATTTGGGCGTTATCGAAGTCATCCCAATTGGATGGGTCCTTGCTAACCACCTTAGCAAGATTTTGGTTCTCAGAATCAGAGATTCCGTAGTGATCACCATAGATCATAATAACGGATTTCTTTAGCAGGCCGGTTTTCTTCAGGTATGCGTAAAATTCCTTGATTGATTGGTCTAGGTAATGGGCGGTTTTAAAGTAGTTATCAACGATTGAGTCACCAGTATTAGTCGACTTGAAGTTATCGTCGTTATCTTCCGAATCCAAGGTGTACGGGAAGTGGTTGGTAACCGTAATGTATTTTACATAGAACGGTTGTTGTAGGTTTTGAAGGTACTTAACCGAATCCCTGAACAATAACTTATCCTTGAGTCCGTAACCGGTTGATTTATCACCAGAAACGTCATAATAACTAGCATCAAAGAAGTATTGATAGCCCATGTTTTTGTAGGTGTTATTCCGGTTCCAGAAACTAGCAACGTTTCCATGGAAGACCGCACTGGTGTAGTTACCATTTTGTTTTAGGATTGCTGGGGCTGCTTGGAACGTGTTATCACTACCTAGTTGGGCAAAAAGTGATCCTTGGGGAAGCCCGTAGGTACTAGTTTCTAACATGTTTTCAGCATCGGAAGTCTTTCCTTGCCCCACCTGATGAAAGAAATTATCAAATGAAAAGGTAGACTTACTATGGTAAATTTTATTTAAAAATGGAGTCACTTCTTTACCATTTATTTTCTTATCAATTAGGAATTGTTGAAAACTTTCTAGATGAATAACGATTACATTACGGCCCTTCCCAATCCCCTTAATTTTAGGGTTAGCAGGTGCATAATGGTTACGGGTAAACTTGAGGACCGTTTTTAATTCCGACTTAGTAGCCATGGCCCGTAAGTCTTTAGTGTGTTGGGACTTAGCAGCATCGTAGCCCGTAAAAGCATCGATTCCTAAGTATTTAACAATGTAAGTTCGATCAAAGGTCCTGGTAATTAACTGGGGCCGATCCATTTCACCCAATGTTAAGTTAAAGGCGAATAGTAATACCCCCACTGAAGTGATTGTAAACCCAACCCGTGGACGAAGGGGGCGATTATCAATCTTGATGACCCGAATTGCGATTAGAATTACCACCATGACGATATCAATCCAATAGATAAAATCGTGACCATTAGTAAGGGCTAGGGAACTGCCACTAAGCCCTTGATTAACCTTAGAATAACCAGTCATTGTACTAATTGTCATAAAATCGGTAAACTCACGAAAATAGATTACATTTAAGTACAATAACAGGGTGTTTAAAATATCTAGAATAATAATTAACGGGTAAAAAATCCGAGAACGTTTAAAGTATAGTGCAATTCCGAAAATTAGCACGGTAGTAGCCAGTGGATTGAGCAATGCAATGAACATCTCAAAGCCACCAGTGATTCCGAGTTGAAAGTCTGCAAAGTATGCAACGAGGGTTTTAATCCAGAATAAAGTAACAAGGAGCCAAAAAAGGCCCATTCTGGTATTAACTTTAGAAATTAAATTTTTGAGAAGTGACAAGACGAAGTCTCCTTTTGCTTATAACTTATTTAATATTATCAAAATATTTGCTAAATAGCATGATTTGCTTACGAAATATTAAAAAAATTAATCTAATCAGTGCGTAAGACACAAGATATTGTTATAATAAGAAGAGATTATCCTATATATAGAAACGAATTGATAAAAAGGAGGGTTATTTGTGGATTTAGCTAAATCAATTACTAATGCTAAGCTAAAAGTGGTTCAAAACGATGGCACTGTAATTGAATTTCATCCCGAACAATTACGGACTACGTTAAGTGAATTCACCGATAACCCTGAAGTGATTAGACGTTCCGAAATGCTGATTTTTGCTCAATTACTATCTTACACTGAAATTAAGCAATTCGACTTAAAATGTATCGTTTATCGAACCCTTCGACAGCTTAGATACTCCAAGGTTGCAAATCAATATTATCGAAAGAAACTTGCTCATGAATTATAATTAAGTGGTTGTTATAATTCATGGGGAGATGAGAAAATGGCTTTTACTGTGTATATTGTCCGGCATGGGCAGACCTACTACAATATTTATAATAAGCTTCAGGGGTGGAGTAATTCACCGTTAACTCAAAAGGGAATTGACGGTGCTAAGCAGACCGCTGAAAAGTTATCGAATGTTAAGTTTAAGGCTGCATACTGTAGTGATACCACTCGGGCTGAGCAAACGGCTAGCATCATTCTATCCGCTAATCAGGTTTCAGACCCTAAACTTACCGTTTCACCTTTTTTTCGCGAGGAATTTTACGGCTACTTTGAGGGAACGGACATGAATCAAGCCTGGTATCTGGCTGGGGCGCCGCATGGCAAGCCAACCTTTAAGGACATCGTCGAAAGTGACTCAATCGGAACCGCCAAGGACTACCTTAAGGAAGCCGATCCATTCCACCAGGCTGAAAATAATGAAGAGTATTGGAAGCGTCTTGATCAAGGCTTAGACCTAATCAAGGGAAATAGTAGGATTAAAGATGGTGATAACGTTTTAATGATTAGTCATGGGAATACCGTTCTAAGCATCGTAGAACGATTTGGACGTGGTAAATATGACGTTACCGAACGGCCAGCGAATGGCAGTATTACGAAACTAACCATTGATGATGATAATGCAGAGATTACCGCTTATAATGTT
The DNA here is from genome assembly GCF_019303535.1 of Lactobacillus sp. Sy-1. Classification (GTDB taxonomy): domain Bacteria; phylum Bacillota; class Bacilli; order Lactobacillales; family Lactobacillaceae; genus Nicoliella. The sequence continues at coordinate 142,938 of NZ_JACCIU010000001.1, read as the reverse complement.
CAATAAAAATAAAAATGGCGTAACGATTGATAAATAATCGTTACGCCATTTTATGTATCTATCATAGTAATAACTATAGATAAGTTATAATTAGTCACCAACCCGTGCGGCACCAACAAGGTTCCACCATGATGAGTAGATGCTTTCTTTGATCACACCACGATTTTGGGCGTCAATCATCTTACCACTACCAATGTACATACCGACATGGGTAATACTTCTAGAACTGGAACCAAAGAACACTAAGTCGCCCTTCTTAAGGCTTGAAACTGAAACTTTTTTGTTAGAATTATATTGTGCTTGAGCGGTTCTTTGTAAGTTAACCCCTAAAGCTTGCTTGTAAACGTACTTAGTAAATCCTGAACAATCAAATGATGAAGGACCATTAGCACCCCAAACGTATCTAGCATTCATGTGAGTGTCAGCTTCGTCAATTAATGATGAAGCTTCGTCACTAGTGGCAGCATGGGCAGGCTTAATGTTAGTTAGTGAAGCTCCTGCTGTAAATAGGGTAAATGTAGTTGCGATGCTAACGAATACTTTCTTCAAACGATTATTCATGATTGGTTAAATTCCTTTCGATATCTTGTTTTTTTATTATTATTGTTTTATTTATTTTTTAATTTCTCAAATCAACAGTTATAAGAGTACCAATTTTATGTTACAGAAATATAACACGGTCGTTTCAAGTCGGTTAAATCATATAACAGGCTTGTAATTTAAGTGGTAATTATAAATGTGGTTCTATTTTAACCAGAGTATGATAAAGTATTGTTATATATATTTGAATGGAGAGAATGCGTATGAGTGGGAATCATAAATTTTTCAGTCCCATTGATATCCATAAGCTAATATTTAGAATTGGTGAAGTGAGTAAAATTTGTAATGTTTCGCCACGTCAATTACGTTATTGGGATCAAAAGGGGTTTATCAAGTCCAGTCGCCATGACGAAAGTAGTTCCCGTGTTTATGACTTTATCAACCTAGTTAGAATTGGACTGATTAAGTCGTATCTTGACCAGGGATACACGTTAAAGGCAGCTGTTGAACATACTGATAATAAGCAGGAAACGATGCGTAATATTCACCGTTTTTTGGACCATACCGTTTATGGGGTTAAAAATACTAACGGGCACACAATGATTAACTTGGGCTACTTTGATAAAGAGAAGACAAGCTATCTCTATGGTTACTTAGATGATAATAATGATACTGTATATAAAGTGGTCCCAGTTGATAAAAAACTAGACTAAAAAAAGGAGCTGATATTTTTAAAATATCAGTTCCTTTTTAGTTGCTTAAATTTAATTATCATGACGGGCTGGAAGTTGTTCAGCCAGCTTGCTAAATGCAATTGCCAAAATTGGGAAGACGAGGTTAAAGATAATGATTCCATATGAAATGATTATTCCTGATTGCTTCACAACTTGACCGGTAGAGCTAAATAAAACTAGTCCGAAAACAAGCGTAAATCCAATGAAGTAACGAATGATCATTCCTAGATCATTAAAGGTTGCACCGAGGAATTCGAAGAACGGCAGCTCCCGTTTACGATAATTGATGGCAATGATGATGATTTCACTAATTGTGACCATGCCTAATGCAATCATGCTGATGATAATGGTTTCCCAACTAAATTGTTCAATTCCCATCGCATAGTGGGTGGTTAAATTAGTTAATTGGAAGCTAGCTAGTAAACTAAGAGCAAGACTTCCGACCCAGTAAATTGGGTGTAAAATCGAACGGCTAATAATGAAGATTACTAAGATTGCAAATAGGGCAATTAATGCAAGGCTAATTAGGCCGTACTTTACAAAGTTAGTTTGTAAATCATTTTGTTGGGCTGGTTGACCGGCAATCGCTACCGTTGAGTTTTGTAAGGCGGTCCCGCGCAGCATCACATTAGCAGTGTTTTGAAGATCCTTAATTGTTTTACTAGTCTGCTTAGCATCGTTTGGATCCGACTGTAAAACAACGGTCAACTTAGTCGTTTTATTATTGGCACTATTGTAGTTATATAGTGATTGTTGGAAATCAGTATCCGCTAATTGAGTTGGCGTAATGTAATAGACGGCTCCGACGCTACTCTTAGCAAGGCCATCCAAGTAGTCGTAAATCGAATTTAATTTCTGATTAACGGCGGTTGTAGCAGAACTAATGTTGCTAAAAATGGTTTTAGCTTCTTGAAGTTGCGATGCGTATTTGCTTAACTTAGTTGAAATGCTATCTGATGAACTTGCAATTTGTTGTCCCTTTGCTTGAATGGAGCTAAGGCTATCCGAAGCATTGGAAATGGTTCGGTTTAATTCATTAACTTGGTTTTGATATTCCCGAAGATTTCTAGAAGTGGTTCTACGGTTAGCGATATTAGAACGGGATGCCGTTCCAGAAAGTTGACTGGATAGTTGACTATTTTCGGCCAGAAGTTCACTAGCAGCGGACTTTAATTGGCTAACGGTACTAATTTCTGAATCTAATCCATTTGGATCAATTTCTTGTTGCCCCTTATTAGCCTGCTTAATCGTTTGGGTTAGGCTTACCTGAGCCTGGTCGATCTTCTTAGTGATGCTGTTCAACTGACTTTGAACATAGTACTTATTAACCGGAACCCCACTAGGTTGGGTAACCGAGTAGACGGCATTAACGTTATCAACTGACTTAAGCTTAGTAGTTAATGCGTCAATTTTTTCGAGGTTATCCTGTTGATTAAGTGGTTCATCATTATGAATATAGATGGTAATTGGAGCAGCCTTACCCTGACTAAAGTGGGCCTGCAGAATGCGCGCCCCAATCATAGCTTGGTCATTACTGCTGGCATCATCAAGATTGCCGTATGTTACGTTATCCCGATATGAGTATGCAAATGGTCCCACTAAATAACCAACCAATATAATGCCAACCACTGGTTGCCATAAGGATAACCGGGTTAGTTGATGCCATAGTCGGTGTCGTTCCACATGGAGGGGGTTATGGCGTGGCCAGATAATTTCTGGACCCATTAAACTAGTGAAAATGGGATTAATTGTAAATACTGCCACCAATAAAATTAAGAACACGATTGAAAGTGATGCAAGGGCCTTTAATGGATAAAATGGAACGAAATAAAGGCCAGCAAAACTAACGGCGAGCACTAAACTAATGGTAATGATGGGATATGCGACCCTTCGCAGACCACTAGAAGTAGCGTTGAAGGAATCCCGGTGGGTTGCTACTTCCTCACTAACCGCTCTGATGATCATAAAGTTAAAGATGCTTCCAAGGACCACCGTAATCAAGGTTACTAGGAGGGGGGTTAATTCTGAGAATGCGAAGTTTTTAGCAATCGTCAGGTTCCCGATTAAACTGAGTGCGGTCAATTCAGTAATTAATAGCGTAACTGCAGAAATGATGGGAGCAACGATCGATCTAAAGAATAGTGCCATCAGTACAATGGCAACGATAAATGCAATCATCATAATCTGTTTCGAGGTGTTAGCAAATTTTTGTGAATTTTCATTTGCAATTAGGGCAGGATTAGTGACGTATGTATTTAATCCTGAGACATTGACCTGTTCTTGAAGCTTATTAATGGCTGAATTGGAAGTTAAGTAGCCCTTATCAACCGTTACTTTGACGACTTGAGTAGTCTGATCATTAGAAAAGAACTGTAATTTACCATTGGGGTTGTTGTTAATGGAACTAATTTGTTTGATGCCCAAGGTCCGGTTGTTCTGTAACTTTCTGATTACTTTATTAATTTGAGACTGCTGTTGGTTGCCAATCTTACCGTTCGGATTATTGTAAACAACATCAAAGGTAGTTGAATTGGAGATTCCACGCCCCCATGATTTTTGGAGGGCCTCAGCCTTAATTACCTGTGATGATTGACTATATTGGGGTTGTCCATATTCGGTAATTAAATTACTTACATTGGGTAGTTTGGTTAGTGCAAAAAAGACTGCCACTAGCCATAGAACAATCACAATTAACCAATTTTTGTTAATTCTTTTTAGTAATTGCATTTAAAAGACTCCTTTATTACTAGGTTTTATGAAAAATGTTTATGGTATAAGATCCAAATTAGGATACAGATAATGATTGAAATCAAAATCGAAATGATCCAACCAATTGGTGAACTTGCAAACGGTAATCTAACGTTCATTCCGTAAAACGCAAACACGATATTTGGAACTGATAAAATTAACGAAAAAATTGTTAGAAACTTCATTGTCGAGTTTAGATTACTATCCAGCAAATTGGAATATGCATCTGCAACCTCACGGGTAACGCTACTGGATACTTGTGCCATCGATAGTCCCTGATTAACTTCGATGATGATATCCTCTAGTCGATCTCCTTGAAAATCAGTCAGCTTTCCTTTGAAAATTCGCTGCATCACTGAAAGCATTTCTTGGTTAGATGTGAGTGCGGTTAAAAAATAAACTGTTTTGGTCTGTAACCCCAACAACTGATTAATTGAATCCCGATTAGCCTGATGGGTTAAGTGCGATTGGATACTAGTCCGCTCACGATTGGCACTATTAATGTAGTCAAAAAATTTAACGGTAACCTGGAGCATGGTTTCCAATATTAAATCGAAAATGAAACTAGGATCCTTAATGCTTGGATTATTGAGAATGTTTTCAATCATTGGAACAACATATTTAGTTCGTTTCCTGGTAAACGTAAATAACATGTGATCACTAATCAACAGTCCAATTGGTTCAACACTAATGTCCCCCTTGAACTTAGGCTCAATTGGTGAATCATAAATAAATAAGCGGTAGTTACTTTCAGTATCTATTTCTACCCGTGGTCTTTCATGAATATCCATTGCGTAGTCTAAAATATCACGACGAATTTCATAGGTGTCGCGTAGAATTGCACGATCTTTTTCATCTGGATTTTCAACCTTCACCCAATTGAATTTGTTATTGACCATTTGAGTTGTTATCAAGATAATCTTTCCTTTATATTGTAATTATCTATTATTATAGATTATCGAACTGTGGTTTTGGTGTTAAATTCATAAAAAAGTTGAAAAAACCTAAAATTTTGTTTTAGTTTTGCAGATTTATTACTATAATAAAAGTTATCGTTTAAAAAAGCACGACTGATAGAGGGGAAAATAATTGAATAATAGAAAGCAACCTAAAAAAAATGATAAAAAAATAAGCATACCACCAACATCAAAAGAAACAAAAAAGAAGGGGCATGGCCATTGGATTGCCATTTTGATCATTATTGTGGTATTAGCAGTGCTTGCCTTTGGATTTACAATTCGAAAGATTAGCAACCGTTTAGAAAACTCACAACAACAATCACAATCAAGCACCTCTCTGACTTCCGAAGAAATTCAACAAATTAAGCAAAGACGAGCATTTGTGAAGCAAGTTGCTAATTCATCCATTAAGGTGTATCAAAATGATTTCCATGTGCTCCCAAGTATTGTAATTGCGCAGGCAATTTTAGAATCTGACTGGGGGAACTCCAAGCTATACCAAGTTGCAAAGAATCCTTTTGGAATCAAGGGAACCTATAACGGACAGTCAGTTTCCTATGACACGACTGAGTATGTGAATGGGAAGAAGGTTACCGTAGTGGGGCAATTTAGAAAATATCCTAACCTAGAAGCAGCGATTAAGGACCATGATAAATCCATCAAAACCCACTTTATTAAAGAAGATAACGTTACTAGTTACGTAAAAGCTGCTAATCTATTGCAAAAGAATGTTTATGCTACTGATCCGCAGTATGCAAATAAGCTAATTAAAGTAATTAAGCAGTATAACCTCAGTCGTTATGATCTACAGGCGTTGAATAATAATTAAACAATTAGACTAGAAATCGCTTGATAGTTTATATTATAATTAAGTTGTGTTAGATTTAATTTGAATAACGTTATTTATTGAAGGGAAGATCAATGCTGGAAATATTATCTAAAATGTACGGGCCGTTTTTTGATCCCCATAACTGGACTTCAGTTATTACTTCGGGGAGCGACTGGCTAGTTATACTTTCGTTGGTTTTAATTGAGTGCTTATTATCAGTTGATAATGCAGTGGTTTTGGCAGCTCAGACGCAGTCACTCCCCACTAAGAAACTCCAGGAGGAATCATTGTTTTACGGAATTTGGGGATCTTACATCTTTAGGTTCTTGGTGATTGGGTTAGGGACATTTTTAATTCACCTCTGGGAAATTAAGGTGATTGGTAGTTTGTACCTGCTATACCTCGTATATAAGCACTTCTTTAGTCGGGGGAGTAAGAAGAAAAAGGTTGAAAAACCACGTTCTACTGATCCTAAAAACCACCGAAAGCTGTTTTGGATGGTTGTGATTCAAATTGAAATGATGGACATTGTCTTTTCAGTTGATTCAGTGTTAGCATCCCTTGCGATTTCTCCCAACCCGGTGATTGTTTTAATTGGTGGGATGATTGGAATTCTATCCATGCGGGGAGTGGCTGAAATAATTATGTTATTAATGAAGAAAATTCCAGAATTAAAATCAATGGCGTACGTATTGATTGGAATCATTGCAGTGAAACTCTTTATTTCAATCCCGGCAATTGATATTGAATTGCCACCGCTGTTATTTAGTGGAATTGTGCTAGTGACCGTAATGATTACGATGCTGATTCATTTTATGAGAAAGAAACGGGGGATTAGTTCTAATGATAACTAAGGTTACTCGTGAGAACTTAGCAGACTTTACCGCCGCACCGTTGACCATTATTGATTTCTGGGCCCCTTGGTGTGGGCCATGTAAAATTATGGATCGGATTATCCGGAACTTAGCCGAAGAGTATGGTGATCAGGTTCAATTCGGGAAGTTTAATGTTGACGACAATCAAGATATTGCCGAAAAATACAAGGTTTTCAGCATTCCTAGTTTAGTCGTCTTTCGGTCTGGAAAGGGCGTTGAGAAGGTATCTGGAATTTTCCCGGAGCCTAAGCTAGCTGAATTTATCGAACAAAAAATTGCAGAAACCAATTAAGAATTAAATTGACATCTAGTTTAAGAAATGCTAATATTTTTAATAAATCAATTAAGAATAATGTAAGTTCCACTTAAGTAGAGCGGTATCTGGGTGTCAGGAAGTCGGTGGTTGCTGCGAACCGATCAGGATATTGAATTCGAAATACCGGAACGTTTTAATTAATCGGAATTTAGACCCGTTACCATCTAAAGAGTGAATAGCGATTTAACTATGGCTATTAAGTCGGGTGGTACCACGGTATAAAAGTCGTCCCAATTACAGTTATTTGTAATTGGGGCTTTTTGTTTGCTTAGTTTTAAGAAGGGATTTGTGATTATGGAAAAGAAACGACCAAAAATTAGCTTAAAAGAGGGGATTGCAGTTTTAATTGTTTTATTAGCAATTATGGCTGCTGGAATTATTGGGCTTAAAATCAGTCCAGAAGTGCCAATTTTAATGGGTATCATGCTATTAATTTTTTGGGCCAAGTTAAGAGGATTCTCGTGGGATGATATTCACGAAAGTTTCATGATTGGGATTAAAAATGGAATCGTTCCATTATTTATCTTCCTATTGATTGGTTCACTGATTGGGGTTTGGATTGCTACTGGAATTATCCCGAGCTTGATGGTCTTTGGATTCAAGTTGATTAGTATCCGTTGGTTTTTACCATCAGTATTTGTTGTGTGTGCGTTAGTCGGATCAATCATTGGAAGTGCGTTTACCATCATCTCCACACTGGGGATTGCGTTTATGGGCATTGGGCTTACGATGGGAATTAACCCGGCGATGGTTGCTGGAGCGGTTCTTTCCGGAGCTGTTTTCGGTGACAAGTCTTCCCCACTATCAGCAACTAATAACCTCTCCGCTGCCGTTGCTGATGCTGATTTAATTACGCATATTAAAAACATTATGTGGTCGACTTTACCAGCTAGTATCGTTGCTTTTATCCTGTACGCATTTATGAGTCATGGGGATGGTCACGCTAATTTGGATCGCATTCAAGGCACTGTAATGACTTTACATGATAATTTCACCATCTCAGCATGGGCTGCGGTTCCAGTGTTACTACTATTCATTTGTTCTTGGTCTAAGATTCCTACGATTCCAACTCTGTTTATTAATATTGTAGTTTCTTCAATTATTGGACTAATCCAAAATCCACAGTTGAATTTAGTGAAGCTAAATAACGTAATTCAAAGTGGGTACGTAGCACATACTCGCAATCCTCAAGTTGACGTACTGTTAACTAGAGGGGGAATTGCTGGAATGATGGGGACAATGTCATTAATCTTCGTTGCCCTTGCCCTGGGGGGGATTTTAATGCACTTAGGGATTGTGGATGCGGTAATCAAACCACTAACTGACAAACTAAAGACCGATGGTAATTTGATTACGACTGTAATTGCTACTTGTATTGGGGTTAACATCTTTATTGGTGAACAATACCTTTCAATTATTTTGCCAGCAAATGCCTTTAAGAAGACTTTCGCTGAAAATAACCTAGCACCAGTTGCATTGAGTCGAGCTCTCGAAGATGGGGGGACCGTTATTAACTACCTGATTCCTTGGGGGGTTGCTGGAGCATTTGCTACTAATGCATTAGGGGTTCCTACCATTCACTATCTACCATTTGTGTTCGTTAGTTTACTATCACCTGTATTTTCCATTATTTCAGCTTACACGGGAATTGGAATTAAACATTTAAAACCAGTTCAAAAATAAAAAAATCGGTCCATGCTGTTTTGCAGTATGAACCGATTTTTAAATTGAGGGGATGGTTTAATAAAATTAATGAACACCATACGGTTTATTACCCATTAAGATTGAACAATCCAGCTGGTTGTTTTAACATTCTTTACACAAAATATACAATTTTAGGGATGGATAATTAATTAAAAACTGATTAAATAAGCATTCTAATAAAAATAATCTAGAGAAATATTACAAAATATGCAGAAATGCACCCTTAAAATGTATATTTTGCGTCGATTTATAATCAGCAATAGCGCCTTTAAATCAACGAATTATTACAAAACTATTACAATGTTACAAAAACAGTGGGTTTATTTAACACTCACGATATTTATGTGTAATAACATCTAGGTAGAATACTCACAGTTAATCAAATTAGATTAGCTGTTTTCATGCAAACGATCTAGAAAACGATATCAAGGAAACGATATCCAGATTATGTTTTATATACAGAAGGAGAGATTTTTATCTTACGGAATAAGAATTTAAAGAGAATTTTAGCTTCAACTACTGTTGCTGCCGGATTATTTGTTGCTGGTGTTAGTACAACCCATGCTGATGCATCTACTAACATTACTGTTAAGACAGGTGATACCCTTTGGGGAATCGCACGTCAATACAACGTTGATTTAGTATCATTGGAAAGTGCAAATAACCTAACTGATAATTCAATTATCTACGTTGGACAAAGATTAGTATTACCTGATAACGGTAACGCTACTAACACTACTGCAAATGCTACTGCATCTGCAACCACTGCTACTACTCCACAAACTAGTGCTGTTGCTCAACCAAGTGCAAGCAGCAACTACCAATCAAACGTTGCTACTAGCTCATACAACAACACTACTGCTGCAACTACTAGCACTAATACTGCTACTACCACTACAGCAACTACTACTACGACTTCAGGTGACGATTCTTCTGCTAAGGCATGGATCGCGAACCGTGAATCAGGTGGTTCATACACTGCTACTAATGGTCAATACGTTGGTAAGTACCAATTATCTTCATCATACCTTAACGGTGACTACTCAGCTGCTAACCAAGAAAAGGTTGCTGACTCATACGTAGCTTCACGTTACGGTTCATGGGCTGCTGCTAAGTCATTCTGGCAAAGCCACGGTTGGTACTAAGATTTAGGACCAATCTCGAAATTTAAATTAATTGTGAACGTCGGACTGCGGTCCGGCGTTTTTTTTGATTAAAATACTTGTAAGCTTACAAATAGTAAGTTAAAATGACAGTATTAATTAAATTTACTAAGGAGCCATTAAATATGAAATATGGAATTACCGCTGCGACCGGGCATTTCGGTCAAGCTGCATTTAAATCACTATCGAAGTTAGTACCCGCATCAGACATTGTTGCATTAGCTAGAAATGTTGATAAAGCTAAGGATTTTTTCCCTGCTGGAACTGAGGTTCGGCCAGCAGACTATACCAAGCCAGATCAACTAGCTGAATCATTTAATGGAATCGACAAGTTACTATTTGTTTCTTCTCAACCGGGTCCCGGGATGCCTCGTGATGAACAGCACCATAACGTTGTTAATGCTGCTAAGCAGGCTGGCGTCCAATTTGTCGCCTACACTAGTTTTCCAGATGCTGACCATGCGCAATCATTCTTAGCTGCTGATCACAAGAAAACTGAGCAGTGGTTAAAAGAATCCGGTGTTAATCATGCGTTCTTACGTAATAACTGGTATTTGCAGAATGACTTGGCAACAATTCAAATGGCCCTTAAAACCGGCAATTTCCCTTATTCTGCTGAAGATGGTAAGGTTGGTTGGACCCGTGAAGAAAACTACGCTGCAGGGGCTGCAAAGGTATTAACCCTAGCTGATCCAAAGGAAGTTTATGAATTTGGTGGCAAGCCAATTTCTTACCCCCAATTAATTGATTTCTTGACTGACGGTACGGGACAAGAAATTGCACCAGTGCCATTAACTGATGACGTTTACAAGCAAGAATTATTAAAGGCCGGGCTAGACGAACAAACTGTCGGATTTGTAATTGGGGTTCAAGACCTCATTAAAGCTGGCGAATTAGATGTTCCATCTAATGACTTAAATGATGTTTTAGACGGTAATTTAGAAGCACTACCAGAAGGCATCGCAAAATTATTGAAATAATTGGGCTTAACTAAAGAGCCAAAAACGTCCCGCTTAAAAATGAACGGGGCGCTTTTTAATATCTACAGTTATGAAATTAATTTGTTTTTAATCTCACTTTATGATCAATTTAAACGTTCATTTAATATTAGTAATCTGGGAGGAATAATATGAAGAGCCTAATCATTTACTTTATTATCGGCGTTATCGATGCTTTATCTCTGATGCTATTTGATAGAATCGGATTATCAACCACAGTTTCATTTACACTCGTCATTATTGAAAGTGTAATCATGGGGTTGGCAATTAAATCTATAAAGAGCAGGCAAAAGAGTAAGTAAATAATGGTAGGCGAATTAATCAAACTGTCCTTTAACAATAAGAAAAATAAGGATTTAGTTATTAAATTGTGAATCTTCATGATTTTATGAAAAAGTTGTTTTGGGGTCAGGTTATTAAATAGATGTGATTAACAATTGATTCCGCATTATATAACTTAGATTCATTAATTCATATTGGCATTTAAAATAACTTACTATAATAAATCCGCTCCGTTTCACAGCAAAAAAGGTAGCACTGAAAAATATTAATCAGTGCTACCTTTTAATTTACACATTAATTATTTTAATTCGTCCAATGATTCTTTAATAGAAGCATCTAAAATATCCATCCCAGCATTTAATTGATCTTCAGTTACTACCAATGGACATAGGAAACGAATAACATTACTTTTAACTCCAGCCATTTCAATTACTAATCCCTTTGAAACAGCTTTTTGAATGACTTTCGAAACTAATTCTGGATATGGTTCCTTACTGTCACGATCTTTAACAAATTCTAATCCGACCATGCTACCAATTCCACGAACATCACCAATTTCTTCATACTTGTCTTGAAGTGATAAGAATCCGTCTTTGGCTAACTTGCCGATTTTTAATGCTCTATCAGCTAGATTTTCTTTTTCGATAATATCCATAACTTGTAAGCCAGAGGCACAAGCTAGTGCATTACCACCAAATGTACCACCAATTCCACCTACAATTACATCTTTTACTTTATCCATAATATCAGTACCAGCTGTTACTCCAGATAACGGAACTCCAGCTGCAATTGACTTAGCCATTGCAATGATATCAGGAGCACAGCCATTTTCTTTCCAATAATTAGATACAAATAGACGTCCAGAGCGAGCAAATCCAGTTTGGACTTCATCTGCAATCAACATGATGCCATGTTCGTCACAAATTTTACGAAGGGCTTTTACATATTCAAATGGTGCTGGAATAAAGCCACCTTCACCTTGAATGGGTTCCATAACAAACGCAGCAACTTGGTTAGCGGGCACTCCTTGTTCAAAAATGTATTGAATATTGTCTAAATAGTATTGAATGCTTTCTTCTTTAGAATATCCTTTTGGTGCACGATATAAATATGGGAATGCAGCACGATAAACGCCACCCATTGCTGGTTCGATTCCAGCAGAGAATGTTTTCTTAGCGGTTAAGGTTGATGTTAAAGCGGTTCTACCATGAAAGGCTCCTGAAAAGGCAATGATGTTGCTTCTGCCTGTATATGCTTTGGCAATTTTAACCGCATTTTCAATAGCTTCAGCTCCAGAGTTAACAAACATTGTTTTATTAACACCTTGTTTAGTTGGAGCTACAGCATTGATTCTTTCAGCTAAATCAATATACCCCTTGTGTGTGCTGATATTAGCCATGCTGTGGAAGAAATTATTAGCTTGTTCTTTAACTGCTTCCACTACTTTAGGTTGGCTGTATCCAACGTTCATAACTCCAACACCACCAACCCAATCAACAAATCGGTTGCCATCAACGTCTTCAATCATAGCACCTTGCCCACGTTTGATAACTAATGGGTAATTACATAGAACGGCCGATGGAACATTTTTAGCACGGCGATCTAAGATTTCCTTTGCTTTGGGTCCTGGAAAAACATCAGTTACGCTAGGAAGTGAATCTCTTAAACTTGTTACGTTTGCAATTTCTGGCATAAGGCAACACACCTTTCATTTAGAGGGTTAATATTCATCAACAATAAATTTTTATTCATCAAATTGCTAAATTAAGAATTTGAATTAATAAGAATATTACCACGAAAAAAATTAAAAGCAAGATATAAATTATAAAACGATTAAAATTTAATAATAAAAAGATTGCAATTAGCTAATTTTAATAATATAATTCTCAAAATAAATGAATTATAGCTATTCTAAATAGTTATTGTTCGTGTTTATGTAAATATTGTTTTATTGAAAAGTTGGTGGATCAACAATGCACTAATAGAATAAAAATTCAATATATTGTGCATTATTGATTATAGTACTTGATAATGAAAAAGAGGTGCTTTTTTATGAATGAGAAAGTTAGTTCTGGTGAAGTTATTCAAACAACTTATGTAGATGAAAATGAAGAGTCAAATTTAAAGCCGAATTCACTATCCTTCTTTGAGGTGATAGGGGAATCAATTGCGAATATTGCACCGACTGCAACTCCAGTAATGAACATTGCAGTAGTTTTTGCGCTAGCTGGTAATAGTACTTGGATTGCCTATCTGTTTGCAACCATTGCGTGTATCTTATTAGCTAGCCAAATTAATGTTTTTTCGAAACGATATGCAACGTCTGGAAGTATCTATACTTACGTTAATAAAAGTATTGGTAGAAGATCAGGCTTTGTAGCGGGATCAAGCATCTTTTTCGCATATATCACAACTGCCGTTTCAATGCTTGGTGGTTTTGCTATCTATCTTCATAACTTATTAGCTTATTTAAATATCTCAGTTCCATACTATCTTCTTGCCACGATTGGTATCATAAGTGTTTGGTTTATGGCCCAACGTGGGGTTGAACTTTCAACTAGAGCGATGATGGTTCTTGAAATGACCTCAGTATCCTTAATCTCAATCTTAGCTTTTATAATCCTATATACACATCATTTTAATATCAATCCTAATAACGTTGATTTTACACATGTTTCAATGGGGAATGTAACTTCCGGACTTGTATTAGCATTCTTTGGTTTTGTTGGGTTTGAAGGAGCAGCTTCAATGGGTAAGGAAGCCAAAAAACCACTCAAAAACGTACCGCTCGCAGTCATGATTAGCCCAATCCTTGCCGGGATTTTCTTTGTTATCATGTCAATGGTAATGATAATGGGCTTCAATGGCAGTGGGCATAATTTAGGGGCCTCTACTAACCCACTCTCATTCTTATCAGAAGCAAATCATGTTGGTTTCTTTGGGTACTGCATTACTTTAGGTGCAACGATTAGTTTTTGGTCTGGAAGCGTTGGTATCATTACAGCCGGATCTAGAATTATGATGCGGATGGGGAATGAACACTATCTTCCTAAAATCGTTACTAAGGTTAATGAAACTAAAAGGACCCCAACGATTGCAATTGGAATTCTAAGTGTATTGATTGGTTCTTTGATTGTTGGATTCTCAGCTTTCACTCAGATTAGCGATGCATATGATTGGTTCAGTACGATTGCTGTTTGGGGATTCTTAGTACCATATTTGATGGTAACTATTAGTGCTCCTATTTTTCTCCATAAGATAAAAGAGCTCAGATTAAAAGACATTGTATTATCATTTATTACTGGTGTTTTACTTATAATTCCAATCGTTGGTAGCGTTTACCCTCAGCCACAGGGAATTGCTAAAATCTTCCCATACATTTTTGTTGGATGGATCATTATTACTTCTATTATTGGTGAATATCGTTATAAGAAAGATAAATTAAAATCTACCAATTAATTTAAGAGTCTGTGAAGGGATGTGGTAAACAATCAACTTTCTAATAGTTTCTTTATACTTTAAATAAATTGAAAAGGATTTGATAATATGCCACTTATGAGAATTGATGTTATTAAAGGTCATGACGAAAAATATTTACAATCACTATTAGATACATCTTATCAAGTTTTACTAAACACTTTTGGGGTTCCAGAAGGAGATCGTTATCAGATTATTACCCAGCATGAGCCATTTGAAATGAACATTCTGGATGCAGGTCTAGGAATTCAAAGAAGCAAAGACGTTGTTGTATTCCAAATTACTACTAGATATCGAAATGTAACTCAAAAACGAGCATTCTACGAACAACTAGCAAATGGGTTAAAATTAAAAATTGGTTTAGATCCTAAGGATTTAATGATAAGCCTATCCACGAATGGTGATTCAGATTGGAGCTTTGGTTATGGGAAAGCACAATTTATCGATGGTCCTCTCCATTAAACTATTAAATTAACTACTCCATCATCATTTTTTGTATATTTGGATCATTCAAAAATCATAATTAATGCTAAACTAATAATAGCTTTTAAAATAAATCATAAATTTAATAAACAATAAAAAGTACGCTGCATACCGTTAGATTTTGTCTAATAATTATAGGATTACTTTTTTACGACTAAATATTACTCATAGGATCCAACTTTGGATAAAATCTTTAATATCAATTTCAATAATGTAATTTGCCTCATCTATAAAAAAATAGCCCCAACAACGCCATTCAGCGTTATTGGGGCTATTTTATATTTTAATCGTCTGAGTCTAAAACAACGTAGTTTACAGTCTTGATGGCAGAAATATCCTTACCACCAGCATATGAAATTGATGATTGTAAATCTTCTTGCATTTAGCGAGGGGGATCCTTAATACCGCCTCGGTATGGGATTAGCATTTTAAGAAGATAAAAATTTTTTTAATAATTTATGATTATCTTTTTACTAATTATGAAAATTTATTTGATTAATAATATATTTTGATATACTATACTATATTGAATATACTATTAACTGTTTAAGGGGTTTTTAATTGTGGACATTTTAGAACTGAATGACATACATAAGTCTTATTATATAAATGATAAAGAATTTAAAGTTCTTAAGGGAATTGATATATCATTTAACCAAGGTGAATTTGTTTCGCTACTTGGTGAATCAGGTGGTGGAAAGTCGACTTTAATGAACATTGTTGGTGGCTTAGATAGTAATTATCAAGGAGATGTTTTATTAAACGGGAGTTCCTTAAAACATGATACAGATAAACAATTAGATGAATATCGTCGTAAGACAATTGGGTTTATATTTCAAAACTTTAACTTAATTGGACATATGACAATTTTGGATAATGTACGTGTGGCTTTGGAAATGAGCAATTTATCACATGCTGAACAAAACAAACGATCAGAAGGGCTATTAAAACGAGTTGGATTAGGTGAACATATCCATAAGCATCCAAACCAATTATCTGGTGGTCAAAAGCAACGGGTTGCGATTGCTCGAGCATTAGCATCTGAACCAGACATAATCATTGCTGATGAACCAACAGGTGCTTTAGATGCACAAAACACGGATGAAATACTTAAGCTACTAGATGAAATCGCTTCAGAAGGTAAGTTAGTAATTACGGTTACTCACTCTGATAAAGTTGCGGCTTATGGAACCCGAGTAGTTCACATGGCTAATGGTAAAATAGATAGCGATAAGCAATTACGTGAACCGTATAAAACTGAGCCATCTAGTGGAATGAGTCTACGTCCATTAAGAATGTATCAGGCGTTTTTAATGGCATTTCAACAAATGATGTACAATATTAAAAGAAATTCATTAGTTATGATTGGATCGTCCATAGGTCTTTTCAGTGTAATTATTATGTTGGGGTTAGGTAGTGGAATTAAGGGATATATTAATGAACAAATATATTCTCAAGTAAATCCTAATTCTGTTCAAGTTCTAAATGGTGATCCAGATAATACTACTGATATTCTAAAGTATGATATGTCTAGCAAGGATATTGATAAAGTTAAAAGTGTTAAGGGTGTTAAATCAGTTGAAAAAGGTGCAATGGAGTTATCGGTACAACTTAACTACAATAAAAAAACTTCAGTAGCGCAAGACTTTAATACTTATAACTCAACATTGCTGGATAAAAATATTTCAAAAGGTAAGAAACCTAACAAGTTAAATACAATTATGCTATCTGAAGGTGTTGCTAAAAAATTAAATAGCAGAACTAAAGATTTAATCGGTAAAAAAATCAGAATGACCTTTACTGCAATTGGAAATGACGGAAAACAAGTTCCAATGAGTAAGGAATTAACGGTTAGTGGGATTTCTAATATTGATTATTCTTTAATATCAACTAGCTACGATACACTTAAGAAAATATATAGTAGTAATAATCAAAAAATTAAGACTAATTTTATTACTGTTAATATTTCAGGAGGAGTATCTAATGTTAAAGCTACTCAGAAAAGGATTGAAGATTTAAAAAATTCAAATGGTAAAAAGAATTTTACAGTTACTGGAGCAAATGCTGAAGTTTCTACTTTAAATACATACGTTAATCTTGCAGTTAATGTATTAGCTTCAATTTCCGGAATTTCACTATTGGTATCTGCAATTATGATTATTGTAGTTTTATCAATAAGTGTGTCTGAAAGAACTAAAGAGATTGGGATTCTAAGAGCTCTTGGTGTCACTAAGGGAAACATTAGAGAATTATTTTTCAGTGAGGCTATATTGCTTGGATTATGTTCATCACTATTTTCAATTATCATTGCTGGATTGTTAGAATTTTTAATTAATAATATTTCAAACCAAGCAATTAAATATCCAATTATACAGATATCACCTCTAAATATCGTATTTATTATTTTTGTTTCTCTATTTATTAATATTCTTGCTGCAATTATCCCATCAGAACGTGCAAGTAAACTAGATCCAGTTGATAGTCTGTCAGCAGAATAGCTTTTTATGAAATATGTATTCAAAAAGAGCCCCAACAACGCCATTTAGCGTTGATGGGGCTCTTTTATATTTTAATCATCTGAATCTAAAACCACGTAGTTTACAGTCTTGATGGCAGAAATATCCTTACCACCAGCATATGAAATTGATGATTGTAAGTCTTCTTGCATTTCGCGAAGGGTATCCTTAATGTTACCCCGGTATGGGATTAACATTTGACGACCTTCCACGTTCTTGTATTCACCCTTTTGAGTGTCAGAAGCAGAACCCCAGTATTGCTTGTATTGCTTACCATCAATGGTAATAACACTACCAGGTGATTGTTCGTGCCCTGCAAAGAGGGAACCAATCATGGTCATCGTAGCACCAAAACGAATTGACTTTGCAATGTCACCGTTGGTTCTCAAACCACCATCAGCAATGATTGGCTTTCTAGCAGCCTTGGAACACCATTTGAGGGCGGCTAATTGCCAACCACCAGTTCCAAAACCGGTCTTAAGCTTAGTGATACAAGCCTTACCAGGTCCGATTCCAATCTTAGTGGCATCGGCACCGGCGTTTTCAATTTCACGAACGGCATCCGGAGTTCCCAAGTTACCAGCAATCAAGAAGCTGGCTGGGATTTTTTCCTTAATGTACTTGATCATCTTAATTACAAAATCAGAGTGACCATGTGCAACGTCGATGGTGATGTATTCTGGCGTTAAGCCTTCGTTAACTAGTTCGTCGATAAAGTCGTATTCGCTATCCTTAATTCCAACACTAATGGATGCGAATAGTCCCTTTGATTGCATGTCTTTGATGAAATCAACCCGCTTTTCAGGTTGAAATCTGTGCATTACGTAGAAGTAGTCGTTAGATGCTAACCATTCTGCTAATTCTTCGTTAATTACAGTTTGCATGTTGGCAGGCACTACCGGCAATTTAAACGTCTTAGGACCAAATTTAACGGTCGTATCGGCATCGTGCCGGCTTTTAATAATACATTTACTAGGGATTAATTGGATGTCTTCATAGTCAAATACTCTCATTTGAACGCCTCCATAATTCTAAAAAACAATAGGAACAATAATTATTACTTGTCAGCAGTATCCCATGCATTGATCATGATGTTGGTAGCATCACGGTCGGGACCAACGGCAAAAGTATCAAGTTTGATGCCAACAAGTTCGCTAACCCGCTTTAGATAATTCTGTGCATTTACTGGGAGTTCATCAACCGTCTTACACTTGGTGATATCTTCGTCCCATCCAGGAAGTTCTTCGTACACTGGCTCACAGCGTTCGAGAACGGAATTATTAGCAGGGTAGTTTTCAATCACTTCACCGTCAACCTTGTATTTGGTAGCAATTTTAACGGTCTTTAGTCCTGAGAGCACGTCTAAACAGTTTAAGGAAAGGTAAGTCAATCCAGAAACCCGCTTAGCATGTCTCAAAACAACGGCATCTAACCAGCCAATTCGGCGGGGCCGTTTAGTAACGACACCATATTCATGAGCGATATCACGAATCCGATCAGCCACTTCATCATGAAGTTCAGTTGGGAATGGACCATCCCCAACTCGGGAAGTGTATGCTTTACAAACCCCGATGACTTCGTTGATCCGACTAGGACCCACACCAGCACCAACTGCGGCACCACCGGCAATTGGATTAGAGGATGTAACAAATGGGTAAGTCCCATGATCGACATCTAACATTACCCCTTGAGCACCTTCGAATAAAACATGCTTGCCTTCGTCTAAGGCATCGTTGATTAATAGTGAAGTATCAACAACGTATTTCTTAATTTTTTGACCATATTCGTAGTATTCATCAAAGATATCATCGAATTGCAATGGTTCTTCTTCAAATAGCTTGGTCAATAATTGGTTTTTAATCTTAAGGGCTTGGTGTAATTTTTCAGCAAAAGTATCCTTATCAATTAAGTCCGCAACTCTAATTCCAATTCGTTCGACCTTGTCCATGTAGGCAGGGCCGATTCCCTTGTTAGTAGTTCCAATTTTTTCATCCTTAAGCTTTTCTTGTAAGCCGTCGAATAAAATATGATAAGGCATAATTACATGACTTCTACTGGAGATGCGGAGGTTGTCAGTATCAATTCCATTATCATTAAGATATTTCAATTCATTAAGTAGTGACTTAGGGTTAACAACAACCCCATTTCCAATCACACTTAACTTATCATTGAAAAAGATTCCAGAAGGAATTAAGGAAAGATGCAATTCTTTTCCATCGATAACGATTGTGTGACCAGCATTGTCACCACCAGAGTAGCGAACAATCATGTCTGCACGCTGACTTAAAAAGTCAGTGATTTTTCCCTTTCCTTCGTCTCCCCATTGGCTTCCAACGATAACAATTGATGACATATAAACACCTCGTAGAATTTATTGGATTGCCTAAATTTAAGCAACCTATAAGATTTTACCATTAAAAAAATAAAAATCAAGAACAATGGGTCTTTTTTAAAAAATAAAGTTCGGATTTAAATTAATTTTAAACTATCATCAGATTATTATTCGCTTTTTTCCGAAAATTAACCAGAAAATATGTTATAATTAGTTCGAAATCGAAATTTAAATAAAAGGTGATTAAACTAATGATAGATCGATATACACGAAGTGAAATGGGCCAAATTTGGTCTAAGCACAACCAATTTAAAGCTTGGTTAGAAGTTGAAGTTGCGATTGATGAAGCTTGGTCAAAGTTAGGCCACATTCCTGCTGAAGATGTAGAAAAGATTAAGCAGAACGCTAAGTTTGATGAAAAGCGGATTTCCGAAATTGAAGCCGTTACCCATCACGATGTTGTCGCATTTACCAGAAATGTATCTGAATCATTAGGACCTGAAAAGAAATGGGTTCATTTTGGGGTTACTAGTACCGATGTTGTTGATACGGCATATGGACTCCGTTTCAAACAAGCAAACGAAATTTTAAGAAAAGATATTCAAGAATTAATTGATGTAATTGCTAAACAGGCAGTTAAGTACAAAGATACGGTTATGATTGGCCGGACCCATGGGGTGCAGGCCGAACCAACCACCTTTGGATTAAAGATTGCTCGTTGGTATTCAGAAATGAAGCGGAACCAAAAGCGCTTCGAAGAAACTTCCCGTGAAGTTGAAGCTGGTAAGATTTCCGGTGCCGTTGGAACCTTCGCTAACATCCCACCATTTGTGGAAGAATACGTATGTAAGAAATTAGGGATTCGTGCCCAAGAAATTTCAAGTCAAATCCTCCCACGGGACCTTCACGCCGACTACGTGGGAACCCTTGCATTGATTGCCACTAGTTTGGAAGAATTTGCAACCGAAATTCGTGGATTACAACGATCCGAAGTTCACGAAGTTGAAGAACACTTTAATGCTGGTCAAAAGGGTTCCTCCGCAATGCCTCATAAGCGGAACCCAGTTGGTTCAGAAAACATCTGTGGATTGGCACGGGTCGTTCGTGGTCACATGGTAACGGCGTTTGAAGACGTTCCCCTTTGGCATGAACGGGATATTTCCCATTCATCTGCTGAACGGATTATTATGCCAGATACCACCATTCTATTGGACTACATGTTGCATCGTTTTACCACGATCATCAGAGACTTAACCGTCTTTCCAGATCGGATGAAGGCTAACATGCAAATCACCCACGGCTTAATTTACAGCCAACGGGTAATGTTGAAGCTAATTGATAGCGGAATGGCTCGGGAAGCCGCTTACGACTTAGTTCAACCATTAACTGCTAAGTCATGGGACGAAAGCCTTCCATTTAAGGAATTAGTTGAAAACAATAAAGAAATCACTAGTCATCTCTCACAAGCTGATATTGATGACGCATTTGATTACCATTACCACATTCGGCGTGCCGATGAAGTTTTGAAGCGCGTTGGACTACTAAAATAATTATCTTAATAATCATCAAAGAACTTGCCAATTGGCAGGTTCTTTTTATATACTTTGGACAATTATAATGAAAAGAGTTGTTTAGCTATGGCAGAAAAAGAAACCATCTTGATTAACCTTTATCATCAACTATATCAAGGAATGATCAATGCAGATTTAGAACAATTAGACGGAATTTTAGCTAATGATTTCATCCTCACGCACATGACTGGAGTAAGACAAAGCAAGGCGGAATGGTTAGCGGCCATTAAGGACGGATCAATGAATTACTACTCGGAACAAGAAGCTGCGGCTCAAGTAAATGGCGATGCTTTAACCTGTCGCAACGTCGTAGATGCATCAATTTATGGGATGCGTTCTAAGTGGCGACTTCAAATGGTGCTTTCATTTGTTCATCAAGCTAAGGAATGGAAAATTAAGACGGCAATTGCAAGTAGCTACTAGGAAGAAATGGTTTAGGAGTGGATTAAATTGAATCTTAACTTAATTTTACGAGGAGTATTTGGGAGTCTAACGGTTTGTGGACTATCGTTATTTACGGTGCAGCCCCCAGCTAGTGCTAGCCATGTAACCTATAAGCAGGTTAACGCAAATAAACAACAGATCCTAACGTTAGGGCTAAAGGGGCGTAATCAAACTGAACTAACTAAGTTCATTTATCAAACGGTTACTCCTGGAAGTCACAACTACCGTAAGTACTTAACTCCCCAGCAGTTTGGGCTACGGTATGGGTTGTCCGACCGTAAAGTTAAACAGGTTGGTAAGTTTATGCGGGCCCATAACTTAAAGGCGAATACATATCCAGGAAATATCGTCATGACGGTTAGCGGTAAAACCAAAGATATTGAAAAGGTGTTTCACCTTAAATTAATTCAAACCACGAACTTAAAGAAGAATTACCAGACCACGAACGGGCAAGATAAGATTCCGCATCGCATCAGGCCAATGGTGAACTTCATTGACCAACCGGGGTTGCGTGCAGTGGTCACTTCTAAAACGGTTAACCCCAGCAGTTCCGTCAAAAAGATTTTGAGTAAGGTAAGGGATCCGAACATTCGTGACCGGTCTTACAAAAAGTTTGGTCGCACTTATAACACCAGTCCATTGTACGCAAACGGCAATGGTGGGCAGGGTCAAACGATTGGAATCATTGGAAATGCTGATTTTAAGATGAGTGACGTTGAGCAGTACTTAAAAAAATCAGGAGTTCATTCCAATTTCAATCGAATCCACAAAGTATTGGTTTCAAAAGGGTTGTCTAAGCAAAATGACGACCGTGAAGAGGTTACCATGGACGTTGAACAGGCTAGTGCGATTGCACCCAAGGCGCGAGTTAACGCATACCTCAGTGGTGACATTAGTAACGGATTACTGATTAATTCTTATGCTACCGCTATCGGACGGGACAACGTTGATGTAATTTCCAGTAGCTATGGTAGTTTTGAATCCGATACGAAGAGTAA
The DNA here is from genome assembly GCF_019303535.1 of Lactobacillus sp. Sy-1. Lineage (GTDB taxonomy): Bacteria > Bacillota > Bacilli > Lactobacillales > Lactobacillaceae > Nicoliella. Next base: position 119,969 of record NZ_JACCIU010000001.1, on the reverse strand, counting down.
GTCGATTACTAAAGGGGAAGTTAGCTTGTTAAACCGGCTTTTGATGCAAGCTGCCGCCCAGGGAATTACGACCTTCAACGCCGCGGGGGATAATGGTGCGTACGCATTCCAGTCGGGAAGTAAGGCAACGTCAGTGGGGCTACCGGCATCATCACCATACATTGTGGCAGTGGGTGGGACGACCCTCCCCTTTAAGAACATTCTATTTTCTGAATTAGCTGCCTTTAAGTTGACCAAGGATAAGCGGGTTTCATTGCCACGGGAAAGTGCTTGGAGTAATTCCACCAGCGTAACGTCGCTATTTGGGGCTAAGTATATTTACGATCAGACGGTTAATAACCTCTATGCGAATGCTAAAACTGAAGCTGAGAAGGAAAAGGTTAAAAATGAGCTAAATCAAGAATTAGCAAGTATTGCTCAGCAACAAAAAAACATTAGTCCAATCACGTTATATCAATTATATAACGGTAGTGGTGGCGGATTTAGTAGCTACTTTAGCAGGCCTAAATATCAATCTGGGGTAAGTGGTGTGGGGACTTACAAGGCGCGACAGTTTCTTAACCTAACCACCGGACAGTTTAATCCGACTGCTAAACTAGTCACTGGTAAGCATTCAGGAAGAAATTTACCCGATATTTCTGGAAATGCTGATCCGTTAACTGGATATAACGTTTACTTTAACGGCAAAGTGGATCCATTTGGGGATGGAACTAGTGTTATCACTCCACAAATGGCGGCAATGGCCGCCGTCATCAATAGCTTCCAAGGAAAGCGGACTGGTTTTTGGAATCCACAAATTTATCGCTTTGCAAGGCAGGCTAAGTCACCATTTACGAGTTTGAACCACCTAACGGATAATAACCTCTACTATACTGGCCAACCAGGGAAGATTTATAATCAGGCAACCGGATTGGGAACGGTTAACTTTACCCGGTTAAACCAGGCCTTTACTAATGCTCATTAGGGGTGCAATTTAAATTATTAAGATTAGTGGCTTTCCCGATTAAAATAGGAAGTGTTACTAGTTGTATGTTAATATTAGTTAGTTAAAAAGTTTAATTGACGGAGATGAAATAAATTGCAAAAAAGATACCAACACAAACGGTTTGGCCACCTACGATACTGGATTGGTGGCGCCGTTGTGCTATTAATTATTTTAATAGCTGGGGGTTCATACGGATATCACGAATGGAAGTACTCAGTTAATACCTACTATATTAATAGCTCAGCAATTTTATACACTAGTGCAAATGCAGATAGTAAGCCGCTTTCTTATTTAGGGCGGAATTCAAAGGTAACCCGGGTCGGACGTGGATACTCTAAGTGGGTTAAAGTGACCTATAAGAATTCTTATGGGACTAAGCATGGCTACGTTCAAGGAACCAAGCTATCCCGAGTTGGCTTTAAATATGCACAAAAGGGTGCTGCTTACTACAAGAGTGCTGATGCCACTAAGGCTGCTGGAAAGCTTAATGATCACAATATCATTGTTAAGACTGATGCTACTTCAGGGAAGGTGGCTACTGAGTACAATGGGGATAAAGTGTATGTTGATGCAAATAAACTAACTAAGAAACCAGTCACCTTTAGTGATACTTACGGGACGAACCACTACACTCGTGAGAATATGAAGCACATTCCTGCAGCAGCTAAGTTAACTAAGAATCAAGTACCTAGTTTCAAGAACGTTGCCATTTCAGATGTAACGAATGCTAAGGTAACCAATCGGTTGGATAAGAGTAAGACCGACCAATTAGATGTTTGGGATAGCTGGCCCCTTCAAGATGGTAAGGGTAATTTAGTCAACTACCATGGTTACCACATTGTTTTTGCCATGGCGAATGATCCTAAGACCAATGAAGACAATGGTGCTGAATACGGTGCTTCAATTTACATGTTCTATCAAAAAATTGGAACGGATACAAGTGATATTTCATCATGGTATAACGGTGGAAAACTATTCAGATCCAGAACCGATGGTAGCGACGGGAAGAGTAAGTACCTAAAGAAACAAACTGACGAATGGTCTGGCTCCTCGATCTTACAAGATTCCAACCACGTTCGGTTATTCTATACGGCATTTTCTGGTGCTAAGAAACATGGTGGAAATGGTGAAAATCAACAGGTCCTAGCAACCGCTAAGCTCAAGATTGATGTCACAAGCAATGGCCTCAGCATTGACCATAATGCAACGACTGACCATAAGACCATTTTCTTTGGTGACGGGAAGTACTACCAAAACACTAACCAAACCGTTGGAGAAGCATTGCAATTTACTGCCGATGATTTTACGCTGCGTGATCCGCATTATATTGAAGATAACGGCCATAAGTACCTCGTCTTTGAAGGAAATACGGGGACTAAATTTAGTGGCTCAGCTTATAGTGATAATAATAACTATAATTATGCTAATATTGGTGGTAGTAAGAAATACCAAAAGAAGGTTCAAAAGAAGTTAATTAAGAACCGGAATACTTGGAACGGGCTACGAAACCAATACACCAATGGAGCATTGGGCATTCTAGAGCTAAATAATAACTATACGGTTAAAAAAGTGATGAAACCATTAGTTACCTTTAACGGGGTCGATGATGAAACCGAACGACCAAACCTATTCAAGAAGAATGGAAAGTGGTACTTGTTTACTGATACGCGTGGGACCCACCTTTTGAAGAGTACCATTAGTAGGAAGGGGATTTTCATGCTAGGGTTTGTTGCCAATAAGTTAACTGGACCATACAAGCCATTGAATGGAAAGAGTGGGGTGGTATTATCATCTACCGAACTAAACCCTAATAATAGAAGGTTTACTTACTCATACTTTGTTATTAATAATCCCGATAGCAATAATTTAGTCGTAACTAGTTACATGACGAAGGCTGGGGATGCCAAGTTGCGTGGTGGTCATTCAACATTCTCACCTAGTTTCTTATTAAACATTAATGGAGATACCACTAGCGTTGTTGCTAATTCAATTTTGCCACAGGGGGCAGTTACCGACAGTGTCTTTTCTGGAACGACTGGAACTAGTGGGACCACGACCAATTCTGCCACGAATACGACTAGTCCGTTTTCACAAAGTACGAATTAAAATTAACAGTAAGGGTGGGATTCAATTATGAAATTTAGATATCGATATAAAGCTAAGCATCGGATAAAATGGGTGCTCCTTTCAGCCTCTGCATTTGTAGTGTTTGCATTAAATGAAGTTGAGGTTGACTCCACCCCACCCGCTAACGCTGATATTTTACCGGCCTTTAACTTTACTGAAAATGCAGTTCAATTGGCTCAGTCGCAGGTGAATAACGCTGCCGCTTCTGGAGCTGCCGTAGTTGGTCAGGTGGATAAGAAGCAACAGAGTCAGTTCGCAATTGCTGCAAACGCAGCTAATGATACGATTTCAACTGATCCGATGAACGCGGTTTCGTTGGGCCAAAATGCGGCGAATTCAATTGTTCAAACTGCTACTAACATTGTTAACGGAGTGGTTTTGAATAAGCAGTTTAATGATGCCTATGTTGATTCAAATACTAAGCTTTATAACAATCCGGTGAATGGAAATGTTACTGACTCCTTAGTTGAAAATAATACTCAGGTCCAGACTGCTGACTACGTGGTTAAGAACAAGATTCCGGCAATGTATAATAATAATTTGTATTACGTTGACCAGGATTCGTTATCCACGATTGAAACAGCTGCTGCTAACCCGTTAAACAAAAATACGTTTACCCAGCGCTACCATTACAATATTCCAACTGGATTTATGAACGATATTCAATCGATTATTAAAGTGGGCGACGTTTGGAATATTTACTACCTTTCAAATGATCAAAAGAACACTGGGAGCAGTACCGAATGGGAACTAGTTCAAACTAAGGACTTTAAGACGTTTACCAACCGCGGGATTGCCATTCCTAGAAATACTGGCGGCTGGGAATCGGTTGCGACTGGTTCGGTAATGATGAATAATCAAAACGGCCACATTGTTAACAATAGTTTGCCTGATAATGCAATGCTGGCTTTCTTTACTGGTTTTACGAATGGACGTCAAAATGTCTATGAAGCATATTCAACTGACGGAGGATTGACCTTTAAACCAGCACAAAATGCGCCCGTGATGAATCAGTATAATCAAGGGGGCGCTTTTCGGGATCCGAAGGTTTTGTGGGATGCTAATAAACAACAAATTATTATGTACATTGCCCAGGGGAACACAAACAGTGGCGGTGACCAAATTCGGACGTTTACTAGTCCGAACGGGAGCCCAAACACTTGGAAGGACATTGGGAATAGTGCTTCATTTAACCCCGCAATGAATGATAGTGCACCAGGGATGATTGAGTGTCCCAATGTGATTCGGAACGTTTATGACTACAATACCCACAAGGAAAAGTCAGTTCTGTTCTTTAGTGGTGATGGTGGTAGTGGCGGTAAGGGATTGTACTACCAAGTTGGACGGGTTAATTCAGATGGACTGTTTATTGCGGATAGTAAAACCGTTCGTAGAATTGATAATGGTTCTGATGATTATGCCGCGAACTACGAACCACTGGATTCCGATGGAAAGCAAATCATGATGATCGGATGGATTGGAAACTGGGACCGGGGTTACAATAGCTATATGAGTGCTAATAATAACTACCATATTGGTTCGTTTACCCTTCCCCGGATTTTGACCCTAAATGGTGAGGTCCTAAACGAAAAAGTGGTTGAACCTGCCAACCGGAGCTTTTACCATAAGAAGAGCAGTAACGGGTTAACACTGACTGGGACGAACACCAGCAGTAAAATTGTGGTGACCTTTAAAAAGCCAGTTGCTCAAAACGTATTTTCCATGATTCAAAGTGATACCACTACCAATGTGAACGTTTTTTCAAATGGGAAGAATAATAGTCAAAATAATGTAACAATTTCCCAACCATTTAGTCAATTAAGTGGGGCAAGTGATTTGTCTAATAAACTTGATTTTCCTGCCAAGAAGTTCATTTTTTACATTGATAAGAGTTCAATTGAGGTATCCATTCCAGAGCTAGGCAAGATCTATACGATTCTTAAGCTCTCAACTGATAATCAGCTTAAGTTTGTTACTCAGCATAAGGCTGATGTCCATGCTTATCGTTTTAATTAAATTATTATTTTTAAACGGTGATTTTCCTCAAAAATCACCGTTTTTTGATATTTATTAAAAAAAGATTAAAAAAAGGTTGATTTTAGCAAAAAAGGATGTAGAATAATAAGTAATAAATGAGATATAGAGATACATAAACAAAGTGATCAGGAGAGTAGTCATTGATGATGGTTCAGAAAATCTACGTTTAATGTGAGTAGATCGATTCATGATGATGAATATGGCCTGTGATTTGGTGCTATTGATATTTAAATAGCAATGGGTTGGCAACCATTATTAATTGCACGCGTTGAATAGACGTTAGTAAGGATGGAGGAGTAATCTTTCATCAAATTAGAATGGTACCACGGAAAACTCCGTTTCTAGAATAATCTAGGAACGGAGTTTTTTTGTTTACTATCTCTATGTTTCAAATAATATTTGCGCTAAGGGGCGGTTAGTTATGAAGAAATTGATTAAGTACTTATTTTTATTGGGGCTATTAGTAGCCATTCCAGTTACATTAGCAGCATGTGGTAAGTCTGAAAAGACGGTTAAGATTGGGATTATGGGTAATGATTATCGGATTTGGAACCCAATCAAGAAAACCTTGAAAAAGGAAGGGATTAACTTACAACTAGTTTCATTTAGTGATTACTCCCAACCAAATGGCGCACTACAAAACCACGAAATTGATGCTAACGCATTCCAACACCAAGCATTCTTGGATAACTGGAACAAGGCGCACAAGTCCAGTATTGTTTCAATTGGTAACACTGTTTTAACTCCAATTGGTCTTTACTCCAAGAAGATTAGCAGCATCAAGGATCTTAAGAAGGGTGACACAATCTCACTTCCAAATGATCCAACTAATGAAGGAAGAGCACTTCAACTACTTGCATACTATGGTTTGATTAAGGTTAAAGATGCTAGTGGCTTCCCAACTACCAAGGATGTTTACGACAATAAGTTAAATCTTAAGTTCACACCATTAGATGCAGCGCAAACTGCTCGTTCATTAGATGATGTTACTGCTGCAATTGTTAACACTAACTATGCATTGGATGCTAAGTTGAACCCTAAGAAGGCATTGATCAAGGAAAAGGTTAACGAAGAATCGAAACCATACATTAACATCATTGCTACTAACAAATCTGATAAGAACAACAAGGATTTGAAGAAGGTTGTTGAAGCTTACCAAACATCAGCAACTGCTAAGAACATCGAAAAGACTTATGATGGAGCATTTATTCCAGCTTGGAATATTAAGTTGAAATAATCGCTTGAAGGAGGAATTATGATGGCTCAAGTAGAGTTAAAAAATATTGATGTGACTTTCAAACAAAAGCATCAATCTATCAAGGCAGTCTCAGACGTTTCATTATCAATCGAGAAGGGTGATATATTTGGGATTGTTGGCTACTCTGGAGCTGGTAAAAGTACCTTGGTTAGAGTTGTTAACCGCCTCCAAGAACCTTCTTCAGGTGAAGTGATTATTAATGGTGAAAACATCGAAAAAGTTAGTGGTTCTGAACTAAGATCGGTTAGACGTAAGATTGGAATCATCTTCCAACACTTTAACTTAATGAACGCTAGAACGATTGCTAACAACGTTGAATATCCATTACTTGGGACTGGGGTTAGTAAAAAGGACCGGAAGGCTAAGTCCGAAAGGCTTTTGAAGCTAGTGGGCCTTTATGACAAGAAGGATTACTATCCTTCCCAATTATCCGGTGGTCAAAAGCAACGGGTTGCAATTGCCCGGGCTCTCGCCAGTGACCCTGAAATCTTGATTAGCGATGAAGCGACTAGTGCTTTGGATCCTAAAACCACTCAATCCATTTTGAGACTACTTCAAAAATTGAATAAGGATCTTAATTTAACCATCCTATTAATTACTCATGAAATGGACGCTGTGAAGTCCGTATGTAACAAGGTTGCGGTAATGGATTCTGGAAAAGTGGTTGAAAAGGGCAGTTTACTCTCGGTATTTAGCAATCCGCAGAATGATTTAACCCGTGACTTCATTGAAACAACTAATCAGATTAAACCTGCTCTACGGGTGTTGAGCCATCAAAAGGACTTCGTTAATTACGATGATCGACGGTTAGTTGAACTGCAATACACTGGTGATACTACTAGTAATCCAGTGATCATCGAACTATTTGAAAAGTTTAACGTTACTGCCAATATTATTTTTGGAAACGTTGAATTTATTCAAGGGGTGCCACTTGGGCATTTAATCGTTACTTTAAATGGTTCTGATGATGGAATTAAAAAGGCTAAGGACTACTTGCACGACCAAGAAATTCAGGTTTATAACATTGACCTTGCTAAGGTTAGAGAACAAGAAGCGTTGGAAGAAAAGGAGGAAGCATAGATGGGATTATTTAGTCATTATTTTCCGAACGTTGCTGACTCCATTCCGAGCTTCGTTCAAGCAACTTGGGAAACCATTTATATGACCGCAGTTACTGCCATTATTGCGGGAGTGTTTGGGATTTTTATCGGGGTCCTATTAGTAATTACCGGGCCTGATGGAATTGCTAAACAATCAACTTTTTACACGATTTTAGATAAGATTGTTAACATTTTCCGTTCAATTCCTTTCATTATTATGTTAGCGGTAATTGCACCGTTTACCAGAATTATTGTTGGGACTAGTATCGGAACCATTGCTGCAATCGTTCCGTTGATTGTATCCACTACGCCATTCTACGCACGCCAAATTCAGAATGCGTTGTTGGATGTTGATGAAGGAATCATTGAAGCTGCCCAAGCAATGGGGTCTAGCAACCTTGCAATCATCTTCCGGGTATACTTAAAGGAAGGGTTGCCAGCGATTATTAGATCTTCAGTCGTTGTCTTGATTAGTTTAATTGGGTTAACCGCCATGGCCGGAACCGTTGGTGGTGGTGGACTTGGGAACCTCGCCATTATGACCGGGTACCAACGATTTGAAAATGATGTTACGATCATGTCCATGATTATCATCTTGGTAATTGTGTTCATTATCCAAATTATTGGAGACATCCTAGCTAAAAAGACTGATCACGAAAATATAAATTAAAATTTGATTCCAAGCAAAAAGGATTAAATCAATGTTTAAGTTGATTTAATCCTTTTTTAGTTGAAGTAAGTTTTCAAAAAGTCACTAACGCGTTTCCGATATTCAACCGGTTTCTTCCAAAAACTTTCGGCGTGTTTGGCTCCCTTAACAATCCAAAGTTGCTTAGGGGAGTCAGAAGCCCGGTAATTTTCGTATGCCATAAACGTTGGCACGTAGGTATCTTCGCTCCCGTGAATAATTAAGATTGGGAGGTGGTTTTTTGATAACTGCTTAGTAGTGGAAGCGTCGTTTAGGTAATAACCCAAGCGACGTTTATTAATTGAGCTCACTAGCGCTTCAAATGGGTATTCTGGTAAGTTGTACCGGTATTTCAATAGGTACTTTAGTTCTTCTGGAACACTGGAGTACCCGCAATCAGCAATGATGGCTTCCACCTGGGGTGGTAATTTAGAACCGCTGAGCATTGAAACGATTCCGGCCCCCATGCTAACTCCAAACAGTAAAATTCGACAGTCAGGACCAACGCGCTCGATTAATTTTTCAATCCAGGACTGGTAATCTTTTTGGTCTAACCAACCAAAGCTAACGTACTTTCCAGCACTTTCGCCGTGACCCCGGTCATCAGGAAGTAAGATATTGAATCCCATGTCGTAGTACATTTTAGCGTATCCGGACATGGTTTCACGAGTCCCGTTATAACCGTGGGCAATAATTACGGTTTTGGTGGTCTGCTTTTGGTTAGGAATAAAATCCGCTACCATTGTTTCACCAGTGTCAGGATCTGCGTTGTGCCAAGTCTCCTTTGGAACTTTACGGTACCAATTTAAGCACTGGTAGTATTCCTTAGCGTATGGGAGAAGCGTTTTAGAAGGCCTCGGCTTTTTGGTTCTTCTCGCCATTCCCATTCTAAAAAAGTATTCACTAAGTGCGTAAGTTCCCGCAGCTGCGATAACTGGAACGCTTAAAATAAGTGGTAATTTACTGCGTTTTGACATATTAATCCCTCCATAAAGAAATAGTGGGTTATTTAGTTAGGTATTCATCCCTGAGCTTTTTAACGTCTTGATCGCTCAAACCTAAGTATTCATGGATAAAGTTATCCATGTTCCCGTATAGTTCCTTGATTTTACTCATAGCAGCATTGTAATAATCAATTGAGACCGTGTAAAGGGAAGTTATATTTTCCTTACAAATATTATTAATATTGTAACGTTCATATTCTTTAATCTTCTTTTGAACGTATGGAACCATTTGCTTAGCTGAGTCGAGGTAGTTTTCCTGAATGTCCTTTTCATCAACCCCAAGGACGAATAAGAGCATCACGATTCCCATGCCAGTCCGGTCCTTCCCCTGGGAACAATGAATTAATGAGCCCCCATCAGAATCATGAAGGAGGATTTGAAATAAACTACGGTATGAATTACGGGCAATGGGACTCTCAATTAAATTTTCGTAGACGTGTTTCATGTGTAACTTTCCAACAGTGGGGTCCTCTGAATATAAGTTTTTCATTACATCTGCAGTCCGGCGTTCTTTTTGTTCGAAAATGGGATTTTTAGAGTACTTAACACCGTCGGGAACTAAGTCAGGTTCGGAATCGCGTTCCATTTTAGAACGTAAATCAATATCGTTTGTAATTCCATAGGACTTTAGGTAATCCTTATCCGCCTGATCTAATTCAGCTAGGTTACCAGAACGGATAATTTTATGCCACTTAGTAGTCCGGCCATCCTTAGTCGGATAACCACCGATATCACGGAAGTTATAGCCGTTTTTAATCTTCAATAACCGTTCATTATCTGTCATTATTATTCACTCTTTCATAATCATCTAAAATTCTTCGCTAATTCCATTTTAAAAGAAATAGCTTAAATAAGATACTAATATTATTTAGGAATTAAAAAAAGTTTATTATTGACACTGTGTCACACTGATGTTAAGGTGGAAATACAAATAAGGTGACACCGTGTCACCAAAGAGGAGAATTAATACCATGCCAACCAAAACATTTATTAACTTAAACCCAGTTAAACAAGAATTAATCTTTAATGCCCTTTTGAAAGAATTCGCCCAGCATAAGCTACTTGACGCTCAGGTTGCTAGAATTATTAAGGATTGTGGTATTGCACGGGGGTCATTTTACAAGTACTTTGCTGATCTTACCGATAGCTATAATTATACTTTAAAACGAGTTTTAGACGAGGTCCACTTTGATGTTTTCAATATGATTAAGGCTGAAAAGATGAACACTCTCGATAGTTTTTATCAAGCCACCGCCGATTTCATTAATCAAATTAGTGACTCCAAGTATCGTGATTTTTACCGAATGCACGTTGCCTATAATCAGTATAATTTAAAATCAAAACCATTTAACTACCATGAATTAGCGCCAGAACAATTAATAATGATTGTGAACGGCGAACGGGTTACCGACCATAATAAGGTCGCCGTAGTTTATAAAACCGCAACGGCAGCAAGTCATAACGCGATTAGATCCATTTTATTGGGGGCTGATCAGCAAGTAGAATTATCAGATTTAAAAACGCTTTTACAAATTATGAATCAGGGGTTATTGGAAGGGGTTCATTAACATGTTCTTAGGACTAAATGAAATTAAAAAATATAAATTTAGATACGCCTTAATCGGCTTAGTATTAGTTTTAATTGCATACCTCATTTTTGTTTTAACCGGGTTGGCAAACGGACTGGCTAGTTCTAATCGATTGGCAATCGATTCTTGGAATGCTCAGCAAATTGTTTTAAATAGTGAAGCGAATGGTTCACTAACCCAGTCCAACCTTACGAATCAGCAAGCAAATAAGTTCCAAAACATTTCTGGTCACTCTGACATCACTCAGTTAAGTGCAAACGTTACTAGGCCTGGTAGTAGTGATAAGCTAGGAACCCAAATTATTGGAATTAATCCAAATCAATCAATTTACAAGGAACTGCAGATTGAAACGGGACATAAGTTTACTAATAATCACCAGGTAATTGTGGATGATAGTTTGGTTAAGGATAATGGCTATCGAATTGGGGGCTGGTTGAAAATTGCTAACCATGCACAACGGTATCAAATTGTCGGGACCACTAAAAATGCTAAATTAAGCGTGGCGCCAGTAATTTATGCCAGTTCAACTGCGGTTCAGGATGTTAAATTTGATAAAAATGCTCAACCAATGGTAAGTGCAATTGTTTTGAAGCATCCTGCTGACATTTCAAAGGTTAGTGGCACTCAAACTATGTCAATAAACGCTTTTATCAATAAGCTGCCTGGTTATACGGCTCAAAATAATACGTTTAACTTTATGATTGGCTTTTTGCTGGTAATTACGTTGTTCATCATTGCCATTTTCCTATACGTATTAACGATTCAAAAAATTCCATTCTTAGCCGTGATGAAGGTTCAGGGAATTAGTAACTACTACCTTTTAAAGAGCATCGTCAGTCAAGCGTTGCTGCTAGCGGTAGGGGGGGATCGTAATCAGTGGGGGGGCTAACCTTTTTAACCGCCATTGCAATTCCCAATAGTGTCCCAATTCAATTTAACTTAGGGTGGTTAAGTTTAATCGCAATTTTAATGGTGGTTATTACTGCAATTGGTGCAATTGTTCCAATGCGAACCGTTGCTAAGATTGATCCAGCAACCGTAATTGGGGGGTAAAATAATGGAAGCAATTCAATTAACGAATATCGAAAAAATTTACGGGAGGGGCCTTAGTGAAACGAGAGCCCTCCAAGGCATTAACTTCAAGGCAAATCCTGGTGAATTAATTTCAATTACCGGACCCTCGGGTTCCGGTAAAAGCACCTTTTTAAAAATTATTGGTGGAATTCTATCGCCAACTAACGGGCAGTTATTAATTGACGGGCAGAACTATGGTGACATGAGTAAGCGTCAGCAAAGCCTGTTTCGCCTTGATCAACTAGGGTTCATCCTTCAATCATATAACCTAGTACCATACCTAACCGTTAAGGAACAATTTGAACTAGTGGATCGGGTCAAGCCCACGGGAAATTTACCTAACGCTGCGTTTAAACAACTTTGTGCAGATCTCTCACTCGACCAACTAATGAATCAGTATCCTGATCAACTATCTGGTGGTCAACAGCAACGGGTTGCCATTGCTCGGGCAATGTATCCAAACCCTCAAATTATCCTTGCCGATGAACCAACTGCCGCCTTGGACGGCCAACGAGCAGTGCAGACCATGGAAATCTTTAAGCGGATTGCCCACCAGCAAAATAAGACGGTGCTACTGATTACCCATGATTCACGATTAATTAAATATGTGGATCGGAACTATCAAATTGTTGATGGTCAGGGGAAGTTTGTAAGTAAGGATGATCGCCAGTTAGTGTAGCTAAAAGCGTTTTACTTTATAAAATGAACCCAACAAGCTAAAATGAAGTTGTATAATATTTAGTTAAGAGGGTATTTATTATGGAAAATTCAGAACGGAAATTAATTCAAGAAATTTTAAACACGGTTGATGTTTTATACGACTTTGAACACACTGATGATGATAATAAGGAATACACTTTGGTTCTTCATCGTCAAGATAATGACGAACGACCATTGGAAGAAGTTAATTCAGAAATTAAGAATTACTTCAAGGAAGCTGACTTTAGTTATGAAGAACAGTTAAATCCTAATGAAGGCGTTGACATTCGAGTAGAAATCAAGCGTTAATAAAAAATAAGAGCGACTAATCACTACCGTGGTTAGCCGCTTTTATTAATTTGCGCGAATATATTTATGATTAACTAATAACGTTTTAGAACGTTGATCTGTTGGAACATAACCAATATTAGAGAGGTGACGACAATACATTAAGTTGTATAATAGTCCCCAAATTACCTGGCTAATTGGTTCAGTATATCGATAAACAGTACCGATGGGCTGACCAGAAATGACGGATGCAAGCATTGCAATTGCAAAATCAACTAATATGATGCAAAAGAAGTTGTACCAATCACCTCTGAATATAGCAGGAACAAAACCGAAGATTAATGCGGTAAAGGAAAACCCGACCTTACTAATTTTTAATTCACCAGTTTTAGAGTTCTTAAGGGTTGCATAATTCGGTGGAATTGGGATCATTCCATTTCTAAATGGATTTTGCAATTGAAAATCCCCACTTTCTTTTTGTTTATAGAACAGATTAACATTGATTGACCAATTTTAAAAACATTGTGGCTATTTTTTGGTAAATTTAACCACGGCCTCGACCCGAGCAGTTTGGGGCATCATGTCAATTGGTTGAATGAAGTCCACCCGGTACTCACGGCTTAATTCGACTAAATCGCGGGCCATGGTCGCTGGATTACATGATACATAAACGAATTTTTCTGGAGCAACGTCTAAAATTGCATCCAAGAGCGGTTCTGCTAATCCGGTTCTGGGCGGATCCACGATTAGTGCATCTGGTTCCCAACCATCGTCAATCCACTCTGGAATTAATTCTTCGGCCTTTCCAACAAAGTAATGCGCATTTTTGATTCCGTTAATATCTGCATTCTGGTTAGCATCCTCAACGGCTTCTTCAATTGTATCCATTCCCCGAACTTCAGTAACGTACTTAGCCAATGGCAATCCGATTGTTCCGACTCCTGAGTATGCATCAACTAGGCGTTCGTTTCCAGATAAGTCTAATGCATTAATAGCAACTTCGTATAGCTGGGGAGTCATAAATGGATTTAACTGCAGGAATGCCCGAGCGGAAAGTTCAAATTCAAGTCCGCCAATTTTTTCTACGATAACGGGGTCACCAGCAAGGAGGATTGTTTCAGCCCCCCATACTAATGGAGTATCACCAGGATTAATATTTTGCATCACTGACGTTACTTCTGGTAATTTAAGGGCAATTTTGGTTAGGATGCGATTTTGTTTTACGAATTTTTTAGTGTTAGTAATGAAGACAATTTGAACATCATCAGTGTGAAGGGCGGCTCTTACGACCACTGTTTTAATGATTCCAGAATGGTTAGATTCATCATAGACTGGAATCCCCAGTTCTTGAATCATGTCCACAATTGCCCGCATAACTTTCATGGTAACTGGATATTGAACTGAACATGTCTTTAAGTCAACTAAGTCGTGACTGCGGGTCTTATAAAGTCCTGCAATGACTTTACCATCCCGTTGTCGAATTTGAAATTGAGCTTTATTACGGTATCCATAGGGATCCTTCATTCCCATGGTGTTATGAATTTTGTAGCTTTCAAACCCCATTGGTTGATATTTATAAAGGGCCTGTCTGACAATTTCCTTTTTAAATCGTAACTGCGCTGGGTACTCCATGTCTTCTAGTTCAAATCCGCCTACTTCATTAGCATATTCATCGCGAGGGGTGACCCGGTATGGACTAGGTGTGACAATATTAACTACCTTAGCGCGTAAATAATGATGGTAGGTATCTGTAATCTCAATGGTAACTCGTTCTTTGGGCAGGGCCCCTTGAATAAAGACTAGCGTCCGATCCACATAGCCCACCGCTTCACCATTAACCCCCATCCGATCAAACTCGGGTTTGGTGTTTAAGGTAAACTGCTGACCAACATGGAACTGGTCATTAGTATTTTGATATTTTTTCATTAATGTTTCCTTTCGTTGTTAATTATTACTATATTATAACATTTAGAATGAAAATAGGATATTTATGAATATATGTTGTAATATATATATTAAGAATTACATACAGATAGGAGAATCATTTAAATGAACAAATGGGTTAGATTAGGAGCAATTTCCGCAATTTCATTGGGAATATTTGCATTTGGCTATTCACAACAACACACGAAGGTGTATGCTGCTGAACAATTTTACAGTGTTCCAGATGCCAATACTAACATCCAACAAGAAAATAATAGTTCTAACGCAATGGCCAGCTACAATGATAGCTCGATTCAAAACGTTGCTACGACGGCTCCCAAAGTAACCGTCCCTGAAAAATACGTTCACACTAAATTAGACATGAACGCCCAAAACAAGCCTGATAGTTACACTTCACAAGATGGGAGTACTACGTTTAATACTTATTACTATTTGCCTGAAGGATTCCACGTTAAAAGTACTGAACATGGGAACTACCAAAGCTCAGTTCAAGTTGGGAATAATATATACGTAGTTGAATCCATGGGAACTGGAACTAATCAGGGAGCGATTGTGCGTTATAACACTGATGATTTAAAGCAACTGGGTGTTTTAACTGATGACAATAGTGGGGTTGATTTAGTATGGAAGGCATTGAAGTATATCTCACCATATACTAAGTCGGGAAATAACCACTCATCCCTATACGCTAACTATCAATCATACTTAGATGATGCTAACAGCCAATTAAAGAACACCCAAAACCAAGTTGAAAACGCCAAGGAACAGGTAACTAGCGATCAACAAGAAGTGGATGATTATCAAAAGGCATTGGACAAGAGTACTGCCACCGTTACAAAGCAGATTGCAAAGATTCAAGCCCAGCTTAACACTGCATACAAGGCGGACAAGAAAACTGATCCTAATACGCCTAAGCCAGTTAAGTTGACGCCAACTAACTTTGTGTCAACATTCCAAGCAGCTAACAGTGCGTATGATAAGCGGTTGAACAAGTTAGCTACGACTGAACAAGAAGTTCGTCAATCAATGAGTGACTTAAAGGCTGCATACACGGGTAAGACTCCTAAGAAGGTTAAGTCCAGTGTTGTAGCAATTAAGTCGTCTGCAGCTTCATCCGCAGCTGATAGTTCTGACGATAGCAGCGATGATAGTGATAGTATTGCAACAATTAATGGTAGTAGTGCAAGCTCCGCAAGTAGCGCTAGTTCTGATAGTACTGCTAGTGCTGCTAGTGATAGTAGTGCCAGTGACAGTAATGCTACTGGAACCACTAAGCTTAAGAAGATCTCTAAGCAAGAATACCAAAAGAAATTAGCACCACTTACTAAGAAACTTGCTAAAATTACCAGTCAAAAGGCTGATATTAAGAGTAAGAAGGCGACTAACAACAGCTATATTGACCAATTTAACAACGGCTTTGCTAAGAAATGGTTGACGGATACCCAAAATGTTAAGGATGCTAAAGACTTAGTTGTTCAAGACCAACAGGCCGTTGATGATGCTAACCAAGCGGTTGTCAACGCTCAAAAGGCAATTGATCAACTGACTCAAAACCAAGTTGATTTTGCTAAGTATTCCGCAATTGCCCATGCAGCCCAAATTAGTCCGTTGATTAACATTGGGCATGGACAGACGCTTTCTTACAACCCAGTAACTAAGAACCTATACTTGGCTCAAGATGAGACCTCTGGGGACTTGGCAAGTAACGCCAACAATGTGGTTACTGAGTTGGATGCAAATACGCTCCAGCCGGTCAAGCAGTTTAACTTCCAGTTGTTACACAATAACTTGAACTATGCAATCCATACCTTGACGTTTGATAATGATGGGAATGCTTACTTTGGTCGTAAGTCAGGAAGCAAATACCAAATTTTCAAGGGCCAGTTTAACGAAACCACTGGTCAGGTTAACTTTTCACCAGTTCCACAAACCATTAATTGGGGTGGAAAGCATAACCAAGGGTTAACTTATAACCCCGTTAATAATCGTTTATACATTGTTTCTGATGATATTATTACTTCAGTGCCCGCTGATAAGTTAGGCGCTGGGACCGTTCAACCATCAGACATTAACTACATTTCATTTAATACCGGTCGTGAATTTGAAGATTTAACCTTCGATTCACAGGGATATGGCTACCTACTAATGTTATGGAAACCAGAAATCCTTAAAACTACGGCACCAATTAAATAATTTACTTCTAATTAAAAATGTCCGCTACGTAAATTCGTAGCGGACATTTTTAATTAATAACGATTCCGATTTCGTTCATCAACTTCAATCTTAGGTTTTTTATGGTTGAAGATTTGAACAAGGGCTGCTGATAATACCATCAACGCAATGATAACCCCAAAGAGACCAATTCCAGGCTGAGCGCCCCCCATTGGGGAAACTCCATTCAAAAGCTTAACCACAATTGGTGAGAATGCAGTTCCCATGTTACTACCCACTAATAATACTGAGTTAGCAAGGGCGGTTGAATTCTTAGGTGCGATAACGTCCATTAAACTAAATAGGTAGTTACCAGCAAGCGGGAAGGTACAGCCAATGATGGCAATTGAAACGATGATCATTGGGATGCTGTGAGCATAGTTTAGCAAGATCGTTCCAACTGACAAGCATAGTAATCCTAATGGGTAGACGAACTTCCCAAGGATACTAACAAATTTTCCAAATAGAAATCCCATGGTCATACTAACTAATGTAAAGAGAGTAATTACAAAACTACCATCCTGAGCGGTTCCAATCTTGAGTGAAACGATGATTGATGGAACTAAAACACTAACAATGGCCATCCCGATGGTCATTAAGCTACACATGAATCCAGCTCCGATTACCCGTGAATTAACGGTAGCCTTAGGCTTTTCCTTTCTTTCATCATCAATCCCCTCATCGGTGTGATTATCAACTTTTGGCACGATTAGCCAGAAGATAACCAACACGATGAACGCCATTGAATAGGATAGAAATGATGCTTGCCAACCAATACTAAGCAATGCTCCTACTAAAATATTAGTGATACAAATTCCGATTTGTTCGAATGAGCTTCGTACCCCTAACATTTGAGATTGATCATGACCGTCATAGAAGTTATCAATAATGGTAATGGCAAGGGAATTAAACAGCCCGATTCCAATCCCAAAGATAATTCTTAGCCCTAAAATAATCCAGAGGTTTGGGAAAATCGCAGGTAGGACCCCCGAAATTCCCATTAATAGTAGTCCTAATCCAATCATATTCTTCATGCCAAATTTTTTAGCAATGCTTGATGAGAATAGTAGCACGATAAAAGCAGGGATTTGTTGAATTGTTGCCACCATATCAACTAATGATGATGGATAATTAGAAAACGTTTTTTCCATTGCTGGCAATGCTGGTGATATTGCAGTCCCGGTGGTAATAATTAGTGAAATTGAGAGAATTGCAAACCTATGAATTAAAGTTTTAGCATTCCAATTTGATGCGTCTTTACTCATTTTAAACACCTCATTAATGTATTAATAATATGTAAAATATTCCAATATAAGTATAGACCAATATTATTTTTAAGCAACAATTGTTGCTTATTTTTTTATAATTCCGTTACTAATTAGGACTGGTTGAATCATTTTTTGAAAAATAGTGAAAAATTCATCTGGAGTTTCCCGATATCCAGATTTGACCCACTCGTAAATAATAGTGCTAGCAAGTCCAAAGAGGCCTTCGATAACGTAGTTTTCAGGAATGGTAATGTGATCCAATACCTTCATTTCCCTTAATGATAGGCGATTTTGATGAATAATTTTTTGGAGAAACTGTGATTCATCATTATCAATTAATGTTTTGATATATTCGCCATTTTCATATAACACTCGGATGATTCGTTTATGATATTCTTGCCAAGGACTACTGGTTAAAGTGGCGTCGAGTGGAATTCGCTTGGCTTCCTGATTAATTTGGTCAATCAGATCATCCTCCACCTTGGAAAGCAGGGCAGCCTTATTAGCATAGTGATTATAAAAGGTGGTTCGATTAATGTGAGCGGTCTCGATGATTTGCTTAGTGGTCACGTTTTTAATTCCATGGTCGATAATCAGTTTCCAGAAGGCTTGCTTAATTGCATAGTTAGTTTTTTTAATTCTTAGGTCATGTTTTCCCTGCATGTCAGTCTCCTTTGGATTTTAATCAACTTTTGTCTAATAAAAGTCGTTTGTATTTATTTTTAAAAGTAATTATACTCTTATTAATTCAACAGATGTTGATTATCTAAATTATTTAGTTATATTTAGTAAGATGATTGGAAAATAAAAAGGCCTCCTAATGATGAGGAGACCTGATCGAATATGATTTATTTTTCCTTTACCATAAAAATATGGGGAGTATGAATATGGGTATATTCATCACCATGGGCAACGAAACCGAATTTTTCATAGAAATGTTGTTTGTCTGCTTGGGCGTGAATTTTAACTGGTTCACCAGGATAATTTTCCTCGATTGCCTTCATTACGTGGTTCATTAGTTCCTTACCCATCCCCATTCCGCGGGTGTCTGGGGTAGTTAGAACCCGTCCAAATGAAATGTAATCTTCCTCTCGATAAATTCGAGCGTACGCAACAACCTTATCTTCTTCGTTAGTTGCCCAGAGGTGGAATGCGTGCTTATCTAATTTATCAATTTCTTGGAAAGCTCGGTCTTGTTCAACCACGAATACTTGAACCCGCCGAGCATAGATCTGCCAGATTTCATCGTTCATTAAATGTTCAAATGATTCTAGATGCCACTTGATTTCCATATTAATCGCTCCTTATTCATTATCTAATTATAATTAATTTTAATTCTAAAGGTTATAAAATACAAAGAATGTGAAATGCACGATTTTTATATCGTACACTGATATTGTAATTTTTACAAATAAAACTTTGGAATATTGGACTTTAAAATTTCTTAACCTTTTTTTAGGTTAAATCACTTTCAACGTTTATTATATTCTGATATACTATTGGAAACAAAGTTAACAAAGATATTAAAAAATCACTCAATTTGGAGAGGAGAACGAAAATGGCGTTACTTGAATTAAAAGATATTCGAAAGTCATACTACCTCGGTAAGGAAGAATTCAAAGTCCTAAAGGGGATTAGCCTAGAGTTTAACCATGGTGAATTTGTTTCACTGCTTGGAGAATCTGGTGGTGGAAAATCTACATTGATGAACATCATTGGTGGATTAGACAGTAATTACCAGGGGGACGTGCTATTAAATGGTAGTTCCTTAAAGCATGATACTGATAAGCAATTAGATGAATACCGGCGGAAAACGATTGGTTTTATCTTCCAAAACTTCAATTTGATTGGTCACATGACCATCTTGGATAACGTGCGGGTGGCACTTGAAATGAGTGACCTATCACGTTCTGAACAAAATAAGCGTTCAGAAGACCTATTGAAACGGGTTGGGCTTGGTGAACACATTCACAAGCATCCAAATCAATTATCCGGTGGTCAAAAGCAACGGGTTGCGATTGCCCGGGCCTTGGCGTCTGATCCAGATATCATCATTGCCGATGAACCAACTGGGGCTTTAGATGCCCAAAACACTGACGAAATTTTGAAGTTATTGGATGAGATTGCTTCAGAAGGTAAATTAGTGCTTACCGTTACCCACTCCGATAAGGTTGCTGCTTACGGGACCCGGGTGGTTCACATGGCCAGTGGTCAAATCGATAGTGATAAGAAATTACGGGATGCTTACAAGACTGAACCATCCAGTGGGATGAAGTTGCACCCATTAAGCATTGTTGATACGTTCAAGATGGCATTCCAACAAATGACTTATAATCTTAAGCGGAACCTCTTAATCATCTTCGGGGGTGCTATTGGGATTTTCAGTGTGATTTTTATGTTAGGACTTGGTAACGGAATCAAGGGCTACATTAATCACCAAATCTATGATCAAATTAACCCAAACTCAGTTCAGGTTACTAAGGGGAAGGGCGATAGTAGTACTGATGCATCCGCAATTCTTAAGTCCAATGTTACTAATAGTGATATTAATAAGATTAGGGATGTTAAGAACGTTAAGTCAGTTGAAAAGGGTTCAATGGCCCTTAGTCCACAGTTAACTTACAATGGTAAAGCAACTCAAGGACAAATTCTACAGACTTATAACTCTACAATGTTAGAAAAGAGTATTAAGCAGGGTGATAAGCCAAGTAAGTTGAACACCATCTTATTACCAAAGAGTGTTGCTCAAAAGATTAAGAGTGATTACAAATCATTAGTTGGTAAGCAGATTGACCTTTCATTTGCGACTACTGGTAAGAACGGTCAACCAACTCAAATGAGTCGGAAGGTTACCGTTAGTGGGATCTCTGACAGTGCTTCACCAGTTATTGCCGTTAGTTACAATACATTAAAGAGCATTTACAGTTCTAATAACCAAACTCTAAAGACTAATTTTGTGACTGCTAACATTAAGGGTGGGGTAGCTGAAGTTAACCCAACTCAAGATAGTATTAAGGCGTTAAAGGATTCAAATGGTAAGAAGGACTTCCAAATCACTGGTGCTGGTTCAATTGTTTCAACATTGAACACATACATCAGCTTAGCGGTTAACGTTCTTGCTGCCATTGCCGGAATCTCACTATTGGTTTCTGCAATCATGATTATCGTGGTTCTTTACATTAGTGTTGCTGAACGGACTAAGGAAATCGGAATTCTCCGGGCCCTTGGGGTTACAAAGGGGAACGTTAGAGGACTATTCTTTAGTGAATCATTGCTACTTGGATTATTCTCATCAGTTTCCGCTACAATCGTTGCCTACTTGATTGAATGGGGAATTAATTCAGCCGCTAGTGGCGCCATTAATTATTCAATTATTCAAATTACACCAGGAAACGCAATCTTCGGAATTGTTGTTGCGATTGTAATTAATCTTCTTGCGGCACTTCTTCCATCAGGACGGGCTGCTAAGCTTGATCCAATTGAAAGTTTAAGTGCTGAATAGTTAAATTAAGCGATAAAAAAAGGCTGCTCACTGAGTAGTCTTTTTTAGTCTAAAATTCCGGTTGGATAACGAGCTTGGATAAATTCCTTAATATGGTCAAGCATCCTTCTGGTTGCCGGGGTTTTAATCTGAACCGAATTAATTACCAGATAGATAGTGCGGTAGTATTTTTGATCAAATGGATAAATTCTAACACCGGTTGGGATGTTAGTTAAGGCGAGCTTAGGGAGGATTCCCATTCCGAGCTTACTTCGCACCATCGCAAGCATTGATTGATCATCAATACTAAATTGAAGGGCTGCATTGGTAACGTTATAGCGGTCTAACACTTTTTTTGTGTCACCATAGTAGTCACTCCGTTGTAGAATAAAGCTTTGATGTTTAACATCTTCGGTCGTAATGGTCTCACCGTTTAATGGCACAAAGTCACTCGGTGTGATGCAATAAATCTGGTCCTTTACTAGTGGCACCCTTATCAATTTCTCAATAATCGGATCACAAGTAAATCCGATGTCAATCGTGCCTAACTTTGCATTGTTACCGATATCATCATATGAGTCTTGATCAACGGTGATTAAGATATCTGGGTACTGCTCACGGAACGTACTAATAATTTGTGGAAGCCAGTTAATACAAACGCTGCTGAACGCCCCCATTCTAACCGAACCAGCGTTTAAACCAGTAATGTTAGCTGCTTCTTGTTCAAGGCGTTGTTGAGTATTGATAATGTCTTGGATGATTGGAAGAACGTCATTCCCATCAGTGGTTAATTTCACTCCGGAACGATTTCTAATGAATACTGAGAATCCGAGAAACTTTTCGAGTTGATTGATTGCATGGCTAATTGCTGAGGGGGTAACGTCTAATAGCTTAGCAGCCTTATAAAAACTTTTTTCTTGAACCACCGCGCTAAAGGCACGGTATGCAAAGGAAATCATGTCTAAATTCCTCCTAAATTAAGTGGTGATTATTAATGAATCTAGCAATGTAGTCAGCCATGATTCCATAAGTATTAGCATTGGGGTGAAGGTGAGCATCATGGAGTCGTTCTTGGTAGTTATCGTCGGTTAACAATTGCGGCGCTACTTTGCGCCAATCAAGGCAGCTAACTTGATGATTGGCATACGTTTTAGCAATTCCATCTTGCAGTTCCTGAAAGGAATACCCCCCAGCACGAACGATTTGAGCGGAGTTTTGATTGAAGTCCCAACGGTTCATGGGCACAATTCCGAGTAATTGGGCGTGTGGATTTTTAGTTTTAATTGCCTCAATATCGGTGCCTAATTCTTTTTCAACGGCAGCTAATGAGGATTCCATATGGGCGTAGTCATTGGTTCCGTAAAAAATAATCACCAGGTCGTACTTAGTGAAATCGACGCTTTCAACCCGTGGGGTTAAATCACCAAATTGGTGCCGGGTAATCATGGCATTGTTAACGCCGTAATTATCAACCTCACATTTTAGCAATTTGCTAAGTTCTTGTGGATATGTACCGTTAGTGAGGTCTCGATCACCATCGTATCCGTTGGTAATTGAATCGCCTAGTGCAAGTATTTTCAAAATAAATCCCCCTTAAAAATTAATGATTATCTATATTATATAGTAAGAATCTGCAAAATAACATTAAAATTGGTGCTATAATGAGGGTCCTTGGCAGGGGCTACCTATTCGGTCAGCACGAATAATATCACTCCATTTCTTAATAACATTCGGAAATAGAGTGTTTTTTTGGTTTGTTATTGTGAATTCTATTTACTAACAATTGATACACTGATATAATCGTTATAAAGATTTTAAAGATTCTTAAAATTTAAGGAGCTAATTAAATGAACTTTCGGCGAATTATCATTATTGATATGGCTTCACTTGGAATGGGTGAGGCAAGTGACGCGAATCGTTATGACTCTATTGGGGCCGATACAATTGGTCACTTGGATGAGGAATTCGCAGACAAATTAAGGTTACCGACGTTAGAATCATTGGGATTTGGTAATATTCGATGGGACCATGAATTAAAAACGATTCCCATGGTTGACCACCCCAAGGGATTCTTCGGTAAAATGCATGCTCAGGTTGAGGCTAGCCATGCTTCTTCAACGTTACGTGAGATGTTTGACTATTCAGAGCCATTACGGATTGTTAGTATTTTTAATAGTATCGCTAGGCAGGGGTTTTCAAACGTCTTGATTTCAAGGTTTGTTAATTACTTAGAAAATCAAGATGTTTGTAAGCAAGTTCAATGTGCCAGTGATGATGTTTCATTTATTGAAGTCCTTCATCATTTGAAGAAAACTGAGGAGGGCATCATATACAATCAGGTTCCTGGACTAGCAACTTCAGCACGGCAAGGAGATGCTAATGATTACGTCAGTAGATTAATGATCATTGATAAGCAAATTCAACTATTGATGGATACGATGCTTGATACTGATTTATTAATGATTACGTCCAGTTTTGCTAAGGATTTAAAAATTAATAAGCCCACCACCCGAGAGTACCTTCCCATTATCCTATATGCCAACCAATTTGAAGAGGGCCACTCACTAGGAATTAGACGAACTTTGGGAGACGTTGCGACGACCGTAATGGAAAACTTTACTGGTCCTATGAGTAAGGATGAATTTAAACACAGTTTATTACACGAATTAGCTAAGTAATAACTCAACTTGAGAGGAGTGATGTGTGACAAACTGGTGATTTAGTTGCTTTGTTACCTGTTTAGATTTAGTTCTTTATTTATTTACAGAAGGGATTCGTTTTTAATGTATCTATTAATTAACATCCTTGGGATTGTAGTATTCCTTGCGATTGCGGTACTTTTCTCAAAGAACCGTAAAAAGATTAACTGGCGTTCAGTTATCACTGTTTTAATTTTAAACTTAGTGATTGCCTTCCTATTAACTGAATTTTCTTGGGGCCGTGAAGCCGTTAAGGCTGCGGCTGATGGTTTTAGTGGCTTAGTTGAAGTTGCTAATGCCGGAATTGGATTTGCATTACCTAGTTGGCTTGCTTTGAAGACACCTGACTTTGTTACTAGTGCATTACTTCCAATCCTCTTGATCGTTCCAGTGTTTGATATTTTAACTTACATTGGGGTTCTGCCATTCTTGATCAAGTGGATTGGCCGGGGGCTTTCATTCGTTACTGGTCAACCAAAGTTCGAATCATTTTTCTCAGTTGAAATGATGTTCCTTGGTAACACTGAAGCTTTGGCTGTTTCTCAAATTCAGTTAAAGCAAATGAAGGCAAATCGTGATTTAACAATTGCGATGATGTCCATGTCATGTGTTACTGCTTCAATCTTAGGAGCGTATGTTCAATTAGTACCAGGTCAATTTGTTTTGACTGCCGTTCCATTGAACATCTTGAATGCGGTAATTATCACTAGTATCTTAAATCCAGTTGAAGTGAAACCAGAAGAAGATACAATTGCTAAGCTTGGCTCAAGCTCTGATGTTGCTGATGCAACTGCTGAAGCTGCTGATGGTGACTCTGATAAGGGTCGGGAACCTTTCTTCTCATTCTTAGGAGATTCCATCCTCGGAGCTGGAAAATTAATTTTAATTATTACTGCAAACGTGATTGCGTTCGTTGCTTTAGCTGCATTAATTGATAAGCTATTAGGGTTCGTGAACCCATGGCTATCACTTGAACACGTATTGGGGATTATCATGTTCCCATTTGCATGGTTAATGGGACTTGATGTTCACCATGCATTCGAATTTGCTCAATTTATGGGTAAGAAGTTAGTTACAAATGAATTCGTAATTATGCAACAAATCACTAAGACGATTAATAACCATAGCGTCTTTCCACCTCACTACCAAGCTCAATTAGTTGTATTTATTACTTCATTTGCGAACTTGAGTACTGTTGGGATGATCATTGGTGCATTTAAGGGGATTGTTGATAAGGAACACAACGACTTAATCAGTAAAAACGTTGTTTACTTGCTCCTATCTGGAATCTTAGTTTCATTAATGTCAGCAGGAATTGTTGGATTATTCGTTTGGTAAGGTCACACTAAACACCGAAAGGAAGTCATTACTGACTTCCTTTTTTTATACATAGAATGCTGTTATATCAACGATGTAACATGATGATTGCGTTACATTTATAAGCTAATTTGCTATCGTGATGTTTGAAAGGAGTGCTTAATTTGGAATTTGCAACGGTATTAAAAAACAAACGCAAATCAGCTGGGTTAACTCAGCAACAATTAGCCGACCAACTCCACGTGACGAGGCAGACGTTATCACGATGGGAAAATAACTTAAGTTATCCGAACCTGGATACTTTGGTCGACCTGGGAACAATTTTAAATGTGACGTTAGATGAACTATTAAAGGGGAAAAATAACGAGATGGTCAATCAAATTAGTAATGATGTCAGAGCAAAGCAAAGATATAAATGGTACACGGTAATCTTAGCAAGTGGATTGGGAATGCTTAGTATTTTATTGCTGTGGCTGGGGGTTTTAGGTTATGGACGGGCAACTCAAAATGAGTATATTGATGCGGTCAACCCATTTTTAAAAACGCAGGTTGGTTATGCGACCCTTCCCCTAAGAAGTCCAGAAAGCATGAGCAAGGTGAGTGCCTATGTATCTGATGATCAATTTGGCGATGGAAGCTGGCTTAAATTTTATACGGGTGAGTATAGTAAAACGCAAAGATGGGCAGTTGTTAAGCATAAGGGGTCGTACGTTTCATCAATTCGTCTAATTCCAAAAGATCAGATTCCAACTTCAATGCGAGAACAAATTGGTTCGACATACGTGGCTAGAATGAAGGATGAACCAGCAATTTCCAAGCGGGTAGCTTGGTGGCCATTTGATTAATAAAATGAATTGAGGAATTAAAGCCGTTGGTAGTCACTAACGGTTTTTTTATTATTTAATAATTGCTAAAGGATATCTAATATTTTATAATAAAATTAATGTTTTATTGCTTATGCAAAAGGAGCTTACATATGAATAAAAAGAATATTTACAAGGTCATTGCAGTGGCAGTGGTTGCTACTGGTACATTTGGATTATCCAGTACCAGTGTATTCGCTAAGACTAACCACACTAAGCTGGTTAAAAAGGTTAAACTATCCCATGAACAATTAGTTCGTGGTAAAAACGGGGCAATTTACTCTAATTACAAGTTGAATAAGGTGGTAAGTAACCTTAAAAAACATAAATCAGTTATTTTTAAAACTAAGCAAAAGTATATTATTAAAGATCAAAAGGGAAAGAAACACACTTATAGCTTAATTAAGCATAAAAAGCTTAAGGGAGTGGCTTTAAGCAATAAGCTTAAGCTAGTTAAGGTTAAAAAGACAGTTAAGCATTCTAAGAAACTAGTTGCTGATAGTGTTGCTAGCAACAATGTTACCAATAGCAATAACCATAGTTCAAACGCTAGTTCGAGCTCAGCCCAAATGCCAAATAATACCACTAGTAGTGCTGCTTCAAGTACCGCTACTACCACAAATAATCATGAAACTGTGACTACGATTGTTACCCCTGGGACTAGTTTGAGTTCACAAAGTACCACTTCGACATACTTATCTAATGGGGCTTCTTTAAGTAGTAGCACTAGTTCTTCTGCAAATAGTGCCAGCTCATCAGCGAAATCATCCAGCGCAACTTCAAGTGCAAGCAGCAACAAGAGCAATAGTGCTAGCTCATCAGCCAAATCATCGAGCGCAACTTCAAGTGTAAGTAGCAACAAGAGCAGTAGTGCTAGCTCATCAGCCAAATCATCAAGTGCAACTTCAAGCGCAAGCAGCAACAAGAGCAATAGTGCTAGCTCATCAGCCAAATCATCAAGTGCAACTTCAAGTGCAAGCAGCAACAATAGCAATAGTGCTAGCTCATCAGCCAAATCATCAAGTGCAACTTCAAGCGCAAGCAGCAACAATAGCAATAGTGCTAGCTCATCAGCCAAATCATCGAGCGCTACTTCAAGTGCAGGTAGTAACAATAGCAGTAGTGCCAGCTCAGCAGCTTCTAATAATGCAAGTAATGGTGAATTAGCTAACTACTTTACAAGTAGTGAAATTAGTCAAATTAATGAATATAAGAGTGAAGCAGCTGCAATTGGAAATGGAAATTCTGATTCTGACGTATATGATACGAAGCCAAATGTTAATGGCACGTTTAATATTGGTAAACTTAGTCAAAATTATATTGATAATAGTGTGAAGTGGGTTAACTTTTTCCGTAGTATGCTTCACCTAAAACCATTAACAAATTCTTCAGACTGGAATACTGAGGCTCAATATGGTGCGGCCGCACTTGATGCTTTAAATACTAACTTAAAAACAGATGGAATCATTATTCATGAATTACCAGTTAATTATAAACCGTCATATGTAAGTGATCAGGACTGGCAACGGGCTAATAATGCTACAAAGACTAGTAACCTTGGTTATAGTGTAACTTTCCCACCTAGCAATTCAACTCCATACAAGACTGTTACTGGTTTTCTTAATGACGGTGATAATTTGAATGCTTCAGAAGGTCCCGGACATCGTGAGTGGTTAATTGGAAACGTTGATAAAATTGGAATTGGTTATTCAAGAGTTTATAGTGATTATAAACTTTTCAATAATAATAGCTATGATGATAGCATCGTAAATCAAAATCCAGTTAATTTCCCAGGAGATGGATTATTCCCAATTGATTTAGTTAAAAATACTTCATGGTCTGTTTCAGTACCTACTAATTTTAATAACACTACTGTTAAGCCAGCCGTCACTGTCTATGATAATACTGATAAAAAAGCGGTTTCTGTTTCTGATGTTAACATTAATGGTAGATATAATTATTCCGCTACTGGGTTTGTATATGGATCGGGTTATTTCGGTTCTAACGTTTGGTTCACCCCAGATGCTAGCGCAATCAAGGTTAACCACAGTTACACGATTACCGTTAATAACCTTCCCGGGTACAGTCAACCATACACGTACACCACTAAGTTATTTGATTTAGGAATTAACGATAATTAAATTAGTTTTTCAAGAGTCGGCATCCAAGTTCGCTTGAGATGGACGGCTTTTTTTGTGCAAAGTTTGCACGTATAAACATATTGAGATATTATTAATAAAAGTTTAAGGTTTGTGTAGCTTATTAATGTTAGGATGTCTGTTTATGTTAAAAAAATTCCATTTATCGTTATTTATGTTTTTAACCCTTTTTACCGTTATTTTTATTTCTCAGGCATCCTCAACAGCGAATGCAGATGAAGTTACACTAACTTCAATTAGTGATTATAATCGTGCTTATGACCATACCACGAGTTCATTTGATGATACAGCAGATGGATTCTTAACTCCCGATTCATGGTACCGCCCTAAAAGAATATTACGTGGCGGGACCACCTGGGTTAAATCTACCCCAATGGATAAGCGTCCATTATTGATGGCTTGGTGGCCTGATAAAACTACGAAGGTTAATTACTTAAATTTTATGAATGGACGGGGATTTGGAACTACGCCTTCCTGGCATACTACGACTGAATCTAATCATCAACTAGCAGTTGCTAATCGAGCGGTTCAAGTTGATATTGAAAAGAAAATTAGTAAAACCGGAAGTGTTCAATGGCTGAAACGGTTAATGACTAAGTTTGTTAACTCTCAATCCCAATGGAATATCAAGAGTGAGGGCTACGACATTAACGACGGTTTTCAGGGTGGTGCATTACTGTATGGAAATAATAAGAATACGCCATGGGCTAATTCTAAATACCGGATCATCAATCGGTTTCCAAATCAGCAAACTGGTAAATATAAATACTATGATGATGGTGAATCAGATGGAAATGAATTTTTACTAGCGAATGATGTTGATAATTCCAATCCGGTTGTTCAATCTGAAGATTTGAACTGGGTTTATTATTTAACCCATTTTGGCGACATCACTAAGCATGATTCTAATGCTAACTTTGATGGAATTCGGTTTGATGCAGTTGATAACGTGGATGCTGATCTATTAAACATCATGTCCGACTACTTTAAGCAGGAATATCAAGTTAATAAAAACGATCAAAATGCCATTAATCATCTTTCAATCTTAGAGGATTGGGCCGGAAAAGACCCTAATTACGTTAAGGACCACGGAAATAACCAATTAACGATGGATAGTGATCAGCATTTTGCAATGATTAACTCGCTGGCATTGCCGTTAAAGCAAAGAATGAGTATGCAGCATTTAAATGATTATACAATTATTCCTAATCGTAGTAATGACACAACACAAAACAGTGATATTCCGAACTACTCATTTATGCGGGCTCATGATAGTGGAGTGCAAGAAATTCTATTTCAAATCATTAAGGATAAGTACGACCATAATTTTGTTGGGGGGAAGGTAAATCCCGATTACTTAAGTAAGGCATTGAAGGTCTACGATGCAGACGAGCAACTAACCAATAAAAAGTATACCTATTACAATATTCCATCTAGCTATGCGTTTATGTTAACCAATAAGGATACGGTGCCAAGGATTTATTATGGCGATATGTATAAGGATGATGGCCAATTTATGGCGGAACAATCCCCTTACTATGAATCGATTGACGCAATGCTCGAAGCCCGGGTTAAGTATGTTGCTGGTGGGCAACAAATGAAGGTTCAATATGGATTGCTGACTTCAGTAAGATTTGGAAGTGGCGCGAATACGATTGATGATAAGGGAAATAAGTTGACTAGAACTTCTGGAATTGGGGTTATAATTGGGAATCAGCCTAAATTAAAACTATCATCAAAGGATAAAATTACGCTGAACATGGGTGCAGCACATAAAAATCAATTCTATCGGCCGGTAGTTGTACCCACTATTGATGGAGTGAAGGCCTACCTTTCTGATGCTGATGCTAATTCTGATTCAAAACCCATTAAAACTAATTCTAGCGGCCAATTAATATTAGGTAATAGTCAAATTAAGGGATACAGTAACCCTCAGTTATCTGGTTATTTATCTGTATGGGTTCCAGTTGGAGCTAATAATAAGCAGGATGTCAGGACTAAGGCCAGCACTAAGCAACATAATGATAAAACCACCTTTCGTTCAAATGCAGCTTTAGATTCACAGGTAATTTTTGAAGCGTTTTCGAATTTCCAGCCAGTGCCAACTAAGAGCAGTGATTACGAAAACGTAGTTTTACCTAAAAAAGTTAACGATTTTAAGCGGTGGGGAATTACCTACATGCAATTACCACCTCAATACCGATCGGTTAGTGGTAATTCGTTTGTTGATGCAACGGTTCAAAATGGGTATGCATTCAATGATCGTTATGACCTAGGATATGGCAGCCCAACTAAATATGGAACCGCTAGCGATTTGGCAAATACGATTGAAACATTTCATAATGCTGGAATTAAGTCACTTGCTGACTTTGTTCCGAACCAACTTTATGATTTACCTGGAAAACAGGTTGTTTCTGCGACCCGAGTGGACGTTAGCGGAAAGACGGTTAAGGGGACTAAGTTAGTGAACAGACTTTACTTGGCTAATTCCCGTAGTTCTAAAAATACTTATCAATATAAGTATGGGGGAGCTTTTTTAAAGCTTCTGCATCATGAACATCCGAACCTGTTTAGCGTTAAACAAGTTTCAAATGGGAAACGACTAGTTTATGATTCACCACTTCGAATTTGGTCAGCTAAGTATCTAAACGGTAGTAACATTCAGGGACGGGGCATTAATTATGTTCTAAGAGATTCAAGAACCCACAAATATTATCTTATAAATAATAATCATTTCTATTTGCCAGTTGGAATTAAATAAGGAGATTAAAAAATGTTTAGGCAACAATCACCAAAAAAGCACTATAAAATGTATAAATCAGGTAAAAATTGGGTAACGGCGATGCTCTTAACAGCGACAATCGGAGCATTTTATATTGATCAGGCTAACTCAAGTTCAGCTAGTGCTGATGATCAATTAACGGTCAGTGCAACTAGTAGTTCTAGTTCTCAGGTTAGTTCAACAGCTAATGAAAGTAGTAGTTCAGCTAGCCAAAGTTCTGTATCACAGAGTGTTGCCAGTTCGACGGCAAGCTCAACTACTAGTGAAGCTACAGATATGAGTTTAAACTCAAGTAGTAACAGTAGCTCAGCTACTACAAATGGGAGTTCGTCATCTATAAACGTTATTTCCAGTTCAACCGCTAGTGCAAGTTCTTCCTCATCCTCCTCTTCAGCTGCTGTTGCAGCTACTAGTGCAACTCAAGATACTACAACCACTAGTCAACCAATTAGGAGTATCAGTAGTTCTGACGACGCCACGATTAAAAAATTAATTAAAAAGTATGGCGTTGAAAATATTCAGAAGAAAAATGGTAAGTATTACTATGTTGATACTTTTGGGGATCCTCATTTAGGGGTGACTGTCCAATTAGGTAACCAGGTTCTTTATTTTAATGGTAAAACAGGTGCATTAACTTCTAAAAAGGATCTACCAGTTGCTAAAAATGAAACCATTAAAGCTGATGAATTTACTAGTAACAACGCATTCTATAGTGTTGATAGTGCCAGTGTTACAACTGTTGGTGGCTATTTAGTTCCAGATACATGGTATCGTCCTAAGAAAATACTATCTAATGGTAGTAGCTGGACTGCAACTAGTGCATCTGATATGCGACCATTATTAATGTCATGGTGGCCAAATGAGAATGTTGAGGCTAATTACCTAAACTTTATGAACTCAAATGGTTTGGGAGCAACACCTTCTTGGCATTCTGTTGATGATGGATCTGAAAGTTTGAACCAATCAGCTCGACAGGTTCAGGCTGCAATTGAAAAGAAGATTGCAGCTGATAATGGTGATACAACGTGGCTTCATACCCTGATTGATCAATTTATTAAAACCCAATCAGAATGGAATGTCGGTAGTGAAGAGCGTGGTTCAGACGGATTACAAGGTGGTCAATTCCTGTATGTTAACAATTCGCTAACTAGTGATGCTGATTCTAAATATCGACTTTTGAACCGAGGGCTATCTAATCAGGATGGTAAAAACCTAAAGGGGACGATTGCTTCTGGTGGTGATTTTGAATTTCTATTAGGAAATGATATTGACAATTCTAATCCAACAGTTCAAGCGGAAGACTTAAATTGGCTCTACTACGTTATGAATTTAGGAACCATTTTGAAGAATAACCCTAATGGCAATTTTGATGGAGTTAGAGTTGATGCTATTGATGACGTGGACTCTGATTTAATTCAAATTATCGGAAAGTATTTTAATGATGCTTATCAAACTTCTAAGTCTGATCAAAATTCCAATAATCATTTAAGTATTTTGGAAGACTGGGATAATTGGATTGATCCATTTTACATGCGTAAAAATGGAAATCCTCAAATCACAATGAATCCCCAGTTGAAGAATGCCTTGCAAGAAGTTCTTTCTCCTGCTGATCCGACCCAAAGAACCAACCTCGATTTTCTGATTAACGATGGTTTAGCAGATCGTTCTGCGGATTGGAACGAAGTTGATGATGTAATCCCTAGTTATAGTTTCTTTAGGGCGCACGATAATTCTGTTCAAGGGATTGTTGGCCAAATTATCCAAGATAAATTCGATAGTACCGTAAATCCTGATAATCCATCATCTACAATGGATATTTTCCAAAAAGCGCTAAATATATATGCTAATGATGAATGGAAAACAAATAAGAAGTATACCCTTTACAATACGCCAGCTGCTTATGCACTATTACTAACTGATAAAGCATTGGTACCGCGGGTTTACTATGGTGATATGTACATGGAAAATAAACAATTCATGGAAGAAAAATCACCATACTATGATTCAATTGATGCTTTACTGAAGGCGCGGGTTAAGTACGTAGCTGGTGGTCAAACTTCTAACGTCCAAACGATGGTTGGAGCACCATCAATGGCTAAGGCCAAAGATAAGTACACTGGAGTTTTAACATCAGTTCGTTATGGAAAAAATATTTGGGGCCCTAAGAACGTTAACCCATATAATAAGAGTGGAATTGCAATTGTCGAATCTAATAATCCTGAATTAAAACTTTCTAGCACTGATAAAGTAGTTATTAACATGGGAGCTAGTCATAAAAATCAAGCATTTAGACCATTATTAAATACAACTAAAACTGGTCTGGATGTATTTAACAGTGATTCCGATGTTGATAAATCACAGATTAAATATACTAATTCCAAGGGACAATTAATTTTAACCCGTGCTGATATTAAGGGTTATTCTAATCCGCAGGTATCTGGGTATTTATCAGCTTGGGTACCAATGGGGGCTGCTGATAATCAAGACTCTAGAACTACCGCATCCACCAAGAAGACGCAGAGTAAGAATGTAAAAATTAAGAGTAATTATGTATCTAATGCAGCTTTAGACTCTAACGTTATCTTTGAAGGCTTTTCCAACTTCCAATCATTCCCAACTACTGATGACCAACGTGAAAACGTGGTGATTGCTAAGAATGCTAACTTGTTTAAACAATGGGGAATTACTAGTTTTGAATTTCCACCTCAATATAATTCAACGGTTGGAAACTCATTCTTGGATGAAACCTTTCAGAATGGTTACGCTTTTAGTGATCGCTATAACCTAGGAATTAGTGGCCCTAATAAGTACGGAACGGCTGATGAATTGGTACAAGCAATTCAAGCTCTTCATGAGAATGGAATTCAAGCAATGGCTGATTTTGTTCCAGATCAAGTTTATGACATGCCAAATCAACAGTTAGTAACTGTTAAGCGCGTTAATAATTTTGGTCAAGAACTAACTGGAACTAAGATTACCAATCAACTATATTATTCCAATACAGTTGGAAGTGGAACCGATTATCAGTCTAAATATGGTGGTGCATTCTTGGAAGAACTTCAGAAAATGTATCCTAATTTATTTACCACCACTCAAATTTCAACTGGCGTTCCAATTGACCCTAGTGAAAAGATCACTACTTGGAGTGCTAAGTACATGAATGGGACTAATATTCAAGGGGTTGGAACTGATTATATTTTAAACAATGGGGTTACTGGTCAATATTTGAACGTCAATAATCCAAGCACACTACCATTGCAAATGCTTGGTCAATCAGTAACAACTGGATTTGTAAAAAATGGAAATAATGTTAATTATTACACTTACAGCGGATATAAGGCAACGAATACGTTTATTGTTGATGGTAATAATACCTACTATTTTGACATTAGCGGTAACATGGTATTTGGACTCCAAAAAATCAACGGTTCGAAATTCTTCTTCCTACCTGATGGAACGATGCTAACTAACTCTGTTTACCGGGATTCCAAGGGCCACCAATATTACTTTGGTGCCAATGGCGGAATGTACAATTCTGGATTCTTGACCAATCCAGAGACTGGAAACCCAAGATACTTCAATTCAAATGGGGTAATGGCTAAGGGCCGGACGCTAGTCAATGGCAAGTATCAATACTTTGACCTAGAGAATGGTGATCAAGTTGCTGGTGATTGGGGTGGTAAATACTACTACGATGCAAGCACTGGGAATGAAGCTCAAAACCAATTCGAAAACATTCATAATAAATGGTATTACTTTAATAACAATGGAAAGCGGGTTAAGGGAACCAAGACCATTAATGGAGTTGAGTACCACTTTAACCGGAGAGGTGTTCAGACCCGGGGCGCAATCGTCACTAATCGTAAAGGAATTAAAAAATACTACGGTATTGGAGACGGTTCTTTAATTAAGAATAATACAGTCATCTATAAGGGAGTTAAGTACACTGCTAACTCAAAGGGTGTTTTAACTGCTGCCAAGAGCTAAAAAGTTAATGATTTTATTAAAATGCTGACATTGTCAGCATTTTTTTGATTTAATTTTAAAAAAGTTATTTCTTTCTTCATATTTTGTGTTACAATTACACACGTGTCGTGAGTCGAAGATGCCTTTTGATGGATTAGGCGGTCGATGTCATGAATTTGCTTTGTGCAGTGGCTTGCTTAAACTGCATATACATATTAACGATTGCAAAGCTTTTAACCTTTTCAGGTTAAGGCTTATTTTTTTGCTTAAAGATACCGTTCAACTTATCCAGCAGCTATTATTTATGATAAAATAATAATTGACTATCTATATATAATTGGTGATAGAAAATAGAATAATTAATGGAGTAATTAGATGAATCCAGAAGAATTTAAATTACAGTTAGCAACCATGGGAATTGCCCTTAGCGAAAAACAAATGAAGCAGTTTGATACATACTACCGGATGTTGGTAGCAACTAATGAACACGTCAACCTAACAACAATTGTTGATCGCGGGGACGTTTATTTAAAGCACTTTTATGATTCGATTACTCCTGTATTTTATTTTAAGGCTCTCCAAACCGAAGCACTCACTCTATGTGATGTTGGGGCTGGGGCTGGATTTCCGTCACTACCAATTAAAATTCTATTTCCCCAATTAAAGATCACGATCGTAGATTCATTAAATAAACGGATTAAGTTTTTAAACGATTTAATTAACGAACTAGGCTTAACTAACGTAACTGCTGTTCATGCACGAGCTGAAGAATTTGGTGGTAAAAAAGCTGCTACTCGAGAATCATTTGACGTTGTAACCGCGCGAGCAGTAGCTAGAATGAGTGTTTTGGCTGAGCTCTGCCTTCCATTAGTTCGAGTGGGTGGTAATCTAGTTGCACTCAAGGCTGCAAAGGCTAGTAGTGAACTTAACGTTGGTGAAAAGGCTATCCAGACCCTTGGTGGTAAGTTGGTTCAAGACAATGAATTTGAGTTACCAGTTTCGCATGATGAAAGAAATATTATTGTGATTGAAAAAGTTAAAAAAACGCCCAAGCAGTATCCACGTAAAGCGGGAACACCAAATAAGAAACCAATTGGAGAATAAAGGGAGGACTTCAAATGGCATATGTAATTGCATTAGCTAACCAGAAGGGTGGCGTTGGTAAAACAACGACCGCTGTTAATCTGAGTGCTGATTTAGCAGTGCTTGGCAAACGGGTTTTATTGATTGATGCTGATGCGCAAGGAAATGCAACCAGTGGCATTAACATCGAAAAAAGACAGATTAAGCAAAACCAACTTCCCACAATGTATGATGTCTTAGTTGAAGATACACCAATTAAGGATGCAATTATTCATACTGACTATCCAGGTTTAGATGCGGTTCCAGCAACAATTGACCTATCCGGAGCTGACATTAAATTAGTTTCTAAGATGGCTCGTGAAACAATTTTGAGAACTACAATCGCTGAAGTGGATGATGATTATGACTATATTTTAATTGATTGTCCCCCTTCCCTTGGGTTGATTACGGTTAATGCATTCACGGCCAGTAACTCAATCTTGATTCCAGTACAAAGTGAATACTATGCTCTGGAGGGGTTGAGTCAATTGTTGAACACCTTTAACCTCGTAAAGAAATACTTTAATCCATCATTGGGAATTGAAGGGATTTTACTGACGATGTTTGACTCACGAACTAACCTTGGTCGGCAGGTCAACGAACAGGTTCGTGATTACTTTAAAGACAAGGTTTATGATACCGTAATTCCCAGAAATGTGCGGCTATCAGAAGCACCTAGTTATGGAAAACCAATTAACGATTATGACCCTAAATCAAAGGGTGCAATTGTATACATGAAACTTACAAAGGAAGTGTTGGCTGCTCATGGCAAATAAAAAAGGTTTAGGCCGTGGGATTGAGGCTTTGTTCTCAGATAATAATGTTCAATCCGAAGAAACGGTCAATGATATTAAACTGACCGAGTTGGTTCCGAACCCTTACCAACCCAGGACTAGGTTTGACAAAGAGGCCCTTGAAGACCTAGCTAGTTCCATTAAAAAGTCAGGGGTTTTTCAGCCAATTATTGTTAGAAAGGCAAAGAATGGTCAATACGAAATTCTAGCCGGGGAACGTCGGTTTAGAGCTTCCGAAATTGCTAATAAGAGTAGCATTCCAGCAATTATTCGTAATGTTACGGATGAAGAAATGATGGAAATTGCAATTCTTGAAAATTTACAACGGGAAGACCTTACAGCAATTGAAGAGGCTGATGCCTACAATACATTGATGGTTAATTTAAATCTTACACAGGCACAAGTTGCTAGTCGAATGGGGAAAAGTCGTTCATACGTTGCTAACTACTTACGGCTTTTGGGACTTCCCAATGAAGTAAAAACAATGGTGCAAAAAAAGCAGCTATCGATGGGGCAAGCTCGTGCTTTGCTTTCAGTTAGTGATAAGACGGAATTGCGTAAGCTAGCGAAGCGGGTTTATGATCAGACAATGACCGTTCGTCAAATTAATAAAGAAATTGAAGAAATGGGCAACAATAAACGTGCTAAAAAAACAAAAAAGAGCGGCAAGGAAGCTCATAAATCACCATTTTTACGTGCAACTGAGGATCAGCTTCAAGACCGTTTTGGAACTGCAGTGTCAATTAATGGGAACCACTCAAAGCGCGGAAATGGCAAAATTGAGATTGACTACATGTCAAACGATGATTTAAACCGAATTTTAAAGCTATTGGATATTAATGTTGATTAGATTGGAGTTTTTTCAATGTATGAATTACATGATATTGTTGAAATGAAGAAGCCCCATCCATGTGGGACTAACCGCTGGGAAATTATCCGGATGGGTGCAGATATTAAAATTAAGTGTACTAACTGTGGTCATATCGTAATGCTACCAAGACGTCAATTTGACCATAAACTAAAAAAGGTGCTGGAAAAGCACGAAGCAGAATAATATAGAAAGCGAGCGAAATTTTTTATGTCATTAACAGCAGGAATTATTGGGCTTCCGAACGTTGGGAAGTCAACCCTATTTAACGCAATTACAAATGCCGGAGCAGAAATGGCGAACTATCCATTTGCTACGATTGATCCAAACGTTGGGATGGTTGAAGTCCCTGATAAACGGTTAGATCGGATTCAAGAATTGATTCCAGCTAAGAAGATTGTTCCAACTACCTTTGAATTTACGGATATTGCCGGAATTGTTAAGGGTGCTAGTAAGGGTGAAGGACTTGGAAACAAGTTTTTGGAAAACATTCGTCAAGTGGACGCCATTGTTCACGTGGTGCGGGCTTTTGATGATGACAATATTACCCACGTTACCGGTAAGGTGGATCCAATTGCTGATATTCAGACCATTAACCTTGAATTAGGAATTGCTGATTTAGACGCTGTTAATAAGCGGTTAGGGAAGGTTGAACGGGCAGCAAAGGGGAAGGACGATGATGCGCTAGCTGAAAAGGCAGTCCTCGAAAAAATCAAGCCGGTACTAGAAAACGGGGGTTCGGTCCGTTCGATTGACTTTAATGAAGATGAACAAAAAATTGTTAAGGGTGAATTCTTGCTTACTTCTAAGCCGGTATTATATGTTGCCAACGTTAGTGAGGATGACATGGCTGATCCAGAAAGCTCAGAATACTTCAAGCAGGTTCAAGAATATGCAGCAAAGGACGGCGCTCAAGCGATTGGAATTGCTGCTGAAACCGAAGAAGAAATTGCTGAGTTGGATGATGACGATAAGCAAACCTTCTTGGAAGCCGAAGGGGTTGAGGAACCCGGTTTAAATAAATTAATTCGGGCTTCATACAAGCTCTTAGGACTCGAAACGTTCTTTACTGCTGGTGGTAAGGAAACTAAGGCTTGGACGTACCTAAAGGGAACTAAGGCTCCTCAAGCAGCTGGAATTATTCATTCTGACTTTGAACGTGGATTTATCCGCGCAGAAGTAATGTCATTTGACGACCTTGATCAATTAGGCAGTGAAAGCGCCGTTAAGGAAGCTGGAAAATTACGGGTTGAAGGAAAAGAATACGTAATGCAAGATGGTGACATTGTTAACTTTAGATTTAACGTTTAATAACGGAGGAATTGAATGAGTAACGAAAACCGAAAACGAAATGCAGCTGCGGCTGCCCAACAAAAGAAGGCAACCGTCAATGTTGAAGAACGAAACGCCTTCGATAATATGGGCCTAACAAAGCGAAATGCGGATTATATGTTCCGTTTTAAGCAACAGTTAGACCAGTTAAATATGCCCGCTGAAAAAAAGCGTGAGACCGTTGATACAATGGTTAGCGAACTTGTAAAAGAGCAAAAAAGTGGGGCGACTGCGCGGAATTTATACGGAACCGTTGAACAACGGATTGAATTTATCAAGAATCCACCACGTGAAAAAGAAGCGTTATTTACTAATTACTGGCCGAATGCCGGTTATAATTTCTTCATTTTCTTAGCCCTATTTTCAATTATGTACGGGGTAACCCTGCTATTCTCTAAGAATAGCTTTTCAGCTGAACAAGCTAAATCATATGGGGTTGCAGTTATTGTGATTACATCGATTATCACTGGGGCGTTGATGCCAATCTTTACTAGACTGTTTGATCCAGCGGTTAAGCATACTAGTAAGTGGTATTCACGATTGGGTTTAATGGTGATCCTGGCAATCGTCTGGATTTCAGTCTTCTTTGGTTTATTTATTATTATTCCAAACGCCATTAACCCGGTATTACCTGGAATTGTTTACGTCGTGGTTGCTGTACTATCATTTGGGGCATCACTATTCATGCGAAGTAAATTCAAAATTACAACTGGATTGTTCGTTTCTAGAAGACAAATGCAAAAATAGCACTCATCTAACGTTGGATTGTTCGTAAATCCGACGTTTTTTGTTCTAAAAATAAGATAATGATGTGAAATGAATTAGTTTTTTCTTCTTGTAGGAAAGATTTATTTACAATTATATTTATTTTTGGTAAATTAGAAACAATATAATTTTATACAGTTGAATATTTTATAAAGGAGCGCTTTAAACTATGTCTAATTGGGATACAAAATTTGCAAAAGAAGGAATCACATTTGATGATGTTTTATTGATACCTGCAGAAAGTCACGTTTTACCGAATGAAGTTGATACTAGTGTCCAATTAGCTGATAATTTAAAGCTGAACGTGCCATTTTTAAGTGCCAGTATGGATACTGTTACTGAACACGAAATGGCGATTACCTTAGCCAATTTAGGTGGATTAGGTGTAATCCATAAGAACATGGTTATCGATGCTCAAGCTAAGGAAGTTGAAAAAGTAAAAGCCGTTGAAAAAGACGCCAAGCGTTTTCCAAATGCTGCTGTTGACTCAAATAACCACTTACTAGTTGCCGCTGCCGTTGGTGTAACTAGTGACACTTTCAAACGCGCAGAAGCATTGTTAAATGCTGGGGTTGATGCAATTGTAATCGATACTGCTCACGGTCACTCTGCTGGTGTTTTACGGAAAATTAAGGAAATTCGTGATACCTATCCAAAGGCTACTTTAATTGCCGGTAATGTTGCAACTGGTGAAGGAACTAACGCCTTGTTTAGAGCCGGAGTTGATGTAGTTAAAGTTGGAATTGGTCCTGGTTCCATTTGTACAACTCGGATTATTGCTGGAGTTGGGGTTCCTCAATTAACAGCAATTTACGATGCCGCTTCCGTTGCTCGTAAGTGGGGCAAGCCCATTATTGCTGATGGTGGGATTAAGTACAGTGGTGACGTTGTTAAGGCCATTGCTGCTGGTGGAAACGCCGTAATGTTAGGAAGTATGCTATCAGGAACTGACGAAGCCCCTGGTAAGGTATTCGAAGAAAACGGAAAGAAGTTTAAGGCTTACCGTGGAATGGGAAGTATCGCTGCCATGGAACACGGTTCTAAAGACCGTTACTTCCAAGGTGAAGTGAATGAAGCTCAAAAATTAGTTCCTGAAGGAATTGAAGCCCGGGTTGAATACAAGGGGAGTGCTAAGGATGTTATTTTCCAAATGGTTGGAGGTTTACATTCTGGAATGGGTTACACCGGCTCCAAGAACATTCAAACCATGATTGATCGGGCTCAATTTGTACGGATTTCAAATGCTGGATTGATTGAATCACATCCACATGATGTTCAAATTACACGGGCTGCCCCTAACTATAAATAAAATAGTTATTAAATTAGCATTCATCCGCACTAAGTTTGACGCTGTAGTGTGATGAGTGCTTTTTTATTTGAATTGGTTGATTAATCGACTTTCTGGTTTTTTCATTATTATGCTAAAATAGATATGGTAAAATTAAATTTTTATAAATCAAGTAAAGTAGTATTAAAGAATAAACCTTAAGAAAATAATTTTCGTTTTAATTTGTTACACTATAATTAAATAAATCTATTACGGATTAAGGATGATGACATTATGAAGATTTTAGTCGTAGATGATGATAAAGAAATCGCACAATTATTGGAAATTTACATTCGAAATGAAGGATACGAACCAGTCTCAGCTTACAATGGTAAGGATGCTCTATCAGTTCTAAGAACTGAAAATGACATTGGATTAATGATTTTAGACATTATGATGCCTAATATGACTGGGATTGAGGTTCTTAAGGAACTTCGTCGTGATTCTAAACTACCAGTAATTATCCTATCTGCAAAGACGACTGATATGGATAAGATCCAGGGATTAATTAGTGGGGCTGATGATTACGTTACGAAGCCATTTAACCCCCTTGAAATTATGGCCAGAGTTCGTTCATTACTTAGAAGAAGCCAGGACAAGATGACGAACGACGAACCTGATGTTTTGGATATCGGTTCGTTAACGATTAATAAGGATTCCCATGAAGTTAAAACTAACGATGGGAAGGAAATTCAATTAACGGCCTTGGAATTCGGGATCCTATACCTACTTGCTAGTCATCCTAATCGGGTCTTTTCTGCCGACGAAATTTTTGAACGAGTTTGGAGACAAGAAAGTGTTGTTTCAGCTAAAACCGTTATGGTTCACGTTAGTCATTTACGTGATAAAATTGAAGATGCCACTAACGGTGAAAAAGTAATTCAAACCGTTTGGGGTGTTGGTTACAAAATTGAAATGAAATAATCAACGGGGACGTTTATATTGAAGTTAACAACACGTGAAAAAACGGAGCTATTTGGTGAAGGGGTTATTACCCTGATTTTACTACTACTCCTTAATTTATCGATTATCGTACTATTTAGCCAGGCCTTATTTCATAATCCAGGGTTAAAGTTTGGCTTTATCACAATTAAACATTCGATTTTTACTAACCCCTCTGCGCCATTTCAGAATCCAGGTGCAAATGGGAATCCTGCTCCTTGGTGGATGAGCCTTTTAACGTGGCAAAACATTTTAATGGTGGTAATGGGAATTGTTGATTTAGTTGTAATTTATTGGCGGCTACTGAGACGGTACCATTTAATTCAATTGCGGCATGTTATTGATGAAATTCATTACATTGCGGATGGTCATTTTGACCACCGGATTCCATTTAAAATCAATAGTGAAAACCAAAAAGTGGTTGATAGTGTCAACTCACTGGTAGACAGTGTAATCGAATCAATGAATGAAGAACGGGCAATCGAACGCTCTAAAGATGAGTTAATTACAAATGTTTCTCATGACATTAGGACGCCGCTAACATCTATTATCGGCTATTTAGGGTTAATTGAAGCTGGTGGATACCAGAGTAAAGAGGAATTACTTAAATATACCCACATTGCTTACTTTAAGTCTAAGCAGATGAAGTCATTAGCTGATGATTTATTTGAATACTCAAAGGCGCGGACATTACCAACTAATTTGCAGCGCAATCGAATTAATGTTAAGCAGCTGGTTGAGCAGCTGGCAATTAGTTCCGAACTAGAAGCTAATAAAAAGGGAATTCAAATTGTTACTGAATGTAAGGATAATGATATCTTTATCGAAGCGGATGCCGAGAAGTTAGGCCGGGTTTTTAATAATTTAATTTCAAATGCCCTAAAGTACGGAAAGGACGCTAAGCATATTTACCTAAGTGCGTCCCAAGTTAATGCCAACGAAGCCGTTATTTCAGTATCTAATGATGGAGAACCAATTCCGAAGAAGTCCATTAACCAAATTTTTGAACGATTCTACCGAGTGGAAACTTCACGGAACAAGGCTACCGGTGGGACTGGATTAGGGTTGGCAATTGTGCAAAACATTGTTGATAGCCACAATGGGTTTATTAAGGTTGAATCAAACCGTAAGATGACAAGCTTTGCGATTCACCTTCCGATTCATGCTAATCAACCTTTGAAAAAAACTGGCTTTAAAAAATTACAATCTACAGATAAGAAGGATAACTAGTTATGAATTTTACTCACCGATTTTCTAAAATGATTTTGATGATCGGAATGGTATTAATGATGCTGGGGTTACCAATTTCAGCAAGTGCAAGTGCAGTCAAAAATACCAATCAACCTGATATTGATGCCACTACTGGGTTAGCAATTGATGCTAATACCGGTCAGATTCTGTATTCCAAGAATATTAATAAACCGATGGCATTAGCCTCAATGAGTAAATTACTGTCTTTATATATCGTTAGAAAAGCAATTGCAGCTGGTAAAATTAGTTGGGATCAAAAGGTCCCAATTACCGCTGCTTTACATAAATTAAGTGTTGATACAACCTATGCTAATGCTCCATTAGCAGAGGGAAAACACTATACGGTTAGACAAATTTACCAGGCTTCATTTGAGTCTGCTAATGCAGCGATGATGTCACTCGCTAACTTAGTGGGAGGTTCAACCCAAAACTTCACTTTGATGATGCGAAAAACAGCTAAGCAGCTAGGCATTAAAGATGCTAAGTTGTACACTGCCTGTGGGCTTACTAATGGGGAAGTGGGTAAATCATTGGGGATGCCAAATGCGAATGATAACGATGAAAATAAAATGTCTGCTCGCGATATGGCAACGATTGCGCAACGGTTCATTAAACAATTCCCGGATGTTTTGAAAAACACTTCGGTTAGTGAATATACCTTAGGTGGTAAAACGCTCCGTAATGGTGATTATATGTTACCAGGTGGAAGTGAATATGATAGCCAGTTTCCCGTTCAGGGACTTAAGACTGGGACATCCACTACCTGTGGGGGTAGTTTTATTGGAACTACTAATCGAGATGGCCATCGGATTATCACGGTTGTAATGCATGCTTCCAA
This sequence comes from Lactobacillus sp. Sy-1, assembly GCF_019303535.1. GTDB lineage: Bacteria > Bacillota > Bacilli > Lactobacillales > Lactobacillaceae > Nicoliella. The sequence goes on along the minus strand of NZ_JACCIU010000001.1, from coordinate 75,191 downwards.
TACAATGCCAACTGATCCAGGCCGGTTTATTCAAACCAAGAAAATTATGAATTATGTCTATAGTAATTATCGTTATGTGAATGTTGCTGCTGATTCAACCACGGCCTACCAAAAAGTTGCGGTGCCATCAGGATCTGATACCAGTGTAAAGGTGAAAACCGAACGTAAATTTAACTACTGGATTCCAAGGGATAAGAATGGTTCTAACGTTAGGTTAGCCATTAATAATAACGTTAAGGACGGTAGTGGCATTAAGGCCCCAGTGAAGGTTAATCAACAGATTGGTAAGTTAGTGTTTAATGATTTTAAAACGATGGATGATAAAACCCTATCGGTACCAATTGCTGCTAGCGCTACGGTTAGTCAGGCTAACATCTTTGTTAGATTTTGGCGGGGGTTAGTTAACCTATTCTAATTGGTGGCCATCCAAAGAAAGCGTCCATAACGTCTACAAAATAAAAAACCAGCTGGATTGGGGATTTCCCAACCTAGCTGGTTTTTTGTAAAAGCATTAAATCATTATTTTTAGTTATTTTTTTCTAAGTCTTCATACATGTATTCACGAGTCATTGGTAGGGCGTGTCCTGATGGCCCCTTTGAGATTAGATACTGGACAACATCGATATTTCCGGCCTTAAACGATGCAGCACATGCTTTTAAGTAGAGGTCCCACATCCGAATGAAGCGTTCATCGAATAGTTGCTTAACTTCATCTAAATGTTCATTGAAATTTTTATCCCAGTGTTCAAGCGTCACTTGATAGTGGCGTCTAAGCGTTTCTAAATCAAAAATTTGCATTCCATTTTCAACAATGTGATCAATGTTTTCAGTGAGTCCAGGAACGTAGCCACCTGGGAAGATGTACTTGTTGATCCAACCATTGTAGGCACCACCTTGTTGTCTAGTGATTCCATGGATTAATGCCACTCCATTTGGTTTTAAATACTTATTTACGTACTTGAAGTATTCGCCAAGGTTTTCCTTTCCAACGTGTTCGAACATTCCAACTGATGTAACATAGTCGTATTGTTCGTTATCATATTCACGGTAATCACGAAGGTAGACGGTTGCAACGTCATCAAGGCCTTCATCTTGAATTCGTTTTTGAACGTAATCATACTGTTCTTTACTAAGTGTAATTCCAGCAACGGTTAGACCGAATTCCTTAGCAGCGGTTAGCATTAACGTTCCCCAACCACAACCAATGTCCAATAGGGTTCTCCCTGGATTGGGATTCAATTTGCGGATGATGTGTCTAACCTTATTCATTTGAGCTTGCTCAAGGGTGTCATTTGGACTTTCCCAATATGCACAAGAATAGGTCATGGTAGGATCTAGCCAGATTTTGTAGAAATCATTTCCAATATCATAATGGCTTTGAACATCCTTCATACTTTCCTTTTCGCTATGCGATTGCTTTGGTAAGAACTTAATGAATTTACTATTCCGCATAAAACTATTAGCGTTTTCATAAGCGGATGTAACTAAGTCTTCAAGATTACCATCAATTTCAATCTTACCATCCATATATGCCTCACCTAGCGCAATCGAAGCGTTTTTAGTGATTTGCCGAATGGGGATTGGTTCCTTAAATGTGATATGAGCTTGTGGTTCGCCCTCACCATAGTCTTCACTTTTACCGTCCCAGTAGGTAACTTTAACGGGCATGTTAAAGCTATGCTTCAAAAATTGCCGATAAAAAGGTTTTTCTAACATAAATAAACAAATCCTCTCGTAAAATTTAACTATAATAAATATTATACTCTTATTTCTTAAATTTTTGTAAGGGATGGGACCCAATTTAGCGGATAAAAAATGTTATAATTAAATAAAATAAAAGATGTAAGAGGGATTATTATGAGAAAAATATTAGTGGCAATCTTTGCCATTATCGTAATTGGATTATTTGGAGGCTTCTTAATTAATGGCCATGGTTCGTCAAATAATGGAGTTAATAATGCCATTGATAAGGGTAATCAAAATATTCAAAATCATCAGTATAATCAAGCTGTAGTTAATTTTAAACAGGCTTTAGATATCCAACCCAATAATACGGTTGCGCAAAAATCACTCCAACAGGTGCAGACAATTCAGTCTGCTGATACTTTCTACAATGCTCAGCATTTTATAACCGCAATCGCCCAATACCAAAAAGTGGTTGATTTAAAGCAATCATCTGTTTTGGTTCAACGGGCCAAGGAACAGTTGAAGAATAATGAGAATCTCTTGAACGGAGCAATTAACTTAACTAACATCTATAACCAAGCACTTCGACTTAATCATGCTGGAAAGTATAGTCAGTCTGCAAAGACCCTGCAGCCTGCATTTTCTGATGCTAACTATCAAAATGGTTATTTTAAGAACATTACTGAACGAATCAATAACCTGCGGACTGCGAATTCTGATAAGAAGTTAGATAAGGCCTCTGTCACCAATCGGTTGGCAATTCGGCCCCAAACGATTAATCAGTTAGAGAGTGGGCAAACATCAAATAATTAAGGATAGGAGAATTTGAATGCATTTATGGGATCAATTTGTTGAAAACGTTAGGCTACGAAGGCTAGTAGTTTTATTGGGAATCATTTCAGTTCTCTACTTAGTTCGTGGAATGATGACAATTATATTATTGACGTTTATATTTACCTTTTTAGTAACTACAATTGTGAATTGGATTCGCAAGTACGTTAAGATTCCAAAATCATTGTTGGTATGTATTATTTATATTAGTATTGTCGTATTAGTTTCCTGGGCGTTGGCCGTATACGTTCCCCAAATTATTGAACAGGCAATTATGGGAATTAAGTCATTGATTAATTTTTACCAGAGCCCTAATAACATCACTGGTCATGACTCTGAAATTCAAACTTACATTACTGATTTTCTTTCCAAGTTTAATGTTGTTTCAGTTTTGCGGGGGAGCGCTAATACGGTGTTTGAATACATTACAAGCATTGGTTCCGTGAGTGTTTCGGTATTTATTTCGTTAATTTTAAGCTTCTTTTTTACCTTAGAAAGCGACCGGATGGCAAGTTTTTCAAAGCGTTTTTTAACTAGCAACGTGGGTTGGTTATTCCAGGATATTTACTACTATGCCCAGATTTTCGTAAAGACATTTGGGGTGGTTTTGGAAGCCCAACTATTCATTGCCATTTGTAATACCGTTTTGACCACAATTGTAATGGCCGTGATGGGATTACCACAACTTCTTATTTTAGCGCTATTAGTGTTCTTCCTTAGTTTAATTCCGGTTGCGGGGGTAATTATCTCTTTCATTCCACTTTCGCTGGTCTGTTATTCGACTGGCGGGCTCTACGATGTGCTCTATATGATTATTACAATCATCGTAGTGCATGGGATTGAAGCCTATGTTTTAAATCCTAAGTTTATGTCTTCTCGAACTAAGCTACCAATTTTTTATACCTTCGTGGTGTTAATTGTTGGTGAGAAAATTTTTGGTGGGTGGGGATTAATTGTATCCGTCCCAATTTTTACCTTTATCCTCCATGTTTTAAACGTGCAACGGGTTGATGATAAACCAGATGATGAAGTTAAAATAATAAAAAAATCTAATCAATCATCTAAATCTACTGAAAAATAATGGTGGATGGTGTATTATTGTTATGAATTATTTAATTATAAAATAGAAAGAGGTTTGGAACTTATGGCAAAACTTGTATTAATTCGTCATGGACAAAGTCAATGGAACCTATCTAACCAATTTACTGGTTGGGTGGACGTTGATTTAAGCGACAAGGGTGTTGAAGAAGCTAAGCGCGCTGGTAAATTATTGAAGGAACACGGTCTTGAATTTGACTATGCTTTTACTTCAGTATTGACTCGTGCTATTAAGACTCTCCACTTTGCTTTAGAAGAATCAGACCAATTATGGATTCCTGAAACTAAGACTTGGCGTTTGAACGAACGTCACTATGGTAAGTTACAAGGATTAAATAAGAAGGAAACTGCTGAACAATACGGGGATGAACAAGTTCACATTTGGCGTCGTTCATACGATACCCTTCCTCCACTTCTTCCAGATGATTCCCCATACTCTGCAAAGAAGGACCGTCGTTACGCTGACTTAGATCCAAACTTGATTCCTGCTGGTGAAAACCTTAAGGTTACGCTTGAAAGAGTTATGCCTTTATGGGAAGACCAAATTGCACCTAAGTTATTAGATAACAAGAACGTTATCATTGCTGCTCATGGTAATTCACTTCGTGCATTAAGTAAGTACATTGAAAGAATCAGTGATGATGACATCATGGACTTAGAAATGAAGACTGGGGAACCAGTTGTTTATGACTTTGATGATAAACTTAAGGTTACTAACAAGACTAAATTAGACGACTAATTTACTAGAAGTAAGGTAATTAATTTGCTAGTCAAATTTAATTACCTTATTTTTTTTAGAATATTAATAGGGAAGTTGATTATGAAATCCATCGAGAATAAATTTCAATGGCGGCATGGATTGCCATATCTGTTTATATTAGTAATTGCTTGTTTAGCGTTGTATCAACAGTGGCACGCTCAATCCGCTTATATTGGACTAGATTCACTATTTCACATGAATCGCTTTTATGATGCAATGATGCAAATTAAAACTGGTAATTACAGTTATTTTCAATCGTTTTTTGGATTTGGACAATCTGGAAGGGTGGTAAACGCTGTCTATGGCCCGCTGTTTGCGTATTTTAATGGGTTACTACTGTTAGTTACTAAAAACTGGGTTAATTATCAAATCGTTAGTTCCATCCTGCTATTTATTATTAGCGGGAGTTTAATGTACCACCTTGCTGTTAAAAACCGTGTGGATCGATTATGGGCGCTTGTTATTTCAGTTTGTTACATGTTTTCCACCCCCCTTTTATATTGGATTAACGGACAGCAGTTCACTGCATGGGGGGCAGCATTCGTTCCGTTACTAATGTTATGTGGAACTAACATGATGAATGAGGAGCGAATTGCATGGATTAAGTTGGCGTTATCGATGACACTGGTGCTACAGATTCATAATGTCACCAGTGTGATTTCTGCACTAGCTTTAATTCCGTTTTTCATGGTGGGATTATTTAAGAGTAGTAATCGCCGTAAAATGATTTTGGACCTATTTAAGGCAATTGGCTTAACATTATTATTGTCATTTAACGTTTGGGGTGGGATGTTAGAGCTATTTTCATCTAATCACTTGTTACCAGTAGCACCGGACTTGCACCTTGCTGCTGATTCGCTTTACTTTATTCATGGTGCAACCAGATTAGAATATAGCGCATTGCTAATGTTTATTTTAGCGGTTCTATATTTGGTTGTTAGATGGCGGCATATCTCACTGTCAACACGGGTGATTATATTGAATGGCTTGTTTTTTCTGTGGATTCCCAGTCATTATTTCCCCTGGAAGTTAGTTGCTAACTTATTGCCAGCAATTGATTCAGTAATTCAAAATCCGATTCGATTTCTAGTGATTCCCTATACTCTTTTGTATCTAGCGGTTGGGTTATTATTATCAGACCGCAGTATCAAATGGTTTCGCTACATTTTAGCTGCCATAACGATTTTGATTATGTTTAACGAGGTCTGGAAGGATGTTCAGCATGTTAAGTGGAAGAATCACCGTTTCAATTCTGATATTGTGCTGATGAGTAATCGCTTTACAGTGGTAAACACTAAGGATCCTGATAAGTTACGTGCAGCGACTCGCTCTGATAATCCTCAAAAGATTCTTAAATTAGCAACCAAGTCGACATCTGATTACTTACCAGTTAAGAAAAAAATATCAGTCTATGATTTCTCAAATTTTAGCCCTTATTATAAGTATCGGAGTCAAATAATTAATCCGGGCTTAGATGCTAACAATCAAGTTAAAAATGGTTTAATGACTGTTAAATGGACGAATTCTAGTTCCAGGGTTAAGAATCATCAACTATCAGTAGTTAAGTATGCCCATTCAATTGTTACATTGAATGGGAAAAGGCTTAATAACGTTAAATTAACTTCGATTGGCGCAATAATTGTAAAGGGAAAACCTGGGGTTAATCGGCTAACAATTAAGTATTCGCCAGCATTGTGGTTCTCATCATTGTTAATGGTTTCCATTATTACTTGGATTATTTTAATAGGTGATGGAATTCGTAGATTAATATCTAAAAAATAGGTACATAAAAAGAATGCCCTTGGTGAGCATTCTTTTTATGTACCTATTTAGTTGAGAACCATTTATGGATACTTGGCCAACTATCATTATTAATAATCATTCGTGGGGTGTACATTAAATTAGTTTTGTCAGTTACGACTCCTGTATTTAGCGTTGCAACCCATTGAAGATTTTGTGAATTTAAGAAGTTGGTCGTTTGATCAGTCCCGCCACCATAAGGGTAGGCAAATGATGTTCCAAACTGACCTGTTTTACTATGCAATACCCGTTGGCTGGTGATGAAGTCACGAGTGAAGTGGTGGTATTCACCGGGACGTTGGATAATTGGAATTAATCCCTTAGTTAAGTAGTGCATGTTATTGGTATGAAGTTCAATGCTTTGAAGATTACCAGCCTTTTTCTTAGCCTTAAGGATGTTTTTCCAAGTTGCAAATTTAGAGCCTTCACGGTACCGACCAGTATTGCCAGTAACGATGAAGGTAGTGAATGGGAATTTATATTTTTCCATTACTGGCATGGCATTTTCAATTGTGGATCGATCAATATCATCAAAAGTTAGCACAGCATACTTCCCCTTAATGGGGGTTTGATTACTGACCATTTCATACATCTGTTGACCACTAATAATCTTAATGTGATGATCTTTCAAAAACTTCATTTGATTTTTGAATTGAGTAGTAGTAACGGCAAAATCATGAAGCTGTGAGTTATCTGATAACGATTTAACAATATTAATGCCCAAATCATCCTTGATGATTCGGTGGTAACAAAAGACTAAAATCCCGTTCTTTTCAGAAAGTGTTTTTTTGTTAAGGGCGTAGTTAGTATTATCACCCTTATCGTATTGAACCGTTCTATGAATTGTAAGTGACATTCCAAAAATAATTAAGATGGCAATAATCCAAACAATAATTTTACGAGTTCTTCGTGTCATTTTCCTGTTTCCTCCTTATCCGTTTAATTCGATAAAAGCTAAAGATAAGGGTCCCAATTGCAAAAACTAAAATTGTTGCCAATAAGCCAAAGTAGAATCCATAGTCTAAATTAAGCAGTAAGTAGTAAGTAACTAGATTGTCAGTATATAAATCAAAGATAAATCCATAGTTAACAACTAAAATGAAGATAACTGCGGCCCACAGTGCAGCAAATAGGCAAAAGTGCCATATTCTTCTTCCGAAACTAGCTTTTTTTCTAATTACGAAATTATATTGTGGTTGATGATCCAATTTTAATGCCCCCGATCTGGACTACGCCAAGTCCCAACGTGTTCTGGATCTAAGAAGAACGAAATCATGGCGTAAATACAACTAATTAAACTAATGATCCAATAGTACATAATGTAAGCAGGAACTAATAAGAAGTCGCCCCAACTCATAAATGTAGTTTTTTTAGAAAACGAGAAACTAATTAAGAACTGGGTAAAACTGACCATCAACATGAATAATAAGATATTTCCATCAAGGGTCAAGTTATGATCTAATATGAACGTTAGGATGTAAGTAATTGAGCTTAAAATGGTAACTACGGCCCATGTATTACTGATGATGGTTTCTGAGAGCAAGAATTTTTCACTGAATGTTCCATGAATTAGCAGATCCCGATTACCAGACAACACTTCTAATCCACCCCGGGCCCATCTTTGCCGTTGTTTAATTAAGTTCCGAACACTTTCTGGCACTAGAATCCAACAAATGATATTGGGATTGTATAAAACGGCCCATTTTTGGCGGTATAGACGCCATGTAATATCAATATCTTCAGTCATTACCTTTGTGTTCCATCCGTTAACGGATTCAACCGCAGTTTTTCTAAATCCAACAATAACTCCGGAAACGGTGGTAATCCGACCAGTTAGGAATGACTCGGCACGCTTGATGATATCGATAACCCCAATGTATTCAAGCAATTGGAGCCGTCCTAAAATGGTGGTTCTATTTCTAACTACCGGCTTACCAGCAACTGCACCTGCTTGGGGGTTTTTATTTAACGTTTTAACAACGTATGATAGGGAATCTGGATCCAAAACTGAATCAGAATCAATCCCTAATAAGTACTCACCATTTGCTACTTTAAGGCCTTGATTCATTGCATTGGCCTTCCCTTGGTTAACTGGAATGGCAACGATTTGGATCTGGAATTTGGACTGGTACTTATCCTTGAGTCGATGCATAATTTCAAGGGTATCGTCATCACTTTTATCATCAATTAAGACAATCTCAAAGTTTGTATAAGTTAAATTAGATAGCGATTTAACGGCTTCTTCCAACGTATCATGCTCGTTGTGAGCAGGAACTAGGATTGATACTAACGGTTTACGATTGGTGTCGTCGACCGGAGCATGTCGGAGCGTCCACTCCTTGAAGATACAACCAACGATCCATACAACTGATACCATTACCGGATACCCGAATATAAAGTCGCTAATCATTTTACTGAACCACATAGATAGTTTTCCTCCTTGAAAACCGGGAGGGGATTCCCCCCAACGAAAGATTCGCATTAATGTAATAAATCCGATTTCATCGTAATAATTTTATTATTGCATAATCCTACTTATCATACCATATTTTAGGTTCCTTATCGCTGGTAATTCAAGAATTTTAATAATGAAAAAACTTCCAATTCCTGGGTTAAGAAATTGAAAGTTTCAAATTAGTTATTATTTTTAATGATGGCCTTAACCTCATCACCGTTATCAATGAAATAAATGGTTTTATCTGGATTACTGTCAATGGTTCCCATGTTAATTGCCGGTTTACTATCAATTGTGCCAATTTCTTGTACCCGAGTCTTTAGCATGTTAGCAATAACGGAGTTGTAATTACTAAACTGAGTGGCTTTGTCAGCGGCGGTGCTTAAAGTGAATCCTGATTCTAGGTAGGATTTTATTAATTGGACTTTCATTAGGGTGTGGTATGAATATTTCCGGTTTTGATTCCGAGAGCATTTTTTTGATTTAATATAACCACATTTTTCCCAGTAGCGGAGCTTGCTTTGTGGGATTTTACTGTAATTAGCGATGTCACCAATTCCAAATGAGAAGTCATCATTTTTAAAGAGGTTAAAGATGCGGCTACTAACTTCTTTGAATTCACTGCTTTCACTATCCATATTAGGGGCTTCCTTTCTGCTTTAATTATAACTATCCTTAATAATATATAATGATTATATAACATTTGATGTATTTGTCAATTTAGTTGACAAATATCTAGTGCGGTGCTAAATTATAAATTGAAGAAAGTAAATGTTTAATTAATGCTATTTTACGGAAAGAAGGAGTTCTCTAATGGATAAGCCGTTAGATCAAAAGGGAAATCCCTATAGCAGAACGCTATTGGTACTGTTCCTTTTAATTGGTACTTTTTGTACCGTTTTAAACCAGACCTTATTGGCCACTGCATATCCTAAGTTGATGGATGTTTTCAATATTGATACATCCACCGTCCAATGGTTAACCAGTGGTTTTCTAATGGTAAATGGGATTTTAATTCCAGTTACTGCTTGGTTATCAAGTCGCTTTAATACTAAGTGGTTATATATATCTGCAATGGTTATTTTTGAAGTTGGAACGGTGATGTGTTTTGCCGCACCAAACTTTGCAACCTTACTATCTGGTCGTTTGATTCAAGCCGTTGGGGTTGGGATTTCAATGCCAATGCTTCAAACAATCATGTTGTCAATTTTTCCACCGGAAAAGCGGGGAACTGCGATGGGACTATCCGGAGTGGTAATTGGACTAGCCCCTGCAATTGGGCCAACCGTTTCAGGATGGATCATTGTTAATGCCCAATGGCGTGATATTTTTGGAATGATCATTCCAATTGTGGCGATTGTAATTATTGGTAGTTTATGGGCGATGAAGCCAATTTTACCTACTAGCAAAACGAAACTTGATTTTCCATCATTATTGTTGTCAACAATTGGTTTTGGGAGTGCGTTGTACGCATTTTCATCAGTTGGTGATAAGGGATGGGGAAGTAGCTTAGTTATATCTACATTACTTATCGGAATTTTATTTGTAGTATTATTTGTCGTTCGTGAATTTAAGACTGCTAACCCACTGGTTAACCTAAATGTTTTTAGATCCAAGCAATTTACCGTTGGTTCAATAATTGGATCACTGGCAATGATGTCATTGATTGGATTTGAAATGATTCTACCATTATATCTTCAAATTGTTCGTGGTTATAACGCCTTTCATTCAGGGTTAACTTTGTTAGCCGGAGCAATGATGATTGGGGTGTTAAGTCCATTTACTGGGCGGATCTTTGATAAGTATGGTGCTCGTTACTTAGGAATTAGTGGATTCTTGCTCCTAACAATTGGAACGATTCCATTCTTCTTCCTAACAACTGACATGCCAATTATGTACGTGGTAATAATTTATGCAATTCGTTCCTGTGGGATTGCAATGTCAATGATGACAATTACTACTTACAGTATGAATGCTCTGCAAATTAATATGATGAACCATGGAACTGCTGCTAATAACACCCTTCGTCAAATTGCCAGTTCAATTGCAACAGCTGTTATGACTTCTGTCTTAACTAATGTTACTAATAACGCCAAGCCAGCTCATCACCTCTTAACTGTCGACCCACTTCAATACAAGTCTAAGATGCTTGATGCTGTTCTTAGTGGTTATCATGCTGCATTCTTGGTTGCGTTTATCTTTGGTTTAATTGGATTAGGGTTTACCTTCATGCTTAAAAAGGGTAAGAGTGTTCCAGAATCATCAGTGGAAGGAGGACGTAAATAATGATTATTATTTTATTAGTTGTCGTTGCAGTCCTGTTCTTCTTATCTTGGAACCTATTAAATAAACAACCAATTCATTTAATTTTAAGTTCTATTTTTACGGTTATTTTGATTGGAACAATGTTCCTCGCGGTGGCGAACTTTAAATATCACTATGGGATGCACAAGGTCTCCTCAACTGAGACGACCACCAAGGTTGCTTCATTATCACCACAAATGAACATGGTGATTGATCAACCAGTTGGGCAAAGCAATAGTAAGGACAAGGCGATTATTTACAAGAGCGGAAGTTCTAAGAAGACGCTGAAACCAGATACTGACGTTACGAACGTAGTAGTTAAGAGTAGTAACCTTACCAAGCCAAAGCTAGTTACCAAGACGGTTCGGTGGGAATATAAAAATAGTTTTGAACGGTTCATGTATGGATTAGCACAGAAGCCATCTGTTTATCATCGGACGAATACGCTCTACGTTCCAAAGAGTTGGTTAGTCCTAAATGCTAAGCAAGTGAAGGCGTTGCCAACCATCATGAAGCAAGAACAAGCAAAAATTCAAAAGGAATCCGCTTCTTCACAAGCACAGCAACAAGCTGCGCTCCAACAAAAGGTCCAATCAGCAGTTCAAAAGCAACTAGCACTAGCTGAAAAGGAAGACCCCAATATGAGTAGTGGTGAAAAGCAGGCGGTCGTTAAACAAGCCACTGCAACTGCTAAAAAACAGGTTCAAGCTGAAGCTCAACAAGCTGCACTCAAGGTATTGTTACCACGAGTTGAAAAGCAATTAGCTAAAATCAAGTAATTATTGACAAAACAGCATTTCGTTATTATGATATTGATAATTAAACAAATGCTGAGAAGTAGTTCTAGTATTAAATAAATTTGAGAATTCAGAAACTTAGCGGTGCTGTGAGCTAAGCGGTTTATTTAAGAAATTACACCTATGGAGCGTGCAATTTATTTGCCGGGTCATTTCGTTATTAATGATTGAGTGATCGTTATTAACGATAACTTGGGTGGTACCGCGGAACTCATTTCGTCCCCTATGGCTTATTTAATAAGTTGTAGGGGATTTTTTGTTATTAATTAAGGAGGAACTAAGATGGATATTATTGATGATTTAAATTGGCGTGGAGCGATTAATCAACAAACCGATGCAGATGGGCTAAAAGAATTGGTATCTGAAAAAAAGATTGGTCTATATGCAGGGATTGATCCAACTGGAGACAGTATGCATATTGGACACTTAATCCCATTCATGATTTTAAAGCGATTCCAATTAGCTGGTTACCATCCGGTAATTTTAGTTGGGGGCGCAACCGGTTCAATTGGGGACCCAAGTGGTAAAAAGGCTGAAAGAAAGCTCCAAACCATGGATCAAGTTAAGCATAACGAAGCGGCGCTTACTGCTCAAATGACTCAACTATTTGGCCAAGACGGTGGATTTACCATTGTTGATAATTATGATTGGTTATCGAAACTATCACTACTTGATTTTCTCCGTGATTATGGAAAAGTATTTAACATTAATACGATGCTAAATAAAGAAGTAGTTGCTAGTCGTTTGGACGCTGGAATTTCATTTACTGAATTTACGTACCAAATTCTGCAATCAATTGACTTCTTGCATCTATTTAAGAACAACGATGTGCAACTTGAAATTGGTGGTTCTGATCAATGGGGGAACATTACCTCAGGAATTGACTTGATTCATAAGATGGAAGGCGCTGATGCTAAGGCCTACGGATTGACGATTCCATTAATGTTAAAAGCTGACGGAACTAAGTTTGGGAAGACTGCTGGTGGAGCAGTTTGGCTTGATCCTAAGAAGACGTCTCCATATGAATTTTACCAATTCTGGATTAATCAAGATGACCGGGATGTTGTAAAGTATCTTAAGTACTTTACTTTCCTTAACCATGAAGAAATTGAAGCCTTAGCCGAGAAGGTGAAGACCGAACCGCAGAAGCGTGAAGCACAACGTAGATTAGCTGAAGAAGTTACTAAGTTCGTTCATGGTGAAAAAGCGGTTGAAGAAGCACAAAATATCACAAAGGCATTGTTTACTAACGGAATTAAGAATCTAACTGTAAGTGAAGTTGAACAAGGGTTTAAAAACATGCCAAGCGTTGACATTAGTGCTCAACCAAACGATATTATCCAGTGGCTAGTTGATGATACTAAGATTGAACCATCAAGACGTCAGGCTAGAGAAGATGTTAAGAATGGTGCAATTAGAATTAATGGTGAAAAGGTTGATGATGTTGAAGCCATTGTTAATCCAAGTGATGATTTTGACGGTAAGTTTGTGGTCGTTAGAAAAGGAAAGAAACGCTACTATTTAGCTCGTGTCACTAAGTAATTACGTTTAAATGGAGTGAGGTTAATGTTATTAGCCTTACTCCATTTTTTGTTTATAATATGGTAACTTTGATTGTAAAGGTATTTAATTCAAAATTAATTTTACTTTTAGGTTGACATTAAACTTTGAACGCGGTATATTATTACTTGCATTATTCATTCCGACTAACGGCTGTTCAAATGGTTGTTCAAATTAATTTTAAAAAGTTGTTGACATCCAGTTGACGATTTGATATTATTAAATAGTTGTCGTTATGAACGACGCATTCAAGTAGATCTTTGAAAACTGAACAAAATTATGACAAAAATGTGTAAGGAACTTCATATTTAATATGAAGTACAAAAATCTTATGCGAAGTCAATTCGCTTAAAAGTAACAATATTTAAAGAAGAGCTAACGTTGAGCTTTTCATCTTAAGATGAGAGTTTGATCCTGGCTCAGGACGAACGTTGGCGGCGTGCCTAATACATGCAAGTCGAACGAACTTCCGTTAATGATAGTTGATGCTTGCATTAACTTGACTTAACATCGAAGTGAGTGGCGAACTGGTGAGTAACACGTAGGTAACTTGCCCTAAAGCGGGGGATAACATTTGGAAACAAGTGCTAATACCGCATAACAACAAAAACCGCATGGTTTTTGTTTGAAAGATGCGTTTGCATCACTTTAGGATGGACCTGCGGCGTATTAGCTTGTTGGTGGGGTAATGGCCTACCAAGGCAATGATACGTAGCCGACCTGAGAGGGTAATCGGCCACAATGGGACTGAGACACGGCCCATACTCCTACGGGAGGCAGCAGTAGGGAATCTTCCACAATGGACGAAAGTCTGATGGAGCAACGCCGCGTGAGTGAAGAAGGGTTTCGGCTCGTAAAACTCTGTTGTTAAAGAAGAATGGGTGTGATAGGAAATGATCACATCGTGACGGTATTTAACCAGAAAGTCACGGCTAACTACGTGCCAGCAGCCGCGGTAATACGTAGGTGGCAAACGTTGTCCGGATTTATTGGGCGTAAAGCGAGCGCAGGCGGTTTTTTAAGTCTGATGTGAAAGCCTTCGGCTTAACCGGAGAAGTGCATCGGAAACTGAGAAACTTGAGTGCAGAAGAGGACAGTGGAACTCCATGTGTAGCGGTGAAATGCGTAGATATATGGAAGAACACCAGTGGCGAAGGCGGCTGTCTGGTCTGTAACTGACGCTGAGGCTCGAAAGCATGGGTAGCAAACAGGATTAGATACCCTGGTAGTCCATGCCGTAAACGATGAATGCTAGGTGTTAGAGGGTTTCCGCCCTTTAGTGCCGCAGCTAACGCATTAAGCATTCCGCCTGGGGAGTACGACCGCAAGGTTGAAACTCAAAGGAATTGACGGGGACCCGCACAAGTGGTGGAGCATGTGGTTTAATTCGATGCTACGCGAAGAACCTTACCAGGCCTTGACATCTCCTGCAAAGCTAAGAGATTAGCCGTTCCCTTCGGGGACAGGATGACAGGTGGTGCATGGTTGTCGTCAGCTCGTGTCGTGAGATGTTGGGTTAAGTCCCGCAACGAGCGCAACCCCTATTATTAGTTGCCAGCATTAAGTTGGGCACTCTAGTGAGACTGCCGGTGACAAACCGGAGGAAGGTGGGGACGACGTCAAATCATCATGCCCCTTATGGCCTGGGCTACACACGTGCTACAATGGACGGTACAACGAGTCGCAAAACCGCGAGGTTAAGCTAATCTCTTAAAGCCGTTCTCAGTTCGGATTGCAGGCTGCAACTCGCCTGCATGAAGTTGGAATCACTAGTAATCGTGGATCAGCATGCCACGGTGAATACGTTCCCGGGTCTTGTACACACCGCCCGTCACACCATGAGAGTTAGTAATACCCAAAGTCGGTGTAGTAACCTCTTTTGAGGAGCAAACCGCCTAAGGTAGGACTGATGATTAGGGTGAAGTCGTAACAAGGTAGCCGTAGGAGAACCTGCGGCTGGATCACCTCCTTTCTAAGGAATAATTCGGAACCTTATGCAGTCATAGTTTTGTTTAGTTTTGAGAGGTCTACTCTCAAACTTGGTTCTTTGAAAACTAGATAATATTTTAATTTTTCCAAATTATTGAATTGTATTAAATACAATTTCAACCGAGAACACCGCGTTATTTTGAGTTTTTTATATTAGTTTATTCGTATTTACTCAATTAACCAAATACCACTTCGTGGTAATAGGTTAAGTTATTAAGGGCGCATGGTGGATGCCTTGGTACTAGGAGCCGATGAAGGACGGGACTAACGCCGATATGCTTCGGGGAGCTGTACGTAAGCTTTGATCCGGAGATTTCCGAATGGGGAAACCCAATAAACTTTATCGTTTATTATTCAATGACGAATTCATACTCATTGAAAGGCAGACGTGGGGAACTGAAACATCTAAGTACCCACAGGAAGAGAAAGAAAATTCGATTCCCTCAGTAGCGGCGAGCGAACGGGGAACAGCCCAAACCATTGAGTTTACTCAGTGGGGTTGTAGGACTGAACATTTGAGTTACCAAAGAATTAGATAGTCGAAAGATCTGGGAAGTTCTGCGACACAAGGTGATAGCCCTGTAGACGAAATCTAATTCCCTCAGTTCAGGATCCTGAGTACGGCAATACACGTGAAACATTGCCGGAATCCGGGAGGACCATCTCCCAAGGCTAAATACTCCCTAGTGACCGATAGTGAACCAGTACCGTGAGGGAAAGGTGAAAAGCACCCCGGAAGGGGAGTGAAATAGTTCCTGAAACCATGTGCCTACAAGCAGTTAGAGCCCGTTAATGGGTGATAGCGTGCCTCTTGCAGAATGAACCGGCGAGTTATGATAACATGCAAGGTTAAGATGAGAAGTCGGAGCCGTAGCGAAAGCGAGTCTGAATAGGGCGTTTGAGTATGTTGTGATAGACCCGAAACCAGGTGATCTACCCATGTCCAGGCTGAAAGTGTGGTAAAACACACCGGAGGGCCGAACCCGTGTACGTTGAAAAGTGCTGGGATGAGGTGTGGGTAGCGGTGAAATTCCAAACGAACTTGGAGATAGCTGGTTCTCTCCGAAATAGCTTTAGGGTTAGCCTTGGAGTCGAGAATCATGGAGGTAGAGCACTGTTTGGGTGAGGGGCCCGTCTTGGGTTACTAAATTCAGATAAACTCCGAATGCCATTGATTTATATCCAGGAGTCAGACGATGAGTGATAAGATCCACCGTCGAAAGGGGAACAGCCCAGACCACCAATTAAGGTCCCTAAATATATGCTGAGTGGAAAAGGATGTGGAGTTGCATAGACAACTAGGATGTTGGCTCAGAAGCAGCCACCATTTAAAGAGTGCGTAATAGCTCACTAGTCGAGTGATCCTGCGCCGAAAATTTACCGGGGCTAAGCATATTACCGAGATTGTGGACGTAACTTTGTTACGTGATAGGAGAGCGTTCTAAGGGCGATGAAGTCAGACCGTAAGGACTGGTGGAGCGCTTAGAAGTGAGAATGCCGGTATGAGTAGCGAAAGATCAGTGAGAATCTGATCCACCGAATGACTAAGGTTTCCTGGGGAAGGCTCGTCCTCCCAGGGTTAGTCGGGACCTAAGCCGAGGCCGAGAGGCGTAGGCGATGGATAACAGGTTGAGATTCCTGTACTAGTTAACTATGTTTGAACGATGGAAGGACGTAGGAGGCTAAACGTAGCATCCTGTTGGATATGGATGTTCAAGCACTAAGTCAGGTATTGAGTCAAATGCTTAATACCGGGTTGACAAGGTGTGATGAGGACCGAAATTTAGTAGGGAAGTCGTTGATGTCACACTACCGAGAAAAGTTTCTAGTTAGTAGTTAACTACCCGTACCGCAAACCGACACAGGTAGTCGAGGAGAGAATCCTAAGGTGAGCGAGTGAACTCTCGTTAAGGAACTCGGCAAAATGACCCCGTAACTTCGGGAGAAGGGGTGCTGCACTATGTGCAGCCGCAGTGAAAAAGCTCAGGCGACTGTTTATCAAAAACACAGGTTTCTGCAAAATCGTAAGATGAAGTATAGGGGCTGACGCCTGCCCGGTGCTGGAAGGTTAAGTGGATGAGTTAGCTTCGGCGAAGCCCAGAAACGAAGCCCCAGTAAACGGCGGCCGTAACTATAACGGTCCTAAGGTAGCGAAATTCCTTGTCGGGTAAGTTCCGACCCGCACGAAAGGCGTAACGATCTGAGCACTGTCTCAACGAGAGACTCGGTGAAATTGAGATACCTGTGAAGAAGCAGGTTACCCGCGACAGGACGGAAAGACCCCATGGAGCTTTACTGTAACTTGATATTGGGTGTTTGTATAGCTTGTACAGGATAGGTAGGAGCCATAGAAGTCGGAACGCTAGTTTCGATGGAGGCAATGGTGGGATACTACCCTCGCTGTATGAACACTCTAACCCGCACCACTGATCGTGGTGGGAGACAGTGTCTGGTTGGCAGTTTGACTGGGGCGGTCGCCTCCTAAACAGTAACGGAGGCGCCCAAAGGTTCCCTCAGAATGGTTGGAAATCATTCGACGAGTGTAAAGGCAGAAGGGAGCTTGACTGCGAGACATACAGGTCGAGCAGGGACGAAAGTCGGGCTTAGTGATCCGGTGGTACCGTATGGAAGGGCCATCGCTCAACGGATAAAAGCTACCCTGGGGATAACAGGCTTATCTCCCCCAAGAGTTCACATCGACGGGGAGGTTTGGCACCTCGATGTCGGCTCATCGCATCCTGGGGCTGTAGTTGGTCCCAAGGGTTGGGCTGTTCGCCCATTAAAGCGGTACGCGAGCTGGGTTCAGAACGTCGTGAGACAGTTCGGTCCCTATCCGTCGCGGGCGTAGGAAATTTGAGAGGAGCTGCTCTTAGTACGAGAGGACCGGAGTGGACATACCGCTGGTGTACCAGTTGTGCCGCCAGGCGCATCGCTGGGTAGCTATGTATGGATGAGATAAACGCTGAAAGCATCTAAGTGTGAAACCCACCTCGAGATGAGATTTCCCATTCCTTTATGGAAGTAAGACCCCTGAAAGATGATCAGGTAGATAGGCTGGAAGTGGAAGTGCAGTGATGCATGGAGCGGACCAGTACTAATTGGTCGAGGACTTAACCAAGTAAGGTAGTTCTCACGGAAGAATAAAATATTATCTAGTTTTGAGAGAACGAAGTTCTCACAGTTAAATAGTGTGGTGATGATGGCCAAAAGGATACACCTGTTCCCATGTCGAACACAGTAGTTAAGCTTTTGAACGCCGAAAGTAGTTGGGGGATCGCCCCCTGCAAGGATAGGACGTTGCCACGCAAACTAAGGACCTTCGTGAATAACGAAGGTCCTTTTAATTTAACAATGCCGTTTTAGCTCAGGAGGTAGAGCGTTTCCATGGTAAGGAAGAGGTCCCGGGTTCAAATCCCGGAAACGGCTTCTCAAATTAATATTGCGTTAAAACAAAAAATCCAGTTCCCATTTCTAGGGCAACTGGATTTTATTGTTCTAATTAGTTATGCGAACTAATTTGATGATCGATTTTAAACGCGTTATTTGGGACACCAGCTTTAGTAATTAATGAACTAACTGGACCAATACTAATTAATATTAAGCTGTGCATGGCCCTAGTTGCAATCGTATAAAGGGTGCCAATTAAATCGGTTGAATCATAGTTTTTATCAGAGACGTTCCAACCAATTACGGAGTCGAATTCTAGTCCCTTAGCTAAATAAACCGGTAATACAATTGCTCCCTTTGGCAGCGTTCGATCAGCATCATCTAGGAGGGTGGTTTTAAATTCCCGATATAGATGATGATAGATTAACTTAGCTTCATCCATATTCTTGGTGATAATTGCAACGGTACCATTATCTAACAATTGTTGCTTAATGGAAGCCTTTAGGCTATTAATCGCCACTTTATTATCATATCGGACAATAATCTCTGGAATTGGTCCCTGCCGATTGAAAGCCTCAATTTCGTTTCCATCTGGAAGTAATGACTTAGCAAACGTTGTGATCTGATAAGTTGAACGATAAGACTTCCGGAGGGTAATCAATCGGGAGTGCTTCGTTTTAAAAGCTGCATCCAACTTAATTAGGAGGTCGTTAGGTTTTTCAACCGCTTTAAAAAGGGCCTGTTCACTGTCCCCAATTAAATTAAATTTGGCATTGGAAAATATAAATCTTAAATAAACTAATTGGGCGATTGAATAGTCCTGCATTTCATCGATAAATAGGTATTTAATTGCCCGATTGCGACCTTCACCAGTAATTAAATCACGTAAGTACAATTGTGGCGCAGCATTATCCAAACTTAATTGATGATTTTCCAGTTGATCTGAAAACTGCTTAACGGATTGTTCCCATTCCTGATTTGAAATATGGTCAGGGACGTCAAGCTGTTTTAAGAATTGCTCATATTGGATGTATGGATCAAAGAAGTTATTATTATAAATCGCATCATAGATGATGCGATACTCCTTTTTAACAATTTTAGTTGCTAGGAAGTCTCGCTCATCGTCTTGACCTTGAAAGTCGCGCAATTGCTTACCCTTCATCATTGTTCTAATTCTTTCCTCACTAAGACTTTCTAATTCTTTATTGACCCAATTATCATGAATGGAGGTATGAATCCGCCGTTTTAAAGTGCGAATTAGTTGATTTTTAGTTTTTAAGATTCTTTGAGAAGTATGCATACTCTGTGGGTATTGTTGATAGATAGAACGAATATCCTCAGCGGTAAAAAATGGCTTTCCTCTAAATCCGATTGAACTGAACTGAATATCATCAGCTGCAATATTAGCAACGTAATTAGCGAGATCATTCATAAATTGCGCGCTGCCCTTATAATTATGAATTGCGATTTGTTCTGAGCTGAGTACCTGTTGATTTTCATATCGGTCAAAAATGGTTTGGACTTTTAAACCTTCAAAGCGGTGGTTAAAGAACTCAGCAAGGGTCACCTGGCGCATGTTACGCTCACCCAGGCTAGGCAGTACGTCTGAAATATAATGACTAAATAACTTGTTAGGCGATAGTAGCACGATTTGATCTGCAACCAACGAGCTTCTGCTGTGGTAGAGAAGAAATGCAATTCGCTGTAAAATAGCGGATGTCTTTCCAGATCCTGCAACCCCTTGAACTACTAGCAGATCACTGGTGGTATCACGAATAATGTCGTTTTGTTCACTTTGAATCGTGGCAACGATATTTTGCATCGTTTCATCGTTTTGTTCCCCAAGAGCGTGTTGAAGCATTTCATCACCAACGGTTTCGTTGGTATCAAACATGTTATCAATTTGGCCTGCTTGGATTTGAAATTGTCGTTTTTTTAGTAGCTCGGTTGATAGCCGACCGGCAGGGGTGGTATAGCTAACCTTACCCAATGTTCCATTATAGTAGATACTTGAAATGGGTGCCCGCCAATCATAAACTAAAAAGTTTTGTTGGTCATCAACGAATGATGCAGTCCCGATGTATAGTTGTTCTGGGGTTGTTTCTCCATCATCTAGGATGTCAATTCGCCCAAAATACGGTGAATTAGCTAATTCCTTCAGCGTATTTAAATGGCGTTTAATGATGGTTTCATTTTCAATGTCCCGGTTAACTAATCCTCTTTGTTGTTGCAATTCAGCACTGGTTTCAATTCGGTCATCAACTTCAAAGTAGTTAACTGAAGTATTGGCACTGTAGTTTTGTTGAACGTTTTTGGTTTCTTCATGTGCTTTTGACAAATCAACCTTTGTCTTTTCAATTCTAGACTTAATCTGTTTTACAATTGAATCAACACGTTTTTGTTCTTTTTGGTATTCACCGGGTTCCAAACTGATTCCTCCGTTTCCTAAAATCCTTTTCAACGTGCAATAATTTTAGGTTGAAAAAGGCCAAATGTCAATCAAACTCACTTTGACATTAAATTAGTAATCAATTAAAATATTAGATGATTATAAATGTTTAAAAGTAGTTGCCCCTACCAGACAGAGAGGTCATAAGCGCTGAAATTGACCATGGGTTGACGAAATGGTTAGATGGGTTCCCCCTTATCGGAAAATAGTGGCAAGTTTAAGCGCTTGCAACATAGGTGGTACCACGTTAAAGGCGTCCTATTGGAGATTATTCATCCAGTAGCACGCCTTTTTTAGAAAGGATGGATTATTATGACGGATAAAAAGGTAATTTTAACTGGAGATCGCCCTACGGGGAAACTTCACATTGGACACTATGTTGGTTCATTACGGAATCGGGTGGCATTACAAAACTCAGGGGATTACGATACCTACTTACTAATTGCAGATATGCAAGCGTTAACTGACAACGCTCGTGATCCTGAAAAAATTCAACACAGTTTACTACAGGTGGCCTTAGACTACCTAGCAGTTGGAATTGATCCCGAAAAATCAACGATTTGTGTTCAATCTCAATTACCAGCGTTAAATGAATTGACCATGCACTACCTTAACTTAGTAACGGTTTCTCGTTTGAACCGGAACCCAACGGTTAAGACTGAAATTAAGCAAAAAAACTTTGGGCAAAGTGTCCCAGCCGGTTTCTTCATCTACCCAGTTAGTCAAGCCGCTGACATCACTGCGTTCAAGGCTAATACGGTTCCAGTCGGGGCTGACCAAGAACCAATGCTTGAACAGACCAGAGAGATTGTCCGGTCTTTTAACTCCATTTATAAGCAGGAAATTTTGGTGGAACCAGAAGGCTACTTCCCACCAAAGGAAATGGGTCGGATTCCAGGACTAGACGGTAATGCTAAGATGAGTAAATCACTTGGGAACGCGATTTACCTAGCTGATGATCCAGATACGATTAAGGAAAAGGTCATGTCAATGTATACCGACCCTGATCACATTCACGTTGAAGATCCCGGAAAGGTAGAGGGGAACACTGTTTTCACCTACCTTGATATTTTTGACAAGGATCAAGACCATGTTGAAGAATTAAAGCAACAATACCGGCATGGTGGACTAGGGGACGTTAAAATCAAGCGTTACTTAAATGAAGTTCTCCAAGCTGAATTAGAACCAATTCGAACTAGACGTGAAGAATTTGCTAAGGACCCAGCAGCGGTTTATGACATTTTGAAAGCCGGCAGCCAACGAGCTCAAGCTGTTACTAACCAAACCCTTCAAGAAGTTCGGGATGCAATCGGGATTAATTACTTTAAATAAACACTGAACTAAATCGTTATTTAAAGAAGGGTGTTAAAATTGGAAAATTTTGTAATTTTAGATATCGGTTCCAATTCAGTGCGAATGGCAATCAATCAAATTGAAAGTGATGGATCGTATCGTGAAGTTAAGAGAGTAAAAAATGATAGCCGCCTTTCCGAAGGGATGGGGCGTGAAAAGCTATTAAGACCAGCGGCGATTAAGCGAACGATAGGTGCACTGCAAAATTTCCAAAATGTTTATAAGGAATATCCAAACGTGCACGTTAAAGTAATCGCAACCGCCGCGGTCCGCCAAGCTAATAACCAATCAACCTTTTTGAAAAAGGTCCGGGATGTCTTGGGATTACGGATTAAAATCTTATCCGGGAACCAAGAGGCCTACTATGATTACTTGGGAGTCGTTAATAATATTAAGGAACCCAACTACATTCTAGTTGATATTGGCGGTGCTAGCATGGAACTTGTGTTAGTGCAAAATCACAAGAAAAAGAACTTAATTAGCCTGCCAATGGGGGCAGTGAGCCTATCTGAGCACTATCACCTAGGAAGTCGGATTAACGCCGCAGATTTATTTAACGCCGAATGCTATATCCAACAAGAATTGCACCGGGTATTCTGGTTAAAATGGGCTTACCGTTATCCCCTCGTTTTACTAGGTGGTGCAACCCGGGCGCTAGCTAGGATCAATCAGCACCATCAACACCTTAATCGGTCCCACCGGTTGAATCGTTACCAATTAAAGCAGACCCAGGTCTTGAAAACGTTTGAAATTTTGGTTGCGCGTGACAATGCCCAACGAAAACAAATTTCGGGGTTAGAATCTGACCGTGCTGACATTATTGTTGGGGGATTGTTGCCATTAGTTTCAATTATTAATCGAATTAATTCAAAACAGGTCATTTTTGCTGATAGTGGGGTTCGTGAGGGGTTAATCAACGAATACCTTCGGCACATGCAGGCCAACCAAAAACGTTAATTACTTTCGATCAGCTGAATTAGGTGACCGATTGCAAAGGTGGAATTTTTATCTATGGATAGCTCGTTTAAACATTTTTACCGTAAATCATATCATGATCGGTTATCAGTAGTTGGTGAATACGCAACCCTTAATGATGATGCGAAAACCTTAATCAAGGAACACGTTAATCAAACGGACGCAAAGCTAATTGAAAACTACCTCACTGACTATTCATTACCCGAAGGGGTGGGAGTGAACCTAATGGTAAACGGCGTCGAACACGCCGTTCCAATGGTAACCGAGGAGCCTTCCGTAATTGCGGCCGTTAGTAATGGTGCCAGAATGCTTAGTAAAAATGGCATCGACGCCACGGTGATTAGCCGGGAACTAATTGGCCAAGTGGTTTTACACAATCCGCAGCCTGAACTATTAGATTGGATTAATGAACGGCACGGAGAACTAATTGCCCTAGCTGATTCGGCCCACCCGAGCATCCATAGTTATGGGGGCGGAGCTACCGACATCGAAATTCGCCAGTTAGACGTTGATGACTACTCGTTAGACCTCAGTGTCAACGTTTCAGAAGCGATGGGTGCAAACATCATTAATTCAATGCTGGAAAAAATTGGGGCTGCAATTAACCAACAATCACCGGGCGTTGTTTTAATGCAAATCCTCTCAAACTATGCGACGAAGAGTCTGGTGCGGGTAGTTGGGAAAATTGATTTTAGCCAACTAGGAGCGCCTGGGATGACTGGACGTGAGGTTGCTGTTAGAATTGGGTTAGCTAGCCACATCGCCCAAATTGACCCGTACCGGGCCACCACCCATAATAAGGGAATCATGAATGGAATTGATGCCGTAACGATTGCCATGGGAAATGACTGGCGGGCAATCGAAAGTGGGATTCATGCTTACGCAGCTAAGGATGGGCACTACCGCGGGCTAAGTCATTGGAAGGTTGTTGATCAACAACTAGTTGGTGAAATGACGGTTCCAATGCCAGTTGGGTTTGTCGGCGGGGCCACAAGTGTGTTTCCACTAGTGAAAATCAATCAGTCAATCGCTAAGGTTAAAAATGCGCGTGAATTAATGCAGTTAATCGCAGCGACTGGATTGGCGCAAAATTTAGCGGCATTAAAGGCGATTGTTACTGATGGAATTCAAAAGGGCCACATGGCATTGCAACTAAACTCACTGGCTATTAGTGCTGGTGCAGCTCCCGACGAGGTTGCTGAGGTGGTTAAGAAGCTAAGAAAAATAAAGAACGTTGGAATTGATGATGCCCGTTCGGTTATCAATCAAATTAGAAAATCTAGTTAATGAAGGTGATATTACTTGGAACCACAAGATATTAAGTTAAATGAACAAACCCAGAGTTTACTGAACGTTGTAAATCGGTTCTTTCCAGGCAAGGTGGAAGTGCAATTTATTGGACGTTTGCAATCTGGATATGTAAGACACGACCAAGCTCAAATGGTGCAAGACGGTAAGAATATTTATATTCAAATTTCTGATTTAACCGCCCCTAATTACACGGCATCACACGAACTACTGCACTTGTTAATGACGCTCCGCGGTTTTCCGCAGGAGTTTTTCTCCCTGACGACCGGTAATTCAGAATTAGATGACCAACTTCAAGCAATGGGAATCGAACTATTTGATATTGTTTCCCACTTCGTGGTGGTTTCTGAACAACGAAAGCACGGTTTAATTGACGATGAGATTGAATCAATGTACCTAAAGGGGGTAAAGGCGACGATTAAGCCTGAACCAGCTGAACTAGATGATGAAATGTCATTACGGCTGTTGACCCTTTTAGATGCATTAGTGTTCTACGGTGATGAATTTAATAAGGTGGCTGACGAACTAAAATCGGACTACCCAATTTCACTAGCGGCCGCTCAAAAGATTTATCAAGTGATCACCGCTAAGCCAACCGATTCACCATTTGGCCTCCGGAGAAACGTGGTAAAATTATTCAGGGTTTTTGATGACCAATTGAAGGAATGGAATTTACCACCATTGAACAATAAGGACTTTACTACCATCACAAGTGTATTATCAGAACGGCAGTTAGGTCTCAAGGTTAATCAAATGTTTGAAATTTTCCATTCGGAACTTCATGAAAAACAAACTAACCGCAGAGCCTATGTTGGATTCAGCAAGGTTGATGATCAAAATTCATTTGTAATTCCGGCACCAACCGGGATGGATGATAGTCCCGCATATTTTAAACGTCTTTATAACATGAGCGTAGAAGACCTCTTTAAAGAACTTAAGATGCCATTTATCATTCGATAATTAATGGGGGCGTTAAATATGGATGAAGATGTTCAAAAAGTTTTTAACCAAGCAAAGCGAATTGTCTTCTTGACCGGCGCGGGGGTTTCAACTCCTTCCGGGATTCCAGACTACCGCTCCAAAAACGGTTTATATGAACAGGATAATGATGGTAAGCCGGCTGAGTACTACCTTAGCCATGCTTGCCTGCAAAACGAACCGGATAAGTTCTATGCGTTTGTTAAGAATAATATGTACTACCCAGACGCAAAACCGAATCCAATTCATGAAAAGCAAGCAGCGTTGACTAACCAGAACCGCGCTAGCATTATTACCCAAAATGTTGATAACCTTTACAATGTTGCCCATGCTACTCACCTAGTTGAGTTTCACGGAAACTTATATGATGTTACATGTCAAAAGTGCCATCGTTCTGTCGATTGGCATGCTTACCTAGAAAGTCCAGTTCACAAAGATTGCGGTGGTATTTTACGTCCTGGAATCGTGTTATACGATGAGGGACTGGATCCTAAACGGGTTCAAACTAGCGTTGACTTAATGTCAGAAAGTGACTTGATTGTAATTGTGGGAACTTCGATGCGGGTCTATCCATTCGCAGGGTTACTCCAGTACCGAAACCCAAGTGCACCAGTTATTGCAATTAATCAAGAAAAGCTGGACCTAGGAATTCCGTTAAAAATGATTCAGGGGGATGCGGTAACCTTTTTTAAGGAATTGCGGGTCTAATTATGATTACGATTGGATTAACAACCTGGTCGGATCATCCTGCATTTTCTAACACCAATCAGGCCCCCAAATTAGTGGAGTACGCTAGCTTCTTACCAACGGTAGAAGTTGATACGCCATTCTATGCCATTCCACGGGTCGCAACCGTTTTGGATTGGCGAAAGCAGGTGCCTAGTCAGTTTCAATTTATCCTAAAAGCAAATCGATTAATGACGCAACACGATATCAAGAGTCCAGAGGCGGTCTCACTTGCTGATCGCAAGCAAGCGTTTATTAGGTTTAAGGAAATGGTACAACCACTGGTGGAAACTAACCAACTCAAAACGGTGCTATTCCAATTTCCACCGTACTTTGCAGTTAGTAAGGATAATTTAGACTACCTTGCAGAACTTCCGAACTGGTTGCCTGGCCTCTCGCTTACGGTGGAATTTCGCCACCCTTCGTGGTATCAAAAGCCGTTCATTAATCGGTTGTACTCCGGATTGAAGCAATTGAAAATGACCCTTGCCATCATTGATGAACCGCATAATCTAAATGATGGAGTTCCGTTCGTTCCGTTAATTACCAACCCAAATTTGGTTTTTATTCGGCTCCACGGACGAAATGCTGAGGGCTGGTTCAACCAGGGTCCTGATTGGCGTAAAAAGCGGACCCTTTATCGTTATAATGAGCATGAATTAACCGGATTAGCAAAAATAATCCGTGATTTAGACTCGCAGGCTAAGGAAGTATGCGTGATATTTAACAATAATTCCGGGAAGGATGCTGCTCCAAATGCTTTAAAGTTACAATCGATTTTGGGACTGCATTTTACTGGATTAGCACCAAAACAACTCGATTTATTTTAACGGTTCACTGTTATGCTATAATGAAAAACAAATAAAGCTAGCGGCCACCGCTTTGGAAAGGGAGCATTACCTATGGCAAAACCAACTTACTATATCACCACCCCAATCTATTACCCGTCCGGGCGATTACACATTGGAAACTCATACACTACCATCGCATGTGACGCGTTGGCGCGTTTTAAGCGTGCAACTGGGTACGATGTATTTTACCTTACCGGAACCGATGAACACGGTCTCAAAATCGAACAAAAGGCTGAAAAGTTAGGCATGGATCCCCAATCATATGTTGATAAAATGGCCAAGGGGATTAAAGAACTTTGGAAGACCCTTGATATTTCAAATGATAAGTTTATCCGGACGACCGATGACTACCATGAAGCTGCAGTGCAAAAGATTTTCCAAAAGCTCCAGGATAATGGTGACATTTACCTTGGTGAATACACCGGTTGGTATTCAGTATCCGATGAAGAATACTTTACTGAATCCCAATTATCCGAGGTTTACAAGGATGACGATGGAAACGTTACTGGTGGGAAGGCCCCTAGTGGCCACGAAGTTCAATTAGTCCACGAACCCTGTTACTTCTTTAAGATGAGCAAGTATGCAGACTGGCTCCTTCAATACTACAAGGACCATCCAGACTTTATCGAGCCATCAACTAGAATGAATGAAATGATCAATAACTTCATTAAACCTGGTTTGGAAGATCTTGCTGTTTCACGGACTTCATTTAAATGGGGGGTTCCAGTTAAAAGTGATCCCAAACACGTTGTTTACGTGTGGATTGATGCTTTGACTAACTATATTACCGCATTAGGATACGGTTCTGATGACGATTCCCTATTCAAGAAGTACTGGCCTGCTGACGTCCAAATGGTGGGGAAGGAAATCGTTCGGTTCCACACGATTTACTGGCCAATTATCTTACACGCATTGGGACTAGCAATTCCGAAGCACGTAATTGGGCACGGATGGTTACTAATGAAGAACGGAAAGATGTCGAAGTCCAAGGGGAACGTGATCTATCCAGAAACCTTGGTGGAACGCTATGGACTAGATGCCACTCGTTACTACCTACTACGGGCAATGCCGTATGGGAATGACGGGGTCTTTACTCCCGAAGACTTTATTGACCGGGTTAATTACGACCTTGCAAACGACCTCGGAAATCTTTTGAACCGGACAATTGCAATGATTAATAAGTACGAAGGCGGAACCGTTCCTGAATTCAAATCCGGAGTAACTGAATTTGATGGGACGTTAGAAACCGTTGCTGCAGATTCCATTACCGAATTTAACGAAAAAATGAACAGCGTACACTTCGCAGATGCATTGGCTGCCGTTTGGAAGTTAGTGGCTGCTACGAATAAGTACATTGACCAAACTGAACCATGGACGCTTGCAAAGAGTGATGGTGCAGATGATAAAGCAGCGTTAGCCGCAGTGATGGCGCACCTTGCCGCTAGCTTACGGGTGATTGCACTCCTGGTTAGCCCAATCATGACGCAAGCGCCTAAGAAGATTTTCGAACAACTCGGCTTGCCACTAGATTCACTTACCTTAACGGACCTTAAAATTGCTGATTTACCAGCAAATACTAAGGTAATTAAGAAGGGGGTTCCAATCTTCCCTCGACTAGACGTTGAAGCAGAAGTGGAATTTATTAAGGGACAGATGACTAAGTCTGATAAGACCAAGGGGCGTGCTGCTCAAAAGGCTGCTGCCGAAGGCGCCTTTGATCCTGATACAACTGAGTTGACCCTCACTAAAAAAGCAATTCGATACGAAGCCTTTGATAAGGTTGAACTAAAGGTTGCGGAAGTGGTTGACGTTCAACCAGTTGCGGGCTCTGATAAGCTATTACAATTTAAATTAGATGCAGGTGATCAGGGGTACCGGCAAATTCTATCTGGAATTGCCCAATGGTATCCAGATTACGCTAAATTAGTTGGGAAGAAGCTAATTGCTGTATCGAATTTGAAGCCTCGTAAAATGCGTGGTGAAGTTAGTCAGGGAATGTTGTTGTCCATTGAACACGAAGACGGTTCAATTGAGTTAGCAACCCTACCAAGTAACTTTGAAAACGGGGCTACTTTAGAATAATTAAAACCTAAAATTAGCCATTAATTCAATTTGATTAATGGCTAATTTCATTTTGGAGGAGCATGTTTATGAAAATTTTTGACTCACATACCCATTTAAACGATGCCATTCTTTATCCGGATGCGAAGCAATATATCGAACATGCGCAAAAATTAGGCGTGGTGAAAATGGCAATTGTTGGTTCTGACCAGCATTTGAACCGTTTAGCAATCGATTTGGCACATCAATACGATAACTTATATGCAATTATTGGTTACCATCCAGAGGAAGCAAACTCATTTGATGATGCAGTTGAAGCGGAGTTAATTGAGCAACTAAAGGATCCTAAGGTAGTTGCGGTGGGCGAAATTGGTCTTGACTATCACCAAAACGTAGTGAAGCAAAGCACCCAAAAACGGGTCTTTAAGCGCCAGATTGAAATTGCAAAGGATGAGAACCTACCAATTTCGGTTCATAATCGGGATGCATTTGAAGACACTTATGACATTATAAAATCAACCGATGTAAGCAACACCCACGGAATTGTGCATAGCTTTAACGGGGATGCTGAATGGGCTCGTAAGTTTATTGAGCTAGGGATGCTAGTTTCATTTAGTGGGGTAGCTAGTTTCAAAAAAACGAAGGAAGTCCATGAGGCGGCTGCTGAAGCTCCGTTAGACCGCATTTTAGTTGAAACTGATGCGCCCTATTTAGCACCGGAACCATACCGGGGCAAACAAAATGAGCCCGGGTATACACTCTACACTGTAGAAGCAATTGCAAGGTATCGAGATACAACTCCAGATGTAATTGCTGATGCAACCTACCAAAATACGCTAAGGTTATTTGGAATCGAGGAATAATGAAGAAGATAAAGGAAGTCATTGTCGTTGAGGGTAAGGATGATACCAAACGAATTAAGGATGCCGTTAATGCTGATACCCTCGAAACCAGGGGCTCGGCAATCGACAAGCGAACAATTGCGCTGATCAAAAAAGTGGCTGTCCAACGGGGCATCATTATTTTTACTGACCCTGATTTTTCTGGCGAGCGAATTCGCAAAATCGTTGCTAAAGCGGTTCCGGATGCCAAGCATGCATTTATTAATCGGAGTCTGGCAACGCCAACCAGAAGTCATGGATCACTTGGAATTGAACACGCCTCTGCTGAAACCATTCAAGCGGCGCTAGCGAACCTGTATACGGAGAATCCAACTGCACAGCCATTAATTCCAGATGCAGTATTGATTGAGTCCGGGTTAATGGGGGGCACCGGTGCTAAACAGCGCCGCCAAAAACTATGTGACATTTTAAACATTGGTTATGTGAATGGGAAGCAACTAAGCAAGCGTTTGCAAATGTTTTCAATCACCCCACAGCAATTTGACGGCGCATTGAAGCAAGTTGAGGAGGAACAATAATGACAGAAACACCAGCAATCGGGAGTCCTGCAAGAACTCAGGCAATTTTAAACCGCTACCACCTTTCAGCGAAGAAGAGTCTCGGGCAAAACTTCTTGACCGACTTAAACACCCTAGTGGGGATTGTGGACGCAGCTGAAATTACTACTAATGATAACGTAATTGAGATTGGCCCCGGAATTGGCTCGCTAACGGAACAGCTAGCCAAGCGGGCTAATAAGGTGGTTGCCTACGAGCTAGATCAAAACCTACTCCCAGTCCTAGATGATACGTTACATCAATACGATAATGTGAAAATTATCAACCAAGACATCTTAAAGGCAAACCTTCCTGAAATGATTGAAAAGGAATTTGGTGATGATAAGCCGATTAAAGTGGTTGCAAACCTTCCTTACTACATCACAACCCCCATCATCTTAAGCCTTTTAAAGGGACCAGTTGATTTTTCAAAAATTGTGGTAATGATGCAAAAAGAGGTTGCTGACCGCCTTTGTGCTAAGACGGGGGTAAAGGCATATAGCTCTTTATCGGTAATCGTTCAGTACCTCCATCGGGTGACCGTTCCAATGTTGGTATCCAGAAAGTCATTTATTCCATCGCCAAATGTTGACTCTGCAATCGTAACCCTTTCTAGTTACGATCATCGCGATGTCGTAGCGTTTAATGATAAGTCATTTATGGGATTTGTGCGGGGGTGTTTTGCTCATAGACGGAAAACGCTTTGGAACAACCTCCAAAGTGTTTTTGGCAAGAGTCCAGAAACCAAGGAACAAATTAAAGCTGGATTGGCCCAAATGGAAATCGATCCAGGGGTGCGCCCAGAAAGATTAACGGTGAGTGACTTTGTTAAATTAGCGAACACCTACCATCAAATTGGAATCTTAAAATAATCGAACTAGCAACTATTAAAATCTAATAGTTGCTTTTTTAGTCCACTGACTTTTGATTCAATTTTTAGTATAATTAAAAATAAATCAAAATTATGATTGGAGGGGTGGACTTGAGAATCGTAGAAAAGGCGCCAGCGAAGATCAATTTAGGACTAGATACGCCGTATATGCACGATGATGGATTACCAGAGTGGAACATGGTAATGGCATCAGTGGATTTGGCAGATTACGTTGAGATTAAAACAGATGGGAGTGGCCTGATTACTGTTGAATCTGATAGTGTATTTATCCCGAATGATCAACGTAACTTAGCATACCAAGCAGCATTGTTGATTACCAAGCAGTATCATATCAACGATGGCATTCAGATTAAAATTACCAAGCACATTCCGATTGCAGCCGGGCTCGGGGGCGGATCGTCTGATGCAGCAGCTGTTTTGCGGGGGTTGAATAAGTTATATCAGATCAAGCTTACCAATCGTCAACTAGCTGAACTTGGTTTAAAAGTTGATTCAGACGTTCCGTATTGTATATATAGCCAGACCGCCCGGGTGACTGGTCGGGGTGAAATCATTGAAGTGATGCCTAAACTACCGTCAATGTGGGTGGTAATTGTTAAACCCCGCATTAGTGTTTCTACTCCCAAAATTTTGCAGGAAATTGATTATCAAAATTTAATTCATCCAGATATTGAAAAACTATTATTTTTCACCAAAAATGGGGATTTAAATGGAATTACTGCTAATATGGGAAATGTTTTAGAGGCCATTTCTGGGAAACGATATCCGGAAATCATTGACATTAAAAATCGTTTGATTAGCTTTGGGGCTGATGGTTCCCAGATGAGTGGAACTGGGCCCACCGTATTTGCGGTCTGTCATAAGTATAGTCGGGCCAAACGGATTTTAAATAGCATTCGAGGGTTTTGTAACGAGGCCTATTTAGTTCGTCCACTATAAATATTACTTACATTAATTGATTAAATTCTGAATAAAGTAGGTAAAACACGAACTTTTATGATAGAATTTGATTGATAGGAAAATTTTGGAATTATTTTATAGAGGTGAAAAATTTGAAGGTCAGACGAAGTAATCGGCTAATTGATATGACAAAGTATCTTTTAGATCGACCACACACACTTATTCCCCTGACTTTTTTTGTTGACCGTTATGGTTCAGCAAAGTCTTCAATTAGTGAAGACCTAGGAATATTAAAACAAACATTTAAGGATCGTGGAATTGGAATTGTTGATACTGTTCCGGGAGCCGCAGGTGGGACCCGCTTTTTGCCATCCATTCCGGCATCCGAAGCCCAATCATTTGTTAACGGGTTAAAGGATGCCCTAAATGATGATAGTCGCTACCTAGCTGGAGGCTACATCTATATGTCAGACGTACTTAGCTATCCTGATACTCTGAGAACGATTGGCCGTATCATGGCGACTAAGTACACCGATCAAAAGATTGATGCAGTCTTAACAGTTGCCACGAAGGGAATCCCAATTGCTCAAAGTATCGCTAGTAATTTAAACGTTCCGTTCGTAGTTTCTCAACATGATTCTAAAATCACCGACGGATCTACAATTAGCGTGAATTATGTGTCTGGTTCAAATAATAATGTTAAAAAAATGGTATTATCTAAGCGGAGCCTAAAGGCTAATTCCAGAGTGTTGATCGTTGATGACTACCTTAAGGGTGGTGGAACGGTAAATGGACTGGCGACCTTAGCTCGTGAATTTAACTGTGAAGTTGCAGGTGTTTCTGTATTAGCTGAAGAAAATTATGATCGAACTGAATTTGCTGATCAAGATTATGTTTCACTGGTTAAGGTTGACATTGCAAAGCACATTACGGTCTCAGATGGCAACTTCTTAAAGACCGTCTTTAATCAAAAATAGGGGGGAATTATTTCAATGGCTGTAAGAAATACAATTATTTTAGCTGCTGGTAAGGGAACCAGAATGAAATCTAAGTTGTACAAGGTCTTGCACCGCATTTGTGGGCGGACCATGGTGGATCACGTATTGACTCAGGTAGAAAAGACCCACATGGATAACGTCGTAACGGTAGTTGGTTATGGGGCCGAGGATGTTGAACGTGAACTAGGAGATCGGACTAAGTACGTGGTTCAAGAAAAACAACTAGGAACTGGGGATGCCGTAATTAAGGCAGAACCATTGCTAGCTAACGTTGAGGGAACCACAATGGTAGTTAGTGGTGATACACCACTATTTACCAGTGAGACCTTTGAAAAATTGTTCAAGTACCACGAAGAAAAGCAAGCTGCTGTTACCATTTTGACTTCGAAGGCTCCTGATCCAACTGGATACGGGCGGATTGTGCGAAATGACCTAGGAATCGTTGAAAAAATCGTTGAACAAAAGGATGCCTCGAAGGAAGAACAAGCAATCAACGAAATTAACACCGGGGTGTACGTTTTTGATAACCAGGCGTTATTTGAATCGTTGCATCAGATCAATAACGATAATGCTCAGGGTGAATATTACCTAACTGATGTAATTGAAATTTTGAAGAACGCCGGCCGGATTATTGCGGCCTACCAAATGGCGGACTTCTATGAATCGATGGGGGTTAACGATCGTATTGCGCTTTCGAAGGCCACTAAGGTAATGCAAGAACGAATTAATAATCATCATATGACCGAAGGGGTTTCGATTATCAACCCTGAGGACACCTACATCGATGTTGACATTCAAATTGGTTCCGACACGGTAATCGAACCCGGGGTGCAGATCCATGGAAAGACGACCATCGGATCTAATTGTCGGATTGGGGCCCACTCTGAAATTATCGATTGTAAGTTACATGATAATATCCATGTAATTTCTTCATACCTTCAAGAATCAGAAATGCTTGATAACTCCAATATCGGCCCTTACAGCCACTTAAGGCCACAATCAATAATTGGTGAACACGTTCACTTAGGAAACTTCGTAGAGGTTAAAAAGGCCCAAATTGACGAAGGGACCAAGGTGGGACACCTAACCTACATCGGAAACGCCCATTTGGGTCGAAGTATCAATGTTGGTTGTGGAGTGATTTTTGCTAACTACGATGGCAAGAATAAGCACAACATTACCGTAGGTGACGCCTCGTTTATTGGGAGCAATTCAAACTTGATTGCGCCAATTACCGTTGCTGACCATTCCTTTATCGCTGCCGGTTCCACGATTACCGATGACGTAAAAGAATACGATATGGCAATTGCCAGGGCTAGACAAACAAATAAGCCAGGCTATTATAAAAAATTACCATACGATGGATAGATAGTGAATGAATTCACTAAACGTTGTATAATATTAACTGAAATTAGTGTAAAATAGTAAGCAAGAATATCTTAATAAGTGTAATAGTCAATCTGAATGGATTTTGAGATGGAGGAAGTCATGGCTGAACAAAAAATCGATCCTAAATTTAAACTATTTGCCTTAAGTTCAAACCGCCCATTAGCACAAAAAATTGCTGATGATATGGGGATTGAATTGGGCAAGGCAAATGTTAATCATTTTAGTGATGGTGAAATTCAAATTCAAATCGAAGAAAGCATTCGTGGGGATGATGTATACATCATTCAATCAACTTCAGAACCAGTGAATGATAATTTGATGGAATTATTGATTATGTCCGATGCGCTTAAGCGTGCTAGTGCCCGGACAATTAACGTTGTAATCCCTTACTATGGTTACGCACGACAAGATCGCAAGGCCCAATCTAGAGAACCAATCACTGCCAAGTTGGTTGCTGATATTTTACAAACCGCTGGAGTTAATCGAGTGGTATCACTTGATTTGCACGCTGCTCAAATTCAAGGGTTCTTTAACATCCCAGTTGACCATCTAATGGCAGCACCCTTACTAGCTGACTTCTTCTTAAAGGAAGGCTTTGATTCAAATACTGTTGTGGTCTCACCTGATCATGGTGGCGTTGTTCGCGCACGGAAGTTAGCCGAACACCTAAAGGCCCCAATTGCAATCATTGATAAAAGAAGACCCAAAGCAAACGTTGCTAAGGTTATGAACATCATTGGTGATATTAAGGGGAAGACCTGCTTAATGGTTGATGACATGATTGACACGGCCGGGACAATTACACTGGGAGCGCAAGCATTAATTGATGCTGGGGCAAAAGAAGTTTACGCTTGTTGTACCCATCCAGTGTTATCCGGTCCAGCAATTGAACGGATTGAAAAATCACCAATTAAGCAATTAGTGGTAACTGATTCCATTCAACTCAAGCCTGAAAAAGAAATTAGTAAAATTAACCAAATTACAATCGCTAAATTAATGGCGAATGCAATTACTCGAATTCACCAAAACAAGCCATTGAGCCCTTTATTTAAGGCTTAGACGATGCTAAGTCGTTTGATCAACCAATTTAAAATCATGCTGATAACCACTGGTGGTGCAATTTTAATTGCGTTAATTCCATTGTTGATGCATAAACTGTCGCTTGTGGTAATGCTAAGTAACGTTTACTTCATGGTTGGATTGTTTATGCTAGTGGTATCCGCATTTATTATGATTTTAGGGGGCCATTTGTTTACAGGTTGGCATCGAGTTCGGCGGCGTGGTGATAATGCTGAACTACCTGATGAACAGGTTCCAGCTAGAAAAGTTGGCCGTTTAAAGAACGCGCCAATCCGGGTGAGTCGTTCTGCTAATTTCTGTTTACAAATATCAATTCCGCTAATTATCGTGGGAATTCTGATTACAATATAAAAAGCTGACCATTTGGTCAGCTTTTTATTTGCGGTTTTTAATTATGATTCAGGATTGTTAACGAATTTGTTGATCGCATAAGCAACCCCATTTTCAACATTGCGTTTAGTTACGAATTGGGCAGCTTGCTTATTATCTTCAATGGCATTGCCCATTGCAACCCCTAGTCCAGCAAATTTAATCATTGAAAGATCGTTTCCTTGATCACCAATTGCCATGATGTTTTCAGGTTTTAAGTCTAACTTTTCAGCTAGTTCGCGAAGGGCATTTCCCTTACTAATTTTTTTATTTAAGAATTCAAGGAAGAATGGTTCGGTTTGAACAACGTATAGTTTATCTTGAATTGCTGTGGGAATGTTAGCCTTAGCGTGGGTGATTTTTTCTGGAGAACTAACGAACATGGACTTGGTAATTGTTAGTTCTGGTTTGATGTCCTCTGGAGTTCGAAACTTAATTGGCAGTCTGACAATTGAACTTTCATAGATCGAGTAACGACTGAGGTCGCGATTAAAAGCATAAATTGCCTCGGGGGTTTCAATTTGATAGTTAACGTCAAACTTCCGAGCTAGGGCTTCGGTATCCACGAAATCGTCGTAAGTGATGGTGTGATTAGTAATTACCTTACCGTTTGCGTCTTGAACCGTGGAGCCATTAAAGGTAATTGCGTATTCATCTGACCCTGAAATTGATAACTCTTCCAGGTACTTCTCAACTCCTGAAATAGGGCGGCCAGTACAAAGCACAATCTTGATTCCCTTTTGGCGCGCCGCTGCGATTGCCTGTTTGGTTGGTTCGCGAAGGACCTTGTCGTCGTCAACTAGGGTTCCATCAATATCGATTGCAATTAATTTAATATCCATAATTTTTTTATTCCTCGCTATTCATTAATAATGTGATCATTTTTAATATGTTTTCTAAATTCTTCTACCATGGGTGAGAATAAGTTGATTTCATCAGACTTAATTAACTCCCGCGGGAAGAAAAAGCGGTTCTCACTGACGATTTTATTAGTAACTACCCGAACGAGGTCACTAACATCTGATAATCCCACGAAGCTGCCATCCGGATTAATCAACTTAATTTGCCCGTCATGAATTTCCTTTTTGGTGTCGTATGAATCATAGGGAAGGTTAAAGCTATTGTCAATTCCGGTATAGTACTTGGTATCATACCCGCAACCAGCAACTAGCTTTTTCATTTTATTAATAGTACTAAGGTCTTCCTTATCATACTTGGCTGATTTAAATGGCCGCCGATCAATGAAACGATGGGCGAGGTCGCTTAAAATGGGGTCGTTAGATTTTTTCCAGTGAATGAAGTAAGTATTTAAAACCCCATCGTCTAATTCAAGGTAGTCACTCAGACTAAACTCCTGATTGAAGAATGGAATTAATAAATACGGCATTAATTCAGGCTCTAACTGGTTAGCACGGTACAAGTCTTTTGCCCGAAGCAAGAGGTGGTTTAAAATGACCTCCATTGAACGGGAAACCGGATGAAAGTAAACCTGTAAATACATCTGCATCCGACCAATAATGTAGTCTTCAATTGTGTGCATTCCATTCATGTCAAAGCAAATCCCGTTTTCGTACGGTCGCATGATTCTTAAAATTCTGGTAAGGTCAAAATTACCATAGCTAGTTCCGGTGCTATAAGAATCGCGAAGCAGATAGTCCATCCGGTCCGCATCGCACTGGCTAGAAATCATTTGAACGACCTGCTTATTCGGATACGATTTATCGATTACACTAGCCACTTTTTGGGGGAAATCATCGCTGACCTGCAGTAAAACTTTATTCACCTGCGTACTAGGATTAGTGATAATTTTTCTGGTGATTGCCTCGTGGTCGGTGTGAAAGATGTGTTCGAACGTATGGGAATAAGCCCCGTGGCCAATGTCGTGAAGCAAGGCTGCACAAAGGGCCACGATTCGTTCTGAATCATCCCAAAGCCCATCTCCAGGTGTTTTAGATGGGAAGTTTCTTTGGAAGTTATTACAGATTCGCCGGGCGATTTCATAAACGCCCAGTGAATGGGTAAATCGAGAATGTTCAGCGCCATGAAACGTAAATGATGACGTTCCTAACTGCTTAATTCTACGAAGTCTTTGAAACTCAGGAGTGTTGATTAAATCCAGGATTACTTGGTGGCGTACATATATATAATTATGAACCGGGTCGCGAAAAACTTTTTCACGAGGTAGTAGTTGATTAGCGTATGACATGCTTTAACTCCCCTAGTAGTTTAAAATCAAAAGGATTATAACATTATTATAACTAAATTTAATGACTGTGACTATTAAATAAGTGCATTTTACGTTTTCCTAAGTATAATTAAGGGGATGTGAAAATTATTGGGAGGCGAATATCATTAGAGATACGAACGTACAAAAGGTCATGATTCATCTAGAAACCAGCATTAGTCAAGCAGATGATCACGATAATTTCGTGTATGATGTTGAAGGACAATTGGCGCGTGTCGGTCAATCATTTTACTTGCGTTACCAAGAAGACGATCCAAATACTGGTAAAAAGGTTCCGGTAACGTTTAAGATGGACGATAGCGGAGAAGTGCGCTTGACTAGGGCTGCTGATAACCGTTTGCAAGTTAGATTTGCGCAGGGCAAAAAGCACGTTGCGCGCTACAGTACCCCTTATGGATTGATGAATATGGACGCTGAAACAGTCCAGTTATCATATCAGTATCAAGATAATCCAGCTAGGGGCAACCTGTCCGTTGATTATCGGCTATTTTCAGGAGTTAACTTGCTTGGTGACTATAAGATAAGGTTGCAATTTAGCGTCTAGACGAGTAACATAAAGTAGTATATGTATAGCTCGATTAATACGATTTGAAAGTGTTTGAAAGGACGTGCACCAATTTGGAATTAAAAGCCTTGGAAGGTAAAAATAAAAAAGAACTCTCAATGATTGAAGTTGCGCACGCAATTTTATCACAACGTGGCGATGTTATGTCATTTGCTGATTTAGCTAATGAGATTCAAAAATACCTTGGTGACTCAGATGAAGAAATCAGAAACCGCTTAGTTCAGTTCTACACTGACTTAAACGTTGATGGTAGCTTCATTTCATTAGGTGATAACCTTTGGGGCCTTCGGACTTGGTATCCATACGATTCAATCGATGAAGCCACTGTTCATCCAGAAGAAGAAGATGAGGAACGCCCAAAGAAGAAGCGTCGGAAGGTCAATGCATTCTTAGCTGATGCTGATGACGACGATGATGTTATTGATTATGATGATGATGATCCTGAAGATCAAGATGATTATGATGCCGATGACGACGATGATGAAGATGATCATGATTTAGATGATATTGACGAAGAAAATCCAATTGACGATGAAGAACACAATGACGTTCCCGATGACGTTGATCTTCATGATGCTGACATGGATGATGATGACGATGATGATGATCAAGATGAAAGTAAAAAATAATTTTTTTGCTTGACTATCACCTTAAATCTATGTAGTATATTGTTTGGGCTCCTTGCATGGACTTTGCAAGGAATTGATCGATTATATTATTGTAGTTAATAAGCTCCCCGTTCCATTGAATGGGGAGTCTTTTTATTTTTTATTGTTGTTTTTAAATGTAACCCTAAATCATGAAAAAAGGAGAAATTCAATTGACTAAGTATATTTTTGTAACTGGTGGAGTTGTTTCCTCACTTGGTAAAGGAATTGTTTCAGCATCAATTGGTCGGCTATTGAAGAACAGAGGACTTAAGGTAACGATTCAAAAGTTTGATCCATATATTAATGTGGATCCTGGAACGATGAGTCCTTATCAACACGGTGAAGTTTTTGTTACCAATGATGGGACTGAAACTGACCTTGATTTAGGTCATTACGAAAGATTTATTGACATTAACTTAAATAAGTATTCAAACGTAACGACTGGGAAAATTTATTCAGAAGTGCTAGAAAAAGAACGGCGTGGGGACTACCTAGGGGCAACCGTTCAGGTAATTCCACACATTACGAATATGATTAAGGAAAAAATCATGCGGGCTGCAAACATCTCCGATGCAGACGTTGTAATTACTGAAATTGGGGGAACCGTTGGTGACATTGAATCCCAGCCGTTCTTGGAAGCAATTCGGGAAATGAAGACGGAAATGGGTGCTGAAAATGTATTTTACATCCATACGACCTTAATTCCGTATCTACATGCAGCTGGTGAAATGAAGACCAAGCCAACCCAACACAGTGTTAAGGAACTACGGGGACTAGGAATTCAACCTAACTTGCTAGTTGTTCGGGCTGAACACCCAGTAACTGATTCAATGAAGAAGAAGATTTCATTGTTCTGTGATGTTAAGCCAGAAGCCGTTGTGGAATCAACTGATGCCAAGTCCCTTTATTCCGTTCCATTGAGCCTACAAGCACAAAAGATGGATGACCAAATTTTGGAACACTTTGGAATTGACGCACCAGAAGCTGACATGACTAGTTGGCGTGAGCTCGAACACCGTGCATTGAACCTAAAGAATGAAATTAACATTACACTGGTTGGTAAGTACGTATCCCTTCATGATGCCTACATCTCAGTTGCCGAAGCATTACACCATGCTGGATACCCAGTTGATGCTAAGATTAACTTAAAGATGGTGGCAGCTGCTGACATTACTGATGATAATGTAGCAGAAGTGCTTGCCGGTGCTGATGGAGTCATTGTGCCTGGTGGATTCGGTCGCCGTGGAGTTGAAGGAATGATTAGAGCGGTTAAGTACGTTCGTGAAAACGATATTCCATTCTTAGGGGTTTGTTTAGGAATGCAGGTTGCTAGTATCGAGTATGCACGGGATGTACTTGGCTATGCTGATGCTAACACTACTGAAATTGATCCTGATACTAAGCACAATGTAATTGATATCATGGCTGACCAATCAGACATTGAAGAACTAGGTGGGACCCAGCGACTAGGGGCATACCCATGTAAGATTAAGCCGGGAACTGTAACTGCCGCTGCTTATGACAATAAGAAGGAAATTTCAGAACGGCATAGACACCGTTATGAATTTAATAATAAGTTTAGAAAAGATATGGAAGCTAAGGGATTGGTATTTGCTGGAACCTCCCCAGATAACCACTTAGTTGAAGTAATTGAAGTTCCAGAAAACAAGTTCTTCGTTGCGGCTCAATATCACCCAGAATTTCTTTCTAGACCAAACCGTCCAGAAGGCTTATTCAAGGCATTCGTTGCGGCTGCTAACAAGCAACACGGGAACGAATAATCAATAAGTTGGGCTGAGTATTAAAATAATTCGCAAAAGTGAGCGCATAGATGTTGGTAGTTACTAACGTCTATGCGCTTTTTTTATTTTACATTTGCTAATAAATTCACAAATTGGATATAAAAAATGATATAATTTATTATCAGTGATTAGTTTACTAGTCACGACTGATTTTTCACTTGGAAGGTGGCATAGTGACCACTTCAAACCAGTGTTAATGATAAAAATTAAGCGAGGAAATGCAATAATGAGTGAAATGATTATTCATGGGGGGCATCGACTCTCAGGAGAGGTAACAATTGGGGGAGCTAAAAATAGTACGGTAGCCATTATTCCGGCATCCATTTTAGCTGATTCACCAGTTCAATTGGACATGGTTCCTAATATTTTAGATGTTAAGAATTTAATGTTACTTCTGGAGTCAATGAATGTTCATTCTGAATTTGTCGATGGTGTTTTAACCATTGATCCTACCGACATCAAACAATTACCGTTACCTAGTAGGGCAATCAAGAGTTTACGGGCTTCGTATTATTTTATGGGAGCGCTATTAGGCCGTTTTCACCGGGCCGTATTAACCTTTCCTGGTGGTGATAACATTGGTCCCAGACCAATCGATCAACACATCAAGGCCTTCAAAGCGTTGGGCGCAACCGTTGATGAAAAACCAGATGGTAAAATTAACATTGAAGCTGGTCCGAATGGTCTTCATGGAGCACCAATTTTTATGGACGTAGTATCAGTTGGCGCCACGATTAATGCTATTTTAGCTGCTGTTCGGGCTAACGGGACCACCACGATTTGGAACGCCGCTAAGGAACCAGAAATTATTGATGTAGTTACGTTTTTAAATAACATGGGCGCTAAAATTAGGGGGGCCGGCACCGACGTCATTCGAATTGACGGGGTCGATCAACTAATTGCTAAAAACACCCATACAATTATTCCAGATCGAATCGAGGCCGGGACCTATCTTTCGATGGCTTCAGTAATTGGAAATGGTGTGTTAGTTAACAATGTGATTCCAGAACACTTGGAATCGTTTATTGCTAAGTTAACTGAAGCGGGCGTCAAATTAGACATTAACGAAGATAGTATTTATGTCCACCGGTGTAACCGCTTTTCACCAATTAAGATTAAGACGCTTCCCTTTCCAGGTTTTGCAACTGATCTTCAGCAGCCGATTACACCATTACTATTGAGGGCGAATGGTGATAGTATCATTGTGGATACCATTTATCCCGAACGGACTCGGCATATTCCAGAGCTGATTAAGATGGGGGCTAATATTCGGGTCAACGAAGATGATCATATCATCATCATTAGTCCGACCGATAAACTGACTGGTGCAGTTGTGGACGCTGGTGAAATTAGGGCTGGAGCAGCAGCGTTGATTTCTGGATTAATGGCTGATGGGGTCACTAAAATTACTAACGCTGATAATATATTGCGGGGGTATGATAATGTGGTTGATAAACTGACGAATTTGCATGCCCACGTTGAACTGATCAATAATACCAACTTAATAAATTAAAAAAGCATTGATTGACTAGTTAGTTGGTGGTAATATAATAAGTATCGACTAATCGATAATCTCTGTTTTCAGAAAGATTTCAGGGCAAAGGAGCGATAGATATAATGAAAAAAGGAATTCATCCAGATTACCACAAGGTTGTATTTAAGGATTCAAGTACTGGTTTCAGTTTTTTAACTGGTTCTACTGCTAATTCTGACCAAACCATCGAATGGGAAGACGGTAACACTTACCCATTGATTCTTGTGGAAATTTCATCTGATTCACACCCATTCTACACTGGACGTCAAAAGTTCACTCAAGCAGATGGTGCTGTGGACCGTTTCAACAAGCGTTACGGTTTAAACAAGTAATTAATCTTAATTACGGAAAAGAGTTCGTCATTCGACGAACTCTTTTTTTATTGCGTTAATGAATGTTGCTTAATGTAGGCTAACCATGCGGGCATGGCCTTAGCTAATACATCGTATGTGTAGTCAAACTTATGGGTGTACCATGGATCAGGAATTGGCGTACCCTTTTGATCTGGGAAGATGTCCAGACAAAGATGAATCTTATCGATGCAATCAGCGGGGGCCATTCGTTTTAGGTCGATCATGTTCTGGTGGTCCATTGTAATGATGTAATCAGCCCATTCAAAATCAGCAGTGGTAATTTGGGTTGCGTGGAGATTTTGCCACGCCAAGTGATGCTTAGTGAGGGTTTTAATGGTCCCTGGTTGAGGATGGTTACCCTGTTCCTCATCACTAGTGGCTGCGGAACGAACCTTGATTTGATTGGTAAGGCCCTGTTCAGCAACTAATTTTTTAAAAATGACTTCTGCCATCGGTGAACGACAAACGTTACCCAAACAGACAAATAAAACGTTGGTCATAATGTTCCTCCTTAGTTTATGGTTATTATTATTATAGCTAATTAAGCTGTTTTTTGTTATGATTAATACCAAATTAACAGAATGGAGATATTCAAAATGGGAATTATTATTGCGATTGTTGTGATTGCCGTTGTGGTAATTGCATACATTATGATTTATAACGGATTAGTTCGTTCAAGAACGTACGTTGATGAATCATGGAGTCAAATTGACGTTCAATTAAAACGCCGAAACGATTTAATTCCAAACTTAATTTCAACGGCGAAGGGGTATGCTAATTATGAACAAGAAACCCTAGCAAAGGTGACTGAATTAAGAAATCAAATGGTCTCAATCGATGGGAACGTTGATCGTGACAAGTTAATGCAGGTTTCTGACCAGTTGTCTGGTAGCCTTAAGTCAATGTTTGCGGTGGCTGAAAACTATCCAGAACTAAAGGCTGATAAGCACTTCCAAGAACTAATGGAAGAATTAACTAATACTGAAAATAAGATTGCTTATTCAAGACAGCTATATAATTCAACCGTTGCGAAATACGATATGCAAATTAATACCTTCCCTAGTAATTTAGTTGCTG
The DNA here is from genome assembly GCF_019303535.1 of Lactobacillus sp. Sy-1. Classification (GTDB taxonomy): domain Bacteria; phylum Bacillota; class Bacilli; order Lactobacillales; family Lactobacillaceae; genus Nicoliella. The sequence continues at coordinate 30,531 of NZ_JACCIU010000001.1, read as the reverse complement.
GGATCCACCACTTTACTAAGCGGGAATATTTAACGGTTCCAGAGGAAGAAAAGCAAGCGCCGAAGGTAAATTTTGACGAATTTAAGGGCTTTAATAAGTAGGCGGATAAATGTTATATGAACAAATTGCGCAAAATAAACGAAAGACGCTTTACGTATTAACCGGATTTATTTTATTGCTGCTGCTAGTCGGGGCAGCAGTCGGAATCCTGTTCTTTAGAAGCCCCGTTGCCGGGATTGTGATTGCGGCATTGGTCGGGGTGGTTTACTCTTTGATCATGATCAGTCAGTCAATTGATATCGTGATGATGATGAATCACGGTCATGAAATTACCTCCTCAGATCAGGATCCTGAACTATGGCACATCGTTTCTGACATGGCTTTGGTTGCACGGATTCCAATGCCGCGGGTCTTTATTATTGATGATGACAGTCCGAATGCCTTTGCAACCGGAAACAATCCTAAAAAAGCGGCGGTAGCAGTTACGACTGGATTACTTGCGGCGTTAAATCGGGAGGAGTTAGAAGGTGTAATTGGACATGAGGTTTCACACATTCGGAACTATGACATTCGAGTATCGACAATTGGGGTTGCCCTAGCTGCTGCAATTTCCATCATTGTTGATTTTGGGATGCACTCGCTTTGGTTCGGTGGGGGCCGCAGGGATGATAATGATGAAAAAAGCACTGGGGTGGTTGAGATTATTGCTGCGGTGGTAATTATCATCTTGGGTCCACTAGCTGCCAGCATTGCCCAGATGGCATTATCCAGAAACCGAGAATACTTAGCTGATGCTTCAGGCGTGGAATTGACTAGAAATCCACTGGGGTTGATTAACGCCCTAAGGAAAATTTCTGGTGGTGAACCAATGCATGACATTAACGCTAATAGTGCGGGACTATACATTGAAGATCCTTACCATGGTCGCCACCAGTTTTCATTTTCAAGGCTATTTGACACTCATCCGCCGATTGAGGATCGCATTAAAAGGTTAGAAAAAATGTAATTTTGTGGTGTAAAAATTTAAAAAAGGAGTACAATAAAATAGTTAAATATTTGCGAAAGTGTGGTTGTAATGCGGGATAATTTTATTTACATCGACGCTAATTTAGTAAGAAATATGACGATCATCAGAGGGATTGATTCCGCAGACTTTGTGAATGGCTTAGATCACTTTCCGAGCAATATTATCTTGTTGAATGATGATCGTGACAATGCAAATAGCTATAATGCACACTCTAAATTCAGTACGATCACTGGGAGTGGAGCGGTAAAAGAGTACCTATTAGATAAGCAGATTAAAGATAAAAAGTTCATCGATTTTCACTCTAACGACGAGTTGAACGTCCTATTAGATAGTGAAATTGCTAACCTTCTTTATCTTGGCCACATGACTTATCCAATGGATAGCCCATTTTCTTCTAAATTGCGTAATAATTATATTTATATTCTTCTGAAATCAAATTTTGTTAAGGTGTTTTTTCGCCAATTTTCCCAATTTAACCACGTTTTAGAAGTGAGCTTAAAACGACACCTAAGGGAAATGCACAGTGGTAGGAGGATGTTTGTTCGGCCGTTAGTAATTAAAAATATTGATGACGCAGTTTTGACCAAATTAATAAAGCTAAGCAGTGAGGGCTTAGTGGTTGCTTTTGATCAATCATTTGAGCAACAGCGTCAATATAATATCCCATTATTGATGGAAAAATACCCAGAAAAGCAGAGTACATGGTATACTAAACATGATATATACCAGAATGCCGTTTCAATCGGGACTTTAAATTACTTAATTTACGAGCAAAGATGGCAAGTTCACATTGATGAAGATAAATTACCAAATAATTTTATTTTTGAAGATTAATTGCATTCTGGACGGTTAAGTCGTCGGAATGCTTTTTATTTGATATCTTAATGGAGTTAAAAAATTATGAAAATGAATTTAGTTGAAATTGCCAAAGTGGTATCGGCAAAAAATGACGTTAATGATTATGGAGATGTAGAGGTCACTAGCGTGGCTTTCGATAGCCGTAATTTGAAGCAGGGGGCACTCTTTGTGCCGTTAACTGGAAATCAAGATGGGCACCGATTTATTAATAGTGCAATTGATAACGGAGCCAGTGCAGCCTTTTGGGCTAGTGATCACTCTGATCAACCAACTGGATTTCCATTGCTGGTGGTTGATGATCCACTAAAGGCACTGCAAGCACTAAGTAGTTACTATCTAAAGAAAATTAATCCCCAAGTGGTTGCGATTACTGGAAGCAATGGAAAAACCACCACTAAGGATATGGTTGCGTCTATTTTAGCAACCCAGTTTAACGTTACGAAGACCCATGCTAACTTCAATAATGAGATTGGGGTTCCAGTAACAATTCTATCAATGGAAGCTAATACAGAGGTACTAGTGGTTGAAATGGGAATGGACCGGCCTGGGCAGTTATCCTTTTTGAGTCGATTAGTTCAACCAGACGTTGCAATCATTACGATGATTGGTGAGGCACACATTGAATTTTTTGGCACCCGTGATAAAATTGCGGATGCAAAGATGGAAATTTTGAACGGCTTAAAAGAAGACGGGACGTTTATTTATGACGGCGATGAACCACTATTAAAACAACGGGCTAGTAAGGTTGATTTTAAAGAGTTAACCTTTGGCAGGAATGGAGTTAATACCATCTATCCGACCGTAATTAATGACCGGACAGACCAAACCAACTTTGTTACTAACATGTGGAAGGACTTTTCATTTACGATTCCCATGATTGGGGAATACAACGTAAACAATGCGCTTGCCGCAATCTTAACCGGGTCCCTATTTCAAATTCGGCCTGAATTTATTCGGCAGGGATTGCAACACGTTAACTTAACTGCGAACCGAGCAGAATGGATTCACGGCCAGCAGGGAGAATTGATCCTAAGTGATGTTTATAATTCCAACCCAACCGCCGCTCGTGAAGTGTTGCAAGCCTTTTCTGAAGTTCCTACCGATGGACGCAGAATTGCTGTATTGGGAGATATGTTAGAACTGGGCGACCAATCTAAACAGATGCATGAGTCATTAATTGGTTCGCTGAACCCAAATGTAATTCAGGAAGTATTTTTAATTGGTACTGACATGGCAGCCCTCCGGTATAAATTGATTGCTAGTTACGAATCAAAGGCGGTTCACTACTATCAAGCTGACCAGTTGGCGCAATTAGCCCATGATTTACAAGCAGATGTGAACAGTGATGATATCCTATTATTAAAAGCCAGTCATGGAATCCATTTGGAATCCGTTTTAAGTACATTAGTGAATGGAAATGAATAAGGTTGATTAATTGACCGAAAAGGATTATTATTAATTAGATATACAATTTTAATAACAGATTTATTGATTTTGAATCCGCTATTGAGTGTTTGACGGAAACGGATTTTTCTTAGCTCATTAGTAATTTTCAAAATCATAGGAGGAAATTTTTTGAAATTTAGAGAACTAGGTTTATCAAAAGACCTATTAACAGCCGTTGAAAAAGCAGGTTTTACTGAAGCTACCCCTATTCAATCGGATACAATTCCATTGATTCTTGAAGGGCACGATGTTTTGGGACAAGCCCAAACTGGTACTGGTAAAACAGCTGCATTTTCCCTACCCATTTTAGATAAAATCGATTTAGATGATCCAAATGTGCAAGCATTGGTTGTATCACCTACTCGTGAATTAGCAATCCAAACCCAACGTGAAATGAATCGCTTTGGTCGGGTTGAAGGCGCTAAGGTACAAGCCGTTTACGGTGGTGCTGATATTCGCCAACAAATTAGAAACTTAAAGAAGCATCCTCAAGTGGTCGTTGGAACACCAGGACGGATTCTAGACCACATTAATCGTCGAACTTTAAAACTAGGCAATGTTAAGTTCTTAGTTTTAGATGAAGCTGATGACATGTTAGACATGGGATTTTTAGATGATATTGAAAGCATCATTAAGGCCCTCCCGACTGAACGACAAACCCTATTATTCTCAGCTACGATGCCTGATAAAATTAAGCGGGTTGGGGTTCAGTTTATGCACCAACCAAAACAAGTTAAAATTAAAGCGAAGGAATTGACCACTGATTTAGTTGACCAATTCTACGTTCGTTCAAAAGAAGCTGAAAAATTTGACTTAATGACCCGGTTCTTTGATGTTCAAGCACCAAAGGTTACCATCGTCTTTTGTCGGACTAAGCGGCGGGTTGATGAAGTATCCCGTGGATTAATTGCATGTGGCTACCCAGCTGCTGGATTACATGGTGATTTAACCCAAAAACGGCGTTCGCAAATCATGCGTGAATTCAGAGATGGTAAAATTTCAATCTTAGTTGCAACTGACGTTGCTGCTCGTGGAATTGACGTTAGTGGTGTGACCCACGTATACAACTACGATATTCCTCAAGATCCTGAAAGTTACGTTCACCGGATTGGTCGGACTGGTCGGGCCGGAAAGCATGGGGTATCGCTTACCTTTGTTGAACCAAATGAAAAGGACTACCTTAGAGAAGTTGAAAAATTAACTAAGGTGAGAATGCTGCCATTAAAGCCACCTTCGGAAAACGAAGCGTTAAGTGGTCAGTTATCAGAAGTTAAAAATGAATTAGGGGATTTAATTCAAAAAACTGATATGGATAAATTCTCAGATACTGCTGACGAACTTTTGGAAAAGTATTCTGCTAAGGAATTGGTTTCAGTACTCTTAAGCAAGATGACTAGAAGCCAAGTCAAAGTTAGAATTACTCCAGAACGGCCATTGCCTAATAAGAAACGGCGCTTCAGTCACGGTCGGCGTTACAATGGTCATGGCGGTGGTGGCCGGAATAATCGTAACTCTAACGGTGGTAGTCGTCGTTACAATGGCCGCAATGGTGGAAACCGTCGTAACGATAGAAATCACGGCAGAAGTGATGATCGTCGGAATAACAGTCATCGAAACAGTAATGGTGGTGGCAAGTCATTCACCATTAAGCAACGGGACTAGTTAAATTTTAAATTTATTTAGATAATAAAAACAGGAATGCTGGATTATAAAATCCACGTTCCTATTTTTTATTCGATTAATTAATGATAAAATAGAATATAAATTATGTTTGAGGGTGTAGGTTATGAGGACTGGATTTCATCGGAATGCCAATTTGATAATTGACAAACAAGCGATTTATCATAATATTCATAGTGAAATAGAACGTTTAAATACCGATACTGAGCTTTTCATGGTGGTCAAGGCCAATGGATACGGCCATGGAGCAGTTGAAGTTGCTAAGGTTGCTAAATCTGCTGGAGCGAAGGGGTTCTGTGTTGCCATTTTAGACGAGGCGCTTGAATTGCGTGACGCTGGCTTTACTGAACCCATCTTAGTGTTAGGGGTTACTAGACCGCAAGATGCATTAACTGCCGCTACCTTTAATATTTCAGTTACCCTCCCCTCAAATGAATGGCTAAAAGCAGCGGTTGCGGAGTTAGCCAATTATAAGGATGCTCCTAAATTGAACGTTCATGTGGCCCTGGATACTGGGATGGGCCGAATTGGCTTTCAATCAATTGACGAGATGGAAGTAGCATTACAATTAGCTGGGAATAATTCGCAGTTGATAAACGTTGAAGGGATTTTCACCCATTTTTCAACGGCTGATTCTCAAGATACGGACTACTTTAAGCTTCAAGTTAAGCGCTTTAAAAAGTTTATGGCTGCACTTCCTAGTAAGCCACGCTATGTTCACGTTTCTAATTCTGCAACTAGCTTGTGGCACCAGGAATGCAATGGCAATATGATTCGGTTCGGGGTGTCCGGATACGGACTCAATCCTTCTGGGACTGAATTAACGCCACCATATGATTTAAAACCAGCCTTGAGTTTGGTTTCTGAAGTTGTTCATTGTAAGTTAGTACCAGCAGGGCGTTCAATTGGTTATGGAGCTACTTACACCACTACGGATGACGAATGGATTGGCACAATTCCAATTGGCTATGCAGATGGCTATGTAAGAGCCTTACAAGGATTCCACGTCTTAGTTGATGGTCAGTTTTGTCCAATCGTGGGGCGGATTTGTATGGATCAGTTCATGATTAAGCTCCCAAAACAGGTAAAAATGGGAACTAAGGCTACGTTAATTGGAAAAAATGGTCAAAATGAGATTTCTTTGGAATCAGTAGCTCAATTTTGTGATACAATTCATTATGAAGTTGCTTGTTTATTTCAAAAGCGGCTACCAAGAGTATATATTTAGTGATTTTTAATTAATATATTATAATAAGGGGTATTTATTATGCCATTTATTCTAAGTGAACGTTTTTTAATTAGGACGTCTAAGTTAATACTAATTGATGAAATTAATAATAATTTAACTAATTATAGAACGTTTTCTGTATTAGTTAATCCTGAATATAACTATTCCCCTTATATCCAGGATTTAATTTATGGTTATATTATTATGGGGAATATAAATAAGGATATCGTTAAAGAGTTTATGCCCTCTGAGGATTGTGCGGCAAGAACTATTAATGAATACTTAAGTAAAAATAAATTCGTTAATAAGGCAAAGGAGGAGTATATCAGAAATGGCCAAAACAGATGTTAAACGTGGTGATATTTTTTATGCTGATTTATCTCCGGTCGTCGGTTCCGAACAAGGAGGGGTCAGACCAGTACTGATAATCCAGAATAACATTGGAAATCATTACAGTCCGACCGTTATCGTAGCTGCAATTACTGCTCGGATTTCTAAGCCTAAGATGCCCACCCATGTGGGAATCAAGGCTAGTCAATCGGATATCGAAAAAGATTCGGTGATTCTACTCGAACAAATTCGAACGATTGATAAGCAACGATTAAACGACCGCGTAGCTCATTTAAATCAATATCTAATGAAAAAGGTTGATACTGCTTTGGAATTAAGTGTTGGACTATCGTCTAAAACTAATTCTAAAAAGTAGTATACATAATAAAAAAGATTCGTGGATGCTGTTTGCACCTACGAATCTTTTTTATTATGGATTATTGCATGGCGTTTAAATTTTCAATTTCAGGAACCTTAAAACCACGTTTGTTTAATGCAGTGGTTATTTTATCGAGTTGTTCTGCATCTACTTCGGATGGGAGGGTAAACATGGTCCGGTGGACTAGCTCGCCCTCTTGAACATCTAGGGAAATGACACTCGCGATGTTAGTGAACTTGGTAATGATCCGGGCCATTTTTTCTAGATCACCTCTTTCACCAGTTGAGACAACTGTAATTACGTAGCTCCCTACATTTACGTTCCAAGACTGTGAAAGCATGTCCATTAACCGATTGTGGGTTAGGATTCCGTAGAATGAATTTTGTTCGTCAAGAACGGCGATGTATGGCAAGTCCTTAATTGAAAAGAATACGTTAAAGAATGATGAATTAACGCTAATGAACTTAGTAGAATTCTTAATTAGATGGGTAACTGGTAAGTTCATATCCCCACCGCGGGACTTATGACGATACAAATGCATCTTATAAATATTACCACGGAAGAGGGTGCCAGTTTCGTCTAGGATTGGGACACACCGGAAGTCCTTTTCTTCTAGGATTTTTAATGCTTCAGCCAAGGTGTTATTTTCAGTGACCATCGTCAGTCCATTCTTGGGTTTAACTAATGATTTTAATAACATAAAATCAACTCCTTAATTCATATAGTAGGTACTTCATTTTGTGATTTTGAAAGATTAACTTACGTTGGGCTACCAATCGATAGGCATGGGTAAAGCTATCGTCTGGTTGTTGGTCAGAATCCCAAATCGATTCATTTTCCAGCAGTGTGAAAACCACAAAGTGAGCCTGGTGATTATTCAACAGATAGTTTTGTGTATCCATTAACGGTCTAAAACCTCTCAAATTCAGTTTAGCAAAGTATTTGGTTTGTGGCAACGTTCCAGTTGCGGTATATATTCCAACGTCTAAGTTATTGTAGTTTAAGATGGTCCGGTCCTTACTTTTATTAATAATCTTAGCAAATTGAATTTGGAAGGGAGTGGTGGTGTTGTGATTAGTACTAATTGCTTGGTTATGGGGAAATAGGATCGTGTAACGGTAGTTACGATTAGTGATGAAAATGCTACCAACTGCAATGACGGCAGTAATTAAGCTGACCTTAGTCTGATTATTAAAACGGTGTTCAGTAAGGTAGGTTAAACCACTTGCAATTCCCATTGACATGAAAACCATGAACACCCCAAGGGCCACAAAGTAGTATCTAAAGCTAAATTCGTTTCCAACAATTACGATTACTTCCAATAGGGCAGCTGAAAGGATGATTATTTTAGGGAACCATTTGAAGGTGGTGTTAAAAATTAGGTACAAGATGCCAATTAAAAACAGTGCTGAAATTGTAACGGTCCGAAAATTCCTAAACACAAAACCACTGATGGTTTCTATTAATTGAAATGAAAATAAATGACTATGGGGGTAGTAATTAAGATTAATTATAAAATAAACTTTAAATAGGTCCGATAACGCACCCATTACCCCATAAAAGATGATGAGTGGCACCGAAACGGCCATAAAACCGGCAAGGCTAGCAGCCACTTTTCTGAGGAGTTCGTGAAAATGCTTCGAGAATAATGCTTGAACAGCAATCAAACCAAAAAATGAAATCCACGGTAGAATCAAACTAAATTTAATCCAAAAAACAACGGCCATTGCAACCCCTTGACCAAACAATTGGAAGTTGGTTTCTGGCTTGCCGTTATTCTTTAATACGATATAAATTAAACTGAGGACTAACGGCATGATTAAACTTTCCGGTAGTTCACCATTTTCAAAAAAATAGTCGTTAAAGACGATTGGTAGCAGTGTTAAACTGCTGGCAAATGAGATGGGTCGGCTAAATTTCAAGTTAATGATTTTATAGCTCATGATGATATCAAAAAAGACCGTTAATGCCTCAAATAAGTACACCCCTAAAAAAGTTTTATAACTGATTAGGGCGGAAAATGAGTTCATTAAATAGATTAGTGGTCCCCGTTGATCAAATAAGTCGCGGTAGGGCATTAATCCATGCCATAGTCCCTTTCCAACGGTAAACATTGTATTCCCATCCCATGAATTATTAAATGCGAACAGGGGCGAGGTAGTGGTAATGAATGCTGTAATGAATAAACTTAAGCCGATGGTCAAAATGGTTAGTGACCAACCGAGTTTTTGATTGGTTTGCCGGTTCATAGTTGTTAATTCGGGAAGCTCCCGATCTCCCTTCTTTCTCATTAAAAAATAACCGCACTCCTGAAGAGCACGGTTATTTTTAATTTTAAAATTGGTGGATTAATTTAATGAATCCATACCCTTTTTAGCCATTTCCTTCAAAGTTTCAGCGGATGCTGACATCTTCTTAGCTTCGTCATCACTCAATGGAACTTCAAGCACCTTAGCAACACCAGATGCATTGATAACGGCTGGAGTACCGATGTAAATATCGTTTAATCCATATTCACCGTTCATTGGAGCACCAATTGGTAATACTGAGTTTTCATCACGTAAGATTGCACGAGAAATTCTCATTAATGCGGTAGCAACCCCATAGAAGGTAGCACCCTTCTTGTTAATGATTGTGTAAGCCTTGTCACGAGTTTCTTGTTCTAACTTAAGAAGATCATCCTTGCTAACACCGTTTTCCTTAGCAACGTCAACTAATGGACGGCTACCAACTTCTGCTTCGTCAATTGCGGCGAATTCAGAGTCACCGTGTTCACCCATGATGTATGCGTGAACGTCAGCAGGGTTAACCCCCAACTTCTTACCAACGGCAACTTGGAAACGAGTAGTATCGAGGGAAGTCCCTGAACCAACAACCTTTTCCTTAGGGAATCCGGATAGCTTTTGAGTAGCGTAAGTTAACACATCAACTGGGTTAGCAGCTACTAAGAAAATACCATCAAATCCTGAATCAACAACTGGTTTCACAATTGATGATAGAATCTTAATGTTTTTGCTTACTAAGTCAAGACGAGTTTCGCCTGGCTTTTGAGGAGCACCAGCAGTAATAACTACTAGGTCTGCATCCTTACAATCACTGTAATCGCCAGAATAGATGTTCTTTGGAGCAGTGAAAACTTGAGCGTCTTCAAGGTCTAAAGCGTCTCCTTCTGTCCGATCTTTAACAATATCAATAATGACGAATTCTTCGGCGATTCCTTGTTGCATCATTGCAAATGCGTATGAAGAACCAACCGCACCGTCACCAACTAAAGCAACTTTTTGGTGTTTTAATGCCAAAATAATCATCCCTTCAAAAGAATTTTTATTTGAATGTTTCCAAAAATCATTATAGCATAATTAAAGTTAAGTTGATAACGAAGAGGGCGCCTTTAATTATATTAATCCGATCTTTTGCTATAATAGAGAGAAATAGATAAACAGGGAGTACACTTAAAAAATGAAAATGATTGTTGGATTGGGCAATATTGGCCCACAATATGATGGAACTCGTCACAACACTGGGTTTGCTGTTTTGGACCAGTTTGCCGATGACCACGGAATCGAATTTACCACCCGTAAAATGGATGCAAAGTTGGGGTCCGGAATGATTGATGGGGAAAAAGTACTACTAGTAGAACCAACCACGTTTATGAATGAATCTGGGCGGGCGGTTGGCCCATTGATGAATTTTTATAAGTTAGATTTAGCAGATTTAATCGTAGTTTACGATGATATGGACCTCCCAGTTGGAAAAATCAGACTACGGACCCACGGTGCTGCTGGGGGTCACAATGGAATCAAGAGTTTGATTGCCCACTTGGGAACGAACCAGTTTGACCGAATTCGGGTGGGAACTGACCATCCGAAGTTCCAAAAGGTAGTTGACTACGTTTTAGGTAAGTTTACGGACGAACAACTCCCTGATTTTAAAACCGCTTGTGATCAATCAGTGGCTGCATTGAACGACTGGGTTGCAGGCCAAGCGTTCGACAAGCTCGAAAATAAATACAATTAATTTAAAGCGTTGAAAGGACCCTTTTAATGAAATTAAGTCAGTTTTTTACTTCAATTCCGCAATTTAAAACAATTACTGACAATTTAAAACCGGCGACCCGCCAGCTAATCACTGGGATGTCTAGTTCGGCAAAGACCCTCTTGATCTCAATATTAATGAAGCAAGTTAACCGCCCGATTTTATTAGTGGTCGATAATTTACACCACATGACCCAGGTGGCTGATGACTTTACTAACTTACTATCACAGGATCAGGTATTTGAATTTCCAGCGGAGGAGCTAATCGCTGCGGAAGCGGCAACTAGTTCACCGCAGTATCGCTCCCAACGGGTAAGAGCCCTCCACGCTTTACAGACTAATATGCCAGCTATAATTGTCACTTCAATGTCTGGGGTCCGCCGGATGTTACCCACGCCGGGAGACTTTAATGCTAACCAGTTTGAAATTAAGGTTGGTGCGGACGTTGATGCTGACTTAAGGACTAAGCTATTCCGACTGGGGTATCGGAAAGTCCGGTTAGTTGCTGCTCCCGGGGAATTTGCGATTCGGGGCTCAATTGTTGATATTTATCCCTTAAATTCAGAATATCCAATTCGAATTGATTTATTTGATACCGAAGTTGACTCACTTCGGTATTTTGACGTATCAACGCAAAGTAGCATCGAAAACCTTGAAAGTTTCAAGGTCTTACCAGCAACCGACTTTATTTTGAATGCAGATCAGCTAAAGAACGGGCCCCAAAAGTTACAGACCCACTTGAACCGGTCTACTGGTCAAATCAAGGACAGTAAGACTGCTGAAGCGATGAAGGATTACCTCCAACCGATCATTGATGAATTTAAGACCGGGGTCATTGATAATCAATTAATTTTATTTGCTAACTATCTGTTTGATAGCGATACATCCATTTTTGATTACGTACCAGCGGATGGGCTAATTATTTGCGATGACTATAACCGCCTATTAGAATCTGAACAGGAATTAATTGGGGATGAACAACAGTGGGCAGCTGATAAATTGTTGAACGGTGAAATTTTTAGTGACCAAAAATTTGGTCATGATTTTAAACGAACCTTCAAAGCTGCTAATCAAGCTGAACTCATGTTCGCGCGGTTCCAAAGGGGATTGAATGGACTAAGATTAACCAATTTAGTCGACATTAAAGTTCAGCCCATGCAAAAGTTTTACGGCCAAATTCCGTTGCTCAAGACTGAAATGAACCGGTGGCTGAAGCAAAACGAAACCGTCGTTATTATGGTCAGGGACAAGGCCCAGATGGAAAAGTTAGCAGGTACGCTGACTGATTTTGAAATTAATGCTACCCAGACCGATTGGGATCACATTATCAAACACCGGGTTCAGTTGATTCCAGAACGATTGAACAACGGCTTTGAGTTGCCATTTGCGAACTTGGCATTAATCACCGAGGCTGAAATGTTCAACCACGTTACCAAGCGACGCGCCCGGCGACAGACCTTTTCCAATGCGGAACGAATTAAGAGCTACGTTGATTTAAAGCCGGGGGACTACGTTGTCCACGTTAACCACGGAATTGGTCGCTATGAGGGAATGAAGACCATGGAAGTCGATGGGAAGCATCAAGACTACATGACCATTACCTACCGCGATAACGCCCAGTTATTTATTCCAGTGACCCAATTAAACCTAATTCAAAAGTACGTTTCATCTGAGGATCGGCACCCCCGGATCAATAAACTAGGGGGAACGGAATGGGCTAAGACTAAGAGTAAGGTTGCCAGCAAAATTGAGGATATTGCTGAGGATTTGATTGCGTTATACGCTAAGCGATCAACCGAAACTGGATTTGCCTTTCCACCGGATGATGTTTATCAAGAACAGTTTGACGATGCATTCCCGTATCCAGAAACGCCGGATCAAATTAAAAGTATTGATGAAATCAAAGCGGATATGGAAAAACCGCACCCAATGGACCGGCTATTGGTCGGGGATGTGGGGTATGGGAAAACGGAAGTGGCTTTAAGGGCGGCTTTTAAGGCGATTGAAGCTGGTAAACAGGTGGCGTTTTTAGTGCCAACCACCGTATTAGCCCACCAGCACTACGAAACGATTCTGAAGCGGTTTGATGGTTTTCCTGTGGAGGCAGCGGTGCTTTCTCGGTTTAGAACCCCCAAACAAATTAAGGAAACCATTAGTGGCTTGGAAGATGGCGCGATTGATATCGTGGTTGGAACCCACCGGCTGCTATCTAAGGATGTTCATTTTAAGGATTTAGGACTACTAATTGTTGACGAAGAGCAACGATTTGGCGTCAAGCACAAGGAACGCATTAAGAGCTTGCGGGCTTCCGTTGATGTTTTGACCTTAACTGCCACCCCAATTCCTAGAACCCTGAATATGTCGATGATGGGGGTGCGGGACCTTTCAGTAATTGAGACGCCGCCCACTAATCGCTACCCAATTCAAACCTACGTGTTAGAAGAGAATGCCGGAACGATTAAGGATGGGATTCATCGGGAGATGGACCGCGGAGGTCAGGTGTTCTACCTTCATAATCGGGTCGAAGATATTGAAAAGACGGTTGGGATGCTGCAACAGTTGGTTCCAGATGCCGCAATTGGCTACATTCACGGTAAGATGAACGAAAACCAACTGGAAAGCGTGCTCTATGACTTTGTGAACGGTGAATACGACGTGTTAGTAACCACGACGATTATTGAAACGGGGGTTGATATCCCCAATGCCAATACGTTGTTCGTTGAAAATGCTGACCATATGGGTCTTTCCCAGTTGTACCAGCTCCGGGGCCGAATTGGACGGAGTAACCGGATTGCATATGCCTACTTTATGTACAAACCAAACAAGGTGTTGACGGAAGTAAGTGAGAACCGGCTAGAAGCCATTCGTGATTTTACCGCCCTGGGTTCTGGATTTAAGATTGCAATGCGCGACCTTTCGCTTCGGGGGGCCGGGAACCTTTTAGGAAAGCAACAACATGGCTTTGTTGACTCAGTTGGTTACGATCTGTATACTGAGATGCTCTCGGATGCAGTGGCTGATAAACGGGGCAGTAGTCGGACTCAGCGGGTGGACTCCACAATTGATCTTGATGTTGAAGCCTACCTGCCGGATGATTATATTGATGACCATCAACAAAAAATTGAGTTATACAAGCGGATTCGGCAATTAGAAAACGAAGACCAGTACACTGAAATTCAGGGGGATCTAATCGATCGATTTGGTGACTACCCAGAAGCAGTTGCCAACCTCCTGTTGATTGGTAGGATGAAGATGTTAGCTGATCAGGCACTCATCAAAAAAATTAGTAATAATAAGCAGTCAATCATTGTGACGATGTCGAAACTAGGCACTGATAAGTTCAGCTCAAAGGATATTTTAAAGGCGATTGCCGAAACTAAGTTTAGATCAACGGTGGAAGTGGTTAATGACCGAATTCAAATTAAATTAATTATTCAACCAACGATGCAACAGGCAGTTTGGTTAAATGAATTGATGCGCTTAATTGAATCACTTGTTCATCGTCGGATGGAGATTGATGATGAAGAATAACTCACAAATCCAGACCGTGATGAGCGGGGCAGGGATTTTAACGCTATCTTCATTAATTGCAAAGGCGCTGAGTGCCGCTTATCGGATTCCGTTACAAAATTTAGTTGGCAACATTGGTTTTTACATCTACCAACAGGTGTACCCAATTTATGGAATTGGGATGACTTTTGCGCTATCAGGACTACCGGTTTTAATTTCAAAATTAGTTGCAGAGGAACCTGATTTAGAACATCGGATTGGATTAGTAAAGCGAATTAACGTACTCTTGGGAATCACGGCGTTACTGATTTTCGGAGGCCTGCAATTTGGCGCACCGTTAATCGCCTGGCAGATGGGTGATATTAACCTGGTCCCAGTCATTAGAGCAGTAAGTTGGATGTTTCTATTAATGCCGTTTTTATCAACCAGCCGGGGCTTTTTTCAAGGAACCCTTAACATGGTGCCCACCGCAATTTCTCAGGTAGTGGAGCAGATCGTTCGAATTTCAATCATTATCATGGTAGCGATATTAGCGCACCGTAATCACTGGGATTTATACCTAATGGGCCGCAATGCAATGCTATCATCACCAATCGGAGCGTTGTTTTCGAGCCTGGTGTTAATCGTTTTTTGCGTGCCATTGTTTCGCCGTCGGGGGGTGCGGCCCCAGATTTCTAACTGGCAGCTTACCAAGAAGCTGTTTAAGGAAGGCGGAACGATTTGCTTACTATCGGCATTAATGATCATGATGCAGTTAGTGGACTCATTCACAATTAGAAAGGGCCTCTTAGTTTCTGGGTTGGATGGTTTAATGTCCCAAGACGTTAAGGGAGTTTACGATCGGGCTCAGCCACTAGTTCAAGTTGGCCTAGTAATTGGGACCTCGTTTGCTTCAGCTGCGTTGCCTTCGCTAGCAAAATCAATTCAAGATCGTCAGAAAACGGCTTTTCGTTCCACAGCCCAGTTGATGGTAAAAAGTAGCTTAGTAATTACGGTTTTAATGACCGTTGGAATGATGACTCTAATGCCTTCAATCAACCTCATTTTATTTGGGAGTACCGAGGGCAGCTTAACCCTGGCAGTGTATTGTTTTAGCATTGTTGTAGTAACGCTAATTACCACCGATAACAGTATTCTCCAGGGAATGGGGAACTTTAAAGTTGGTTTTTACGCGGTGGTTACTAGCGTGATTATTAAGGCGTTGATTACCGAAGCCCTAGTGGGCCAGATTGGAATTCTAGGTGGTAGTATTTCCACGGTGATTGCATTAATGGGTGGCTTACTGGTTAACGAAGTGGGAGTCCGCCGATTAATTAGGAGCAACCCGTATTCAATTGAATTACTGCTTAAGTTAACGGTAGCGACCGGATTAATGGTAATGGTGGTAATTTTAATTCAAACTGGGCTAATGGCGTTGCTGCCCCCCCGGCCGGGAAGGCTTTTAACCCTTTTGATGGTCATTTTAGCCACTACTAGTGGTGGGGTGACCGCAATGATTGCCGTTTTAAAATTAAAAATGTTTGATGATAACGAGTTACTTAGCCTGCCAATCGTAAACCGGCTGGTAAGGATTCATAAAGAAGGGAATTAATTTTATGAGATTAGATAAATTTTTAAAAATTTCACGAATTATTAAAAGAAGAACGGTTGCGAAGAGCATTTCGGACCAGGGCCGAATTGAAATTAACGGCCGGGTGGCTAAATCTTCAACTAACGTCAGTCCACGTGATCAACTAGTGATTAAATTTGGAAATAAAACCCTGACGATTGAGGTAGTTCAATTAGCTGATACCACCAAAAAGGCTGATGCTGACAAAATGTATAAGGTTTTGAGCGAAGATTATGAGCATGATTATAAAAATGAACAGTTTTAAACGCTTACATTCCTAGTAAAATAGACAATTTGGCTACTTATTGATATACTAAATTTAATTGAATAATTTTTGGGGGAATTATTTATGAAAAATAGTAATATTAAATGGTTGAATAATGCCTATACCAAGCGCCATTATCGTAAAATTAAGTGGTCGTTTATGAATAAACCGAAGTTTAGAAGAGTTAGCTTAGCGACGGCTTTATTTTTGTTATTTTCAATTCCGTTATTTATTGGAATTGCTAAGGCTAGCTCGCAAACTACTGAAATTCAGCGCCAAACTAAGGTTAGTAAGCAAACCTTAGCTGAGGCTAAGGCCCATAATCAAGAGTTGAAGTTAAATGTTAAGCAACTTAATAATACTGAATACGTTGAACAATTAATTCGTGATAAGTACTACTACACTAAGAACGGTGAAACCGTATATAGCCTACCTAATGACGTGGCTAAAGATGTTACACAAAATTAACCGTTTTTAATTTTTAATATGTAATATTGCTGGTTTTGGTGCTATACTAAAAGCACTTAATTATTAGGAGGAAACACTTTTTTATGGCAATTGAAGTTGGAGCAAAAATTCCCGGTAAAGTTTCTGGAATTACTAATTTTGGGGCTTTCGTAGATTTAGGTGATCATAAGACTGGTTTAGTACACATTAGTGAAGTTTCTGATGGTTTTATTAAGGATATTCACGATGTACTTAAGGTCGGTGACCAGGTAAATGTTAAGGTCTTAAAAGTTGGCGATGATGGAAAGATTGCTCTTTCTATGAAACAAGCAAATGACGAACACAGTCACACTGGTGACAAAAATAATAGTCATAACCGTCCGCATAACGAACACCATGGCAGTTCAGAACATAAAAACTTCCATGGCCATGGTGGAAATAATAACCACTTTAATAACCACCGTAGTGAAGGTGCCGCTAATCATAATAATACTAAGTCAGAAAACTTCGATGATATGATGTCTAAATTTCTGAAACAAAGTGATAGTCGCTTAGCAACAATTAAAAAGAATACCGAAGGAAAACGTGGTGGTCGTGGTGGCCGGCGCAGTTAATTCCTAAATTAATAATTTAAAAAGATTAAGGCCTGGTCCTTAATCTTTTTTATTTTTAGGGGGGAGTAGATCAATGAAACTATCGTTAAGAAAGCAATTCGCACGGACGGTTAAGCAGAATCATTGGTGGCACTCTGGTCAAGCGGTTGTAGTAGCAGTTTCAACTGGCGTGGATTCAATGGTCCTGCTTGATTTACTTCAGCACTTGCGAATTGATGTGCCTAAAATTATCGTGGCTCATTTTAATCACGGACTAAGGACGGCTAGTAAGGTAGAACAAGAATATATTACTGATTATTGTAAAACGCATGGAATTCAATTAGCAGTTGATAACTGGCCTGCTGAACTCCACCCGGATGCAGGGGTTGAATCGGCTGCCCGTAAAGTTCGCTATGCTTTTTTCAAACGGGTAATGCAAGCAAATGATGCGAAATTTCTGATTACTGCACACCATCAAAATGATCAAGCGGAAACCGTTTTAATGAAGTTAATTCGGGGTGGCAATTTAGAACAACTCCGGGCAATTAGGGTGAAACGGCCGTTCGGAAATGGCTTTTTAGTGCGGCCCCTTCTTCAATTTTCTAAGGCGACCTTGATTCAATATGCCCAGGAAGCGGGCATTAAGTGGTACGAAGACGCCACTAACCATGATGACGTTGTTGAACGGAATCGAATTCGACACCAAATCCTACCGCTAATGGAGCGTGAAAACCCACAGGTTATCAATAACATAACCAATTTTGCAACGCAGTTATCGAATTTAATCGATGCTAATCAATATATGATCCAGCAGCTGTTGGAACGAATGAAAACCGCCAATGGATACCAACTCATCTCATTTTTAGAATTACCAATGGCAATCCAGAATCAACTATTAAAAGGAATCGGGCTGCAATTGTCACAGCAACCAGTGCTAACCGATAAGCAAATTAAAATGGTTAGCAAGATTTTAAATAACGCTCAGAAACCACAGGGCCGATTTACAATTGGTGCACACTTGATGCTTGTAAAAGCATATGATGAATTCAAACTAGAATTTAGTAAAAATGTTAAGAAAAATGCAATCAAAATTAATCGAATTATGGTAAGATTAAACCATTGGTATCGGATTGATAGTGGAGTAACAATTGGCGTGTTCGAACGCCAAAAAGCCCCTAAAATAACTGATGGCCGCACTACCGATTTTAAACTAGGCGTAGCTTGTTTGCCATTGGTAATTAGACCCTGGCAGTCTACGGATCGAATTACTTTAAAGTCAGGTGGTCATCAGAAAGTTAAACGGATTTTAATTGATCAAAAAGTGGCTAGTGCCGATCGTAAAAAAGCATTAGTTCTAGTTGACCAACAAAATCGGGTGATTTCGTTATTGGGATATAAAGATTCTACTTTTCCCATTGAAAATAGTGGGGGAATGTCACTTCAGCTATTGGTCTGGACTGAATTTGAGAGGAGAATTCCATGAATAACGACATATTGAAAACGGTGTGTGATCAAGAGCACATTCGACAGGTTTGTAAGCGATTAGGTGATCAGATTACAAAGGATTATCAAGGGAAAGAACCGCTAGTAGTTGGAGTATTGAACGGAGCCATCTTCTTTATGACCGACGTCGTTCGCTACATGGACTTGTACTTATCAATCGATTTTATCGATGTGTCTAGTTATAATGGGGGCACTAAGTCTTCTGGAAAGGTAGAATTGATTAAGGATTTAGACAGTGATGTTAAGGATCGCGACGTGATTATCGTTGAAGACATCATTGAAACCGGGCGGACACTTAAATATGTTCAAGACCTACTAAAAAATAGGGGCGCTAAGTCAATTAAGATGTGTACATTGGTGGACAAGCCAGAGGCACGGGTAGTTGAATTACCAGTTGATTACGTTGGAATTGACGTCCCAAATGAATTTTTAGTGGGGTACGGACTGGACTACCAAGGAAAGTATCGTAACTTACCTTACATTGGTGTCTTGAAGCCTGAGGTTTACCAAAACAAATGATTAGTTGATTTGTAAAAATCATGGTATCATTATTTTTTGTAAAATAAGTTTACGATTTCGGTAAAAATTACCATTTAATCGTAACCAGTTAATTAGGAGGCACTTAATGAAAAACAATAAAAATGGACTATTCCGAAGTAGTCTGTTCTATATTGTTATTGCCATGTTGTTGATTGGGGTTTTATACTTCGTTAGTGGCAATGGCAATAGCGGCCAGACTCAACAAATCCAATCGAGTCAATTCATAACTTCATTAAAATCAGATAAAGTTAAGAACTTCTCAATTCAGCCTTCTGGTGGTGTGTATAAAATTACTGGTGAATACCGAAGCGCACAATCCGCAAGTAATTCTAACCAAAGCACGTTCACCCTTGGAGCAGCTAAGAGTACCAAGGTTACTAACTTTTCTACGACTATTTTAAAGAATAATGCTTCTGTTTCAGAGGTAAATAAAGCAGCAAGCCAATCTGGAACGAAGATGAATGTAAAACCAGCTGAATCAAATAGCATCTGGTTAAACTTGATTGTTTATATTTTACCGATGATTCTATTGGTATTTTTCTTCTATATGATGATGAACCAAGCCGGCCGTGGTGGCGGAAATGGTATCATGAAATTCAGCAAGAGTAAGGCAAAGCCTACTGACAGTAAGGAAAACAAAGTTCGTTTTTCAGACGTTGCTGGTGAAGAGGAAGAAAAGCAAGAATTAGTAGAAGTGGTTGAATTTTTGAAGAATCCGAAGAAGTACTCTTCTTTAGGTGCTAAAATTCCCCATGGGGTCCTTTTAGAAGGACCTCCTGGAACTGGGAAAACCTTACTTGCTAAGGCGGTTGCTGGGGAAGCTAACGTTCCTTTCTACTCAATTTCTGGATCTGATTTTGTTGAAATGTTCGTTGGGGTTGGTGCTAGTCGGGTTCGTGACTTATTCGAACAGGCTAAGAAATCAGCACCTGCGATTATCTTTATTGATGAAATTGATGCCGTTGGTCGAAAGCGTGGTTCTGGGACCGGTGGTGGTCACGACGAACGTGAACAAACCTTGAACCAGTTACTGGTTGAAATGGACGGTTTTAGTGGTAACGAAGGAGTAATCGTGATTGCTGCTACTAACCGTGCTGACGTCTTAGATAACGCCTTAACTAGACCGGGTCGTTTTGACCGGAAGGTATTAGTTGGTCGTCCTGACGTTAAGGGTCGTGAAGCCATCTTAAAGGTGCATGCTAAGGGCAAACCATTAGCAGATAATATCGACCTTCATGAAATCGCCAAGCAAACCCCTGGGTTTGTTGGTGCTGATTTAGCTAACTTATTGAACGAAGCTGCTTTACTAGCTGCGCGTCGCGATAAGAAGTTAATTGGACCTGAAGAATTGGACGAAGCTGAGGACCGGGTAATTGCTGGGCCTGCTAAGAAGGACCGGGTTGTAAACCAACAAGAACAAAAGACGGTTGCCTACCATGAAGCAGGACACACCATCGTCGGGTTGGTATTAAACGATGCCCGAGTAGTGCACAAGGTTACCATTGTTCCGCGGGGTCGAGCTGGTGGTTATGCTATTATGCTTCCTAAGGAAGATCAACAACTCCTTTCGAAGAAGAACGCAATGGAACAAATTGCTGGTTTGATGGGTGGTCGAACCGCTGAAGAAATCATCTTCAACTCTCAATCATCCGGAGCTTCTAATGATTTTGAACAGGCTACTAACATTGCACGGGCAATGGTTACTCAGTATGGAATGAGTGCTAAATTGGGGATGGTTCAATTAGAGAACCCGAACCAAGAAGCCTATGCACAACCACGGTACTCTGATGAAACTGCTGCCTTGATTGATTCTGAAGTTCGTCGGATTACAAACGAAGGACACGAAACTGCCAAGCAGATTATTGAAGCTCATCGTGAACAACACAAGGTAATTGCAGAAGCATTACTTAAGTATGAAACGCTTGACGAAAAGCAAATTATTAGTCTTTATAAGACTGGTAAGATGCCAACTGAAGATAGCGAATACCCTAGCGAAGCTGCTTCCTTTGAAGAAACGAAGCAAGAATTAGCTAAGCAGGAACAAGCAAAGGATCGTTCATTTGAATCCGAAGCCGAAAAACAGGTAAAGCAAGACGATGCCGACCATGACCAGGATGTAAACGACAGCCGAAACCATGGTGATAAAGATTAATATGTTACTAAAAGACGTGGGTTAAACATTGCACTCACGTTTTTTATATATATAATGATTTATATTTAATGGGAGGACAAATTAATACGATGCAAAAAGATCATTTAGTTAAAAGTATTACTAAGGATGGAATGTTTAGAGCCTATGCGATTGATGCAACGGGTGTGGTAGCTGAAGCCCAAAAACGGCAGGATACTTGGAGTGCATCTTCGGCTGCATTGGGTCGGACATTGGTAGGAAGCTTGTTGCTTTCTGCTTCAGTTTTAAAGGGAAAAGAAACCATGACCGTTCAAATTAATGGTGGTGGTCCAGTTGGAACCATCATGGTTGATGCAGATGCGAAGGGCCATGTTAAAGGGTATGTTCAAAATCCACACGTCCATCTCCCACTCAATAAAGTTCATAAAATTGATGTTGGGAAAGCCGTTGGAATCAATGGTTTTATGCAGGTAATGAAAAGTATGGGTGGTGACGAACCTTACTCCAGTAGTGTCCCATTAGCTTCTGGTGAGATTGGTGATGATTTTACTTATTACCTAGCCCAATCAGAACAAATCCCATCTGCCGTTGGGGTCTCCGTTTTTGTGAATGATGATAACTCCATTAAGGTTGCTGGGGGGTATTTAATTCAGACCCTTCCAGACGCTGACGATAAAGCAATCGACCGACTTGAAAAGCGATTGAAGGAAATTCCAATGGTTTCAGAACTACTGTTATCCGAACAAACGCCGTTGGATATTTTGAACCTCATTTTTGGTGAAGATAACTTAGATATTTTAACTGATACCCCGGTAGAATTTACTTGTAGTTGTTCTAAGAAGCAGTTTGCCAAATCATTGTCCCGGGTTAACCCTGCGGAAATTAAAAAGATTATTGATGAAGACCATGGTGCAGAATTAGTTTGCCATTTTTGTGGAGCTCGTTATAATTATGATGAAGAAGAACTAAAGTCCATTTTAGCCGTAAGTGAAAAGCGGGCTGAATTGGATGCTGAAAATGGTGATTCAAACCAGGAACCAAAAGAATAAGGAGAATTTTATGAAAAACGATAGTTGGAAAATTGGTAACATTGAAATTCCTAACCGCGTAGTTGTGGCACCAATGGCTGGGGTTACAAACTCTGCCTTTAGAATTATTTGTAAGAAGTTTGGGGCTGGCCTGGTGGTCTGTGAAATGATTTCAGACCGGGGGTTAATGTACCGTAATAAAAAGACAATGACGATGATTGGGGTTAATCCTGAAGAACATCCAATGAGTATTCAAATTTTTGGTGGTAGTAAGGAAACGTTAGTTCAAGCTGCTCAATTTATTGATCAACAAACTGATGCCGATATTATTGATATCAACATGGGTTGTCCAGTTAATAAGGTAATTAGAACTGATGCTGGTTCCAAGTGGCTCTTAGACCCAGACAAGATTTATGAAATGGCTAAGGCGGTCACTAGTGCCGTTGAAAAACCAGTTACCCTGAAAATGCGGACTGGTTGGGATAACGACCATCTATATGCGGTTGAAAATGCCTTAGCTGCACAAGAAGCTGGTATTTCAGCACTTGCCATGCATGGACGGACTCGTGCTCAAATGTACCAAGGACACTCCAATTGGGAAATTTTACATGAAGTTGCTAACCATATCTCAATTCCATTCATGGGAAATGGTGACGTAAGAACCCCTCAAGAAGCAAAACAAATGCTAGAAGAAGTGGGTGCAGACGCAGTAATGATGGGAAGAGCTGTTGAAGGAAATCCATGGATTTTGAAGCAAACGACCCACTATCTTGATACTGGTGAATTACTTCCTGAACCTAGCGTTGAAGAAAAGATCTTAACTGCTAAGGAACATCTTCACCGGCTCGTTGAATTAAAGGGTGATAACGTTGCCCCACGTGAATTCAGAGGCCAAGCTGCATACTACCTAAAGGGAATCTCCCACTCGGCAAGAGCTAGAGCTGCTTTAAATAATGCCAATACCGAAGCTGAAATGAACGAGATTTTTGATAAGTTCATTGAAAAGCAAGCTAAACGGACCGCTAGAATGGCTTAATTTAGGCTGTTAATCGCCAGTAGTTTTAAAAAATGATATAATATGCTTGATATCGAAGTTGAAATCTGGCACATGGTTTTAACAAATAAACGGAGGTTTTATTGTGGCAAAAGAAATGAATGATCAAATGCGCGTTCGTCTTGATAAGATGAATGAGCTTCGCCAAGAAGGAATCGATCCTTTTGGTCATGCGTTCAAAAGAACTTACTTAGCAAAACAACTACATGCTGAGTTTAATGATTTGGATAAGGAAGCAATTGAAGATCTAGGTAAAAAGGCCATTATTGCTGGACGAATGGTTGCTAAACGAGGTAAGGGTAAGGTTGGATTTGCGGACATCATGGATCGAACTGGCCGAATTCAAATTTACGTTCGGAAAGATGTTGTGGGAGAAGAAAATTACCACATTTTTAAGCGTTCTGATATTGGTGATCACCTCGGAGTTGAAGGAGACATCATTAAGACCGATATGGGTGAATTGACCATTCGGGCTACGCACATTACCTTCTTATCAAAGGCATTGCGGCCACTACCAGATAAATTTCATGGTCTACAAAACAAGGAACAAAAGTATCGTCAACGCTACCTTGATTTAATTTCTAATCCGGAAAGTTTCGATCGTTTCCAAAAGCGGACGAAGATTATTTCTGCAATTAGAAGTTATTTGAATAATGAAATGGATTGTACTGAAGTGGAAACGCCAGTGCTTCATAATCAAGCTGGTGGGGCTAGTGCACGGCCATTTATTACCCACCATAATGCTTTGAATATCGATCTATACCTCAGAATTGCGCTTGAACTACCATTGAAGCGGTTAATTGTAGGTGGAATGGAACGGGTTTATGAAATTGGCCGGGTCTTTAGAAATGAAGGAATGGACCAAGACCATAATCCAGAATTTACGGAATTGGAATCATACATTGCATACTTTGATTTCAAGGATGTTATGGATGAAACTGAGGGAATCTTTAAAGCAGCTGCCAATGCGGTTACTGATGATGGAAAGGTTACCTATGAGGGTGAAGAAATTGACTTTAGTAAGCCTTTTGCTCGTAAGCACATGGTCGATGCAATTAAGGAAGTTACTGGAGTTGACTTTTGGAAAGAAATGACCATTGATGAAGCCCGTAAGATTGCTGATGACCATGATGTTCAATACGAACCATATTGGAAGGTTGGCCACATTATTAATGCGTTCTTCGAGAAATTTGTTGAAGATACGATTAAACAACCAACGTTTATTTATGGGCATCCAGTAGAAATTTCACCTTTGGCTAAGAAAAATGCAGAAGATCCACGTTTTACTGATCGGTTCGAACTTTACATTTCAGGAACTGAGTATGGGAATGCATTTACTGAACTTAATGACCCAATCGATCAAAGAGAACGTTTCGAAGCGCAAGCAGCTGAAAAAGATGCTGGTAATGACGAAGCTCAAGGAATTGATGAAGACTTTATTGAAGCCTTATCATATGGAATGCCACCTACTGGTGGGCTTGGAATTGGAATTGATCGGTTAGTAATGCTATTAACCGATGCAGAATCAATTCGGGATGTTATTTTATTCCCAACCATGCGTCCAGAAGATAATTCACAACCAGAAGAATAGTTTTAATTTAGTTACCAAAAGATGGGATTTGAAAAAATTCCATCTTTTTTTATTATCTTGGTTGACTTTTATCTTTAATGAATGTATAGTAGTTAATGCTGATAAATTGATAGCAGCCATTATGGTTGATTATTAATTTGGAACAGCAAATTTAATTTTAAAAAGTTGTTGACATCCAGTTGATGATTTGATATTATTAAATAGTTGTCGTTACGAGCGACACATTCAAGTAGATCTTTGAAAACTGAACAAAATTATGACAAAAATGTGTAAGGAACTTCATATTTAATATGAAGTACAAAAATCTTATGCGAAGTCAATTCGCTTAAAAGTAACAATATTTAAAGAAGAGCTAACGTTGAGCTTTTCATCTTAAGATGAGAGTTTGATCCTGGCTCAGGACGAACGTTGGCGGCGTGCCTAATACATGCAAGTCGAACGAACTTCCGTTAATGATAGTTGATGCTTGCATTAACTTGACTTAACATCGAAGTGAGTGGCGAACTGGTGAGTAACACGTAGGTAACTTGCCCTAAAGCGGGGGATAACATTTGGAAACAAGTGCTAATACCGCATAACAACAAAAACCGCATGGTTTTTGTTTGAAAGATGCGTTTGCATCACTTTAGGATGGACCTGCGGCGTATTAGCTTGTTGGTGGGGTAATGGCCTACCAAGGCAATGATACGTAGCCGACCTGAGAGGGTAATCGGCCACAATGGGACTGAGACACGGCCCATACTCCTACGGGAGGCAGCAGTAGGGAATCTTCCACAATGGACGAAAGTCTGATGGAGCAACGCCGCGTGAGTGAAGAAGGGTTTCGGCTCGTAAAACTCTGTTGTTAAAGAAGAACGGGTGTGATAGGAAATGATCACATCGTGACGGTATTTAACCAGAAAGTCACGGCTAACTACGTGCCAGCAGCCGCGGTAATACGTAGGTGGCAAACGTTGTCCGGATTTATTGGGCGTAAAGCGAGCGCAGGCGGTTTTTTAAGTCTGATGTGAAAGCCTTCGGCTTAACCGGAGAAGTGCATCGGAAACTGAGAAACTTGAGTGCAGAAGAGGACAGTGGAACTCCATGTGTAGCGGTGAAATGCGTAGATATATGGAAGAACACCAGTGGCGAAGGCGGCTGTCTGGTCTGTAACTGACGCTGAGGCTCGAAAGCATGGGTAGCAAACAGGATTAGATACCCTGGTAGTCCATGCCGTAAACGATGAATGCTAGGTGTTAGAGGGTTTCCGCCCTTTAGTGCCGCAGCTAACGCATTAAGCATTCCGCCTGGGGAGTACGACCGCAAGGTTGAAACTCAAAGGAATTGACGGGGACCCGCACAAGTGGTGGAGCATGTGGTTTAATTCGATGCTACGCGAAGAACCTTACCAGGCCTTGACATCTCCTGCAAAGCTAAGAGATTAGCCGTTCCCTTCGGGGACAGGATGACAGGTGGTGCATGGTTGTCGTCAGCTCGTGTCGTGAGATGTTGGGTTAAGTCCCGCAACGAGCGCAACCCCTATTATTAGTTGCCAGCATTCAGTTGGGCACTCTAGTGAGACTGCCGGTGACAAACCGGAGGAAGGTGGGGACGACGTCAAATCATCATGCCCCTTATGGCCTGGGCTACACACGTGCTACAATGGACGGTACAACGAGTCGCAAAACCGCGAGGTTAAGCTAATCTCTTAAAGCCGTTCTCAGTTCGGATTGCAGGCTGCAACTCGCCTGCATGAAGTTGGAATCACTAGTAATCGTGGATCAGCATGCCACGGTGAATACGTTCCCGGGTCTTGTACACACCGCCCGTCACACCATGAGAGTTAGTAATACCCAAAGTCGGTGTAGTAACCTCTTTTGAGGAGCAAACCGCCTAAGGTAGGACTGATGATTAGGGTGAAGTCGTAACAAGGTAGCCGTAGGAGAACCTGCGGCTGGATCACCTCCTTTCTAAGGAATAATTCGGAACCTTATGCAGTCATAGTTTTGTTTAGTTTTGAGAGGTCTACTCTCAAACTTGGTTCTTTGAAAACTAGATAATATTTTAATTTTTCCAAATTATTGAATTGTATTAAATACAATTTCAACCGAGAACACCGCGTTATTTTGAGTTTTTTATATTAGTTTATTCGTATTTACTCAATTAACCAAATACCACTTCGTGGTAATAGGTTAAGTTATTAAGGGCGCATGGTGGATGCCTTGGTACTAGGAGCCGATGAAGGACGGGACTAACGCCGATATGCTTCGGGGAGCTGTACGTAAGCTTTGATCCGGAGATTTCCGAATGGGGAAACCCAATAAACTTTATCGTTTATTATTCAATGACGAATTCATACTCATTGAAAGGCAGACGTGGGGAACTGAAACATCTAAGTACCCACAGGAAGAGAAAGAAAATTCGATTCCCTCAGTAGCGGCGAGCGAACGGGGAACAGCCCAAACCATTGAGTTTACTCAGTGGGGTTGTAGGACTGAACATTTGAGTTACCAAAGAATTAGATAGTCGAAAGATCTGGGAAGTTCTGCGACACAAGGTGATAGCCCTGTAGACGAAATCTAATTCCCTCAGTTCAGGATCCTGAGTACGGCAATACACGTGAAACATTGCCGGAATCCGGGAGGACCATCTCCCAAGGCTAAATACTCCCTAGTGACCGATAGTGAACCAGTACCGTGAGGGAAAGGTGAAAAGCACCCCGGAAGGGGAGTGAAATAGTTCCTGAAACCATGTGCCTACAAGCAGTTAGAGCCCGTTAATGGGTGATAGCGTGCCTCTTGCAGAATGAACCGGCGAGTTATGATAACATGCAAGGTTAAGATGAGAAGTCGGAGCCGTAGCGAAAGCGAGTCTGAATAGGGCGTTTGAGTATGTTGTGATAGACCCGAAACCAGGTGATCTACCCATGTCCAGGCTGAAAGTGTGGTAAAACACACCGGAGGGCCGAACCCGTGTACGTTGAAAAGTGCTGGGATGAGGTGTGGGTAGCGGTGAAATTCCAAACGAACTTGGAGATAGCTGGTTCTCTCCGAAATAGCTTTAGGGTTAGCCTTGGAGTCGAGAATCATGGAGGTAGAGCACTGTTTGGGTGAGGGGCCCGTCTTGGGTTACTAAATTCAGATAAACTCCGAATGCCATTGATTTATATCCAGGAGTCAGACGATGAGTGATAAGATCCACCGTCGAAAGGGGAACAGCCCAGACCACCAATTAAGGTCCCTAAATATATGCTGAGTGGAAAAGGATGTGGAGTTGCATAGACAACTAGGATGTTGGCTCAGAAGCAGCCACCATTTAAAGAGTGCGTAATAGCTCACTAGTCGAGTGATCCTGCGCCGAAAATTTACCGGGGCTAAGCATATTACCGAGATTGTGGACGTAACTTTGTTACGTGATAGGAGAGCGTTCTAAGGGCGATGAAGTCAGACCGTAAGGACTGGTGGAGCGCTTAGAAGTGAGAATGCCGGTATGAGTAGCGAAAGATCAGTGAGAATCTGATCCACCGAATGACTAAGGTTTCCTGGGGAAGGCTCGTCCTCCCAGGGTTAGTCGGGACCTAAGCCGAGGCCGAGAGGCGTAGGCGATGGATAACAGGTTGAGATTCCTGTACTAGTTAACTATGTTTGAACGATGGAAGGACGTAGGAGGCTAAACGTAGCATCCTGTTGGATATGGATGTTCAAGCACTAAGTCAGGTATTGAGTCAAATGCTTAATACCGGGTTGACAAGGTGTGATGAGGACCGAAATTTAGTAGGGAAGTCGTTGATGTCACACTACCGAGAAAAGTTTCTAGTTAGTAGTTAACTACCCGTACCGCAAACCGACACAGGTAGTCGAGGAGAGAATCCTAAGGTGAGCGAGTGAACTCTCGTTAAGGAACTCGGCAAAATGACCCCGTAACTTCGGGAGAAGGGGTGCTGCACTATGTGCAGCCGCAGTGAAAAAGCTCAGGCGACTGTTTATCAAAAACACAGGTTTCTGCAAAATCGTAAGATGAAGTATAGGGGCTGACGCCTGCCCGGTGCTGGAAGGTTAAGTGGATGAGTTAGCTTCGGCGAAGCCCAGAAACGAAGCCCCAGTAAACGGCGGCCGTAACTATAACGGTCCTAAGGTAGCGAAATTCCTTGTCGGGTAAGTTCCGACCCGCACGAAAGGCGTAACGATCTGAGCACTGTCTCAACGAGAGACTCGGTGAAATTGAGATACCTGTGAAGAAGCAGGTTACCCGCGACAGGACGGAAAGACCCCATGGAGCTTTACTGTAACTTGATATTGGGTGTTTGTATAGCTTGTACAGGATAGGTAGGAGCCATAGAAGTCGGAACGCTAGTTTCGATGGAGGCAATGGTGGGATACTACCCTCGCTGTATGAACACTCTAACCCGCACCACTGATCGTGGTGGGAGACAGTGTCTGGTTGGCAGTTTGACTGGGGCGGTCGCCTCCTAAACAGTAACGGAGGCGCCCAAAGGTTCCCTCAGAATGGTTGGAAATCATTCGACGAGTGTAAAGGCAGAAGGGAGCTTGACTGCGAGACATACAGGTCGAGCAGGGACGAAAGTCGGGCTTAGTGATCCGGTGGTACCGTATGGAAGGGCCATCGCTCAACGGATAAAAGCTACCCTGGGGATAACAGGCTTATCTCCCCCAAGAGTTCACATCGACGGGGAGGTTTGGCACCTCGATGTCGGCTCATCGCATCCTGGGGCTGTAGTTGGTCCCAAGGGTTGGGCTGTTCGCCCATTAAAGCGGTACGCGAGCTGGGTTCAGAACGTCGTGAGACAGTTCGGTCCCTATCCGTCGCGGGCGTAGGAAATTTGAGAGGAGCTGCTCTTAGTACGAGAGGACCGGAGTGGACATACCGCTGGTGTACCAGTTGTGCCGCCAGGCGCATCGCTGGGTAGCTATGTATGGATGAGATAAACGCTGAAAGCATCTAAGTGTGAAACCCACCTCGAGATGAGATTTCCCATTCCTTTATGGAAGTAAGACCCCTGAAAGATGATCAGGTAGATAGGCTGGAAGTGGAAGTGCAGTGATGCATGGAGCGGACCAGTACTAATTGGTCGAGGACTTAACCAAGTAAGGTAGTTCTCAGGGAAGAATAAAATATTATCTAGTTTTGAGAGAACGAAGTTCTCACAGTTAAATAGTGTGGTGATGATGGCCAAAAGGATACACCTGTTCCCATGTCGAACACAGTAGTTAAGCTTTTGAACGCCGAAAGTAGTTGGGGGATCGCCCCCTGCAAGGATAGGACGTTGCCACGCAAATTA